>NZ_JAGGJP010000010.1 GCF_017872975.1 Rubellimicrobium aerolatum
CCCCATGATCACCCACACCCTGCCGCTGGACAGGATCAACGACGGATTCGAACTGATGAAACGAGGCGAAAGCATACGCAGCGTCGTGGTGTATTAAGCCCCAAGGGCCGGGGGCAGGGCGTCCATCAGCGCCTGCGCCTCGGTTCCGTCGCGCCCGATCGCCACGGCGGCGAAGCGGCCGTCGATGGACAGGCCCGACAGCATGAGCAGCACGACCCCCGTCCCCTGCGCCGGGTCGAACTGGAGCCCGGCCGCGCGCACCCGTCCGATGACCTCGGACGGCGGGCGGCCGACCCAAGCCGGGTCCACAAGGTTGTCGTTCGCGACATAGGCGCGGACGCCCCCCGAATCGGCCCGCCAGACCCCCGCCTCGGCGTCGTAGCGGCCCGGCGCGAGGTTTCGCAGGCACGCGTAGGGATGCGTCGTCCCGCCCTTCCGCAGGTTGATCTCCAGCGCCACGACCCGCCAAGCGCCCCGGGTCCCGACCGCCGCGAAGTCGAGCGCGAAGCGTCCCAGGGCTCCCGCCTTCGCCAGCGCCTCACCCACGCGGCGGCCGTGATCTGCCAACTCGGGCGCGTAGGCCGGCTCGGCCGGGAAGCGGCAGCCCACATAGACCTGCCCGTCCTCGCCGCCCAGCACCTGCTCGTGCGTCGCAAGCACCTCGACCGTGCCGTCGGGAAGGATGTCCACCTGCACTGAGGGAGACGTGAAGCGGTCGCCTGCGACCATCTCCTCGACCACGCCGCCCTTGGCCATCTCCTCCCAGTAGGCGGGGCCGAAAGCGCCGAGCCGGTCGCGTAGCGCCGCCTCATCGGGATCGTCCGACAGGTCCACGACCCGGTTCCCGTCTCCCGCCGCGCTGTCGTCGTGCTTGACGATCACGCGGACGAGGGCCGGGTCCTCGGCCCGCAGCGCCCGAATGGCGTCGAGCGTGTCCTCCACGCCGATCAGTCCCTCCCGCCCGGCGGGCAGCGGCACCCCGGCCTCGCGCAGGAGCCGCCGCCCGGCTCCCTTGAATCCCAGCGGCCAGAGCGCCGGAGCCGAGCCGTTCACTGGCACGCCCAGCTCCAGCGCCAGTCGCGCCTCGGCTTCGGTGACGTTCCAGGGCTCCAGGAAGGCGGGCCGTCCGCCGATCCGGTCGCGGATGGTGGCGATCAGGTCGGGTCGGTCGAGCAGCTTCTCGGCCACGCCGCGCAGGGAGGTATCGCCCAAGGCGACGCAGTGGAACCGCGCCCGCGCGTCGCTCCCTTCGGGCAGGAGGGAGGCGCAGTAGTCCAGCACCTCGGGCGCGGGGGCGAGGGTGCCGACGAAGATCATCTCGGCGTTCGGGATGCGGTGGAGCAGAAAGAACGCCGCGAGGTAGCGGTGTTCCAGCGCCGGCAGGCGCGGGCCGTAATGGGCCAGCACCGCCTCTCCCAGCGACAGCGACGGCAGCACCACGACGACGTGCGGCCAGGTCTGGCCGGGGCGGTTCAGCGCCACCGCGCGGTTCAGCGACGCCTGCAACCTGTCGAAGCCCTGCAACCGCTCCTCCGCTTCCGGGTTTCCCTGCAAGGCTAGCGTGGGCTCCGCTCCCGGCGAGGGTTCCCCCCGCCGCCCGCCTGGGGCACTGTGCCCGCGACTTCAGGAGGCGCCCATGCCCGACCACGACCGCCCGCTGCTCGCCGTCCTCATCGACGCCGACAACACCTCGCCCCGCTACGCCGGCGCCATCTTCGAGGAGATCGCCGCCATCGGCGAGGCCAGCGTGCGCCGCTGCTACGGCGACTTCTCCTCGCAGCAGATGTCCGGCTGGAACAAGGTCCAGTCCGAGCACGGACTCGTGCCGCTTCACTCCCCCGCCTACACGGTGGGCAAGAACTCCTCGGACATCAGCCTTGTCATCGACGCGATGGACCTGATGCACACGGGCCGCTTCGACGCCTTCGTGCTGGTGTCGTCCGACAGCGACTTCACGCGGCTCGCCTCCCGCATCCGCGAGCAGGGGCTCGATGTCTACGGCATAGGCCAGCAGAAGACGCCCGAAGCCTTCCGCCGTGTCTGCAAGCGCTTCATCTTCATCGAGAACCTAGGCGGCCCCGTCAGCCCCAAGCCTACGCCTCCCGGCGAGAAGCCGGTTCCCGAGGAGAAGCCCGAAGCCCCCCCTTCCGCGCGGCCCAAAGCACCACTGACCGAGGCGCGCGACATCATCCTGCGCGCCATGGACGCCATCGACCAGGAGGAGGAGTGGTTCGCCCTCGGGCCCCTCGGTCAGTTCATCACGGCGGCGAACCCGGACTTCGACACCCGCACCTATGGACGCAAGAAGCTCTCGGACCTCGTGCAGGACCTCAAGATCTTCGAGACGAAGCGCGGCGCGGCCAACCAGCTCCTCATCCGACGCATCGACTGAGGCTTGCCTGATCTTAGAACGCTTCTAAGATAGCCTCCATGCTGAGCCGCTTCTCGTCCCGCCGTCACTTCCGCGACCTGTCCGAGCAGGAGGTCCTCGCCCTCGCCATCTCCAACGAGGAGGACGACGCCCGCATCTACCGCAGCTTCGCGGAGCGCCTGCGGGACGACTACCCCGCCTCGGCGGCGGTCTTCGACGGCATGGCGGCCGAGGAGGACGGCCACCGCCGCCGCCTGATCGAGCTCCATCGCGCCCGCTTCGGCGAGGTGATTCCGCTGATCCGGCGCGAGCACGTCGCGGGCTCCTACGCGCGCGAGCCGGTATGGCTCGACCCCGACCTCGGGCTGGACCGCATCCGCGCCATCGTGCACCGGATGGAGGAGTCGGCGGGCAGCTTCTACGCCGCCGCGGCCCGGCGAGTCACGGACGCGCGCACCCGTGACCTCCTGGGCAGCCTCGCCGCCGCCGAGGCGGGGCACGTCCAGCGCGCCGACGCCCTGGCCGAGGAGCACCTGACGCAGCAGGCCCGCGAGTCCGAGGACGAGGGCGCGCATCGCCGCTTCGTGCTGACCTGGGTGCAGCCGGGGCTCGCCGGTCTCATGGACGGCTCGGTGTCCACCCTCGCGCCGATCTTCGCCACCGCCTTCGCCACGCGCGACCCCTGGACGACCTTCCTCGTGGGGGCCGCCGCCTCCATCGGCGCGGGCATCTCCATGGGCTTCACCGAGGTCGCGTCCGACGACGGCGTGATCTCGGGACGCGGCTCGGCGTGGAAGCGGGGGCTCTCCACCGGCGTGATGACGACGCTGGGCGGGATGGGCCACGCGCTGCCCTACCTGATCCCCGACTTCTGGACGGCGACGACCATCGCCATCCTCGTGGTCTTCGTCGAGCTCTGGGCCATCGTCTGGATCCAGAACCGTTACATGCAGACACCCTTCCTGCGCGCGACCTTCCAGGTGGTGCTGGGCGGCGCGCTGGTCTTCGCGGCCGGCGCGCTGATCGGGGCCGGGTGATGCCGACGCTGTTCATCGACGCCGACGCCTGCCCGGTCAAGGCCGAGGCGCTGCGCGTCGGCCTCCGCCACGGGGCGAAGGTGGTCATGGTCTCGAACGGCGGCATCCGCCCCTCGGCCTTTCCGGGGGCCGAGGTCGTCGTGGTGCCCGAAGGCCCGGACGTGGCCGACCAGTGGATCGCCGAACGGGTCCAGCCCGGCGACGTGGCGGTGACGACGGACCTTCCCCTCGCCGCCCGGGTGGTCGAAGGGGGCGGGCAGGTGGTCAAGCCCAACGGCGAGGCGCTGACCGCCCGCAACATCGGCCCGGCGCTGGCCGCCCGCGACCTCGCCGCCGACCTGCGCGCGGCCGACCCGTTCCGGCAGGGCGGCGGAAGGGCCTTCTCCCAGGCCGACCGCTCGCGCTTCCTCGACGCGCTCGACCGCGCGCTGCGGGGGCGCTGAGGCCGGGGATTGCGCTCCCTCCCGGGCCGGGGCTCTATGCGCCCGGCGGACCAGGAGGAACACGCATGACAAGGCCCGAGGCCGTCGTCTTCGACATCGGCAACGTCCTGATCGAATGGAACCCCGAGCGGTTCTACGACCGCGAACTGGGCGAGCCGCGCCGCCGCGCCTTCTTCGAGGTGGTGGCGGTCCACGCCATGAACGACCGCGTGGATCTCGGCTCGGCCTGGGAGGACGAGGTGTCGGCGCTGGCGCGCGAGCATCCCGAATGGGCGTCGGAAATCTCCCACTGGCACCACCGCTGGATCGAGATGGCGAGCCCCGAGATCCCCCGCTCCGTCCGGCTCCTCCGGGCGCTCCGGTCCAAGGGCGTCCCCGTCCTCGCCCTCAGCAACTTCGGCGTGGAGACCTTCGCCGAGGCGCTACGCCATTACCCCTTCCTCGCGGAGTTCGACCGCGCCTTCGTCTCGGGCCACCTGCGGCAGGCCAAGCCCGCCCCGGCGATCTATGAGACGCTGGAGCGGGAGAGCGGCCTGTCCGGGGATGCGCTCCTGTTCACCGACGATCGCGCCGACAACATCGCGACCGCCGCCGCGCGCGGCTGGCGCACCCACCTGTTCGACGGCTCCGACGCCTTCGCCGACCGCTTGGTGGACGAAGGGCTGCTGACCGCCTTGGAGGCCGCATGAGCTTCGACGTCATCGGCTTCGCGGACGGTGAGGCCGTCCTCGACTGGCTGTCCGTCGCCCGCGCCATAGAGGCCGGGCACCGGCTGGGACGGCCCCGGATCGAGGACGTGATCCTGCGGCGCGGCCCCGACACGCTCCTCAACCGCACGGCTTGGATCGACGGGCTGGGCCTCGCCGTTAAGCCCGCGACGGTGTTCCCCGGCAATGCCGCGCAGGGCAAGCCGACGATCAACGGCGTCGTCAACCTCCTCTCCGACGAGGACGGTACGCTGGAGGCCGTCATCGATTTCCACCTCGTCACCAAATGGAAGACCGCCGCCGACTCGCTACTCGGCGCGCTCCGCCTCGCACGGTCCGATGCAGGTTCCATCCTGATCGTCGGCGCGGGCACGGTAGCGGGGACGCTGATCGACGCCTACCGCGCGGGCTTCCCCGAGGCTCGCGTCGCCGTCTGGAACCGCACCCCCGCCGGGGCCGAGCGCCTCGCCGCCGCTCGTCCGGGCGTGACGGTCGCCCCCGACCTCGCGGAGGCGGTGCGCGCGGCCGACATCGTGACCTCCGCCACCATGTCCACCGCGCCGCTGATCCGGGGCGACTGGCTGCGCCCCGGCCAGCATCTCGACCTGATCGGCGCCTACCGCCCCGACATGCGCGAGGCCGACGACGCCGCGCTCCGCCGCGCCCGCATCTTCTGCGACTCCCGCAAGACCGTCGGCGAGACGGGGGAGATATCCCTCCCCACCGCCGCCAGCGTCTTGGGGCCAGAGGCCATAGTCGCCGACTTCTACGAGATGGACCGGATGCGACGCAAAGCGCCGGACGAGATTACGCTGTTCAAGAACGGCGGCGGCGCGCATCTCGACCTGATGGTGAGCCGCCACATCCTGGAGGCGTGGCGGGCCGCGCGGGCCTAGGCCGGAACCGCCGCCACCGGCCGCGCGACCTCGCGGATCGGCAGGTGGACCACCGCGCTGAAGGCCCCCACGCCGACGCCGATCCACCACACGGCGTCGTAGCTGCCGAAGGCGTCATACAGCCGCCCGCCTAGCCAGACGCCCATGAAGGCCCCAAGCTGATGGCTCAGGAACACGATGCCATACAGCGTCCCCATGTAGCGCAGCCCATATAGATGCGCGACCAGCCCCGAGGTCAGCGGCACCGTGGCGAGCCACAGCGACCCCATCACTGCCGAGAACGCCAGCACGGTCGTCGGCGTCATCGGCGTCAGGATGAACCACGCCGCCACCAGCGTCCGCCCCGTGTAGACCCCGGCCAGCAGGTATTTCTTCGTATACCGCTTGCCGAGCCAGCCTGCCGCCAGCGTGCCGGCGATGTTGCCGATCCCGATGACCGAGATCGCCACCGCGCCCAGCGCGCTGGTCGTCGTGATCCCCATCGAATGCAGCACGCCGCCCGGCAGGATCGGCCCGCAGACCTCGGCGATGAAGGCCGGGAAATGGGCGGTGACGAAGGCGAGCTGATAGCCGCAGGAGAAGAAGCCCAGGAAGATCAGCGCGAAGGACGGGTCGCGCAAGGCCCCCAGCACCGCCGCGCCCATGCTTACCTGCAACTCGGCCTTCGAGGCCGGGGCAGGGGAGCGCATCCAGGGCAGCACCGCCAGCACCGCCAGGATCAGCGCCGCGAAGGCGAGGAACACCCCCTGCCACGGCATGACGGCCAGCAGCCCCTCGGCCAGCGGCGGCCCGAGCACCTGCCCGGCCGAGCCCGCCGCCGTGACGATGGCCAGCGACATCGAACGGTTCTCGGCGCTCGACGCCCGCCCCACCACCGCGAGCACCACGCCGAATCCTGTCCCGGCGATCCCGAGCCCCACCAGCACCTCGTAAAGCTGGTGCTGGATCGGCAGCGTCGCCCCCGCTGACAGCACGAGGCCCAGCGCATAGCAGATCGCCCCCAGGATCACCGCCTTGCGATCCCCGATCTTCTCGGCCACCGCGCCGAAGAGCGGCTGGCCGAATCCCCAGGCGAGGTTCTGGATGGCGATGGCGAGGCTGAACTCGGCCCGCGGCCAGCCGAACTCCTCGGCGATGGGAAGCTGGAACACCCCGAACGAGGCACGGATCGCGAAGCCCACCAGAACCACGAGGCTGCCGGCGAGGAGGACGGGGGTCAGGATCGGTGAACGCTGGGTCATCCGGTTTCCCTGCTACCGGAGCGGGTCGCTGTCAACCGCAGGCGCGGTGACGCCCGGCATCACGTCGGCTGATGGTCGGGGTCTTGCCTTTCCGCTCCCCTCGCCCACAGTGTGCGCCCGACGCGGAGGGCGGACCGGGGGCTTCGCGCCCCCGAACCCCCGCGGGATATTTGGAGCCAAAGAAAGGCCAAGGCGCGATGGACAGGACGCCCGATTGGATCGCGGTGGATTGGGGCACCTCGAACGTCCGCGCCTGGGCCATGACCGCAGGCGGCGAGGCGCTGGCCGAGGCCACCTCGGACAAGGGCATGGGCAAGCTCTCGCCCCCCGACTACGAGCCCGCGCTGCTGGACCTGATTGGCGGCTGGATGGATGGGCCGATCCGCGTCGTCGCCTGCGGCATGGTCGGCGCGCGGCAGGGCTGGGTCGAGGCGCCCTACGCTTCCGTGCCGGGCCACCCGCTCCCTGTCGGGCTGACCCTGGCGCCCACCACGACTCCGGGCCTGTCCTTCGGCATCATCCCCGGCCTCGCGCAGTCCGACCCCGCCGACGTCATGCGCGGCGAGGAGACCAAGGTCGCGGGCTTCCTCGCCCGGAACCCCGGCTGGGACGGCGTGCTCCTCCTCCCCGGCACGCATCCCAAATGGATCAGTGTCAGCGCCGGAGAGGTGGTGGCCTTCCGCACCTCGCTCACCGGCGAGGCCTTCGCCGCGCTGTCGGGTCACACCGTCCTGCGCCACAGCGTCGCCACTGACGCCTGGGACGACGACGCCTTCCTGGCGGGGGTGGCCGAGGGCCTCGCCCGGCCCGAGGCGCTGATGAACCGCCTGTTCGCGCTGCGCGCCGAGTCGCTCCTGAGCGGTCTCACGCCCGCCAAGGCCCGCGCCCGCCTCTCGGGCCTGCTCATCGGCACCGACCTCGCCGGGGCGCGGGGCTGGTGGCTGGGCGCGCGCGTCGCCCTCCTCGGCGCGGGTGACCTCATGACTCCCTGGCGCGCGGCCCTCACCTCCCAGGGTGTCGCGCCCGAGGAGGCCGACGCCACCGAGGCCACGCTCGCCGGCCTCACCGAAGCCTGGAGACGCAGCCAATGACCCGCCCCATCATCGCCATCCTGCGCGGCATCGCCCCGCCCGAGGCCGTCCCCGTCGCCGAGGCGCTGGTGGAGTCCGGCATCACCACCATCGAGGTGCCGCTGAACTCCCCCGACCCCTTCGTTTCCATCGGGAGCATGGTCCGCGCCTTGGGCGACCGCGCCAGGATCGGCGCTGGCACCGTTCTCACGACTGAGGACGTGAGTTATGTCAAAGAGGTCGGGGGGCAGATCGTCGTCTCGCCCAACTGCGACCCCGACGTGATCCGCGCCACTGTCGCCGCCGGCATGGAAAGCTGGCCCGGCGTGATGACGCCGACCGAGTGCTTCGCCGCGCTCAAGGCCGGGGCGACGGGCCTCAAGATCTTCCCCGGCAGCCTGCTCGGCCCCGAGGGGCTCAAGGCGATCCGCGCGGTGCTGCCCAAGGGGACGCTGGTCTACGGCGTCGGCGGGGCCAGCGCCGACAACTTCGCTGCCTGGATCAGGGCCAGCGCCGACGGCTTCGGGATCGGCACGGCGCTCTACGCGCCCGGCCTCTCGGTCGAGGAGGTGCGCCAAAGGGCACAGAACATCGTCGCGGCCTTTGACGCCGCGAGGGAGGCCGCATGACAACCGCACGGGTCCACGACCAGACCATCTGCCTCCTTGGCGAAGGCCCGCTCTGGCACCCCGAGCGGGCGGAGCTCCTGTGGTTCGACATCCTCGGCCGGACGCTGTTCGTGAACGGCCAGCGCCACCGCCTGACCGAGCTCTCCTCCGCCGCTGGCTGGATCGACCGCGACACGATCCTGCTGGCGCAGAAGGGCGCGCTCCTCCGCTTCGACCTGACCACAGGACGCGGCGAGACGGTCGCCGGCCTCGACGAGGCCAACCCCGCCGTCCGCTCCAACGACGGCCGCGCCGATCCCTGGGGCGGGTTCTGGATCAGCACCATGGGCCTGCGGACCGAGAAGAAGGCGGGCGCGATCTGGCGCTATTACCGGGGAGAGATGCGCCGCCTCGTGCCCGAGGTGACGATCCCCAACGCCATCTGCTTCGACCCCGAGGGCACCCACGCCGTCTACGCCGACACCGACCTCCAGACCGTCTGGCGCCAGCCGCTCTCGGACAAGGACGGCGCACCCACCGGCGAGCGCGCGGTGTTCCTCGACTTCAAGGGCACCGACCTCCACCCCGACGGCGCGGTTTTCGACGCCGACGGCACCGTCTGGATCGCCTTCTGGGGCTCGGGCAAGGTCGCGGGCTACGGCCGCGACGGTCGCCCGGTGGGCGAGTTCGCGGTCCCCGCCACCCAGAGCACCTGTCCCGCCTTCGGCGGCGAGGGGCTGTCCACGCTGTTCGTCACCTCCGCCGCCGCAGGCATCCCGCAGGCGAGGCTCGCCCAGATGCCCGAGACGGGCCGCACCTTCGCGGTCGAGACCGGGTTGCGCGGCCTCCCCGAGCCTCGGGTGATCCTCTAGCCGAGGAAGCCCCGCGCCGCTTCCCACTCCGACGGCGCGATCTCGTGCCCGCCGCCGTGCCAGTGGAGCGTGACCCGCGCGCCCTGCGCCTCCAGCCAGTCCGCCAGCCGCTGCGTCAGCGGCGCGGGGCAGATCGGGTCGCGCTGCCCGGCGGTGATGAGCACGCGCCGCCCCGCCAGCCCCTGCGCGTCGGGCGGCGCGAAGGGGATCAGCGGATGCAGCAGCACCGCATCCGTGAACAGATCGGGCCGCGCCATCAGCACCGAGGCCAGGATGTTCGCGCCGTTGGAGTAGCCCAGGCCCGCGACCCGCGTCGCCCCCGTCCGCGCGACCTCCTCCGCCACGAACCCGGCCATCGCCTCCGTCCGGCGGCCGAGGTCCTCCATGTCGTAGACCCCCTCGCCGGTTCGCCGGAAGAAGCGAAGCGCGCCGCCCTCGCTCACCTCGCCGCGCGGCGAGACGACATGTGCCCCCGGCATCAGCCGCTCGCCCGCCTCATGAAGCTGCCGCTCGTGCCCGCCGGTGCCGTGGAACGTCAGGAGGAGAGACGCTCCCGCCGCCCCTGCGGTCCGCGCCGCGATCACGCCAGCCCCTCCAGCGGCTCCAACTGCCGCGCCAGCGCCTCACGCAGGTGGGCGTGCTGGCGGGGCAGCTTCAGCGCCGTCCCCAGCGCCCCCGCCTCCTCGTCCCGCGTGAAGCCCGGCTCGTCCGTCGCCACCTCGAACAGCACCCCGCCCGGCGTGCGGAAGTAGATCGCCCAGAAGTAATCCCGGTCGATGGAGGGCGTCGCCTGGACCCCCGCCTCGGCCAGCTCGCGCCGGACCTCGGCCTGCGCCGCCTTATCGGCGACCGAGAAGGCGACGTGATGCACCGACCCCGCGCTCTGCCGTGCGGGCGGGGCCGAGGCGTCCTCGCGCAGGTCCACGATCTCCGCGCCATTGCCGCGCGGCAGGCGCATCCGCGTCACCGACCCTTCGCGGCCCGCCTCCGCGTAGCCCATCAGTCGCAGGAGGTCGGCCGTGGCCCGCGCGTCCCGCAGGGTGAGCGTGACCGAGTGGAAGCCCCGGATGCCCATGTCGGCCCCGACGCCGCCGCCGGTCCAGGGCGTCCGCGCGTCGCCCGCCACCTCGACCAGCGCCAGCCCCTCGCCGTCCGGCCCCTCGGCCAGCAGCCGCTCCTCGCCAAGGAACGTCTCGCGCCGGGTCGGCCCCAGCAGGGCCAGCCGCGCCGCCCAGGTGTCCAGGCTTCCCTCCGGCACGGCGAAGGCGGTGGTCGTGGCCTCGCCCGCGCCACGGCGCCCGCGCGCCGCGCGGGGGAAGGGGAACGAGGTCATCACCGTGCCGGGGCGCCCCAGCTCGTCGCCGAAATACAAGTGATACACGTCCGGCGCGTCGAAGTTCACCGTGGTCTTCACCCGCCGCAGGCCCAGCGCTTGCGTGTAGAAGGCGTTGTTGGCCCGCGCGCTCGACGCCATCATGGTGACGTGGTGCAGCCCGTTGATCCTGTCCGTCATCGCATCCTCCGCGATCTGATGGCGGACAGATAGGCGCAGCGGGGCAGGGGACCCAATTCCCCGCCACCGAACGGAGTCTGTGCGGGACCGCAGGCCCCGCGCGCCGACCCTGTGCGCCGCCGCGCCTCACCAGCCGGAAATCGACTTCACCTCCAGGAACTCCTCGATTCCCCAGAGGCCCCCCTCGCGCGCCCGACCGCTCGCCTTGGTCCCCCCGAACGGCGCGCCGCGCCCACGCAACTTGCCGTTCATCTCCACCATCCCCGACTTCAGCCCCTGCGCCAGCCGGTGCCGCCGCCCCTCGTCGGCGGTCTGGACATAGTTCGTCAGCCCGTAGTCGGTGTCGTTGGCGATCCGCAGCGCCTCCTCCTCGGTGTCGAAGGGCATCATCGACAGCACGGGGCCGAAGATCTCCGTCCTCTCCACGGCCATCCCGGGCCGCACGTCGGCGAAGACCGTTGGCCGCACGAAGAACCCCCGGTTCAGGTGCTCGGGCCGCCCCGGGCCGCCCGCGACCAGCCGCGCGCCCTCCTCGATGCCCTTCTGGATCAGCCCCTGCACGTGCTCCCACTGCCGGGCGTTCACCACGGGGCCGATGTGGTCGCCCGCCTCGTCCGCCGGAGCGACCTTCGTCGCCTCGGCCACGGCGCGCGCCGTCTCGACCGCCCGCTCATAGATCGGCCGCTCCACCAGCATCCGCGTCGGCGCGTTGCAGCTCTGGCCGCTGTTCTCCATGACGTGCCGCACGCCGCGCTCGACCGCCCTCTCGTCCGCATCCGCGAAGACGAGGTTCGCGCCCTTGCCGCCCAGCTCCAGCGTCACGCGCTTGAACGTGTCCGCCGCCGCCACCGTGATCGCCCGCCCCGCCCGCGTGGACCCGGTGAACGAGATCATCTCCACCTCCGGGTGCGACGACAGCCGCGTCCCCGCCCCGGCCCCGTCCCCTTGGATCAGGTTGAACACCCCCGGCGGGCAGCCCGCGTCGTGCAGCATCTCGGCCACCACGCAGGCCGACAGCGGCGCCTGCTCCGACGGCTTCAGCACCATCGCGCAGCCCGCCAGCAGCGCCGGCACCACCTTCAGCGCGATCTGGTTCGCCGGCCAGTTCCACGGCGTGATCAAGCCCACGACGCCCACCGGCTCCAGCGCGATCATGCTCCCCTTCGCGGTGCCCAACGGACGCAACCACTCGATCCCGTCGAAGGCTGTCAGGAAGTTCTCCGCGTGCCACGAGAAGCTCGGCGCCTGCTCGGCCAATGCGAAGTCGATGGGTGCCCCCATCTCCAGGGAGATCGCCTCCGCGAGATCCCGCTCGCGCCGCCGGTATTGCTCCAGCACCCGCTCCACCAGCGCCCGCCGCTCGCGCGGGTCGGCCACGGCCCATCCGGGCAGGGCGGCCTTCGCGGCGGCTACGGCCGCATCCACGTCCCGCGGCCCGGCCAGCGTGATCGCCACCGCCTCCTCCTCGGTCGAGGGGTCGATGACGACATGATCCCGCCCATCCAGCGACCCGATCCAAGAGCCGTTCATGTAGAACCGCCGCTTTTCGATCATTCTATTCTCCCGGCCCCCGTGGCGCGCTTCACGCCTCACGACTATATTGGCCCGACCCGCGCCCGGCCAAGTCCGGGCCGCGTCCTGACCTTGGGGAGCCACGACATGGGCCTGCGCATCAACGACACCATCCCGAACCTGACGGTCGAAACCGATCAGGGCCCCATCCACCTCCACGACTGGGTGGGCGATTCCTGGGCGGTGATCTTCAGCCACCCCAAGGACTTCACCCCCGTCTGCACCACCGAGTTCGGGGCCGTCGCCCGGCTCGACGAGGAATGGAGGAAGCGCGGCGTCAAGGTGCTGGGCGTCTCCGTCGATGGCGTCGAGGATCACGTCCGCTGGAAAAGCGACATCCTCCTCGCCGGCAACGCGGAACCCACCTTCCCCATCGCCGCCGACAAGGACCTGAGCATCTCCAAGGCCTTCGACATGCTCCCCGCCGAGGCCTACCTGCCCGACGGCCGCACGCCCAACGACACCGCCACCGTGCGGTCGGTGTTCATCGTCGGGCCGGACAAGAAGCTCAAGCTCTCGATGACCTACCCGATGACCGTGGGCCGCAACTTCACCGAGATCCTGCGCGCCCTCGACGCGCTCCAGGCCTCCACCCGGAACGGCGTGGCGACCCCCGCCGACTGGCAGCCCGGCGATGCCGTCATCATCCCGGTCGCCGTGTCCAACGAGGATGCGACCGCCCGCTTCGGCAGCTTCGAGACGGTCCTGCCCTATCTCCGCAAGGCCAAGCTCCGCGCCTGACGGGGACGGGGGGCCGCCGGGCCCCCCACCGGCCTCAGGCCGAGATCACCCAGGTCCCCACCGGCACCCGCTCATACAGATCGACGATATGATCGTTGATCATGCGCGGGCAGCCCGAGGAGAAGGCCTGCCCCATGGTCCAGGGCTGCGGCGTGCCGTGGATGCGGAAGAAGGTGTCGCGCCCGTCCTGATACAGGTAGAGCGCCCGCGCCCCCAGCGGGTTCATCGGATGCCCGCCGGGCAGGCCGGCGTGGAACTTGCCATAGACGTGCGGCTCGATGGCGATCATCTCGGGCGTGGGCTTCCAGGCCGGCCACTCGGCCTTGCGGGCGACATAGGCCACGCCCTGGAAGTTGCGTCCCGGCGCCCCCACCGCGATCTTGTAGCGCCGCGCCACCCCGTCCGCGACCGTCAGGTAGAGCCAGGTGTCCGCCACATCGACGCTGATCTGGCCTACGGGCGTGCCCGGCTCGATCTCCACGTCGGTCGGCAGCCAGTCGCGCGGGATCCGCACGACCTCGCCCGCCAGCGCGGGCGCGGCCAGAAGGCTCGCCGCCGTCGCGGCGAGGAAGCGTCTGCGAGTCGTCATGGGGCCTGTCCCTCTTGTTCTGCTCGCCCCGGAGCCTACCACGGCACACGGCGAAGGCCGCCGGGTCGCCCCGGCGGCTCGCATCTTTTCCGAGAACCGTGGCGGAATCGCGACCCTCAGTAGGCGAAGGCCCGCGCGCCCAGCGGCACGCGGTTGTAAAGGTCGATCACGTGGCTGTTGTACATCCGGAAGCAGCCGTTCGACGCCTGGTGCCCGATCGAGGTCGGGTCAGTGGTGCCGTGGACGCGGATCTGCGTGTCCCGCTCGCCCTGGAAGAAGTAGAGCGCCCGCGCGCCCAGAGGATTGTCCGGGCCGCCGGGCATCCCCTCGGCGTATTTCGAGTAGCGCTCCGGGTGCCGCTCGATCATCTCGTCTGTGGGCCGCCACGACGGCCACTCCACCTTGCGGCCGATCTCGGCCTGCCCGTGCCAGCCGAGGCCCTGCTGCCCCACCGCGACGCCGTAGCGGATGGCGTAGTCGCCCGGCAGGATGAAATACAGGTTGTAGCTCTGCGGCACGATATGGATGTCGTTCGGCACCAGCCCCGGCGCCACCTGCACCACGCGGGCGCGGAACCGCTCGGGGATGGCGTGGTCGCCCTCCATGTCCGGCGGCAGCGACAGCGAGGCCTGGACCGCCTCCGGCCCGATGTCGAGCCGGAGCGGGCCCGGATCCTCGACAGGCGAGACGCTGACGGGAAGCAGCTCCTGCGCGGCGCCCCCCCCGGCGGCGAGGGCCAGCCCCGAGGCGGCAAGGAAACGGCGGCGGGTCAGCATGGATCGGGCACCTCGGTCGGGCGAATCACGGGGAACTTGGCCTTTCCCCCGTTCTACCCGTCCCATCCCGGCGCACAACGCCGTTCACCCGAGCGGCAGCCCGTAGCGCGCGACCATCGCGGCCACGGCGCGGTCGTTCCCCGCCCCCGCCGTGTTGCCCGCCCGCAGGTTCACCGCCTGGCTGTCCGGCCATTCCAGCACCCGCGCGCGGCCCCCGACCTTGCGGGCCGTGGCCCCCGCCATCCGGTGCATCCACCACAGCCACACGTCGTCCGCCGTGGGGGCCAGCTCCCCGAACAGCTCCGCCCGCGTCGCGTCCTCGTGCAGGCTTCCCGGCGGGTAGATCACCCCCATCACGCCCGTCGGAAAGACCAGCGGCCCCCGCTCGGGCGCGCGCAGGTTCCGGTCCCAGTCGGCGTAGGGCAGGGGGCGGCCGTCCGCCACGCCCACGCGATGCGCGCGATGGGCCGCGACCTCGCCGGGCCGCGCCGCCGCGACCAGCCCCTCCAGCCAGTCGCGCCCATAGAACACGTCGTCATCCGCCGTGACCACGTGCGCCTCGGGATGCGCGACCAGAGTCGGCACGATCTTGGTGAAGGACCGCAGGTCCCGCGTCTCGGCCACGGTCAGCCCCCGCGCCCGCAGCGCCAGCACCTCCCCCGGCAGTTCCCGCGCCTGCCCCTCGCCCAGCCACAGGATCACCGCGTCGGGCCGCACCGTCTGCGTCAGCAGCGCCCCCATCGTCGGCGCGAGCGTCCCGAACCGCCGGGGAAAGCTCGTGAGCGACACCACCAGCGGCGACGGCAGCCCATGCGCCCGCGTCTCCGGCGGCTCGCGCAGGCGCGCGGCGATGTCGGCCCGCGCGCGGGCGCTGCGCCAGCGGTGCTTCCACGCCTGCAGCATCAGCCCTCCCAGGCCGCGCGCAGCCAATCCACCCGGCCGATGCGCCGGTGCCACCGATGCCCGCCGCCCGCCAGCACCTCGGACATCTTCGGGCTCCCGGCAAAGACCACGATCCGCGCGCCCTCCGGGCACACCGGATCGCGCAGATAGCTCGCGACCCCCCGCGGCACGCACCCGTTCTTGAAGCTCACGCACCAGCCGCGCGGCCAGTAGTCCAGATTCCCATGCGCCGCCAGCCGGTCGCTCTGGAACTGCTGGGAGATCTCGAATCGCCGCACCGCCCCTTCCGGGTCGGCGAGGTAGTCGTCGAGCACATACGGATGCGCCCCGATCCCGTAGCGGAACACCGACGAGTTGCCGACCGCGTGCAGGAAGCGGTCCCGCCCCGGCCGCAGCCGCCGCAGGGGCTTCGGCCGGAACAGGTCGTCGTCGCGGATGATGCGGAACGCGCCGGGCAGGTCGAAGAAGGCATCCAGGCCCCCCACGACCACCAGATCGAGGTCGAGGAACAGCGCCGTCCCCGAAAGCCCCCCCAGGTCGCGCCGGAACAGCCCGAGCTTCCGCCACCGCGTGTCGCCATGTCCCTCCGGCAGCCCCAGCTCGGGCAGCGGCATCGCCTCCACCTCCGCATCGAGGCCGGTCGCGTCGTCCGTGAAGCACACGAACCGATGCGGCCGCGCCAGATGCCGCGCCACCCCGCGCCGCAGGGCGTTCACATACTCCGGCCCGTAGAGCCGCCCCCACTTCATGCACAGGACATTGACGGGCCCTCCGTCAGGCATCGAAGCCGTCCTTCCGCGCCCGCTCCACCACCCGGCCGGTGAAGCTGTCGGGCGGGATCGCGCCGCCGTGCCGCTCGGCCAGCGTCTTGCGGAGCCGGCTGGCCCAAAGGTGGACCGCGTAGGTTTCGGGGCCGAAGCTTTCGGGCGTCAGGCCCGGCTCCAGAAGCCTCTGATGCTCGTTCACGCCGATGGGATAGAAGGCCTCCACCGGGCGGGCGTGGCGGATCTCTCCGGTCTGGGTCAGGTAGGTGGTCAGGGCGCGCGGCCCGGCGCTGCCCCAGACCCATTCGTCGATGGGATAGCCGCGCCCGAAGGTCCGCACCCAGTATTTCAGCCGCCGCAGCCCCTTGATGTGGGGCGCCACGCCCCGCGTGTGGGGCCCCAGCCGCGACAGCAGCTCCAGCGCCGGCGAATCCTTGGGCAGCCGCAGCACCGCGCCGTTCACCGAGGCCGGCGTCTCGTAGCCGAAGACGTGCCCGCCCTCGAAGGCCAGGGGCCGGAGGGCCACGATGTCGAGATCCACCCACAGGTGCTCCGTCTTGCGGAACATCGCGTAGCGGAAGAAATTCGAATGCAGCGCCGAGCTGCCGTGCTTGCGATGGACGGCCACCTTGTCGGTGGGCAGGATCTCGTCGGCGTCGCGCCATTCGACCGCGCCGGGCAGGTTCGCGATGGGCGCGTGGCTGTAGACCGTCACGGGATGGCCCAGCGCCACGAAGGAATGCAGGCTCGCCATCTCGATCGCGGCAAGGGGGCCGCCGTGCCAGAACGAGGCGAGGGAGGGAAGGGTCATGGGCAGGGGCTCATCCGCGACGGAAACGGCCGGACCTTAAGGGGCCGGCCGCGAAAGGGAAAGCCGTCACGCCGCGAAGCCCTCGGCCCGCGCCCTCTCGATCTGCCGCCACAGGAACGACCCCTCGGGGATCGGCCCGCCCGTCTCCCGCAGGCGGCGCTGGATCACGCTCGCAGCCAGGTGGACGCCATAGGTCTCCTTCGGAAAGCTGTCGTCGGCCAGGTCGCCGGGCGTCAGGAACCGCTCGAACCGCCCGGCGCGCACGGGATAGAAGGTTGTGCGCGGCATGGCGAAGCGGATCTCGTCGAACGTCCGCAGGTAGGTGGTCAGCGCCCGGGGGCCGGTGCTGCCCCAGGGCCAGTCCTCGATCCGCACGCCGCGCCCGAAGGTCTTGATCCACTGCCTGGCCCGCCGTAGGCCGGTGATGTGCGGGGCGACGCCGCGTTGACCTGGCCCGAAGGCCAGCAGCGCCGCCAGCGTGGGCGAGTCCTTGGGCAGCCGCAGCACGGCGCAGTTGACCCGCTCGGGGTTCTCGTAGGCGTAGACGCGGTCCTCCGTGAACTCGAAGGGCCGCAGCGCGATCACGTCCAGGTCCACCCAGACGTGATCCGTTTCCCGCATCAGCGCATAGCGGAAGAAGTTGGAATGGAGCGACGGGCTCCCCTCCTTGCGGTAGGTCGCCACCTCCCGCGCGGGCAGCACCTCGGCCGCGTCGCGGTTCTCGAAGCCCGCCGGCACGTCCGGCAGCCGCCCGTAGCTGTAGATGACGATCGTCTGCCCCTGCCGCGCAAAGGAGGCGAGGCTCGCCATCTCGATGGGGCCGAGCCGTCCGGCCCAGAAGGTCGCGAGCGTGGTCATTCCGTGGTCCCGGCAAGAAGAAGGCCCGGGGAGCGCTCCCCGGGCCGTCCGTTCCGTCCTCAGGCCTGGTCGGCCGAGGCGTCTTCCTTGGCCATTTCCTTGCCGGTCTCCTGGTCCACGACCTTCATGGACAGGCGCACCTTGCCGCGATCGTCGAAGCCCAGCAGCTTCACCCAGACCTCCTGGCCTTCCTTGAGGGCGTCCGACGGATGGTTCAGCCGGCTCGCGGCGATCTGCGACACGTGCACGAGGCCGTCGCGCTTGCCGAAGAAGTTCACGAAGGCCCCGAAGTCCACGATCTTGACGACCGTGCCCTTGTAGACGCCGTTCACCTCAGGCTCCGCCACGATCGACCAGATCATGTCGTAGGCCTTCTTGATGGCCTCGCCGTTCGCCGACGCGATCTTGATCGTGCCGTCGTCGCTGATGTCCACCTTGGCGCCGGACACTTCCACGATCTCGCGGATGACTTTCCCGCCCGAGCCGATCACTTCCCGAATCTTGTCGGTCGGGATGGTCATCGTCTCGATGCGCGGCGCGTATTCCGAGAAGCCCTGCGGCGCGGACAGCGCCTTGTTCATCTCGGCCAGGATGTGGAGCCGGCCGGCCTTGGCCTGCTCCAGCGCCTTGCCCATGATCTCGGGCGTGATGCCCGCGACCTTGATGTCCATCTGCAGGGACGTGATCCCGGCCTCGGTGCCCGCGACCTTGAAGTCCATGTCGCCGAGGTGGTCCTCGTCGCCCAGGATGTCGGTCAGCACGGCCCACTGGCCATCATCTTCCAGCACGAGGCCCATCGCCACGCCGGCGACCGGCGCCTTGAGAGGCACGCCCGCGTCCATCATCGACAGCGACCCGCCGCAGACCGACGCCATGGACGACGACCCGTTCGACTCGGTGATCTCCGACACGACGCGGATCGTGTAGGGGAAGTCCGTCGCCGCCGGCAGCACCGCCTGCAACGCCCGCCACGCGAGCTTGCCGTGGCCGATCTCGCGACGGCCCGGCGAGCCCACGCGCCCGACCTCGCCCACCGAATACGGGGGGAAGTTGTAGTGCAGCAGGAAGTTCTGCTTGGAGTTGCCGTGCAGCGCATCGACGAACTGCTCGTCGTCGCCGGTGCCCAGCGTCGTCACGACCAGCGCCTGCGTCTCGCCGCGCGTGAACAGCGCCGAGCCGTGGGTCCGGGGCAGCAGGCCCGTTTCCGACACGATGGGCCGCACCACGTCCAGCGCCCGCCCGTCGATCCGCTTGCCGCCGCGCACGATGTCGCCGCGCAGCACGTCCGACTCCAGCGCCTTGATCGCGCCCTTCAGCGACGGATCGGCCAGCTCGGCCTCGGTCAGGCCCGCCTTGATGGTCTCGACGGCGGCCTCGATGGCGGCCACGCGGTCCTGCTTGACGCGGTTGCCAAAGGCCTTCCGCATCGCGTCCTCGCCCAGCGCACGGACGCGGGCGCGGATCGCCGAGTCATCGACCGGGTGGAAGTCGAAGGGTTCCTTGGCGGCCTCCTCGGCGAGGTCGATGATGAGGTCGATCACCGGCTGGATCTGCTGGTGGGCGAACACCACCGCGCCCAGCATCTCCTCCTCCGACAGCTCGTAGGCCTCGGACTCCACCATCATCACGGCGTCCTGGGTCCCCGCGACCACGAGGTCGAGCCGCTGCTCGGGGTTCGACCGCAGGTTCTGGAGGTCGTCCACCGACGGGTTCAGCACGTATTCGCCGTTGACGAAGCCCACGCGCGCGGCGGCGATGGGCCCCCGGAAGGGCGCGCCCGACAGCGTCAGCGCGGCGGACGCCGCGATCATCGCCACCACGTCCGGCTCGTTGTGCAGGTCATGGCTCAGCACGGTGCACATCACGAGCACCTCGTTGCGGAAGCCCTCGACGAACAGCGGGCGGATCGGCCGGTCGATGAGCCGCGAGGTCAGCGTCTCCTTCTCCGACGGGCGCGCCTCGCGCTTGAAGTAGCCGCCCGGAATCTTGCCGGCGGCGTAGAATTTTTCCTGGTAATGCACGGTCAGGGGGAAGAAGTCCTGGCCCGGCTTCGCCTCCTTGGCGAAGGTGACGTTCGCCATCACGCTGGTCTCGCCCAGCGTGGCGATGACGCTGCCATCCGCCTGGCGGGCGACCTTGCCCGTTTCCAGCGTCAGCGTCTCGCCGCCCCACTGGATCGATTTCTTGACTTCGTTGAACATCGGATGTCCTTCCGGCGCGCCTTCGCGCCTCTTGCCCCCGTTCATTCTTCCGTCCGAGGGGGCGGGTTTTCGGAGGGGCCGCATTGCCCCTGGCTCTGTCTAGCCCAAGCGCCGGTCGAGCCCGGCCGGCGCCCCTGAAAGAAGAACCGCGCCCCGGTCAGGGGGCGCGGCCCGGAAACACTTAGCGGCGCAGGCCCAGGCGCTCGATCAGCGACTGATACCGGGCCTCGTCCTTCTTCTTCACGTAGTCGAGCAGCTTGCGGCGCTGCGCCACCATCATGAGAAGGCCACGACGGCCGTGGTTGTCCTTCTTGTGCACCTTGAAGTGCTCGGTCAGCGTGGCGATGCGCGAGCTCAGGATCGCGACCTGCACCTCGGGCGAGCCGGTGTCGCCGGGCTTGGTGGCGAAGTCGGTGAGGATGCGGGCCTTGTCTTCGGCGGTGATCGACATCGGATGTTCTCCTGTAGGGTTCGTGTGACGGCGCAAGCCGGGATGTCGTCCAGCAAGGCCCGTCCCCGGACGGCGTCCGGGGATTGGGGGCACATAGGGTCAAACGCCCCCGATGGGAAGGCCCGTCTCGCCCCTGCGGCGTCGCGGCCCAAGGCACCTCGCGCCCTTGGTCCGCCCCGCCGCGACCCTAGATGATGCCCCGCAAGGAGGCCCCCGCATGACCGAGTTCCTGGACGAGATCCGATCCCGCCTCGACGCCATCCGCGCCGAGGGGCTCTGGAAGTCCGAGCCGGTGATCGCCTCGCCGCAGGGCGCCCGTGTCCTCGTCGAGGGCCGCGAGGTCCTGAACCTCTGCTCCAACAACTACCTCGGCCTCGCGAACCATCCCGCGCTCAGGGCCGCCGCCGCGCAGGCGATGGAGGATCGCGGCTTCGGCCTCGCCTCCGTCCGCTTCATCTGCGGCACGCAGGACCTCCACAAGGCGCTGGAGTCCCGCGTCGCGAGCTACCTCGGCCACGACGACGCCATCCTCTTCGCCGCCGCCTTCGACGCCAACGGCGCGCTGTTCGAGCCGCTGCTCACCGACGCCGACGCCGTGGTCTCCGACGCCCTCAACCACGCCAGCATCATCGACGGCATCCGCCTCTCCAAGGCCCGCCGCTACCGCTTCGCCAACGGCGACATGGACGACCTCGACCGCCAGCTCCGCGCCGCGCGCGAGGGCGGCGCGCGCCACGTCCTGATCGCCACCGACGGCGTCTTCTCCATGGACGGCCACTTCGCCGACCTCGCGACGATGCGCGCGCTCGCCGACCGCCATGGCGCGCTCCTCATGGTGGACGACTGCCACGCGACGGGCTTCGTGGGGCAGGGGGGCCGGGGCACCCCGTCCCGCGCCGGCATCCAGGCCGACATCGTGACCGGCACCTTCGGCAAGGCCCTGGGCGGCGCGCTCGGCGGCTTCGTCGCCGGTCCCGGCCCCGTCATCGACCTCCTGCGCCAGCGCGCGCGCCCCTACCTGTTCTCCAACGCCCTCCCCCCCGCGATCACCGGCGCGACGCTGACTGCCCTCGACCTCGTGGAGGGCCCCGAGGGCGACGCCCTCCGCGCCCGGCTCGACGCCAACGCCCGCAGGTGGCGAGACGGCCTCCAGGCCCTCGGCTTCGACCTCCTCCCCGGCACCCACCCCATCATCCCCGTCATGCTCCACGACGCCCGCCTCGCGCAGGAGATGGCCCGGCGGCTCCTGTCGCACGGCGTCCTCGCCACCGGCTTCTTCTACCCCGTGGTCCCGCAGGGCCGCGCCCGCATCCGCACCCAGATGACCGCCGCCCTGACCCCCACCGACCTCGACCGCGCGCTCGACGCCTTCGCGCGGGCGGGCCGCGAAACCGGAGTGATCCCATGAAGGCCCTGGTCAAGGAGTCCCCCGGCGAGGGCCTGACCCTGCGCGACGAGCCCCGCCCGAGGATCGGTCCCGACGACGTGCTGATCCGCGTCCGCAAGACCGGCATCTGCGGCACCGACATCCACATCTGGGCCTGGGACGACTGGGCCGCCCGCACCGTCCCCACCCCGCTGATCACCGGCCACGAGTTCGCCGGGGAGATCGTGGAGCTCGGCCGCGACGTGACGGACCTCCGCCTCGGCCAGCGCGTCTCCGGCGAAGGCCACCTCATCGGCAAGACCTCCCGCCAGTCCCGCTCCGGCCGTTTCCACCTCGACCCCGAGACGCGCGGCATCGGCGTCAACGAGCCCGGCGCCTTCGCCGACTACCTGCGCCTCCCCGCCTTCAACGCCGTCCCCCTCCCCGACAGCATCGACGACGAGATCGGCAGCATCCTCGACCCCCTCGGCAACGCCGTCCACACCGCGCTGTCCTTCGACCTGATCGGAGAGGATGTCCTCGTGACCGGCGCCGGCCCCATCGGCATCATGGCCGCCGCCGTCGCCCGCCACGTGGGCGCGCGGAACGTCGTCGTGACCGACGTGAACCCCCTTCGCCTCGACCTCGCCGCCAAGGTCGCCGACGTGACCCCCGTCAACGTCGCGCAGGAGGACCTCCGCGACGTGATGGCCCGCCTCCACATGGTGCAGGGCTTCGACGTGGGGCTGGAGATGTCCGGCTCCCAGGCCGCCCTCGACCAGATGGTTGAATCCCTCGTCATGGGCGGCCGCATCGCCCTCCTTGGCATCCCGCCCGGCAAGAGCCCCGTGGACTGGAGCCGCATCGTCCTCAAGGCCCTGACCATCAAGGGCGTCTACGGCCGCGAGATCTTCGAGACCTGGTACAAGATGATCGCCATGCTGGAGAACGGCCTCGACGTGCGCCCCGTCATCACCCACCGCTTCAAGGTCGCCGACTACCGCGAGGCCTTCGAGACCATGCGCTCCGGCCGCTCCGGCAAGGTCGTCCTCGACTGGACGTGAGGCATCCCGTCACTCCCGACGGCCGCTACTTCGTGGTGCGCGGCCGCCTCTGGCGGATGTCCGACCCGTCGCTCGACCCGGCCACGCGCGAAGCCCTCGTCCGCGACCTCATGTCCGCCCGCCGAGCCGTCCGCGACGCGAAGGGCGACGCGCAGGCCCTCCGCGACGCCCGCGCCCGCGTGGACGCCGCCAAGCGCGCCTTGGGCGAGCGCGGCCCGGTCTGGTGGACCGACGGCGCCCCCGACCTCAACCGCCGCATGGCGCGGACGACCCCCTACGCCGACTGGTTCGCGAGCCTGCCGCACCCTTCGCAGGGCGGGGGTCCACCCTGCGCGGCCCACCCATGACCGGACGCCTGACGTCACGCCCGCGCCACCCTCGGAGCCCCCATCACTCCCCCTGATGCGTCCCCCGCGTCCGCGCCTCCTGATCGTCCCCCCTCGGCCCGCGCAGGTCCCCGGTCTCCCGCAGCCCTCGCGCGTCCTCCGTCACGTCCACCTCCCGGATGCGCTCCCGCACGCTCTCGGGCAGGTCCTTCGCCCGCTTGAGATCATGCTCCGCCGGGAACTCCGGCCCGGCGTTCGGCGGCTCGGTCTGCCGGCCGGGAAGCGTCCCCTGCCGCGTGTCGGACTTGTTGGAACCGACCATGCCCTGTCCTCCTCGGATGCTGTCGGAATGCCCGAACGGAACGCCCAGGCCTCCGACGCCGTTCCAACGAAAGCGCCCCCCGAAGACCCCGCCCCTCTGGACCTTCCCCCGCAAAGACCCCAGAACCTCTCCCGCGACCTCCTCCCCCCAAGGACTCCCGCGCCGTGACCTCCGCCTGCAACGTCCCGTCCGACGGGGCCGCCCCCGCCGGCTTCGCCTCGCGCCTGTTCGCCTCCGGGGCGCTGTCCTTCTTCCTTCTCGGGATGCTCCCCGCGCTGTTCGGCGTGGCGCTCCCCGTCTGGTCGCAGGCCTTCGGCCTCGCCCCAGGGCAGGGCGGCACCCTCATCGCCACCTACAACGCCGGGGCCGCCCTCGCCGTCGCGGCGGGCGTCCTCGGCCTTCCTGGCCTCGCCATGCGCCCGGCGCTGGTGGCGGTGACGCTCGGGGCCACGGGCCTCGCCCTCGGCGCGACCTGGGGCCTCCTGCTGACCGGCGCGCTGGTCGCGGGCCTGGGCTTCGGCATCCTCGCCGCCGCCGTCAACCGCCGCTTCCTGACCGACTTCGGCCCGCGCGGCCCCGGCATGGTGTCGCTGGTCAACGCCATCTTCGGCCTCGGCGCGATCCTGTCCCCCCTGCTGTTCCTCGCGATGGGCGGCGCGCCCCAGGCCGTGTTCTGGACCGTCGCCGCCCTGTCGGCCCTCGCCCTCGCCCTCTCGGGACCCGAGCCCTTCCGCACCGCCGCCCCCGGCCTGCCGCCCCTCTCCCCGCGCCTCCTGCTCCTCCTCCTCCTCTTCGGCGCGGTGGTGATCGAATCGGCGCTGATCGGCCTCGGGGCCTCCGCCCTCGTGGACCTCGGCTTCTCGGAAACCTCCACCGCCCGCCTCGTCTCCGCCTTCTTCCTGGCCTTCGTCGCGGGCCGCATGGCCCTGGCCGCCGTCAGCCACCGCCTGCCCCCGGACCTGATGTTCCTCGGCGGCGTCGCCGGCGCGACCGCCGGCGCGGCGCTGGCGATCCTGTCCCCCGCCTGGGGCTTCGTCCTGTCGGGGGCCTTCGCGGCGGTCTGCTTCCCGGCCTTCTTCGTCTGGGCCACCCGCCTCCTCGGCCCCGACCCCCGCATGGGCGCGGCGATCCTCGCCTCCGGCCTCCTCGCCGGCACCCTTGGCCCCGTCGCGCTCCGCCCTATCCTCGGCTCGGTCGGCGAGGAGGGCCTGTTCTGGATCCTGAGCGTCTTCGGAACCCTGCTGACGGCGGTGGTGGCCCTGGTCCTGCCGCGCGCCCGCCGCCTCCATCCGCGTTGACCGCGCTCCTCGCCGTCCGCGACATCCACAAGGCCTTCCCGGGCCCCGACGGCCCCATCCCCGTCCTGCGCGGGGCCTCGCTCGACCTCGCCTCGGGCCGCACCCTCGCGCTCACCGGCGAATCCGGCAGCGGAAAAAGCACGCTCCTCCACCTCATCGGCGGCCTCGACCGCCCTGACTCCGGCTCCATCCTCCTCGACGGCACCGAGGTCACGTCCCTCGACGACCGGGGCCGCGCCCGTCTGCGCCGCGAATCCGTGGGCGTGGTCTTCCAGCAGTTCAACCTCGTCCCGTCCCTCGACGTGGCCGCCAACATCGCCTTCCAGGCCCGCCTCAAGGGCGCGTCCGATCCTTCCTGGGAGGCCCACCTCGCCGACCGCCTCGGCCTCGCCCCCCAGCTCCGCAAGTACCCCGAGGAGCTGTCGGGCGGCCAGCAGCAGCGCGTCGCCATCGCCCGCACCCTCGCCGCCCGCCCGCGCCTGGTGCTGGCCGACGAGCCCACGGGCAACCTCGACGAATCCTCCTCCGAGGCCGTCCTCGCCCTCATGCTCGCCCTGGTGGCCGAGACCGGGGCCGCCCTCCTCTGCGTCACCCACTCCGAGCGCGTGGCCGAACGCATGGACGCCCGCGTCCACCTCCGCCTTGGCCGCGTCGCGCCATGACCCGCGCCGGCCTCCACGCCCTCCTGTCCCACTGGCGCCGCCACCCGCTCCAGCTCTTCACGCTCCTCGCCGGCCTCGCCCTCGCCACCGCTCTCTGGTCCGGCGTCCAGGCCATCAACACCGAGGCCCGCGCCTCCTACGCCCAGGCCGCCGACACGCTGGGCGAGGGCCGCCTCACCCGCCTCCTCCCCCCCGAGGGCGCGACGATCCCCGAAGCCACCTGGGTCGCCCTGCGCCGCGCCGGCTGGCTGGCGAGCCCCCTCGTCGAGGGCCGCCTCGGCCCCGCCCGCCTCCTCGGCATCGACCCCCTCACCACCCCCGTCCAGACCGGCCCCATCGAGGAGGCCGACACCGCCGACCTCCAGGCCTTCCTCGCCCCCCAAGGCGCGCTCCTCGGGCGCGAGGATACCCTCGCCGCCCTCCCCGACACCGGCGCGACCCCGATCCCGTCCCCGGACGCCGCCCCCGGCACGGTGCTGACCGACATCACCACCGCCCAGCGCCTCCTCGGGCTGGACGGCTTCACCAGCCTGCTCCTCGCCCCCGACCAGCCCCGCCGCCAGACCCCGCTCGCGCAGGTCGCCCCCACCCTCCGCCTGCAACCACCCGACCAGTCCACTGACCCGGCGGCCCTCACCGACTCCTTCCACCTCAACATCACCGCCTTCGGCCTCCTGTCCTTCGCCGTCGGCCTGTTCATCGTCCACGGCGCCGTCGGCCTCGCCTTCGAGCAGCGCCGCCCCACCGTCCGCACCCTTCGCGCCCTCGGGATGCCGCTCCGCGCGCTCATCGCGCTCATGGCCCTCGAACTCGCGCTCCTCGCCCTCCTCGCCGGCGCGCTCGGCCTCCTCCTCGGCTACCTCATCGCCGCCGCGCTGCTGCCCGACGTGGCCGGCACCCTGCGCGGCCTCTACGGGGCCGAGGTCGCGGGCACGCTCACCTTCCGCCCACTTTGGGCGCTCTCCGGCCTCGCCATCGCGCTCGCCGGCACGGCGGTCGCCGCCGCCAGCGCGCTGCGCCGCCTCGCCACCACGCCGCTCCTCGCCGGGGGCACCCGCCGCGCCGGCGCGCGCTGGGCCGCCCGCCGCGCCCGCACCCAGGGCCTCGTCGGGGCGGCGCTCCTGCTGCTGTCCCTCGCCCTCGGCCTCTGGGGCGGCGGCCTCGTCGGCGGCTTCGCGACGCTCGGCACCCTGATGATCGGCGGCGCGCTCCTCCTGCCGCTCCTCCTCGACCGAGTCCTCGCGCTCGGCCAGCACCTTGCCCGCAACCCCCTCCCGCAATGGATCTGGGCCGACGCCCGGTCGGAACTCCCCGGCCTCTCCCTCGCCCTCATGGCGCTCCTCCTCGCCATGGCCGCCAACGTCGGCGTCTCCACGATGGTCAGCAGCTTCCGCCAGACCTTCACCGGCTTCCTCGACCAGCGCCTCGCGCCCGAGCTCTACGTCGGCGTCTCCACCCCCGCGCAGGCCGAGGCCCTCCTCGCCGCCCTTCCCGGAACCGTCCGCGCCCTCCCCATCGCCTCCGTGGACCGCCCCCTCGCCGGCCTCCCCGCCGAGGTGCAGATCCTCCGCGACGATCCCACGTATCGCGAGAACTGGCGCTTCCTCTCCGCCGCCCCCGATCCCTGGGACCAACTGGCGGCGGGGCAGGGGGTCCTCGTCAACGAACAGCTCGCCCGCCGCGCGGGCCTCGCGGTCGGCGACCCCCTCGCCGTCACCGACGCCCTGACCCTCCCGATCCTCGGCATCTACGGCGACTACGGCAACGCCGTGGGGCAGGCGATCCTGACCGAACCCCTGTTCCGCGATGCCTTCCCCGAGGTCGTCCCCCTCTCCTTCGGCCTCCGCCTCCCCCCCGCCGATGTCCCCGCCCTCGCCGAGAGCCTGACCACCGACCTCGGCCTCGACCCCGCCCGCGTGGTCAACCAGTCCAACCTCAAGGCGATCAGCTTGGGCATCTTCGAGCGCACCTTCGCCGTCACCGCCGCCCTCAACGTCCTGACGCTCGCGGTCGCCGGCTTCGCGCTCCTCATGTCCCTCCTGACGCTGGCCTCCATCCGCCTCCCCCAGCTCGCCCCCGTCTGGGCCTTGGGCACCCGCCGCGCCACCCTCGGCCGCCTCGAACTGCTGCGCGCCGTCGGCCTGTCCGCCCTCACCGCCCTCGCCGCGCTCCCCCTGGGCCTCGCCCTCGCCTGGGTCCTCCTGGCGGTGGTCAACGTCGAGGCCTTCGGCTGGCGCCTGCCGATGTTCCTGTTCCCCCTGGACTGGCTCCGCCTCCTCGCCCTCGCCCTCCTCGCGGCGGCGCTGGCCGCCCTCTGGCCCGCGATCCGCCTCGCCCGAGTCCCCCCCTCGCTCCTCCTCAAGGTGTTCTCGGATGAACGCTAAGGCCCTGTTCCTCGCTTTGGCGCCATTCCCCGCCCAAGCCCAAGGCTTCGCCAATCTCGGCACCTCCATCGAAGGCTACGCCCTCCCCCAACCCGGCACCGCCTTCACCTTCCCCCAGGACCACGGCGCGCACCCCGCCTTCCGCATCGAATGGTGGTATGTCACCGCCAACCTCACCGGCCCGGACGGCACCCCCTACGGCCTGCAATGGACGCTGTTCCGCTCCGCCCTCGCCCCCGACAGCGCCCCCACGTCCCAGGTCTGGATGGCCCACGCCGCCGTCACCACCCCCGACGCCCACCACGTCGCCGAGCGCCTCGCGCGCGGCGGCCCCGGCCAGGCCGGCGTCACCGCCGACCCCTTCGAGGCCTGGATCGACGAATGGCGGCTCATGGGCGACAACCTCGAAACGGCAACCCTATCCGCCCAAGGCCCCGACTGGGGCTACGACATGACCCTGACCGCCCAGGGCCCCATCGTCCTCCAAGGCGACCAAGGCTATTCCGTGAAATCCGAGGACGGCCAGGCCAGCCACTACTACTCCCAGCCCTTCTTCGCCGTCACCGGCACCCTCCACCTCCCCGATGGCGACATCCCCGTGACCGGCAACGCCTGGCTCGACCGCGAGTGGTCCTCCCAGCCCCTCGCCGACCGCCAGACCGGCTGGGACTGGTTCTCCCTGTCCTTCGCGAGCGGCGAGAAGCTCATGGCCTTCCGCCTCCGCGCCGACGAGGGAGCCCCCTTCACCGCCGCCACGTGGATCGCCCCCGACGGCACCCCCACGCCCTTCCCGACGGGAGCCTTCACCGCCACCCCCGGCGACACGACGACCGTCGCTGACCGCGAGATCCCCACCGAATGGCGCGTCCAGCTTCCCGACCGCGCCCTCGACGCGACCGTGACGGCCCTGAATCCTCAGGCGTGGATGGAGACCTCCGTCCCCTACTGGGAAGGCCCCGTCACCGTCACCGGCTCCCACGAGGGCACAGGCTACCTCGAAATGACCGGCTACTAGCCCTTCTTTGGCTCCAAATATCCTCGGGTGGGTCCGGGAGGGCAGACAGCCCTCCCGGCGGCATCCCCAGCTCACGCCATGTCGAACGCCAGCGCCTTCACCTGCTGGAACATCCCCGTCCGGCGAAGCTGGTCCAGCACCCCTTCCGGCACCGGGTCATCGACATACAGGATGGCGATGGCCTCGCCCCCCCGATGCGACCGCCCCAGGGTGAAGTTCGCGATGTTCACCCCGTTCTCGCCCATGGTCCGGCCCAGCGCGCCGATGATCCCCGGCACGTCCTCGTTGGTCGTGTAGACCATGTTCGCCCCGATCTCGGCGTCCACCGTGATGCCCTTGATCTGGATGAACCGCGGCTTCCCGTCCGAGAACACGGTCCCCGCCACCGACCGCTCCCGCGCGTCCGTGACGACCGTGACCTTGATGTAGCCCTCGAACATCCCCGACTGGTCCTGCCGGGTGGTGCTGACATGGATGCCCCGCTCCCGCGCTATGACCGGCGCGCTCACCAGGTTCACGTCCGGGTTCGCCCGCCGCAGGATGCCCGCGATCACCGCGCAGTTCAGGGCGGCGTGGTTCATCCCCGCCGTGATCCCGTCGTACAGCACGTTGATCGCCTTGATCGGCTCGTCCGTCATCTGGCCCACGAAGTTGCCCAGATGCCCGGCCAGCCGGATCCACGGCCCCATCACCTTGGCCTCCTCGGCCGTGACGGAGGGCATGTTGAGCGCGTTCGTCACCGCCCCCGTCAGCAGGTAGTCCGACATCTGCTCGGCCACCTGCAACGCGACGTTTTCCTGCGCCTCGGTCGTGCTCGCCCCCAGATGCGGCGTCACCACGACATTCGGCAGCCCGAACAGCGGGCTCTCCGTCGCCGGCTCCACCGCGAACACGTCGAAGGCCGCGCCCGCCACGTGGCCGCTCCTCAGCGCCTCCGCCAGCGCCGCCTCGTCCACTAGCCCGCCCCGCGCGCAGTTGACGATCCGCACGCCCGGCTTCAGCTTGGCGATGGCCTCGCGCCCCAGGATGTTGCGCGTCTGGTCCGTCAGCGGCACATGGAGCGTGATGAAGTCCGCCCGCGCCAGCAGCGCGTCCAGCTCCACCTTCTCCACGCCCATCTGCGCGGCCTTCTCCTCGCCGAGGAAGGGGTCATAGGCCACGACCTTCATCTTCAGCCCCCGCGCCCGGTCGCAGACGATCCCGCCGATGTTCCCCGCGCCGATCACGCCCAGGGTCTTGCCGGTCAGCTCCACCCCCATGAAGCGCGACTTCTCCCACTTCCCCGCATGGGTGGAGGCGTTCGCCTCCGGGATCTGCCGCGCCACCGCCAGCATCAGGGCGATGGCGTGCTCGGCCGTGGTGATGCTGTTCCCGAAGGGCGTGTTCATCACGATGATGCCCTTCTTCGACGCCGCCGGAATATCGACGTTGTCCACGCCGATCCCCGCCCGCCCGATGACCTTCAGGTTCGCGGCGGCGGCGATCAGCTTCTCCGTCGCCTTGGTGGCCGACCGGATGGCGAGGCCGTCATACTGCCCGATGACGGCCAGCAGCGCGTCCTTGTCCTTGCCGAGCTTGGGCTGGTAGTCCACCTCCAACCCGCGATCCTTGAAGATCTGCACGGCGGCGGTCGAGAGTTCGTCCGAGATGAGCACGCGGGGGGCCATGGGCCACGCTCCATTCATTGATGTTCGGATGATGGCGGGGTGAACCCCGCCCTATGATGTTGGGGGAGGGCGGGCGTCAGCCCGCCACCACGTCACGCCGCCTGCGCGACCTTCGCGATCTCGGCATGGAACGCCCAGTCGAGCCACGGCAGCATCGCCTGCACGTCCGCCAGCTCGACCGTCGCCCCGCACCAGACCCGCAACCCCGGCGGCGCGTCGCGATACGCCCCCACGTCCAGCGCCGCGCCCGCCTGCTCCAGCCGCTTGGCGACCGCCTTGGCGAACCCGGCCCCGTCCGTGATGCGCGGATCGGTGAACTTCAGGCACACGGACGTGTTCGACCGCGTGGCCGGCTCCTCGGCAAGGTTCGCGATCCAGTCGCGGCCGTCGCAGAAGTCCCACACGGCCTTCGCGTTGGCCTCCGCCCGCGCGATCAGCCCCGCAAGGCCCCCGACCGACTTCCCCCACTCCAGGGCCACGATCCAATCCTCGACGCAGAGCATCGACGGCGTGTTGATCGTCTCGCCCGCAAAGATCCCCTCGATCAGCTTCCCCTTGCTCGTGAGCCGGAAGATCTTCGGCAAGGGCCGGTCGGGAACGTAGCTCTCCAGCCGCTCCACCGCGCGCGGCCCCAGCACGATCACCCCGTGCGCCGCCTCACCGCCCATGACCTTCTGCCACGAGAACGTCGTCACATCGAGCCGGTCCCACGGCAGCGCCTGGGCAAAGGCCGCCGAGGTCGCGTCGCAGATCGTCAGCCCCTTGCGCCCCGCCGGAATCACGTCCCCCGACGGCACCCGCACGCCCGAGGTCGTGCCGTTCCAGGTGAACACCACGTCCCTGTCATAGTCCAAGGACGCCATGTCCACGATGCGCCCATAGTCCGCCCGATGCACCCGCGCATCGAGCCGGAGTTGCTTCACCGCATCCGTGACCCAGCCTTCGCCGAACGACTCCCAGGCGACCATCTCGACGGGCCGCTCGCCCAGCATCGTCCACATCGCCATCTCGACCGCGCCGGTATCGGACGCCGGGACGATCCCGATGCGATGGGTGTCCGGCACCTCCAGCACCTCGCGCGTCAGGTCGATGGCCCGCTTCAGCCGCGCCTTCCCCTCGGCCGCGCGATGCGACCGGCCCAGGCTCGCGCCGGCCAGCGCATCCAGCGACCATGTGGGGGGTTTCGCGCAGGGGCCCGAGGAGAATCGCGGGTTCGCAGGCTTGGCCTGCGGCTCGTGCAGCGTCATGTGCTACCCTTCCAGGTATATGGCCCCTCGTTGGGGAGGGGTGTCCCGCCCGTGGGTCTATGAACCGCCCCGATCTTCCGCAAGCCGCGAAATGCCGCTAATCCGCCGCGAACGCGCCTCCGCGCCGGGGGCCGCGACTACGATCGGAAACTTCACATGCAGGTCGTCACCCTGATCGCCGCGCCGGGCGGCCTGTCCCCCGACACAGCCGACTCCCTTCGCGCCCGCTGGCAGGGCGGCCCCCTCCGCTGGCTCGCCCCCGGCGAGGCCGCCGAGTTCGAGGTCGAGGCCGAGCCCGCCGACCTCTGGGAGACGTGGGAGGCGCTGCAAGGGCAGGGGACCGACCTCCTCCTCCAGCCCGCCGGACCGCGCGCCAAGCGGATGCTCCTCGCCGACATGGACTCCACCATGATCCGGCAGGAGTGCATCGACGAACTCGCCGCCGTCGCCGGGGTCGGCCCCCACGTCGCCGCCATCACCGCCCGCGCCATGAACGGCGAGATCGACTTCGAATCCGCCCTGCGCGAGCGCGTGGCCCTCCTGCGCGGCCTCCCCGAGTCCGTCATCGACGACGTGCTCCGCGACCGCATCACGCTCATGCCCGGCGGCCCCGCGCTCCTCGCGACCATGAAGGCCCACGGCGCCCACGCCGTCCTCGTCTCCGGCGGCTTCCTCAGCTTCGCCCACAAGGTCGCCCGGACCCTCGGCTTCGACGAAGCCCGCGCCAACACGCTCCTGTCGGAGAACGGCCACCTGACCGGCCATGTCGCCGAGCCCATCCTCGGCCGCGAGGCCAAGGTCCAGGCCCTCCAGGAGATCACCGCCCGCCTCGGCCTCGCCCCCCAGGACGTGCTCGCGGTGGGCGACGGCGCGAACGACCTCGGGATGCTCCGCCTCGCGGGCGCGGGCGTCGCCCTCCACGCGAAACCCGCCGTCCAGCAGGAATGCCGCCTCCGCGTCAACCACGGCGACCTCACGGCCCTCCTCTACCTACAAGGCTACGCGCGGGACGACTTCGCCGCATGACCCTCCTGTCCCTCCCCGTCCCGCCCGAGGTCCTGCTCCTCCTCACCCTCGCCGCCTTCCTCGCCGGGGCCATCGACTCCATCGCGGGCGGCGGCGGCCTCCTCGCCCTTCCCGCGATCCTCCTCGCCGGGGCCCCCCCGGTCACGGCGCTCGCCACCAACAAGGTCCAGGGGATGTTCGGCACCGCCTCCGCCGCGCTCCACTACGCCCGCGCCGGCCTGGTGGAGCCCCGCACGCAAACCCTCCCGGCGCTCCTCGCCCTCGTCGCGGGGGGCGCGGGCGCCCTCCTCGCCTCCCGCCTCCCCGCCGACACGATCCGCGCCGCCCTCCCCGTCCTCCTCATCGCCGTCGCCCTCTACTTCGCCCTCAAGAAGGGCCTGGGCGACGACGACCGCCACGAACGCCTCCGCGCGCCCGCCTTCAACGCCACCGCCGTCCCCGGCCTCGCCTTCTACGACGGCGTCCTCGGCCCCGGCACCGGGTCGTTCTACATGATGGCCTTCGTCACCCTGCGCGGCATGGGCCTGCTGCGCGCCACCGCCCACACCAAGCTCCTCAACTTCGCCTCCAACATCGGCTCCATGGCCGTGTTCGCCCTGGTCGCCTCCCCCTGGTGGCTCGTGGGCCTTTCCATGGGCGCGGCCCAGTTCGCCGGGGCGCAGGTCGGCTCCCGCCTCGCCGTCCGCGTCGGCGCGCGGGTGATCCGCCCGCTTCTCGTCGTCACCTCGGTGGCGCTCGCCCTCCGCCTCCTCTGGCAGGCGTGGTCCGGCTGACGTAAACCCCTCGCGACACAGGAGGTCCCCCCATGCCCTTCCGCCAGCCCCACCTCCTCGGCATCGAGCCCCTGCACCCCGTCGAGATCACGACCCTCCTCGACCTCGCCGACGCCTACGCCGAGAGGAACCGCAAGGGCCTCCCCGCCGGCGACGCCCTCGCCGGGCTCACGCAAGTGAACATGTTCTTCGAGCCCTCGACCCGCACCCAGTCCTCCTTCGAACTGGCGGGCAAGCGGCTCGGCGCCTCGGTGATGAACATGGGCGTGGCCGCCTCCTCGGTGAAGAAGGGCGAAACGCTGATCGACACGGCGCTGACCCTCAACGCCATGCGCCCCGACCTCCTCGTGGTCCGCCACCCGATGTCCGGGGCCGTGGACCTCCTCGCGCAGAAGGTCCAATGCGCCGTCCTCAACGCCGGCGACGGCCGTCACGAGCACCCGACCCAGGCCCTCCTCGACGCCCTCACCATCCGCCGCGCCAAGGGGCGGCTCCACCGCCTGTCCATCGCCATCTGCGGCGACATCGCCCACAGCCGCGTCGCCCGCTCCAACATCCTGCTCCTGCACAAGATGGAGAACCGCGTCCGCCTCGTCGCGCCCCCGACCCTCCTCCCCCCCGGCATCGACGCCTTCGGCTGCGAGGTCTTCACCGACATGGAGGAGGGCCTGCGCGGCGTGGACGTGGTGATGATGCTCCGCCTCCAGCGCGAGCGGATGGACGGCGGCTTCGTCCCCTCCGAACGCGAATACTTCCACCGCTACGGCCTCGACGCCGCCAAGCTCGCCCATGCGGCCCCCGACGCCATCGTGATGCACCCCGGCCCGATGAACCGAGGGGTTGAGATCGACGGCACCCTCGCCGACGACATCAACCGCTCCGTCATCCAGACCCAGGTGGAGATGGGCGTCGCCGTCCGCATGGCGGCGATGGACCTCCTCGCCCAGAACCTCCGCGCCGCGCGCGGGAGGGCGGCGCTGGGCGAGGGCTGACCCCCGGCCGCGCGCGGCAGCGTTCCCCCACGCAGGCCGCGCCCGCCGTTCGCGCACAGGACCGACGGCCCCGCAACGCTAGGTCGTGACGATCATCAGGGAGGATCGCCATGACCCCGCTCGTCCGGACCAGCCTCGCCGCCCTTCTCCTCGCCGCCCCCGCCCTCGCGCAGGACGCCCCGCCGTCCTTCTTCGTCACCAGCCGTGGCCTCGGCGACGGCGCCAACCTCGGCGGCCTCGCGGGCGCCGACGCCCACTGCGCCGCGCTCGCCCAGGCGGCGGGCCTCGCGGGGACCGACTGGCGGGCCTACCTGTCCACCCAGGGGGCCGACGCCGAGAACGCGCGCGACCGCATCGGCACCGGCCCCTGGCACAACGTCCGGGGCGACCTCATCGCGCAGGACGCGGACGCGCTCCACGGCCCCGACGTGAACATCACCCACGAGACCGCCCTCGACGAGACCGGCGCCCCCGTGCCCTTCGTCCCCGTGGACGACTCCGGCGTCCCTCTCCCGCGCGAGGAGCGGACCTACCTGGTGGAGCACGACATCCTCACCGGCAGCCAGGCCGACGGCACCGCCTTCCCCGAGGGCGAGGACATGACCTGCTCCAACTGGACGGCGAACGCCGAGGGGCAGGGCAGCGCCATGCTCGGCCACCACGACCGCCGCGGCCTCGAACCCGGCATCACCCCCTGGAACGCCGCCCATCCCTCGCGCGGGTGCAGCCAGGACAACCTCATCAGCACCGCCGGCACCGGCCGCCTCTACTGCTTCCTAGCCGACTGAGCGCCGCCGCCCCGTCCGGTCCGCAACCCCGCGCGGCCACGCTCTCGCGCCCGGCCTCTCAACTTGGCCCAAATACGCCAGCCCCGCCTCCGCCCGCGCTCCGCAGGCCGGTTCGGCTCCCGTGCGAGCCAGATCCCTTCCCAAGGGATTCGCCACGAGCCTTCCAAAGGCGCCTGGTCCCCGGACGACCCACCGCGCGGCCAGTCCCTAAAATGCCACGCAACACGCAACGCCCGTTGCTGTCAGAGATCGTTAACCCCGCCCGTGCCATTCTCCCCGCGAGCGTGGCCCGGAGTCTCTCCCCCAACGCTCCCCTTGAGGCCCGCCCACGCGGCCTCCCCCCGCGCCGGAGGCCCCCTCGCCCCCGGTCGGTCTGTTTGACAGCGCGACGGGACCGCTCCCCCCGTCGCCCCCTGGGCAACCGCAAGGCCCCAGCCGCCGGCGCGTCGTGCACGCGCCTCCCGTGGGCCGGGCAGTCAATCCGGCACCACGGCCCCAGACCCGCCGGCGCGCGAAGGGCACACGCGCGCCGGCGGCCTCTCTGGACTCACCCCTCCTTCAGCCGGGGCGACCGTTCCTTCAGCGCGTCGATCCGCTCGGACGCGGCGGCCTTGCTCAGCCCCTCGTCGAACGCCTCCCCCGTCTCCTCGCACAGCGTCCGCAGATAGGAGGCCTGCGCCCCCGTCATCGGCTCGTCGCCCGTCACCCAGTCCTTCGGGTCCTTCTCGGCGTTCCCTTCGGGGTGCTGCTTGGCGTTGGCGTCGGTCATGTCGTGTCCTCTCCGATTGCTGTTCACTGAATGTTCCAGCTCCCTCCGGGGTTCCCGCCCTTGCCGCCCCCCTCACGGGGGCGTTAAGGGTCGGCCGCAGCCAGCAGGGGCGACCGGCATGACCACGCTGATCCACAACGCCGTCCTCATCGACCCCGAGGCCGGGACCGAGCGCCCCGGCGCCCTCGTCCTCAAGGACGGCGCGATCCTCGACATCCTTCCCGCCGCGCCCGAATCGCTCGACCGCTTCGCCGCCGTCCTCGACGCCGACCGCCGCCACCTCGCCCCCGGAATCGTCGATTGGGGCGTCAAGGTGAGCGAGCCGGGCGAGCGTCACAAGGAATCCTTCCGCTCCGCCGGCCTCGCCGCCGCCGCCGGGGGCGTCACCACCATGGTCACCCGCCCCGACACGCATCCGGCCATCGACACGCCCGAGATCCTCGAATTCGTCGCCCGCCGCGCCGCGCAGGACTCCCCCGTCCGCGTCCTCCCCATGGCGGCCCTGACCAAGGGCCGCGAGGGGCGCGAGATGACCGAGATCGGCTTCCTCCGCGACGCCGGCGCCGTCGCCTTCACCGACGGCGACCGCGTGACCGAGGACACCCGCGCCCTGTCCCGCGCCCTGACCTACGCCCGCAGCCTCGACGCCCTCGTCGTCACCCACCCGCAGGACCCCGGCCTGTCGCGCGGCGCGGTGATGACGTCGGGCAAGTTCGCCTCCCTGCGCGGCCTCCCCGCCGTCTCGCCCATGGCCGAGCGTCTCGGCCTCGACCGCGACCTGACGCTCGCCCGGATGACCGGCGCGCGCCTCCACCTCGACCAGATCACCACCGCCGCCGCGCTCCCCGCGCTGGAACGCGCCAAGGCCAGCGGCCTCGACGTGACGGCGGGCGTGTCCGTCCACCACCTGACGCTCAACGACTTCGACGTGGGCGACTATCGCACCTTCTTCAAGCTGGTCCCCCCTCTCCGCCAGGAGGAGGACCGCGAGGCCGCCGTCGAGGCCCTCGCCTCCGGGCTCATCGACTGCCTCGGCTCCCAGCACACCCCCCAGGACGAGGAATCCAAGCGCCTCCCCTTCGAGGCCGCCGCCCCCGGCGCGGTCGGCCTCGAACTCCTGCTCCCCGCCTCGCTCCGCCTCGTCCACGCGGGCCGCCTCACGCTTCCCGCCCTGTTCCGCGCCCTGTCCCTGAACCCCTCCCGCCGCCTCGGCCTCCCCACCGGGCGGCTGGCCAAGGGCGCGCCCGCCGACCTCGTGCTCTTCGACATGAACGCGCCCTTCGTGCTCGACCGCTGGACGCTCCGCTCCAAGTCCAAGAACACCCCCTTCGACGGCGCCCGCCTCCAGGGCCGCGTGCGCGGCACCTGGGTCGCCGGCCGCCGCGTCTGGCCCGTCCCCGAGGACCGCTGAATGCCCGAGATCACGACCCCCGCCGGCCTCCTGCTCCTCTGGGCGCTGCTCGGCTACCTCCTCGGCTCCGTGCCCTTCGGCCTCCTCCTGACCCGCGCGCTGGGCCTCGGCGACGTGCGCGCCATCGGCTCGGGCAACATCGGCGCGACCAACGTCCTCCGCACCGGCAGCAAGACCGCCGCCGCCGCCACGCTCCTCCTCGACGGCGGCAAGGGCGCGGCGGCCGTCCTCCTCGCCCGCGCGCTCGCCGGCCCCGACGTCGCGCTCCTCGCCGGGTTCACCGCCTTCCTCGGCCACTGCTTCCCGGTCTGGCTCGGGTTCAAGGGCGGCAAGGGCGTCGCCACCTTCCTCGGCGTCCTCCTCGCCGCCGCCTGGCCCGTCGGCGTCGCCGCCTGCCTCACCTGGCTCGCCACCGCCGCCGGCCTCCGCATCTCCTCGCTCGCCGCCCTCGTCGCGGCCGTCCTCGCCCCTCTCTGGGCCGTCCTCCTGGGCCGCCCCGAGGTCGCGGCCCTCGCCCTCGGCCTCGCGCTCCTCATCCTCATCCGCCACCGCGCCAACATCGCCCGCCTCCTCGCGGGGACCGAGCCGCGCATCGGCCGCAGGTAAGGCACCCTTGGAGCCGCCGCCGAATGGACTACCTTCGCGCCCGACAGGGACCGGGACGGCCGCGCGCCACGCGACGCGCCACGAACGACAGCACGGAGGACGGCACATGACGGATGCGGAACCCGCCGGGGCGGACGAGGGAGTCGCCGGCAAGCGCATCCTCGTGGTCGAGGACGAGATGATCATCGCCATGCTGATCGAGGACATCCTGACCGACATGGGCGCGACCGTCGTCGGCCCCGCCGCCCGCGTCGCCCGCGCCATGGACCTGCTCGGGACCGAGGACGTGGACGCCGCCCTCCTCGACGTGAACCTCGCCGGAGAGACGACCACCGCCGTCGCCGAGGAGCTGCGCCGGCGCGGCATCCCCTTCGCCTTCGCGACGGGCTACGGCGTCAGCGGCCTGCCCGCCGGCTTCTCGGGCCAGCCGTTCCTCCAGAAGCCCTTCCAGGAACGCGACCTGAGCCAGGTCATGGCCCAGGTCCTCGCCTGATCAGTCCCGCAGCAGCTCGTTGATACCGGTCTTGGCGCGCGTGCCTGCGTCCACCCGCTTGACGATCACCGCGCAATAGAGGTGCACGCCGCCCGCCGAGGGCATCGACCCGGCGACGACCACCGAATAGGGCGGCACCTCGCCATAGCTCACCTCGCCCGTGGCGCGGTCGAGGATCTTGGTGCTTCGGCCGATGAACACGCCCATGCCGAGGACGGACCCCTCGCGCACGATGCAGCCCTCCACCACCTCGGACCGCGCGCCGACGAAGCAGTTGTCCTCGATGATCGTCGGCCCCGCCTGCATCGGCTCCAGCACGCCGCCGATGCCGACCCCGCCCGACAGGTGCACGTTCGCCCCGATCTGCGCGCAGGACCCGACCGTGGCCCAGGTATCGACCATGGTGTTCTCGCCCACATGGGCGCCCAGGTTCACGAAGGACGGCATCAGCACCGCGCCGCGGCCCACGAAGGCCGACCGCCGCACGATCGCCCCCGGCACCGCCCGGAACCCCGCCTCGCGCCAGCGCGCGGCGTCCCAGCCCTTGAACTTGGTGTCCACCTTGTCCCACCAGACGGACCCCTGCGGCCCGCCCTCCATCGGCCCCATGTCGCTCAGCCGGAACCCCAGCAGCACGGCCTTCTTGGCCCACTGGTTGACGGTCCACCTGCCGTCCGCCTGCCGCTCCGCCACCCGCAGCGACCCGCCGTCGAGCGCCTCCAGCACCGCCTCCACGGCGTCCCGCGCCTCGCCCTTCGTGTCGGGCGTCAGCGCCGCGCGATCCTCCCAGGCGGCGTCGATGGCGGCTTCGAGGGCGGCGTGGGACATGGATCGATCCTCCGGTTTGGGCCTTCGGGCCTCATAGGTCCCCGGTCCGGCCCACGCAATCCACGACGGTTCCGGCCACGGCGGGTTTGGTTTTCCGCCGATCCGTGCCACATCCCTCCGATCACCCAAGGACCCTTTCGCGATGACCGACGACAGCCTGCCCGACCCCCGTCCCCCCGAGCCCCACTCCGCCGAGCCCGCGCTCCGCACCCCCCTGCGCGACAGCACCGAGGATCGCGAGACGGCGTCGCAGATCCCCGACACGGCGCAGACCCGCTCCGCCTCCTACCGCCTCGCCTTCGCCGACGACGACTTCCTGCTGCGCGAGGAGCTGCGCCCCGTCCGCCTCCAGCTCGAACTCCTCAAGCCCCAGCTCATGCTGGACGAGGCCGGGATCGAGACGACGATCGTCCTCTTCGGCGGCGCCCGCATCCCCGAGCCCGCCCGCGCGCAGACCGCCCGCACGCCGCTCCTCGCCCAGCTCTCCCGCTACTACGAGGAGGCGCGCCGCTTCGCCTATCTCGCCACCGAGTCGTCGCTGGTCGAGAGCCGGGGCCGGCGCGGCGTGATCGTGACGGGCGGCGGCCCCGGCGTGATGGAGGCCGGCAACCGCGGCGCGGCCGAGGCGGGGGGCCGCAGCATCGGCCTCAATATCGTGCTCCCGCACGAGCAGGCCCCGAACCCCTACGTCACGCCCGAGCTGTGCTTCAACTTCCACTACTTCGCGCTGCGGAAGATGCACTTCCTGATGCGCGCCGAGGCCGTCTGCGTCTTCCCCGGCGGCTTCGGCACGCTGGACGAGATGTTCGAGGCTCTGACCCTGATCCAGACCGGCCGCATGGCGCAGGTGCCCTTCCTGCTCTTCGGCCGCGACTACTGGGAGCGGATCATCGACTGGCCCGCCCTGGCCGAGGCCGGCACGATCTCGCCCGAGGACCTGGACCTGTTCCGCACCGTGGAAACGGCCGAGGAGGCGCTGGAGGCGATGCGCACCTGGCCCGGCCGCACCCACAAGCGCGAGCACATCCCCGGCCGCGTCGCCAACGGCTGACGGGGCAGGGGGGCTCTGCCCCCCTCGGCCTGACGGCCTCACCCCCCGGGATACTTGAAGTCAAAGAAAGCCGGACGGAGGCTGCGGCCCTTCTTTGGCTCCAAATATCCCGGGGGTGTCTCCGAAGGAGACGGGGGCGGAGCCCCCACGACCTTTGGGGCCGGAGCTACCGCCCGACCCACTCCCCGCCCGCCCGCGACGACCGCTGGCAGGCCCCGATGAACCACATCCCGTCCAGCCCCGAATCGATGCCGGGCAGCAGCGCCCCGTCGCCGCTCCCCAGGATCAGGTCCGCCGCGTCCGTGTAGATGGTCGCGAAGCCTTCCAGATAGCCCTCCGGGTGCCCCGGCGGGATGCGCGTCCAGCGATTGCCGCCGGTCCCGAGCCCCGCCCCGCCCCGCGTGACGATCCGCTTCGGCTCGCCCAGCGGCGCGTAGGTCAGCACGTTCGGGTTCTCCTGATGCCATTCGATCCCGGCCTTGGTGCCGTAGATCCGCAGCCGCAGCCCGTTCTCGTTGCCCGGCGCGACCTGCGACGCCCAGAGCATCCCGCGCGCGCCGCCGTCGAATCGCAGCAGCACATGGCCGTTGTCGTCCACCTGCCGCCCCGCTCCGAAGCTTTGCAGGTCGGCCAGCAGCGCCTCGACCTTCAGCCCCGACACGAAGCTCAGCAGGTTGAAGGCGTGGGTCCCGATGTCGCCCAGCGCGCCCGCGCCCGCCATTTCCGGGTTCGTCCGCCACGCCGCCTGCTTGTTGTCGCCCCCGGTCTCGACGCTCTCGGTCAGCCAGTCCTGCGCGTACTCCGCCTGCACCAGCCGGATCTCGCCCAGGTCCCCGCGCTCGACCATCTCGCGGGCCTGCCGGATCAGCGGATAGCCCGTGTAGTTGTGCGTGAGCACGAAGCGCGCCTTGGACGCCGCCACGGCCTGTGCGATCCGCTCCGCCTGCTCGGGCGTGGCGGCGAGCGGCTTGTCGCAGATGACGTGGATGCCGGCCTCCAGGAAGGCGATGGCGGGGTCCGCGTGCATGTGGTTCGGCGTCACGATGGACACCGCGTCGATGCCATCCGCGCGGCCCGCCTCGGCTCGCGCCATCTCGCGGAAGTCGCTGTAGGCCCGGTCCGGCGCGATGCCGAGATCCCCGGCCGAGGCCCGCGCCCTCTCGGCGTCCGAGGACAGCGCCCCCGCCACCAGCTCCCAGCGGTCGTCGATGCGGCTCGCGATCCGATGCACCGCCCCGATGAAGGCCCCCCGGCCCCCGCCCACCATGCCCAGTCTCAGGCGTCGTTGCGCCATGGTTCGTCCCTCCCTCAAAGTCCCAGCATCGCCTTGATCGCCGCCTCGTTCCGCTCCGCGCCCGCGAAGTCGTCGAAGGCCTTCGCCGCCCGGTCGATCAGGTGGCCTGCGATGAACGGCGCCCCCTCGGCCGCCCCCTGCTCGGGCGACTTCAGCGCGCATTCCCATTCCAGCACCGCCCAGCCGTCGAAGCCGTATTGCGTGAGCCTGGAGAAGATCGCCCCGAAGTCCACCTGCCCGTCGCCCAGGGACCGGAACCGGCCCGCGCGCTTCACCCAGGGCTGGTAGCCCGAATACACGCCCTGCCGCCCGTCCGGGTTGAACTCGGCGTCCTTGACGTGGAACGAGCTGATCCGCTCGTGGTAGATGTCGATGAAGGCGAGGTAGTCGAGCTGCTGGAGCAGGAAGTGCGACGGATCGTAGTTGATCGTCGCCGCCACGTGCCCGCCGACCGCGTCGAGGAACATCTCGAAGGTCGCGCCGTCGAAGACGTCCTCGCCCGGATGGATCTCGTAGCCGTAGGACACGCCGTTCTCGGCATAAACGTCGAGGATCGGCCGCCAGCGCCGCCCGAGTTCCGCGAAGGCATCCTCGATCAGCCCCTCGGGCCGTTGCGGCCAGGGATACAGGAACGGGAAGGCCAGCGACCCCGAGAAGCCTACGTGACGATCAAGGCCCAGCCGGCGCGAGGCGACCGCGCCCTTCTTCACCTGATCGACGGCCCAGTCCTGCCGCCCCTGCGGGTTCCGGTGCAGCCGCGCGGGCGCGAAGGCGTCGAAGGCCAGGTCATAGGCCGGGTTCACCGCCACGAGCTGGCTTTGCAGGTGCGTGGACAGCTCGGTGATCTCCACGCCCGCCTCGGCGCAGGTGCCCTTCACCTCGTCGCAGTAGTCCTGGCTTTCCGCCGCGCGGTCGAGGTCGAAGAGCCGGGCGTCGAAGGTCGGGATCTGCACGCCCCGGTAGCCCAGTCCCGCAGCCCATCCGGCGATGTCTTTCAGCGAGTTGAACGGCGCCGCGTCCCCCGCGAACTGCGCGAGGAAGATCGCCGGTCCCTTGATCTGGCTGGTCATGTCGGTCCTTTCACTGGTCGTCGTCCTGGGGCACCTCGAGGTCCTGGAGCGGGGCCGCTCCGGGTTCCCGAATCGCGCGGATGGCGGCGCGGGCCAGCACGTCGCCCGCCCGTCCCACGTCCTCCCGAATCGCGATGATCTCGCGCCGGAACAGGGAAAGGAAGGGGATCGCCTCCTTGGCCACGAGGTCGATGCCCTCCCCGAGCCGCATACCCCGGTCCTCGATCGCGGCGACGCCGGCCATGGCCGCGTTGGTCGAGCAGACCACCAGCCCGTCGATGCCCAGGGACAGGGCCTGCGCGACCGCCTCGCGAATCGAGGCCGTGGGGCTGTCGCTCGATGCCTCCGAGACGATCCGCACCTCGACGCCCGTCTCCGCGCCCGCGCGGATGACGCCCGCCACGATGTTCTGCGCGTAGTTCTGATCGAGAGGCGGGGCCACCACGGCGACCCGCCGCCGCCCGGCCCGGGCGAGCCGCCGCACGGCGATGGCCCCGAAGGCCTGGTTGTCGAAGTCCGCCCAGGCGTGGCTCTCGGACCATTGGGTCCGCCCATGGGTGGCGAAGGGGAAATGCCGCTCCATCAGCCACGCCACACGGTGGTCCTCGGGCCGGGTCTGGTTGAAGATCACCCCGTCGGCGAGGCCCATCTCCACGATGTGCCGGATCGGCTTCATCGGGTCCTCTCCGGGGAAGTAGTAGCTGACGTTGAGGTGGAACGACGTGCCCCGCAGCGCCCCCGCGAGAGAGGAGATGAGCCGCGCCGTGTTGTTCATCATGTCGTGCTCGGCCGACATGACCAGCGCGATGACCTGCGTGCGCCCGGTCCGCAGCCGCAGCCCGGCGCGGTTGGGCACGTAGCCCATCTCCTCGGCCACCCGCCGCACCAGCGCCTTGGTGTCGGCCCGCAGGTCCGGCGCGTCGGCCAGCGCGCGCGACACCGTGGCCACGGCCAGCCCCGTCGCCCGCGCGATGGTCTTGAGCGTCGGCTTCTCCCCCAACGGGGGGCGGCCCGTCCCACCCAACTCGGTCAAGTTTTCGTCCTCCCCGGACGCGCCGCGCGAATCCCGCTTGTCAGCCGCGTCGGGATAGTCATACTCCTAAATCGTTATAGGAAACGAGACGATTTCCTTACGGGAGGAAAAAATCGTGAGACTGACTGCCAGACTGATGGGGGCCTCCGCCCTCTGCGCCGCCATGGCCGCCACCTCGGCCGCCGCCGTCGAGCTTGAGGTCACCCACTGGTGGACCTCCGGGGGCGAGGCCGCAGCCGTCGCCAAGTTCGCCGAGGCGCTGAACGCGACCGGCACCCACACCTGGGTGGACGGCGCCATCGCCGGGGGCGGCGACACCGCCCGCCCGATCATGATCTCGCGCATCCTGGGCGGCGACCCGATGGACGCCTTCCAGTTCAACCATGGCCGCCAGGCCGAGGAGCTGATCGAAGCCGGCCTGATGCTCGACCTGACCGACGTGGCCGAGGCCAATGGCTGGAAGGATCTCGTCAATCCGCCGGACCTTCTGGACGCCTGCACCTACGAGGGGCGGATCTACTGCGTCCCCGTGAACATCCACTCCTGGCAATGGATGTGGCTGTCGAACAAGGCCTATGAGGACGCGGGCCTGCCGGTCCCGACCAACTGGCAGGAGTTCATGGACTCGGCCGACGAGCTCCAGGCCGCCGGCAAGATCCCGCTCGCGCTCGGCGGGCAGCCCTGGCAGTCCGCCGGCGCCTTCCAGGTGATGGCGACCGCCATCGCCGGGACCGACGCCTGGCTCAAGGTCTTCCGCGACAAGGACTCCGAGGCCGTCATGGGCCCCGAGTTCACCCAGGTCTTCGAGTCCGCCGCCCAAGCGCGCGAGTTCACGCGCGGCTCGAACGTGCAGGACTGGAACCAGGCCACCAACCTCGTCATCACCGACGCGGCGGGCGGGCAGATCATGGGCGACTGGGCGCAGGGCGAGTTCGCGCTGGCCGGCGAGGTCGCGGGCACGGATTACAGCTGCCTCCCCGGCCTCGGCATGAGCGACGTCATCAGCACCGGCGGCGACGCCTTCTACTTCCCGGCCCAGGACGACCCCGAGGTCACCGCGGCCCAGAAGGAGCTCGCGCAACTCATGATCTCGCCCGAGGTGCAGGTCTCGTTCAACGCCGCCAAGGGCTCGCTGCCGGTGCGCGGCGACGTGAACCTCGAAGCGGTCAACGACTGCACCCGCAAGGGGCTCGACATCCTGGCGTCCGGCAACATCATTCCGGCGACCGAGCAACTCCTGTCGCCGGACACGGCGCAGCAGGTCAACGACCTGATGACCGAGTTCTGGGCGTCCTCCGATATGTCGGCCGCCGACGCGCAGCAGCGCTTCGCCGACATCATCGCCAGCGCCGACTGACGACGGCACCCCGCCGGGGCGCGCGCCCGACCCGCGCGCCCCGGCCCCCATGGCAGGGAGGAGAACCGCCCATGGCCGCGACGCACGACACGTCCGCCCTCGCCGGACCAGGGGCCGCCCCGGCGCGCCGCCCCATCCGGCTCTTCCGCAACCTCAGCTCCAAGATCGCCGCGCTGCCGATGATCCTGGTCGCGACGGTGATCTTCGTCGGCTGCACGCTCTGGACGGTGGTCCATTCCTTCACCAGCTCCCGGCTCCTGCCCCGGCTCGACTGGGCGGGCCTCGACCAGTACGAGCGGCTCTGGTCCACGCCCAAATGGTATGTGTCCATCGGCAACCTCGCCGTCTTTGGCCTCCTGTCGATGGTCTTCACGCTGCTGATCGGCTTCGTCCTCGCGGCGCTGCTCGACCGCAAGGTGCGGGGCGAGGACGTGTTCCGCACGATCATCCTCTACCCCTTCGCGCTGTCCTTCATCGTGACGGGCCTCGTCTGGCAGTGGATCCTCAACCCCGAGCTCGGCATCCAGGCCGTCGTCCGCTCGCTCGGCTGGACCGGCTTCACCTTCGATCCGCTCTACGACGCCGACATCGTGATCTACGGCATCCTGATCGCCGCGCTCTGGCAGGGCACCGGCCTCATCATGTGCATCATGCTCGCCGGCCTGCGCGGCGTGGACGAGGAGATCTGGAAGGCCGCCAAGGTGGACGGCATCCCGACCTGGAAGACCTACACCCATGTCATCATCCCGATGATGCGGCCGGTCTTCGTCACCTCGCTGGTGCTGATCGCCTCCAGCATCGTCAAGGTCTACGACCTCGTGGTCGCCCAGACCGGCGGCGGCCCCGGCGGCGCCTCCGAGGTGCCCGCGAAATACGTGATGGACGCGATGTTCGGCGCGCAGAACCTCGGCCAGGGCTTCGCCGCCTCGACCATGATGCTGCTGTCGGTCGCGATCATCCTGATCCCCTGGGCCTACCTCGAGTTCGGAGGCAAGAAGCGTGGCTGATCCCGCAAGCCTGAACACCCTCGCCGCCCTCGACCCCGTGCACGGACGCACCGGCGCGGTGGGCGACATGGCTGGCCCGCGCGGCCGCCGCCCCCGCCGCGCCCTGTCCCGCGGCAACATCATGCTTTACGGCATCCTGCTGCTGGTCTCGGTCTACTACCTGCTGCCCCTCTGGGTGATGGTGATGACCTCGCTCAAGGGGATGCCGGAAATCCGGGTGGGCAACATCTTCGCGCCGCCGATGGAAGTGACCTTCCAGCCCTGGGTCAAGGCCTGGGCCGAGGCCTGCACCGGCCTCAACTGCGACGGCCTGAGCCGTGGGTTCTGGAACTCGGTGCGGATCACGGTCCCCTCGGTGGTGGTCTCCATCGCCGTGGCCTCCGTCTCGGGCTACGCGCTGGCCCGCTGGCGCTTCAAGGGAAGCGAGGCCTTCTTCGCCATCCTGCTGATCGGCGCCTTCATCCCCTATCAGGTGATGCTCTACCCGATCGTCATCCTGCTGCGGGAACTGGGCCTCTACGGCTCCCTGTCGGGCCTCGTGCTGGTGCACACGATCTTCGGGATGCCGATCAACGTGCTGCTGTTCCGCAACTACTTCGCCGCCATGCCCGAGGAGCTGTTCAAGGCCGCGCGCGTGGACGGGGCGGGCTTCTGGCGGATCTTCTTCCAGATCATGATGCCGATGTCGCTGCCGATCTTCGTCGTGTCCATGATCATCCAGATCACCGGCATCTGGAACGACTTCCTGTTCGGCGTCGTGTTCACCGTGCCGGAGAACTACCCGATGACGGTGCAGCTCAACAACATCGTCGCCTCCGTGCAGGGCGTGAAGGAATACAACGTCAACATGGCCGCGACGCTGCTCACCGGCCTCGTCCCGCTCATCGTCTACTTCGCGTCCGGCAAGCTCTTCGTGCGCGGCATCGCCGCGGGCGCCGTGAAAGGCTGATCCATGCTCGTCCCCAACCACTCGGTCCGCATCCGCGACCTCACGCTCACCTTCGGCGCGGTGACCGTGCTCGAAGCCCTCAATCTCGACATCCACGAGGGCGAGTTCCTGGTCCTCCTCGGCTCCTCCGGCTGCGGCAAGTCCACGCTGCTGAACTGCATCGCCGGGCTGCTCGAACCGACCGACGGCCAGATCTTCATCAAGGGCCGCAACGTGACGTGGCTGGAGCCCTCCGAGCGTGGCATCGGCATGGTGTTCCAGTCCTACGCGCTCTACCCGCAGATGACCGTGCGCGGGAACCTGAGCTTCGGCCTCAAGAACGCCCGGATGCCCCAGGCCGAGATCGACGCCCGCATCGCCAAGGCCGCCAGGATCCTGCAAATGGAGTCGCTGCTCGACCGCAAGCCCGCCGCCCTGTCCGGCGGCCAGCGCCAGCGGGTCGCCATCGGCCGCGCCCTGGTGCGCGACGTGGACGTGTTCCTCTTCGACGAGCCGCTGTCGAACCTCGACGCCAAGCTGCGCGCCGACCTGCGGGTGGAGATCAAGCGCCTCCACCAGAACCTCGACAACACCATGATCTACGTGACCCACGATCAGGTGGAGGCGATGACGCTCGCGGACCGCATCGCCATCATGCGCGCGGGCAAGGTGCTCCAGCTCGGCACCCCCGACGAGATCTACAACCGCCCGCAGAACAAGTATGTCGCCGACTTCATCGGCAGCCCGTCGATGAACTTCCTCGACGGCCATTACGAGCGCGGCACCTTCCGCTCGGGCGACCTGTCCATCTCCATGGACGGCTACAAGCTCGCCATGCCGCAGATCGCCGACCGCCCCGCCATCCTCGGCATCCGGCCCGAGCACGTGGCGACCGGCGCGCTGGTCGCCGCCGCCCCCATCCACGGCGAGGTGGTGGTGGACCTCGTGGAGCCCATGGGGTCCGACACGCTGGTCTGGGCGCAGGTGGCGGGCAAGCCCTTCCGCATCCGCATGGACGGGCAGGCCCGCGTCGCCCCCGGCGACCGCATCCCCATCGGCCTCGACCCCGCCAAGGCCTCGCTCTTCGACGCCAAGACGGAAGAACGCCTGTGACATCTTCGACCCCGGTCCTCGACCTCGCGGGGACGTGGCAGCTCACCGACGAGGCGGGCGACCACGCCTGCCTCATGCGCGTCCCCGGCGACGGCATCACCGCGCTCCACGAGGCCGGGCTGATCCCCGACCCCTACTGGGGGCGCAACGAATACGGCCTGCGCTGGATCGCCGACCGCGACTGGACCATCCGGCGCAGCTTCATGCTCGACCGCACGGACGTCGCGCTGGTGCTCGACGGGCTCGACACCGTGGCCGAGGTGCGCGTGAACGGCGAGCCGGCGCTCTCCGCCCGCAACCAGTTCCGCACCTACCGCGTCCCGCTCGGCTCCGTCGCGAAGGCGGGCGAGAACGAGATCGCCATCACCTTCCGCTCCGCGACCAGGGAGGCCGCGCGCCTCGCCGCGGCGCAGCCCTTCCCGGTCCCCTACATCCATCAGAACAACCCGATCCCGCATGGCAACATGCTCCGCAAGGTCGCCTGCGACTGGGGCTGGGACTGGAACATCGCGCTTTGCCCCTTCGGCGTCACTGGCAGCATCCGGCTGGAGCGCGCGGACGCGCCCCGCATCGCCCGCCTCGCCACGACGCAGGCGCACCGCCCCGGCCACGCGACCCTGACCGTCACCGCCTTCGCCGAGGGGGCCGAGGGCCAGCCCGTGGCCTTCGCCATCGCGGGGCAGGGCGCGCAGGCCACGGTCCGCCAGGGCCGCGCCACGGCCGTCTTCGAGATCCCGAACCCCGACCTCTGGTGGCCCGCCGGGCTCGGCCCGCAGACGCTCCACGACCTCGTGGCGCAGGTGGGCGACGACGTGGCCCGCCGCCGCATCGGCCTCCGCACCCTCGAGTTGGTGACGGAAAAGGACGACGCCGGCCTGTCCTTCGGCTTCCGTGTCAACGGGCGCGTGGTCTTCGCCAAGGGCGCGAACTGGATTCCCGCCGACGCCCTCGCGGGCCGGATCACCGAGGCCGCCACCCGCGACCTCCTCGAATCCGCCGTCGCCGCCCACATGAACATGATCCGCGTGTGGGGCGGCGGGCGCTACGAGCCCGACTCCTTCTACGACGCCTGCGACGAGCTGGGCCTGATGGTCTGGCAGGACTTCATGTTCGCCTGCAATCTCTACCCGTCCACCCCCGACTTCCTCGCCGAGGTGGACGCCGAGGTGCGCGACAACGTGGCCCGGCTCCAGCACCACGCCTGCCTCGCGCTCTGGTGCGGCGACAACGAGCTGATCGGCGCGCTGACGTGGTTCCCCGAATCGCTGAACGACCGCGACCGCTACCTCGTCAGCTACGACCGCCTGAACCGCACCATCGAGACGGCGCTGAAGCAGACCGACCCGCAGGCCAACTGGTGGCCCTCGTCGCCCAGTCCCGGCCCGCTCAACTTCCGCGACGCCTGGCACGAGGACGGCTCGGGCGACATGCACTTCTGGAGCGTGTGGCACGAGGGCAAGCCGTTCGAGCACTACCGCGACGTGGCCCCGCGCTTCTGCTCCGAGTTCGGGTTCCAGTCCTATCCGTCGATGGAGGTGATCCGCACCTTCGCCGACCCCCAGGACTGGAACATCGCCTCGCCCGTCCTCGAATCCCACCAGCGGAACAACTCGCCCGACGGTGGCCCCGGCGGCAACCCCCGCATCGCCTCGACGCTGTTCCGCTACTTCCGCTGGCCCGAGCGGTTCGAGGACTTCGTCTGGCTGACCCAGGTGCAGCAGGGACTCGCCATCAAGGCCGCCGTGACCGACTGGCGGGCCAAGAAGCCGCATTGCCAGGGCGCGCTCTACTGGCAGCTCAACGACACCTGGCCCGTCTGCTCCTGGTCCTCGCTCGACTACGGCGGCGGCTGGAAGGTGCTGCACCACATGGCCAAGGGCTTCTTCGCCCCCGTCACCGTCACAGCCGTCCCCACCCCGGAGGGCATCGCCCTGTTGGGCGTCAACGACCGGCTCGACCCCGTGGACCTGCGCGTGACCGCCTACGCCACCGCGCTCGACGGCTCCGCGCGCGAGATCGGGCAGGGCCGGGCGACCATCGGCGAGGCGGCCGAACGCCTCCTCCTCATTCCGCCCGGCACGCTGGGGGACCACGAGGTGCTCACCTTCGGCTGGGAGGGCTCGGACGGCACCCACGCCGGCGACATCCACAACCCGCTGCCCTGGAAGGCCTACGACCTGCCCGACCCCGGCCTCTCGCACGAGGTCACGCAGGACGGCGAGTGCTGGACCCTTTCCATCAGCGCGCAGGCCATGGCCTTCTTCGTCACCGCCGAAGCCGACGTTCCCGGCCGCTGGGACCGCAACGCCGTCCATCTCGGCCCCGGCGCCGTTTCGCGCCTGACCTTCACCCCGCGCGACCCCGGCGCCACGCCGCGATTCGCGCTCCGCGACCTCCATGCGGCCACCATGCGCCGCCCCGACCAGAGGACCTGATGCCCACCATCGCCTATCAGCTTTACTGCTCCCGCAACTTCCCGCCGCTCGACGGCACGCTCTCCATGCTGGCCGGGGCCGGATACAAGGCCGTCGAAGGCTACGGCGGCCTTTACGACGACCTCGCCGGCCTCAAGGCCGGGCTTGACCGCAACGGCCTGTCCATGCCCTCCGGCCACTTCGCCCTCGACATGGTGGAAGGCGACCCCGCCCGCACCCTGAAGGTCGCCCGCGCCCTCGGCGTCCAGAAGGTCATCGTCCCCTGGGTCGCGCCCGAGCTGCGCGGCACCGACCTCGACTCGTGGAAGTCCTTCGCGCAGCGCCTCGCCACGGCGCTGGCCCCCATTCGCGACGAAGGGTTCGTCACCGGCTGGCACAACCACGACTGGGACTTCGCCGACCTCGGCGGCACGACGCCCATGGACCTGATCGTGGACGCCGGGCTCGACCTCGAACTCGACCTCGGCTGGGTCAAGCGCGCCGGACTCGACCCCGTGGAGACGCTGCGCCGCTTCTCGGGCCGCGTGCGCGCCGTCCACGTCAAGGACCTCGCCCCCGAGGGCCAGAACGCCGAGGAGGACGGCTGGGCCGACGTGGGCCACGGCACCCAGGACTGGGCCGCCATCAAGGCCGAGCTCGACGCCCAGGGCATCGACCACTTCGTGATCGAGCACGACAACCCCGCCGACCACGCCCGCTTCGCGCGCCGGTCGCTCGAATCCGTCCAGGCCTGGTGAGGAGCCCCGACATGGCAAAGCTCGGCGTCGGCATCATCGGCTGCGGCAACATCTCCGCCGCCTACCTGCAACTCGCCCCGTCCTTCAAGGCGCTCGACCTCCGGGCGGTGGCGGACATCAACATGGACAACGCGCGCGCCCGCGCCGCCGAGTTCAACGTCCGCGCCCACACGGTCGAGGAGCTCCTCGCCGCCCCGGACATCGACGTGATCGTCAACCTGACGGTCCCGGCGGTGCACTACGAGGTCAGCCGCCAGATCCTCGAAGCCGGCAAGCACGCTTACTCCGAAAAGCCGCTGGTCCTGTCGCTGGACGAGGGCGAACGCCTCCGTGACCTCGCGGCCAGCAAGAACCTGCGCGTCGGCTCGGCCCCCGACACCTTCCTCGGCGGCTCGCACCAGCAGGCCCGCGCGGCGATCGACGACGGCCGCACCGGCCGCATCCTCGGCGGCACCGCGCACGTCATGGGCCACGGCATGGAGATGTGGCACCCCAACCCGGACTTCTTCTTCGCGCCGGGCGGCGGGCCGGTCCTCGACATGGGACCCTACTACATCACCAACCTCGTCCAGCTCATCGGGCCGGTGAGGACGGTGGCCGCCATGGCCAAGGCCGGCTTCAAGACCCGCACCATCGGCAACGGCCCCCGCAATGGCGAGGTGCTGCAGGTCACCACCCCCACCGACATCCACGCCGTCCTTGAGTTCGCCAACGGCGCGACGGTGACGCTCGGCGCCTCCTGGGACGTCTGGAAGAACCGCCACGCCAACATGGAGCTGTATGGCGAGGAGGCGTCGCTCTTCGTCCCCGACCCCAACTTCTTCGGCGGCACCGTGGAGATCGGCGGCGAGGGCGACATCGAGGCGCTGCCCGAGACCGACCACCCCTTCGGGCAGGCGAACTTCACCACCGGCGACGGGCGGCACCTTGCCAACTACCGGGGCGCGGGCCTCGCCGACATGGTTACGGCCATCGAGGAGGGGCGCAAGCACCGCTGCGACATCGACCTCGCCGTGCACGTGGTGGACGTGATGACCGGCATCCTCCGCTCGGGCGAGGAGCGTCGCTTCGTGGACATGACCACCACCTGCGACCGCCCTGCCGCCCTGTCGCCCGAGGAGGCGCGGGCGCTGCTGGCCTGACACGCGAACGGCCCGGCCGATCAGGCCGGGCCGCCGACGCGGACCGAACGGCTCAGGCCGCCTTGGCCGCCTTCGTCTGGAGCACCTTCCACTCGATCCCCAGCTTGGCGATGGCAAAGCGGCGCGGGTCGTCCAGCGGCAGGTCCGCGACGGCCTTGCCGCCCAGCTCCGCTTGGAACTCCGTCAGCCGCCGCGCCACGGCCAGCCGCCGCATGGTCAGCGCCGCCTGGTTCCCCGCCGGGATCACGAAGCCCGGCCGGATCGCGCCGGGCCTGGGCGCGCCCTCCACCACCTCCGCCGTCGTGTGCAGGAAGGTGACAAGACCCGGCAGCACCACATAGGCCGACAGGTTCCGCGCCGCGTTCGCCAGTTCCAGCACCGAGAAGTCGGTGTGCATGACGATCGTGTAATCCGCCTTGTCGTTCAACTCGGCGAACTCCTTCAGCGGCAGGGTCTTCTTCGGCACCCCGGTGATGCGCGCCACGGCCTGCATCACCTGCCCGAAGTTCTTGGCCCCCACGGCCGCCAGGAACCGCTCGCCCATCTTGGTCGTCGGCCCGTCCGCGCGCTGGAGCGGCATCACCCCGGCCTTGGGCACGTAGACGCTGACCCCGGTGGGCAGCGTCAGCGCCCCGTCCGGCAGCGGGTTGACGAGGAAGCGCCCCTTGCCCTCGGCCTTGCTCCAGGCCCAGACCGGCCGCAGCCCCGCCTGCCGGATCGCCGGCTCGGCCATCAGCGCGGCTTGGGTGGCGCCGTCCACCGGCACCACCTCGAACGGCACCTTGTTGAGCGTGATCTGCATGGCGGCTCCCCCTCCGTGATCCCGCGCTTCTAGCGCAGGGAGGGACACCGATCCAGCCCTCAGGCCCGCGGCACGCCCGCCTCGGCCGCGACCTGCGCCCGCGACTTCCGCGCCCGCTCGGTCGCGGACTTGAGCTGCCCGCAGGCCGCCATGATGTCCTCGCCGCGCGGCGTGCGGATGGGCGAGGCATACCCGGCCTTGTAGATGATGTCCGCGAAGGCCCGGATGCGGTTGTTGCTGCTGCGCTTGTAGGGCGCCCCCGGCCATTCGTTGAAGGGGATCAGGTTGATCTTGGCCGGGATGCCCTCGATCAGCCGGACCAGCCGCCGCGCGTCCTCGTCCGAATCGTTCACCCCGTCCAGCATCACGTATTCAAAGGTGATCCGTTCCGAATTGGACAGGTTCGGATACTCCCGCAGGCTGTCCAGCAGCGCCGCGATGTTCCACTTCCTGTTGATCGGCACCAGCACGTCCCGCACGTCATCCGTCGTCGCATGGAACGACACGGCGAGGTTGCAGCCGATCTCGGTCGCCGTCCGCGCGATCTCCGGCACCACGCCGCTCGTGGACAGGGTGATCCGCCGACGCGACAGCGACAGCCCCTCCGGGTCCATGGCGATCCGCATCGCGTCCCGCACCGCCTCGAAGTTGTAGAGCGGCTCGCCCATCCCCATCAGCACGATGTTGGACAGAAGCCGCGTCTCGTCCTTGGGCGCGCCCGGCACCGGCCATTCGCCCAGGTCGTCGCGGACCAGCATGACCTGCCCGACGATCTCCCCGGCGGTCAGGTTCCGCACCAGCCGCTGCGTCCCCGTGTGGCAGAACGAACAGGTCAGCGTGCAACCGACCTGCGAGGACACGCAAAGCGTCCCGCGATCCTCCTCGGGGATGTAGACCGTCTCGACCTCGTGCCCGCCGGCGATGCGGACCAGATACTTGCGCGTCCCGTCCGCCGAGACCTGCTTCGACACGATCTCGGGCAGCTCCACCACGAAGCTGCGCGCCAGCAGCGCCCGGTAATCCTTGGCGAGGTTGGTCATCGCCCCGAAGTCGCGCACGCCCCAATGGTAGATCCACTGCCAGACCTGCCCGACGCGCATCTTCGCCTGCTTCTCCGGGGTGCCAGCGGCGACGAGGGCCTCGCGCATCTCGTCGCGCGTCAGGCCGACAAGGTTCACCCCCCCCTCCGGCAGCCTGCGCGGGATGGTGTGCACGTCCTGCGTGATGGGGGCGGAGATCGTCATGGCATCCTCGGGCGGGGGAGGGGCCTCACATAGCAACGAAAAGGCCGGCTTCCAAGGGAAACCGGCCCGATGGCCTTGCGGCGCCGCGACGCGCGTCAGGAGGCGCAGCGGCTCTGGGCCTGCTCGACCGCCGAGGTGAAGCCGAGGAGCGAGAAGGTGTCCCGCGTGACGGTCCCGCGCCCCGATTGCCCGGTCAGGACCGCCTCCGATCCGCCCTTCATGGCGGCGACGATCCGGGCGTCGTCCTCGGGCCCGGCCGGCCAGGCCCATTCGCCCTCGGTGAAGAGCTGGAACTGCGTGCCGCCCACGTCCAGCGTCACCGTGGAGTTGTCCGCGAAGGGATAGCCGCCGGTGAAGGTCACCTGCCCGTTCACGCCCTCGGACGGGCGATAGAAGACGAAGAGCAGCGTCTCGCCGCGCGACACCTCGACGGCCTGGCCGTCGCGGGTGTTCTCCTGCTCCGTGGGGGCCGAGACCGAGAAGCACTCGGCCGGGTCGCTTTCCTGGAACACCGACCAGTCGGTGCTCGCGGCCACGCGGTTCGTGCTCTGCTGCGCCCAGGCGCCGCCCGCGGCAAGGGCGGCGAGGGCGATCGCCCCGAGCCGCGACAGGGTCTTGGTCATCGTTCGTCAGCCTCCAGTTCCAAGCCCGCCGTTCCCCGTGGCCGCCGGGGCCATGCCTGCTGGCGCCGTTTGCGGCTGGCGGGGGCTCATCCAACCCGATATTGGCCCCCATAGCATCGCGGGACGCGCGGGGCAAACCCCGCCCGGTCACGTCCCTGCGGGAACCCGGACGGAGGGACACATGGCGGCGGTGGAACTGGTCGAGCTCTGGCGCGGCGGCCTCCTGGAATCGGTGCATCGGGGACACGTCGCGGTCTGCGACGGCGCCGGGCAGGTGATCCAGGCCTGGGGCGACCCCGAGGCGGTGATCTTCCCGCGCTCTTCCGCCAAGATGATCCAGGCGCTGCCCTTGGTAGAATCCGGCGCCGCCGACGCCGCTGGCCTGACCTCCGAGCATCTGGCCCTCGCCTGCGCCTCGCACCAGGGCGCGCCGATCCACACCGACCGCGTGGCCGCGTGGCTCTCGCATCTGGGCCTCGCCGAGCCCGACCTGCGCTGCGGCGCGCATATGCCCTCCGACCGTCCCACCGCCGAGTCGCTGGTCCGCGCGGGCGACCGGCCCTGCCAGATCCACAACAACTGCTCGGGGAAGCACGCGGGCTTCCTGACGCTGGCCCGCCATCTCGGCGCCGGCCCTGAATACGTGGAGATCGACCATCCGGTGCAGCAGGCCGTCCGCGCCGCCGCCGAGGAGACGGCGGGCGAGGCCAGCCCCGGCTGGGGCGTGGACGGCTGCTCGGCCCCGAACTTCGCCGGCACCCTCGCGGGGGTCGCGCGCGCGATGGCGTCCTACGCCACCGCCGGATCACGCGGCGGCGTTCGCGCCGACGCCCAGCGTCGCCTGACCGCCGCCATGATCGCCCATCCCGAACTCGTGGCGGGCGAACGTCGGGCCTGCACCGACCTCATGCGCGCCTGCGAGGGCCGCGCCGCCATCAAGACCGGGGCCGAGGGGGTCTTCGTCGCGATCCTGCCCCAGCAGGGCCTCGGCGTCGCGCTCAAGATCGCCGACGGCGCGACCCGCGCCTCCGAGGCGGTGATCGCCGCCCTCCTGGTGCGCCTGGGCGTGCTGGACGCCGCGCACCCGGTGGCCGAGCGCCTGACGGCCGGGGTCCAGCGCAACTGGCGCGGCATCGAGACCGGGCGGATCGTCACCCGTCTGTGACCCGCCGGCAAAGGTCCGCCGACGCCTCGCATCGGCGGGCCGCCGCCACCGGGCCTTAACGTTTTGGTAAGCATCTTCCGGTATGCTTGGAAGAAACAAGCGAAGGCGGAACGATGGATCTGGTCATAGACACGCTCAAGGACAGCACGGGCTCCATAGCCTTCATGTGCCTTCTGGCCGTGGGCTATGGCGTCGTGGTCCGGCAGGACCTGCCGGGCGCCTGGGCGCGGACGCTGCTGGGCGCGATGTTCGGCCTGGCGGCCATGGTGTCGATGCTGGACCCGTCCCCCGTCGCGCCGGGCGTCTTCGTGGACCTCCGCAACCTGCCCATCGCCCTCGCCGGGGCCTTCCTGGGCCTGCGCGGCGCCGCCGTGGCGATGGCCATGGCCGTCGTCCTCCGCCTGGGGATCGGCGGCTCCGGCATGTGGGCCGGCGCCGCCGGCATCCTGATCGCCGGGGGGATCGGGCTCGCCTGGAACCGCGGGACGCGCGGCCGGGGCCGGCGCAGCGCCCGGGCGGTGCTGGTCCTCGCCCTCCTGACCTCCTCCCATGTCCTGAGCTCGCTGCTCCTGCCCTGGCCCACCGCCCTGCGCGTCATCGGCGCGACGCTGCCCGTGCTCCTGCCGCTCCACGTGCTGGGCGTCCTCGCCGCCGGCGTCCTGATCGAGCGGGAGCGGGCGGCCCACGCGCGCGAACGCCGGCTCCGCCTCGAGGCACACCATGACGCGCTCACCGGCCTCCTGAACCGCCGCGGCTTCGAGGTGGCGCTCGCCGCCCTGCCGCCGGACGCGGCGGGCGCGCTCCTCCTGCTCGACCTCGACCACTTCAAGCGCATCAACGACCGCCACGGCCACCCGGCCGGCGACGCGGTGCTGCGCGCCATCGGCGGGCGGCTGGCGGCGGCGCTGCGGCGCGGCGACATCCTGGCCCGCATCGGCGGGGAGGAACTGGCGATCTTCCTGGCCGGGCAGGGCCCCGAGGGGGCGGGCATCGTCGCGCGCCGCCTGTGCGAGGCCGTGCGCGCCGCCCCCTTCACGCTGCCCGACGGCACGGTGGTCCCGGTCACGGTCAGCCTCGGCGGCGCCGGCGGCCCGGCCTCGGCCTTCCCGGCCCTGCTGGCCCAGGCCGACGCCGCGCTCTACGACGCCAAGGCGGCCGGGCGCGACCGCTGGCACTTCGCCGACGCACCGGCCGAGCCCGCCTCCGCCGAGGCCGCGTCCGGGCCGCAATCCGAGGCTCCCTCCGACCCGGCCACACCCGCCGCGCCGCGCCGCCGCTGGGCGGGCGTCGCCGCCTGACCGGCGTCCCGCGCCACCCGGCCGGACGCCGCTCGGCGGCCTTCAAGGCACCGGCCCGCGCGGACGGCCCCGGTTGCATCCCGCGCGCCCCTTCGCCATATCGCGTCAGCCCATCGTCGCGGGCGCATCGGGAGAGCCGTCCATGAACTACCTCGAGTTCGAGAAACCCCTGGCCGAGATCGAGGGCAAGGCCGAGGAGCTGCGCGCGCTCGCCCGCAACAACCCCGGCATGGACGTGGAAAAGGAGGCCCAGGGCCTTGATCGCAAGGCGCAGGACATGCTGGTCCAGCTCTATGGCAGCCTGTCGCCCTGGCAGAAGGCCCAGGTCGCGCGCCACCCCGACCGCCCGCACTGCAAGGACTACATCGAGGGCCTGCTCACCGACTACACCCCGCTTGCCGGCGACCGCAACTTCGCCGACGACCATGCAGTGATGGGCGGCCTCGCCCGGCTCGGCGCGCAGCCCGTCGTGGTGATCGGCCACGAGAAGGGCCACGACACCAAAAGCCGGATCGAGCACAACTTCGGCATGGCCCGCCCCGAGGGCTATCGCAAGGCCATCCGCCTGATGCAGCTCGCCAACCGCTTCGGCCTGCCGATCCTGACCATCGTGGACACCCCCGGCGCCTATCCCGGCAAGGGCGCCGAGGAGCGCGGCCAGGCCGAGGCCATCGCGCGTTCCACCGAGACCTGCCTGGAGGTGGAGGTCCCCCTCGTCTCCGTCGTCATCGGCGAGGGCGGCTCGGGCGGCGCCGTGGCCTTCGCCACCGCCAACCGCGTCCTGATGCTCGAACACTCCATCTACTCGGTGATCTCGCCCGAGGGCTGCGCCTCGATCCTCTGGAAGGACGCCGAGAAGATGCGCGAGGCCGCCGAGGCGCTGCGCCTGACCGCGCAGGACCTCGACCGCCTGGGCGTCATCGACCGCATCATCCGCGAGCCGCTGGGCGGCGCGCACCGCGACCGGCACGCCACGATCCAGGCCGTGGGCGAGGCGGTGCAGGCCGCCCTCGCCGACCTCACGGCCAAGCCGGGGCGCGAGCTGCGCGACTCCCGTCGCCGCAAATTCCTCGGCATGGGGGCCAAGGGCCTCGCGGCCTGACCGCTACCCCCGGAATCCCGCCTCGGCCATCAGCCGGTCCGAGGCGGGCTCGATCTCGGCCTGGAGCCGCGCCATGAACTCCTGGGCGGGCAGGTCCGCTGGAAGGGGCGGAAGGAACTCCACCACCGCGCGGCCGGGGCGCAGGCGGATGCCATGGCGCGGCCAGAACAGCCCGACATTGCAGGCCACCGGCACGCAGGGCTGGCCCAGCTCGGCATAGAGCGCCGCCGTGCCGGACTTGTAGGGCGCGACGACGCCGGGCAGGACGCGCGTCCCCTGCGGATAGATGATGAGCTGCCCCGGATCGGCCCGCCCTGCCGCCACCTCGGCCAGCATCCGGCGGATCGCCGCGCCCCGCCGGCCCCGGTCCACCGGGATGCAGCCGACCCGCAGGGCGAACTGGCCCAGCACCGGCGCCCAGATCAGCTCCCGCTTCATGATGAACTTGCCGCGCGGGATCGCGCCGTAGATCAGGATGATGTCGAGGAAGCTCTGGTGCTTGGCGGCGACCATCACCTCGCCGGTCGGGGGCGTGCCCCGGATCTCGGTCTCCAGCCCGACGATGAGCCGCGCGGCGTGGCGCACGAAGCCGCACCAGCCATGGCAGGCCGCGACCGCGCCCTCGCGGCTCCACAGCGCCCAGGGCAGGTAGAACAGCCCGTAGAACGGCATCGCCGCATAGATGACGAAGGTGAACAGCAGGCCCCGGATCGGGCGCTCGGGTCTCATGACTGGGTCCTCAGCGTGCGGAGAGCGGCGGCGCGGGTGGCGGCGAAGGCGGTTCCCGCCGCCAGGACGGGGATGACCAGCGGCGCGAGCCAGCCCGCCCCCTGGAACCCCAGCCCCGTCAGGAACCCTCCCGACGACTCGTCGGCCGACGGCAGGAGCAGGATCGCCAGCATCCCCGCCAGCGTCCCCGCCGCCGCCCCCCAGCCCGCGCGCAGGGTGAAGCGCCGCACGAAGGCCCGCGCGATGGTGATGTCCCGCGCGCCCACCAGCCGCAGCACCCGGATCACCTGCGCGTTGGCCGCCAGCGCCGCCTGGGCCGCCAGCGTGATCATCGCCCCCGTCGATCCCGCGATGAGCAGGAGCGACAGCCACCCCAGCGCCCGCATCCGCCCCGCCGCCACCACCAGCGGCGCGCGCCAGGCCGTGTGATCGTCCAGCACCGCGCCGGGCACCTCGGCCGCCAGCCGCGCCCGCAGCCCCTCGGCGTCGAAGTCCTCGCCGTCCAGCGTCACCGCGACAAGCTGCGGCACCGGCAGCGCCTCCAGCGGCAGGTCGGGGCCGAGCCACGGCTCCAGCAGCGCCCGGTTCTCGTCCGCCGTCAGCGCCCGCGCCTCACCCACGCCGGGCGTCTGATCCAGCACCCGCAGCGCCGCCGCCACCTGCGTCGCGGCCGCGTCCCCCTCGGCCGGGGGCAGCCGCAGCGTGGCGCTCTCGGCCAGCTCCTCGCCCCAGCGCTCGGCCAGCCGCCCCGTCGCCAGCGCCAGGGCGAGCGCGAACACGGCGAGGAAGGCCATCGCCCCCGAGGTCAGCAGCGTCAGCGAGGCCGTGAAGCCCGTGGGCGGCACCGCCCGGTCGGCCTGCGGGTCGCCGGCCAGGAAGGCCACGAAGCGCCGCCCCTGCCGCACGCCCTCGGCCGGCGCCCGCGCCAGCAGCCCCAGGACCCGCGCGACGGGGACGGGCAGGGGCCTCACAGGTCCGCCCCCGCCTGCAACAGCCGCCCGTCCCGCAGACGCAGCACCCGAGCCGCGACATGGGCCTTGGCGGCGCGGATCAGGTTCAGGTCGTGCGTCGCGATCAGCACCGCCTTGCCCATCCGGTTCAGCTCGATCAGCAGCGTGAGCAGCCGCTGCGACATCTCCCAGTCGATGTTCCCCGTCGGCTCGTCCGCCAGGATCACGTCGGGCGAAGTGATGACCGCCCGCGCCAGCGCCGCCCGCTGCCGCTCGCCCCCCGACAGCTCGGGCGGGAGCCGCCCCGCCTGCGCCGTCAGCCCGACCCAGGCCAAGAGCTCGCGCAGGTTCTGCCCGCCCTCGTCCTGCCGCCCGGCGACCGTCAGCGGCAACAATATGTTCTCGGACACGGGAAGATGGTCGAGGAACTGGCAGTCCTGATGCACCACCCCGATCCGCCGCCGCGCCAGCGCCACCGCGTCGCGGTCCATCGCCGCCGCGTCCCGGCCCCAGAGCGTCACCCGCCCCTCGGTGGCCGTCAATTCCGCGTAGCACAGCTTCAGCAGCGTGGTCTTGCCCGCGCCCGACGGCCCCGTCAGGAAGTGGAACGACCCCGGCGCAAGGGCCATCGACAGGTCGGAGAACAGGGTCCGCCCGCCATAGCCGTAGCCCACGCCGTCCAGCTCGATCACCGGGCCGCTCCCTGTCCGGGGGCCCGCTCGCCCCGCCCGCCCTTCTGCCGCAGGACGCGAGGGGTTTCAATGGACGCGCCGGCCCGGCTAATCTGCCGTCATCACAGCAAGGAGAGCCCGCCGATGCGCCTGACCTGCCCGAGCTGCGGCGCGCGATACGACGTGCCCGCCGAGGCGATCCCGCAGGCCGGCCGCGACGTGCAGTGCTCGGCCTGCGGGCGCACCTGGTTCCAGGCCGCCGAGCCCCCGGCCGAAGAGGCAGAGGCGGCCTTCGGCGACTGGGAGGCCGTGCCCCGCGTCGCCGACGACGACGAGGAAGCCGACGACCTCCTCGAAGCCCAGGCCGCCCCCCTGCCGCCCATGGGCATGGCGCGCACCACCGTCACGCCCGAGGTGGCCGGCATCCTCCGCGCCGAGGCCGCGCGCGAGGCCGAGGCCCGCGCGAGCGAGGCGGGCCGCACCCGCCCGGAGCCCGGCAGCCGCCCGCCGCCGCTCCCCGAGGCCGAGCTTCCGCCGCTGGAGCGGGCGCTGCGCCGCCGCGCCGCCGCCGGGCCCGCCGGGCCCGCCGCCGGGCCCGCCGCCGGGTCTGGCGCCCCTGCCCCGACAGAGGCCCTGCCGCCCGATCCGGTCCCACCCGACCCGATCCCGCCCGGGGCCGAGGCTCTCGCCCTGCCGCCGGAGCCCAAGCCCGAACCCGCGCCTCTGGCCGAGCCGTCGCCCGTCCGCTCCGTGCGGCAGGCCGACGGGGGGGAACTCGACCCCGACGCGATCGACTCGACCCTGCGCCCTCCGGGCCGAACCACCGCCGACCGCTACCCGCCCGTGCGCCGCCGCCGTCGCCGGGCGGGCTTCGGCCTGGGCCTCGGGGCCGGGCTCCTGGCGGTCGCGCTGCTGGCCGCGCTCTACGCCATAGCGCCGCGCGTCACCGCTGCGATCCCGGCGGTCTCGGGCATCGTCGGCCCCTACGCCGAGGCCGTGGACCGGGCGCGCGACTGGCTCGACGCCCGCCTGCGCCCGCCCACCGAGTGACCGCTCAGAACCGCTCCAGCAGCCGCTTGAGGTAATCCAGCTCGATCTTCGGCCGCTCCTGCTCCGCCGCGCGGCGGCGGATCTCGGCCAGCAGCTCCTCGGCCCGGCGATACACGTCCTCGGCCCCGGTCATCTCCTCGTCGGTGCCGAAGTCGCCGCCATCGCCCAGCTGCCGGCCCAGCGGGTCGCGGCGGCCCGGCACCGGGCGGCCGCCCTCCTGGCCCTCGCCGGCCTGCTGGTTCGGCTCGGGCTGCGTGCGCCCGTTCTCGGCCAGCGCCTGCCCGAGGTTCCGCATCCCCTCGCGCAAGCTGTCCATCGCCTCGGCCTGCTGGTCGATGGCCCCGCCGAGGTCGCCCTCGCGCAGCGCCTCCTCGGCCCGGTCCATCGCCTCCCCGGCCCCGTCCAGCGCCCGCCGCGCCGCCTCGGCCGCGTCGCCGGTCAGGCCGGGCAGCTCGCCCCGCTGCCGCGCGATCTCGTCCCGCAGCGCCTGCTGCCGGTCCGCGAGGCTCCCCGCCTCGTCGCCTTCGCCCGGCTGCTGGCCCTGACCTTGCTGATCGCCCTGTCCGTTGGGCTGCTGGCCTTGGCCTTGCCCCGGCTGACCCTGGCCCTGCTGCCCCTGTCCCGGCTGGCCGGGCTGGCCCTGCTGGCCTTGCCCCTGCTGTCCGGGCTGCTGCTGCCCCTGTTGTTGGCCGAACTGCTCCTGCAGGTCGCGGAAGGCCTCGTCCGACAGTTCCTGCTGCTCGCGCAGCGACTCCTGAAGGTTCTCCATCGACTGCTGCCCCGGCGACGGCGGCCCGCCCTGACCCTGGCCCTGGGTAACCTGAAGGTTCTCCATCAGCCGGTTCAGCTCCTCCATCAGCTCCTGGGCCTCGGCCATCCGGCCCTGCTCCATCAGCTCCTGGATGCGGTCCATCAGCGCCTGGATCTGGTCCTGCGTGACCGCCTGGTTCTCCCCCTGCGAGGTCTGCGGCTCGTCCGCGCCCGGCTGGTCCTGCGGCTGGGCGTTCTGCGCCAGCATGTTCAGGTAATCCTGCGTCGCCTCGCGCAGCTCCTGCATCAGCTCGGCGATCTCCTCCTGCGAGGCCCCGTTCCGCATCGCCTCGGCCAGCCGCTCCTGCGCCCGCTCCAGCCGCTCGCGCGCGTCGCGCAGCGTCCCGTCCTCCAACTGCACCGCGAGATCCCAGAGAGCCTCCGCGATCTCGTCCTGCTCCGCGACGGTCATGGTCCCGGCGTCCGCCAGCGCGTCCAGCCTGCGGATCGTGTAGCTCAGCCGCAGGTAGATCGCCCGGTCGGGGAACAGCTCCTCGGGCCGGTGGGCCACCGCCCGCAGGATCTGCGTCACCCGCCGGGCGTTGCCCTTCGACCACAGCAGGTCGCGCCGCTGCTCCACCACCGCGCGGGCGACCGGCTGAAAGAAGCGCCGCCCCGGCAGCACCATCGACGCGGGCGCGCTCTCGGCCCGCTGCCCGGCGGCGTCGGTGACGCTCAGGGTCAGCGTGACCGGCAGGTTGGCGAAGGGATGCTCCGACAGGTTCTCGACCAGCTTCTCCTCGAACGCGGCCCGGTCCCCCGTGAAGGGCATCGGCAGGTCGAGCACCAGCGGCTCCCGCGCATCCGGCTCGGCGGCCAGCCCATGCGCCCGCTCCACGGCGGCCACGTCCAGCGCCACCGTCGCGGTGCCCGCCGTCACGCCGTAATCATCCGAGGCCCGGAACGGCTGCGCCATCTCGCCCATGGCGTCGGCCTCCACCGGCCCGGCCAGCTCCACGCTCGGCGCGGCGTCGGGCAAAAGCCGCACCTCCCACTCCGCCCCGCCGCCGCCCTCGATCCGCAGCCGCCCCGGCTGGATCACGTCGAAGGCGTGCTCCGCCGCCGTCGCGCTCTCGATCCCGTCCGTCCGGCCCGACACCGTCTCGCTCAGCGCCAGCGCCCCCACCTCGCCATAGAGGCGAACGGTCACGCGGCTCCCCTTGGGCACCTCGATCGGGCCCGGCGGCAGGTCGGCCAGATACAACTGCGGCTTGCCGGTGTAGGCCGGCGGCGCGATCCACCCCTCCCAGACCGGCCCTTGCGCGAGGTCCGCGCCCACGCCGTCGCCCAAGCCCGGCACCTCCGCCGCCCGCCACGCCGACCCGAACAGCAGCCCCGCCGCCAGCAGGATCGCCGCGACGTAGCGCAGCCCATACGGGTCGCGCGCCGCGAGCCGCAGGTCCGGCGCCGGCGCCTTCGCGCCCTGCGCTCGCCGCGCCATCCGTTCCAGGTGCGCCGCCCACACCGCGCGCGACGCCGGGTCGCCCGCCCCCACCGCCTGCGCGTCGCGCAAGGCCGACAGGGGCCGCCCCGGCAGGGTCGCGTCGAGCCTCTCGACCGCCTCGGCCCGCGTCGGCCAGCGGAACCGCCAGACCCCCCAGGCCAGCGCCGCGCCCGCGCCCAGCGCCAGCACCACCGACCCGCCCCACAGGATCTCCAGCGGCAGCCGATCCTGCCAGCCCGTCGTCAGCGCGGCGGCGACCAGCGCCAGCACCGTCCAGAGCGGCCAGAACGCCCGCGCCACCCGCTCCGCCGCCAGGCCCATCCGGGTCAGCGCCAAAGGCCGCCGCAGGCGGGCCGGAAGCTCCGGCGCGGGAGAGGTCGTGGACGGGCCGGGCGGGGGCGTCAGAGCCATGCGGGGATGCTATCCCTCCCGATCATGTCCTCATAGCTCGGCCTCGGCCGTATGACGGCGAATTGATCGTTCCGCACCAGCACCTCGGGCACCAGCGGGCGCGAGTTGTATTCGCTCGCCATCACCGCGCCATAGGCCCCCGCCGACCGGAACGCCACGAGGTCCCCCTCGCGCAACTCCGGCAATCCCCGGCCCCGGGCGAAGGTGTCGCCGGTCTCGCAGACCGGCCCCACCACGTCGAAGGCGCGCGCCTCCAGGCCCGGCTCGGGCTCGCGCACCGGCACGATGTCGTGGTGCGCGTCGTACATCGCCGGTCGCACGAGGTCGTTCATCGCCGCATCCAGGATCAGGAAGTCGCGTCCTTCGCCTTCCTTCACATAGACCACGCGGGACAGGAGGACACCCGCGTTCCCCGCGATCAGCCGCCCCGGCTCGATCTCGATCTCGCAGCCCAGGTGCCCCACCGTCCGCCGGATCATCGCGCCGTAGTCCACCGGCAGCGGCGGCACCTCGTTCGACCGCGTGTAGGGGATGCCGAGGCCGCCGCCGAGGTCCAGCCGCTCGATGGCGTGCCCGTCCGCGCGCAGCGCCACCGTCAGCTCCGCGACCTTCCGGTAGGCGTCCTCGAACGGAGCCAGGTCGGTCAACTGCGAGCCGATGTGCACGTCGATCCCCACGACCCGCAGCCCCGGCAGCGACGCCGCCTCGGCATAGGCCTCGCGCGCCTTGGCGATGGGGATGCCGAACTTGTTCTCGCTCTTGCCCGTCGCGATCTTGGCGTGGGTGCGCGCGTCCACGTCCGGGTTCACGCGGATGGCGACCGGCGCGACCACGCCCAGCGACACCGCCACCTCCGACAGCGCCCGCATCTCGGGCTCCGATTCCAGGTTGAACTGCCGGATGCCGCCCAGCAGCGCCACCCGCATCTCGCCCCGCGTCTTGCCGACGCCCGAGAACACGATCCGCTCCCCCGGCACGCCCGCCGCCTTGGCGCGGCGGTATTCCCCTTCCGACACCACGTCCATCCCCGCCCCCTCCTCGCCGAGCAGGCGCAGGACGGCGACGTTCGACAGCGCCTTCACGGCAAAGCACACCAGATGCGGCATCCCCGCCAGCGCATCGTCGAACAGCTTCAGGTGCCGCAACAGCGTGGCGGACGAATACACATAGACCGGCGTCCCCACCGCCGCCGCGATCTCCGCCAGGGGCACATCCTCGGCCCAAAGCTCTCCGTCGCGGTGGATGAAATGGTCCATGGGCGTCTCCTCTAGCGCGCCCTCATAGCCCGACGGGACCGGCGGCGGAAGCGGGCGCGACCGGAGGCCCGGGGCTCCCGCCCGTTAACCAAGACGACCGGCAAAGCTGGACGCCTCACGATTTCGTCAACATTGTGGCAGGACCATGACCAGACAAGGACAGGACTGATGGATACGAAACGCGCGCTCCTCGCGGCCGTCGTCGGGGCGGCGCTGATCCCGGCCGCCGGCGCGGCCTCGGCCTCCACCTACGAGCTGAAGTTCTTCGACGTGGACGACGTGATGTCGGCCTACATCAGCAACGACGATCTCACGGAGGAACTGATGTTCTCGCGGCCCTTCGGCCACGATTACGATTACGTGGACATCACGTCCTTCGTCCGCGACGGCCTCAACACGATCCTCCTGACACTGGAGAACGGGCCGTCCGGCTACTCCTACGGCTACGATTTCACGATCGACGGCGCATCCTACGCCAGCGGCCACTGCGGCATCTTCAACACCTACGGCTGCGACGCGGACCGCTACGGAACCGGCGAGGTCTGGCGGACCGAGATCGCCTTCACGGCAAGCGATGTCGCCCCCGTCCCGCTGCCCGCCTCGATGGCGCTGCTCGGCTCGGTCCTGGCCGCCGGGGGCGCGCTCGCCGCGCGGAAGCGCCGCCGGGCCGCCTAGGCTCTGCCATCGGCCACGACGGCGCGGCCGTCAGGCGTGGGTCGCCTGCCCGGGCCCCACGCCCACCCCCACGCTGGCCGAGGGCCGCGTGGGCGGCCCGTCCGCCCCGCATCCCGCCAGCGCCAAGACCATCAGGGCCGCCACGATCCTCATCCCAGCATCTCCCGCCACCGCGCGACCTGCTCCCGCACCCGCTCGGGCGCGGTCCCGCCAAAGGAGGTGCGGCTGCGAACCGAGTTGTCCACGCCCAGCACCGCGAACACGTCGTCCGTGATCCCGTCGTGAACTTCCCGCATCTCGCCCAGCGACAGATCGGACAGATCGACGCCCTTCGTCTCGGCCAGCGCCACCAGCGCCCCCGTCACGTGGTGCGCCTCGCGGAACGGCATCCCTTTCGCCCGCACCAGCCAGTCGGCGAGGTCCGTGGCCGTCGCGAAGCCCGCCCCCGCCGCCGCCCGCATCCGCTCCGGGTCCGGTTGCAGGTCCTCCATCATCCCCGTCGTCGCCGCCAGCGCCAGCATCAGCGAGTCCGCCGCGTCGAAGACCTGCTCCTTGTCCTCCTGCATGTCCTTGGAATAGGCCAGCGGCAGTCCCTTCATGATCGTCAGCAGCGCCACCGAGGCCCCGAAGACCCGCCCCGTCTTGGCCCGCACCAGCTCCGCCGCGTCCGGGTTGCGCTTTTGCGGCATGATGCTCGACCCCGTCGAGAACCGATCCGACAACCGCACGAAGCGGAACTGCGCCGTGGACCAGATCACCAGCTCCTCCGCCAAGCGCGAGAGGTGCATCGCGCAGAGGCTCGCCGCCGAAAGGAACTCCAGCGCGAAGTCCCGGTCCGACACGGCGTCGAGGCTGTTTGCCATCGGCCGGTCGAACCCCAGCTCCCGCGCCGTCCTTTCCCTGTCGATGGGGAAGGACGTCCCCGCCAGCGCCGCCGCCCCCAGCGGGCTCTCGTTCATCCGACGGCGCGCATCCGCGAACCGCCCCCGGTCGCGCCCCAGCATCTCCACATAGGCCATCATGTGATGCCCCCAGGTCACCGGCTGCGCCGATTGCAGATGCGTGAACCCCGGCATCACCCAGTCCGCCCCGCGCTCGGCCTGCCCCAGCAGAGCCCGCTGGAGCGCCACCAGCGCCCCCTCGGCCGCGTCGCATTGGTCCCGGACCCACAGCCGGAAGTCCACCGCCACCTGATCGTTGCGCGACCGCGCCGTGTGCAGCCGCTTCGCCGGCTCCCCGATCAGCTCGCCCAGCCGCGACTCCACGTTCATGTGGATGTCCTCCAGCGCCGTCGAGAACCGGAACGTGCCGCCCTCGATCTCCGACATGACCGCGAGGAGCCCTTCCCGGATCGCCTCGGCGTCCCTATCACTCAGGATGCCCACGGCGGCCAGCATCGCCGCGTGGGCCCGCGACCCCGCGATGTCCTGCGCGGCGAGCCTCTGGTCGAAGCCGATGGACGCGTTGATCGCCTCCATGACGGCATCGGGGCCAAAGGCGAAGCGCCCGCCCCACATCGCGTTCGCGGTCTTGTCGGCCATAGGAAGGGGTCTCTCATGCGTGTTCTCGTCGCGGCTCTCTACACGGCGGCCCTCCTCGCCGCAAACGCGGCGGGGGCGCAGGACCTCGCCAGCCTGCGCGAGGGCGACATGCGAAAGCTCGTGATCCACGAGGAGCCGCAGTCGGTCCCCGACGCCTCCTTCCAGGGCGACGACGGCGCCGAGATGACGCTCCAGGACCTCGCCGGCGACGTGATCGTGCTCAACTTCTGGGCCACCTGGTGCGCCCCCTGCCGCGAGGAGATGCCGACCCTCGCCAATCTCCAGAAGGAGCTGGGCGACGAAGGCGTCCGCGTCGTCACGGTCGCCACGGGCCGCAACGACCCCGTCGCGCTCGACGAGTTCCTGACCGAGGCCGGGGCCGACGCCCTCCCCCGCTGGCGCGACCCGCAACAGGGCCTCGCCCGCGCGATGGGCGTCCTCGGCCTCCCCGTCACCGTGATCCTGAACCGCGAGGGGCAGGAGGTCGCCCGCCTCACCGGCGACGCCGACTGGTCGAGCCCCAGCGCCCAGGCCATCCTCCGCGCGCTGGCCGCCGAAGGCCAGCCCGCCACCCCGTAGGGCGGGCTTCAGCCCGTCCCGCCGAACGGCAGCACGGATCAGGCGTGCCCGGCGCTCGACGACAGCGTCTGCGGGTCCACCCCGATCCCCTTCAGCGCCGCCGCCCACTTGTGCTCGTTGGCGCGGCCGAACAGGATCTCGCTCCGCGCCGGGCCCGTCAGCCAGGCGTTCTGGCCGATCTCCCGCTCCAGTTGCCCCGGCCCCCAGCCGGCATAGCCCAGCGCCAGCATGGACGACCGGGGCCCGTCCCCCGCCGCGATCTCCCGCAGGATGTCGAGCGTCGCCGTCATCGACACCGCCTCGTCCACCCGCAGGGTGCCCCCCTCCGACTCGTAATCCGCCGAATGCAGCACGAATCCCCGCCCGCCCTCGACCGGGCCGCCGAAATGCACGCGGATGTCGCGCCGTCCCCTCTCGGGGCGCGGAATCCCGAGCTGCTCCAGCAGGTCGCCGAAGCGCAGGTCCGTCACCGGCTTGTTGACGATCAGGCCCATGGCCCCGTCGTCGCTGTGCGCGCACAGGTAGACGACGCTCCGCTCGAAGCGGGGGTCGCCCATGGCGGGCATGGCGATGAGGAGCTGCCCGGCGAAGGAGATGTCGGCGATCATGTCCCGATGATGGGGCCGGACGCCCCCCGGTTCAAGGTCGCCCCCGCTCGGCGGGATCCCGCCATCCCCGCGTCGCGCGAAGGTGACTTCCGCGCCGGCCCGCTCTCTGGGATGACAGGGGGCATGAGAGCCTTGATCCTGCCCCTCCTGGCCTGCCTCGCCGCGCCTGCCCAGGCCCAGCCCCTCCCCGCCGACCTCGTCCGGCTCGAGGTGCTGCCCGGCTGGCGCTCGGGCGAGGGACGCCACATGGCGGCGCTGCGCCTGACGCTCGCGCCCGGCTGGAAGACCTACTGGCGCGCGCCCGGCCCGGCGGGCCTCGCGCCGCTCCTCGATGTCGCGGCCTCCACCGGCATCGCCTCGGCCGAGGCCCGCTGGCCCGTCCCCGAGGTCTTCGACTTCAAGGGCGCGCGCTCCATCGGCTACCATGACGGCGTGACGATCCCGCTCGACCTCGCCCTCGACGGCGGCCCCGCCCGGCTGGCGGGCGAGATCGAGATCGGCGTCTGCAACGACATCTGCGTGCCCGTGCGCCTGACCTTCGCCGCCGACCTGTCCGACGGAGGCCGCCGCGACCCCGCCATCGCCGCCGCCCTGGTGGACCAGCCCCTGACGCCCGAGGAGGCCGGTGCCCGGGCCACCTGCGCCGCCGCGCCCGCGCGGGACGGCCTCGGCCTGACCGTGCGCCTGTCGCTCCCCCCGCTCGGCCCCGACGAATCGGTGGTGATCGAATCCGCCGACCCCGGCCTCTGGCTCTCCGAGGCCGACGCGTCGCGCGAGGGCGGCACCCTGGTCGCCACCGCCGAGGCGGTCGCCCGCGACGGCGGCCCTCCGGCGCTCGACCGCTCGGCCCTCCGCATTACCGTCCTGGGCGACGGCAGGGCCGTGGATATCCGGGGATGCCAGGCCGGCTGACGACAGCCATCTCACAGGGCGGGCCTCACCCCGTCCGCCCCTCGCCCAGCCGCGGCATGATCTCCACGAAGTTGCAGGGCCGGTGCCGGCTGTCGAGCTGGAGTCTCAGGATGCGGTCCCACGCGTCCCGGCAGGCCCCCGGACTTCCGGGCAGCGCGAACAGGTAGGTGCCGTTCGCCACGCCCCCCGTGGCCCGGCTCTGCACCGCGCTCGTCCCGATCGTCTCATAGGAGACCAGCGCGAAGATCGTCCCGAAGGCCTCGACCTCCTTCTCGTAGACGTCCCGGTGCGCCTCCACCGTCACGTCCCGCCCCGTCAGCCCCGTCCCCCCGGTCGAGATCACCACGTCGATCCCCGGATCGGCCACCCACGCCCGCAACCTGTCCGCGATCAGCCCCCGCTCGTCCGGCACGATGTCCCGCGCCGCCAGCACGTGCCCGGCGTCCGCGATCCGCCCCGCCAGCGTGTCGCCCGAGCGGTCGGTCCCCGGCACCCGCGTGTCCGACACGGTCAGCAGCGCGATCCGCACGGGATAGAAGGGCAGCGATTCGTCGATCCGCGACATGGGAAGCCTTTCAGGGATGGTCGAGCCGCGCCTTCAGCGCGAGGAGGTCGGCCCAGGCCTCGCGCTTGGCGGCCGGGGTCCGCAGCAGGTAGCTCGGATGGAAGGTCGGCAGCGCCGGGCGGCCCGCCGCCTCGGCCCAGCGGCCCCGGATCTGCGTGATCCCCGACCGCCCCAGCAGCGCCTGCGCCGGCGAGTTGCCCATGACCAGCAGCACCTTCGGCGCGGCGAGTTCGACGTGCCGGACCAGGAACGGCCGCCAGCGGTCGATCTCCGCCCCCTCCGGGCGGCGATTCCCCGGCGGCCGCCAGGGCAGGACATTGGCGACATAGACGGCGCGGGCGGGGTCCGCGTCCGCCCGGTCCCGCCCGATGGCCGCGAGCATCCGGTCGAGCAACTGCCCCGCCACGCCGACGAAGGGCCGCCCCTCGATGTCCTCGTCCCGCCCCGGCGCCTCGCCCACCACCATCAGGGCCGCGCCGGGCGTGCCGTCCGCGAAGACGAAGCGCCGCGCGCCGGGCTTCAGGTCGCAGTCGAAGCCCTCCATCGCGGCGGCGAGCGCGGAGAGGTCCCGCGCCCCCTGCGCGAGCGCCTCCGCCACGGCCACCGGGTCCGAGGGCGCGACGACCGGCGGCGCGGCCAGCGGCGCGGGCGTCGGCGTGTCGGCGGGGGTCCTCGCGACCAGCCCGTAGCGATCGACCGGCGCCTCGCCGATCGCCTCGTCGGCGCCAAGCTCCACGAGCCAGTCGAGCGCGGCGCGCGCGGAAAGGAGGGCGGGGTCCATGTCCTTCATCCTAGCGCGGCGCGGGCGGGAAGGGCAGGGGGACGCTGCCCCCCGCGCGTTCCGCGCTCCCCCCGGGATACTTGAAGTCAAAGAAGGGCAAGGAGCCGCGTGCCGGAACGGCGGCGCAGCGCGGGCGTTGATCGCCGCCACGGCAACCCGGAGGACGCCATGACCGAGGAGACGCGGCCCAGCGGCCCGGCGATGTGGCGCGGGATGCTCGGGCGCTGCCCGAACTGCGGCCGGGGGCGGCTCTTCGCCGGCTTCCTGCGGATCTGCCCGCGCTGCGCCGCCTGCGGCGAGGAGCTGGGCCGCTACCGCGCCGCCGACGGCCCCGCCTTCGCCACCATCAGCATCGTCGGCCTCCTCCTCATCCCCATCCTGGGCTGGAGCTTCGTCGCCCTGCGCCCCGACCCCCTCCTGCTGGCGCTGATCCTCACCGTCTCGGTCACCGCCCTGACCCTGATCGTGCTGCGCCTCACCAAGGGGGCCTGGGTCGGCTATCTCTGGTCGATGAACGAGATGGACGAGGGGGCGTGACCCGGCTGGCCCATCCGCGCCCGCGCCCGCGCCCGTAAGGCTGCGGCCACGCCGCCCGGAGCCCGCCCATGTTCGCCGCCCAGATCGAGAGCTTCCCCCTCGCCCAGGCCTTCACCATCAGCCGGGGCTCCAGGACCGAGGCCCGCGTCGTCACCGTCCGCGTGACGCGGGGCGGCGTGACGGGCTGGGGCGAGTGCGTCCCCTACGCCCGCTACGGCGAGACCGCCGAAGGGGTGGCCCAAGCCATCGCCGCCCTCCCTCCGAACGCCACCCTCGCAAACCTCCCCGACCTCCTCCCCCCCGGCGCGACCCGCAACGCCGCCGACTGCGCGCTCTGGGACCTCGCCGCCAAGCAGGCCGGCGCGCGCGCCTGGACCCTCTGGGGCCTGCCCGAGCCCGCCCCCGTCGTCACCGCCTACACCCTCTCCCTCGACGCGCCCGAGACGATGGAGGCGCAGGCCCGCGCCCACGCCCACCGCCCCCTCCTCAAGATCAAGCTCGGCACCGAATCCGACATGCCCCGGCTCGAGGCCGTCCGGCGCGGCGCCCCCCGCGCCCGCCTGATCGTGGACGCCAACGAGGGCTGGACCCCCGACCTCTACGCCGCCCTCGCCCCCCACCTCCTGCGCCTCGGCGTCGAACTGGTGGAGCAGCCCCTCCCCGCCGGGGCCGACGAGGCGCTGGCCCACATGCCCCGCCCCGTCCCCGTCTGCGCCGACGAATCCTGCCACGACCGCGCCTCGCTGCCGCGCCTGCGGGGCCTCTACGACGCGGTCAACATCAAGCTCGACAAGACCGGCGGCCTGACCGAGGCGCTCGCCCTGCGCGAGAAGGCCCGCGCGATGGGCTTCCGCATCATGGTCGGCTGCATGGTCGGCACCTCGCTCGCCATGGCCCCGGCGGTGCTGGTGGCGCAGGGCTGCGACCTGGCCGACCTTGACGGACCCCTGCTTCTGGCGCAGGACCGCCCCCGCCCGCTCGGCTACTCCGAGGCGGGGGTCCACCCGCCCACGGCGGAACTCTGGGGTTGAGCATGAGCCGCATCGTCCACGTCAACGGCACCTATGTCCCCGAGGAGGAGGCCCGCGTCTCCGTCTTCGACCGCGGCTTCCTGATGGCCGATGGCGTCTACGAGGTGACGAGCGTCCTCGGCGGCAAGCTCGTGGACTTCCCTGGCCACCTCGCCCGCCTGCGCCGGTCGCTGGCCGAGCTCGACATGGCCTCCCCCGCCACCGACGACGACCTCCTCGCGATCCACCGCGAGCTGGTGGCGCGCAACGGCATCACCGATGGCATGGTCTATCTCCAGGTCACGCGCGGCGCGCCGCCCGACCGCGACTTCGCGTATCCGAACCCGCCCGTCCCGCCGACCCTGGTCCTGTTCACCCAGTCCAAGCCCGGCCTCGCCGACAGCCCCATGGCGAAAACCGGCATGACCGTCGTCTCCATCCCCGACCAGCGCTGGGCGCGGCGGGACATCAAGACCGTCCAGCTCCTCTACCCATCCATGGGCAAGATGATGGCCAAGGCCCAGGGCGCCGACGACGCCTGGATGGTCGAGGACGGCGTCGTGACCGAAGGCACCTCGAACAACGCCTACATCGTCAAGGGCAACGCGATCATCACCCGCGACTTGGGCCCCCACATCCTCTCGGGCATCACCCGCGCCGCCGTCCTCCGCTTCGCCCGCGAATCGCAGATGCAGGTGGAGGAACGCCCCTTCACCATCGAGGAGGCGCTGACGGCCGACGAGGCCTTCGTCACCTCCGCCACGACCTTCGTGATGCCGGTGGTGCGGCTCGACGGACAGCCGATCGGCGCGGGCCGCCCCGGTCCCGTCGCCGCCCGCCTGCGCGAGATCTACCTGGAGGAAAGCCGCAAGGCGGCGGTCTGAGAGGCGTAGCGCGCCCGCAGGGCGCGCTCCTCCTCGGGGTCCAGCGGCCAGACCGCGAACAGCTCGTCCAGCACCCGCGCCGTGGCCTCGGCGTTATCCCGGACAGGGCGGGGTCGGATCAGCGAGGCCAGGGCCGAGAGGAGCGATGTGAGCAGCATGGTCGTTTCCGGGTCCGCGACAGAGACGCGCCGAAAAGGCGCATAATCTTTGAGATAACCCGCTTCCGCCCGGATCGTTCCATCTTTGTTGACGAATAGTTAAGAACAGGCAGCGGCCCGCTCAGCCGCCCTTGGGCGCCACGTTCGCCGCGAAGGCCTCGCGGAAGGCCGCCTGCTTGGCCCCGTCCGCCTCGGTCTGGTGGGCCGCCACCCAGGCGGCGTAGGGCATCCCGTAGAACAGCTCCCGCGCCTCCTCCTTCGAGAGCGTCACCCCCCGCTCCGCCGCCGCCTCGCCCATCCAGCGGCTCAGGCAGTTGCGGCAGAACCCCGCCAGGGTCATCAGGTCGATGTTCTGCACCTCGGGCCGCGCCTCCAGCAGATGCGCGCGCAAGGCGCGGAACGCGGCGGCCTCGATCTCGGTGCGGGTGCGGTCATCCATGGGCGGTCCTCCAGGCCTCCGGCCGGGACGTGGGCCGCGCCGTCGCCTCGTCCAGCGCCGCCGCCAGGATCGGGGCCAGCCGCGCGGCCCAGGCCTCCTGGTCCTCGGGCGTCCCGATCAGGTCGTTGCGGACCTCGACCAGCGCGTTCAGCCGCCCGTGCTTCAGCGCGTGGCGGTCGATGCTGTCGCCGGGCAGGTGGCCGGAATACGGCTCGTTGTCGCCCACGCACAGGTCGGCCTCGCGCCCCAGCCGCTCCAGCAGCGGCCGCGCGAGCCGCTGGTCGAGGTGCGAATGCAGCACCCCCACCTGCCAGGGCCGGGGCGGCCGCCCCTTCAGTTGCGGCGTGAAGCTGTGGATCGCCAGGATCGCCGGCCGCCCCCGCTCATGGCCCCGCCCGCGCGCCAGCGCCTCCAGCGCCGCATGATAGGGCCGATACAGCCGGTCCAGCCGCGCCGCCACGTCCCCCGGCGACAGCCGCCGGTTCGCCGGGATCACCGACCCGTCATACAGCCGCATCAGCAGCGTCGGGTCGTCCTCGCCCCGGTTCGGGTCGATCACTAGGCGCGAGAACCGCGCGAGGATCGCCGGGCTCCCCAGGTGCCGCGCCAGCGCGCGCGTCAGCCCCGCCGCGCCCACGTCGTAGGCGATGTGCCGCGCCATGTCCCAGGCCGGCAGCCCCAGGTCGCCCCCCGCCACCCAGTCCGGCACCGCGTTGGACGCATGGTCGCAGGTCACGACCCAGGGGCCGGGGGCCTCGGGGTTCATGATTTCGTAAGCGGGATGGGCGAGGGCGGGCAGGGGCGGTGTCATGCCCCAGTCCCATAGGCCAGTTGTGGCGCGAAGGGAATCGCGCCATACAGCGCCCCGAACACGGCCGCGCCGTTAGCGCTACCAGTCCGCCCACCGCCGGGAGAACCGCATGAGACGCCACCGCAAGGTCAAGATCGTGGCCACCCTGGGCCCCGCCTCCTCCTCCAAGGAGATGATCCGCGCGCTCCACCAGGCCGGGGCCGACGTGTTCCGCCTCAACATGAGCCACGGCACCCACGAGGACGTGGCCGAGCGCCACCGCATCATCCGCGAGATCGAGGCCGAATCGAACCAGCCCATCGGCATCCTCGCCGACCTCCAGGGCCCCAAGCTGCGCGTCGGCGTGTTCGGCGGCGACGGCGCCTTCGACCTCCAGGAGGGGGCGACCTTCCGGCTCGACCTCGACCCGACCCCCGGCGACGCCTCCCGCGTCCAGCTCCCCCACCGCGAGATCTTCGCGGCCCTCGAACGCGGCTCCTCGCTCCTCGTCAACGACGGCAAGATCCGCCTGCACGTGGTGGACTGCGGCCCCGACTTCGCCGACTGCACGGTGACGGTGGGCGGGACGATCTCCAACCGCAAGGGCGTCAACGTCCCCGACGTGGTGCTCCCCCTCGCCGCCCTGTCCGAAAAGGACCGCCGCGACCTCGAATTCGTCTGCGAGCTGGGCGTGGACTGGCTCGCGCTCTCCTTCGTGCAGCGCGCCGCCGACGTGGAGGAGGCCCGCGCCCTCGCGCGCGGCCGCGCCGCCGTCCTGTCCAAGATCGAGAAGCCCGCCGCCGTGAAGGCCTTCGACGAGATCCTGGCCGCCTCGGACGGCATCATGGTGGCGCGCGGCGACCTCGGCGTGGAGCTTCCCGTCCAGGCCGTCCCGCCCATCCAGAAGCAGCTCATCCGCAAGTGCCGCCGCGCCGCCAAGCCGGTGATCGTGGCGACGCAGATGCTCGAATCCATGATCGAATCGCCCGTGCCGACGCGGGCCGAGGTGTCGGACGTGGCCCACGCCATCTACGAGGGCGCGGACGCGATCATGCTCTCGGCCGAATCGGCCAGCGGCCGGTATCCCGTGGAGGCCGTCCGCACCATGGACGATGTCGCCCGCGAGATCGAATCCGACCCGACCTACATCCAGATCATCGAGGCGTCCCGCATGGTGGACCGCCGCACCGTCGCCGACGGCATCGTGGCCGCCGCGCGCGAGATCGCCGAGGCCACCGACGTCAAGGCCATCGCCTGCTTCTCCGAATCGGGCACCACCGCGCTCCTCGTCGCGCGCGAACGCCCCCGCGTGCCGATCATTGCGCTCACCTCCATCGAGGGGACGGCCCGGCGGCTGTCGCTCACCTGGGGGGTGGACTGCGTGGTCTCCGACCCGGTGGACCGCTTCAAGATGGCGGTGCTGGCCGCCATCCACGCCGCCGTCGGGCAGGGCTACGCCGAGACCTCGGACCGCATCGTCGTCACCGCCGGCGTGCCCTTCAACACGCCGGGCTCCACCAACATCCTCCGCGTCGCCCCCTGCCAGGAGCGGCTGATCTTCGAGGGCGAGCCCGAATAGGGGCTTGCCCGACGCCGCGCGCCCCCGTATAGGGCGCGCTCCGACCCCGCGCGGATGGCCAAGCGGCATTGCCTCCCTGCGCGCCACGCTCACCACAGGAGCCCGAAAATGCCCAAGATGAAGACCAAGTCGAGCGCCAAGAAGCGCTTCAAGGTGACCGCTTCCGGCCTCATCGTCGCCGGCCAGACCGGCAAGCGCCACGGCATGATCAAGCGGAGCAACAAGTTCATCCGTCAAGCCCGGGGGACCACGATCCTCTCCGAGCAGGACGCGAACATCGTCCGCAAGTACATGCCCTACGCGCGCTGAGAGGAGGCTGAGAGATGTCCCGCACCAAGACCGGCCCCGTCACCCACCGTCGCCACAAGAAGGTCCTCGACCAGGCGAAGGGCTACTACGACCACCGCTCGCGCACCTTCAAGGTCGCCCGGCAGGCCGTGGACAAGGCCAACCAGTATGCCACCCGCGACCGCCGCAACCGCAAGCGCGACTTCCGCGCGCTGTGGATCCAGCGGATCAACGCCGCCGTGCGCGCCTTCGACCCGGCGCTGACCTATTCGCGCTTCATCAACGGCCTGTCGCTCGCCGGGATCGAGGTGGACCGCAAGGTCCTCGCCGACCTCGCCGTGCATGAGCCCGAGGCCTTCGCGTCCATCGCCGACAAGGCCCGCGCCGCGCTCCCCGCCGCCACGGCCTGAGCCGTTCGCGACCTCACGACCCGCACGGGCGCCGGACCACCGGCGCCCGTTCGCGTTCCGGGGAACCGCGCCGACGCCGCACCACGCGGGCTCCTCCATTCGGGCGCTTCCCTGCAGGCGGCGAGCCGCTGGGCCGCCCCGCCCCGGCCGCGAGACGAACCGATCCGCCCAGGGCCGGCGCGCGCCGTCCGCGACCTGCCGCTCCGGGCAACCGGCCGCCCCCGCAAGCCCCTGCTCGGCCCGCCCCGCCCCTCTCAGGGCACCGGACGCTCCGAGACATGGGCCAGGACCCGCATCGCGGATCGCCGCGCCGGCGGCCAGGCCAGGCTCGCTACCACGCTGCACAAGAGCCCCAGGTTCCCGCCCGCGACATACAGCAGGAATGCCATCCAGATCGACTGACCCACCGCCAGGGAAAGGGCGGCAGAGCCGATCCCGCTTGCCACAGCGACAAGCAGATGACCCGTCATCATCATCGGTCCTCCTCGGCCATGGGGACCCCCAGAGTCCCGTCCAGCCACCGATTCAACCTTGAGTCGTTAAGATGGGCTTAAGGCTCCATTTTTACAAATCAAGCTCCCGCTTCCGTGACGGCTTCACAGCCTCCGTCATTCCGTTGCGTCAACGCCCCAGCCGGCCGGACCCGCGCCCCGCGCCGCCCGCGCCGCAGGCGACCGCCCATCGAACAGGCGCCGCGCCCCGGGCGCTTGCACCGCCCCCGCGCGGGCGGTAACCGACCGCGAGGCCAGGGGGTGCGACATGGACGAACTGCGCGACAAGTATCTGGGGGCCGTCGCCTCCGCTTCCGACGAAGCCGCCCTGGAGGAGGTGCGCCTCGCCGCCCTCGGCAAGAAGGGCGAGATCGCGCTGCGGATGCGCGAGCTGGGCACCATGCCCCCCGACCAGCGCATGGCCACCGCCCCCGCCCTCAACGCCCTCCGCGACGAGGTCGCCGCCGCCGTCGCCGCCAGGAAGGCCGCCCTCCAGGACGCCGCGCTCGACGAACGGCTCCGCGCCGAATGGCTGGACGTGTCGCTCCCGCCCCGCCCGCGCCGCGCCGGGACCATCCACCCGATCACCCAGGTCACCGACGAGGTGACCCAGATCTTCGCCGCCCTCGGCTACGCCGTGGCCGAGGGTCCGCAGGTCGAGGACGACTGGCACAACTTCGACGCCCTCAACATCGCGCCCGAGCATCCCGCAAGGCAGGAGCACGACACCTTCTACATGGCCCGGAGCGAGGGCGACAACCGCCCGCCCCATGTCCTTCGCACCCACACCTCCCCCGTCCAGATCCGCGCCATGATGGGTCAGGGCGCCCCCCTCCGCGTCATCTGCCCCGGCCGCGTCTTCCGCGCCGACTACGACCAGACCCATTCCCCGATGTTCCACCAGGTCGAGGGCCTCGCCATCGACCGCGCCATCACCATGGCGAACCTGAAATGGACGCTGGAGGAGTTCCTCAAGGCCTTCTTCGAGGTGCCCACCGTGGACCTCCGCTTCCGCGCCTCGCACTTCCCCTTCACCGAGCCCTCCGCCGAGGTGGACATCCGCTGCTCCTGGGAGGGCGGGACGCTCAAGCTGGGCGAGGGCGACTCCTGGCTCGAAATCCTCGGCAGCGGCATGGTCCACCCCAAGGTCCTGACCGCCGGCGGCATCGACCCGACCGAGTGGCAGGGCTTCGCCTTCGGCATGGGCATCGACCGGCTGGCGATGCTGAAATACGGCATCCCGGATCTGCGCGCGTTCTTCGAGAGCGACCTGCGGTGGCTCCGGCACTACGGGTTCGGGGCGCTGGAGGTGCCGACGCTGGCGGGTGGGGTGTGAAGGATGGGTGACTGGGTGAATGGGGCTGTTATCGCAGCTCTAATTGTTGCTGTAGGTATCTACCCTTGGCAGAAGCATGTTGAGCACCTTTTCATCCTGAGAAAAGAAAAGAGAGATTTATTCCGTCAGCTTCAAGGCCAGCTTCACAATGTAGTTCGGGTGATCCGCAAAGGCCAGCTCGCTGATAGTGAAGAAATGGATAAGATACGATCTGTCTTTGGCGAGATCAGTCTAATTTGCTCTCACGATTTCGAAATGAAAGTTGCTAAATTTATAGGTCAACTTCTGGAGCAAGATAGGCAGGTCAGGAAAAATTTGGATGATATGGAGCTTCGCAAAGCGGCGATTTCAAAGGTCTGGGATATTCGTGTGGAGCTACTTAGGTCGATGAAACAGGAGATGGATGATACTGTTTCATGGAATCCGGTTGCGGTTTTGCGAAATTATGGCAGGAAGTTACGATCTAGTATATAAAAGCAACCGTAGGGTGCGCTTCAGCGCACCACTGTCCCGCCGCCCTGCATGGTGCGCTGAAGCGCACCCTACACCCTCCCCGACGCCGTAGGGTGCGTGGTTCCGCCCGCCTTCGGGCGGGTTCACGCACCATCCGCCGCCCCCGGTGCGTGAACCTCCGCATTCTGCGGAGAACCACGCACCCTACGTAGGGCGGGCTTCAGCCCGCCACGTCGCGCCGCTGGCGGGCTGAAGCCCGCCCGACCCACCAGCAATCCGTAGGGTGGGTGGTTCCGCCCGCCCGCCGTCGGCTTCACCGACCGGTCACTCCTGACGTTGGGTGAACCTCCGCTTGCAGCGGAGAACCACCCACCCTACGGGCCCCCCATGCTCACCCCCACCCCCACCGGCCTGCGCCTCCGCCTCCGCGTCACCCCGAACGCCGCCCACGACCGCATCGACGGCCCCGAGACCCTCGCCGACGGCACCACCGTCCTGCGCCTCCGCACCCGCGCCGCCCCCGAGGGCGGCCGCGCCAACGCCGCCGTCCTCGCGCTCCTCGCGCGCCACCTCGGCGTCCCGAAATCCGCCGTCACCCTGCTCTCCGGCGACACCGCCCGCCTTAAGACCGTCCACGTCGAGGGCGATCCCGAAACGCTCGCCGCGAGGCTGTAGGGCGGGCTTCAGCCCGCCACGTCGCGCCACTGGCGGGCTGAAGCCCGCCCTACGGATTTTTCCCCCATGGAATGCGTGATTTCCCAGAACGCCGAGGTTCACGCACCGTCTCCGACCCCCGGTGCGCGGCCCCTCCGAGCATCGCGAGGAGCCCCCGCCCCCCACGGGTCCGGTCTAATACGTATCACGAACTAGACGGCCTCCACCTCGCGCGCTACTCCACCCCGACCCGACACGAAGGCCCGTCCGATGAAGCTCACCCTCTCCTGGCTCCGCGACCACCTCGACACCACGGCCACGGTCCCCGAGTTGGCCTCCGCCCTGACCGACCTCGGCCTGGAGGTCGAATCCATCCGCGACCCGGCCTCGGCCCTCAAACCCTTCACCATCGCCAAGGTCCTCGACGCCCAGCCCCACCCCAACGCCGACAAGCTCCGCGTCTGCCGGGTGGAGACGGCCCAGGGCATCCAACAGATCGTCTGCGGCGCCCCCAACGCCCGCGCCGGCATCACCGTCGTCCTGGCCTCCCCCGGCACCTACGTCCCCGGCATCGACACCACCATCGGCGTCGGCACGATCCGGGGCGTCGAAAGCTTCGGCATGATGGCCTCCGAGCGCGAGCTGGAGCTGTCCGACGAGCACAACGGCATCATCGAGCTCCCCTCGGGCGAGGTCGGCCAGTCCTTCGCCGACTGGCTGGCCACGCACGACCCCGCCCGAGTCGATCCCGTCATCGAGATCAAGATCACCCCCAACCGCCCCGACGCGCTCGGCCTCCGGGGCATCGCCCGCGACCTCGCCGCCCGTGGCCTCGGCACCCTCAAGCCCCTCCCCGAGATCACCGTCCAAGGCACCTTCGACACGCCGCCCGTCACCCTCGACCCGTCGCTCGACGGCGGCTGCCCCCTGTTCGCCACCCGCCTGATCCGGGGCGTCCGCAACGGCCCCTCGCCCGACTGGCTCCAGGCCCGCCTCCGCGCCATCGGCCTGCGCCCGATCAGCCTGCTGGTGGACGTGACGAACTTCTTCACCTTCGACCTGAACCGCCCCCTGCACGTCTTCGACGCCGACCGCCTCGCCGGAAACCTCACCGTCCGCCCCGCCCGCGACGGCGAGACGCTGCAAGCCCTCGACGGCAAGACCTACACGCTGACCCCCGGCCAGATGGTCATCGCCGACGCCACCGGCCCCCAAAGCCTCGCCGGCATCATGGGCGGCGAGCCCACGGGCGTCACCGACGCGACGACCAACGTCCTCGTCGAATCCGCCCTCTGGGACCCGATCCGCGTCGCCGCCACCGGCCGCGCCCAGAAGATCACCTCCGACGCCCGCTACCGGTTCGAGCGCGGCGTGGACCCCGCCTTCGCCGAGGAGGGCCTCGACCGCGCCGTGGCGATGATCCTGCACCACGCCGGGGGCGAGCCGTCCCACCGCGCCACCGCCGGCACCGTCCCCGACACCGCGCGAGCCTACCGCTTCGACCCCGACCGCCTGAAATCCCTCGTCGGCCTCGACCTCCCCGCCGACGACCAGCGCCGCATCCTCGAAGACCTCGGCTTCCGCGTGGAATCCGACCGCGCCCACGTCCCCTCCTGGCGCCCCGACATCCAGGGCGACGCCGACATCGTGGAGGAGGTCGCCCGCGTCGCCTCCCTCACCCGCCTGCAAGGCGTCCCCCTCGCCAGCCCGGCGATCCCCCGGCCCGTCCTGACCCCCGCCCAAGCCCGCCTGAACCGCGCTAGGCGCACCATGGCGTCGCTCGGCTACAACGAATGCGTGACCTACGCCTTCATCGACCGCCCCGCCGCCACCCTGTTCGGCGGCGGCGACGACGCGCGCCGCATCGGCAACCCCATCGCCTCGGACCTGTCCGACCTCCGCCCCTCGCTCCTCCCCGGCCTCCTCCGCGCCGCCGCCCGCAACCAGGCGCGCGGGTTCCAGGACCTCGCCCTCTTCGAGGCCAGCGAGTCCTTCACCGGCGGCGAGCCCGGCCAGCAGCGCGCCGAGGTCACCGGCCTCCTGATCGGCCGCGCCCAGTCCAAGGGCGTCCACGCCCCCGCCCGCGCGCAGGACGCGTTCGACGCCAAGGCCGACCTCGATGCCCTCCTCGCCACCCTGAACGCGCCCCAAAAGCTGCAACTCCGCCGCGACGGCGCCCCCTGGTGGCACCCCGGCCGCCACGGCGTCCTCACCTTGGGCCCCAAGACCGTCGTGGCCGAGTTCGGCGAGATCCACCCCCGCATCCTCAAGGCCCTCGACGTCAAGGGCCCCGCCGTGGCCTTCACCCTCTGGCCCGACGCCATCCCGCAGCCCCGGTCCACCACCCGCGCCCGCCCGCGCCTGGAGACCAGCGACCTCCAGGCGGTCGAGCGCGACTTCGCCTTCGTCGTGGACGCCCGCACGGAATCGCAGGCCCTCGTCCAGGCCGCGCAAGGCGCCGACAAGGCCCTCATCGCCGAGGTCCGGGTCTTCGACGCCTTCCAGGGCGGCACCCTCCCCGAGGGCCAGAAGTCCCTCGCCCTCACCGTCCGCCTCCAGCCGAAGACGGCGACCCTCACCGACGCCGAGATCGAGCAGACCAGCGCGAAGATCATCGACAAGGTGTCCAAGGCCACCGGCGCGACCCTGCGGACCTGAGGAGGGGGGCTCGGTCCAGCCCCGTAGGGCGGGGTTCACCCCGCCACGCGCCGGCGGCCAACGGCGCGCGGGTTCAAGGCGGAGCATGGCGGGGTGAACCCCGCCCTACGCCCGTCCCGGACCCCCGCCCCCTTTCCCTGCCCCAAATATCCCCGCCGGAGGCTCCCGCACTCACCGCAAGAGCCCCGGCCAACAGGTTCAGCGCGGCGGGATGTTCCGCGCCGCCTGCGCCGCCGGCCGCTCGAAGAACCGGTCCACATACCCCGGCACGTTCCGCAGGTCGTCCCAGCCCACCAGCGGCTTCGCCCCGTAGAAGTCGAGCGTCCCGAGCCACGGCCCGATCGCCATGTCGGCGATCGAATAGTCGCCCGCGACCCACTCGCGCCCCTCCAGCGCCCCGTCGAGCACGCCCAGCAACCGCCGGGCCTCCCCCACGAACCGCTCGCGCGGACGCGGGTCCTCGATGTCCTTGCCCGCGAACTTCACGAAGTAGCCCATCTGCCCCAGCATCGGCCCCAGGCCCCCCATCTGCCACATGACCCACTGGATCACCCGCGCCCGGTCGGCCGCCGTGGCCCCCAGGAACATCCCCGCCTTCTCGGCCAGATAGATCAGGATCGCCCCGCTCTCGAACAGCCCCAGCGGCGCGCCGCCCGGCCCGTCGGGGTCGATGATCGCCGGGATCTTGTTGTTGGGGCTCAGCGACAGGAACTCGGGCGACCGCACGTCGGCGTCCGCCAGCGTCACCCGGTGCGCCTCGTAGGGCAGCCCCGTCTCCTCCAGCAGGCAGGACACCTTCTGCCCGTTGGGCGTCGGGTAGCTGAACAACTGGATCCTGGTCGGGTCCGAGACGGGCCACTTGGCGGTGATCGGAAAGGCGGACAGGTCGGCCATGGGGGCGCTCCTTGCGTGCGTCAATGTCGCGCCCTCCGGGCTAATGCAGCGCGCCGGCCAAGAAAACCGTGGAAAAGCGAACAGGTCTTCCGCACACTTTCCGCAGCGTCAGCAATCCAAGGAGGAAAGCCCATGATCCGAGAGTTCCGCGACTTCATCGCCAAGGGCAACGTGATGGACCTCGCCGTGGGGATCATCATCGGCGCGGCCTTCACGGCCATCGTCTCCAGCCTCGTGGCCGACATCATCAACCCGATCATCGGCCTCATCATCGGCGGCGTGGACTTCTCCAACCTCTACTGGGTCATGTCGGGAGAGGTGCCCGCCAACGCCGGCCTCCAGACCGCCCGCGACAGCGGCGCGGCGGTGTTCGCCTACGGGGCCTTCGTCACGGCGATCATCAACTTCCTCATCATCGCCTTCGTGGTGTTCCTGCTGGTCAAGGCGGTCAACCGCATCAAGGACACCGCCGCCCGCAAGGGCGAGGAGGTGCCCGGCGCCCCCAAGGGCCCCACGCAGGAGGAGTTGCTCACCGACATCCGCAACCTCCTCGCCTCGGGCCGCAGCACCGTCCCGCCCACCGACGCAGCCTCCCCCACGAGCCTGGGCTGAACGGGCCCCGCGTGGCGGCAGGGGTTAACGGCATGGTCACGAATCGCGCAACACCACCGTTCGTTGCTGTCGGAGACCGTTAACCCCGCTCTGGCATCCTTCTCGCGACGCCCACGAATCGCGCCGCCCAGGAAAGGAGGACCGCCATGCCCACCGCCGACTACGTTCAGCCGACCGCCCACCCGCGCCCCGCGCCCGGTTCCGACCCGTCCTTCGCCGACCCGTCCTTCGCTGGGCGGCTGCGCGCCTTCTGGGCCCGCCTCCACCCCGCCACCCCCGAGGTGCTGGCCCTGCACGACCGCATCGTCGCCGTCCACGCGACGGCCCTCGCCCGGCTCGGCCCCAACCTCGCCGAAGCCACGCGCGAGGAGGTCGAGGAGATGGCGATCCTCCACTTCCTCATGGGGGCCGACCGCCTCAGGGCGTCAGGCCGCGAGGGCGACCTCCGCCAGCGGCAGCCCCAGCGCCTCGGCGACCGCCCGGTGGGCGATTCGCCCCGCATGGACGTTGAGCCCGCCCCGCAGATGCGGGTCGGCGGCCAATGCCCCGCTCCACCCCTTGTCGGCCAGCGCCAGCAGGAACGGCAGCGTGGCGTTCCCGAGGCCGAGGGTCGAGGTCCGTGCGACCGCGCCCGGCATGTTGGCGACGCAGTAGTGCAGGACCCCATCGACCTCGTAGATGGGGTCCTCGTGCGTGGTCGCGCGCGAGGTCTCGAAGCAGCCCCCCTGGTCGATGGCCACGTCCACGATGGCCGCGCCCGGCAGCATGGTGCCGAGGTCCGCCCGGCGGACCAGCTTGGGCGCTTGCGCGCCGGGGATCAGCACCGCGCCGATGACCAGATCGGCCGTGGGCAGCAGCTCGGCCAGCGCGCCCCCGCTCGAATACTGGGTGGTGAGCCGCCCCATGAAGATGTCGTCCAGATAGCTCAGCCGGGCCAGCGACCGGTCGAGCACGGTGACGTTCGCCCCCATGCCCACCGCGACGCGCGCCGCGGCCGTCCCCACGACGCCGCCGCCGACGATGACCACGCGCGCCGGCCGCACGCCGGGGATGCCGCCCAGCAGCACGCCGCGCCCGCCATTGGCCTTCTGCAACGTCCAGGCCCCGACCTGCGGCGCGAGCCGCCCCGCGACCTCCGACATGGGCGCGAGGAGCGGCAGCCCGCCCCGCGCGTCCGTCACCGTCTCGTAGGCGATGCAGGTCGCCCCCGACTCCATCAGGTCGCGGGCCTGCTCCGGGTCGGGCGCGAGGTGGAGGTAGGTGAACAGCACCTGCCCCTCGCGCAGCCGCCTGCGTTCGGCGGCCTGCGGCTCCTTGACCTTCACGATCAGCTCGGCGGTGGCAAAGACCTCCTCCGCGCCGTCCACGACCCGCGCCCCGGCCGCCACGTAGTCGGCATCCGCGAAGCCCGAGCCGACACCGGCCCCGCGCTCCACCACGACCTCATGCCCGTGCGCCACGGCCTCGCGCGCGGCATGGGGCGTGAGCCCGACGCGGAACTCCTGCGGCTTGATCTCCTTGGGGCAGCCGATGAGCATGGGGGAACCTCCTGTGTTGCGCGGCCCTCTCGGGGGACCGCTTTCCCGCGATCCTCGCGCGGGGCGGATGCAAGCGGGTGGCAAGATCGCCTTGCCAACCGGGGCCCCGACGCAGAAACTCCCGCCGGGTTCCCCTCGGACCAAAGGTTCTTGCGCCATGCCCCTCGACCCCATCGACCGCCGCATCCTGGAGGTGCTGCAAAAGCAGGGCCGCATCTCCAATCAGGACCTCTCGGAACGGGTGGGCCTGTCCCCCTCGGCCAGTCACCGGCGCGTGCAGCGGCTGGAGGAGGAGGGCTACATCAAGGGCTATGTGGCGCTCCTCGACCCCAAGAGGCTCGGCCGCACGACGACCGTGTTCGTGGAGGTGACGCTCGCCGGTCAGGCGGACGAGGTGCTCGACGCCTTCGAGAAGGCGGTGGCCCGCATCCCCGAGGTGCTGGAATGTCACCTCATGTCCGGCTCGGCGGATTTCCTGCTCAAGGTGGCGGCGCTGGACACCGAGGACTTCGCGCGGATTCACCGCCGCTCCCTCGCCACGATCCCCGGCGTGCAGGGGATTCAGAGCAGCTTCGCGCTCCGCACCGTCCGGCAGACGACCGCGCTCCCGGTCTGACCGCCCCGCTTGCGCGGCCGGTTCCGTGCGCCTATATGCACCCCCGAGAGGTTGGCGCGGGCAAGCGCCTCGCCAACCCGGTCAGGTCCGGAAGGAAGCAGCCGCAACGAGCCCCGCTTGGGTCGTGTTCAGCCTCTCACCCGTCACCCCTGGACCAGGGAGGCCCCGCATGGACATTGCCGCCGCCCTCCGGGCCGGACGCCGCCCATAGGCTCCCGCCCGCCACGAAGCCGTCGCGCCTCTCCTCGCGCGATCCCCTTCCTTCGTTCCGGGGCCATCCTCCAGTGACCGATCTCCTCCTTTCCAGCCTCGGCTGGACCCCTCATTTCGCCTCCCAGGTCGAACCCGGCAAGGCCTGCACCCCCGCGCGCATCACCGGCGTGGAGCGCAGCCATATCCTGGCCTTGGGCGCCACCGGCCCCCTGCGCCTGCTGGTCCCCCAGGGCACCGGCAGCACCGCCGTCGGCGACTGGGTGCTCCACGACGGCACCACCGTCACGCGCCGCCTCGCCCCCCGGACCGAGCTGGTCCGCCGCAACGCCGGCGACACCTCGCGCCGCCAGCTCATCGCGTCGAACGTGGACACGCTGGGCGTCGTCACCTCCTGCAACGCCGACTTCAACCCGGCGCGGCTGGAACGCTACCTCTCCGTCGCCGCCCAGGCCGGCTGCGCGCCGCTGGTGATCCTGACCAAGGCCGACAAGGCCGACCCCGAGCCGTATCTGGAGCAGGCCCGCGCCCTCTCGCCCCTCGTCGTGGCGCTCGCGCTGAACGCCAAGCACCCCGAGGAGGTCGTGGAGCGCCTGACCCCCTGGGTCTCCGAAGGCCGGACGCTGGCGCTGGTGGGCTCCTCGGGCGTCGGCAAGACCACGATCCAGAACGCGCTGACCGGCGTCCAGGCGGCGACGCAGGACATCCGCGCCGACGACGCCAAGGGCCGCCACACCACCACCGCCCGCGCGCTCCGCCGGACGCTCGCCGGCGGCTGCCTGATCGACACCCCCGGTATCCGGGAACTGGGCCTCGTGGACGCCGCCGAGGGGGTGGGGGAGGTCTTCTCCGACCTCGTGGACCTCGCGTCCAACTGCCGCTTCCGCGACTGCTCCCACGACCGCGAACCCGGCTGCGCCATCCAGGCCGCCATCGCGGCGGGCACCCTCGACCCCGACCGCCTTCGCCGCTTCCAGAAGCTCGAACGCGAGGACCGCGCCCACACCGAGGCGCTGCACCAGCGCCACGCCCGCGACCGGACCTTCGGCAAGGCGACCTCGCAGGGCGCGGCCCGCGCCAAGTGGAAGCGGCGCGGACCGGAGGCCGAGGAATGAGGGCCCTACGCCGCCTTGTCCTGAACCGCCGCCTCGGAGCGGAGCGGCTTCAGCGCCACGGCCAGCTTGTGCAGCTCGTCCAGAAGGCCCTGCAAGCCGGCCTGCATCTGCTCGTTCGGCCGGAACGCCCCGTCCTCGACGTGGTTCGGGAAGAACGGCACCGGCACGACCTGCGGCAGCGCATGGAGGTTCACGTTGGCGAGGAGCTGGCGGAGCACCTGCGCGCCCCTCAAGCCCCCCGAGACGAAGCCGTAGCTGACCACCCCGGCGGGCTTCTGCGCCCACTCCTTGAGGAGCACCTGCACCGCGTTCACCAGCGCAGCGGGCGGGAAGGAGTCGTATTCGGGCGTCAGGAACAGGAAGGCATCGGCCGACCCGACGCTCCGGCTCCAGGCCTTCGTGTGCTCGTGCTCATAGGCCTGCATCATCGGATGCGCGGCCTCGTCGAGCAGCGGCAGCCCGAAGGCGGCGAGGTCCACCAGCTCGACCTCGAACTTGCCATGCGCGCTGGCCGCCTCCTTGAGCCACTGGCCAAGGACCGGGCCGACCCGGCCGGGCCGCGTGGAGCCGATGATGATGTTCAACTTGAGGGCCATGCTGCATCCTTGCTGATCGCGGCCCAACCCGCGAAGGCGGGCGGCCTGTCGTCCATCCTCCGCAGATACGGGCTCCCCCGCCTTACCGACAGGCCGGGGCGGTCCCGCTTCGCGCATACCCGCCTTGCGCTCCGCGCGGGCGGCAGGGAACCGTCCGCTCCGCTCGCATCTTGTCCCCGAGTCCCTCGACCGGAGCCCGCCGATGCTGAGCCCCAAGCCCCGCGAGGGGATGCCGCCCGTGAAGCTCGACCGTCCGGCCTTCGCCGCGCGGTTCCGGGCGCAGTTCAAGGGCCCCGCGTTCGACGCGCTGGGGCCGGATCTCGACCGGATCACCGAGGCGGCGTGGCAGGAGTATGCGGCGAGCCGCAAGAGCCCGCACACCCGCAAGGCCGGGCCGGGCTACGCGGACCCAGACTACGACCTGTCCGTGGACTGGATCGCCGCCAAGTCGGCCATCGACAAGGCGCAGGCACGTCACGAGGACCCCTCGCGCCTGTCGCGCATCCTGCTCATCAACGGCTCGCCCCGAAGCGAGCACACCTGCCCCGGCGAGATGTCGAAGAGCTGGCGGCTGGTGGAGATCGCGCGCGAGGTGCTGGTGGGCGCCAAGGCCGAGGTCGAGGTGCTGGACCTGTCCCGCACCGTCTCGGAATACGGGCGCAACATCCACCCCTGCAAGGCCTGCTTCTCGACGGCCGCCGCGCTCTGTCACTGGCCCTGCTCGTGCTACCCGAACTACAGCCTCGGGCAGGCGCAGGACTGGATGAACGAGATCTATCCCATGTGGGTGGAGGCGCACGGCATCCTGATCGTGACGCCGGTGCACTGGTATCAGTCCAGCGCGCCGCTCAAGGCGATGATCGACCGGCTGGTCTGCGCGGACGGCGGCAACCCCGACCCGACCTCGACGCAGGGCAAGGACGCCGCGAAGGCCAAGCGGTTGGAGCTGGAGGGCTGGCCCTATCCCCGGCACCTCAAGGACCGGCTGTTCTCGGTGATCGTGCATGGCGACGTGGAGGGGGCGGAGGGGGTGCGCCGCTCCATCTCCGACTGGCTGCGCTTCATGGAGCTGCGCCCGGCGGGCAAGATGGCCGAACTCGATCGCTACATCGGCTACTGGGAGCCCTACGCCACGAGTCACGACGCGCTCGACAAGGACACGGCGATTCAGGGCGAGGTGCGGAATGCCGCGCGGACGCTGCTGGCCGCCGTGGCCGCGCATCGGGCGGGCGTGTTCCAGGACATGAGCGGCACCCTGACCCCCGCGCGGAACAAGTGACGTTGCCCCCCTGGGGGGCAGGGCTTAGGTTGGCCCGGTCCCCCGAGGAGCGTCCGCGTTGCAAGACCTGATCCCCGATCCCGCGCCCGCCTACCGCGTGCTCGCGCGGAAATACCGGCCCGAGACCTTCGCCGACCTGGTCGGACAGGAGGCGATGGTCCGCACGCTGCGCAACGCCTTCAAGGCGGGCCGGATCGCGCAGGCCTTCATCCTGACGGGCATCCGGGGCACCGGCAAGACGACGACGGCGCGGATCATCGCCAAGGGGCTCAACTGCGTCGGCCCCGACGGGCAGGGCGGGCCGACCACCGACCCCTGCGGCACCTGCGTCCATTGCCGCGCCATCAGCGAGGGCCGGCACGTGGACGTGCTGGAGATGGACGCCGCCAGCCGCACCGGCGTCGGCGACATCCGCGAGATCATCGAGAGTGTGCGCTACCGGGCCGCCGAGGCGCGCTACAAGGTCTACATCATCGACGAAGTGCACATGCTCTCGACCAACGCCTTCAACGCGCTGTTGAAGACGCTGGAGGAGCCGCCCGAGCACGTGAAGTTCATCTTCGCCACCACCGAGATCCGCAAGGTCCCGGTCACGGTCCTGTCGCGCTGCCAGCGCTTCGACCTCCGCCGGATCGAGCCCGAGGTGATGATGGGCCTCCTGCGCCGCATCGCCGAGGCCGAAGGCGCCGGGATCGAGGATGGGGCTTTGGCGCTGATCGCCCGCGCCGCCGAGGGTTCGGCCCGCGATGCGACCTCGCTCCTCGACCAGGCCATCGCCGGGGGCGGGACGGCCACCGCCGAGCAGGTCCGCGCCATGCTCGGGCTCGCCGACCGGGGGCGGGTGCTGGACCTCTTCGACCTGATCCTGCGGGGCGAGGCGGCGGCCGCGCTGGAGGAGTTGGGCGCGCAATACGCCGACGGGGCCGATCCCCAGATGGTGCTGCGCGACCTCGCCGAGGTGGCGCATTGGGTCTCGGTCCTCAAGGTCTCGGCCGGGGCGGAGGACGACCCCACGCTGTCGCCCGACGAGCGGACGCGCGGGCAGGCGATGGCGCAGGCGATCCCCATGCGGGTTCTGGCGCGGTTCTGGCAGATGCTCCTCAAGGCGCTGGAGGAGGTGGCGACCGCCCCCAACGCCATGATGGCCGCCGAGATGGCGGTGATCCGGCTGACCCACGTCGCCGACCTCCCCTCGCCGGAGGAGCTGGTGCGCCAGATCCAGAATGGGCGGGGCAACGGCGCGGCGATGCCCCAGACCTCCGGCCCGGCTCCCCGCGCGCCGGTCCCGCAGGCGTCCCGCGCCATGGGCGGAGGATCGGCGGGCGGGCCCATGGCGATGGCCGCGCCGCAGCCGCATCCGCTCGACCGCTTCGCGCGGTTCGAGGACGTGGTGGACCTCATCCGCGAGAGCCGCGACATCGGCCTCCTCATGGAGGTGGAGACGGGCATCCGCCTCGCCCGCTACCAGCCGGGGCGCATCGAGTTCGAGCCCGCCCCCCCGGCCGCCCCCGACCTCGCGCAGCGGTTGGGCCAGCGGCTCCAGGCGCTGACCGGGACCCGCTGGGGCGTGTCGGTGGTGAGCGACGGCGGCCAGCCCACGATCCGCGAGGCGCAGATGACGCGGGCCTCGGCGCTGGAGGCCGAGGCGATGGCGCATCCTCTGGTTCAGGCGGCGCTCCGGGCCTTCCCGAACGCCACCCTGAAGGTGCAGTCGCGCGAGGAGAAGGCCCGGGCAGCCGAGGTTGAGGCCCTGCCCGAGGTTCCCGAGGAATGGGACCCCTTCGAGGAGTGAGGGCTTGCCCGGTTCCCCGGGCGTGAATATCTCCCTTGAACTCATAGGAAAGGGCGCGCGATGCTGAAGGGATTGGGCCTTGGGGGCCTGGGCGACATGGCCAAGATGATGAAGGCCGCCCAGGAGATGCAGGGCAAGGTGGCCGAGATGCAGGCGTCGCTCGACACCATCACCGTGGAAGGTCAGGCGGGCGGCGGCCTCGTGAGGGCCGTGGCGACGGCCAAGGGCGACCTAAAGTCGCTGTCCATCGATCCGTCGATCTTCCGCGAGGAGGATCGCGAGATGGTGGAGGACCTGATCCTCGCTGCTGTCAAGGACGCCCAAGGGAGGGCGGCCGAGCGGGTGAGCGAGGAGATGGCCCGGATCTCCGAGGGGCTGGGCCTGCCGCCGGGCATGAAGCTGCCCTTCTGATGGCCGACGCCCCCGCCGACATCGAGGGCCTGATCGCGCTGATGGCGCGTCTGCCAGGGCTTGGCCCCCGGTCGGCGCGGCGTGCGGTGCTGCATCTGGTGAAGAAGCGGGGCACGCTGCTCCTGCCTCTCGCCGACGCGATGCGCGAGGTGGGCACGACCGCGCGGGAATGCGTGAACTGCGGCAACATCGGCCAGCACGACCTTTGCGCCATCTGCGAGGACGAGCGGCGGCGGAACGGCCAGATCTGCGTGGTGGAGGACGTGGAAGACCTTTGGGCCATGGAGCGGACGGGTGCCTTCCGGGGCCGCTATCACGTGCTGGGCGGGACGCTTTCGGCGCTGGATTCCATCGGGCCGGACGAGCTTCGCATCCCGAAGCTCGCGGAGCGGGTCAAGGACGAGGGCGTGTCCGAGGTGATCCTCGCGCTGGGGGCGACGGTGGACGGGCAGACGACCGCCCATTACATCGCCGACCGCCTGTCCGGCGTGCAGGTCACGACCTTGGCGCAGGGCGTCCCGATGGGGGGCGAGCTCGACTACCTCGACGAAGGGACCATCGGCGCGGCGCTGCGGGCGCGTCGGGCGCTCTGACCCCCCTCGCCGGGGACGGGGCGGCCCGCTAGGTTGCCCCGCAAAGGAGCGACCTGATGATCTACTACCTGACCGTGACCCTGCACCTCGTGGCGATGGTGCTGTGGATGTCGCCGATGATCGCCGTGCCGGTGATCCTGATGCGCCACGGGCCGCATGTGCCCAAGCCCGACGTGGTGGACCGCCTGCGCGCCGCGTTCCGGGGGCTGGCCACGCCGGGGCTGGTTCTGACTTGGCTGTTCGGGATCGCCAACGCCGTGCAGGGTGGCTGGTTCACCGAGGGCTGGCTCCACGCGAAGCTCGTGTTCGTGCTGGCGCTGTCGGCGCTGCACGGGATCGCGCTGGGCCGGCTGCGGCGGCTGGAGACCGGGGGCGCGGTGCCCGGCCTCCTGAAGGCGTTGCCGGGGATCGTGCTGGCCCTGGTCTTCGGCGCAGTGCTGCTGGCGGAGTGGAAGCCCTTCTGACGAAGGACTTCGGGCGTCTCAGCGGCGATCGGCCTGATCGTCTTCGTCCTCGTCGCCGGCGGGCAGGTTGAAGAAGGAATCGGCGTCCCGGATGTCGGGGAGCGCCTCGTCCTCGTCCTCCTCCTGGCCGGGTGCGTCCTCGGCGGCCGGGACGAAGCCTTCGAGGGCCCCGAGGCCGGACATCCGCGGCTCGGGCGACATCGACAGCGAGACCTGCGTGGACACGAGCTTGCGTCGCTCGTCGTCGCTCATGACGCCGCCCTCGTGGGCCTTGGCGGCGATGGCCTTCTGGATCGCGGCATCCAGCTCGGACTGCCGGCAGAGGCCGAGCGCCACGGGGTCGATGGGCTCGATGTTGCCGATGTTCCAGTGCGTCCGCTCGCGGATGGCCTGGATCGTGGGCTTGGTGGTGCCGACCAGCTTGGAGATCTGGCCGTCCGACAGCTCGGGGTGGAACCTGACCAGCCAGTAGATCGCCGCCGGGCGGTCCTGGCGCTTGGACAGGGGCGTGTAGCGGGGGCCGCGCCGCTTCTCCTCGCCGACCGAGGCCTTGTTGAACTTGAGCTTCAGGCGGTGGTGCGGGTCGGCCTCGCCCTTCTTGATCTCCTCCAGCGTGAGCTGGTTGCTGGCGATCGGGTCGAAGCCCTTGACGCCCTGCGCCACCTCGCCGTCGGCGATGCCCTGCACCTCGAGCTCGTGCATCCCGCAGAACTCGCCGATCTGGCGGAAGTTCAGCGTGGTGTTGTCCACGAGCCAGACGGCGGTGGCGCGGGCCATGAGCGGTTTGTCGGTCATCCTTGGCACCTCATCGGTCAAATCCTCCCCGGGGCCCCGCCGGGGGGCGCCTTCCCAGGGGAAGGCCGGTTCGCGCTGTCGGGGAACTCGGCCACCATATAGGCCCGCGCCAAGCGGAAGGGAAGCATTCCCTGCGGCGGGCCCCGGACGGGGAACCCGCGCCGCGCACGGCCCGTTCCGCCCCGGCACGGGGACGGTGGGGAGCGCGGCATGGCGGAGCGGCAGGGCACGGGCGCGGAAGCCGAGTCGGGAGGCGGGGCCGGGCGGGCGCGGTCGGACCTGCGGCCCGTGTTCCTGGGCGTCATCGCGCTGATCCTGGGCGGCTGGGCCGTCAAGGGAGTGGCCCCGGTGCTCATGCCGCTGACGGCGGCCGTGCTGATCGCGCTGGCGGTCATGCCCGTGCGCGACCGCATCGCCGCGCGGATGCCGCGCGGGCTGTCCTGGCTGGGCCTCGTGGGGGCCATGGGCGTCGTGCTCCTGGTGCTGGCGGCCTTCGCGGGGGTGCTCGCGCTCGCCGCGCGGCAGATCGTGGCGGAGATCCCCGTCGGGCCCGGGCAGGTGGTCGAGATGATCCAGGGCCAGGGCGGCGAGGGCAGCCCCGTGGTCGAGGGCGCGCAGGCCGGCGCCTCGGGCGAGATCGCCGCAGGGACGCAGGGCGAGGCCGCCGGCCCGCAGGGGAGCGGGCAGGGCGACGCGACCGCCGGTGCGGGCACGCAAGGGCAGGGCGCGCAGGGGCAGGGCGCGGGCGGCAATCCGCTCGCGGGGCTGTCGGACCGGACGCTCTCGACGCTGCGCGAGCTCGGGCAGCGGGCGCTGGGCGCGGCGGGGGGCGCGGCGGCGGCGATCCTCAACTCCGCCGTCGCGGTGCTGGGCGGGCTCGTGCTCGTGCTGTTCCTCACGCTCCTCGTCCTCGCGGAGAGCGGCGACTGGCGGCGCAAGGTCGTCACGGCGCTGCCCTGGCCCGAGGACTGGCGCCTGAGCGAGTCGGCCGAGGTCATCGCCGGCAAGGTGCGGGCCTATCTGTTCACGCAGGCGTTGCTCGGGCTCGTGTCCGCGCTCCTTTACGCGGCCTGGCTGGGCTTCTGGGGCGTGGGGCTGCTGCTGGTCTGGCCCCTGCTGATCTTCGTGCTGAACTTCATCCCGACGATCGGGTCGCTGGTCGGCGGCACCCTGCCGGTGGCCTATGCCCTCATCACCCTCGGGCCGGGACCGGCCGTGGGGGTGGGGCTGGGCATCGCGGTCATCGAGGGGGTCATGGGCAACCTCGTCGCGCCCCGCGTCCAGGGCGGGAACGTCGCGCTGTCCCCCCTGGTGGTGCTGGTGGCGCTGGCCTTCTGGGGCTGGACCTGGGGCATCGCCGGCGCGCTGCTCGCGGTGCCAGTCACGGTCGCCCTCGTGGTCTTGGGCGCGCACGTCCCCGTGCTGCGGCCCTGGGCCCTGCTCCTGTCCAACAAGACCGAGTGGGCCGGGCTCGACGAGGCCACGCGGCCCGGTTGAGGCGGGCGCGGGCGCGTCGGCCGCGTGCGCGTCGGGCACCTCCGCCTGCGCCTCCGCCTCCTGCCTTGCCGCGTCGCGGGCGTCGTCCTCCCTGGCCCATTCGGGGTGGAGGGGGCGCAGGAGGCGGGGGACGCGGGGGCGGTCGGGGTGGCGGGGGAAGTGGTAGCCGTCCTCCTCGTAGACGCGGCGCTGGGTGAAGGAGCGGGCGACCTGGTCCTCGGTGCGGGGGTCGAGGATGCGGCGGCTCCCGAAGGGGGCCCGGGCGGGGCGGCCGCGCAGGATCTCGGCCAGCCGGTTGGGCTGGTGGGGGGAGGGCAGGGGCGCGTCGAGGAGGGCGAGCTCCTGGGCGGTGTAGGGGGAGGCGGTGTAGGGGGAGGCGGGGTCGTGGGCGGCGGTGGCGGCGGTGGCGGCGTGGTCGAGGGGCATGGGGTGGCTCTCCTGTGCGGGCGTGGCGGGGGGCCCGTGGCGGGGAGGCCGTGGCGGGCGCTTGGGGGGGAGGATGCCGGAGGGGGGTTAACGGGGCCTGACAGCAACGGGCGTTGCGTGGCCCTGTCGCGCAACGCCCCCCGGGGGCGTGGTAGGGGGCGGGTGATTCGGGGCGCGCGCGCGGGCGGCGGAGGAAGCGCGGGCGCGGGCGGGAGGGGGATTCGGAATGGGGCGCGGGCATGGCGGGCGGGGGCGCGGCCGGGCGGGGCGGGCGGCGCGGTGCCCGTTCCCTGGGCGGACGGGCCGGCCGACCTAGATCCCGGATGCGAAACGGTCTGTTGCCAATCGCGCACGGGGCGCGATCCCTGTGAGACAAGTTCCTAAATTACATTGATTTATGCCGGGGCACGGCTCGCTGCGCGCGGGGGTGCCCGGATTTCTCACGATTGCGGCGAATAGGACGCGATCGTGACGTGAATTCGCCATTATTGGCCACCAAGGGACGAAAATGGGGCCGTCCCTCCCGGGAAGGGGGCGGTTCGCACGACCGGTCCACGTTTCAGAAAGGAACATCCTGTGTTCACCAAGCTTCGCTCGCTCGGCCTCGCGGTCGCGCTTGCGCTCACGCCGCTGGCGGCCTCGGCCGTCACCTACAACCCCGGCAACACCGTCGAGGTCAACGCGACGACCCTGAGCGTCAACATCGACATCGTGAACGACTTCTCCTGGCGCTGGAGCGCCGACTTCGGCCGGGGGGACACCGCCAAGACCTACACCTTCGTGTTCCACAACACGACGGATGAGGTGCGGACATTTGACTTCGACGGCACGGTGATGCAGGGCACCGCGACGTTCGCCAACATCGCGGGCACGACCTCGGGCGTGATCGTGACCTTCGGCGACTTCACCAAGACCGTCGCCCGCAGCGCCACCCGCGCCTGGGACACGACGGAAGTGGGCACCTACACCAACACCGTCGATGGCGGGTCCTACCTCTACTTCGCCCCTGGCGAGACCAAGACCCTGACCATCCGCACGGGCCGGGTCGTGGGCACGGTCGCGAACTCGGGCGCGACCATCAGCTTCGACGCGAGCACGCCCTCGACCCTCGCCGCCGTGCCGGTGCCGGCCTCGGCCGTCCTGCTCGGCTCGGGCCTGCTCGGCCTGGCCGGGCTGCGCCGCCGCCGCAAGGCCGCCTGAGCGCGACCGCATCGGGACCGTCGCCCGCGAAGGCGGCGGTCCCCTTGTCCCGGCCCCTGGGCCGGGACGGACCTGGCCCCGCCCCTGGCGGGGCCTTCTTGCATTCCGGGCCCCCGATCCTGACCGGGGCCGCGCCCGACCCCGCGCCCTGTTGCGCGGCGGACACACGTCACGATTGCGTGATGACGCTAAGTCAGGCGAAAGGCTCAACTTTCCCGCGAGTGCCGGGAAATGCGGCGAACCCCTTCGCGCCGCGTCGCGGCGACGCCCGATTTCCGCCCCGATCCCCCCGCATCCGCCCTCGGGTCAGCCTTCGCCTCCCCGGATCGGACCCGGGGGGCGGGGCCATGGCGACGAGATCTTTCCAGAAGGGGAAACGTAATGATCAAGACCCTCCGCGCGGCCGGCCTGGCCGCCGCCTTCGCCCTGGCGCCGCTGGCCGCCAAGGCGATCACCGTCAACGCGTCCAGCTCGGTCCAGGCGGGCGAGACTGTCGAGATGGTGCAGGACAACGCCTGGCACTGGGAAGGCACCTTCCTGACCGGCGAAGGCCCCGGCACGCTGACCTATGCCTTCCACAACGCGGGCGCCTCGCTCCGGACGATGGACTTCGTGTTCAACGTCCGCCAGCTGTCGGCGTTCTTCACCGGCGGCGTGACGATCACCTTCGGCGACCTGACCTACAGCATCGCCCAGGGCTCCGCCTCGAACCCGACCACCTGGCAGCAGGGCGGCAACACCGACGTGACCAACTTCCTCGTCTTCGATCCCGACGAGACCAAGACGCTGGCGATCGCCTATGGCGTGGTCGTCAACAACCCGACCACCGCCGCCTCGAACGCCAGCACCGCGGTCACCTTCGACGCGATCACGCCGGGCTACTCCGCGCCGACCCTGCCGCCGGTCGCGGCCGTGCCGGTGCCGGCCGCCGGCCTGATGCTGGTGTCCGCGCTGGGCGGGCTGGGCCTGATGCGCCGCCGCCGCACGGCCTGAGCGCGAACGGAAACGGGTCGCGGGCCCTCGCGGGCCGCGATCCCATGTCCCGGCCCCGGCCGGGACCGACTGGGCCCCGCCACGCGCGGGGCCCTTTTCGTTGGGGGCGCGGGGCCGGGGGATCGGGTCAGGGGGATCGGGTCAGGGGACGGGGGCCCAGATCACCTCGGAGAGGCGGGGGGCGCCGGTGGCGAGGAGGAGGAGGCGGTCGAAGCCGAGCGCGATGCCCGAGGCGGGGGGCATGAGGGCGAGGGCGGCGAGGAGGTCCTCGTCGAGGGGGTAGGTCTCGCCGTGGACGCGGAGCTTTTCCGCCATCTCGGATTCGAAGCGGCGGCGCTGCTCGTGCGGGTCGGTGAGTTCGCCGAAGCCGTTCGCCAGCTCCACCCCGCAGGCGTAGAGCTCGAAGCGTTCGGCGGTGCGGGGGTCGCCTTCGGTGCGGCGGGCCAGCGCGGCCTCGGGGGCGGGGTAGCGGTCGAGGATCGTCGGGCGGCCGTGGCCGAGGTGGGGCTCGATCCGGGTGGTCAGGATCTTGGACAGGATGTCGGACCAGGTGTCGTCGGGGGAGGTCGGCTCGCCCGCCGCGTGGGCCTGCCCGCGCAGGGCGTCCGTGTCGGGGGGGCCGTCCTCGTGGATCGTGGACAGGAGGTCGATGTTGGCGTGGCGCTGGAAGGCGTCGGCGACGGACAGGCGCTCGGGCGGGAGATGCGGGTCGCAGGTGTGGTCGCGGAAGCGGAGCGTGGTTGCGCCGGTGGTGGCGGCGGCGAGGCGGAGGAGGGCGGCGCAGTCGTCCATGAGGGCGGTGTAGGGTTCGCCCACGCGATACCATTCGAGCAGGGTGAACTCGGGGTGGTGGAGGGGGCCGCGCTCGCGGTTGCGCCAGACGTGGCCGAGGGAATAGAGGCGCGGCTCGCCGGCGGCCAGGAGCTTCTTGAGGGCGAACTCGGGGGAGGTGTGGAGGTAGAGGGTGCGGGGCGTGCCGTCGTTGCCGATGGCGGTGGTGGCGAAGGCGTGGAGGTGGGCCTCGTTGCCGGGGGAGGTGGCCAGGGCGGAGGGGTCGGCCTCCAGGAAGCCACGGGCGTCGAACCAGGCGCGGGTCGCGGCCATGAGGCGGGCGCGCGCGTGGAGGAGCGGGCGGCGCGTGTCGTGGCGCGCAGGGGTCCACCAGGGGTCGGTCATGGCGCGGGGCGTTGATGCGGGGTCATGCGCGCCGCTCTGGCGGATTTGGCGCGGATGCGCTAGGGGGCCGGGCCATGGGCTCCGGCGGCGAGGGGCCTAAGAATTTCCGTGCGGAAGTTCTTAGGCTGCGCGCGGGGGGCCGCCTTCCATTTCTGTCCAAGGGACCGCCTCCGTGAAAGTCATCGCCTCCTCGCTCCGCAAGGGCAACGTGCTCGAGATCGACGGCAAGCTGCATGTCGTGCTGACCGTGTCGAACTTCCACCCCGGCAAGGGGACGCCCACCACCTCGGCCGACCTGCGGCGGCTGCTGGACGGCGTGAAGGTCAGCGAGCGCTGGCGCACCGTCGAGCAGGTGGAGCGGGTGAACGTGGACGAGCGGGAATACGACTTCCTCTATGAGGACGGCGAGGGCTTCCACTTCATGCAGCCCGAGAGCTACGAGCAGATCGCCGTGGACCCCGACCTGATCGGCGACGACAAGGTGTATCTGTCCGAGGGGATGCGGGTCTTCCTCAAGACCTACGAGGGCGCGGCGGTGGGGATCGAGTTCCCGCAGAAGATCACCGTGGAGGTCACGGAGACCGAGCCGGTGGTGAAGGGGCAGACGGCGTCGTCCTCCTACAAGCCGGCGATGACGGGGAACGGCATCCGCGTGATGGTGCCGCCGCATATCGGCGTGGGGACGCGCATCGTCATCAACACCGAGGACAACAGCTACCAGGGCCGCGCGCAGGACTGACCGGCGCGAAAGGCCGGAGCGATGGGGCGGCGCCTTGCGGGGCGCCGTTCGCGTTTCGGGGGCGTGGCTGGGGGCTCTGCCCCCCGTCTCCTTCGGAGACGCCCCCCGGGATATTTGGAGCCAGAGAAGGGCCGGGGCGCGGGGGGCGGGGGCATCGAGTCCGGGTCGGGCTCTGGGTCGGGCCAAAGTCCACGCGGGCGTAGAGGTCGCCCAGGGGGAGCGCCACGCCGAGAGCAGGGTCAGGGCCGTCGCGCGACGGGCGGCCGTGGTTCAGGGGGCCGCCCGTCATCATCCGGGCTGCCGAAGGCGGGGCCCGCGTGGGGAATGTCCTCGGCGAGGCTCGTGGCGGGCGGTCCTGGCGGCCGGTCCCGATCCGGCGCAGGGGAAGGGTGACGCCCCGGGGAGCGCGCGGGAAGGGGCCGGCGGGCCCGCGCCGCGCGCCGTCAGCGGCGGTCGCGGAGCGCGTAGCCGGCGAGCGTCAGGACCATCCAGCTCAGGAAGGCGAAGAGCCCGATGAGCAGGGTGGAGGACCAGCGCTCGGGGAAGTCGGACCGTTCGGCGAGGGTGGGCTCGACGTGCGGGGCGAGGTAGCGCGTCTGCTGGCGGCCCTGGTTGAGCGAGGATTCGTAGTTGGCCAGCGAGGCGAGGTAGCTGCGCTGCGCGAACTCCTGATCGACGAACAGCCCCTCGTAGACGGCCACGAGGTCGGCGTAGTCCGAGCCGGGGGCGGGCTCCGGAGCGGGGTCGGAGGCGGGCGGCGGGGCGTCGTCCCGGGCCAGCGGCCGCAGGGGCGCGGCCGGGTTCCCGAGCCCGTCCCCGAGCCCGTCGCCCAGCCCCTCCCCGAGCCCGGCCAGGGTGTCGGGGAGGGGGGCGGTCGCGGTGGCGGCCGGGGCGGGGGCAGTCGTGGGCGCCGCCGTCGGGGTGGCGGCGGCGCGGCCTATGCCGAACTTGGTCCGTTCCTCGTCGATGCGGGCCTGGATCACCTCCACCCGCGCCACCGCCTGCTGCACGCGGGGGTCGCTGTCGGGGGCGTTCTCGCGCAGGAGGTCGAGCTCGATGTATTGCTGGGCGAGCTGGGATTGCAGCTCGTTCAGGATGGTCATCTGGCCGGTGATGTCGGCCACCGGATCGACGACCTGGTTCTCGCTGCGGAAGCGGGTGATCGCCGCGCGGGCGACCTTGAGGGCCTCCACCGCCTCGTCGAGCTGCTGGCGGGCGAGGCGGGTGGTGTCGTTCACCGCGATGTCCGAGAGCCGGTTGATGAGGGTCTGCGATTCCTCGTAGATCGCCTGGGAGATGACCTGGGCGTCCTCGGGCGTGAAGGCCTGCACCTGCACGTCGAGGAGGCCCGTGGTGGTGTCGAGGTAGACCGCCACCATGCGGTTCCAGTAGTCGTGCAGGTCCTCGATGGTGCCGGGGGGGTGGTAGGCGAAGACCGGGTCGCGGTCGGGGTCGCCCTTGGCCCAGAGCGTCCGCAGGTCGAGGCGGGCGTCGATGGCCTCCACGATCTCGCGCGATTGGATGAAGCGGTAGAGGATGTCCACGTCGCGGGTCGTCGAGGCGCCCGCCCCGCTCAGCGCGGTGAGGCCGCCCAGCAGCTCGAGCGGGTTGGGGGCCTCCTCGGTGCGGACGGAGAAGCCGACCTCGGAGGCGTAGCGCGGCGTCGCCCGCTCCCAGAGATACCAGCCGGAGATGGCGGTGGGCGCGACCACGGCGAGGGCGAAGCTGGCCGCCGCGATCCAGTGGCGGGGGCGCGCGCGGGCGCGGATCGGGATGGAGACGCGCCCCTCGCCCGGGAGGGCCCGGCCGGTGGCCTCGGCCTCGGCGCGCTTCTTGGCGGCGCGGCGGGCGCGGCGGGCCTCGAGCATCTCGGCCGACAGGACGGCGTCGCTGATCTCCCGGCGCTTCTCGGGGCGGGGGGCGTCGGGCGTGGCCGTCGCGGCGGCGGCGGGCGCGAGGGGCGTGTCGGCGGGGCCTTGGAGGGTCATGGTCACCTGGGCGCGGTTGCGGAGGGGGACGCCCGTCCGAACCTCGGCGGGGCGGTCCCGCCGGGTCGTCGGGCTCGCTCGGCCCGGGGACAATAGGGCCGCCGGGGCGGAAAGACCAGACGCCATCGGGTCGCGGGGGGCGAAGCGGCGCGGATGCGCCACGGGAGGGGCGGGCCCGGTTGGGGCCCTGGCGGGGGCTCAGGCGGGGGCTTAAGCGGGGCTGACCGGCGGTCCCCCGGCGAGGACGGCGGCGAGGTTGGCCAGCACGTTGGCCGCCATGGCGTCGCGGGTGTCGCGGGTGGCGCTGCCGACATGGGGGGTCAGGATCAGGCGGGGGGCCGCGAGGAGCGCGGCGGAGGGGCGCGGCTCGTCCCACATCACGTCGAGCGCGGCGGCGCCGAGCCGGCGGGCGTGGAGGGCGGCGATCAGCGCGGGCTCGTCCACCACGCTGCCGCGCGCGACGTTGACGAGGAGGCCCTGGGGGCCGAGGGCGTCGAGGACGGCGGCATCGACCAGGCCCCTGGTCCCGGGGCCGCCGGGGACCACGACCGCGAGGATGTCCGAGCGGGCGGCGAGGTCGCGCGGGTCGGGGACGTGGGGAAAGGGCACGTCGCGGGGGCGGCGGGTGGCGTAGGCGATCCGCAGGCCGAACGCCTGCGCGCGGGCGGCGATGGCCGAGCCGATGTGGCCGAGGCCCAGGAGGCCCAGCGTCCGGCCCTTGAGGGCGCGGCCCAGCGGGGCCTCGCCGTCGGCCCACGCGCCGGAGCGGACGTGGCGTTCCAGCGCGGGCAGGCCCTTCCAGCCGGCGAGGAGCAGCATCAGCGCCACGTCCGCCACCTCGGAGGCCAGCGCCGGGGCGGGGTTGGTGAGCGGGATGCCGCGCGCGTCCAGCGCCGCGCGCTCGATGCCTTCGAGCCCCGCCGAGGCGGAGGCGACAAGGCGGAGGTTCGGCAGCGCCGCCACCTGCGCGGCGGACAGGCCCGCGTGGCCGTCGGTCACCACCGCCGCGATGGACGGCCCGACGGCGGCGAGGTCGGCCTCGGGGCCGTGGAGGTCGTAAAGGGCGGACAGCTCGGCCTGGCGGGCGGGGAGGGGGAGGGGCTGGAGGCAGAGGACGGCGGGACGGGTCATGGGGCCTTCCGGTGGCGGACGCGCTCGCGCCAGAGGGTGAAGAGGCCGGCGGCGACCACGATGGTCCCGCCGACGACGGTGGTGGGGTGCAGCACCTCGCCGAAGGCCAGGATGCCCACCGCCGAGGAGAACACCAGTTGCAGGTAGGCGAAGGGCTGGACCACGGACGCCTCGGCCACCTCGTAGCACTTGATGAGCAGGCCATGGCCGGTGACGCCGGTCAGGCACAGGACGGCCATGATCGCCCAGTCGCCGGGGGCCATCGGCTCCCAGTGGAAGACGCCCACGGCGGTCATCAGCCCGGCCCCGGCGACGCCCGTCCAGAAGAAGCTGGTGGCGGCGCTGTCGGTGCGGGCCACGAGCCGGGTCTGGAGGCTGTAGACGGCGAACATGGCGGCCCCCGCCAGTGGGACCAGCGCGTCGGCGTCGAAGACGGCCACGCCGGGCCGCAGGATCACCAGGATGCCGAGGAAGCCCACGCCGATCGCCGCCCAGCGCCGCCAGCCCACGGCCTCGCCCAGGAAGGGGCCGGACAGCGCGGTGACGATCAGCGGCCCGGCGGCGAGGATGGCGTGGCTTTGGGCGATGCCGAGGCGGGTGAAGCCCCAGACGGTGACGCAGATCTCGGCCGCGAGGAGGAGGCCGCGCCAGATCTGGAGGAGGGGCCGCGAGGTGGCGGCGGCGGCGCGGACCGAGCCCGCGCGCGCCCGGCCCACGACGATCACGAAGGCGGCGAAGAACCAGTAGCGGATCATCACCACCATCCAGACGTTCGCCTCCTCGGCGAGGTGGCGCGACAGGCCGTCCTGGAAGGCGAAGACCGCGCAGGTCGTGGCCATCAGCAGGATGCCGAGGCGGGCGTCGTTCCGCTGGGTCGGGATCGCGGTCATGCGGGGCGCCTTGCGCGGGTCATGTGGCGCTTGGTGCCGAAGCCGGGGCGGCGCTCGACGGTGAGGCCGGCCGCTTCGAGGGCGCGGCGGACGTGGCCGGCGGCGCTGTAGGTGGCGAGCGTGCCGCCGGGGGCGAGCCGATGGGCGACGGCCGTCAGGAGCCCGGGCTCCCACATCTCGGGGTTCCTGGCGGGGGCGAAGCCGTCGAGGAAGGCGGCGTCGGCGGGCCCGTCCCAGGCGGGGAGGGTGTCGCGGGCGTCGCCCTCGATGATCCGGAGCGTCACCGGGCCGAAGGTCCAGGGGCCGGGGGCGGTCATCGCCTGCGTCAGATCGGCGGCTTCGTCGGCGATCTCGGGGAAGGCGGCGAGCGCGCGGGCGCGGTCGGCGGCGGCCATGGGGAAGGCCTCCAGGCTGGTGAAGAGGAGGGGGCCGGGGGAGCCCGCGTCGCGGTGGGCGCGCAGCGTCACGAGGAAGTTCAGGCCGGTGCCGAAGCCCAGTTCGAGGATGCGGAAGCCGGGGCGGAACCGGGCGGGCAGGTCGTTGCCTGAAAGGAAGACGTGGCGCGTCTCGGCCAGGCCCCCCTGGAGCGAGAAATACGGGTCGTCGAAGCGCGAGGAGACGGGGATGCCGTCGCGCCAGAGGAGCGGGGCGGTCTGGTCCGGCATGGGGGAACCGTGGTTAGAGGAACCTTGGTTGGGATCGGCCGGGACCATGGTCGGGGGGCGCGGGAATGGCAAGGATCGACGTGACCGTGCGGGGAGCCGGCGTGCTGGGGCTGGCGGTGGCGTTCGGTTGCGCCGAGCGGGGCGCGCGGGTGCGGGTGGTCGATCCGGGCGGCGTCGGCGCGGGGGCGAGCGGCGGCCTTGTGGGCGCGCTGTCGCCGCACGCGCCGGAGGGCTGGGACGAGGGCAAGGCGCTGCAACTGGAATCGCTGCGGATGCAGGAGGGGTTCTGGGCGCGGGTGCGCGAGGTCGGGGGCGAGGACGCCGGTTACGCGCGCACCGGGCGGCTGATGCCGGTGGCCGACGACAGGGGGCTGGCGGTCGCGCGGGCTCGGGGGGAGGCGGCGCGCGGGCTCTGGCGGGGCGCGGGGGAGTGGCGGGTGGAGGCCGCGCCGGACGGGTGGGGGCCTGTGTCGGGGTCGGGCTTCGTGGTGCGGGACACGCTGGCGGCGCGGCTCGCGCCCCGGCGGGGGCTGGCGGCGCTGGTGGCGGCGCTGCGGGCGCTGGGGGGCGAGGTGGTCCGGGACGCCGCCGACATGGGCGCGGTGGTGGAGGCCACGGGCGTCGCGGGGCTGGGTGGCGCGGGGGTGAAGGGGCAGGCGGCGCTGCTGCGGTTGCCGGGCGTGGAGGGCTGTCCGCAGGTCTATGCGGGGGGCGTCTATGTCGTGCCGCATGGCGATGGGACGGTGGCGGTGGGCTCGACGGCCGAGAAGGAGTGGACGGACCCGACCGGGACGGACGAGCGGCTGGAGGCGGTGATCGCGAGGGCGCGGGCGCTGGTGCCGGCGCTGGGCGACGCGCCGGTGGTGGAGCGCTGGGCGGCGGTGCGGCCGCGCGCCCCGTCCGGGGCGCTGTGGCTGGGCGGCTCGGGCGGGCGGTTCGTGGCGAACGGGGGGTTCCGCACGGGATTCGGGATGGCGCCGCTGGTGGGGCGGCTGATGGCGGACCTCGTGCTGGAGGGGCGGGACGCGATTCCCGCGCCGTTCCGGGCGGGCGCGTGAGGGGCGGATCTGAATTCCGGTCCTGATTCGGGGCCTGATTCCGGGCCGTGGCGCGGGGGGCCGATGGGGCGAGGTGCGTATTTGGGCCAAGTTGAAGCCGCGGGGCTCGCTGGCCCCGGCGGGCGAGGGGTGGGCGATCCTGGCCGGCAGGTGGGCGCGGTCGTGCGCCCTGGCTCCGGCGCGCGGGGCGGGGCGGCCCCCGTGCACGATCCGTGGCCGCAGCGCCACGGTCGGGGCGGGGGCGTCGTCGTAAACCTCCTGTTTACCTTCACCTGCTAGGGTGATTCCACGGTTCGGACGGGCAGGGGCGCCCACCGGATCGAGCGAGATGCGGTCGCGACCCCCGGGGGCGGGGGGCTGGGCTCGAAGGCCCGGCGGCGGCCGCATGGAACGGGAGCCTCCCTCGGATGTCGAACGCATCCGGGGGAGGGCCTTCCCGGCCGGGCCGCGCCGGAACGGGCGCGCGGTCGGGGGAACGGGGGCGCGCGGGGATCGAACGTCCTCGCCGCGTCGCCACGCGGCCGGGGGCCCTGGGCTTCCGGCGGCAAGGGCCCGGGGGCCGTGAATCGCCGGGACGTGAACGTCGTGCCGTGAAGCGCCGGGCCGTCGCGGCGGCCGGGCGAGGGTCGGGTTCGGAGGGCGCGTCCCGGGGGGATCGCCCGGACGCTTGATCCGGGCTCGCGAGGCCGCGACGCCCGTCGCGCGGGTCGGGATGCGGCGAGGCACGTGGGAAGGGGATCGGAGGGAGGGGAGCCGGCGGCTCCTTGGGCCCCCCGCCGCGTCCCTGACGGCGGAGAGCCCGGCCTGCTTGGCGCCGCGCCGCGTGGGCCCTTGGGGGCTCTTGTCGCGACCGTTCGCCGACCCGGGGCGCCTGTCCTCCCCGGGGAGTGAGTCGTTACTGAGTGCCTCATCAAGGTTAACGAAAGGTTTACGCGTGGGCCTGTTTCGGGGGGCGTCGCGAAATTTTCGATTCGATGGTGCGTCTTGCTGGAGCGGGGGAGGTTGGAAGGGGCCGAGCGGGGGGCGGTGGCCGGGCAGGGTGGAGGCCGGATGATGGGCGCGCGGCATGGGGATCGCGGCGCGACGGGCCGCCGCGGAGGACGGCGGGCGGCGTGCCGGCGGCGTGGAGGGTGTCCGGCCTGAAAGGGCTGGCTCGCGGCATCTCCGGGGAAACTGGCTGGGTTCGGGGCGGGTGGGGTGGCCCGAGGCTGGCGGCATGAGCGGTGGCGTTGGTCCGAAGAGGTTGGGATCGGGGCATCTCCGGGGAAACGGGCTGGGATCGGGGCGTGGGTGGTGGCCTGTGACTGATGCACGGGGGCGTGGCGGTGGCCCGAAGCGGCCGGCTCGCGGCGTGGGTGGCGGCCTGGGGCTGGTGCAAGGGAGTGGGTGCTGCCGGCATGAGGGGCCGAGGCGTTCGGCCCGAAGCGGTTGGATTGGAGCCGCCGGCTCTGGCCCGGCGGGCGGCGCTGGGCCTGGACGGGGCCGGGGCCGGACGGGGCCGGGGGCGCGGAGACCGGAGGGGGTGGCCTTGCCCCTGGCGCGGGGGTGGACCAAGCTGGCCAGGCGGGAGCCTGGCCCGGACGGGGTGCCGGGCGGGGAAGGGGCGGCTCATGCGGCATGGCGGACGGATCCTGGCGGACCAGTTGCGGGCGCAGGGGGTCCGGCGGGTGTTCTCGGTGCCGGGGGAGAGCTTCCTCGCGGTGCTGGACGGGCTGCACGGGTCGGGGATCCGGAACGTCGTCTGCCGGCACGAAGGGGGCGCGGCGATGATGGCCGAGGCCACCGCCAAGCTCACCGGGCGGCCGGGCGTCTGCCTCGTCACGCGGGGGCCGGGGGCGACCAACGCCTCGGCCGGGGTGCACGTGGCGCGGCAGGACTCGACGCCGCTGGTCCTGCTGGTCGGCCAGATCGAGCGGGGGCACCGCGACCGCGAGGCCTTCCAGGAGGTGGATCTCCGGGCGATGTTCGGGCCGCTGGCGAAGTGGGTGGCCGAGATCGACTCGGTCGAGCGCATCCCGGAATACATGGCGCGGGCCTTTGCCGTCGCGACCGCCGGGCGGCCGGGGCCTGTGGTGCTGGGGCTGCCCGAGGACGTGCTGAACGAGGAGGCGGAGGTGCCGGATCGGGGGGGCGCGCTGCGGCGCGCGGAGCCGGACCTTGCGGGCGCGGCGGCGGAGGCGCTGGACGTGCTGCGGGGGGCGGAGCGGCCGCTGGTCATCGCCGGGGGGCCGCACTGGTCGGAGGCGGCGGCGGCGGACCTGGCGCGCGTGGCCGAGGCGCAGGGCTGGCCGGTGGCCTGCGCCTTCCGGCGCCAGGATTACATGGACAACCGGCATCCGCATTACGTGGGCGACCTGAACGTGGGGGTCTCGCCCCGGCTCGCGCAGAGGGTGCGGGAGGCGGACGCGCTGCTGCTGCTGGGGACGCGACTGGGGGACATCTCCTCGGGGGGGTATGGGCTGCTCGACTCCAGGGCGCACGGCAAGCGGATCGTCCATGTCCATGCCGACCCGGAGGAGCCGGGGCGGGTCTGGGCGCCGGACCTCGCGGTGACGGCGGAGGCGCCTCGCTTCCTGCGGGCGCTGGCCGGGCGGCCGGGGGCGGGGATCGGCGCGGCGGAGTGGCGGCAGGCGGCGCGGGCGGATTACGAATGGTGGATCACGCCGCAGGACACGCCGGGCGCGGTCAAGCAGGAGCGGGTGATCCGCTGGCTGTCCGACAACCTGCCCGAGGACGCGATCCTGACCAACGGGGCGGGGAACTTCGCGGCCTTCCTGCATAGGTATTTCAGCTACAAGCGATACGGGACGCAGCTCGCGCCGACCTCGGGGAGCATGGGCTACGGGGTGCCGGCGGCCATCGCGGCCTCGCTTGAGCATCCGGGCCGGGTGGTGGTCTGCGTGGCAGGGGACGGCGACGTGCAGATGACGCTGAACGAGCTGTCCACGGCGGTTCAGCACGGGGCTGTGCCCATCGTCGTGGTGATGAACAACGGGCGGTATGGCACGATCCGGATGCACCAGGAGCGGACCTATCCGGGGCGGGTGTCGGGGACGGACCTCGCCAACCCGGACTTCGCGGCGCTGGCGCGGGCCTATGGCGGGCACGGCGAGGTGGTGCACCGGACGGAGGACTTCGCCCACGCCTTCCTGCGGGCGCGGGAATGGGGAACCTTCGCCATCATCGAGTGCCGGGTGGACGGCGAGGCGCTGACGCCCTCGCAGACGCTGGCGCAGGCCCGGGAGCAGGGGCTCCGCGCGGGCTGAGGGGGGCTGGAGCGTCCCGGCCCGGCCGATGCCGCCCCGGTTGGGCGGGCGGCAGCCTGCGTGCCGTGGGTTGGCCCGCGGGCCGTCGCGGAGGGCTGCGTGGCTCGGTGGCAGGGTGGGGCTTTACCCCGCCCTGCGGCATTGAAGGCGTCGCCATGAGGTTGCGCTTCGGCGTATCGGGCCGCCGTTCGACCGTGGTGCGCCGAAGCGCACCCTACGCGAGACGGTCGGGCTGGAACGGGCGGAGAGGCCGCAGGGTGGGGTGGAGCCCCCCCTGCGGCGTCCTTGAGGTGGGGCTAGGTGCGGACGCCGGCGAAGCGGCTTTGCCAGTCGGCGCGTTCCTCGTCGGTGATCTTGCGGAACGTGACCTCGGGCACGGTGAAGGCGTGGCCGGGGGCGAGGGTCCGCAGGGCGGCTTCGAGGTCGTCGGGCCAGGACCAGTCGGTGCAGCCCAGGGCGTCCATCATCTCCTGCGCGGCGTCGGGGATGAAGGGGCGGGAGAGGACCGCGTAGAGGCGGATCAGGTTGAGGCCGAGGCGGGTCTGCATCGCCGCCTGGGCGGGGTCGGCCTTGAAGGTCGTCCAGGGGGCGGCGGATTGCAGGTATTCGTTGCCGAGGACCCAGATGGAGCGGAGCGCCTCGGCGGCCTTGCGGACCTCGATGGCGTCCATGGCGGTCTCGTAGGCGCGCAGGCGGGTGGCGAGGTCGGCGAGGAGGAGGCCCTCGCGCTCGTCCCATTCGCCGCCGTCGGGGACCTGTTCGCCGAACTTGGAGCGGCAGAACTTGGTGATGCGGGAGACGAAGTTGCCCAGCACGTCGGCGAGGTCCTTGTTCACGCTGGCCTGGAAGTTCTCCCAGGTGAATTCGGAGTCGGAGGATTCGGGGGCGTGGGACAGGAGCCACCAGCGCCAGGTGTCGGCGGGGAGGATCGACAGGGCCTGGTCCATGAAGACGCCCCGGCCCTGGGACGTGGAGAACTGGCCGCCGTCGTAGTTCAGGTAGTTGAAGGACTTGATGTAGTCCACGAGCTTCCAGTCCTCCCCGGAGCCCATGATGGTCACGGGGAAGGACAAGGTGTGGAAGGGCACGTTGTCCTTGCCCATGAACTGCGTGTAGCGGACGTCATGCGCGCCGTGGTCGGTGCGCCACCAGCGTTCCCAGTCGGCATCGGGGCGGCCTTGCGCGTCGGTCCATTCCTTGGCGCAGGCGATGTATTCGATGGGGGCGTCGAACCAGACATAGAAGACCTTGCCCTCCATGCCGGGCCAGGGCTGGTCGCCCTTGCGGACGGGCACGCCCCAGTCGAGGTCGCGGGTGATGCCCCGGTCCTGGAGGCCGTCGCCGTCGAGGAGCCACTTGCGGGCGATGGAGGTGGTGAGGATCGGCCAGTCGGTTTTGGAGTCGATCCACTGGAGGAGCCGGTCCTTGAGGGCGGACTGGCGGAGGTGGAGGTGGGTGGTCTCGCGGATCTCCAGGTCGGTCGAGCCGGAGATGGCGGAGCGGGGGTCGATGAGGTCGGTCGGGTCGAGCTGCTTGGTGCAGTTCTCGCACTGGTCGCCGCGCGCCTTGTCGTAGCCGCAGTTCGGGCAGGTCCCCTCCACGTAGCGGTCGGGGAGGAAGCGGGCGTCGGCGTGGGAGTAGACCTGGCGCTCGGGCACCTCGGCGATGAGGCCGGCGGCGTCGAGCTGGCCGGCGAAGTGCTGGGTCAGGCGGTGGTTCTGGGGCGAGGAGGAGCGGCCGAAGTGGTCGAAGGACAGGCGGAAGCCTTGGGCCAGCTCGGCCTGGATCCCATACATGCGGGCGCAGTAGTCGGCCACCGGCTCTCCGGTCTTGGCGGCGGCGAGTTCGGCGGGGGTGCCGTGCTCGTCGGTGGCGCAGAGGAACAGGACCTCGTGGCCGCGAGAGCGGAGGTAGCGGGCGTAAAGGTCGGCGGGGAGCTGGGAGCCGACGAGGTTGCCCAGGTGCTTGATGCCGTTGATGTAGGGGATGGCCGAGGTGATGAGGTGGCGTGCCATGCGGGGAGCCCTTTCGCAGTCGGCTCCCCCTTTAGCGGGCCGGGTTCACCTCGGCCAGTGGGGTCACTGGCCCCCGCGCGGGAGCGCGGCTTACTGGGCGGTGTAGCCGCCGTCCACGAGGTGGTAGCTGCCGGTGATGAACGAGGCGTCCTTGGAGAGGAGGAAGCAGGTCAGGGCTGAGACCTCCTCGGCGGTGCCCATGCGCTTCACGGCGTGGATGGAGGACAGGTAGTCCATGGTCGCCGCGTCGAGGTTCTGGTCGAGGAGCGGCGTCCTGATGAAGCCGGGGCCGACCGCGTTGATGCGGACGCCGCGCGTGCCGTATTCGAGGGCGGCGGATTTGGTCAGGCCGACGACGCCATGCTTGGCGGCGACGTAGGCGGAGGAGTTGGCGATGCCGACCGAGCCGAGGATCGAGGCCATGTTGACGATGGCGCCGCCGCCCGAGCGCTCGATGGCGGGGAGGGCGTAGCGCATCCCGTAGAAGACGCCGTCGAGGTTGATGGCGATAACCTTGTGCCAGCCTTCCACGGGGTAGTCGCCCACCACGGCGGCCGGGCCGCCGATGCCGGCGTTGTTGACCAGGAGGTGCAGGCCGCCGGTCTGCTCGACCGCATAGTTCACGAGGGCCTCGACCTGGGCGGCGTCGGCCACGTCGCAGGCGAAGGTGAGGGCGTCGTCGAGGCCCTCGGCGGCCTTGGCCAAGGCGTCCTCCTTCAGGTCGCTCAGCACCACGCGGGCGCCGCCGTGGGCGAGGTCGCGGGCGATGGCGAGGCCGATGCCCGAGGCGGCTCCGGTGACGATGGCGGTCTGGCCGGTGAAGTCGTGCGGCATGGGATGGTCCTTTCCTTCTGGTCCGGCCCGAGCGTTCCCGATCCCGGGCCGTCGCGCCTTGATATGGCGCAAGCCCAAACGGGGGGCAGAGGGCGCGGGCGCTGGACAGCCATGCGCGGGGCGCTAGGGTCCGCGCGCCAACAGGATGGGGAACGGTGAATGCGGACGGTGGAGCTGGGGCGGTCGGGGCTGCGGGCGTCGGACTGGGCGCTGGGGACGATGACCTACGGGAGCCAGACGCCCGAGGCCGACGCGCATCGGCAGATGGACATGGCGCTGGACGCCGGGGTGACGCTCTGGGACTGCGCTGAGGTCTATCCGACGACGCCGCACAGCCCGGACACCAAGGGACGGTCCGAGGAGTTCATCGGATCGTGGTTCGCGTCGCGCGGGCGGCGGGCCGAGGTGGTGCTGGCGACCAAGGTGGGCGCGCCGGCGAGCACGGGCAGCTACGGGCGCGGCGCGGTCAAGGCCGCCTGCGAGGGGTCGCTGCGGCGGCTGCGGACGGACGTGATCGACCTCTACCAGATCCACTGGCCCGAGCGGGCGCACTACGCCTGGCGGCGCAACTGGGAGTTCGTGCCGTCATCGGACGCGGCGGGGACGATGGCCGTCATGGACGACGTGCTGGGGCAGCTGGCGGAGCTGGTCGCCGAGGGGAAGGTGCGGGCCGTGGGGCTGTCGAACGAGACGGCCTGGGGGCTGACGCGCTGGCGCGACCGGGGGCGGGCGCTGGGGGCTCCTCTGATGGAGACGGTGCAGAACGAGTATTCGCTGATGGCGCGGCTGTACGACACCGACATGGCGGAGGCGACGGTCATGGAGGGGGCGACGCTGCTCGCCTATTCGCCGCTGGCGGCCGGGGTTCTGACGGGCAAGTATGCCGGGGGCTCGGTGCCCGAGGGGTCGCGGGCGACGGTGCAGCCGGGCATCTTCGGCCGGCTGTCGGAGCGCGCGCAGGGGGCGGTCGCGGCCTATCACGCGTTGGCCGAGGACGCGGGGATGGACCCGGTGCACATGGCGCTGGCGTGGCACCGGACGCGGCCCTTCCCGTCGGTGCCGATCTTCGGGGCGACATCGGCGGAGCAGCTCGGGCGCATCCTGGGCGGGGTCGATGTGGAGGTCGGGCCGGATCTGGCGGCACGGATCGACGCGGCGAACCGGGCGTGCCCGCTGCCGTTCTGAGCGGGAGCGGCGCACCCTGCGCCGGGGGGAACCGTCGCGCCTGGGGAGCGTGAGGCGGGCTGCGGCCCGCCTCCCTGCGGGACCATGGCGGGCCGGGGCCCGTCCTTCGGGCGCGCGCGGGCGACCGTCAGGCGGCGAAGACGCGGGTGGGCCGGAGGGTGCCGCCCTCGTAGTGGCCCACGGCGACGGCGCGGCCGTCGCGGCTGGCCCAGGCCTCGTCGCCCCATTCGACGCCCTCGGCGGGGAAGACCGGGGCCGCCGCGCCGTTCCTCAGGAGGGCGACGCTCGCCTCCGGGCAGCGGCATTCGGGAAGGCCGACGAGCGCGGTCTCCAAGGGGAGCAGGCGGGCGTCGAGCGCCTCGCCCTGGCCCGCCGATTCGATCTCGGCCCAGGTGATGGCCCCGGAGAGCGCGAAGGGCCCGGACCAGGTGCGGCGGAGCCGCGTGACGTGGCCGAGGCAGCCGAGCGCGCGGCCCAGGTCGCGGGCGATGGAGCGGACGTAGCCGCCCTTGCCGCAGACCATCTCCAGCACCGCGTGGTCGGGGTCGGGGCGCGACAGGAGGTCGAGCTTGCGGACGTGGAGCGGGCGGGCCGACAGCTCCAGCACCTCGCCGTCGCGGGCGAGGTCGTAGGCGCGCTCGCCGTCCACCTTGACGGCGGAGAAGGCGGGGGGAACCTGGAGGATGTCGCCCCGGAAGGCGGGGAGCGCGGCCTCGATCCCGGCGTCGGTGGGGCGGAGGTCGCTGGCGCGGACGACCTCGCCCTCGGCGTCGTCGGTGGCGGTCTCCTGGCCCCAGCGGATGGTGAACTCGTAGGCCTTGAGGGCGTCCGTGACGTAGGGGAGGACCTTGGTCGCCTCGCCCAGCGCGACGGCGAGGAGGCCGGTCGCGGCGGGGTCGAGCGTGCCGGCGTGGCCGGCCTTCTGGGCCTGCATCGTCCAGCGGACCTTGTTGACGACGGAGGTGGAGGTGATCCCCGCCGGCTTGTCCACGATCAGGAAGCCCGAGATGGCCCGGCCCTTGCGCGTGCGTCCCATGTCACCCTCCGCGTGGAAAGGCCCGCGCCCTAGACGCGCGGGGCGGCGGGGTCAAGGCGTCAGGGCCGGGCGTCGGCGGCGAGGAGGCCGACGATGGGGCCGAGGGCGAGGCCCCAGTCGTCGCGGCCGAGCGGCGGAGCGTAGAGGCGCGAGATGCTGCCGTCGAGGTAGAGCGCATCGGGCAGGCCCAGGCCGTCGCGGAAGAAGCGCGCGAACTCGTGGAAGGTCACGGGGCTGTCGGAGATGGCGAAGACGGCGCGGGACCCGTCGGCCGAGGTGCCGACGCCGTTGCGGATGTGGCGCGAGTCGGAATCGGGCAGGAAGCGGGGGTGCAACTCGCTCCCGATCACCAGCAGGGGGCCGGACTGGGTGGCCGAGTCGCAGGCGCGCGCGCCGGCGGCGTAGGCGAGCGACTCGACCACGAAGGCGCCGTCGCCGGACAGGCAGAGGAGGCCGTTGGGGAGGAGGCCGAAGTTGCCGGGGCCGGGTTGCGTGACCAGCGGGGCGAGGTCGCGCCCGGCCTCGCGGTAGAGGCCCACGGGGCGGCGGTCCTCGTGATACATCCCGGCGTTCATGGCGAAGGCGAGGGGGCCGTGGTCCGCCTCGACGGCGGCGAAGGAGCCGTAGGGCTGGCCGCCCGCGTCGTTCAGGAAGAGCGACAGCCGCTCGGCCCGGGCGTCCACCTCGCAGACGGCGAAGGGCAGCCCCTCCCAGGTCACGTCGCGGCAGTCGAGCGCGCGGGCCGTGGCGGGCAGGAGGAGCGCGAGGGCGGCGAGCGCGGCGACGCGGATCACTCGGCGGCGTCCCCGGACTCGTCCGAGGGGCGGGTCTCGGACGGCGCGGCGTCGATGTCGCGGCGCACCCGTTCGTCCGCGAACATCCGGCGCGTCGCCTCGATGCGGTCGAAGGTCTCGTCGATCTCGAAGCGGAGGTCGGGGACGTGGCGAAGCGTCAGGCCGCGCCCGATCTGGTGCCGGATCTCGGGCTTGCTGCGGCGGAGCGCGGCGAGGATGCCGTCGCGGTTCGCGCCGCCGAGGGGCAGGACATAGGCGGTGGCGACGCGGAGGTCGGCGCTGACCCGCACCTCGCCCACGGTGATCGGCACGCCGTCGAGGTCGGGGTCGTGCAGGCCGCCCTGGGCGAGGATCTCGCTCAGGTTGCGGCGGATCAGCTCGCCCACGCGGAGCACGCGCTGGGACGGGCCGGCGGGGGAGGAGGGGCTGCGGCTCATGCGCGCCATGTAGGCGCAAGCCGGGGAAATGCCAAGCGCGCTGGCCCTGGGGCGGCGCGGGCGCTAGAGGGGGCGCGGTTCGACAAGGGGTTGGCGATGCAGGATCGGCCGGGGCTGGTGGTGACGGGCGTCTCGGGACGCATGGGGCGGGTGCTGGCGGGGCTGATCGCCGCGGACCCGGGCGCGCGGCTGGTGGGCGCGGTGGAGCGGGCGGGGCACCCCTGGGTGGGCCTCGACCTCGGCGAGGCGATGGGCGGGGCGGCGCTGGGGGTCGTGGTGACGGACGATCCGCTGGAGGCCTTCGCCACGGCGCAGGGGGTGATCGACTTCACCTCGCCCGACGCGACGGTGGAGTTCGCGGGGCTGGCGGCGCAGGCGCGGGCGGTGCACGTGATCGGGACGACGGGGCTGGAGGCGGGGCACCTGGCCCGGATCGCCGCCGCCGCGCGCCACGCGCCCATCGTGCGGGCGGGGAACATGAGCCTCGGGGTCAACCTGCTGGTCGCGTTGACGCGCAAGGTCGCGGAGGCGCTGGGCGAGGACTGGGACGTGGAGATCGTCGAGGCGCATCACCGCATGAAGGTGGACGCGCCGTCCGGGACCGCGCTGATGCTGGGCGAGGCCGCCGCCGAGGGGCGGGGCGTGGCGCTGGACGCCGTGGCCGACCGGGGCCGGGACGGGATCACCGGCGCGCGCGGTGCGGGGCGGATCGGCTTTGCCAGCGTCCGGGGTGGCGACATCGTGGGCGAGCACGACGTGATCTTCGCGGGCGAGGGCGAGCGGGTGGTGCTGCGCCACGTGGCGACCGACCGGGCGATCTTCGCGCGCGGCGCGATCCGGGCGGCGCTCTGGGGGCAGGACAAGGTGCCGGGGGAGTATACGATGCTGGACGTGCTGGGGCTGGTGTAGGGCGGACTTGAGCCCGCCCTGCGGCAGGATGACCGTCAGAAGTCGATGGCCCGGCCCTTGAGCTCGTAGTCGCCGAAGCGGACGGGCTCGGGGCCGGGGCGGCCGTCCCGTTCGGGGGGCAGGTCGAGCGGGCGGGCGGCCTTGCGGCGGGCCTCGGCCTCGGCGAGGGCGCGCTGGGCGGCGGGGGGGAGCGGCGTGTCGTCGGTCATCGGAACCTCGCGCAGGGGATCGGTGCCTTGCGGGGCACGGACCCCGGCCATATAGGGCGCGCGGTCGCGACGCGGCAAGCGGGGCAGGGAGCGTCCATGGCACGGAACGGCACAGGCGCGGCGAGGGACGGCGAGGACCGGGCGGGGCTCGGGCCGCGCCGGGCGGCGTGGCGGCTCCTGAACGCGGTCACGGCGGAGGGGATGCTGCTGTCGGACCCGCGCGCCGCGGCGATCCTGGCGAGCCTGCCGCCCGAGGGGCGCGCGCGGGCGCAACGGCTGGCGGTGGAGACGCTGCGGAACCTGTCGCGGATCGATGGGTGGCTCGGTCCGCGCCTGCGGAAGGCCCCGCCGCCGACGGTGCGGAACCTGCTGCGGCTGGGGGCCCTGGAGATCGGGCAGGGCGAGGCCCCGCACGGCGTGGGGAACGCGCTGGTGGCTCTGGTGGCCGAGGGCAGGCGGACGGAGGGGTTCCGGGGCCTCGTCAACGCCGTGATGCGGCATCTGGGCGAGGAGGGGCCGGAGGCCTGGGCGCGGCTCGGGCCGCCGCACCTGCCGGACTGGCTGCGCGGGCCGCTGGTCGAGGCCTGGGGCGGCGCGGCGGTGCGGGGGATCGAGGCCGCGCATTGGGCGGGCGTGGCCCTGGACCTGTCGGCCAAGGGCGATCCGGCGCGGCTGGCCGAGCGGCTGGGCGGCCGTCTCCTGCCGACGGGGACGGTGCGGCTGGACGGCGGCGCGCAGGTGACGGCGCTGCCGGGCTACCAAGAGGGCGAGTTCTGGGTGCAGGACGCCGCCGCCGCGCTGCCGGCGCGGGTGCTGGACCCACGTCCGGGAGACCGGGTGCTGGACCTCTGCGCCGCGCCGGGGGGAAAGACGCTGCAACTGGCCGCGATGGGGGCGGAGGTGACGGCGCTGGACCTGTCGGCCCCCCGGCTGGAGCGGCTGCGCGACAACCTGGCGCGCACCGGGCTGAAGGCGCGGATCGTGCAGGGGGACGTGCTGGAGTTCGACGAAGGGGGCTGGGACGCGGTGCTGCTGGACGCGCCGTGCTCGGCCACCGGGACGATCCGGCGGCACCCGGACCTGCCGCAGGCGCGGGACGGGGCCGAGATCGGCGGGCTGATCGAGCTGCAGGCGCGGATGATCGACCATGCGCTGGGGCTGCTGCGGCCGGGAGGACGGCTGGTGTTCGCGACCTGCTCGCTGCTGCCCGACGAGGGGGAGGCGCAGGTCGAGGCGGCGCTGGAGCGGCACGCGGGGCTGTCGGTCGAGGTCGCCGACGCGCCGGGGGTCGAGCCCGCGTGGCGGACCGAGCTGGGGCTACGGACGCGGCCGGACCATTGGGCCGATCTCGGCGGGCTGGACGGGTTCTTCGTGGGGCGGCTGCGGACGCCGGGCTGACGTGGCCGCCGTGCGACGGCGCGGGAGCCACGCGGGGCGGGGGCGGTGACAAGCGGCGCGCGACCGGCCTAGGGTTTCCTGACGGACAGGCGGAGGGCGGACGTGGGCAGGGCTGCGGGATGGCGCGCGCGGGCCAGGGGGCTGGGCCACCGCGCGGCGGCCCGCCTTGCCGCCCGGACAGGCGTTTCCGGGCCGGTCGCCTGGCCCGAGCCGCGCGTCGCCGGCGACCCCGCGCGGGGCCGGCTGATCCTGAAGGGGCGGGTCCGCGTGGGCGCCGAGCTGATGGACGCGGCTGGGCGGTCCGTCTGGGACCTCGCGCCCGGGGAGCCCGAGGCGGCGGCTCTGCACGGGATGGGCTGGCTCGACGACCTTCTGGCGCTGGGGACGGCCCCGGCGCGGCGGCTGGCGCAGGACTGGGTGGCCGAGTGGATCGCGCGCCATGGGTCGGGCGCGGGGCCGGGCTGGACGCCCGAGCTGTCGGCAGGGCGGCTGATCCGGCTGATGGGCCACGCGCGGGTGCTGCTGCACCCGCCGGGCGTGGGCGAGGCGTGGCTGGCGCGGGCGGTGGCGGCCGAGGCGCGGTTCCTGGGGTGGCGCTGGCGGCAGGCGGCCGGCGCGCGGGCGCGGGTCGAGGCGCTGGCGGCGCTGCTGGGGGCCGGGCTGGCGCTGCCGGGGCGGGGGCGGCTGGCGGTGACGGCCTTGGCGGCCCTGGTCGCGGAGGCCGGGCGCGCGGTGGACGCGCAGGGTGCGGTGGCGAGTCGCAACCCGGAGGAGCTTCTGGAGATCCTGGCGCTGCTCGTGGAGGCGAACGCCGCGCTGGTGGCGGCGGGGCGGGCCGCCGATCCGGCCCTCGCGGCAACGGTGGCGCGCGGGGCGCCGACGCTGCGGGCCTTGCGCCACGCGGACGGGGGCCTCGCGCGGTTCCATGGCGGCGACCGGGGGGCGGAGGGGCTCGCCGACCGGGTGCTGGCGGCGGCGGGGCGGCCCTCGGTCGCGGTGCTGCGAGGGACGGCGGTGCCGCGCCCGATGGGCTTCTTCCGGCTGGCGGCGGGGCGGACCACGGTGATGGTGGACGCGGCGGCCCCGCCCCAGGGCGCGGACTCGGTCGCCGCCCATGCCTCGACGCTGGCCTTCGAGCTGACCTCGGGCCGCCGGCCGGTGGTGGTGAGCCTGGGGCCGGGGCGGGGCTTCGGCGCGCGCTGGCGGCGGGCGGCGCGGGCCACGCCCAGCCATTCGACGCTCGCGCTGGAGCAGGTGTCGAGTGCGCGGCTCGGGCCGCTGCGGCCCGGCGAGGCGGGGGAGCGGCTGGTGGCGGGCCCGGCGCGGGTGCTGGTGGAGGCGCAGGCGCTGGACGACGGCCTGAAGGTCGAGGTCGCCCAGGACGGCTGGCGGGCGAGCCATGGGCTGACCCATGCGCGGACCCTGCAACTGTCTCCGGACGGGCGGCTGCTGCGGGGCGAGGACCTGCTGACGACGCTGACGGCCGCCGACGGGGCGGCCTTCGACGCGGCGCTGGAAGCGTCGAGCCACCTGGGGCTGGCGGTGGCTGTGCGGTTCCACCTGCATCCCGACGCCGAGGCCGCGCCCGAAGCCGACGGGCGCATCGCCATCCGGCTGCCGAGCGGCGAGGAGTGGCTCTTCGCGGCGGGCGAGGAGGGCGACCTGGCCCTTGAGCCCTCGATCCATCTGGAGGAGGGGCGGCTGCGCCCGCGCCCGTCGCGCCAGATCGTGCTGGGGACGCGGGCCTTGCGGCCGACGACGCGGCTGCGCTGGACTCTCGCCAAGGGACGCGGCACACCCGAGGGCCTGCGCGACCTGAACCCCCGGACGGACTGGGACGAGGAGGACGACGAATGACCCAAGACCTGCGACCCATCCGCCGCGCCCTGCTGTCCGTGTCGGACAAGGCGGGGCTGCTGGAACTGGCGACGGGGCTGGCCGCGCGGGGCGTGGCGCTGGTCTCGACCGGCAACTCGGCCGGGATGCTGCGCGAGGCGGGGCTGGACGTGACCGAGGTGGCCGAGGTGACGGGGAGCCCCGAGATGCTGGGCGGTCGGGTCAAGACCCTGCACCCGCGCATCCACGGCGGCATCCTGGGCAAGCGCGGCGACGCAGGCCACGTGGCCGAGATGGAGGCGCACGGGATCGCGCCCATCGACCTCGTGGTGGTGAACCTTTACCCGTTCGAGGCGACGGTGGCGCGGGGGGCCGGGTTCGAGGAAACGGTCGAGCAGATCGACGTGGGCGGGCCGGCGATGATCCGGGCGGCGGCCAAGAACCACGCCGACGTGGCGGTGCTGACCGATCCGGCGGATTATCCGGCGCTGCTCGCGGAGTTGGAGGCGCAGGGGGGGACCACCGGCGCGTTCCGGCGGGGGCTGGCGCGCAAGGCCTTCGCGCGGACGGCGGAGTATGACGCGGCCATCTCCGGATGGATGGCCGGGGGCGAGGCCGCGCCGGGGTTCCGGGCGCTGACCGGGCGGCTTGTGCAGACGTTGCGGTATGGCGAGAACCCGCACCAGCGCGCGGCCTTCTACCGGGGCGGCGAGGCACGGGCGGGGGTGGCGACCGCCATGCAGGTGCAGGGCAAGGAGCTGTCCTACAACAACATCGCCGACACGGACGCGGCCTATGAGCTGGCGGCGGAGTTCCCGGCGGGCGACGGGCCTGCGTGCGTGATCGTCAAGCACGCCAACCCCTGCGGGGTGGCGACGGGCGCGACCCTCGCCGAGGCCTACGGCAAGGCGCTGGCCTGCGACCCGGTGAGCGCCTTCGGCGGCATCGTCGCCCTGAACCGCCCCTTGGACGCCGAGGCGGCCGAGGCCATCGCCAAGGTCTTCACCGAGGTTGTCATCGCCCCCGACGCCGACGAGGGCGCGCGCGAGGTGCTGGCGCGCAAGGGGAACCTGCGGCTGCTGCTGGCGGGCGGGCTCCCCGAGGCCGTCGCGCCGGGGCTGATGTGGAAGCAGGTCGCGGGCGGGTTCCTCGTGCAGGATCGCGACGCGGGCGTTCCGGACATGGGCAAGCTGCGGGTGGTGACGAGGCGCGCGCCGACGGAGGAGGAGATGCGCGACCTCCTCTTCGCGTGGCGGGTGGCCAAGCACGTCAAGTCCAACGCCATCGTGCTGGCCAAGGGCGGCGCGACCGTGGGCATCGGCGCGGGGCAGATGAGCCGCGTCGATTCGGTCCGCATCGCCGCCCGCAAGATGGGCGAGATGGCCGCGCCCCCGGCCGGCCCGGTGGTGGCCTCGGACGCCTTCTTTCCCTTCGCGGACGGTCTCCTTGCGGCGGCCGAGGCGGGGGCGGTGGCGGCGATCCAGCCCGGCGGGTCGATGCGCGACGCCGAGGTGATCGCGGCGGCCGACGCGGCGGGGATGGCGATGGTCTTCACCGACATGCGCCACTTCCGGCACTGACCATGCCCCGGCTGCGCCAGCCCCCGCCCACGCGGCTCCTGTTCTGGACGGCCTTCTGGGTCTTCCTGCTGGACCAGTCCACCAAGTGGCTGGTGGTCCATTGGCTGGACCTGCGGACGCGGCTGGAGATCGACGTGCTGCCGCCGCTGGTCAACTTCCGCATGGCCTGGAACCGGGGCGTGAACTTCGGCCTGTTCTCCGAGGTGGACATGCGCTGGGTGCTGGTGGCGGTGGCGCTGGTCATCTCGGGCGCGGTGACGGCCTGGATCTGGCGCGAGGGGGGGAGCCGGCTGGTCCATGTCTCGGCGGGGCTGCTGGTCGGCGGCGCGCTGGGGAACGTGGTGGACCGGGTGCTCTATGGCGCTGTCGCGGACTTCCTCAACATGAGCTGTTGCGGGATCGAGAACCCGTATGCCTTCAACGTCGCCGACATCGCGGTCTTTGCTGGGGCGGTGGGGCTGGTGCTGTTCGCGGGGAAGGGCAAGACCCCGCCCGCTAGGGCCGCGAAGGCGCCGGGCCCCAAGCCGGACGCCGCGGCGGAGGGCGGCCGGAGCCGGGCCGCGAAGGCGCCGGGCCGCGTGGAGGAGGGCGGCAAGGCCCCGCGCCCCCGGACCGCCAAGACGGGGTGACGGGCCGATTCCGCTGCGCTATGAGGGCGGCATGACGGAGAATGCTCTTGCTCGACGGGCGGCCTGGGCCGCCTTCCTTCTTCTCGCCGCCTGCGGGGGCGAACGTGGCGACTGGCGCGACGCTTTCGGGCGGACCACGGCCAACCCGGTCGTGCTGGCCCCGGCGCTGCCGCTGGTCCAGCCCGCGGCCTTGGAGCTGCCGCCACCCGGCGGCGCGAACCGCGCCACGCCGGGACGCTGAACACCCCTCGCGCCGCATCACGTCGGCGTAGCCCCCGCTTGCGGACGGCCCGGCTTCGGTGGACGGTGCGCCCAGCGTCCGCTGCCCGGAGGAGCCCGCCCGTGACCCGCCTGCCCGCCCTGATGCTGGGCCTTCTCGCCGCCTCGCCCGCGCTCGCGCAGGAGGTGACGACCGCCACCCTCGACAACGGCATGGAGGTGGTGGTGATCGAGGACCACCGCGCTCCCGTCGCCGTCCACATGGTCTGGTATCGCACCGGATCGGCCGACGAGCCGCCCGGCGTGTCGGGCGCGGCGCACTTCCTCGAACACCTGCTGTTCAAGGCCACCGACGACCTGGAGGCCGGCGAGTTCAGCCGCACGGTGGCCGAGAACGGCGGGACGGACAACGCCTTCACCAGCTTCGACTACACCGCCTACTTCCAGCGCGTCGCCGCCGACCGCCTGCCGCTGATGATGGCGATGGAGGCGGACCGGATGAACGACCTGCAACTGACCGACGAGGACATCGCCACCGAGCGGCAGGTGATCCTGGAGGAGCGCAGCACCCGCGTGGACAGCGAGCCCGGCGCGCTGGCGCAGGAGCAGATGCGGGCGGCGCTGTTCCTGAACTCGCGCTACGGGACGCCGGTGATCGGCTGGCGGCACGAGATGGAGGCGCTGGACGGGACGGCGGTGCGGGACTTCTACGACCTGTACTACTCGCCCAACAACGCCATCCTCGTGGTCGCGGGCGACGTGGACCCGGAGGAGGTCATCGACATGGCGGAGGCCAGCTATGGCCTGCTGCCCGCCGAGCCGGGCCTGCCGCCGCGCGTCCGCACCACCGAGCCGCCGCAGCTCGCGCCCCGGCGGCTGACCTACGAGGACCCGCGCGTGTCGCAGCCCTACCTGGTCCGCAGCTACATCGCGCCCGCGCGCAAGGCGGGCGATCAGGCGCGTGCGGCCGCGCTGACCTATCTCGCCGAGATCCTGGGCGGGTCGTCCTTCACCTCGGTCCTGGCCGAGAAGCTGACGTTTGAATCGCCGGTCGCGCTGTTCTCGGGCGCGGGCTACGACGGGATGGCGCTGACCGAGGGGACGTTCAGCCTGACGGTCGCGCCGCGCCCCGGCGTGTCGCTGGAGGAGGCCGAGGCGGCCATGGACGACGCGGCCGCCGCGTTCCTGGCCGAGGGCGTGGACGCCGCGCAGATCGATCGCATCCGCACGCAACTCCGGGCCTCGGAGATCTACGCCCGCGACAACGTGGACGGGCTCGCCAACCGCTACGGCGCGGCGCTGGCCTCGGGGTTGACGGTGCAGGACGTGCAAGCCTGGCTCGAGGCGCTCCAGGCCGTGACCGCCGAGGAGGTGCTGGCGGCGGCGCGCGAGGTGCTCGACCCCCGGGCGTCGGTGACGCTGTTCCTGTCCGCGCCCGCGTCGGGCGAGGACGCGCCCACCCCGGCCTCGGCCGGGACCCCCACCCCCGTTCCGGCCGAGGAGCCCCAGCCATGATCCGCGCCGTCCTGGCCTCCGTCCTGTCGCTCTGGGCCGCCGTCACCGCCGCCCAGGCCGAGATCTCCATCCAGCAGGTGACCTCGCCCGGTGGCATCGAGGCCTGGCTGGTGGAGGAGCATTCCATCCCCTTCACCGCGCTGGAGATCCGCATCCGCGGCGGCGCGAACCTCGACCGCGAGGGCAAGCGCGGGTCCGTCAACCTGATGACGGCGCTGCTGGAGGAAGGCTCGGGCGACATGGATGCCCGGGCGTTCCAGGAGGCGCGGGAGGCGCTGGCGGCGTCCTTCGGCTTCGACGCCTCGGACGACGCGGTGAGCCTCTCGGCCTCGTGGCTCAGCGAGAACCGCGACGCGGGCGTGGACCTGCTGCGGCAGGCGCTGGTCGAGCCCCGCTTCGACGAGGACGCCATCGAGCGGGTGCGCGCGCAGTTGCAGTCGATCATCGCCTCGAACGCGCAGGATCCGGGCAGCATCGCCAGCGACACCTTCATGGCCGAGGCCTTCCCGGGCCATCCCTACGGGTCCGACATCAACGGCACCGCCGAGTCGCTGGCGGGCCTGACGCGCGACGACCTCGTGCAAGCGCATCGCGACACGCTGGTGAAGGACCGGGTGTATGTGGGCGCGGTCGGCGACATCAACCCCGAGGAGCTGGGCGCTCTGCTCGACCGGCTCCTGGGCGACCTGCCGCAGGAGGGGCCGGCGCTGCCCGCCCCGCCCGCGACGACCGTGACCGGCGGGACGACGGTGGTAAACTACCCGAGTCCGCAGGCGCAGGCGATCTTCGGGCAGGTGGGCCTGCCGCGCGACGATCCCGACTACTTCGCGGCCTATGTGCTGAACCACGTGCTGGGCGGCGGCGGCTTCGAATCGCGGCTGATGGACGAGGTGCGCGAGAAGCGGGGCCTGACCTACGGGATCGGCACCTCGCTGGTGGACAAGGACTACGCCGACCTGTGGATGGGCTCGGTCGCCTCGGACAACCGCACCATCGGGGAGGCCATCGCCCTGGTGCGGGAGATCTGGTCCGACGTGGCGGCGAACGGCGTCACGCAAGAGGAGCTGGACGCGGCCAAGACGTTCATCACCGGCGAATACCCGTTGCGGTTCGACGGCAACGCCCAGATCGCGGGCATCCTGGTGGGGATGCAGATGATCGGCCTGCCGCCCGACTACGTGGTGAACCGCAACGGCTATGTGGAGGCGGTGACGCTGGACGACGTGCGGCGCGTGGCGGCGCGGCTGATGGACCCGGAAGGGCTGCGCGTCGTCGTGGTGGGCCAGCCGGAGGGGCTGGAGCCGGACGCCCCCGCCCCCGCCCCCGCCCCCGCGCCCGCGCGTGGCACGACGGAGCCCGCCGCCGCCACGCCCTGAGGCATCCCGGCGCGCGCGCTCTGGCCTGGGGCCGGGCGCGCGCGTAGTCTTCGGGCCATGACCCGCCCGCCCGTGCCCCCGACGATCCGTCCGCTCGATCCCCACGCGATCAACCGCATCGCGGCGGGCGAGGTGGTGGAGCGGCCCGCCTCGGCCGTGAAGGAGCTGCTGGAGAACGCGCTCGACGCCGGGGCCACGCGCATCGACGTGGCGATCCGCGAGGGGGGGCGGGCGCTGATCCGGGTGGAGGACGACGGCTGCGGCATCCGCGCCGGGGAGCTGCCGCTGGCGCTCGCCCGGCACGCCACTTCCAAGACCGACGGGGCGGACCTTCTCGACATCCGCAGCTTCGGCTTCCGGGGCGAGGCGCTGGCCTCGCTCGCCGCCGTGGCGCGCCTCTCGCTCGCCAGCCGGGTCGCGGGCGAGGAGGCGGCGGTGATCGCGGCCGAAGGGGGCCGGGTCGCGCCGGTGCGCCCTGCCGCGCTGTCACGGGGCACCGTGGTCGAGATCCGCGACCTGTTCTTCGCCACTCCCGCCCGCCTCAAGTTCCTGCGAGGCGAGCGGGCCGAGGCGCAAGCCATCGCCGACACCCTCCGCCGCCTCGCGATGGCCGAGCCCTTCGTGGCCTTCACCCTGCGCGACCTGACCGACGGGGAGCGGCTGGTGATCCGGCTCGATGCCGAGTCGCCGGACCTGGGCGACCCGCGCGAGCCCCTGCGGCGGCGGCTGCGGGCGGTGCTGGGGCGGGCCTTCTCGGACGGCGCGCTGCCGCTGGAAGCGGAGCGGGACGGGCACCTGCTGACCGGCTGGGCGGGCCTGCCGACCGAGGCGCGGGGCGCCGCGACGGCGCAGCATGTCTATGTCAACGGACGGCCGGTGCGGGACAGGCTGCTCCTGGGCGCGCTGCGGGCGGGCTACATGGACGTGCTCGCCTCCGGGCGGCACCCGATGGCGGCGCTGTTCCTCGACTGCGACCCGCAGCGGGTGGACGTGAACGTGCACCCCGCCAAGGCCGAGGTGCGGTTCCGCGACTCCGACTGCGTGCGTGGGCTGGTGGTCGGGACGCTGCGCCGGGCGCTTGCGCCCTTGCGGCCCGCGCCCGCCCTTGCCGAGGAGCTGATCGAGGCGGCGCGGCCGGAGCCCTGGACCTTCCGGCCCGCCCCGCCCTCGCCCCGCGCCGTCGAGGCGGCGTTCCGCGCGCAGGCCCCCGCCCTGACCTCCGCCTTCGCCGAGGCGATGCCGCCCGCCGCGCCCTGGATCGCGCCCGAGGAGGTGGAGGCGGCCCACCCGCTGGGCGCGGCGCGGGCGCAGCTCCACGGCAACTGGATCGTGGCCGAGACGGCCGAGGGGCTGGTGATCGTGGACCAGCACGCCGCCCACGAGCGGCTGGTCTACGAGCGGCTCAAGCGCGAGATGGCCGAGGGGCCGGTTCGCACCCAGGCTCTCCTGATCCCGCTGGTGGTGGAATTGCCCGAGGACGAGGCGCAGCGGCTCGCCGACGCCGCGCCCGACCTCGCGCGGCTCGGGCTGGTGGTGGAGCCCTTCGGGCGCGGCGCGGTGGCGCTGCGCGAAGTGCCAGCCATCCTGTCGGGCGCGGACGGGGCGGCGCTGCTGCGCGACGCCGCTTCCGCGCTGGGCGAGGAGGGGGAGGGCGGGGGGATCGGGCGGCGCGTGGACGCGGTGCTGTCGCGGATGGCCTGCCACGGCTCGGTGCGGTCGGGGCGGCGGCTGCGGCCCGAGGAGATGAACGCCCTCCTGCGCGAGATGGAGCGGACGCCCAACGCCGGGCAGTGCAACCACGGGCGGCCGACCTTCGTGGCGTTGCGGCTCCAGGACATCGAGCGGCTGTTCGGCCGGCGCTGATGGACAGGGCCAGGGCGGCGGGCTAGCCTCCGCCGCGAACGACAGCAGGGAAGGGCTCGGCATGGCGGGGCGGTGGATGGCGGTTATGGTGGGGCTCCTCGCCCTCGGGGCCTGCGCGCAGACGGGGACGACGGGCGTGGGGGCGGCCTCGGACCGGCTGCTGGCGCGGTCCTTCGCCGACACGCCGCTGCGGCAGGGGGCCATTGCCATCTTCGCCTCGGAGCCCGGCGGCCCCACCAGCTATCGCCTGAGCCCCTGCGGCAACGGCGCGGCCTGCGTGGGCGGCCCCGGCGGGACGATGGGGTCGGTCACGCGGACGGCGGACTGGACGGTGGTGCGCGGCCTCCACGGCCGGACCTTCTGGCTGGGCCAGGGCGGCACCGGCTTCGTGGAGCGGGCGGGGACCTACCTGCCGCTGAGCTGGGCGCCGCGCGCCGAGGGAACCGGCGAAGGCGACGCCCCGAGCATCGAGACCCCCTACCGGCACGGCTGAGCGGCCGGAACCGGGGCGCGGGGCCATCGGTTGCCCCTGCCAAGACTGAAAGGGAAGACGCATGGACATCGGAGCGGATCAGGTCGGCGAGGTGATCCTCCTCGCCCGCGAGATGACGGAGCAGTACACCGGCGCCGAGGAGCAGTTCGACGGCCTGATCGAGGGCATGAACGAGGACCAGCGCTACGACCTCGTGGCGTTGTGCTGGATCGGGCGGGGCGACTTCGAGCCCGAGGAATGGGACGACGCCCGCCGCACCGCGGCCGAGCAGGCGACCCTCTCGACCGCCGACTACCTCAAGGGCGTGGACCATCTGGCCGAGCATCTGGAGGCGGGGCTCGACGCCATGGGCATCTCGCCCACCGATGCCGAGGACAGCGCGCTGGAGGGCTGAGGCCCCACGGCGTCCTTGCCGGAGGGGGCCTTCGCGCCCCATCCTCGGCCCGTGGCCCCGCTTGGGAAAGGACCGACCGATGCGCCGCCTTGCCGCCGCCCTGCTGCTTGCGCTCCTGCCTTTGGCGGGGCGGGCCGAGGATCTGGCGCTGGTGCTGGGGACCGGCGACTACCGGACGCTGCCGGACGTGGCAGGCGGGGCCGACCTCGCCGGGGCGACGCCCGCGCTCGGGGCGGCGGGCTTCCGGGTGCTGGCGTTGCGCGACGCGACGGCCGAGGCGGTGGCCCCGCTGCTGGCCGATCTGGCGCGGGCCGAGGCCGACCGGCTGGTCGTCGCGCTGGCCGGGCGATTCGTCACCGACGGGACGCGGACCTGGTGGCTGGCGGCGGATGCAGGCGCGCCGACGCTCCTTGGCGTGGAGGCGCGGTCGGTGTCGGTCGAGAGCCTCCTCGCCGTGCTCGGGCGCGCGCCGCTGCGGGCGGTGCTCCTCCTCGGGGCGGACCCTGGGGCCGAGGCCCCGCTTGACCCCTGGCTGCGCGAGGGGGTCGGACGGGTGCAGGTGCCCGAAGGCGTCGCCGTGCTCGTTGCGCCGCCGGAGGAGGCCGCGCGCCTGCTGGCCGACCGGCTGGCCGAGCCGGGCGTCGCCCTCGCGAACCTCGTGGGCGGGCCGGTGCGGGCGCTGGGGCCGCTGCCCGAAGGGGCGGCGCTCCTTGCCGACGCGGGCGGGCCGGAGGACGACGCCCTCTGGCAGGCCACGGCCGCGTCGGGGACGCTGGGCGCCTATCGCGACTACCTCGCCGCCCATCCCAAGGGGCGCCACGCCGCCGAGGCGCGGGCCGCCATCGCCGCGCTGCTGTCCGAGCCCGGCCGCGAGGCGCGGCTGGCCGAGGAGGCGCTCGCCATGACGCGCGACGGGCGGCGCGAGGTGCAGCGCGACCTCGCCGCGTTGGGCTTCGACCCGCAAGGGATCGACGGCGTTCTGGGGCCGGCCTCGCGCCGGGCGATCACCGACTGGCAGCAGCAGAACGGCTTTCCCCAGACCTCCTTCCTCGACCGCGAGCAGCGGGAGCGGCTGGCCGCGCAGGCCGCCCGCGAGGCGGCGGAGCAGGTGGCCGCCGAGGAGCGCCGGCAGGCCGAGGCCGAGGCCGCCGACCGCGCCGCCTGGGAGGAGACGGGCGCGCGGGGCGACGAGGCGGGGCTGCGCGCCTACCTCGCCCGCTTCCCGGAGGGCGTCTATGCCGGGGTCGCGACCGAAGGTCTGGCTGCTCTCGACGCCGCGAATCGCGAGGTGGCGCAGGCGCAGGACATCGCCGCCTGGGACCGCGCCCGCGCGGCCGATTCGACGGCGGCGCTGCAGGGCTACCTCGCGGCCTCCCCGCAGGGGCGCTTCGTCGGCGCGGCGCGGGCGCGGCTCGACGCCCTGGCCCAGGAGGAGGCCCAGGCGCGGGCCACCGAGGCCGCCCGCGCCGGGGAGGCGGCGCTGGCGCTGGGTGCGCCGACCGCGCGGGTGGTCGAGGAACGGCTGGCGGCCCTGGGCCTCGACCCCGGCCCGGTTGAGGGGACCTTCGACGACGCCACGCGCGGGGCGATCCGCGCCTATCAGGAGGACCGGGGCCTGCCGGTCACGGGCTTCCTCGACGGGGAGACGCTCGCGCGCCTCCTCGCCGACACGCTGGGGCCTCCACGGGCGCCCTGAGGTCAGGGCGCGGTCGCGGGCTCGAAGAGCTCGAACAGCACCCGCGTCGGCGCCTGCGCCCCGTCGCCATACTGCCGCACGGCCAGGAGGTAGGTGCCTGGCATCACCCGAGCCGCCAGCAGCGAATCGAGCGAGTCGCCGTTGTTGTCGTTGTAGGCGACCTGCCGCCCGACCTCGTCGAACAGCGCGACGTAGGGGTCGCCCATGTCGTTGGTCAGCGCCTCGACCAGCACGAGGCCGGGCCGGCCCACCTCGAACGAGAACCACGTCGCCCGGTCGGTGGTCGCCACGTCCTGCCGCAGCCGCGTCGCCAGCGGTCCCAGCGCCATCACCGGATGCGAGCCGTCGAGCGGCGGCGCGGCCTCGGCCCGGTCATAGAGTCCGGCCATCACCGCCTGGGCGTCGTAGGCCGAGACGCTGACCGTGACCGGCAGCGCCGTGTCGCCGAGCGCGCCCACCGCGAGGCAGTAGTCGCCGGGCGGCAGCGGCGCTCCCAGGTCGATGCGCGAGTTGAGTCCGTCCCAGTCGTCGTTGTCGGCGAGATGAGCCCCGCCCGCGTCGTAGAGCGTGATCGTCGGATCGGCCTCCGGGTTCTCGGCGGTGATGGAGATCGCCGTCGGCTCCGACAGCCGGAAGCCCCAGAAGGGCGTCTCGTTCACCGAGGCCGTGGCCGTGACCCGCGCCCGCGCGATCAGCGCGTCGAGCGGCTCCCCCTCGCCCAAGAAGGCCGTGACGGTCGAAAGGTCGCAACCTCCGCCGCCCGCGACGACAGGCGCGTCCATCCCCGGCGTCAGCGCCTCGTGCTCGCTCCGCCCCGCCCGGACGAAGCCGGTCATGGGCGAGCCGTCGTAGGACCGCATCATCAGGCAGTAGCGGCCGGGCGTCAGCTCCATCTCGGCCCGGGCCGCGCCGTCGCCGCCCGAATCATCGTCGGTCAGGATCACCGCCCCGCCCTCGTCCCGCAGGTCGAGGATAGGGTCGCCCGCGCCGCGCCCCTGCGCCTCCAGGCGCACGGCGGTCGGCACCGAGACCGAGAACAGCGCCACGTATTCGTTGTTCTGGAGCACGAGGGCCATCTGCTCCAGGTGCGAGGCCGCCGTGGCCACGTCCGAGGCCGCCTCGGTCCCGCCGATCCACTGGCCGTTGGCGCTCGCGCCGCCGCAGAAGTCCTGCGCCGCCGCCGGCAGCCCCATGCCGCAGGCCAAGGCCACCGCCGGCCCAAGCCGTCCCGCCTTCGTCGTCCCCATCGTCCCGTCCTCCCCGGCGTCCCGTCGGGGCAACCTACGACCCGAGGCCGGCCCGAGGCCAGCGGCAACTGCCCGGACCCGGTGGGGAAAACCCGACCGCCCCACGGAAAAGGGCCGCCCCGGTTGCCCGGCGGCGGCCCCTCTTGTCCGTTGCGGCGACCCCGGAGGCCGGCCGGCGCGGCTCAGCCCTGGCGGGCCTTGTAGCGGCGCTGCGTCTTGTTGATGACGTAGACCCGGCCCTTGCGGCGCACGACGCGACAATCGCGATGGCGCTGCTTGAGCGAGCGGAGCGAGTTGGCGACCTTCATCGTCGTCTCTCCTGTTCGCGGCGCGCATTGCGCCTTGTTACGGTTCGTGCGGGTCCGGAATGGACCGCGCCGGAAGATGGTGGGCGGTACTGGGATCGAACCAGTGACCCCTACGATGTCAACGTAGTGCTCTACCGCTGAGCTAACCGCCCGTCCGCGTCGCCGGGGCACAAGGCCTCGGCATCGGGTGGGCGGTGGATAATTGCTGCGCGCGGGGTGGTCAAGGGCTTTTGGCGGGGCACCATTCCGCCTTATCTAGGCCAGCGGCTCGCATGAGACGGACCCTTCGACGCCCATGACCCAAGCCTTCGAGATCACGCGCCCCGAACGCCGGACGACCTCGGTCGTCTTCGCCTCGCCGCATTCGGGGCGCGATTATCCCCAGGCCTTCCTGGACCGGGCCGAGCTGGACGCGCGCGGCATCCGCTCCTCCGAGGACGCCTTCGTGGACGTGCTCTTCGACTGCGCGCCCGACCATGGGGCGCCCCTGCTGCGCGCCTTCGCCTCGCGCGCCTTCGTGGACCTCAACCGCGCCCCCGACGAGCTCGACCCCGCCCTGATCGAAGGGGTGCGGCGTCCCGTGCACAACCCGCGCGTGGCCTCGGGCCTGGGCGTGATTCCCCGCGTCGTCGCCGGCGGGCGGCCGATCCACAGGGGGCGGATCGCCCTGTCCGAGGCGCAGGGCCGCATCGACGCCTATTGGCGGCCCTACCACGAGGCCTTGCAGGACCTCCTGGCCGAGAGCCACGCGCTCTTCGGCGAGGCGGTGCTGATCGACTGCCATTCCATGCCGCACGAAGCGATCGAGTCGATCGGCGGCCCGGGCGGGCCGCGCCCGGAGGTCGTGCTGGGCGACCGCTTCGGCGCGGCGGCCTCGGCGGGCGTGGTGGACCTGATCGAGGCGGCCTTCGTCGGGGCGGGGCTGCGGGTGTCGCGCAACATGCCCTTCGCCGGGGCCTACGTGGTGCAGCACTACGGGCGGCCCTCGCGGCGGCAGCACGCCGTTCAGGTGGAGATCGACCGTTCGCTCTACATGGACGAACGGCTGGTCGAGCCCAGCGCCGCCTTCGACGACTTCCGCCGCCTGCTGCGCGGCGTGGTGGCCGAGATCGCCTCCCTCGGCGTTCCCGACGGGGTTCGCCTGGCGGCCGAATGAGGGGCGCGCGTGCCCGGTCCCGGGGCCTGTCGCAGGCCCTGTCATTTTTCTGCAGCCGGGTTGTCGTTTTTCTCTTGCGCGGGGCGTGCGGCATCTCTAGACAGCGCTTCACCGACGGCGTGGCGACGCGGTGTCGGGTTGGCGGACGGTCCGGGCAGTGAGCTTGGATGCAGTCCGTGGGGATCTCTTGGGATTGGCGATGGCGCGGCGCGGCTTCTGGAAAGGGGTTGCTGCTGCGGGTTTCCTGTCCTTGCGCTCCCCTGCTATTTGACATTCGAATGTATCTTGAAGGGATATGTGGGCGGTTGCTTTAGGCTTGTCGGGATCGACGGTTTGGGGTCGTTTTGCATA
>NZ_JAGGJP010000011.1 GCF_017872975.1 Rubellimicrobium aerolatum
GCATGACGCGGATCGCGATCTCGCCCCGGTTGGCAATCAGGATCTTCTGGAAATCGGGCATGAACAGGCTCCGCTGCGGACAAGGGCAGCTTACGAGGTTCTCACGTCCCTGCAACCGCATCTGCATGAGAGATACAATAACAAATAAACGTTGAGGACCGGCCGTGCTCATGTTGGCGAGCAACAGATCGTCAAGAAGAGGGCGCAAGCTGAGCTCCTCCCCAGAAGCACCCAGACACTTGGGACCAGTTGGAAAGTGCCCAACTGTTGCGCCAAAGCTTGTCTTCCCTCGCCAGCATACGGAGCCTATGCGAGGAGCAATGCTTGTTGCAAAAACACTTAATGTAAAAAAAATTGCAGTATAGGTAAATACGCAATCTGCTGTGTCAAGGGCTGTTGGAGGCAGCTCTCGTCATGGCGGAGCCCCACGGGAGGACATACATGAAATTTATGACCCTGGCCCTTCTGGCCACGATGACGCTTGCCGGCTCGATGGCTGTCGCGCAGGACGCCCCCAAGGTGTTCATGCTGCTGCCGAACGAAACCACGATCCGCTTCGAGAGCCGTGACGCGCCCTTCTTCACGGTCGCCATGTCCGAACTCGCGCCTGAAGCCGAGGTGATCGTGCAGAATGCCCAGGGCGATCCGGCCCGCCAGCAGGCGCAGGTCGAGGACGCCATCGCTCAGGGCGCAGCCGTCATCGTGCTGACCTCGGCCGACGCCAACCTTGTGGCTGGCGGGCTCGCGGCGGCCGAGGCGCATGTGGTGTTCGACTCGCTGGCGGTCGGTCGTGCCTAGGGCGAGCGGGCGGCGCAGCTTATCGAGGCCATGGAGCAGACTCCGGTCCAGGTGGCGCGCGTCAAGGGCAACCAGGGCGAGTACGGCACCACCCAATACGAGGCTGGCCAGAACGAGTTCATTCAGCCGCTGATCGACTCGGGCAAGGTCGAGATCGTCTGCGAGCAACATACGCAGAATTGGGACCCGGTGGTGGCTCAAGCCTTCGCCGAGGACTGCCTGACCCGCACGGGCGGCGAGGTGGACGTGTTCCTCGGCATGAACGATGGCACCACCGGCGGCTCGGTGGCCGCGCTCATCACGCAAGGCTACCAACCGGGCGAGATCCTCGTCACCGGCGGTCAGGACGCGACCGTCGAGGCGCTGCGCTACATCGCGCAGGGCTGGCAGGACAACTCGGTCCTCAAGGATCTCAACGTCCAGGCCCGCCATGCGGCCGAGGTCGTGGCCTCGATCCTCAAGGGCGAAGGCGTGCCCCAGGATCTCGTGAACGGCACGGTCAACAACCAGTACATGGACGTGACGGCGGTCTTCCTGCCCGTGTCGAACATCACCCAGGACAACCTGGCCGATGTGGTGACGGTCGGCGTCTGGACCTGGGACGAGATCTGCCAAGGCATCGAGGACACCGAAGTCTGCCAGACCAGCAACCCGAACTGATGGTCTTCCGAGGGCGGCGGATCGCGCCGCCCTCTCGCCCCTGCCCGACGAGGAGCGCCAGCCCCATGCCTACCACCGCTGCCATGCCGCGGCCCGCCAATCCCGCGGCCGATCGGACCCAGCCGCTCATCTCGATGCGACGCATCACCAAGTCCTTCGGCTCCGTGCAGGCCTTCAGGGGCGCCTCGGTCGAGGCTCACGCCGGCGAGATCGTGGCGCTTGTCGGCGACAACGGCGCCGGCAAGAGCACCCTCGTCAAGGTCATGGCCGGCGTCTTCGGCTTCGACTCGGGCGACCACGACTTTGAGGGGCGGCCCGCAAACATCCGCACACCATCGGATGCCACGGCCATGGGGATCCAAACGGTCTACCAAGACCTCGCCCTCTGCAACAACCTCGACGCCGTCCAGAACCTCTTCCTCGGGCGCGAGCTGACAGGGAGCCGCTGGTGGGGCCGTCGCATCCGCCGCGCCGAGTGCGAGGTCCGCGCCCGCGAGGTGCTGACGCGGATGCGGCTCGGCAACCTATCCCTGACACGTCCCGTGGGCGCGATGTCCGGCGGCCAGCGCCAGAACATCGCCATTGCCCGCTCGATCCTCTGGACCCCCAAGGTGGTGATCCTCGACGAGCCGACCGCTGCCCTCAGCCACTCCGCCGCCGAGCAGGTCTCGCGCCTCGTGCGGACGCTGGCGGACCAGGGGCTCGGCGTCGTCATCGTCAGCCACGACATTCACCATTTCGTCGTCAACGCCACCGACCGGGTCGAGGTCATGCGCCTGGGCGCCAACGCCGCGAGCTTCCGCTCGCGCGACGTGACCGGCGAGCAGGTCGTCAATGCGAGGGTCGGCGGCAACGAAGCCGTCAACCTCGCCGGCTGAACCCTCCGCGACAGGACCCTGCACATGACATCGGTTCCCACCATGACGCCGCCTGTCAAGCGCCGCACCTTCGGCGAGCTTCTCTCCTCCGATCTCCGCGCGCTTCCGGTGCTCCTGGCGCTGGTGCTTCTTTGGGCCTTCTTCGCCATTCAGAGCGACGTCTTTCTCAGTCCGCGCAACCTGTCGAACCTCCTGATCCAGTCCACCGTCGTGGGGATCATGGCGCTGGGCCTGATGTTCGTCCTTCTCGTCAAGGAGATCGACCTGTCGGTCGCCGCCATCAACGGCGTCACCTCGGTCTTCATGGCCAAGGCCATCGTGGAATGGGGCGCCTCACCTTGGATGGCAGTTCCCGCCGCCATCCTTCTGGGTGCCGGCATCGGCTCGCTCTCGGCGCGCTGGGTGAACTGGGTGGGCGTGCCGTCCTTCGTCGTCACATTGGGCTTGGGCCTTGCGCTCAACGGCCTTCAGCTCATCCTTCTGCCCGACACGGCACGTTACGGTCTCCAGGGCACCGGGATCGAGGCTGTGGCGCTGACCACCATCGGCGGAACCTGGGCGTGGATCGCGCTCGCGGTAGGCATTGCGATCTTCGCGTCGCTGGTCCTGTCCAGCGTCGGCCGCCGCCGCCGTGCCGGGCTGGAGGTCAACGCCCGAAACGAGGTCGTGCTGCCTCTCGTGGGCGGGACCCTGTTCGGCATCGTCGTCGTGCCCTCCTGAACGCACACCAGGGCATCCCGCTGCCCGTGCTCATCTTCACGGCTCTCCTGGGCATCGGCGCCTACATTCTCAAGGAAACGCAGTTTGGCCTCTACCTCTATTCCGTCGGCAACAACGACGAAGCCGCGCGCCGCGCCGGCATCAAGGTCCGCTCGGTGCGGGTCGCCGCCTTTGCCATCGCCGGGGGCGTGGCCGCGCTGGCCGGCGTGATCGCCTCGGCACGGACCCTGGGCGTCGGCGTCTTCTCGGGTGGCGGAATCGGCGGCGGCACGCTGCTCCTCGAGTCCATCGCGGCGGCCGTCATCGGCGGCGTGAGCCTCTTCGGCGGTCGAGGCGGTGCCCATGCCGCGCTCCTGGGCTGCCTCGTCATCGGCACGGTGTCGAACGGACTCAACCTGATGGGCGTCGAGAACGAGGTGCGGCTGATCGTGACCGGCCTCCTCCTCGTCCTCGCCGTGTCCATCGACAAGATCATCGAGAAAGCGACGGGGCAGCAGAGCTTCTGACCCACCTGTTAGATTCCAAACCAGGGCTCCCGCAGTCTGAATGTTCTACGCAGTTCGACATGCCCTCCCGTGTAGGCGGAGCCGCCTGGGGCTCGACAGACCCGGTCAGTCGCTGATCGAGGGTGGACCCTGATCAGTATCTAGACGGCCATCCCCGATCCAAGTCATTTTCATCAGGAGAACTTCCTTGAACAAAGTCAGGTATGCCGTCGTCGGAGCCGGCTGGATCTCGCAGGAGGCCTTCATGCCCGGAGTGGGCCAGACCGGAAACTCCGAGATCGCGGCCATCGTGAGCGGCAACGCCGACACCTCCCGCCGGTTGGCTGAGTTCCACCGCGTCCCCGAGGTGGTGGGCTACGAGGACTACGACACGCTCCTTGCGTCGGGGCGCGTGGACGCCGTCTACATCGCGCTGCCGAACTCCATGCACGCCGACTACGCCATCCGGGCGCTCCGGCGCGGCATCCACGCCCTGGTCGAAAAGCCTCTCGCTCTCACGGTCGCCGAATGCGAGGCGATGATCGTGGCGGCCCGCGAGGGCGGTGCCTTCCTCATGACGGCTTACCGACTGCACAGCGAGCCCGGGACCATGGAGGTGCTTGAGCGTGTTCGCCGCGGCGAAATCGGCACGCCACGCCTGTTCCACGCCGACTTCTCCTTCCAGTCCGGTCCCGACAACCACCGCCTCCGAGCCGAGCACTGGGGCGGGCCCCTTCAGGACATCGGTGTCTACTGTCTCAATGCCGCGCGCCAGATCTTCGGGGCCGAACCTCTGAAATGCGTCGCCATGGAGGGCGCGGCAGCGGGGGACGCGCGGTTCCAGGACGTCCATGAAGGGCTCACCGCTATCCTGCGCTTTCCGAACGGCGCCTTGGCCAGCTTCTCCTGCAGCTTCGGTGCGGCGGAACAGGATCGTTACCGGATTACCGGGTCCGATGGGATCATCGACGTCGAGCGGGGGTTCCGATTCGAAACCGTGCCGAAGGTGCGAATGATCCATGCGGGGGGCAACGAGGAGTGGCAGCCCGAGCCGGTTGATCATTTCGGTGCGCAAACAGCGTACTTTTCGGACTGCATCCGCCAGGGGACTCCGCCCGAAGCCGACGGCGCCGAGGGGCTGGCCGATGTGCGGGCCCTTCGGGCCATTGAGGAGGCCGCAAGGACCGGGCGTGCGGTCACGATCGGCGGGCCGGAACGCGACCGCCGGCCGGGGCCGGACACGGTGCGTCGGATTTCCCGGACGGATCGCCGGCTTGTGCTCTGAGCCGAGCTTCCGTCTGACTTCATCTTCGCCCGAGGGGATGAGTAGGTCTCCTTAGGAGGGATGGCATCCGCGCTCCGATTGGATCCTCCAGATCATCATGGACATTCCCTATCGATCCTGCAAAAAATATTGCAGGATGACGCTCGTAACTTGGAGGTATTCTGTCTGTGGTCGACGACAGCTTCACCGCACCCCGGTCCTACGAAGAGCTGATCCGTCTGATCCACGACCGCCATGCCGGGATGAGCAGGGCGTTCCAGAAGGTCGGCCTTTACCTGACGCAGAACCCCAACGACGTGGGCGTGCTGTCGGTGGGTGCCATCGCGGAGCGCTGCGGCATCCATGCCTCGAACCTTGTGCGCTTCGCGCAAGCCCTGGGCTTCTCGGGCTTCAAGGAGCTCCAGCAGCTTTTTCGCATCCGGCTCACCACCGCAGCTCCGGGCTTCGACGCGCGGGTGCGCGCGCTCGAAGCCGAGTTGGGCGGTCGCGAGGATCGGAGCGAGCTCGGGTTCCTGCGTGACCTCGTGGTGCGAGACATCTCGTCGCTTCAGGATCTCATCGCCGACATCTCGGCCGAGCAGATCGCCCACGCCGTCACGCTGATGGAGAAGGCCGACACCATCTACCTGATGGGGCAGCTCCGCTCGGTGCCCGTGGTGGAACTCCTGCGCTACGTGCTGACCATGTTGGGCAAGCGCACGGTGCTGCTCGACCCCGGAGGAGGCCTTGCCACGCACATGGCGCGGGCGGCGCGGCCCACGGACCTGCTCCTTGTGGTGTCCTTCCGCTTCTACGCCACCGAGGTCGTGAACGTGGCCGAGGAGACCTTGTCCCGCGGCGTGCCGCTGGTGGCCATTTCGGACAGCACGTTGTCGCCGATCGCGAAAGGTGCAGCCGTGCTCTTTGCCGTGCCTGAGCACGAGTACACCTTCTCGCGATCCTTGGCCGCGCCGATGTGCCTGGCTCAGGCGTTGGCGGTGGCCTTGGCTGCGCGGCTTCAGAACGACTCGGAGCAGCCGCGCATCCCGATCGTGACGACGGCCTAGTCGCCGGTTCGGGCGGACGGCCCTGGCAGGGTCATGGTCAGTTCATCATTTCAACGGCTTGCAGGTCGCGGCGCATCTTCCGCGCCATCTGCGGCTTACCTTCAGACGCCCTGCAGGTGGCGCAGCCCGCCCTGCAACAATGAATTGCACGATCACCCCTGAAATGCCTCATTGACAATATTCGTTGATTGCAACAAATCTTGCGGCAACCAACAGAATAGTACGCCTTGGAGGGGACTATGTTACGGATAGCCGTGCTGGGCTGCGGTCGCATCGGTCAGATGCATGCCGCCAATGTTGCGCGCCACCCTGGCCGGGGTCTTCGACCTGCATCAGCCGTCCGCCGACCGCGTGGCCGCCGCGCAAGGGGCCCAGGCCTTCGCCAGCGCCGAGGAGGTGTTCGCCTCGCCGGACGTCGATGCGGTCCTGATCGCCACGGCCACCCCGACCCATGCCGACTACATCGAGATGGCCGTCGCCGCCGGCAAGGCCGTGCTCTGCGAGAAGCCCATCGACCTGGGCCTTGAGCGGGTCGAGGCCTGCGCCGCCAAGGTCGCGGGGACGCGCCTGCCGATCCAGATCGGCTTTAACCGCCGCTACGACCCCGGCCATGCCGCCGCACGCGCCGCGATGCTGGCCGGCGAGATCGGCGACCTGCATCAGGTCATCATCACCTCGCGCGATCCCGGCCTGCCGCCCCGCGCCTATCTGGAAGCGGCGGGAGGTCTCTTCCGCGACATGACGATCCACGACTTCGACCTCGCGCGCTTCATGCTGGGCGAGGAGCCGGTCGAGGTCTTCGCCTTGGCCAACGCGCTGATCGACCCGGAGCTGGGAGTCGCCCTGAACGAGGTGGACAGCGCGATGTTCATCCTGCGCACGGCGTCGGGCAAGCAGTGCCACATCAACAACTCGCGCACGGCGGTCTATGGCTACGACCAGCGGGTCGAGCTGATGGGCACCAAGGGGATGGTGATCTCCGACAACCGCAAGCCGCACGAGATGCGCCGCTTCACCGCCACCTCGACCGAGGGCGCGGAGCCCGATCAGTTCTTCTTCCTCGAACGCTACCACGAGGCCTTCATGGCCGAGATCGATGGCTTCGTGGACTGCGTCGAGAAGGGCGCTCAGCCACTGGCCAGCTTCGAGGACGGGCGGCGGGCGCTGATCCTGGCCGAGGCCGCTTACCGTTCCCTGAGGGAGGGGCGCCTCGTGAAGGTGGCGGAGATCGCCAACTAGACCGCATCGGCCGCGGCCCAGCCGGGAGGGGGCGGGCCCGCGGAACTGAGGAAGGAGCAACGCAAGACGCATGATCCGTAGCTCGCGGCCCGTATCGGCCGCGCGCCTGGACAAGTCTTGTCTCCCCGCTACCCCGACCGACGATCCGAGCCCGCAAGGCGCATTCGGATGCAACCCACGACCTGCGCGGTTGGATCGGCCAGCCCGCAGACCCGAAGCGGACCCGACCAAAGTGGCCGCCACAATCAACGAATCAACTGGAGGAAGACATGGAAGTTGGAACAACCCTGAGATTCGGCCGCCGCGCCGTCGTGGCGGCGATCGGCGCCGCCCTGCTGGCGTCCACGGCCACCGTGGCGCTGGCGCAGAACGCCGACGTGCAGATCGGCTTCACGCCGAAGTTCCTGAAGGACGACTTCCAGACCCTGATGCTGGAACTCTCGCTTCAGGCCTTCGCCGACAAGGGCTTTACCGTCGTGGGCTCGCCCGACCCGAACGGCGACATCTCGGCGCAGGTCGATACGCTCCAGAACCTCCTGGCCAACGGCGCCAACGTGATCGTCTTCGCGCCCCTCGACGCGGCGGGCATCGTCCCGGCCGTGGAGCGCGCCAACGAGGCTGGCGCGCTGGTCTTCTCGATCAACGACTCGCCGGCGGGCGGTCAGGTGACGGCGACCGTGCGGGCCGACAACCTCGATGCCGGCGTGCAGGGCGCGACCGAGATGGTGGCCCGTCTCCAGAACGACGCCTGCTGGGCCGACAATTCCTGCGTCGTGCTCGAACTCCAGGGCTCGCTGACCACGCCGAACGGGCTCGACCGCTCCGAGGGCTTCTCCACGACCCTGGCCGAGCTGGCCCCCGAGGTGGAGCTGATCCAGCGCCCGACGGAATGGACGGCCGACATGGCCGCCGATGCGGCGCAGAACGTGCTGACGCAATACCCCGAGCTCGACGGCATCTTCATGGCCTCCGAGCTGATGGCGACGGCGATCAACGCGCAACTGAAGTCCGCAGGCCGGGACACCCCGGTCGGCGACGCGGCCTCGGTGATCCGCGTGGCGATCGACGGCACGCCGCAGGGCCTGCAGCTGATCCGCGAGAACGCGCTCGATGCCACCGTGTCGCAGCCGCTGAGCGCCTATGCGACCAAGACGGCCGAACTGATCGAACTGGTGTCGAACGGCGGCACCATCGAGATCGGCCCGCGCGACGACGGCCAGGTGATCGAGACCCCCGTCGGCCCGCAATACCAGCTCAAGGCGACGCTGGTCACGATGGACAACGTCGACTCGCCCGATCTTTGGGCCAACCAGCTCAACAACTGAGGCCCGTCCGTCAGTGACAATCGTGGAACCGAAGATCATGGACATGACCCAGCCCATCGTCGAGATGCGCGACATCACGAAGACCTTCGGTTCCACGCGCGCCCTCCGAGGCGTGGATTTCACGGTCATGCCGGGCGAGATCCACGCGCTTCTGGGCCGCAACGGCGCGGGCAAGAGCACGCTCGTGTCCGCGCTGAGCGGCGTCACCCCCGCCGACGCCGGCACCATCCGCATCGGCGGAACCAGCGTGACCGCGAACGGCCAGAGCTACGCCGCCGCGATCCGCGACGAGATCGCCCATGTGCAGCAGACGCCACGGCTCTTCGACCAGCTCACGGTCGCCGAGAACCTGTTCCTGGAGAACCCGGTCGTCCGCAAGCGGTATGGTCTGGTCAGCCACGGTCGGATGATCTCGCGCACCCAGGCCCTGCTGGACGAGTGGAGGATCGACATCCGCCCCACCGCCCTGGCCGGGCAACTGGACGCCGGCACGCGGCAGCTCCTGGAGATCATGAAGGCCCTGAACCGGGGCGTCCCGGTGATGATCCTCGACGAGCCGACCGCCGCCCTCAGCAACGCCGAGAAGCGCATCCTGTTCGATCATATCCGGGCGCTGAAGCTCCGGGGCGTGTCCTTCGTCTACATCTCGCATCACCTGGACGAGGTGTTCGAGGTCGCCGACACGGTGACCATCCTGCGCGACGGGCAGATCGTCACCGCGCGCGCCCCGGTGTCGAGCCTCGACGTGGAAACCATCGCCAACCTGATGATGGGGCAGGCGACCACCCGCAGCGAGCGCAGCGACACCACCGACGCGACCGCGCCGCCCCTGCTTCGGGCCAAGGGCATCCGCATCGGCCCGGCCCACGAGGCGACCGTCGATCTGGAGGTGCGCGGCGGCGAGATCGTCGCCCTGGCCGGTCCGGTCGGCAGCGGCAAGGAAAGCCTCGCCATGATCCTCGCGGGGCACCAGACGCCCTTCGGCGGAGAGATATCGAGCCCCCGGGGCAAGCTGCCGGTGATCGGCCTCGTGCCGACCGACCGGCACGCCAGCGGTTATGTCGGCATCCTCGGCGTGCGCGAGAACGTGGCGGCGGGCGGCCTCGACATCCTGTCGGGCCCGCTCGGCTTCATCAACCGGCGCAAGGAGCAGGAGCATGTCGGCCGCCTGGCCCGGCAGACCAACGTCATCGCCTCCTCGCTGGACCAGGCCGTCGGGCAGCTCAGCGGCGGCAACCAGCAGAAGGTCGTCTTCGCGCGATCCCTCTGCCGAAGTCCCGACGTCATCGTGGCCCTCAGTCCGACGCGCGGCGTCGATGTCGGCGCCAAGGAGCAACTCTACGCGCTGCTGCGCGACCTTGCCGCCAAGGGCATGGGAGTCGTCGTCGTCTCCGACGAGGAGGACGAAATCAGTCAGTTGGCAAACCGTGTCGTCATCGTCTTCGAAGGAGCGATCGTCGATGAACTGGTCGGAGATTACAGCATGAAGGACCTAATCCTGCGGATGGAGGGCGTGGCATGATGGTGGAGCGGCACAGCACGGCCCCGACGCCTGCCTCGTCGAGGCGGTCGGCCTTCGGCAGCGCCTTCGTGGCCAACGGGTTCACCATGTATCCCGTCCTCCTCCTCCTGGTGATCGTGGGGGCGCTGGTGGCCCCGCGTTTCCTGACGCCGCTCAACCTCATCAACATCCTGGAGCAGGTCAGCGTGCTCGGGCTGACCACGATCGGCCTGACCTTCGTCGTCCTGATCGGGCGGCTCGACCTGTCCCTCGAAGGGATCGTGGGCTTCGCCCCGATGCTGGCGGCCGTCCTGCTCGTTCCGGCCTCGGCGGCGGCTTCGGCGTGGAGCTGCCGGGCTGGATGGGACCCGTCGTGGCGCTCGGCGCGGCGGGGCTGATCGGCTGGTTCAACGGCTTCATAGTCGTGCGCGTGGGGTTGAACCCCTTCATCTCGACCCTCGGCCTTCTCGTGCTGCTTCGCGGCGGCATCCTCATCATCTCGAACGGGCGCTCGATCTATTCGCCGGGAGAGGCGCTGACCTATTTGGGCTCCGAGCGGATCCTGGGCCTGCCCGTGACGGTGCTGGTTTTCCTGATTGTCGCCGTGATCGTGGGGCTGGTCTTCCAGTACCATCGCTACGGCCGCGCCCTTTACGCGATCGGCGGCAACGAGGAGGCCGCGCGCGCGGCCGGGATCAACGTGGATCGGGTGATCTGGTCGGCCTTCGTCTTCGCCGGGCTTCTGGCCGGCTTGGCCGGCGTGCTGATGACTAGTCGCCTTGACTCGGCGGTGACGACGCAAGGCGAGGGGATCATCTTCTCGGCTTTCGCGGCGGCGGTGATCGGCGGCGTCAGCCTCGGGGGCGGCAAGGGCAACATCATCGGCGTGGTCAGCGGCGTGCTGCTGATCGGCGTGATCAACAACCTGCTGACCCTGGCGCAGGTGCCGTCCTTCTACGTCCAGGCGTCCACCGGGGCCGTGATCATCGTCGCGGCGATCCTGACGACGCTGGCCAGCCGGCGTTCCAGCGGGATCAGGACGCGGACCTGATCGGCGTCGCGGCCTCATCCTTTGGAGGCCGCGACCCGACTCGGCACAGTCCCTGGGCCTTGGACGCCAAGGCCGTGGGCCGGCGCTGTGCCTCCGCCCTGTTCGTGGCGCCCTCGCGCCGTGCCTCCGCGCAGAAGGTCACCATGGGACCTGCCGACATGCCCGAGGCACCCCCCATGACGGAGGCCGGTCCCGGCACGGGGCCATGACGGCTCTCCTTCAGCGATGGAACCTCGCCGACGGAACGACATCCACGATCCGTATCGGTCTCCATAACCCGGCAGCACGAGCCGATCGTGCCCCGCCTATGGAGGTCATCCCATGACCAACCGCCGCACGTTCATCCTTGGCCTCACCTCGCTGGGAACGCTCGCCGCGATCTCCACGCCCGCCCTTGCCGCCGACCTTGCCCCGCAAGGCGCAACAGCGATCACCAGGGTGTACGGAGACGGGCTGCGGTTTGTGGCCGTTGCGGTCTCCTATTCGGGCGCAGTCTCGGCGAGCGACCTTTCGGTCGAGGATTTCAGGGTGGGCGACCGCACGGTGACCGCCGTCTACCCCGCCACCGCACCCGATCCCGCCAGCCGCGCCGACAGCGGCGCGGTCGTGATCGTGGAGCTTTCGGACACGGATCCTGGCGCCTTGCTTGCGGTCGAGCCGGAGCGGTCCTAACCACCCTCGGGCAACTCGCAAGGCGAGGGCAAGCCCCGCTGGACGGCGGGCGACCCCAACATCAGCGACACGACCTGGGCCACGCCGCAGGCCCGCGTCGAGGTGGCCGAAGTCGCGGCGGCAAACGGCGACACCCTCGCGGCCGCGTCTGTCGAGACCAGCGCGGTCAGGAACCTCGTCCTCGACGAGTTCGAGCAGCGGGTCTGGAACGACCCCGAGACCGGCGACACGCTGCCCTACAACCTGTTCGTGCCGAAGGGCTACGACCCGTCCAGATCCTACCCGCTGGTGAACTTCATGCACGATGCCGGCGCCACCAGCGACGATCCGCTGTTCACGCTGAAGCAGGGCCTGGGCGCGATCGTCTGGGCCAGCCCCGAGGATCAGGCCAAGCGCCCGTGCTTCGTTCTCGCCCCGCAATTCGCCGAGATCATCGCCGATGACGACAACAACACGTCGAGCATGCTCGACACCACCATCAATCTCATCAAGGCGCTTGTCGAGGAATTCAGCATCGACGCCGGGCGGCTCCACACCACCGGCCAGTCGGGCGGCGGGATGCTGTCGATCGCGATGAACATCAAGTATCCGGACTTCTTCGCCGCCAGCTTCCTCGTCGCCTGCCAGTGGGGGCCCGAGCTGGTGGCCCCGATGGCCGGCAACCGGCTGTTCATCGTCACCAGCCAGGACGACCCCGGCGCCTTCCCCGGCCAGAACGCCATAACCGAGGCTCTGGAAGATACGGGCGCCACCGTGTCCCGCGCCATCTGGGACGGAACCTGGACCGCCGAGCAGTTCCGGTTCGCCTTCGACGACCTCGATGCCGAGGGGGCCCGGATCAACTACGTCTCCTTCGCCGAGGGCACGGTCATTCCCGAAGGCCAGAGCGCCGCCGGGGCCTCGGGGCACCGCAACACTTGGCGGGTCGCCTATGCCATCGAGCCGATCCGTGAATGGATCTTCCGGGCCGACGCGTGAACGAACAAGGCAGGAGATCAGGATGACGATCCGCGGAACCCGTCCTGGCGACACCCTGGTGGTATGGAAGCTGGACCGGCTCGGCCGCTCGCTGCCGCACCTGCTGGCGATCGTCGCCGAGCTGAGGTCGCGGGACGTGGCCTTCCGCTCGCTGACGGAGTAGATGGACACGACCACGCCGCACGGGGAGCTGCTGTTCTCGATCTTCGGCGCGCTGGCCCAGTATGAGCGGGCCTTGACCCGCGAACGCGTGGTCGCGGGCCTCGCGGCCGCCAGGCGCCGCGGCCGGCGTGGTGGCCGCCCGCCGACGCTCGACCCCGAGCAGATCGAGCAGATCACGGCCGCGCTCGACGGGGGTGCGAGCAAGGCGTCGGTGTGCCGGACCTTCAAGGTGCCGCGCTCGACGCTGCTCGACACGCTGGCGTGGGTGGGCTGGACCTCCCCGGCCAAGGCCTGACCGGTGCCCCGGCGCGCCGTTCTGACCGAACGGCAGCGCGCCGCCCTAATGGCGCTGCCTGAAAACGAGCCCGACCTGGTCCGGCACTGGACGCTCGGGGCCGACGATCTGCGCGTCATCGGGACCCGGCGCAGGCCGCACAACCGCTTGGGCTTTGCGCTCCAGCTCTGCGCGTTGCGCTACCCCGGCCGGGGCCTCGCGCCCCGGCGAGGTGATCCCGCACGTGCCGCTCGCGTTCGTCGCCGACCAGATCCCCGTCGACCCGCAGGTGCTGGCCGACTGCGCCGTGCGCGAACCGACCCGGTACGAGCAGCTCGACGCGGCTCGCGCGAGGAGTTCGGCTTTCGGCCGCTCGACCCCTTGGCCAAGGCCGAGCTCCAGGCGTGGCTCCTGCCGGTCGCGCTGGCCACGACCAGCGGGGTCGACCTCGCGCGCCTGTTGCTCGACGAGTTCCGCAGCCGCCGCGTCATCGTGCCCGGCATCACGCTCGTCGAGCGCATGGTGGCGCAGGCGCTGCTTGAGGCGGAGCGCCACGTCGCCGACCTGCTCACTCGGCGCCTCACCGCCGGGCAGCGCGACCGGCTCTCGATCCTGCGCGCGACCGAGCTCGATCCGGCGCTGGCCTCCGCGGTGCATCCCCAGCGCCTGCGCCGCCTGTGCCAGGAAGGGGCGCGGTTGACCGCCCAGCACCTCACTACCCTGCTCCCCACCCGGAGGCGCGCGGTCCTGGTCGCGACCGTGCTCGAGGCGCAGGTGACGCTGACCGACGACGCGGTGCTGATGTTCGAGCGGCTGTTCGGCTGGATGTTCCGGCGCGTCGAGCGGGGCGAGGAGGCCGCGCTGAAGCGCGACCGGCGCACCATCAACGACAAGATCAGGCTGTTCGCCCGCCTCGGCGACGCGCTCCGAGCCGCCTGCGACAGCGGCGCCGACGCGTTCGCCGCGATCGAGCGCGTCGGCGCCTGGGACGAGCTGGGCACGCAGGTGGACGAGGCCAAGCGCCTGGTCCGGCCCGATCCGCTCGACCCGGTCGCGCTCGTGCAGTCCAGTTTCCCCATCCTGCGGCAGATCGGACCCGCGTTCGTGCAGGCGTTCGCGTTTGGGGCCGTGCCCGGCTGCTCGGGGCTCGCGCGCGGGGTCGAAGTGATGCGCCGGCTCGGCCAGGGACGATTGCGGAGGCTGCCGGCCGACGCGCCGACAGGCTTCATTCGTCCGACCTGGCGGCGCCGGATCGGCCGCGACGGCATGGACCGGCGCATCTACGAGTTCTGCGTCCTGGCCGAGCTGCGCGACCGCCTGCGCGCGGGGGACATGTGGGTGGAGGGAAGCCGACGCTACTGCTCGGTCGAGCAGCAGCTCATCTCCGCCCCCGTGTTCGCAGCCATGCGCGAGGCGGGTCCGCTGCCCGTGCCCGTGGTCGGGTCGGCCGCGGAGTGGCTGGCCGACCGCCGCGCGCGGCTCGCTCGACGGCTGGCCGAGGTCGCGGCCAAGGCGGAGGCCTGCACGCTCGAAGAGGTCCAGCTCAAGGCCGGGCGGCTGCGGATCTCGCCCTTGAAGTCGGCCACGCCGGAGGAGGCAGAGGGCGCGCTAGCCCCCCTTTACGCCCACCTCCCGCTCATCCGCGTGACCGACCTCCTCGCCGAGGTCGATCGCTGGACCGGGCTCGCCGGCTGCTTCACGCACCTGACCACCGGGCGCGCCCACGACGAGCCGCGCGCGGTGCTCACAGCCGTGCTCGCGGACGCCACCAACCTCGGCCACGCCCGCATGGCGGAAGCCTGCAACCTCGTCAGCCAGCGCCAGCTCGGCTGGCTGTCGTTCTGGCATCTGCGCGAGGACACCTACGGCGCCGCGCTCGTCCGGCTCGTCGACGCGCAGTACCGGATGTCGCTCGCCGCCGCTTTCGGGTCCGGCACCGCGTCGAGCTCGGACGGCCAGCACTTCCCGCTCGACCGGCGCGCCCAGGCGACCGGGGCCGTCAACCCGCACAAGGGATCGGAGCCGGCCGTGTCATCTCACACGCACCTGTCCAACCGCTACGCCCCGTTCCACTCCAAGATGATCTCGGCGAGCGCGGGCGAGGCGGCCCACGTGCTCGACGGGCTGCTTCACCACAGCGCCGACCTGAACGTCGAGCGGCAACCACACCGACGGCGGCGGCGTGTCGGACCGCGTGTTCGCGCTCTGCCATCTGCTCGGGTTCCGGTTCGCGCCGCGCGTCCCGAACCTGGCCGCCCGACGGCTGCACCTGTTCGAGGGGCCGGAGCCCGGGCCCGACATCGCCCCGCTTTTGGCCGCCCCCATCGACGAGCGCCTGGTCACGGACCACTGGACCGACGTGCTCCGGCTGGCAGCCTCGATCCGCACGGGCGTGACCAGAGCCTCCGCGATGCTGGCGCGGCTCGGCTCCTACCCGCGCGCGAACGGGCTGGCGCTCGCTCTGCGCGAGATCGGGCGCGTCGAGCGCACGCTGTTCACGCTCGACTGGATCGAGGACCCCGAGGAGCGGCGCCGCGCGACCCGCGAGATGAACAAGGACGAAGCCGAGAACGCGCTCAAGCGGGCCATCTTCTTCCACCGGGCGGGCCGGCTGCGCGACCACGGCCTCCAGGCCCAGGGCCACCGCGCGAGCGCGCTCAACCTCGTGGTGGGCGCGATCGTGCTCTGGAACATGACCTACCTCGAAGCCGCCATACGCCACCTGGAGCGCCAGGGACGGCCGGTGCCGCCCGACCTGCTCCAGCACCTGTCCCCGCTCGGCTGGCAGCACATCAACCTCACCGGCGACTACCTCTGGACCGACCCTCCCACCCAGGCCGGACAGCGCCGGCCCCTCCGCCGGTGGCTCACCCAGCCAAAGCCGCATGGCCCTAAGCGTAGATCTGGGTCCGTTCTGTGTGACATCCCCGTTTCGGCGGACCCGGAGCAGGATCACGAGCCCAAGACAAGGCACCGGCTTGGCAGGCAGTGGAGCCAAGCCGGTTCCTACGGGGCCTGCGGTGCTCTACGTCACCTGGGCAGCGCCATCGGTCCCTCGGGCGCTGGCGCCTGGCCCGGATAGGCGCCCCAGATCGACTGGTCGAAGTTCACGATGGCCCCGGTCATCAGCCCGGCGTCGTCCGACACGAGGAAGTTGATCGCTCGCGCCGCCTCCTCCGGGTCCACGAGGCGCCCGAAGGGGAGCCGCGCCGCCGCCTTCGCCTCCCAGTCGGGATCGCCGCTTTCGACCGCCTGAACAAGGTTCTCGTTGTCCGACGACATCCAGCCCACGTTGAGCTGGTTGACCCGGATGCGGTTCGCCATGACCGAAAAGGCCGTGTTGGTCGTCAGCGTGCTCAGGGCCGCCTTGGAGGCGCAGTAGGGGTTGATGAAGGGCTGCCCGGCCAGCGCCGACATGGAGCCGACGTTGCAGATCGCCCCTTCCACGCCGTCGCGGATCATCAGCTTGATCGCCTCCTGCATCAGGAAGAACGGACCGCGTACGTTGGTCGCGAACATTCGGTCGAAGAGGTCGGGCGAGGTGTCGAGGATGGAGCCCCGCTCGGTGGAGGCCCCTGCGTTCACCAGCACGTCGATCCGACCGAACAGCCGGTCCACCTCGGCCACGGCGCGGCGGCAGTCCTCGACACGCGCGAAGTCCGCCGGGACGAAGTGGACCGCTGCGCCGCTGGCCTCGGCGATGGCGCGGCGGGCGGCCTCGCCCCTCTGTGGATTGCGTCCGGTGATGACCACGCCGGCGGCCCCGGCAACGGCCAGACGGCGCGCGACGGCCGCCCCCAGCCCCTGGGTGGCCCCGGTCACGAGGCAGATCTTGTCGTCCATGCGGTTCATTGCACCACCCCGTATCCCGCAGCTTGCATCACGCGAAACAGCTCGTTGTGGCCGATCCGCGCCATCTCGGCGGGCGGCGCCTTCCTCGGGTCCTGCTCGGCCTCGACCACGAACCAGCCCTCGTAGCCATGGCTGGCCAGCCGCTTGACGATGGCCTCAAAGTCGAGGCTGCCGTCGCCCGGCACGGTGAAGGCGCCCTTCACCACGGCGTCGAGGAAGGACTCTTTTGTGCGGTCCAGCGCATCGATCACTTCCTGCCGCACGTCCTTAGTGTGCACGTGGCTTATGCGGGCGTGGTGCTTGTCGATCACCCGCAGCACGTCACCGCCCGCGAAGGCCATGTGCCCGGCATCGTAAAGGAGCGGCAGGGCTTCACCTGTCACGGCCATGAAGGCGTCGAGTTCCGCTTCGGTCTCGATAACGGCCGCCATGTGATGGTGGTAAGCCAGTGGCATCCCCTCCTCGGCGCACCATTCCGCGAAGGTGGTCATCTTGCGCCCGTAGGACCGCATTTCGTCGTCCGAGAGCCGGGGCTTGGTCGCCAGCGGCTTGGACCGGTCGCCTTGGATCGACCGCGCCGTCTCGCCATAGACGAGGCAGGGCGCCTTGGCCGCGATGAAGAAGTCCATCTGTTCGCGGACCCGGTCCTTCTCGGCCTCCAGGTCGCCGTCGAGCAGCAGCCCCGAGAACCAGCCCCCGCAAACCTGGATGCCGTAGCGGTCGAGAATGGGGGTCAGGACCGTCGTGTCCATGGGGAAGCGTCGCCCGGTCTCCATTCCGGTGAAGCCGGCCTCGGAGGCCTGCCGGAGGCACTCCTCCAGCGACACGTCGTCCGACAGTTCCGCAAGGTCGTCGTTCCACCACGCGATGGGGGCGATGCCGAGCTTGGCCTTCATTTCCTGTTGATCCTTCCGTTCCATGTGGTCAGGCCGCTGGGCAACCACGGCTTCCCGGTCGGCCCGAACCCTGTCCCGTGAGCCCTCAGACGCCCACGCGCTGCTTCTTGCGGATCGCATCCTGCGAAGTCCGCGCGTCCTGCACGGCAGGCCTCTCGGACACTTCCGGTACCCCCACGTCCCAGTCGGCGTCGCCGGGGACCCAGGCATAGGCGTCGGTGCGCAACGAGATGACCGTCGTCCGGTCCGTGCCCTTGGCCCAGTCCAGGGCCGCTTCCAAGTCGCCCATGCTCTCGCAGTGCCGCGCCTCCGCGCCCATGGCGCGGGCGTGGGCCACGAAATCCACCGGGAAGGGCTCCCGGGCCGTGCGGCAGTCCTTGAGGAGGTTGTTGAACCCCGGCACCCCCTTGAACTGCTGGAGACGGTTGATGACCGCGTAGCCGCCGTTGTCACAGACCAGCACGACCAGCTTATGGCCGGACAGCACGGTCGAATAGATGTCCGAGTTCATCATCATGTAGGTGCCGTCGCCGATCATCACGATCGGCACGCCGTCGCCCTGCTTGGCCAGCGCGTGGCCCCAGCCCGCCGCGATCTCGTAGCCCATGCAGGAGAAGCCGAACTCCAAATCGAAGGTGTTCGGCTCCTTGACCCGCCAGCCCTTCATCAGTTCGCCCGGCAGGCCGCCCGCGGCCGTCACCACCGTATCGCGAGGGCCAGCCCAGCTGTTCACCGCCGCCACGACTTGCGCGTAGGTCGGCCGCTCGGCGTTCGTCGGCGCCTGATGCGTGTCGAGCAGCGCGTTCCACTCCGCGAAGAGCCCCCGCGCACGCTCCATGTGGGTGGCCGGCGCGGCCCAGTCGCCCAGGGCGGCGTCGAGTTCCCCCACCGTTTCCAGCGCATCGCCCACCACGGGCAGCGTGGAATGCTTGAGGGCGTCCCAACGCGCGGTGTTGATGCCGATGAAGCGGGCCTCTAGCTTGAAGGAGGTCCAGGACCCGGTGGTGAAGTCCATGAGCCTGGTGCCAATGGCGAGCACCACGTCCGCCTCGGCGGCGAGCGCGTTGGCCGAGGTGGACCCCACGATGCCGATGGGCCCCGCGTGGACGGGATGCTCATGCGTGAGCGTCCCCTTCCCGGCGATGGTCTCCACGACCGGGATGCCGCGCTTCCTCGCGAACTCCGCCACGGCCTCGCTCGCACCCGAGTAGCGCACGCCACCGCCGGAGATGATGAGAGGCGTCTTCGCGTCGCGCAGGACGTCGGCCGCGCGGGCGACGGCCCGGCGGTCGGGCCGAGGTCGCGGGATCTCCCACAGCCGGGGCGCGAAGAACGCGGCGGGGTAGTCGTAGGCCTTCTCCTGCGTGTCCTGGCAAAGCGCCAGGAACGCCGGCCCGCAGTCCGCCGGATCGAGCATGGTGGCGACCGCCTGCGGCAGGGAGGCGAGGATCTGTTCTGGCAGGGAGATCCGGTCCCAGTAGCGCGTGACGGCCTTGAAGGCGTCGTTCACTGTGACCGTCGGGTTCCCGTAATGCTCCACCTGCTGCATCACCGGATCGGGCACGCGGCTGGCGAAGCTGTCGCCGGCCAGAAGCAGCACCGGCAGCCGGTTGGCATGCGCCGTCCCGGCCGCCGTCAGCATGTTGGTCGCCCCCGGTCCGATCGAGGAGGTGGCAACCATGAGTTGCCGGCGTCGCTGGGCCTTGGCGAAGCCCACGGCGGCCAGTGCCATGCTCTGCTCGTTCTGTCCCCGCCAGGTGGGCAGGCGGTCCTGCACGCCCTCCAGCGCCTCGGACAGGCAGGTGACGTTGCCGTGCCCGAAGATCGCGAAGCATCCCGCGAAGAGAGGCACCCGCCGGCCATCCAGCTCCGTCTCCTGCGCGCACAGCCAGCGCACGAGCGCCTGCGCCATCGTCAGGCGGATCGTGGTCCCTGTCATCCTAAACCCCTCCCAGGTCGAGTGTCCTGCGGACTTTATGGAATGCTCATTGACAGCGCAATACAGTTGCAACAAAGATTGCACAACAAGACGGGGAGGACATCGATGCGAAGGATCGCCCTGCCGGGCCATGGCCACATCTGGAGCATCCACGCCGGTGTCATCGCAGCGCCGGCCCAGCGAAGGCTGTCGCGTGTCTACGATGCGGCCTCCCTTGTGTCCACTGACCCGGCTCGACTTCGCCTTGCCGCTGCCTTCGTTGGCACCAAGGCGGCCGGGGTCGGCCTTGGTGTGGCTGTCCGCCTCGGGATGCCAACTGACGCCGCGCTGAAACCGGCTGCCGGAACGCGTGCCCCCCACCTCAATCAGATCGGGTGATCTCATGTATCAGTCCTATGGGCTGTTCCTCGATGGCGCTTGGCGCGCCGCATCGAACGGCGCCTCGGCGCCGGTCCTGAGTCCGGTGACCGACCAGCCCCTCGGCAAGGTTCCGTTGGCGACCGCGGCCGACACGGCCGAAGCCATCGACGCCGCCGAGCGGGGGCTTGCGGTCTGGCGGGCCCTGGGCAACTTCGCCCGCGCCGATGCGCTGCACCGCATCGCTGACGAGATGACCCGGCGCAGGGACGAAGCGGCACGTATGATCTCCTCCGAGACCGGCAAGCCCCTCGCGCAGGCCGAGCGGGAGTGGGGTCTGTCGATCGACCAGTTCCGTTGGTACGCCGAGGAGGCCCGTCGCATTTCCGGCCGGATCGTGGAAAGCCGCGTCCTCGGCGGACGCTTCGAGATCACGAGCGAGCCCGTGGGGGTCTGCGCGGCCTTCACGGCCTGGAATTTCCCGGCGGCGCTGGTGGCCCGCAAGGTGGCCCCCGCGCTGGCGGCGGGCTGCGCCACGATCGTCCGGCCGTCCAGCCAGACGCCAGGCGTCGCGATGCTGATGGTGGACTGCTGTCGGGCGGGGAACCTGCCTGCCGGGGTCGTCCAGCTCCTCGTCGGCCCGACCGATGCGACCTACGCGCCCTTGATGGCCGACAAGCGGGTGCGCAAGGTCTCGCTCACCGGCTCGACCCGCGTGGGCCAGCAGATGATCCGCGACGCCGCCGCGACGGTGAAAAAGGTGTCGATGGAGCTTGGCGGCAACGCGCCGTTGATCATCTATGACGACGCAGACCTGGATTTGGCGCTGAACGTCTCGGTCCCGACCAAGTTCGCAAACGCCGGCCAGGTCTGCGTGACGGCGGACCGCTTCTACGTCCACGAGTCCTTGCACGACGCCTTCGTCGAGGGCTTCGTCGCACGCGCGCAGGCCCTCAAGGTCGGCGACGGGCTCGATCCGACGACGCAGATGGGTCCGCTTATCTCGCGGAGGCGGCTCGAGGAGATCGAGGGCATCGTCGCCGACGCCATCAAGGCGGGCGCGACGCTCGCCTCCGGAGGCAAGCGCGCGTCCGGCTTCAACGCCGGCCATTTCCACGAGCCCACGGTGCTGACCGACGTCACCGACGATATGCGCGTGATGGCCGAGGAGAACTTCGGCCCCATCGCCGCGATCACGCGCTTCACCAGCGACGACGAGGCCCTGAGCCGCGCCAATTCCACCGACATGGGCCTGTCCGCCTACGCCTTCACCCGCTCGCCGCAACGGGCACGTCGCACGGTGGCCGAGCTCAAGGCCGGGATGGTCGGCATCAACAGCTTCGCCATGGCGGCGGCCGAGGCCCCCTTCGGCGGGACGGCCTTCTCGGGCCTGGGCCGCGAGGGCGGTCCCGAGGGGATCGACGCCTATCTCGACACCAAGCTCGCGCAGATGGTGTGGCTATGACCCAGCTCCGCGACCTCTGGGCCCAAGGCAAGCCAGTCCTCAACGGCTGGCTGTCCATCGGCAACGCCTTCACGGCCGAGATCATGGCTGCCCAAGGCTACGACAGCGTCACCATCGACGTGCAGCACGGGGCGCTGGACTACTCCTCGGCCTTACCGATGCTGCAAGCGATGCGCGCCTCCGGGGTGGTCCCCATGGCGCGCGCGCCCTGGCGCGAGCCCGGCATCATCATGAAGCTCCTCGACGCGGGCGCCCTGGGGATCGTCTGCCCGATGGTGAACACGGCCGAAGAGGCAGCAGAGTTCGTGAGCTTCCTGCGCTACCCTCCACGCGGGCAGCGCAGCTTCGGGCCCACGCGGGTGGGGGTGGCCCATGGGCTGGCCGCCTATGCGCGCGACGCCAACGACCTCGTCCTCGGCTTCGCGCAGATCGAGACGTCCGAGTCGATGGCGAACCTCGATGCGATCGCGGCCACCCCCGGCCTCGACGGCCTCTACGTCGGACCGGCCGACCTCGCCCTCGGCCTGAGCGACGGCCGTCTCTCGCCGGGCTTCGATCGCGAGGAGCCCGAGATGATCGACGCCATCAAGGAGGTCCTGGCCGCCGCTCACCGCCACGGCATCAAAGCCTGCCTCCACTGCGGGACGCCCGACTACGCCGCCCGCGCCGTGGGCTGGGGCTTCGACCTCGTGACCGTCTCGGGCGACTCGCGCCTCCTCGCGGCCGCGGCCAGCGCCTCCGTGGCGAAGTTCCGAGAATTGGCAGCGCAGGGGGAAAAGCCAGTCGCGGTCGCTGCTGAGGGAGGCTACTGATGCCGCATCTGCTCATCGCCGGAAAGCTGCACCCTGCGGGCCTTGGGGTCCTCAAGGCTACGCCGGGGCTGACCTACGACTATGTCGAGGAGGTCTCCGAGACTTCTTATGCCCCGCTGATCGACAGGGCCGATGCGCTGGTGCTGCGCACCCAGCCCCTGTCGGCCGCCACCGTGGCGCGAGCCGGGCGCCTGAAGGTCGTCTCCCGCCACGGCGTGGGCTATGACGCCGTGGACATCAAGTCCCTCGACGCCCGCGGCATCGCGCTGGCCGTCGTCGGCGACGTCAACTCCGTCTCGGTGGCCGAGCACGCGATGATGATGCTTCTCGCCTGCGCCAAGAGGGCGGTGGCGGCTGACCGCGCCGTGCGCAACCCCGCGCGTTGGGGCTGGCGCAACCAACTCGAGGCTTCCGAGATCTCCGGCCGCAGGCTTCTGATCCTGGGCTATGGCCGCATCGGGCGGCACCTGGCGCGCATGGCCCGGGGCTTCGGGATGGAGGTGCGGGCCTTCGATCCGTTCTTGGCGGCGCAAGGCTGGCCGGATGGGGACACGACGGCCCCTGTAAGCTCGCTTTCGGAGGGTTTGGCCTGGGCCGATGCGGTCTCTGTCCATGCGCCGAAAGGCGAGCGCCCTCTTCTCGATGTGGCAGAACTGTCGCTGCTCCAGCCCGGGGCGATTCTGGTCAACACGGCTCGTGGCGGCGTGGTGGACGAAGGGGCGCTAGCTGACGCCCTCGCCTCGGGACGTGTAGGCGCGGCCGGCCTCGACGTCTTCGACGATGAGCCGCCAAATCCCGACCACCCGCTCCTCGCTTTCGAGCAGGTGCTTCTCTCGCCGCACATCGCCGGACTAACGGCCGACGCCGCCGAGCGCATGGCCGTGGCCTCCGTCCGAAACGCCCTCGACTACCTCGACGGCCGGCTCGACCCGGCCCTTCTCGTCAACAAGGACGCACTCGCATGTCACGTTCTCCCCTCCGCGTCGGCCTGATCGGCTCGGGCTTCATGGGCAAGGCGCACGCCTTCGGCTACGGCGCGGCCGCCAAGGTCTTCGACCTGCCCTTTGCCGTGGAGCTGCACACGCTGGCCGACGCCACGCCCGATCTGGCCGCCCGCGCTGCGCGCGAGCTGGGCTTCGCGAACTCCACCGCCGACTGGCGCGCGATGGTCGCCTCCCCGGAGATCGATGTGGTGAACATCACCGTCCCCAACGCGCTCCACAAGGAGATGGCGCTCGCCGCTATCGCGGCTGGCAAGCACGTGTACTGCGAGAAGCCCTTGGCCCCTCGCGCGCGCGACGCCCAGGAGATGACCGAGGCCGCCGAGGCGGCGGGCGTCAAGACCCAGGTGGGCTTCAACTATCTCTGCAACCCCATGCTGCGGCTGGCCCGCGACATGATCGCGGGGGGCGAACTGGGCCAGATCGTGAGCTACCGGGGCGTGCACGCCGAGGACTACATGGCCGACGCCACCTCGCCGTGGTCCTTCCGCCACGACCCCCAGGGCGGCGGCGCCTTCGCCGACATTGGCAGCCATGCCCTCGCCACGGCCGAGTTCCTTCTCGGGCCGATCACGCGGCTGCTGGGCGACACGGTGACGGTCATCCCCGATCGCCCCGACGGCACGGGCGGCCGCCGCCCTGTCGAGGTGGATGACTTGGGCCGCGCCTTCGTGCGCTTCGCGGGTGGCGCGTCGGGCAGCATCGAGGCCTCCTGGGTCGCGATGGGCCGCAAGATGCAGCACGATTTCGAGGTCTACGGCACCCGGGGCGCGCTCCTGTTCACGCAGGAGCGGTTCAACGAGCTGCACGTCTACTCGGCCGATGACGCGCCGGGCCGCCGCGGCTTCCGCCGCATAGAGGCCGCGCCCGACCACCCGCCCTATGGCCGCTTCTGCGTGGCGCCGGGCCACCAGATCGGCTTCAACGACCTCAAGGCCATCGAGGTCGCGGGCTTCCTCGACGCGCTGGCGGGGCAGGGGCCCGAGCCTTTCGGCTTCCGCCAGGGCTGGCGCGTCCAGTCCCTTGTCGAGGCCGTCCATGCCTCCTCGAAGGCGCAGGCCTGGGTGGACGTGGCATGAGCCTCGCGGTCGGGATCATCGGCGCGGGGGTCATGGGCGCCTTCCATGCCCGTCTTCTGCGCGAAGGGACGGGGCACGCCCGCCTCGCAGCCGTCTGCGACACCGATCCCCAACGGGCGGCGCAAGCCGCCGAGGGCGCGCGAGTCCATTCCGACCCTCTCGCCCTCATCGCCGACCCGCAGGTGGAGGCGGTGGTCGTGGCCTCCCCCGACGCCACCCATGCCCCCCTGGCGCTGGCCTGCCTGGCCGCCGGCAAGCCCGTGCTGCTGGAGAAGCCCATCGCCGCCACGGCCGCCGAGGGTTGGCGCGTGTTGGAGGCCGAGGCCGCGCGAGGCCGCCGCCTCGTGACGGTGGGCTACATGCGCCGCTTCGACGCCGCCTACCTGGAGATGAAGTCCGTGGCGGACACGGGTGACATCGGCACGCCCGTCCTGCTGCACAACGTCCACCGCAACCCCTCCGCGCCCGACTGGTTCGCCGGCCCCATGCCGATCACCAACTCCTTCGTCCACGAGATCGACGTCAGCCGCTGGCTCCTGGGCTCCGAGATGGTGGCGGCTCGCGTTCACGCGGGGCCGGGCGGCGAGCCGCTCCTCATCGCCCTGACCACCGACCGGGGCGAGCTCGTCTCGACCGAGGTCAACATCAACGCTCGCTACGGCTACCACGTCCACGCCGAGCTGGTGTGTCGCGAGGGCACCATCTCCATGGCCCAGCCCGAGTTGACAGCTGTCAACTCCGCCCTCCGCCACGCCTCGGCCTACCCGGACAACTGGGTGCCCCGCTTCGCGCAGGCCTACCGCGACCAGATGCAGGCCTGGGTCCGGTCCGTCAGCAGTGGCATCCCGGTCGGCGCCTCCGCCTGGGACGGCTACTGCGCCACCGCTGTCGCCGAGCAGGTGGCGCAAGGGCTCGACGGCTGCGAGGTGCAGGTCACGCTGCCTCCGATTCCTGCCCTCTATGAAGCCGCAAGATAGGAACACGGTCCGCTAAGACCCCACCTCGCCTAGGCAGGGCTCAACCCGACACCTGAAACTCTCAAGGCAGCCGTCCCGTCTGCCTCATCTGCTTCCCTAGGAGACTTCCATGCCATCGCTCACCTTCGCCATGAACCGCACTTGTGCCCCCCACCTGCCGCTTGGCGAGTTCATCGCGCTGGCCCGAGGCGCTGCCGTCTCGGCTGTCGAGATCCGCAACGACGTGGCCGGGCAGGAGTTCATGGATGGAACCCCGGCCGCCGATTTGCGCCGTCGCCTCGACGATGCGGGGCTCAAGGTCGCGTCCGTCAACGCCCTGCAACGGTTCAACGATTGGACGTCCGAGCGCGAAGCAGAGGCTCGAGCCCTGATCGCGTATGCTGCCAAGTTGGGGGCGCCGGGACTCGTCATGTGCCCGGTCATCGATGAAGCGCATGGCTGGTTGGAGGCGGAACTGGAACGCAATCTGCGCGACGCGTTGCGGGGCCTGCGTCCGATATTAGCTGACCAAGGCGTTACGGGCTATGTCGAGCCCCTGGGCATGAGGGGCTCGACCCTCATGCGGCAGGCCAAGGCCGTCGAGGCAGTGGCCGACATCGACGGCTGGGACAATTTCGCGCTCTGCTACGACACGTTCCAGTACTTCCGCTGCGGCGACGACCGAACCGTCCCGCAGCATGTCGGGCTGGTCCATGTGTCCGGCATCTCACGAAGCGACCTGACGCCCGGCGAACTGAGTGAGCCGGACCGGGAACTGGTTTTTGTCGATGACCGAGTGGGAAACGTGGTCCAGTTGCGTGCATTGGCATCAGCGGGCTTCAAGGGTTATGTTTCCATGGAGCCGTTCAGCCCCCGTATCCAGCAAGATCCCTCGCTCGGGACGCGCCTGCAGGCCAGCTTTGCCTACCTGAATGCGGCAGTTGGTGCGGAAGGGACGTCCATGCAGCGGGCCGGTGCTTAGGGGCGCCAAGCGAATGGTACGAGACAGACCGCCGAGGCTCTTGCTGCTCAGCTCAACAGAGTCGTTGACCCTACGGTGTGCCAGAAGTAATTTTTGACAGAGTGATGAATTATGCAATTTTTTCTGCGAACCACCGCTCGATGGAGCGGAGCTGTGACCAAAGCGTGCTCCGCAGCCATATGAGAGTGCATCATGACACGATGGGAGGCATCGATGAAGGATTTCGTGGCTGGGCTGGACTTTGAGAAGTTCCGCGCTCAGGCTGAGGCGGCGACCACGCGCGAGCAGTGTCCGTCGGCGGTCGACATTGAGAAGAATATCCCGATCTACGACGGGGCGGGCATTACTGAGTCGATCGCGCCCGAGTAGACAGGCGTGATCGGTCGGGGGCCGGGCGTCTTCGCCATCAGGCGCGCCTTCACGGACCTCGGGGCCATCGACGCCGCCTCCGAGGCCTTCCGCGCCATCATCGCCCAGGAGCGGGCGGCGGGGGACCACTTCGCCGAGGCCGGGGCGAACGACCGCATCTGGAGCAGCCTCCAGAAGCTCTGCCTGCACGATCCGGCGGTCTATGCGCGCTACATGGCGAACCCGGTGTTCGACCTCGCCTGCCGGGCCTAGCTCGGGCCGGGCTACCAGATGGCGACGCAGGTGAACCAGGTGCGGCTGGACGGCAAGGCGCAGGCGCCGCACCACGACTCACCTCGGTTTCATGTCGCCCCCGCAGATGGCCGAATATCCCGAGCACATCCACGCGATGGGGCCGACGCTGATCCTCCAGGGCAGCGTCGCGCATTGCGACATGCCGGTGGAGAGCGGGACGACCAAGCTCCTGCCGCATTCGCAGCGCTACCTGCCGGGCTACGTCGCCGCAACCCGGCCCGAGTTCCGCGACCATTTCGAGGCGCGTTGCATCCAGCTGCCGCTGGAGAAGGGGACGCGATCTTCTTCTCGCCGGCGCTGTTCCACGCGGCGGGCGAGAACCGGACGGAGGACGTGGTGCGGATGGTGAACCTCATCCAGACCGCCTCGGCCTTCGCGCGCCACATGGAAAGCATAGACCGCACCGCCATGTCGCGAGCGGTCCATCCGCATCTGGCCGCGCTCTCGCCCGAGGGGCGGCGCGCGGAGAGCGCCGCCACGGCGGACGGCCATCCGTTCCCCACCAACCTTGACACCGATCCGCCGATCGGGGGGCTTGCGCCGGAAACCCAGCAGGATCTCTTGGCGCGGGCGGTGGCGGAAGGCTGTGAACAGGCGCGGCTCGACGCGGCGCGGGCGGCCAAGCGCCGGCCCTGGGCCGCGACACGAGGGCCGCCAAGGTCCCGGCGAACGACCACGGCACAAGAACAGGGGAGGAGTGCAAATCATGAGAGCCATCCTGAGATCGGCTCTAGCCGCGGTCCTGACGACGGCCGCGCTGACGGGCGCGGCGCGCCGAGGGCGAGCAGTTTGTCTGGATCAGCCACGGTCCCGACAGCGATAGCTGGTTCAACGTGATCAAGAACGCCATCGAGGTCACCAACGAGCAGCTTGGCGTCACGACCGAATACCGCAACCCGCCGACCGGCGACCTTGCTGACATGGCGCGGATCGTCCAGCAGGCCTCGGCCGCCGGCGTGGACGGCATCATTGTCACCATTGCCGACTACAACGTGCTGGAAGGCCCGATCGCCGACACCGTCGCCAAGGGCATCCCGGTCGTGACGGTGAACTCGGGCATCGTGGAAGAGAGCAGGAACCTGGGCGCGCTGCTGCACGTGGGCCAGCCCGAATACGAGGCGGGTTTGGGCGCCGGCGAGCGCGCGAAGGCGGAGGGCATCACGTCCTTCCTCTGCATGAACCACATCATCAGCAACCCGGTCTCGGTCGAGCGGTGCCGGGGCTTCGCCGACGGGATCGGCGTGGAGCTGGGGAACCAGATGATCGACTCCGGGATCGATCCGTCCGAGGTGCAGAACAAGGTGATGGCCTACCTGACCGCCACCCCTGACACCGGCGCGGTCCTGACGCTCGGCCCGAACTCGGCCGAGCCGACGATCCGCGCGGTCAAGGAGATGGGCCTCGACGGCGAGCTCTACTTCGGGACCTTTGATCTCTCGGCCGAGATCTCGGCGGCGATCAAGGACGGCACGGTGGACTTCGTCATCGACCAGCAGCCGTTCCTGCAAGGCTCCGTCCCGATTCAGGTGCTGACCTCCTACGTCCGCTACGGTGTGGCGCCCGCCAACTCGATCTTCACCGGCCCCGGCTTCGTGACCAGCGAGACCATCGAGCAGGTCGAGGCGCTGGCCGGCGAGTTCCGCTGATCCGATCCCGGCCGGGGGAGCCTCCCCCGGCCGTCCTTGCTCATGGGAATGACCTCATGACCGACGCGGCCAAGGCTGCGCCCGACGAACGCATCAAGGCGGTCCCGCCTTGGCGGTGCGCCCTCAGCCGGCCCGAGCTGGGCGGGATCTGCGGCACCATCCTCGTCTTCCTCCTGTTCGGCGCCATCGCCGGGGACTCGGGGATGTTCGCGGCCGAGGAGGTGCTGAACTGGACCGTGGTCTCGGCGCAGCTCATGATCATCGCCGTGGGCGCCTGCCTGCTGATGATTGCGGGCGAGTTCGACCTGTCAGTGGGCTCGATGATCGGCTTCTCGGGCGCGGTCATGGCGATCCTGTCGGTGCACCCGGGCTGGCCGCTCTGGGTGGGGATCCTGTTCACCTTCGCCGTCTGCATGGCCATCGGCGCGCTGAACGGCTGGCTGGTGGTCCGCACCGGGCTGCCGTCGTTCATCGTCACGCTCGCCTTCCTGTTCATCCTGCGCGGGCTGACCATCTGGGGATCGGTCTTCTTCACCCGCCAGACCATCATCGGCGGCGTGTCCGAGCGGGCCGAGGGCGATTGGCTGGCGCCGGTATTCGGCGGCAAGGCTCTGACCGGGCTCTTCCAGTGGATGGCGGACAGCGGCTGGATCGCCACCTTCTCGCGGGGGAGCCGCGCGGGCCAGCCAATCGTGGACGGCGTTCCTGCTGGTGGTCTGGGCCCTCGGGCTGGTGATCTTCGGGCACTGGCTGCTGACGCGGACCAGGTTCGGCAACTGGATCTTCGCCGCCGGCGGCGACGCGCAGGCCGCGCTCTACGTCGGCGTGCCGGTCATGGGACGATAGGTAACACGTGACAAGGCCTTCTACCTTCAGGCCATCAGTAGAACCATGGCGATGACAAACTCTTCCCGTAACATGAGCTTCAACTTCCCCGGAAAGGCTGGTTCTTTCCCCGCTGCCACAGTTGATGGCATCGAACAGTGGGCCGGGGATTTGCGCAACGGCTTGGCCGTGGCCGATCCGGCACGCGAACCGGGAGACGAGCGTGGGTGATGCGATGCTGGAGGCGCTAGGGCGGCTTGCGCTGACCGGGCCGGGGCAGGCGGCGGTGCTCGCGGGGGCCACGGCGCTGGCACTGGCGGCGCCGGACGTGGACCTCCTGATGCTGCGGCTGCTGCACCATCGGTCGATCCTGACGCATTCGGTGCTGTTCCCGCTTCTGGTGCTGTGGTTTCTGCCGGCGCTCGGCCCGGCGGCGGTGGCGGGCGTGGCGCTGGGGGTGGCGGTGCATTTCGCGGCGGACCTTCTGTCGCCGGCGCGGGGCTTCGGGCAGGTCTGGCTGCCCGAGCCCTTCCAAGTGAGCCTGGGGCGCTGGAGCCATCTCTGGCTGTTGGTGAATGCGCTGGGGGCGTCGTGGCTCGCGCTCGCGGTGCTGCCGCCGGGCGCGCGGGGCCTCGCGCTCGGCGTGGGCGTCGTGGCGGCGCTGGGCTATGGGCTGGTGCGCGAGAGGTCGGTGCTGTCGGCGCTGGTGGCGCTGGCGGTGGTCGCGGGGCCGGCGGCTTGGGATCGGTGGGGTCGGGGGCTGCTGGCCTGACGGCGGGCGGGCGCGGCGGGGTGACCCCCGCCCTGCGAGGCTGCGACGCATGCCGCTCCTCCTGCTTCTCGCCATGCTTTGGCGCCAAATATCCCGGGGGGAGCGCGCCAGCGCGGGGGGCAGCGCCCCCCTGCGACGGATGACATGGGGTGGACCTCGGACCCGTCCGTCCCCATCTCCGTTGGACCCGATGAACCCGCCCCGGAGCGCGCCCATGGAACTGTCCGTCCTCGACCTTTGCCCGATCGTGGAGGGCGGCGACGCCGCCCAGGCGCTGCGGGAATCCGTGGCCTTGGCGCAAGAGGCGGAGCGGCTGGGATTCCGGCGCTTCTGGCTGGCCGAGCATCACAACATGCCGGGGATCGCCTCGTCGGCGACGCCGCTGGCGATCCAGCACGTCGCGGCGCACACCGATACGATCCGTGTCGGGGCGGGCGGGATCATGCTGCCGAACCATTCGCCGCTGGTGGTGGCCGAGCAGTTCGGGACGCTCGCCACGCTGTTTCCGGGACGGATCGACCTCGGGCTCGGGCGGGCGCCGGGGACGGATGGGCTGACCATGCGGGCGCTGCGGCGGCATCTGGACGGGGACGAGGACGGCTTCCCGCGCGACGTGGTGGAGCTGATCGGGTATCTGTCCAAGGAGGGCGGGCACGCGCGGGTGCGGGCGGTGCCCGGCGCCGGGACCGAGGTGCCGGTGTGGATTCTGGGCTCGTCGCTGTATGGGGCGCAACTGGCGGCCTATCTGGGACTGCCCTACGCCTTCGCCTCGCATTTCGCACCGACGTATCTGGAGCAGGCGCTGGAGATCTACCGGGCCACCTTCCGGCCGTCGAAGTGGCTGGAGAAGCCGCACGCGATGGTCGCGATGGGCGTCTGCGCGGCGGCGACGGACGAGGAGGCGCGGCATCTGCGGACCTCGCAGGTCCGGGCCTTCGCGCGTCTGCGGACCGGGGAGGCAGGGACGCTGCCGCCGCCGGGGCCGGTGGACGACCTGCCCGCCGAGGCGCTGCGGGGGGCGGAGCAGGCGATGGCCTTCTCGGCGGTGGGAAGCGCGGAGACGGTGAGGCGCAAGCTAGAGGAGGTGCGGACGACGCTGCGGCCGGACGAGATCATCGTCGCGGGGATGATCTTCGACCTGGAGGCGCGGCTCGAGTCGCTGCGGATCGTCGCGGGGGCGGCGGGGGAGATGCGGGCCGCCGCCTAAAACGCGAGGAGTAGGGCCAGCCCCAGCAGGATCGCCCAGGCGCGCCAGAGGGTGCAGGTGGCGGCGTCGATCTCGGCCGGGCCGATGGCCTTGCGGCCGTGGGGGTGGACCCAGGGATAGTCGCGGCTCTCGCCGTGGTAGGACCGGGGGCCGGAGAGGGCGACGTTCAGGACGCGGGCCATGGCCGCCTCGGGCCAGCCGGCATTGGGGGAGCGGTGGAGGCGAGCGTCGGAGATGATCTCGCGCCAGCCGCCGTGCGGGCGGGTGAGCCAGATCAGCAGCGCGGACAGGCGCGCGGGGATCAGGTTCAGGAGGTCGTCGAGGCGGGCTGAGGCCCAGCCGAAGGCCTCGTGGCGGGGCGTGCGGTGGCCGATCATGCTGTCGGCGGTGTTGACCACCTTGTAGAGGAGGAGGCCGGGGAGGCCCCCCAAGGCGAACCAGAAGGCCGGGGCGACGACGCCGTCGGAGAAGTTCTCGGCGGCCGATTCGATGGCGGCGCGGGCGATGGCGGGCTCGTCCATCGCCGCCGTGTCGCGGCCGACGATCATCGCCACGGCGCGGCGGCCTTCGGGGATCGAGAGGCGGAGGGCCTGGGCGACGGCCCGGACGTGGTCGGCGAGCGATCGTTGGGCGAGGAGGATCGCGCCGACGAGGACTTCGGCTATCGGACCGGGGAGAACCTGGAGCGCGAGGCCGAGGAGGATCGCCCCGCCGCTGAGGAGGAGGACGGCGAGGACCCCGCGCGCTCGGGTGCGGTCGTTGAGCCGGCGGTCGGTCCAGGCGACGGCGCGGCCCATGAGGACGGCGGGATGCGGATAGCGGTCCCAGAGGGCGCGGGGCTCGCCGAAGGCCGCGTCGAGGAGGAGGACGAGGACGAGGGTCAGAGCGCGGCTTCCAGTTGCGCCCAGCGGTCGGGGGCGGGGAGGCCCAGGCGGAGCCAAGTGCGGGAATAGGGGAAGGTGCGGGCGAGGATGCGGTGCTTCGCGAGGCGGGCGGCCCAAATGGCGGCGTCGTCCACCTCGTAGAGGCGGAAGAGCGTGGTGCCGCCCGCGACGGTCGCGCCATGTCCGGTCAGGAGCGCGTCGAGGCGGCGGGCGTCGGCCGAGAGGCGCTGGCGCGTGGCCTCGGCCCAGACAGGGTTCCCCAGCGCCTCGGCCCCGATGGCGAGCGCGGGGCCGGAGACGGGCCAGGGGCCGAGAGAGTCGCGCAAGCAGTCCGCGACGGGGCCGGGGGCGAGGATGGCAAAGCCCAGGCGCAACCCGCCGAGGCCCCAGAACTTACCGAAGCTCTTGAGGATCACCGCGCCGGGGCGGGCGGCGCGGGCGACGTGGGTGGCCTCGGGCGTCACGTCGCAGAAGCTCTCGTCGATGATGGCGAGGGGGCGCGCGTCGAGATCGGCGGCCGTCCAGAGGCGGCCGGTGGGGTTGTTCGGGTGGACGAGGACGGCGGGCGCGTCGGGGTCGTCCACGAGGGGGGCGCCGGCCTGCGCGAAGCTCGCGGCGTATTCGTTGTAGGTGGGACCGGGGATGGCGACGCGGGTCGCGCCCAGCGCCTGGGGCAGGCGCGCGATGAGCGCCGAGAGGCCGGAGGCGGGGACGATCGTGGCGGCGTCGGGGACGGCCCAGGCCTCGCAGGCGGCGAGGAGGAGCGCGTCGGTCGCCGCGCGGTCGGGGAGGGCGGTCCAGGCGTGGGGCGGCAGGTCGGGGATCGGGTAGGGAACCGGGTTGATGCCGGTCGAGAGGTCGAGCCAGTCCTCTCGCGCGCCGCCATGCACGGCCATCGCCGCGTCGAGGCCGCCGCCGTGGTCGCGCATCATTCTTCCTCCGGCAGCGGCGGGTGGCGGGTGACGAAATGGCCCTTCACCGGCGCGGGCCAGAGCTTGTAGGGCACCTGGCCCGAGGCGCTCTCGGCGTGGAGCAGGCCCCAGGCGACGATGGCTTGGGCCGCCTCCGGCGTGGGGTCGAAGCGGCCGAGGGTGTAGCAGAGCTTGGCCCGCGCCTGCACGGCGACGTTGCAGCCGTGGTCGCAGCCCATCAAGCAGGCGATGCGGCGGGTGCGGAGGGGCGTGCCCTCGGCGGCCTGTTCGACCAGCGCGGCGAGGCGGGCGCCGGGGAGATCAGCCCCTTCGGCGGGGCCGGGATGGCCCTCGCGCTTGCAGGTGTCGCAGATGGTGATCCAGGTGGCCATGGGCGCGGGTTGAACCGCATCCGGGGCGGCGGGGCAAGGGGCGCGAGGCTCAGGTCCCCAGCGCCTCGCGCCCATGGGGGGCGAGGAGGTCGAGGTCGGGGCCGATGGGGACGATGCGGAACGGGTTAATCCGGTCGTGGCTGTAGTGGTAGTGCCGGGCGATGTGGTCGAGGCGGACGGTCGCGGCGACGCCCGGCGTCTGGTGGAGGTCGCGGGTGGCGGCCCAGAGGTTCGGGTGTTCGATCAGCTTGCGCCGGTTGCACTTGAAATGGCCGTGGTAGACCGTGTCGAAGCGGATCAGCGTGGTGAAGAGGCGGATGTCGGCCTCGGTCATGCGCTCGCCCAAGAGGTAGCGTTGCCTGGCCAGCCGCTCCTCCAGCCAGTCGAGCGTGTCGAACAGGGGATGCACGGCGGCGTCGTAGGCCCCCTGCGATTCCGCGAAGCCCGCCTTGTAGACGCCGTTGTTCAGGGTGTCGTAGATGCGGGCGTTCACGGGCTCCAGGGCGTCGTGGAGGTCCTGGGGCCAGAGGTCGAGCCTGTTGCCGATGATCCCGTCCCAGGCTGAGGTCATCATGCGGATGATCTCGGCGGATTCGTTGGAGACGATCCGGTTCCGCTCGCGGTCCCAGAGGACGGGGACGGTGACCTTGGTGGTGATGCCGGGGTCGCTGCGGGTGTAGATGTCGCGCAGGAAAGGAAGGCCGTGAAGGGTGTCGCCGGTCGCGCCCGGGAAGTCGGTGGCGAAGGTCCAGCCGTCCCCCAGCATGTCCGGGTGGACGACGGAGACGCCGATGTGGTCCTCCAGCCCCTTCAGCGCCCGAACGATCAGCGTCCGGTGCGCCCAGGGGCAGGCGTAGCTGACGTACAGGTGGTAACGCCCCGACTCGGCCTTGAAGCCGCCGTCGCCCGTGGGGCCGGGGGCGCCGTCGGGCGTGACCCAGTTTCGCAGCACGGAGTCGGGGCGGTCGAAGGCGCCCGCCTTGACGCGGGCCACCGGCGCCTCGACCCACCGGCCATTCTCGAGCTGCCCCATCGCGCGGTCCTCCTGCCTGATCCGCCGCCGGACCTAGACGATGGGGAAGCCGGGGAAAGGCGCAGGACCGGTGCGGGGGCGCACAGCGCGTGGGCTGATGTCGCAGGGGGGTCCGTCCCCGCCGCTTCCCGCTTGCCGCGTGCGCGGTGCGCGGGCTAGGAGGGCGGGAGACGAAGCCCTGCGGGGCCGGACAGGTGGCGCGAGGGGGGACCGACCCAGATCGGGGGTTCCCGGCGCGCGTCGTCGAGCGGGGGCCTTGGCCCCCTCGTGCCGGCTTCGCTCCCACATCCGGCCCCGGGAGCCAGTTCATGCGCAAGACCCTCCTCCTCCTCGCCCTCCTCCTGCCCTCGGCCGCTCTGGCGCATCCGGGGCACCTGTCCGAGGCGGAGGGGCACGCCCACTACGTCGCCGCCTGGGCGCTGTTCGGGGCCATCGCGGGCGCGGGCTGGCTGATCTGGACCGAGCTGCGCGCCCGTTCGGCTCCCAAGCGCAAGGACGACGAGGCCGGGGCGTGAGCACGGGGCGCGTCGGCGTCCTGCTCTGCGGCCACGGCTCGCGCGATGCGGGGGCGGTGGCGGAGTTCGCCGCGCTGGCCGCCGCGCTGCCGGCGCACCTGCCCGCCGACTGGCTGGTGGAGCACGGGTATCTGGAGTTCGCGAACCCGGTGCTGCGCGACGGTCTGGAGGCGCTGAGGGCGCGGGGCGCGGCGCGCATCCTGGCGGTACCGGGGATGCTCTTCGCGGCGATGCACGCGAAGAATGACATCCCCACCGTGCTGTCCACCTGGGCGGCGGCGTCCGGGGTGTCTGTCTCCTACGGGCGCGAGCTGGGCGTGGACCCCAAGATGATCGCCGCCGCCGCCGCGCGGGTGCGCGAGGCGCTGGTCAGGGCGGACGCGGAGCGGGGCCCGGTGCCGCTGCACGAGACCTGCCTCGTGGTGATCGGGCGGGGGGCCTCGGACCCCGACGCCAACGCCAACGTGTCCAAGGTCGCGCGGATGCTGTGGGAGGGGCTGGGGCTGGGCTGGTGCGAGGTCGGCTATTCCGGCGTGACCTTCCCGCTGGTGGAGCCGTGCCTGACGCACGTCGCCCGGCTGGGGTATCGGCGGGTGGTGGTGTTCCCCTACTTCCTGTTCTCGGGCGTGCTGGTGGACCGCATTTACGGGTTCACCGACCGCGTCGCGGCGGCGCATCCGGGGATCGAGTGGGTGAAGGCGGATTACCTCGGGTTGCACCCGGAGGTGCTGCGAACCTTCGCGGAGCGCGCGATGGAGCAGGTCGAGGGCGTGCCGCCGCCGAACTGCCAGCTGTGCAAGTATCGCACGCAGGTGCTGGGATTCGAGGCCGAGGTCGGCCGCCCGCAGGAGAGCCACCACCATCACGTCGAGGGGCAAGGGGCGAGCGCGCCGGGCTCGAACGTGGCGGACTGCGCGCTTTGCGAGGACTTCTGCACGGGGCTGTGCCGGCTGAAGGTCGCGGCGGTGGAGCCGTCCGGGCCGGTGGCGGGCGGGCATTTCCACGTCCATGGCGACGGTCAGGCGCACTGGCACGGCCATTCGCACGACCACGGCCATCACCATCCGCGCTATCCGCACGAGGATCACCCCCTGGGGCCGCTGAGCGTGCTCTCCACCCTGAAGGCGCGCTGAGGCCCTTCTTTGGCTCCAAATATCCCGGGGGGAGCGAAGCGGGGGGCAGAGCCCCCCTCCGCCCTTTCCGCCCATCCCGAAGGCCCTGCCGATGCGCCCCTACCTCAAGGATCCCGCCGCCATCTACGCCGAGAGCTTCGCGACCGTGGCGCGCGAGGCGCGGCTAGGGCGGTTCCCCGAGAGCCTGCGGCCCCTGGCAACGCGTGTGATCCACGCCTGCGGCATGGTCGAGGTCGCGGACAGGCTGGCCTTCTCGGCGGACGCGGGGGAGGTCGGAAGGGCGGCGCTGCGGGCGGGGGCGCCGGTGATCTGCGATTGCGAGATGGTGGCGGCGGGGATCATCCGGTCGCGGCTGCCGGTGGGGAACGAGGTGATCGTGACGCTGAACGAGCCCGGCGTGCCGGAACTGGCGCACCGGCTCGGCACCACGCGGTCGGCGGCGGCGGTGGAGCTGTGGGAGGGGCGGATCGAAGGCGCGGTAATCGCCATCGGCAATGCGCCGACGGCGCTTTTTCACCTGTTGGAGCGGCTGGACGCCGGGTGGCCCCGGCCGGCGCTGATCCTCGCCTTCCCGGTGGGCTTCGTCGGCGCGGCCGAGAGCAAGGCCGAGATCGCGGCGGACCCGAGGGGGGTGCCCTTCGTGGCGTTGAAGGGGCGGCGCGGCGGGTCGGCCATGGCGGCGGCGGCGGTGAACGCGCTCGGGGTCGAGGGGCCGTGATGCCTTGGCTGCATGTCGTCGGGCTGGGCGAGGATGGGCTCGCCGGCCTTGCTCCCGCCGCGCGCGGGCTGGTGATGGGGGCCGAGGTGCTGGTCGGTGGCGCGCGGCACCATCGGCTGACCGAGAAGGCGGAGGGGGAGCGGATCGCGTGGCCCTCGCCCTGGGACGCGATGCTTGGGGTGCTGGAGGGGCTGCGTGGGCGGCGGGTGGTCGTGCTGGTGACGGGCGATCCCCTGTGGTTCTCGGGCGGGGAGCGGATCGTTGCGGCGTTCCCGGGCGAGGTCGCGGTGCATCCGCATCCGGGGGCGTTCCAGATGGCGGCCGCGCGGATGGGCTGGTCGCTGGACGGGGTCGAGTGCCTGACGGCGCATGGGCGGCCGGTGGGGCGGGTGCTGCCGCATCTCGCGCCGGGCGCGCGGTGGCTGGTGCTGGTGAACGGGCCGGAGACGGCGGGGGAACTGGCGCGGCTGCTGGTCGCGCAGGGCTGGGGGTCGAGCCGGGTCGTGGCGCTGTCGCATCTGGGCGGGCCGGGAGAGGCTCGGGTCGAGGGGACGGCGGGTGGGTGGTCGGGCGAGACGCCCGCGCTTTGCACGCTGGCGGTCGAGTGCATCCCTGGGCCGGGCGCGCGGGTGCTGGGGCGGACGGGGTTGCCGGACGAGGCGTTCGAGTCCGACGGGACCATGACCAAGCGCGAGGTGCGGAGCGCGACGCTCGCGAAGCTGGTGCCTCTGCCGGGGCAGATGCTGTGGGACGTGGGGCTGGGCTCGGGCTCAGTCGCGATCGAGTGGATGCGGGCGGCCAAGGGGGCGCGGGCGGTGGGGGTGGAGCCGCGAGCCGACCGGCGGGCGCTGGCGGCGGCGAACGCGCTGGCCTTGGGCGTGCCGGGGCTGGAGATCGTGGCGGGGGAGGCTCCGGCCGCGCTGGAGGGTTTGCCCGCGCCGGACGCGGTGTTCCTGGGGGGCGGGCTGTCGGAGGCAGCGTTCGAGGCCGTTTGGGCGGCGCTGCGGCCTGGGGGGCGGCTGGTGGCGAACGCGGTGACGCTGGAGGCGGAGGCGGTGATGCTGGCGCTGCATCGGCGGCACGGGGGGGAGCTGGTGCGGATCGCGGTGAGCCGCGCCGAGCCAGTAGGGCGGCTGACCGGCTGGCGGCCGGCGATGGAGGTGATGCAGTGGAGCCTTCGGACGCCGTGACGCAGGGAAAAAGAGAAGATGCGTATTTGGGCCAAGTTGAGAGGGCAGGGACGCTCGTGGGCGTGGGCGTGGGGCCGGGGGCGCCGGACCTGCTGACGCTGCGGGCCGCGCGGGCCATCGAGGGGGCGCGGGTGCTGGCCTATCCGACGCTGGCGGGGGCGCCGTCGTTCGCGCGCTCCATCGCGGCGGGGTTCATCCGCGAGGGGGTGGAGGAGGTCGCCATCGACATCCCCATGATTCCGGCTCGGGAGCCGGCGCAGGCAGCTTATGATACTGGCGCCCTGCGGATCGCGGCGCATCTGGAGGCCGGGCGGGATGTCGTGTGCCTCTGCGAAGGGGACCCGATGTTCTACGGGTCGTTCATGTATCTCCAGGCGCGGCTGGCGGGGCGCTTCGCCGTGGAGGTGGTGCCGGGGGTGACCTCGGTCTCGGCAGCGGCGGCGGTCGCGGGGCTGCCTCTGGGCGCGCGGGAGGGGCGGATCGCGGTGCTGCCGGCGACGCTCCCCGACGAGGCGCTGGCCGAGGGGCTGCGGGCGCACGAGACGGTGGCGCTGATGAAGCTCGGGCGACATTTCCCGCGCGTGCGGACGCTGCTGGACGGGCTCGGGCTGACGGGGCGCGCGACCTATGTCGAGCGGGCGACGCTGGCGGGGGAGGTCGTGCGGCCCCTTGCGGAAGCGCCGGCCGAGGCGCCGTATTTCTCTCTGATCCTCGTGACGAAGGACGCTGATCCATGGCTTTGACCCCTGTCGTGGTCGCGCTGACCCCCACGCCCGTTGCGGCCCGCGTGGCGGAGGCGCTGGGCGCGACGCTGCATGGGCGCGCGGGGCGGGTGGAGGCGGAGGTGACCTTTGACGACACGCTCGACCACCTGCGGACGCTGTTCGCGGCGGGGATGCCGGTGATCGGCGTCTGCGCGGCGGGCATCCTGATCCGGGCCGTCGCGCCGCTGCTGTCGGACAAGCGGACGGAGCCCCCAGTGGTCGCGGTGGCGGAGGACGGGTCGGCGGTAGTGCCGCTGCTGGGCGGGCACCGGGGGGCAAACGCGCTCGCCCGCCGGATTGCCGAGGCGCTGGGAGTGCCGGCGGCGGTGACCACCGCGGGGGACGTGGGCTTGGGCCTCGCGCTCGATGAGCCGCCGGAGGGCTGGCGGCTCGCGGAGCCGGAGAAGGCGGGGGCTGTCATGGCGCGGCTGCTGGCCGGCGAGGGCGCGCGGGTCGTGGGCGAGGCGGCGGAGGCGGCCGGGTGGCTGGCGGCGCTGCCCGAGGGCGACGGCGTGACGGTCGCCTGCACGACGGGGCGGGCGCTGGGGGCGGACCTGCGCTTCGCGCCGCAGGTCGCCGCGCTGGGCGTAGGGGCCGCGCGGGGTTGCCCGCCGGACGAGCTGGCTTTCCTGGTGCAGAGCGTCCTAAAGGAGGCCGGGATCGCGCCCGAGGCGCTGGCAGCGGTGGGAACGCTGGACCTCAAGGCCGACGAGGGCGCGGTGGTGGCGCTGGCGCGGGAGCTGGGCGTTCCGCTGCGGCTGTTCGGGGCGGCGGAGCTGGAGGCGGAGGCTGGGCGGCTCCTGACGCCTTCGGAGGTGGTCTTCGCGGAAGTCGGGTGCCACGGCGTGTCCGAGGGCGCGGCGCTGGCGCTGGCGGGGCCGGAGGGACGGCTGGTCGTGGCAAAGCGCAAGACGGGGAACGCGACCTGCGCGCTGGCGCTGTCGCCCGCGCCGGTCACCCGGCTGGCGGGGCGGCCGAGGGGGCGGCTCTCGGTCGTGGGGATCGGGCCGGGGCAGGCGGCGTGGCGGACGCCCGAGGTGTCCCGGCTTGTTGCGGAAGCCGAGGAGCTGGTGGGATACGGATTGTATATTGACCTCCTTGGGCCGCTGGCGGCGGGGAAGCCGCGCGCGGAGTTCCCGCTGGGCGGCGAGGAGGATCGCTGCCGCCATGCGCTGGAGCGGGCGGGCGAGGGGCGGGACGTGGCGCTGGTCTGCTCGGGCGACGCGGGCATCTATGCGATGGCGGCGCTGGTGTTCGAGCTGCTGGATCGGCCCGGTGCGGTGTCGGACGCCGCGCGGCGGGTGGAAGTGGTGGTGAGCCCCGGCATCTCGGCCTTGCAGGCGGCGGCGGCGCGGGCGGGGGCGCCCTTGGGCCACGACTTCTGCGCGGTGTCGCTGTCGGACCTGCTGACCCCCCGCGAGGACATCCTGCGGCGGCTGCGGGCGGCGGCGGCGGGGGATTTCGTCGTGGCGCTCTACAACCCCGTCTCGCGGACGCGGCGGACTCTGCTGAACGACGCACGGGAGATCCTGCTGGCAGAGCGGCCCGCCGATACGCCGGTGCTGCTGGCGTCGAACCTGGGACGACCGGGGGAGCGGCTGGCCTATCGGCGGCTGGGCGAGCTGCGGGTCGATGAGGTGGACATGCTGACGGTGGTGCTGATCGGGTCGTCGCAGAGCCGGATCGTGGAGCGGGGCGAAGGGCCGCGGCTGTACACGCCGCGGGGCTATGCGAAGAAGATGGTGACGGCATGACGGTGCATTTCATCGGCGCGGGGCCGGGCGACCCGGAGCTGCTGACGCTCAAGGCGCAGCGGCTTATCGGGACGTGTCCGGTGTGCCTCTATGCGGGGAGCCTGGTGCCGGAGGCGGTGGTCGCGGGGGCGCCGGAGGGGGCGCTGGTCCGGGACACCGCGCCGATGACGCTGGAGGAGACGCACGCGCTGATCGTGGGGGCGCACGGGCGGGGGCAGGACGTCGCGCGGGTGCATTCGGGGGACCCGTCGCTCTATGGCGCCATCGCCGAACAGATCCGGCTGCTGCGACGCGATGGCATCCCTTATGACATCACGCCCGGCGTGCCGGCCTATGCGGCGGCGGCGGCGGCCTTGGGGCAGGAGCTGACGGTGCCGGGGGTGGCGCAGAGCATCGTGCTGACGCGGGTGTCGATGCAGTCCACGTCGATGCCCGAGAGGGAGACGCTGGAAGCCTTCGCGGCCTCGGGCGCGACGCTGGCGATCCATCTGGGGGTGCGGGCGCTGCGGGACATCGTGCGGCGGCTGGTGCCGTTCTACGGGGAGGGCTGCCCGGTGGTGGTGGCCGTGCGGGTGGGCTGGCCGGATCAGGCGATCCTGCGCGGGACGCTTGCGGACGTCCATGCGCGGGTGCGCGAGGCCAAGGTGACGCGGACGGCGCTGATCCTGGTGGGGCCGGCGCTGGGCGAGGCGGAGGGGTTCCCGGACAGCGCGCTCTACGATCCGGCGCGGCCGCATGTGCTGCGGCCCAAGGCGCGGGCGGCGGAGTGACGATCCCGGGGCATATCCCGTTCGGGTAACTTGATCTTAACGGCGCTTGGGGCATTCTGGGAATCGAGGGAAGGAGGTCCCGACCAGATGACCGAAGACTTGCCGGAAGCCGTTCGCCAAGGGCTGGAGGCTGCCCGCGCGGCCGCGACGCGACGCTCGAACCGCCTGTGCCTCCATGACGGGGGCAAGGTGCACCGCATCCTGCGGATGTGGGAGGGGGGATTCGCGCTGGCGGCTTCGGACACCGCTCCGCTGCGGGGCTACGTGGACCTGTACGACGGGCCCCGCCACCTGTCGTCCTGCCTGATCGTCGCCCTGCCGGAGGAGGACGGGGCGGAGCGGATCTACGAGTTCAAGATGCGGATGCCGGTGAGCGATGGGCCGCCCGCCGACTTCGAACGGACGGAGGCCAAGCCGGCGGCGCTGATCCCGAGGGGGTTCTGAGAGGCATCGGTGGAGCCGGCGCGTCGGCTGTGCCTGCCGCGCCGGGTTTCGGAGCGGCGGGCGCGGCGGTCAGTGGAATCGCCGCGTCTGCGTGATGAACCCCAAGGCGAGAAGCTCCTCGTGTCGGGAGGCGAGGTCCATCCCGGCGAGGGCGTCGGCCACGCCGGTGTCTTGGAGGAGCTGCCAGGCGGCACGGAGGTCCTCCTCGTCCACGGGCTCGGGGCATTCCACGAGGCGGAGCGCGCGGAGGCTCGGTGAGCTTTCGGAAATGTCGATCTTGGCCGTGAGCGACGTCATTGCACGTCCCCGAAGGCGCGTTGCAGGCGGGCCACCGCCTCGGCCACCACGGCGCGGGGAGTGGCGAGGTTGACGCGGACCCAGCCCTCGCCGCCGGTGCCGAAGCTGGGGCCGGCGTTGACGGCGATGCGGGCGTCATGGGCGATGCGATGGGCGATCTCCTCGGGGGGCATGCCGAGAGCGCGGAGGTCCACCCAGGCGAGATAGGTGGCCTGTAGCGGCATGGAGCGGACGCCGGGGATCGCGTTGACGCCTTCGTCGAAGAGGCGGCGGTTGCCGTCGAGGTAGGCGCAGAGATCGTCCACCCAGGCCGCGCCCTCGGGCGAGTAGGCCGCGGTCGCCATCCGCATCCCGAAGGCATTGGGCGAGAAGCCGAGGGCGCCGAGGCGGGCGGCGAAGGGGGCGCGCAAGCCTTTGTCGGGCACGATGACGTTGCCGATGTGCGCGCCGGCGATGTTGAAGGTCTTGGTGGTGGCGGTCATCATCACCAGCCGGTCCTCGATCCCGCCGATCCGAGTCATCGGCGTGTGCCGGTAGCCGGGCATCACGAGGTCGCAGTGGATCTCGTCCGACACCAGCACGAGGTCGTAGCGACTGGCGAAGTCGGCGACTGCCTCCAGCTCCTCGGGCGTCCAGACTCGGCCGCCGGGGTTGTGGGGGGAGCAGAGAATCATCATGCGCTCGCGCCCCGTCAGGAGCGCGTCGTAGCTGCCAAAATCCATCACGTAGCGGTCGCCGTCGAGGGCGAGGGGGCATTCGGTGACGGTCCGGCCTGCCGCGCGGATGATTCGGGCGAAGGCATGGTAGACGGGGGTGAACAGCACCACGGCGTCGCCGGGCGCGGTCCAGGCATCGACGGCGAGACCCACGCCGTTGACGAGGCCGTGGGTGGTCAGGATCGACTCGGGCGCAGGGTCCCAGCCGTGGCGCGTTTGCATCCACCAGCGGATTGCCGCGAGGTAGGCGCGGTCGTCGCCGAAGTAGCCGTAGACGCCATGGGCGACCATCGCCTCCAGCTCGCGCTGGATGCAGGCGGGGGGGCGGAAGTCCATGTCCGCCACCCACATGGCAAGGCCGTCCTGGGGCGAGACGCCGTAAAGCGGCTCCATCATGTCCCACTTGGAGCAGTGGGTGCCGCGGCGGTCGATGGGCTCGTCGAAGGTCATGCGATTCTCCGTCCTGCGCGCGCAGGGGTGCCAGCCCCCCGCGCCGCCCGCAAGGGCAGGCGGTTGCACGGGCGGGGCCTCTCGCCTACATCCGGGGCATGAGCATACGACCGATCGTCCTGCACCCCGATCCGCGCCTCAAGGCCGTGGCCAAGCCCATTGTCGCCATCGACGACGCCCTGCGCCGGCTCGCCCAGGACATGCTGGAAACGATGTACGACGCGCCGGGCATCGGCCTTGCCGCGCCGCAGGTAGGGCAGATGATCCGGCTGATCGTCATGGACTGCGCCAAGGACAGGGAGACGCCGCGCCCGCTCGCGCTGGTCAACCCGGAGGTGGTCTGGCGGTCGGAGGAGGAGATCCCGCACGAGGAGGGATGCCTGTCGATCCCCGAGCACTTCGCCGAGGTGACACGCCCCGCCGAGGTGAAGGTGACCTGGACCGACCTCGATGGCACCCCCCGGCAGGAGCGGTTCACAGGCCTTTGGGCGGTCTGCGTACAGCACGAGATCGACCACCTGAACGGCAAGCTGTTCATCGATTACCTGGGGCCGATCAAGCGGGGGGTCATCACCCGCAAGATGGAGAAGCTGAAGCGCGACCTCGCCCGCGACAAGCCCGCGCCGAAGGGTCCCGAGGCCGCGCGGCTGTGATCCGCTCCATCCGGCAGGTGCCCGACACGGTGCTACGCGAGGTCTGCACGTCGGTGGCGACCTTCGACGGCGCCTTGCGCGAACTGGCCGAGGACATGCTGGCGACGATGTACGACGCGCCGGGCCGGGGCCTCGCCGCGCCGCAGGTGGGGGTGGCGCTGCGGATCTTCGTCATGGACGTGGCCTGGAGAGATGGCGCGCCCGCCCCGCAGGTCTTCGTCAACCCAGAGATCGTAGCGGCCTCGGCCGAGACGGTGACGCGCGAGGAGGGGTGCCTGTCGATCCCCGGCCGGACCTCCTTTGTAGCACGGTCCGCCGAGGTGGCTTTGCGCTGGCGCGGCATCGACGGGACGGCGCGGGAGGGGTCGTTCGACGGATTCGCTGCGACTTGCGTGCAGCACGAGATCGACCATCTGGACGGCATCCTTTGCACCGACTGGGAGAATGTCCCCACATGACCCGCGCCATCGTGCCTTGGCCGAACCCGATCCTCCGCACCCCGGCGCTGCCGGTGGACGATGTGACCGACCCGCTCCGTGCCCTGTGGGGCGAGATGGTGGACGTCATGGAGGCGATGCCGGGGGTTGGCCTCGCCGCGCCGCAGATCGGGGTGGGGCTGGCGCTGGCGGTCGTGGACGCCTCGGAGGCGCGCGGGCAGGCGGTGCGGATGGCGAACCCGGTGGTGCTGCACGCCAGCGGCCAGTTCCGGGAGCACGAGGAGGCCTCGCCTTGCCTGCCCGGTGTGTCGGCGATAATCCGGCGTCCGCGCGCGGTGACGGTGAGGTTCCTGGACGAACGAGGCGAGCTGGTGGAGCGGGACTTCGTCGGGCTCTGGGCCACGAGCGTTCAGCACCAGATCGACCATCTGGCCGGGCGGATGTATTTCGACCGGCTGAGCCGGGTGAAGCGCGACATGCTGATCCGAAAGGCGCGCAAGGGATGAGGATCGCCTTCCTTGGGACGCCGGAGTTCTCGGTCGCGCCCCTGCGGGCGCTGATCGAGGCCGGGCACGAGGTCGCCTGCGTCTATTGCCAGCCGCCGCGCCCTGCCGGACGGGGGCAGAAGGCGCGGCCCTCGCCCGTGCAGGCGGAGGCGGAGCGGCGGGGGCTGATGGTCCGGCACCCGACAAGTCTGCGGACGCCCGAGGCGCAGGCGGAGTTCGTGGCGTTGGGGCTCGATGTCGCGGTGGTGGTGGCCTACGGGCTGATCCTGCCGCAGGCGGTGCTGGACGCGCCGGCACAGGGGTGCCTGAACATCCATGCGTCGCTGCTGTCGCGCTGGCGGGGAGCCGCGCCGATCCACCGGGCGGTGATGGCAGGGGACGCCGAGACCGGCGTCTGCATCATGCAGATGGAGGCGGGGCTCGACACCGGGCCGGTGCTGCTGCGCGAGGCGGTGAGGATCGGGCCGACCGACACGACGGGCGACCTGCACGACCGGCTGAGCGGGCTGGGCGCGCGGCTGGTCGTGGAGGCGCTGGCTCGGCTGGGGACGCTGGAACCGGAGGTCCAGCCCGAGGAGGGCGTGACCTACGCCCGCAAGATCGACAAGGCCGAGGCGCGGATCGACTGGACCCGCCCCGCCGCCGAGGTGGACCGGCTGATCCGGGGGCTGTCGCCCGTTCCCGGCGCCTGGTGCGAAGCCGGAGGGGAACGGGTGAAGCTCCTGCGCTCGCGGCTGGCCGCTCGTTCGGGTGCGCCGGGCGAGGTGCTGGGCGGGCTGACGGTCGCCTGCGGAGAAGGGGCGGTGGAGGTGCTGGAGGTGCAGCGTGCCGGGGCCAAGGCGCTGCCCGTAGCCGAAGCGCTGCGGGGTTGGGACCCGGGAGCGCGGCTGGGGTAACGCTCCACGGGAATACGGTTCATTCGTAGGGTCCGCTTCAGCGCACCATGACGAGCAGGCTTTGGCTGGTGATGGTGCGCTGAAGCGCACATGACGAGTTGGGCAATGTGTCGGGCGGGCTTCCGCCCGCCAAGTCTCGCCAGTGGCGGGCGGAAGCCCGTCCCACGGAGTCTTATGACGCCTTCGCCTGCTTCGGCTTGAACGGCGCCATGCCGGCGCGGGCCAAGGCGTCGGCCCGCTCGTTCTCGACATGGCCGGCGTGGCCCTTGATCCAGCGCCACGTCACCTTGTGGCGGGAGGCAGCCTCTTCCAGCCGGCGCCAGAGGTCCTCGTTCTTGACGGGCTCGTTCGACGCGGTGCGCCAGCCGCGCCGCTTCCAGTTCGCCAGCCATTCGGTGATGCCGCCCTTCACGTAAGCCGAATCGGTGACGACGGTCAGGACGGAGGGCCGCTCCAGCGCCTCCAGGGCGTTGATGGCGGCCAAAAGCTCCATGCGGTTGTTGGTGGTCAGGGGCTCGCCTCCCATCAACTCCTTCTCGCGGACGACCTGATCGCCTTCGCGCGCGATGAGGAGGGCGCCCCAGCCGCCCGGCCCCGGGTTCCCGGAGCAGGCGCCGTCGGTGTAGGCGAAGAGGGCGGGCATGGCGGGCTCCTGGGTCCGGGGAGCCCGTGGCCTAGCCCGCCCCGCGCCGGGGCGCAACCGATCCGGTCAGACCGGGAAGTCGGCGGGAGCGACGCCGGCGGCCTCCAGGGCGCGGCGGACCTGCGCCACCTCGTCCTTCGAGAGGCCGTGGTTGCCGCCGTGCAGGCTGATGTGCTGCCCCGCCAGCGTGGCGGTGAAGCGGCCGTGGCCCGAATGGCCCACTTCGGCCCCAAGGTCGCGCAGCACCCGCTCCACGTCGGCGAGGTGCAGGTTCGAGGGGATCGGGTGGGCGAAGAGGCTGTGAAGGATCTTGCGGTGGCCGTGGTTCATCGGATGTCTCCCGTTGCTTCGGGACCATCTCCGCACGGGAGCGGGGGCGCAGCCTTGACCTGCATCAAGCAGACCGTGGTCGCGGCCGACCGTGGCCTCTCGGCCACGTCAGGGCAGGCCGGGGAGGAGGCAGAGCACGACCAGCGCAGTCAAGAGGAGGCGCAGGCGCAGCCACCAGGGCGGCGCGAGGCCGGCGGCTTGCGCGTGGCGGTCGAGCAGGAGGAGCGCCGCGAAGCCCAAAGCGAGCGCCAGGGTCGAGAAGCCGGAGAAGACCGCCCAGAGCGCGGGCAGCGTGGAGAGGGCGTAAAGGACGGCGGCGTGCCGCCCCGTCGCGCGGGTGGCGAAGCCCCAGATCACGCCCGACATGAAGCCGAGGATCACCGTCCCGTAGAGAAGGAGCAGCGTCCGTCCCGTGAAGCGCGGCCCCAGCAGGTCGAGCGACAGGTCGCCCAAAGCCGGGACCAGCACCGTCAGCGCGCCCCAGGTGAAGGGCAGGACCCCCGCAAGGCCTAGGAGGAGCGGCGCGCGCGGGATGCCGGTCATGTGCGCGGTCCGGTCACGCCGGCTCCCGCAGGATTCGGGGAACCTTGAACTCGATGTTCTCTTCGGCGGTGACGACGGGCCTCACCGTCACGTCGTGGCGCAGGCGGCAGGCGTCGATCACCTCATTGACCAGCTCTTCGGGCGCGGAGGCCCCGGCGGTGAGGCCAAGGGAGCGGACGCCCTCCAGCGCCCGCCAGTCGATCTCGGCAGCCGTCTGGATCAGTTGCGCGTAGGGGCAGCCGGCCTTGCGCGCGACCTCGACGAGGCGGCGCGAGTTGGAGGAGTTCGGCGCACCGACGACGAGGATCGCGTCGCAGGAAGGGGCCATGGCCTTGACCGCCATCTGGCGGTTGGTGGTCGCGTAGCAGATGTCCTCGCGCGCGGGGCCGCTAATCGCGGGGAAGCGCGCCTGCAACGCCGCCACGATGTCCGCCGTGTCATCCACCGAGAGCGTCGTCTGAGTCACGAAGGCGAGCCGATCCGGGTCCCGCACCTCGAGCCGCGCCACGTCCGCCACGTCCTCGACCAGCAACACCTCGCCGGGCGGGAGCTGACCCATGGTCCCCACCGTCTCCGGGTGGCCGGTATGGCCGATCATCACAAGTTGCAGCCCCTCCGCGTGGTGGCGCGCGGCCTCGATGTGGACCTTGGTCACCAGCGGGCAGGTGGCGTCCACCTGGATCATGTTGCGCGCCGCGGCCTCCTCGGGCACCGACCTCGCGACGCCGTGGGCCGAGAACACGATGGGCCGATCGGCGGGGGCCTCGTGGACCTCCTCGACGAAGACGGCACCCTTGGCGCGCAGGGCGTCCACCACGGTCCGGTTGTGGACGATCTCGTGCCGGACGTAGATGGGGGCGCCCCACTTCTCCAGCGCCAGCTCCACGATGCGGATGGCGCGATCCACCCCCGCGCAGAAACCGCGCGGGGCCGCGAGATGGAGCGTGAGCGGGGACCGGGTCATTCCTCGGCGGCGACAGGGGAGGCGCTGGGGGCGGTGGTCTCGGCCGGCTCGCGCGGGGCGAGGGTCCGGGTCGCCTCGGGGCGTGGCTCGCGCGGGGGACGTCCCACGACCTCGCGCAGGTCCTCCAGGTCGATGAAGTTGTCGGCCTGCCGGCGCAACTCGTCCGAGATCATCGGCGGCTGGCTGCGGATGGTGGAGCAGACCGAGACGCGCACGCCCTTGCGTTGAAGGGCCTCGACCAGCGGCTTGAAGTCGCCGTCGCCGGAGAAGAGCACCACGTGGTCCACGTGCGGCGCGAGTTCCAACGCATCCACGCAGAGCTCCACGTCCATGTTGCCCTTGACCTTCCGGCGGCCGAGCGAGTCGGTGTATTCCTTGGCGGGCTTGGTCCGCATCGTGAAGCCGTTGTAGTTCAGCCAGTCCACCAGCGGCCGGATGGGCGAATATTCCTCGTTCTCCAGCAGCGCGGTGTAGTAGAAGGCGCGGACGAGCTTGCCCCGGCGCATGAACTCGGACCGCAGGAGCTTGTAGTCGATGTCGAAGCCCAGGGCCTTGGCTGCGGCGTAGAGGTTGGAGCCGTCGATGAAGAGCGCCAGACGGTCGTCGCGGTAGAACATGGAATGCCTTTCGGTAATGCGCCGGAGCCGGCCTCACCGAAGCGGGCGGCGTGAATGGAGCCAAGATATGGAGGCGCGCGCGCGACGCAAGGGAGGGGCGGTGTGACCTTTGTGCAGGCCTTGGTGGCGCTGGGGGCCAACCTGACTTCGGACCGGGGCGGCCCGGTCGAAGCGGTGGCGGGGGCGCTGGCGGCCCTGGGCAAGCTGGGCCGGGCGGTAAGGCCAAGTCGGCTCTGGCAAAGTCCGTCTTGGCCGCCGGGCGGGCCGAGCTACGTCAATGCTGCCGCCGCGCTTGAGACGGAGCTGCGGCCCGAGGAGCTACTGGCCGGGCTCCATCGCATCGAGGCGACGTTCGGCCGCACCCGAGACGTGCGCTGGGGCGCGCGGACCCTGGATCTCGACCTGATCGCCTGGGGCGACGCGGTGCGGCCCGAGGCAGTCACGCAGGCGCTCTGGCGCGACCTGCCGCCCGAGCGGCAGGGCCGGGAGGCTCCCGACCGCCTCGTCCTGCCGCATCCCCGGATGCAGGATCGCGGTTTCGTGCTCGTGCCGCTGGCCGAGATCGCGCCCGACTGGCGGCACCCCTTGATTGGGCGCACGGTGCGGGAGATGCTGACGGCGCTGCCTTCCGCTGCGTTGGAGGGGATGGAGCCCCTGCCCGGCGGCTAGGGGCTGATTCGTGCTTGTCAACCGGCGCGCGACTGTCTAGCTAGGGGGCTTCCGAGGCCGGACCGCCGGACGTATCCGTGCGCCCGGCCCATCGCCATTTCGGGAGTGTGCTCAATGGCCCGCGTGACCGTCGAGGATTGCGTCGACAAGGTTCCCAACCGCTTCGAGCTCGTGATGCTCGCCGCCCACCGCGCGCGCGAGCTGGCCTCGGGCTCGCCGCTGACCATAGCCCGCGACAACGATAAGAACCCCGTCGTCGCGCTGCGCGAGATCGCCGAGGAGACCCAGCAGGCCGAGGACCTGCGCGAGCGGATGATTGCCGCCCACCAGACCCAGATCGAGGTGGACGAGCCCGAGGAGGACACCATGGCCCTCCTCATGGGCGCGGAGATGGACCGGCCCGTGCAGAACGACATGGACGAGGAACGGATGCTCCGCGCGCTGATGGAGGCGCAGGGCCAGCGCTGACCTTTCGGGTCCCGGCGCGCGGCGGGGGGACAAGATGCAGGATCAGGCTTTCGCAATGGCACCGGGCGCGGCGACGATCGCCACGCCCGACGACCTCGTGGCGCTCGTCAAGCGCTACAACCCCCGCTCCAACGAGGCGCTGATCCGCCGCGCCTGGGTCTTCGGCGAGAAGATGCACGAGGGGCAGACCCGCAAGAGCGGCGAGCCCTACTTCACCCATCCCATCGCCGTGGCCCGCATCCTGGCCGAGCAGCAGATGGACGATGCCACCATCGTGACGGCGCTGCTGCATGACACGGTGGAGGACACCAAGGCCTCGCGCGCGACCGTGGAGGCCGAGTTCGGCCCCGAGATCGCCGAACTGGTCGAGGGCGTCACCAACCTGACCAAGATGCAGATCCGGTCGGACGAGACGCGCCAGGCCGAGAACTTCCGCAAGCTGTTCATGGCCACGAGCCGCGACCTGCGGGTGACGTTGGTCAAGCTCGCCGACCGTCTGCACAACATGCGGACGATCAAGTCCATGCCGCCCGAGAAGCAGGCCCAGAAGGCTCGGGAGACCATGGACATCTATGCGCCTCTTGCCGGGCGCATGGGGATGCAGTGGATGCGCGAGGAACTGGAGGATCTCTCCTTCAAGGTTCTCATGCCCGAAGCGCGGCAATCGGTGATCCGTCGCTTCCTGACCTTGCAGGACGAGGCCGACACCGTCATCAACAAGATCGTGGAGGACATCCGCGAGTTGCTGGCGCGCGAGGGGATCGCCGCCAGCGTGACGGGTCGCGCGAAGAAGCCCTATTCGATCTGGCGCAAGCTGCAAACCAAGGACCAGGCCTTCTCGCGGCTGTCGGACATCTACGGGTTCCGGATCATCTGCGGCACGGCGGCCGACTGCTATCGCATCCTGGGCGTCATCCACCAGAAGTGGCGCGCGGTGCCGGGGCGCTTCAAGGACTACGTCAGCCAGCCCAAGTCGAACGGCTACCGCTCCATCCACACCATGGTGTCGGGCCGCGACGGCAAGCAGGTCGAGATCCAGATTCGCACCCAGGAGATGCACGAGGTCGCCGAGTCGGGCGTGGCCGCGCACTGGTCCTACAGGGATGGCGTCAGGTCCGAGAACCGCTTCGCCGTCGATCCGGTGCGCTGGATCGCCCAGATGACCGAGCGGTTCGAGGGCGGCGAGGACCACGACGAGTTCCTCGAGGCCGTGAAGCTGGAGATGTACCAGGACCAGGTGTTCTGCTTCACGCCCAAGGGCCACGTCATCCCCTTGCCCAAGGGCGCGACGCCCATCGACTTCGCCTATGCGATCCACACCCGCATCGGCTCGGCCTGCGTGGGGGCCAAGGTGGACGGGGTGCGGGTGCCGCTCTACTCGCGGCTGCGGAACGGCCAGATGGTCGAGATCATCACCGCCGAGGGTCAGACCCCGCAGGCGAGCTGGATCGGCATCGCCGTCACGGGTCGCGCGAAGTCGGCCATCCGGCGGGCGCTGCGCGAGGAGGACCGGGAGAGGTTCATCAAGCTCGGCGCGGAACTGGCCCGCGTCGCCTTCGAGAACGTGGGCAAGAAGGCCACCGACAAGGCGCTGCGGACCGCCGCCAAGGCGCTGGGGCTGGACGACGAGGACGATCTCCTCGCCCGCCTCGGCTCGGCCGAGATGACGGCGCGCGAGGTGGTGCGCGTGCTCTACCCCGACCTCGCCCGCCGCCCCGGCGAGGAGGTGGACGAGAAGAAGGCCGTCGTCGGCCTGGAGCCGGGGCAGGCCTATCGCCGCGCGCTCTGCTGCCAGCCGGTTCCGGGCGAGCGGATCGTCGGCATCACCCACCGGGGACAAGGCGTCGTCGTCCACGCCATCGATTGCCCGGCGCTGGTGGACTACGAGGAGCAGCCGGACCGCTGGCTCGACCTGCGCTGGCAGGAGGGGAACCACCGCGCGGTCAACACCGTGACGCTGGAGCTGACCATCTCCAACGGTCCCGGCGTGCTCGGGCGCATCTGCACCCTGATCGGGGAGCAGTCGGCCAACATCTCGGACCTCCAGTTCACCGACCGGAAGCCCGATTATTACCGCCTGCTGGTGGACGTGGACCTGCGGAACGCCGAGCACCTGCACCGCGTGATGACCGCGCTGGAGGCCGAGACCAACGTCTCCGCCGTTGCCCGCCACCGCGACCCCCGGCGGGCGACGATGACGCCGCCGCGCGGCTGAGGCGGCGCGGCGGTGGTCTTCCGGCGGCGCGACCGGCGGTCCCCCTGGCGCATGGCGGCCGAGGCCGTCTATCCGCGCGGCGGCTGGATGCGGGCGATCGAATACATCAAGCACCGCCTTCGCCGCCTGCCCGACAGCCCCGAGAAGATCGGGCGCGGCATGGCGGCGGGCGTGTTCATCAGCTTCACGCCTCTGTACGGGTTCCACTTCCTCGGCGGGCTGCTGATCGCCAAGCTGATCCGTGGCAACCTGCTGGCGTCGATGATCGGGACTTTCGTCAACAACTTCCTGACGCTTGTGCCCATCAGCGCCCTGGCGATGGGCTTGGGCACCTGGATGCTGGGCCATCCCCCGGACGCCGACCTCATGCGCGAGCTCGGACACCAGTTCAGCCAGGCGGGCCGGGACCTCTGGCACAACATTTGGTCCGTTTTCTCGCCTGAACGGATGGAATGGGACCACCTCCGCGTCTTCCTGCGGGCGGTGTTCCTGCCCTACCTCGTGGGTGGGATCGGGCCGGGGCTCGTGGTCGCGCTGGTCTTCTACTGGATCACCGTGCGGCTGGTCGGCGCCTATCAGGCGGGACGGCGCAAGGTGCTGGAGGAGAAGCTCGCGCAGCTCCGCAAGCCCCCTGGCGCGGGCGGGCCGGGGCGCTAGGGTGGCCCCGACTCGAACGGGGGATGCGATGAGCGAACGGCTGAGGCTCGGGGTCAACATCGACCATGTGGCGACCGTCAGGAACGCGCGGGGAACGGCCTTTCCCGACCCGGTGCGCGCGGCGCTGGTCGCGGAGGGCGCGGGCGCCGACGGCATCACCGCGCACCTGCGCGAGGATCGCCGCCACATCTCGGACCGCGACATCGAGCGGCTGATTGAGGCGCTGAGTAAGCCTCTCAACTTTGAGATGGCCGCCACCGAAGAGATGCAGGCCATCGCGCTCCTCCACCGCCCCCACGCGATCTGCGTCGTGCCCGAGCGGCGGGAGGAGCGCACGACGGAAGGAGGGCTCGACGTGGCGGGATCCGAGGACCGCATCGCCCGCTTCATCGCCCCCCTGCGCGACGCGGGCTCGCGCGTGTCGCTGTTCATCGGCGCGGACCCGGCCCAGGTGGACGCCGCCGCCCGCGTCGGCGCGGTGGTGGTCGAGATCCACACAGGGACTTATTGCGACGCCCACCATGAGGGGAGGCCCGAGGAGCGGAACGCCGAGCTGGACCGCATCGCGGCGGCGGCCAAGCAGGCGGCGGCGCTCGGGCTGGAGGTCCATGCCGGCCACGGCCTCACCTACGAGACGGTCGCCCCCATCGCCGCGATCCCCGAGATGCGGGAGCTGAACATCGGGCATTTCCTGATCGGCGAGGCGATCATGCAGGGCCTCGCCCCGGCCATCGCCGAGATGCGCCGCCGCATGGACGCGGCGCGCGGGCTCGGCTGAGGACGGGGCGGATGGCGCTCGCGCTCGCCCCTGGACCCGGCCGGGACCGCCCTCGGATGAGGCCCTTCGCCGTCCTCCTCTGGATTGCCCGCCGGCTCCCGCGGCTTGTCCTGCGGACCGCTTGGGCCATGGCGGTCCTGGCCTTCCTCCTCGGCACGACGCTGGCCTCCCTGGCGACGGCGCTGTCCCCGGTCCTGCTGGCGGCGGTGTCCGAGGCGGTGGAGGCGGTGCTTCCGGGGCGAAGCGCGGCCGCCCGGATCGAGGGGCTCCGCCGGGCGGAGCTGGCTGGCCTCCGCGAGGCGCAGGCCGACGAGTTCGCGGCCTTGGAGCGCCGCCACCGGGCGGAGCTCGACGGGCTGCGGCGGAGCCACGCCGACGACATGGCCGGCCTGAACCGGCGGGCAGCGGCGCAGGCCGACGAGATCGCGGCGCTCCGCTCCCGTGGCGCGGCGGTGCGCGGCGCCGTGGACCGGATCGTCGCCCGCTCGGTCCGGGTGCAGGCCGCCAACATCGGCTCCATGGCCGGCGAGGCGCTGCCGGTCCTGGGGGTCGCCGTGATCGCCGCGACCACAGCCTACGAGGTCAAGTCCACCTGCGACACGGTGGAGGACCTGATCGCGCTCGACCGCGTCTTCAACCCGGATCGGGAGATCGACCCGCGAGAGGTCTGCGGCCTTCCCGTGCCCACGGCGGACGAGGTCTGGGCCGCGGCCGCAAGCAGCCCGGCCAAGGTCTGGACTTCGATGAAGGAGACCTGGCCGGACAGCGTGCCCGATCCGGGCTGGCCCGCGTCGCTCGACTGGCTGTTCCCGCCGTCCAGGTCTATCGAGGGCTGGTTCTTCGGCAGGGAGCCGGCATGATCCTCGGCATCGGCACCGACCTGTGCAACATCGAGCGGATCGAGGGCACGCTCGCCCGCTTCGGCGATCGCTTCCGGGATCGCGTCTTCACCCAGACCGAGCTGGGCAAGGCCCGCTCGCGCCCCGGCGAGGCGGCGACGCTCGCCAAGCGCTGGGCGGCCAAGGAGGCCTGCTCCAAGGCGCTGGGAACGGGGCTCCGCATGGGGATATCCTGGCGCGACATGGCGGTGACGAACCTGCTCACCGGTCAGCCGGTCATGCGCGTCACCGGCTGGGCGGCGGAGCGGCTGGCCGGGATGACCCCGCCGGGGCACGAGGCGGTGATCCACGTCACGCTGACGGACGACCACCCCTGGGCGCAGGCCTTCGTCGTCATCGAGGCGCGGCCCCTGGCCGGGGGCTGATCCTGGCATCCGCGTGAGCGGCGGGGACGCGCCGGTTGACTTGGGGGGGCGGGGGCGTCAAGGAGGCCTCCGTCGCAAGGAGGCGTTGGGCCATGGCATTCGGACGGGACCGCCGCGCGGCGGCGCAGGAGGAGCGGAGCGCGCTCGGGAGCGTCTGGGAGACGGTCAAGACGGTCTTCTGGGCGCTTCTGATCGCCGGCGTGTTCCGCACGCTGTTCTTCCAGCCGTTCTGGATTCCCTCGGGCTCCATGAAGGACACGCTGCTGATCGGCGACTTCCTGTTCGTCAACAAGATGGCTTATGGCTACTCCTACGCCTCCTGCCCCTCGATCCCGCTGGGGGTCATTGGGCTCGACATCGGCGCGGACGACCTCTGCGGCTGGGCGGACGGCGACAACACGCGCATCTGGGGCGGGGAGCCGCAGCGCGGCGACGTGGTGGTGTTCCGCCATCCGGTGAACGGCACCGACTTCATCAAGCGGCTGGTCGGCCTCCCCGGCGACCGCATCCAGGTGCGGGACGGCGTGCTGAACATCGACGTGGGCGGCACGGGCACCTTCCAGCCCGTCGCCCTGGAGCCCGCCGGCCAGTTCCGCGAGACCTACGAGCCGCAGGGACCGCAGGGGCTCCGGCCCTCCTGCATCGGTGGCGCGCAGCCCGAGGGCGGCGAATGCCTGTCCGACCGCTGGCGCGAGACGCTGCCCGGCACGCCGCAGGCGGACGGCACCCTGTCGACGGGCGTGTCGCACGGCATCCTCGACATCGGCGACCTGCCGCAGGACAGCACCGGCGTCTACACCGTGCCCGCCGGCCACTTCTTCTTCATGGGCGACAACCGCGACAACTCGACCGACTCGCGGTTCGCGCAGCCGCAGGGCGTGGGCTTCGTGCCCTTCGAGAACCTCGTGGGCCGGGCCGACCGCATCATGTTCTCCTCGGCCGGGCGCTCCATGCTGGCCTTCTGGACCTGGCGGGCCGACCGCTTCTTCAGGGCGATCCAATAGGGACGGCACCCATGGCACTCCGCCCGGCGGCGGAGCCCCTCTCGCCGTCCCGCTTCCTTGTCCAGGGCCTCGACCCCACGGGCCGGACACGCCCCGGGGCCTTCGCGGGCCTGCTGCTCGGGGTGGGCGCGCTGGCCGCCCTGCGGCATTGGGGGCCCGACCTCCTCCCAAGCTGGAGCCGCTGGCGCGAGGCGCTGGTCACGATCCCGCTGGCGCTCCTGCTGGTCCCGGCGGTGGGCCACGCGCTGCGGCGGCTCAATGACATGGGCTGGTCGGGCTGGTGGGCCTGGGCTCTCGCGCTGCCCTGGGCGCGCTGGGGGCTCCTGGCGCTGCTGGTCGCCGTCCCCTCCTCGCAGCGGCGGCGGCGGGCCGAGGCGTCGTGGCGGCTCCTGGGCCTCGGCGCGGCCGCGGTCGCCGCGCTCCTCCTGCTGGGCAGCCTCGCCTGGACCGCCGCCGGGGTGGCGGCGCAGGGGATGCGGCCCGCGCTCTGGCCCGGCGACCTCGTGCTGGTGCGGCGCGGCGGCGCGGCCCTGCCCGGCGCGGTGGTGGCCTTCCGCCGTCCCGGCGAGGAGGCCCCGCGCTTCGGCCGGGTGATCGCCACAGCCGGGCAGGCCGTCGCGGTCGAGGGCGGCGTCCCGGTGATCGACGGCGTGGCGGCTCTGCGGCGCGACGACGGCGCGCTCGCCGAACCCTTCGCCCGCCAGGGGCCGCTGGGCGTCATGCCGGTCTGCGGCAACGGCACCGTGGGCCTGGGGGCCGAGTGCCGGACACGGCGATTCCGCGAGATGCTGCCCGGGGGCGCGGACTACGCGGTGCTCGACGCCGGGCTGCGCCCGCTCGACCGGGCGGGGGAGGTCGCGGTTCCCGAAGGCTTCGTCTATATCCTCGGCGACGACCGCGACGCGGCGCGGGACAGCCGCCTCGCGCCGGCGGCGGGGGGCACGGGGCTCGTGGAGGTGGATCGGGTGATCGGACGGGTGGACATGGTGGCGGCGTCGTCTGGCGCGCGGCATCCCTGGGACCTGCGGGGTTGGCGCTGGGGACGAATGGGAAGGATCGTGCGATGAAGCTGTCGAGCGCGCTCAAGGCCCTGTCGGAGCGGCTCGAGCACGAGTTCCGCGACCCCTCGCTGCTGATCCGGGCGCTGACGCACGGCTCGCACGGGGGCGAGGCCGACAATCAGCGGCTGGAGTTCCTGGGCGACCGCGTGCTGGGCCTCGTCATCGCCGAGGCGCTGCTCGAAGCCGACCCCAGGGCGGACGAGGGGCGCATCGCACCGCGCTTCAACACGCTGGTCCGGCGCGAGACCTGCGCCGAGGTGGCGCGGCAGGTCGATCTTGGCGCCGGGCTAAAGCTCGGCCGCTCCGAGATGCTGGGTGGCGGGCGTCGGAAGGAGGCGGTCCTCGCCGACGCGATGGAGGCGGTCATCGCCGCCGTCTACCTCGACGCGGGGCTCGATGCGGCCCGCAGGATGATCCTCCGGCTCTGGGCCGGGCGGATCGCGGCGGCGCCCGAGGACGCCCGCGACGCCAAGAGCGCGCTGCAGGAATGGGCGCAGGCTCGCGGGATGACGCCACCGGACTACGTGCTGGTGAGCCGCGAGGGGCCGGACCACGCGCCGCGCTTCGTGATCGAGGCGCGGCTGTCCACCGGCGAGGTGGAGCGCGCCGAGGCGGCGACCAAGCGCGTGGCGGAGCACGCGGCGGCGGCGGCATTGTTGGGACGATTGGAAGGATGAGGGACGTGGACGAGGATCAAGGACCGGTCGGCGGCGCGGCGACGGAGGCGGGACCGACCCGCGCGGGCTTCGTGGCGTTGATCGGGGAGCCCAACGCGGGCAAGTCCACGCTGCTGAACCGCATGGTCGGCGCGAAGGTGTCGATCGTGACCCACAAGGTCCAGACGACCCGCGCCCGCATCCGGGGCGTGGCGATGGCGGGGCAGGCGCAGATCGTCTTCGTGGACACGCCGGGGCTGTTCCGCCCGCGCCGGCGGCTCGACCGCGCGATGGTGGCCGCCGCCTGGGGCGGCGCGGCCGACGCCGACGTGGTGGTTCTGCTGATCGAGGCGCACCGGGGCCGGACGCCGGGCGTGGACGCGATCCTCGAAACCTTGCGCGACCGCGTGGGCGACCGGCCCGTGGCGCTCGCCATCAACAAGATCGACCGGGTGAAGGCCGAGACGCTGCTGGCGCTCTCGCAGGAGATGAACGCCGCCTTCCCCTTCGAGCGGACCTTCATGATCTCGGCCGAGCGGGGCTACGGGACGGAGGACCTGAAGGGCTGGCTGGCGTCGATGCTGCCCGAGGGGCCGTGGCTCTATCCCGAGGACCAGCTCGCCGACCTGCCGATGCGGATGATCGCCGCCGAGATGACGCGCGAGAAGCTGACGCTGCGGCTCCACCAGGAGCTTCCCTACGAGCTGACGGTCGAGACCGAGGCCTGGGAGGAGCGCAAGGACGGCTCGGCCAAGGTGGACCAGATCGTGTATGTCGCGCGCGAGGGGCACCGGGGCATCGTGCTGGGCAAGGGCGGCGAGACGATCAAGGCCGTGGGCCAGGCGGCACGGGCCGAGATGGAGGCCTTCATGGGCCGCCGCGTCCACCTGTTCCTGACCGTTAAGGTCAAGGAGAACTGGCTGGAGGACCCCGAGCGGTATGGCGAGATGGGGCTCGACTTCCGTGACGGGGCGTAGAGGCCCGCGCCCCGCCGGGCCGACCGTGACGGGGCCTGACCGGCCTGCCTTCGGGCGGCGCGGCCATGACGCCTGAGCCGAGGCTCCGCGCCGGGATCTGGGTCGCGGCCTACCTCGCGCGGCTGCGGGTCGAGGACATCCCCGCCTTCGTCGTCCGGCGCGGCGACGACACGGCGGGCGCGGTTCTGGTGAAGGCCGCGACGCTCGACGGCCGCGCGAGGGCCTTCCAGCGGAGCTTCGATCCCATGACCGGGGCGCGGGCCTGGATGGTGCTGGCCGAGGGCGAGGAGGCCGAGGTCGACGCCGCCATCGCCCGCGCCCGGCGATTCGACCCGGATCTCTGGGTCATCGAGGTGGAGGACCGGCAGGGGCGGCACCTGCTGGGGGACGAGGGGTTGGACTAGGGGTGCCGCCCCTCGCGCCTGCGGCGCTTCACCCCGGCGTATCGGGGCCAAGTTGACAGGCCGGAGCGGACAGGCGGCGGAGCGGACCGGGAGGGGCGTTCCACAAAGAGTAAATCCCCGCGAGGCCTCCGGGTCGACTCCAGGCCTGCGGGTACGGGGCGCGCAGGCGGGAGCACCGGCCGCACCAAAGCGGGCTGGGTCCAAGGGGCGCCGGGGAGGATCTCCCGGTCCCGGTATCTGGCCGCTGCTGGCCCATCGCTGTCGTCTGTGCCCCAGGTTGTCAGGCCGGGGCTGCTCTTCGTCGTCTCTCCTTTCCGCTCCCCGCCGTCGGTGCCGGCGCGTCGCCCCTGCGAGAGGCGCCGGGCCGTGCGGCGGGGCTGCTGTTGCGTGCTCGTGCGGGAGAGAATCGCACGCAAGCGTTAACGAAGGGTGCCAGCAACGAGCGCTCAGCCCCCACTTCGCGCAACACCCCCGGCGGAGTGGCGGGAGCGGGGGCGGGGCCACGTTTGTCGCTGGCGTAAGGCGCGCCGTCCGCGCAGCGGCCATGGACGCGACCTTGGTGCGGGGACGGCGCGCCCGACGCCGACCGGAAGGGCCGGGATGGGTGGGACGGCGCAGGGTGGGGTGGACCCCACCCTGCAGGGGTGGGAGGCGTGGCGCGGAGCTGGACGCCGCCCCTCTTCCTGCCTTGGCCCTTCTTTGGCTCCAAGTATCCCGGGGGGAGTCTCCGCAGGAGACGGGGGGCAGCGCCCCCCTTCGCCGTCGGCCGCCCTCCCTTGCCGTTCGCTTCGCGCGCCCCCACCTTGGCCCCATGATCGAATGGCGCGACGAGGGCATCCTTCTGGCGGTGCGGCCGCATGGCGAGACCTCGGCCATCGCCGAGGCCTTCTGCCGCGACCATGGGCGGCACGCGGGCGTGGTGCTCGGCGGCGTGTCGCGGCGGATGCGGCCGTTCCTCCAGCCCGGCGTGCTGGCGCAACTGGGCTGGCGGGCGCGGCTCGACGAGCACCTGGGGCACTTCGCGGTCGAGCCGATCCGCAACCGCGCCGCGACCGCGCTGGGCGACCGCGTGGCGCTGGCGGGGATCGGGGCGGTGGCGGCGCTGCTGGCCTCGGTGCTGCCGGAGCGGGCGGCGCATCCGGCTCTCTACGACCGGACCAACGCGCTCCTGGACCTGCTGGGGGAGCGGGAGGTCTGGCCGCTCGCCTACCTGCAATGGGAGATGGCGGTGCTGGAGGAGATGGGGTTCGGGCTGGACCTGAACGCCTGCGCGGTGACGGGCGCGCGGGTGGACCTCGCCTATGTCTCGCCGCGCACGGGCCGGGCGGTGAGCCGCGCCGGAGCGGGGGCCTATGCGCCGCGCCTGCTGCCGCTGCCCCCCGTTCTGCGGGGCGAAGGCGAGGCCGACGCCCCGGCCATCGGCGCGGCGCTCGACGTGACGGGGCACTTCCTGCGCGAACGGCTCCTGCCCGAGGGGCGGGAGCTGCCGGCGGCGCGGGCGCGGCTGGTCGAGGCGTTGGCGCGGGACGCCTAGCGGTTCGCCCCCGGCGCCCAGAGCACGTCGGCCCGCCCGCCGTCGTTGGCCATGCGGGCGGCGACGAAGAACCAGTCGGACAGGCGGTTGAGGTAGCGGATCGCGGCGGGGTTCACCGCGTGCTGCTCGGACAGCGACACGGCCAGCCGCTCGGCCCGGCGGGTCACGGTGCGGCAGAGGTGGAGATGCGCGGCGAGCGCGGTGCCGCCGGGCAGGATGAAGCTGCGGAGCGGCTCCAGTCGGGCGGTCAGGGCGTCGATCTGCGCCTCAAGCCGGTCCACCTGCGAATCGACGATGCGGAGGGGCTGGCCCTCGCCCCCTTCGGGGCGGCAGAGGTCGGCCCCGAGGTCGAAGAGGTCGTTCTGGATGGCGGCGAGCTGGGCGTCGAGATCGCCCGACGCATGGATACGGGCGAGGCCGAGGGTCGAGTTCACCTCGTCCACGGTGCCGTAGGTCTCCACGCGCAGGGCGTGCTTGCGGACGCGGGTGCCGTCGCCCAGCGCGGTCTCCCCGGCGTCGCCGGTGCGGGTGTAGATCTTGTTCAGGACGACCATGGCGTTCAGGCCCCTCGGTTGCGGAGGAAGACGTAAAGGAGGATCAGGGCCACGGCGGCGGCCTGGGCATAAATGCGCCAGCGCATGATCCTGTTGGCGTTGCGGCGGTTGAAGTCGCCGCCGCGCCCGAAGCTGCCCACGCCGAAGAGCAGGATGCCCAGAACGAGGAGCACCGCCGCGACGACGAGGTAGAAGAGGGGGTCGCTGAAGTCCATGAGCCGCTCCCGGAGTGACAGGGAGGGTGTAGCGGAGCGGGCGTGGAAGGGAAGGCCCGACGCGCGCCGGACCTGACGCGCGCCGGACCCGACGCGCGCCGGACCTGACGCGTGCGGGCCCCGGTGGCGTCAGGACCTGTGGCGTCAGGACCGGCGCAGCACCCAGTCGAGAGCGCGGCCGGGCAGGGCGCGGCGCAGGAGGCCCGCCGCGTGGGCGGTGGCCGTGACGCGGTAGCGCGGCGCGGGGTGGCGGGATTCGAGCGCGAGGATCAGCCGCTCGGCCACGGCGGAGGGGGGCAGCTCCCAGCGGTCGGGGGTGGCCGGGCCGTAGAGGCGGTGCAGCACGGCCTCGTAGTCGTCGCGGCGGGGCGACGCCCTCCAGTCGATCCAGCGCTCGAAGTGCGGGATGGCGTTCTGGCGGAGCCGGGACGTGATGGGGCCGGGCTCGATCAGCACGACCTGGATGTTGGCGGGGGCCATCTCCAGCCGCAGGACCTCCGAAAGGCCTTCGAGGGCGAACTTGGTGGCGGCGTAGGCTCCGCGCCACCGCGCGCCCACGAGGCCGAGGACGGAGGAGCAGTTGACGATCCGCTCGTGCCCCTGCGCGCGCATGACGGGGATCACCCGGCGGGTGAGGTCGTGCCAGCCGAAGAGGTTGGTCTCGAAGATGGCGCGCAAGGCTTCGGTGGGCAGGTCCTCCACCGCGCCGGGCAGGGCGATGGCGCCGTTGTTGAACAGCGCGTCGAGCGTGCCGCCGGTGGCCTCCAGCACCTCGGACAGGGCCTGGTCGAGCGAGGCGGGGTCGGTGTAGTCGAGGCGGGGGCTCTCGAAGCCCTCGGCGCGCAGGCGGGCGCAGTCCTCGGCCTGGCGGCAGGCGGCGAAGACGCGCCAGCCCCGCGCGCGCAGCGCCAGGGCGGCGGCGGCGCCGATGCCCGAGGAGCAGCCGGTGATCAGGATGCTGCGCGGGCGGGCGGTGGGGGCGTGGGACATGGGCGGGCTCCGGGCCGTGGGGGTCGGGGCCGGATTAGCCCGGCGGGCGGGGGACGCGGAAGGCGTCGGGCGTCAGGGCTCAAGGAATCGTGCGGACATCCAGCCGGCGTCGCCCGAGGGCAGGCGGACGCGCACCCAGCCGCCGTCGCGCTCCAGCACCTCCGTCAGGTCGCCGGCGACGACCTGCCCGACCACGCCGAAGGAGGTGCCGGGGCCGAGCCGGACGTTGACCCGGTCGCCGGTGACGCGGCGGAGGTCGGGGCCGGGCGCGGCAGAGGACGCCGCGACGACCTCCTCCGGCGCGGCCGCCGGTTCGGGGGCGAGGGCGGCCAAGGCCTCGGCGGGGGCGAGCGGCCGGGCGGCGAGCCCCTCGGCGACCGAGGCGGGGAGGGGCGGACCGGGCCGGGCGGGCATGGGCTCGGGCATGGGCTGGGCGGCGGGCGGTGGGGGCTCGGCGACCGTGGGCGCGACGGCGGCGACGGCGCGGAGGTCGAGCGGGGGGCGATCGGGTTCGGGCTCGGATTCGGGCTCGGATTCGGGCTCGGCGGCGGCCTGCGGGCGGGGCTGCGGCTGGAACCCCGCGCCGCCCGAGAGCGCCCAGTAGGCCCAGGCGAGGACGAGGAAGGAGAGGAGGACGAACAGACGCATGGCTGGGCCTCGGGTCGGTCGGGGGTGCCTCGACGGCAATCTAGCGCAAGGGGCGCGGCCCGGGGAGGGGGTGGGCGGATGTTTCCATTTTGTTCTTTCCCTTGTGCCGCGAGTGGCCGGCCGCTACATCGGGTCCATGACCGATGACGCGATCCTTCCCGAGGGGGACGACCCCAGCCTGCTGGTGACGGAGCCGCTGCGCCGCGCGATCGGCGAGCGGTATCTCACCTATGCCCTGAGCACGATCATGCACCGGGCGCTGCCCGATGCGCGCGACGGGCTCAAGCCGGTGCACCGGCGCATCCTTTACGCGATGCGGGAGCTGCGGCTGGCGCCGACGGGGGGCTTCCGCAAGAGCGCGAAGATCTCGGGCGACGTGATGGGGAACTACCACCCGCACGGCGACGCCGCGATCTACGACGCGATGGCGCGGCTCGCCCAGGACTTCAACGTGCGGTATCCGCTCGTGGAGGGGCAGGGGAACTTCGGCAACATCGACGGCGACAACCCGGCCGCCGCCCGCTACACCGAGGCGCGGCTGTCCGCGCTGGGCGAGGCGCTGATGGAGGGCCTCGACGAGGACGCGGTGGACCTGCGGCCGAACTACGACGGCACGCTGACCGAGCCCGTGGTGCTGCCCGCGCCGGTGCCGCACCTCCTGGCCAACGGGTCGTCGGGGATCGCGGTGGGCATGGCGACGAGCATCCCGCCGCACAACCTGGATGAGCTGATCGGCGCTTGCCTGGAGATGATCAAGCGGCCGGACCTGCCGGACGAGAAGCTGCTGGAACTGATCCCGGGTCCGGACTTCCCGACGGGGGGCGTGCTGGTGGAGCCGCCGGAGGGCATCGCGCAGGCGTATCGCACGGGGCGCGGGGCGTTCCGCCTGCGGGCGCGCTGGATGGTGGAGGAGTTGGGGCGCGGAATCCGGCAGATCGTCGTCACCGAGATCCCCTATCAGGTCCAGAAGTCCAAGCTGATCGAGAAGCTGGCCGAGATCGTCCAGACCAAGAAGATCCCGGCCTTGGCCGACGTGCGGGACGAGAGCGCGGACGACGTGCGGATCGTGCTGGAGCCCAGGTCGCGGTCGATCGATCCCGAGATGCTGATGGGGATGCTGTTCCGGCAGTCGGACCTGGAGGTCCGGGTGCCGCTTAACATGAACGTGCTCATCGACGGGCTGACGCCGAAGGTGTGCTCCCTGCGCGAGGTGCTGCGCGCCTTCCTGGACCACCGGCGGGACGTGCTGGGGCGGCGGTCGCGGCACCGGCTGGAGCGGATCGACCGGCGGCTGGAGGTGCTGGGGGGCTTGCTCATCGCCTTCCTGAACCTCGATCGCGTCATCGACATCATCCGCTACGACGACGACCCCAAGGCGGCGTTGCAGGCCGAGGACTGGGACCGCCCGCGCGCGCGGTGCCGGTCCGAGGCGGACTACGTGTCGCCGATCCCCCCCAAGGGCGAGGCCGTGATCCCGCCGGGCGTGGGCATGACCGAGGTGCAGGCCGAGGCCATCCTCAACATGAGGCTGCGGTCCCTGCGGCGCCTGGAGGAGATGCAGCTCATCGCTGAGCGGGATGCTCTGCTGGCGGAGCGGGAGGGGTTGGTGGCCCTGCTCGCCGACGAGGGGCTGCAATGGAAGGCCATCGCGGCGGACCTGAAGGACAGCCGCAAGCGGTTCGGGGCCAAGGCGCCGGGCGGGGCGCGGCGGACGACCCTGTCGGTCGCCGCCGAGACGGCGGACGTGCCCTACGAGGCGATGATCGAGCGGGAGCCGGTGACGGTGGTCCTGTCCGAGATGGGCTGGATCCGCGCCATGAAGGGCCACGTCGAGCCCGAGGGCATCCGCTACAAGGACGGCGACCGGGCGCGCTTCGTGCTGCGGGCCGAAACGACGGACCGGCTTCTGGTGCTGGGCGCGAACGGGCGGGTCTTCACGGTCAACGTCGCGACCCTGCCCGGCGGGCGCGGCATGGGCGAGCCCCTGCGGCTGATGATCGACCTCGACGCGCCGGTGACGGCGGCGCGGGTGCACCGGCCGGGCGGGCGGCTGATCGTCGCCTCGGACCAGGGCGACGGCTTCGTGCTGTCCGAGGACGAGGCGCTGGCGCAGACGCGCGCCGGGCGCGTGGTGCTGAACCTGCCCGAGGGGGCGCGGGCCGCGCATCTGGTCCCGGTGGAGGGCGACCACGTGGCCAGCATCGGGCAGAACCGCAAGGTGCTGGTCTTCCCTGTGGCCGAGCTGCCCGAGATGGGGCGCGGCAAGGGCGTGCGGCTCCAGGCGTTCAAGGACGGCGGCCTGTCGGACGTGACGACGCTGAATCTGTCGGAGGGGCTGACCTGGCTGCTCGACGGCGGCAAGACGCGGCGGGAGCCGGACCTGTCCGAGTGGCTGGGCAAGCGCGGGCAGGCGGGGCGCATGGCGCCGAGGGGCTTCCCCCGGGACAACCGCTTCGCCGCGCCGGTGGCGCAGGGGTGACGGAAAGGGCAGGCCGCAGCCCTTTCCTTGTGGGAGGCGGGTGCCGGTCCCTGTCGGTATCGGACGACGAACGGGACCGGGCCGCCTGCTGATGGGGGACCGGTTCCTCCGGCCCATCATGCGGGTCTGGGGGAGGCGCCCGGCCCTCGGCTGGGTTGGCCGGGATGTCCGCGCGAACCGGGGGCGGTCGAAGGGAGGCCCGGGGGGACCGCTCGGCGACGGCTCACGGGTGCCGGAGCGCTTGGGCTCGCCTGCCGATCGGCGTCGTCCCGGTCGGGGCCGGCATCACGGGGCGAGCAGGCGGCAGGCCAGGACCGGCTCGCGCCGCGCGGCCTGGGCCAGGGGCTCGTCGAGCGCGTCGCAGGCGAGGAGGTTGGCCTCGTCGGACAATCGGGCCGTGAAGACGTTGACGTTGACGAAAGGCTCGGTCACCAGCGCCGCCTGCCCGGGGCCGAACAGGCCGCCGACCGTGAGCCGGGCGTCGCCGGGCGCGACCGTCAGCTCGGCGACGCCAAGATCGACGAGCCCGACCTCGTTCACGGGGGCCTCGGGCGAGGCGGGCTCGCCGTAGAGCCAGACGCGGACGACCACGCTCTCGCCGGCTTCGGCCAGCGCCGCCGACGCCTCGGGCGCGAGGGCGAGGCGGAGGGTCAGGCCGCCTTGGGACGCGACGGCTTGGCCCTGCGCCAGCGCGGGCAGCGGCAGGATCGACAGGAGGAGCGCGAGGAGGCGACGGGGCATGGCGGGCCGAGACTGGTCCGGGGCAAGCGGGCCGTCAAGGCGCGGGCCAAGTCGCGGGCCGCGGCCCGGCGCGCTTGCCACGCCTGCGTCACCCTCTTGCCATGGGGCGGGCGATTGCATAGGAGGCCCGCGGACGTGCGGGCCCGTTTCGGGCTCCGCCCAACTCAGGATGACGGGAACATGGCGAAGGCGAAGTTCGAGCGGAACAAACCGCACGTGAACATTGGGACCATTGGTCACGTGGACCATGGCAAGACGACGCTGACGGCGGCGATCACGCGGTATTTTGGCGACTTCAAGGCCTATGACCAGATCGACGCGGCCCCCGAGGAGCGGGCGCGGGGGATCACGATCTCGACGGCGCACGTGGAGTACGAGACGGCGAACCGTCACTACGCGCACGTGGACTGCCCCGGCCACGCCGACTACGTGAAGAACATGATCACGGGGGCGGCGCAGATGGACGGGGGCATCCTGGTCTGCGCGGCGTCCGACGGGCCGATGCCGCAGACGCGCGAGCACATCCTGCTGGCGCGGCAGGTGGGGGTTCCCGCGCTGGTCGTGTACATGAACAAGATCGACCTGGTGGACGACGAGGAGCTGGTGGAGCTGGTGGAGATGGAGCTGCGCGAGCTTCTGTCGTCCTACGAGTTCCCCGGCGACGACATCCCGATCATCAAGGGCTCGGCGCACCAGGCGATGATCGGCGAGCGCAAGGACATCGGCGAGGACTCGATCCGGGCGCTGATGGCGGCGGTGGACGAGTACATCCCGACGCCGGCGCGGGCGGTGGACCAGCCGTTCCTGATGCCGATCGAGGACGTGTTCTCGATCTCGGGGCGCGGGACGGTGGTGACGGGCCGCGTGGAGCGGGGCGTGATCAACGTGGGCGACGAGATCGAGATCGTGGGCATCCGCGACACGCGCAAGTCGGTGTGCACGGGCGTGGAGATGTTCCGCAAGCTTCTCGACCGCGGCGAGGCGGGCGACAACATCGGGGCGCTGCTGCGCGGCATCGACCGCGAGGGCGTGGAGCGCGGGCAGGTGCTGTGCAAGCCCGGCTCGGTAAAGCCGCACACCCGGTTCGAGGCCGAGGCCTACATCCTGACCAAGGAGGAGGGCGGGCGCCACACGCCGTTCTTCGCCAACTACCGGCCGCAGTTCTACTTCCGCACCACGGACGTCACGGGCACCGTGCAGCTGCCCGAGGGCACCGAGATGGTGATGCCGGGCGACAACCTGAAGTTCAACGTCGAGCTCATCGCCCCCATCGCCATGGAGGACGGCCTGCGCTTCGCCATCCGCGAAGGCGGCCGCACCGTCGGCGCGGGCGTGGTCAGCAAGATCCTGGCGTGATCGCCGGGCCATCGGCCCGAGGTCTTGGACGGCCGCCCCCCGGGGCGGCCGTTTTCCGTTTGGGGGCATGGCAAGGAATCGCCGGGCCGGGAGCGGCGCTCGCGCCCGCGTCCTTGGAGCGAGCCGTGGGGCTTCCTATCTGGAAAGGCGACGCAACCAGATGAGGTCCGCCATGGACACCCCCGCCCGCAGCTTCCTCGACCGGCTCCTGACCGAGGGGCGCGCCCTCGCCCGGCAGGGAGAGGACGCCGCCGCGCAGCGGCTGGGCGTGGGCGAGGACCCGGCCTCGCGCCAGCGGCTCCGCCAGACCGGCATGGCCGGGGGCGCGGCGCTGGGCGTGCTCGCCATGCTGCTGGGCGGGCGGCGGCACAGCCGCTTCTCGCGCAATGCCCTGCTGATGGGCGGTCTGGGCGCGCTGGCCAAGGTCGCCGCCGACGCCTGGGCCCGGCAGGGAGGAACGTCCGAGGGCCGCAGCCTCGCCGACCTGAGCGAGGACGAGGCGGAGGTCCGGGCCCGCACGCTTCTGTTCGCGATGGTGTCGGCGGCCAAGGCCGACGGCCACATCGACGAGGAGGAGCACAGCGCCATCGACGCCGAGGTGGAGGACCTGCCGTCTGCGGTGAAGGGCCTGCTGGGCGAGGCCATCGCCGCCCCCGCCGACCCGGAGGCCATCGCCGCCCGGGTGCGCGGCGGCGCGGAAGGGCGCGAGGTCTACGCCGCCTCGGCGCTGATGTGCGGGCGCGACCATCCGCTGGAGGTGGACTACCTCGACCGGCTGGCCCGCGCCTTGGGCATCCCGGACGAGGAGGCCCGGCGGATCGAGGGCGAGCTGGCGGGCGCCCCCGCCTGAAGCGGGCCCCGGACGGATGCGCCGGACGGGCCTCGCCCGACCCCCTTGATCCCCGGCGCGGTTCGGGCTAGTCGGGGGTCGGCCTAGGGGTATAGCTCAGCCGGTAGAGCGACGGTCTCCAAAACCGTAGGTCGCGGGTTCGAACCCTGCTGCCCCTGCCAACTTCCCACGCACGATGCCCGGTTTCGCGCCGCGTTCTGGCCGGCGTTGAGGTTCCGGGGCCACAGCCCTGCCCCTGCCGCAGGATGGCCCCCGGGGCGTCGTCGTCCTGCTCCGATTCCATGGCAGTCTGGACCCGCAGACCGGAGCGGAGCCCATGACCGAGATACCCGACATCCTCACCTTCCGAGCGCGGCGCATCGCGCTCGACCTGCTGACGGCCTACCAGCGGCAGCGCGACGCCATGCGGATCGCCGGCGTCCCCTCCTCGGAGCTGGCGGAGGGCGACGACGGCGAGACGGTGGTGGCCGACGTCGCCGCCTGCATGACGGTGGCGGCGCGGCTGCCCCGGGCGGGGCTGACGCCGGCCGTGCTGGAACGGATGCGGACGGCGGAGGAGGCGGCCTTCACGGTGCTGCGCCGCGCGGCCGAGGCCTACTTCGCCTCCGGGGAGCTGCGGCGCGAGCTGGGCCGGCCGGCGGTGGAGCCCTTCCTCCACCTGCGCCGGGCGATGTCACAGGCGGCCTGAGCCGTCGCGCGGCGGAGCCTTGGCCCGAGCCTTGGCTGGCGCCTTGGCCGGAGCGTCGGGGTGCGTGGCACCGGGGCGCGGGCGGGCGCGTTGGGGTTCGGGGCGCGCGCGGGAGGGCCGGATGACGGATCACGGGGATGCGGCGCCGCTGATCCTGACGCTGGCGCTGGACGACGCGAGCTTCGGGCGGCTCGACGCCGAGCGGCGGGCGCTGTTCCCGACGCGGATGAACTTGATACCCGCCCATGTCACCCTGTTCCATCACCTGCCCGGGACGGAGCGGGCCGCGGTGGAGGATGCGCTGGCGTCGGCCTGCGCGGGGCGGGGGCCGATGCCGGTGCGGGTGGCGGCGGTGATGCCGCTCGGGCGCGGCGCGGCCTACCGGCTGGAGGCGCCGGAGGTCGCCGCGCTGCGGGCCGCCCTGGCGCGGGCCTGGGAGCCCTGGCTCGGGCCGCAGGACCGCCAGCCCTGGCGGCCGCACGTCACCGTGCAGAACAAGGTTCCGCCCGAGGCGGCGCGGGCGACGCTGGAGCGGCTGCGGGCCGGGTTCGCGCCCTGGACGGCGGTGGGGGAGGGGCTCCTCCTCTGGCGCTACCTCGGCGGGCCCTGGGAGGCGCTGGGACGCATCCCCTTCGCGGGGGCGTGAGGGCGGGCTTGCGCGCGGGCGTGGCCCCCGGTAAGGGACGCGGGTTCCGCCCGGAGGATCGTCCATGGCCGTCAACCCCGTCGAGTTCATCAACCAGGCCCGCGCCGAGATCGGCAAGGTCGTCTGGCCCACGCGGCGCGAGGTGGTGCTGACGACCGCGATGGTCATGATGCTGGCGACGCTGGCCGCGATCTTCTTCAGCCTCGTGGACCTCGCGATCCGCAGCGGGCTGACGGCCATCCTCGGGATCTTCGGGAGCTGACCCCGGCGCGGCGCGGAGCCCTTGCGCTCGCCCCCGGCGGGGAGTAAGAGCGCCGGGCTTTGGACGGAACGGGCGCGGGCGCGCGAATCGCGCGAGCGCCCCGTTTTCATTTGGAGCGCAGGGGCGGCAAGCCCCGGGGAAATCAGCCGGCCTGGGCCGGCCGGACGATGGGTGCGGCAGACATGGCGAAACGCTGGTATTCGGTCTCGGTCCTCTCGAACTTCGAGAAGAAGATCGCCGAGCAGATCCGCGCCAAGGCGGCCGAGAAGGGCCTGGGCGAGAAGCTCGACGAGGTTCTCGTGCCGACCGAGGAGGTCATCGAGATGCGGCGCGGCAAGCGCGTGCAGGCCGAGCGGCGCTTCATGCCGGGCTACGTGCTGGTGCACATGGAGATGGGCGACGACACCTATCACCTCATCACCTCGATCCCCCGCGTCACCGGCTTCCTGGGCCCGCAGGGGCGGCCGATGCCGATGCGGGACTCGGAGGTGAACGCCATCCTGAACCGGGTCGAGGAAGGGGACGTGGCGCCCCGCAACCTCATCCGCTTCGAGATCGGCGAGCGGGTCAAGGTCAACGACGGGCCGTTCGAGGACTTCGACGGCATGGTCGAGGGCGTGGACGAGGCCGCGCAGCGGCTCAAGGTCTCCGTCTCGATCTTCGGCCGGGCCACGCCGGTCGATCTGGAATTCTCTCAGGTGACCAAGGTCTCCTGAGGAGTCGGCCCTCCCCACCGGGAGGGTCCGTGGGAGGGAAGGGGGCCGCGGCCCCGGACCCGGACCACGCGCAATGAGCCCCCGCCCGGCGCGCCGGGACGGGAGTTGGACAAGGGGGCCTGGCCCCCACGATGAAGGAGAGGCCACATGGCCAAGAAAGTCATCGGTTCGCTGAAGCTGCAGGTGAAGGCCCAGCAGGCGAACCCCTCCCCGCCGGTGGGTCCCGCCCTCGGTCAGCGGGGCATCAACATCATGGCGTTCGTGAAGGAATTCAACGCGCGCACGACCGAGATCGAGGCGGGCGCGCCCGTCCCGGTGGTCATCACCTATTACGGCGACAAGTCGTTCTCGCTGGAGTTCAAGACGCCGCCGGCGTCCTACTTCCTCAAGAAGGCGGCGGGCCTGAAGCCCGTGGGCAAGCGCAACCGCCCGAAGGCCTCCACGAAGCCCGGCAAGGAAGTGGCCGGGACCGTGACCCTCGCGCAGGTCCGCGAGATCGCGACCGCCAAGATGAAGGACCTCAACGCGGTCTCCATCGAGGCGGCCATGCAGACGATCCTGGGCTCGGCGAAGTCCATGGGCATCGAGGTGAAGGGCTGATCATGGCGAAGCTTGGCAAGAGAATCCGCGCGGCCCGCGCCGCCTTTGAGGGCAAGGACAACCTGCCCGTCCAGGCGGCGGTGGAGCTCGTGAAGGCGAACGCCTCGGCGAAGTTCGACGAGACGGTCGAGATCGCGCTCAACCTGGGCGTCGATCCGCGCCACGCCGACCAGATGGTGCGCGGCACGGTGACGCTGCCTAACGGCACCGGCAAGACGGTGCGCGTGGCGGTCTTCGCCCGCGGCGAGAAGGCGGACCAGGCCCGCGCGGCCGGGGCCGACATCGTCGGCGCCGAGGACCTGATGCAGGAGATCCAGGGCGGCAAGATCGACTTCGACCGCTGCATCGCGACGCCGGACATGATGCCGATCGTCGGCCGTCTCGGCAAGATCCTGGGCCCGCGCAACCTGATGCCGAACCCCAAGATCGGCACCGTGACCCCCGACGTGGCGGAGGCCGTGCGCGCCGCCAAGGGCGGGCAGGTGCAGTTCAAGGTCGAGAAGGCGGGCGTCGTGCACGCGGGCGTCGGCAAGGCCTCGTTCGACGCCGAGAAGCTGGCCGAGAACATCCGCGCCTTCGTGGACGCCGTGCAGCGCGCCCGTCCGTCGGGGGCCAAGGGCGCCTACCTCAAGAAGGTCTCGATCGCCTCGACCATGGGTCCGGGCGTGTCGGTGGACCTTGCCTCGGCCACGGGCAACTGAGCCCCGGCCAAGGTTTGCGCATCGAAGGGCCGGTCCCCCAGGGGGCCGGCCCTTTCTTGTCCGGTCCGGGCCCGGATGGGGCCGGACGTGGCTTTCGCGCACGGAGCCGTCATCGGCGGCACGATCGGGGTTGGCATTCCCGCGCGGAGGGCGTAAGGGGGTCGCCTGCCTGGGGCGAGCGATTCTGTCGCTGGCCCGAGGCGGCTGTCCAAGACGGTGGGGGCCCGGGTCAGACCGGGCTTAAACATCCTGCCCGAGACGGAGCGCGAGACAACGATTTCCGTAGGGGGCCTGGCGCCCTTCGCGGGCGATCCGAGGCTCGGGTTCCGTAGCAACGGACCCGAACGCGGCCCCCAGGGGTCGCATCATGAGCCGGGGGAAACCCCAACTTGGAGTGAAACTGTGGATAGAGCCCAGAAAGAGAAAGTGGTCGAGGAACTCGGCCAGATCTTCGAAAGCTCTGGCGTCGTGGTGGTCGCCCACTACGAAGGCATGACGGTTGCACAGATGCAGGACCTCCGGGCGCGGATGCGCGACGCCGGGGGCTCCGTTCGCGTGGCCAAGAACAAGCTCGCCAAGATCGCCCTGGAAGGGAAGCCCGGCGCCAGCATGGCTCCCCTTCTCACGGGCATGACCGTGTTCTCCTACTCCGAGGACCCCGTGGCTGCGGCCAAGGTGGTCGATGCCTATGCGAAGACGAACGACAGGTTCGTCATCCTGGGCGGGACGATGGGGAACGCGGCTCTCGACCCGGCCGGGGTCAAGGCCGTGGCCCAGCTGCCGTCGCGCGAGGAGCTCATCGCTTCCGTCGTGGCGTGCATCGGGGCGCCGGCGGCCCAACTGGCCGGGGCGATTGGCGCGCCTGCCGCGAACATCGCGGGCATTCTCTCGACCCTCGAGGAGAAGGCCGCGGCCTGAGCTGCGACGTGATGCCGTGGGGGTCCCTGGACCCTCGCGTTGGAACCCTTATCTCAACGGAAAGCGAAAATGGCTGATCTGAACCAACTGGCCGAGCAAATCGTCGGCCTCACCCTCCTGGAAGCCCAGGAGCTCAAGACCATCCTCAAGGACAAGTACGGCATCGAGCCCGCCGCCGGCGGCGCGGTGATGATGGCCGCCGGTCCCGCCGCGGCTGCCGCCCCGGCCGAGGAAGAGAAGACCGAGTTCGACGTCGTCCTCAAGGACGCCGGCGCGAACAAGATCAACGTCATCAAGGAAGTCCGCGCCATCACCGGGCTCGGGCTGAAGGAAGCCAAGGACCTCGTGGAAGCCGGCGGCAAGGTCAAGGAAGCCGTGTCCAAGGCCGACGCCGAGGCCATGAAGAAGAAGCTCGAAGAGGCTGGCGCCAAGGTCGAGCTGGCCTGAGCGTGATGCGCCTCGGCGCGACGCGATAGATGTTACCGGGCTGGGGCTGCCCTTTCGGCGGCTCCAGCCTGACCCGTCTTGGAGGCCGGTCCCGCGCGGACCCGCCCCTTGGACCGGTCGAATGGGTCGAGAGGCTGCCCGTGGGACGGCGGCTTCGGATGGACCCTCGACGATCCGCTCTCACGGAGAGGCGCGCCGCGGCCCCGGCGTCGTGCCCCTCGCAGAGACATAGGTGATGACGCTCATGCCCCAGTCCGTCCGCGGCCAGAAGCGCCTCCGCAAGTATTACGGCAAGATCCGTGAAGTGCTGGAGATGCCGAACCTCATCGAGGTCCAGAAATCCTCCTACGACCTGTTCCTCAAGTCCGGCGAGGGCGACAAGCCCGCCGACGGCGAGGGCATCCAGGGCGTCTTCCAGTCGGTCTTCCCCATCGAGGACTTCAACGGGACCGCCCGGCTCGAGTTCGTGAAATACGAGCTGGAGAAGCCGAAGTACGACGTCGAGGAATGCCAAGCGCGCGACATGACCTATGCCGCGCCGCTCAAGGTCACGCTGCGCCTGATCGTCTACGAGGTGGACGAGATCACCGGCGCCAAGACCGTCAAAAACTTCAAGGACCAGGAAGTCTACATGGGCGACATGCCCCTGATGACCTCCAACGGGACGTTCATCGTGAACGGCACCGAGCGGGTGATCGTGTCCCAGATGCACCGCTCGCCCGGCGTGTTCTTCGATCACGACAAGGGCAAGACCCATTCCTCGGGCAAGCTGCTGTTCGCCTGCCGGATCATTCCCTATCGCGGCTCGTGGCTGGACTTCGAGTTCGACGCCAAGGATCTCGTCTACGCGCGCATCGACCGCCGCCGGAAGCTGCCGGTGACGACGCTGCTCTATGCCATGGGGCTGGATCAGGAGGCGATCGTCGGGGCCTATTACGACACCGTGGACTACCGGCTGGAGCCCCGGACCCGGCAATGGGTCACGAAGTTCTTCCCGCGCCGCGTGTCCGGCACCCGGCCGACCTTTGACCTGATCGACGCCGCCACGGGCGAGGTCATCGTCAAGGCGGGCGACAAGGTCACGCCGCGCATGGTCAAGAAGCTCCAGGACGAGGGCAAGGTCACCGACCTCCTCGTGCCGTTCAAGAGCATCGCCGGCCGCTACGTCGCCCGGGACATCATCAACGAGGAGACGGGCGCGATCTACGTCGAGGCGGGCGATGAGCTGACCCTGGAAACGGACCGCGACGGCGAGATCGTTGGCGGCACCGTCAAGGCGCTGATCGACGCGGGGTTCACGGAGGTCCCGGTCCTCGACATCGACAACGTGAACGTCGGTCCCTACATCCGCAACACCATGGCGGCGGACAAGAACATGGGGCGGGACACCGCGCTCATGGACATCTACCGCGTCATGCGTCCGGGCGAGCCGCCGACCGTCGAGGCGGCCTCGGCGCTGTTCGACACGCTGTTCTTCGACAAGGAGCGGTATGACCTGTCCGCCGTCGGCCGCGTGAAGATGAACATGCGGCTCGACCTCCAGAAGCCGGACACCCAGCGGACGCTGGATCGCGACGACATCATCGCCTGCATCAAGGCGCTGGTCGAACTGCGCGACGGCAAGGGCGAGATCGACGACATCGACCACCTCGGCAACCGCCGGGTGCGGTCGGTCGGCGAGCTGATGGAGAACCAGTATCGCGTCGGCCTCCTGCGGATGGAGCGGGCGATCAAGGAGCGGATGTCCTCGGTCGATATCGACACCGAGATGCCGCAGAACCTCATCAACGCGAAGCCCGCCGCGGCGGCGGTGCGGGAGTTCTTCGGCTCCTCGCAGCTCTCGCAGTTCATGGACCAGACCAACCCGCTGTCCGAGGTCACGCACAAGCGGCGTCTCTCGGCCCTCGGGCCGGGTGGTCTGACGCGGGAGCGCGCGGGCTTCGAGGTCCGCGACGTTCACCCGACGCACTACGGCCGGATGTGCCCGATCGAGACGCCGGAAGGCCCGAACATCGGTCTCATCAACAGCCTCGCCACCTACGCCCGCGTGAACAAGTACGGCTTCATCGAGACGCCCTACCGCAAGGTGGTGGACGGCAAGGTCACCGACGACGTGCAATACATGTCGGCGACCGAGGAGATGCGCCACGTCGTCGCCCAGGCGAACGCCAACCTCACCGAGGACGGCGGCTTCGCCAACGAGCTGGTCAACACCCGCCAGTCGGGCGACTACACCCTCGCGCCCCGCGAGCAGGTGGACCTGATCGACGTGTCGCCGAAGCAGCTCGTGTCGGTCGCGGCCTCGCTGATCCCGTTCCTCGAGAACGACGACGCGAACCGCGCGCTGATGGGCTCGAACATGCAGCGGCAGGCGGTGCCGCTCCTCCAGGCCGAGGCCCCTCTCGTGGGGACCGGCATCGAGGAGGTCGTGGCGCGCGACTCCGGGGCGGCCATCATGGCCCGCCGGGGCGGCATCATCGACCAGGTGGACGCGACCCGCATCGTGGTCCGCGCGACCGAGGATCTCGAGCTCGGCGACGCCGGGGTGGACATCTACCGGATGCGCAAGTTCCAGCGGTCCAACCAGAACACCTGCATCAACCAGCGTCCGCTGGTGAAGGTGGGCGACGTGGTGACCAAGGGCGAGGTGCTGGCCGACGGGCCGTCCACCGACCTGGGCGAGCTGGCCCTTGGCAAGAACGTGGTCGTCGCGTTCATGCCGTGGAACGGCTACAACTACGAGGACTCCATCCTCATCTCCGAGCGCATCGTGCAGGATGACGTGTTCACGTCCATCCACATCGAGGAGTTCGAGGTCGCGGCGCGGGACACCAAGCTCGGCCCCGAGGAGATCACGCGCGACATCCCGAACGTGGGGGAAGAAGCCCTCCGCAACCTCGACGAGGCCGGGATCGTCTACATCGGCGCCGAGGTCGGGCCGGGCGACATCCTGGTGGGCAAGATCACGCCCAAGGGCGAGAGCCCGATGACGCCCGAGGAGAAGCTGCTCCGCGCCATCTTCGGCGAGAAGGCGTCCGACGTGCGCGACACCTCGCTCCGGCTGCCGCCGGGCGACTTCGGCACGGTGGTCGAGGTGCGCGTCTTCAACCGGCACGGCGTGGACAAGGACGAGCGGGCGCTGCAGATCGAGCGCGAGGAGGTCGAGCGCCTGGCCCGTGACCGGGACGACGAGCTCGCCATCCTCGACCGCAACATCTACGCGCGCCTGAAGGGCGTCCTGCTCGGCAAGACCGCCGTGAAGGGACCGCGCGGGTTCAAGGCCAACTCGGTCGTGACCGAGGAGTCGCTCCGTGAGATCGGGCGCGGCGCCTGGTGGCAGTTCGCGCTGGCCGACGAGGCCGACGCCAAGATCGTCGAGGCCCTGAACGAGCAGTACGAGGTGCAGAAGCGCACGCTCGACGCCCGCTTCGAGGACAAGGTCGAGAAGGTCCGTCGCGGCGACGACCTGCCCCCCGGCGTGATGAAGATGGTCAAGGTCTTCGTGGCCGTGAAGCGCAAGCTTCAGCCCGGCGACAAGATGGCCGGTCGTCACGGCAACAAGGGCGTCATCTCGCGCGTGGTGCCGATCGAGGACATGCCGTTCCTGGCGGACGGCACGCCCGTGGACTTCTGCCTCAACCCGCTCGGCGTGCCGTCGCGGATGAACGTGGGGCAGATCCTGGAGACGCACATGGGCTGGGCCAGCCGTGGCCTGGGCATCCAGATCGACGAGGCGCTGCACGAGTATCGGCGGTCCGGCGACCTGACCCCGGTGCGCGAGGCCATGCGGATCGCCTATGGCGAGGAGGCCTACGAGGAGGCCCTGGCGCAGATGGGCGAGGACGAGATCGTCGGCACCGCCCAGGTCGTGTCGAAGGGCGTTCCCATCGCGACCCCCGTCTTCGACGGCGCGAAGGAGCAGGACGTCAACGACGCGCTGACGCGGGCGGGCTTCGACACCTCGGGGCAATCCGAGCTGTTCGACGGCCGCACGGGCGAGAAGTTCCAGCGGAAGGTCACGGTCGGCGTGAAGTACCTGCTGAAGCTGCACCACCTCGTGGACGATAAGATCCACGCGCGTTCGACCGGGCCCTACTCCCTTGTCACCCAGCAGCCGCTGGGCGGGAAGGCGCAGTTCGGCGGCCAGCGCTTCGGGGAGATGGAGGTCTGGGCGCTCGAAGCCTACGGCGCCGCCTACACCCTGCAGGAGATGCTGACGGTGAAGTCGGACGACGTGGCGGGCCGGACCAAGGTCTACGAGTCGATCGTCAAGGGCGAGGACAACTTCGAGGCCGGCGTGCCGGAATCGTTCAACGTCCTCGTCAAGGAAGTCAGGGGCCTCGGCCTCAACATGGAGCTGATGGACGCGGAGGAGGAGTGATCCCTTCTCACGGCTTCGGGACGGCCCCTTGCGGGGGGCCGTCCTCGTCCCCAATTCCATCGGCCCCCGGAAGGGAATGAGATGAACCAGGAACTGACGAACAACCCGTTCAACCCCCTGACTCCCGCCAAGACCTTCGACGAGATCCGCGTCTCGCTGGCCTCGCCCGAGCGCATCCTGTCCTGGTCCTTCGGGGAGATCAAAAAGCCCGAGACCATCAACTACCGCACGTTCAAGCCCGAGCGTGACGGCCTGTTCTGCGCGCGCATCTTCGGTCCGATCAAGGACTACGAGTGCCTGTGCGGCAAGTACAAGCGCATGAAGTATCGCGGCGTCGTCTGCGAGAAGTGCGGCGTCGAGGTGACGCTCCAGAAGGTGCGCCGCGAGCGGATGGGCCATATCGAGCTCGCCGCCCCCGTCGCGCACATCTGGTTCCTGAAGTCGCTCCCCAGCCGGATCGGCCTCATGCTCGACATGACGCTCCGCGACCTGGAGCGCATCCTCTACTTCGAGCAGTACGTCGTCATCGAGCCGGGCCTGACCGACCTCCAGCAGAACCAGCTGCTGACCGAGGAGCAGTTCCTCGACGCGCAGGATCAATACGGCTCGGACGCCTTCCAGGCGAACATCGGCGCCGAGGCGATCCGCGAGATGCTGGCCGCCATCGACCTCGAGGGCGAGGCCGAGCGGCTGCGCGAGGAGCTGAAGGAAGCTACCGGCGAGCTGAAGCCCAAGAAGATCATCAAGCGGCTGAAGATCGTCGAGTCCTTCATCGAGTCGGGCAACCGGCCCGAGTGGATGATCATGACCGTGATCCCGGTGATCCCGCCCGAGCTGCGCCCTCTGGTGCCTCTCGACGGCGGCCGCTTCGCCACGTCCGACCTCAACGACCTGTATCGCCGCGTCATCAACCGGAACAACCGCCTCAAGCGGCTGATCGAGCTGCGCGCGCCCGACATCATCGTCCGCAACGAGAAGCGGATGCTCCAGGAGTCGGTGGACGCGCTGTTCGACAACGGCCGTCGCGGCCGCGTCATCACGGGGGCCAACAAGCGCCCGCTGAAGTCGCTGTCCGACATGCTCAAGGGCAAGCAGGGCCGGTTCCGCCAGAACCTGCTCGGCAAGCGCGTGGACTTCTCGGGCCGCTCGGTCATCGTGACCGGGCCGGAGCTGAAGCTGCACCAGTGCGGGCTGCCCAAGAAGATGGCGCTGGAGCTGTTCAAGCCGTTCATCTACTCGCGGCTGGAGGCGAAGGGGCTGTCCAGCACCGTCAAGCAGGCCAAGAAGCTGGTCGAGAAGGAACGTCCCGAGGTCTGGGACATCCTGGATGAAGTCATCCGCGAGCATCCGGTGCTCCTCAACCGCGCGCCGACGCTGCACCGGCTGGGCATCCAGGCCTTCGAGCCCATCCTGATCGAGGGCAAGGCGATCCAACTCCACCCGCTCGTCTGCTCGGCCTTCAACGCCGACTTCGACGGCGACCAGATGGCCGTGCACGTCCCGCTGTCGCTGGAGGCGCAGCTGGAAGCGCGCGTCCTGATGATGTCCACGAACAACGTGCTGTCGCCCGCCAACGGCAGCCCGATCATCGTGCCGTCGCAGGACATGGTGCTTGGCCTCTATTACACCACGATCGAGCGCGAGGGGATGCCGGGCGAAGGCATGACCTTCACCGACATCGACGAGGTGGAGCAGGCGCTGAACGCCGGGGCCGTGCACCTGCACGCCAAGATCACCGCGCGGATCAAGCAGATCGACGAGGAAGGCCAGGAGGTCTGGGTCCGCACGGAGACCACGCCCGGCCGGCTGCGGCTGGGCAACCTCCTGCCGCTCAACGCCAAGGCACCGTTCTCGCTCGTCAACCGGCTCCTTCGCAAGAAGGAGGTGCAGCAGGTCATCGACACCGTCTACCGCTACTGCGGCCAGAAGGAGTCGGTCATCTTCTGCGACCAGATCATGGGGGCGGGCTTCAAGGAGGCCTTCCGCGCCGGGATCTCGTTCGGCAAGGACGACATGGTGGTGCCCGAGGCCAAGTGGCGGCTGGTCGATGAGACCCGCGACCAGGTCAAGGACTTCGAGCAGCAGTACATGGACGGCCTGATCACCCAGGGCGAGAAGTACAACAAGGTCGTCGATGCCTGGTCCAAGTGCAACGACAAGGTCACGGCCGCGATGATGGAGACCATCTCGGCCGTCCACAAGGACGAGAACGGCGCCGCGATGGAGCCGAACTCGGTCTACATGATGGCCCACTCGGGGGCGCGGGGCTCCGTGACCCAGATGAAGCAGCTTGGCGGGATGCGGGGGCTGATGTCCAAGCCGTCCGGCGAGATCATCGAGACGCCGATCATCTCGAACTTCAAGGAAGGCCTGACTGTGCTGGAGTACTTCAACTCCACCCACGGCGCGCGGAAGGGCCTGTCGGACACCGCGCTCAAGACCGCGAACTCCGGGTATCTCACCCGGCGGCTCGTGGACGTGGCGCAGGACTGCATCATCCGCATCCTCGACTGCGGCACCGACCGGGCGATCACCGCCACGGCCGCCGTCAACGACGGCGAGGTCGTGTCCTCGCTGTCCGAGCGGGTGCTGGGCCGGGTGGCGGCGGACGACGTGCTGCGGCCGGGCACGGACGAGATCCTCGTCCGGGCGGGCGAGCTCATCGACGAGCGGCGGGCCGACCTCATCGAGACCTCGGGCGTCAACAAGATGCGCATCCGCTCCCCGCTCACCTGCGAGAGCGAGGACGGGGTCTGCGCGGCCTGCTACGGGCGCGACCTGGCGCGCGGCACGATGGTCAACATCGGCGAGGCGGTGGGGATCATCGCGGCGCAGTCGATCGGCGAGCCGGGCACGCAGCTCACCATGCGGACCTTCCACATCGGGGGCGTCGCGCAGGGCGGGCAGCAGTCCTTCCTGGAGGCCAGCCAGACCGGCACGATCGAGTTCCGCAACGCCAACGTCCTCGTGAACGCGGCGGGCGAGCAGATCGTCATGGGCCGCAACATGGTCGTCGCCATCGTGGACGACCAGGGCGAGGAGCGGGCGCAGCACAAGGTCGGCTACGGCACCAAGATCTTCGTGAAGGACGGCCAGCGGGTCGAGCGGGGCGCCCGGCTCTTCGAGTGGGACCCCTACACGCTGCCGATCATCGCGGAGAAGGCGGGCATCGCGCGCTACATGGACCTCGTGAGCGGCATCTCGGTGCGCGAGGACACCGACGAGGCCACCGGCATGACCCAGCGGATCGTGTCGGACTGGCGGTCGGTGCCCAAGGGCGGCGACCTCAAGCCGACGGTGCTCGTGGTCAGCGAGGACGGCGAGCCGATCCTCAACGACGCGGGCAACCCCGTGTCCTACCAGATGTCGGTGGACGCGGTGCTGTCGGTCGAGGACGGCCAGCCGGTCCAGGCCGGCGACGTGGTGGCCCGCATCCCCCGCGAGGGGGCGCGGACCAAGGACATCACCGGGGGCCTTCCCCGCGTGGCCGAGCTCTTCGAGGCGCGGCGTCCGAAGGACCACGCGATCATCGCCGAGATCTCGGGCTACGTGCGCTTCGGGAAGGACTACAAGAACAAGCGCCGCGTCACCATCGAGCCGCTCGACGGCTCGGAGGAGAAGCGGGAATACATGATCCCCAAGGGCAAGCACATCCCCGTGCAGGAGGGCGACCTCATCCAGAAGGGCGAATACGTGATGGACGGCAACCCCGCCCCGCACGACATCCTCGCCATCCTGGGCGTCGAGGCCCTGGCCGAATACATGATCGACGAGGTGCAGGAGGTCTATCGCCTGCAGGGCGTGCGGATCAACGACAAGCACATCGAGGTCATCGTCCGGCAGATGCTCCAGAAGTGGGAGATCTCGGACTCGGGCGACACCGTGCTGCTCAAGGGCGAGACGGTGGACAAGGCCGAGTTCGACGAGGCCAACGACAAGGCCATCGCGCGGGGCGGCCGTCCGGCGCAGGGCGAGCCGATCCTCCTCGGCATCACCAAGGCGTCGCTGCAGACCCGCAGCTTCATCTCGGCGGCGTCGTTCCAGGAGACCACCCGCGTCCTCACCGAGGCCTCGGTGCAGGGCAAGGTCGACAAGCTCGTGGGCCTCAAGGAGAACGTGATCGTCGGCCGGCTCATCCCGGCGGGCACCGGCGGCGCGACCTCGCGCATCCGCAAGATCGCGACCGACCGCGACCAGACGGTCATCGAGCAGCGGCGCGAGGAGGCCGAGGCGGCCGTGGCCCTGGCCGCGCCGCAGCCGGCCGAGGGCGGCGAGGGCTGACCTCGCCCGCTGCCGCAGACGGTTGGAAAGGCCCCCGGAGACGGGGGCCTTTTCGTTTGCGGGGCCCTGATCCGGGTCCACGACGCGCGCAGCCGCCGACGGGCCCCGGAGGAGGGGGCCTTGGTCGGGGGTCGGGGCGGCGGCGTCGAACGGCATGGGCGGACTCCTGGCTGTGGTCTGACAGGGGACAGATTCGCACGAAGGGGTTAACGGAGGCCGACAGCAACGAACGGTCAGGCGCGTTTCGCGCAACGCCCCTGGGGGGGTGGGCGAATCGGGGCAGGGAGCGGAAGCTTTTGACGGCGGGCTTTGGGGGACAGGGCAGACTGGCGTATTTGGACCAAGTTGAGAGGCAGTGGCCGAAGCGGGGGAGCGTCGGGCCGGGCGACGAGCGACCGCACGGCGGCAGGCACGGGCGGCAGGCACGGGGGGCAGGCACGCGCGGCAGGCACGGGCGGCGGTGTGCCGAAGCGCAGCCTGCGGCGGGGATGAGGGCGTGGCGGGCTGGCGCGGGCGTCGGGCCTGGGCGGCGCGTGTCCCCTGGAAGCGGGCGGGGGCGGCTGCTAGCTGGCGGGCATGAGCCTCTCCCCCAACCTGCGCGGCGCGGCGCTGATGACCGCGGCCATGGCCGGCTTCGTCGTGAGCGACGCGGCCATGAAGGGGCTCGGGGCGCATTGGCCGCTGTTCCAGTCGATCTTCGTCCGGGGCTGCGGCACGACGCTGGTGCTGGGCGGGCTGGCGCTCGCGCTCGGGCAGGTGCGGGCGGTGGGGCGGCGGGACGCGGGGCTGATCCTGCTGCGGACGGTCTTCGAGATGGCGGCGGGCTGGTGCTACCTGACGGCGCTGAACCGGATGCCGCTGGCCAACGTGTCGGCCATCCAGCAGGCGGTGCCGCTGGCGGTCACGCTGGGCGCGATGGCGGTGCTGGGCGAGCGGGTGGACCGGGCGCGGCTCCTGGCCATCCTGGCGGGGCTCGGGGGCGTGCTGCTGATCCTGCAGCCGGGCGGGGGCGGCTTCACCTGGGCCTCGCTCCTGGTGCTGGGCAGCGTCGCCGCGACCAGCGCCCGCGACCTGACGAGCCGGGTGATCCGGCCGGAGGTGCCGTCGGTGCTGATCGCCGCCGCCGCCTCGGCGGGGATGGCGCTCATGGGCGGGGTCGGCGCGGCCTTCGTGGACTGGCAGCCGCTGACCCCGGCGTCGGGCCTCCTGCTGGCGGCGACGGTGAGCTTCGTGGTCCTGGGCTATGTCGCCTCGGTCAGCGCGATGCGGGTGGGGGAGATCGCGGCGGTGACGCCGTTCCGCTACACGGCGCTGGTCATGGCGATCGGGCTGGGGGCCGTGGCCTTCGGCGACGTGCCCGGCCCCCTGACGGTGGCGGGCGCGGGCGTGGTGGTGGGGACCGGGCTCTACACGCTGCTGCGCGACCGCCGCCGGGCGCGGCCCGAGGAGGAGGCGAGCCCGGGTCTCTGACGAAGGCGTGCGGAGGGACGCCGTGCGAAGGGCCGGGGGGCCGTTGACACCCCGGCGCGATTCCCATATGTCCCGCGCACCCTGGGCCTGGGCGAATTGCGTCCGTGCCCGGGCCGAACATAGCAAGGTCAAGATCCGGGCCGGCAACGCCCCGATCCTCTGGTGACCCACCGCCCCGTTCTGCAGGTTGCGTGAACTGGGCGGGCTTTTTGTGCTTCACGCGTGCCGTGGGGCTTCATCGACGGCGGAGCCCTTCGGGCCCGCGGCACAAGAAAACGGTAGGAAACGGGAAACACAGCCCATGCCGACGATCCAGCAGCTGATCCGGAAGCCCCGGCAGCGCCAAGTCAACAAGAGCAAGTCGCAGCACCTCGGGGGCTGCCCGCAGAAGCGCGGCGTCTGCACCCGGGTCTACACCACCACGCCGAAGAAGCCGAACTCGGCGATGCGGAAGGTCGCCAAGGTGCGGCTGACCAACTCGTTCGAGGTGATCTCCTACATCCCCGGCGAGGGCCACAACCTCCAGGAGCACTCGGTCGTGCTCATCCGCGGGGGCCGGGTCAAGGACCTTCCGGGCGTCCGCTACCACATCCTGCGCGGCGTGCTCGACACGCAGGGCGTCAAGAACCGCAAGCAGCGCCGCTCGCTCTACGGCGCCAAGCGTCCGAAGTGAGGATCCAGTAAATGTCCCGTCGCCACGCCGCCGAGAAGCGCGAAGTCCTGCCCGATGCCAAGTACGGCGATCGGGTCCTGACCAAGTTCATGAACAACCTGATGGTGGACGGCAAGAAGTCCGTCGCCGAGACCATCGTCTACAACGCCTTCGAGCGGGTGCAGACCCGCGTGAAGCGCGAGCCCGTGGACGTGTTCCACGAGGCGCTGGACAACATCAAGCCGTCGGTCGAGGTCCGCTCGCGCCGGGTCGGCGGCGCGACCTACCAGGTCCCCGTCGAGGTGCGCCCCGAGCGCCGCGAGGCGCTGGCCATCCGCTGGCTGATCGACGCCAGCAAGAAGCGCAACGAGAACACCATGGAGGAGCGCCTGGCCGGCGAGCTCATGGACGCGATGAACAACCGCGGCAGCGCGGTGAAGAAGCGCGAGGACACCCACAAGATGGCCGACGCCAACAAGGCGTTCAGCCACTACCGCTGGTAAGAGCCAGGGCCGGCGCCGCGCGCCCCGGAGCCCCTTCGATGGGCCTGGGGCGCGCGGCGCCGGCCTCGGACGCGACGGGCCGCGTCGCGACCTCGCGGAGACGGGCGCAGCGGCCGAGGCCCTTGCGCGCCGCGCCCACATCGGGGATGCCCACCGGGTGTCTTCGGACAAGACGAACTGACCGCCCGAGGCCCTAGGCCTCACATCAGAGGACCTGACATGGCCCGCGAATATCCCCTGCGCCTCTACCGGAACTTCGGTATCATGGCGCATATCGACGCCGGCAAGACCACCACGACCGAGCGCATCCTGTATTACACCGGCAAGTCCCACAAGATCGGCGAAGTCCATGACGGCGCCGCGACGATGGACTGGATGGAGCAGGAGCAGGAGCGCGGCATCACCATCACGTCCGCCGCGACGACCACCTTCTGGGAGCGCACCGAGAACCCCGGCGAGCACATCGGCGACAAGCACCGCTTCAACATCATCGACACCCCCGGCCACGTGGACTTCACCATCGAGGTGGAGCGCTCGCTCGCCGTGCTCGACGGCGCGGTGTGCCTTCTGGACGCCAACGCCGGCGTGGAGCCGCAGACCGAGACCGTCTGGCGGCAGGCCGACCGTTACGAGGTCCCCCGGATCGTGTTCGTCAACAAGATGGACAAGATCGGCGCGGACTTCTTCAACTGCGTCCGCATGATCAAGGATCGCACGGGCGCGACCCCGTGCCCCGTCGCGCTGCCGATCGGGGCCGAGGACAAGCTCGAGGGCATCATCGACCTCATCACGATGGAAGAGTGGACCTGGAAGGGCGAGGACCTGGGCGCGTCCTGGACCCGCCAGCCGATCCGCGAGGAGCTCCAGGAGCTTGCCGCCGAATGGCGCGGCAAGATGGTCGAGCTCGCCGTCGAGATGGACGACGAGGCGATGGAGGCCTACCTCGAAGGCGAGGAGCCCACGGCCGACAAGCTGCGCGAGCTGATCCGCAAGGGCTGCCTCGCCATGAAGTTCGTCCCCGTCACCGCGGGTTCGGCCTTCAAGAACAAGGGCGTGCAGCCCATGCTCAACTGCGTCATCGACTTCCTGCCGAGCCCGCTCGACGTGCCCGCCTACATGGGCTTCAAGCCGGGCGACGAGACCGAGACGCGGAGCATCCCCCGTTCGGCCGATGACACCCAGCCCTTCTCGGCGCTGGCCTTCAAGATCATGAACGACCCCTTCGTGGGCTCGCTCACCTTCACGCGCATCTACTCGGGCGTCCTCAAGAAGGGCGACGCGATGCTGAACTCGACCAAGGGCAAGCGCGAGCGCGTCGGCCGGATGATGATGATGCACGCCATCAACCGGGAAGAGATCGAGGAAGCCTTCGCGGGCGACATCATCGCGCTGGCGGGCCTGAAGGACACCACGACCGGGGACACGCTCTGCTCGGACAAGGAGCCGGTGGTCCTCGAGACGATGACCTTCCCGCAGCCGGTGATCGAGATCGCCGTCGAGCCCAAGACCAAGGCCGACCAGGAGAAGATGGCGACCGCCCTCGCTCGCCTGGCCGCCGAGGACCCGTCCTTCCGCGTCGAGACGGACATCGAGTCCGGCCAGACGATCATGAAGGGCATGGGCGAGCTTCACCTCGACATCCTCGTCGACCGGATGCGGCGCGAGTTCAAGGTCGAGGCCAACATCGGCGCGCCGCAGGTGGCCTACCGGGAGACGATCTCCCACCCGGTCACGCACACCTACACGCACAAGAAGCAGACGGGCGGCTCGGGCCAGTTCGCCGAGGTCAAGCTCGACATCACGCCGACGGAGCCCGGCGAGGGCTTCAGCTTCGAGTCGAAGATCATCGGCGGCGCGGTGCCCAAGGAATACATCCCGGGCGTCGAGAAGGGCGTGAAGTCGGTCATGGACTCGGGCCCGCTGGCGGGCTTCCCGGTGATCGACTTCCGGGTGGCGCTGGTGGACGGCAAGTTCCACGACGTGGACTCCTCGGTCCTCGCCTTCGAGATCGCCTCGCGCATGTGCATGAGGGAAGGTCTCAAGAAGGCCGGCGCCAAGCTGCTGGAGCCGATCATGAAGGTCGAGGTGGTCACGCCCGAGGAATACACGGGCGGCGTCATCGGCGACCTGACCTCGCGCCGGGGCATGGTGCAGGGGCAGGACTCGCGCGGGAACGCGAACGTCATCAACGCCTTCGTTCCGCTGGCCAACATGTTCGGCTACATCAACACGCTGCGCTCCATGACCTCGGGCCGCGCGCAGTTCACGATGCAGTTCGACCACTACGAGCCGGTGCCCGAGAACATCTCGCAAGAGATCCAGAAGAAGTACGCCTGACGGCGGGGCGGGGCGCTTGCGAAGGGCGCCCCGCCGACCCACATGGCAGGTCCCGGCCTGCCGACAGTCTGACGAACAGGAGAAGCCATCATGGCGAAGGCGAAGTTCGAGCGGAACAAACCGCACGTGAACATTGGGACCATTGGTCACGTGGACCATGGCAAGACGACGCTGACGGCGGCGATCACGCGGTATTTTGGCGACTTCAAGGCCTATGACCAGATCGACGCGGCCCCCGAGGAGCGGGCGCGGGGGATCACGATCTCGACGGCGCACGTGGAGTACGAGACGGCGAACCGTCACTACGCGCACGTGGACTGCCCCGGCCACGCCGACTACGTGAAGAACATGATCACGGGGGCGGCGCAGATGGACGGGGGCATCCTGGTCTGCGCGGCGTCCGACGGGCCGATGCCGCAGACGCGCGAGCACATCCTGCTGGCGCGGCAGGTGGGGGTTCCCGCGCTGGTCGTGTACATGAACAAGATCGACCTGGTGGACGACGAGGAGCTGGTGGAGCTGGTGGAGATGGAGCTGCGCGAGCTTCTGTCGTCCTACGAGTTCCCCGGCGACGACATCCCGATCATCAAGGGCTCGGCGCACCAGGCGATGATCGGCGAGCGCAAGGACATCGGCGAGGACTCGATCCGGGCGCTGATGGCGGCGGTGGACGAGTACATCCCGACGCCGGCGCGGGCGGTGGACCAGCCGTTCCTGATGCCGATCGAGGACGTGTTCTCGATCTCGGGGCGCGGGACGGTGGTGACGGGCCGCGTGGAGCGGGGCGTGATCAACGTGGGCGACGAGATCGAGATCGTGGGCATCCGCGACACGCGCAAGTCGGTGTGCACGGGCGTGGAGATGTTCCGCAAGCTTCTCGACCGCGGCGAGGCGGGCGACAACATCGGGGCGCTGCTGCGCGGCATCGACCGCGAGGGCGTGGAGCGCGGGCAGGTGCTGTGCAAGCCCGGCTCGGTAAAGCCGCACACCCGGTTCGAGGCCGAGGCCTACATCCTGACCAAGGAGGAGGGCGGGCGCCACACGCCGTTCTTCGCCAACTACCGGCCGCAGTTCTACTTCCGCACCACGGACGTCACGGGCACCGTGCAGCTGCCCGAGGGCACCGAGATGGTGATGCCGGGCGACAACCTGAAGTTCAACGTCGAGCTCATCGCCCCCATCGCCATGGAGGACGGCCTGCGCTTCGCCATCCGCGAAGGCGGCCGCACCGTCGGCGCGGGCGTGGTCAGCAAGATCCTGGCGTGATCGCTGCTTGACTTCTCTGAGGGCGCGCGCTAGACGCGCGCCCTCAGCATTACGTGACGACCGGTCCGACGTGGCCCGGCAATCCCGCCGGTCCACCTCTCGACCGTTTTTGAGCCTTGAAAGGCATACCCATGGCCGGCAACAGCCAGACCATTCGCATTCGCCTCAAGGCGTTCGACTATCGCGTGCTGGACGCCAGCACCGCCGAGATCGTGTCGACCGCCAAGCGCACCGGCGCCAACGTCCGGGGCCCCATCCCGCTCCCGAACAAGATCGAGAAGTTCACGGTCCTGCGCGGCCCGCACATCGACAAGAAGTCCCGTGACCAGTTCGAGATCCGCACCCACAAGCGGCTCCTGGACATCGTGGACCCGACGCCCCAGACCGTGGACGCGCTGATGAAGCTCGACCTCGCGGCCGGCGTCGATGTCGAGATCAAGGTCTGAGGTGCCAGGGATGCTTCGTTCCGGTGTGATCGCCAAGAAGGTGGGCATGACCCGCCTGTTCCTCGAGGATGGCAAGCAGGTCCCGGTGACCGTGCTCCAGCTCGACAACGTCCAGGTCGTGGCCCAGCGCACGGTCGAGTCGGATGGCTACACCGCCGTCCAGCTCGGCGCGGGCACGGCCAAGGCCAAGCGCACGACCCAGCCGATGCGCGGCCACTTCGCCAAGGCGGGCGTCGAGCCCAAGCGCAAGATGGTCGAGTTCCGCGTCGATCCCGAGGCGCTGATCGGCGTGGGCGAGGAAATCATCGCCGCCCACTACTTCCCCGGCCAGTTCGTGGACGTGTCCGGCACGTCCATCGGCAAGGGCTTCGCGGGCGCCATGAAGCGGCACAACTTCGGCGGCCTCCGGGCCTCGCACGGGGTGTCGGTGTCGCACCGCTCGCACGGGTCCACGGGCCAGTGCCAGGACCCCGGCAAGGTGTTCAAGGGCAAGAAGATGGCCGGCCACATGGGCACCGCCCGCGTGACCACGCAGAACCTGCAGGTCGTCCGCATCGACACCGACCGTGGCCTCGTGATGGTCAAGGGCGCGGTGCCGGGCAACAAGGGCGGCTGGGTGACGGTCAAGGACGCCGTCAAGAAGCCGCAGCCCGAGAACCTGATCCTGCCGGCCGCGCTGCGCTCGGCCGAGCGTGAGGCCCGGCGCCTCGCCGAGGAAGCCGCCGCCCAGGCCGCCGCCGAGGCGGACGCCGCCGCGCGCGCCGCCGCCGAGGCCGAGCAGGCCGCCATCGAGGCCGCGGAAGCCGCCGCCGCCAACGAAGCCCCGGCCGGCGACGCCGCCGCCGAAGAGGGGAGCAAGGACTGATGCAGGCCACCGCCATCACCCTGACCGGCGAATCCGCCGGCACCGTGGAGCTGGACGACGCGATCTTCGGCCTGGAGCCGCGCGCCGACATCTTGCACCGCGTCGTGCGCTGGCAGCGCGCCAAGGCCCAGGCCGGCACGCACTCGACCCTGACCCGGGCCGAGGTCAGCTACTCGACCAAGAAGATCTATCGCCAGAAGGGCACCGGCGGCGCGCGCCACGGCTCCAAGAAGGCGTCGATCTTCCGTCACGGCGGCATCTCGAAGGGCCCCAAGCCCCACAGCCACGCCCATGACCTCAACAAGAAGTTCCGCCGTCTCGGCCTGATGCACGCCCTCTCGGCGAAGGCGCGCGCCGGCGAGCTGGTGGTCATCGAGGAGGCCCGCGTCGGCGAGGCCAAGACCCGGATGCTCGCCAAGCAGCTCGACACGCTGGGCTGGAAGCGGGCGCTGGTGATCGACGCGACCGTGGACGAAGGCTTCGCCCGCGCCGCGCGCAACATCGAGACCCTGGACGTGCTGCCGGTCATCGGCGCCAACGTCTACGACATCCTGCGCCGCGACACGCTCGTGCTCACGCGCGCCGGGGTCGAAGCCCTGGAGGCCCGACTGAAATGACCGCGACCCCCGCGCAGTACGACATCATCCGCCGCCCGGTGATCACCGAGAAGGCGACCCTGGCCTCGGAGTCGAACGCCGTGGTGTTCGAGGTCGCCCCCGAGGCGACCAAGCCGCTCATCAAGGCGGCGGTCGAGGCCCTGTTCGGCGTCAAGGTCAAGGCGGTCAACACCGTCGTCACCAAGGGCAAGACCAAGCGCTTCCGGGGCCGCCCCGGCACGCGCAACGACGTCAAGAAGGCCTACGTGACCCTCGAAGAGGGCCACAGCATTGACGTCTCCACGGGTCTCGCGTAAGGGACCGCACCACCGACCGGCCCCGGACCAGTTCCGGGGCCTCGTCGTTCCAACCGGGGACCTTCGGGGCCCTATACCTCAGAGACGCGGCCCCTCGGGGTCGCGCCAAGCAGACGGAAGACAGAAAGCATGGCACTCAAGTCGTACAAGCCGACGACGCCTGGCCAGCGAGGGCTGGTTCTGATCGACCGTTCGGAGCTTTGGAAAGGGCGCCCCGTCAAGACCCTGACGGAAGGTCTGACGAAGACCGGCGGCCGGAACAACACCGGGCGGATCACGATGTGGCACAAGGGTGGCGGCGCCAAGCGCCTCTACCGCGTCGTCGATTTCAAGCGTCGCAAGTTCGACGTCCCCGCGACCGTGGAGCGGATCGAGTACGATCCCAACCGGACCGCGTTCATCGCCCTGATCCGCTACACTGACGGCGAGCAGGCCTACATCCTCGCGCCCCAGCGCCTCGCGGTGGGTGACACCGTGGTGGCCGGCGCGAAGACCGACGTGAAGCCCGGCAACGCGATGCCCTTCTCGGGGATGCCGATCGGGACGATCGTCCACAACGTCGAGCTGAAGGCCGGCAAGGGCGGGCAGATGGCCCGCGCCGCCGGGACCTACGCGCAGTTCGTGGGCCGCGATGGCGGCTACGCGCAGATCCGCCTGTCGTCGGGCGAGCTGCGGCTGGTCCGGCAGGAATGCATGGCCACCATCGGCGCGGTGTCGAACCCCGACAACTCGAACCAGAACTACGGCAAGGCGGGCCGGATGCGGCACCTGGGCGTCCGTCCGACGGTGCGCGGCGTCGCCATGAACCCCATCGACCACCCGCACGGCGGTGGCGAGGGCCGGACCTCGGGTGGCCGCCACCCGGTCACGCCCTGGGGCAAGGGCACCAAGGGCAACCGCACCCGCAACCGCAACAAGGCGTCCGAGAAGCTCATCGTGCGCTCGCGCCACGCGAAGAAAGGCCGCTGATCCATGTCGCGTTCCGTTTGGAAAGGCCCCTTCGTCGATGCCTACGTCCTGAAGAAGGCCGAGGCGTCGCGGGGGTCGGGCCGCAACGAGGTCATCAAGATCTGGTCGCGCCGCTCCACCATCCTGCCCCAGTTCGTGGGCCTCACCTTCGGCGTCTACAATGGCAGGAAGCATATCCCGGTGAACGTCACCGAGGAGATGATCGGCCAGAAGTTCGGTGAATACTCGCCGACGCGGACCTATTACGGCCACGCCGCCGACAAGAAAGCCAAGAGGAAGTAAGCCATGGGTCAGGAGAAGAATCCGCGCCGCGTGGCGGACAACGAGGCGATGGCGAAAGCGAAGATGCTTCGCATCAGCCCGCAGAAGCTGAACCTCGTCGCGACGCTGATCCGCGGCAAGAAGGTGGAGAAGGCCCTGGCCGACCTCACCTTCTCGCACAAGCGGATCGCGGGCGACGTGAAGAAGTGCCTGCAGTCGGCCATTGCCAACGCCGAGAACAACCACAACCTGGACGTTGACAGCCTCATCGTCGCGGAGGCCTGGGTCGGCAAGAACCTCACGATGAAGCGGGGCCGTCCGCGCGCGCGCGGCCGCTTCGGCAAGATCGTGAAGCCGTTCTCGGAACTCACCATCACCGTGCGTCAGATCGACGCCGTTCAGGGGGAGCAAGCCTGATGGGCAACAAGGTCAACCCCGTCGGCATGCGCCTTCAGGTCAACCGGACCTGGGACAGCCGGTGGTTCGCCAACTCGAAAGACTTCGGCGACCTGCTTCTTGAGGACATCCGCATCAAGGATTTCATCAAGAAGGAAGCCAAGGCCGCCGGCATCAGCCGCGTCATCATCGAGCGTCCGCACCGCAAGTGCCGGGTGACGATCCATGCCGCCCGTCCGGGCGTCATCATCGGCAAGAAGGGCGCCGACATCGAGACGCTCCGCCGGAAGGTGGCGGCGCTGACGAAGTCGGAGCTGCACCTCAACATCGTCGAGGTCCGCAAGCCCGAGCTGGACGCCGCCCTGGTCGGCGAGAGCATCGCCCAGCAGCTCGAACGCCGGGTGTCGTTCCGCCGCGCCATGAAGCGCGCCGTGCAGAGCGCCATGCGGATGGGCGCGCTCGGCATCCGGGTCAACGTCGCGGGCCGCCTCGGCGGCGCCGAGATCGCCCGGACCGAATGGTACCGCGAGGGCCGCGTGCCCCTGCACACCCTGCGGGCCGACATCGACTACGCGCTGTCCGAGGCCACGACGCCCTATGGGATCATCGGGATCAAGGTCTGGATCTTCAAGGGCGAGATCATGGAGCACGACCCGCAGGCGCGCGACCGCAAGGCCGCCGAGCTGCAGGACACCGCCGTTCCGCGTGGCGCCCGCCCCGAGCGTCGCGACCGCGACCGCGACCGCGACCGCTGAGGAGTGAGATAAGATGCTTCAACCGAAGCGCACCAAGTTCCGCAAGCTCCACAAGGGCCGCATCCATGGCGACGCCAAGGGTGGCTCCGACCTCAACTTCGGCACCTACGGCCTGAAGGCCACGGAGCCGGAGCGGGTCACCGCCCGCCAGATCGAGGCCGCGCGCCGCGCGCTGACGCGCCACATGAAACGGCAGGGCCGGGTGTGGATCCGCATCTTCCCGGACGTGCCCGTGACCTCCAAGCCCATCGAGGTGCGGATGGGCAAGGGCAAGGGCTCGGTCGATTTCTGGGCCTGCCGCGTGAAGCCCGGCCGCATCATGTTCGAGGTCGATGGCGTGCCCGAGGATGTCGCCCGCGAGGGCCTTCGGCTGGCCGCGATGAAGCTGCCGGTCAAGACGCGCACCATCGTCCGCGAGGACTGGTAAGCGTCCGCCCCCTGATGGGGGCGAGACACGACAAGCGGGACCCCGGCCCAGCCCGGCCGGGGTCCCTTCGTTTCGGAGGGGCGGGGACGCCGCTCGGGCGATCGAAGGTGAGCCGAAGATTCGCGCTTGCCTCTGCGTCGCCCAGGCTGTAAGAGGCCCCCTCATCCCCTCCACCGGGATCCAGGGTGACCTGGCCGACAAGGCTCGGGGCTCTCCGGTGATGTTGAAGAAAGGACGAACGATGGCGACGAACGCCAAGGACCTTCGCGGGCAGACGCCCGACCAGCTTCGCGACCAGCTCGCGAACTTCAAGAAAGAGGGCTTCAACCTGCGCTTCCAGCAAGCGACGGGCCAGCTCGAGAACACCGCGCGGATCCGCGCCGCCCGCCGGGAGGCCGCCCGCGTCCTGACCATCCTCAACGAAAAGGCGGCCCAGGCCGCGCAAGAGGCCTGAGCTCCATGCCCAAGCGCATCCTTTCGGGCGTCGTGACCTCCGACAAGAACGACAAGACGGTGACCGTCCTCGTCGAGCGTCGCTTCACCCACCCCATCCTGAAGAAGACGATCCGATCGTCGAAGAAATACCGTGCCCACGACGAGAACAACGTGTTCAAGGCGGGCGACACGGTCCGCATCATCGAATGCGCCCCGAAGTCCGCGTCCAAGCGCTGGGAAGTCCTTCTGGCCGAGCAGGCCTGAGGATCACCGTGAAATCGAAACCCTGGGGACACGGGACAGCCGTTAGGTCGGGTCCCCCCCACAGGTCGGGAGAAACCACATGATCCAGATGCAGACCAATCTGGATGTCGCTGACAACTCCGGCGCCCGCCGGGTTCAGTGCATCAAGGTCCTGGGCGGATCGCACCGGCGCTACGCGTCGGTGGGCGACATCATCGTCGTCTCCGTCAAGGAAGCGATCCCCCGGGGTCGCGTCAAGAAAGGCGACGTCCGCAAGGCCGTCGTCGTCCGCACCGCGAAGGAAGTGCGCCGTGAGGATGGCACCACCATCCGCTTCGACCGCAACGCCGCCGTCATCCTGAACAACCAGGGCGAACCGGTCGGCACTCGCATCTTCGGGCCGGTCGTGCGCGAGCTGCGCGCGAAGAACTTCATGAAGATCATCTCGCTGGCTCCGGAGGTGCTCTGATGGCCGCCAAGATCCGCAAGGGTGACCGCGTGGTCGTGCTCGCCGGCAAGGACAAGGGCAAGACCGGCGAGGTCGCGTCCGTCCTTCCCAAGGAGAACCGCGCCGTCGTCGAGGGCGTCAACGTGGCGATCCGCCATGTGAAGCCGTCGCAGACCAACCAGGGCGGCCGCCAGCCGAAGGCGATGCCCATCGACCTGTCGAACCTCGCGCTCGTGGACGCCAACGGCAAGGCCACGCGCGTCGGCTTCCGCTTCCAGGAAGACGGGACCAAGGTCCGCTTCGCCAAGACCACGGGGGACGTGATCTGATGCTCGACACCACCACCTACACCCCGCGCCTGAAGGCGGACTACAAGGCCCGCATCCGCGCCGCTCTCAAGGAAGAGTTCGGCTACAAGAACGACATGATGATCCCGAAGCTCGAGAAGATCGTGCTGAACATCGGGGCCGGCTCGGAGGCCGTTCGGGACTCCAAGAAGATCAAGTCGGCGCAGGAGGACCTGTCCACCATCGCCGGCCAGAAGGCCGTCATCACCAAGGCCAAGAAGTCGATCGCGGGCTTCCGCGTCCGCGAGGAGATGCCTCTCGGCGTCAAGGTCACGCTGCGCGGCGACCGGATGTACGAGTTCCTGGATCGTCTCGTCACCGTGGCGATGCCCCGCATCCGCGACTTCCGCGGCGTGAAGGGCACCTCGTTCGACGGACGCGGCAACTACGCGACCGGCCTCAAGGAGCATATCGTGTTCCCCGAGATCAACTTCGACAAGGTCGATGAGGTCTGGGGCATGGACATCGTGATCTGCACCACGGCCAAGACCGACGCCGAGGCGAAGTCGCTGCTGAAGCACTTCAACATGCCGTTCAACAGCTGAGCCGCGGGAGAGAATAGCACCATGGCCAAGAAATCCATGATCGAACGCGACAAGAAGCGCGCCCGCCTGGTCGAGCAGTACGCCGCCAAGCGCGCCGCCCTGAAGGTCGTCGCGAACGACAAGAATGCCCCCGTCGAGGAACGCTTCAAGGCGACGCTCAAGCTCGCCGAGCTGCCGCGCAACTCCTCGGCCACCCGCGTGCGGAACCGCTGCCAGCTCACCGGCCGGCCCCGCGCCTACTACCGCAAGCTGAAGATCAGCCGGATCATGCTGCGCGAGCTCGGCTCGAACGGCGAGATCCCGGGCCTGGTGAAGTCGAGCTGGTAAGGAGGTCATCATGAACGATCCGATCGGCGATATGCTGACCCGCATCCGCAACGCCCAGATGCGTGGCAAGACCGTGGTCCTGACCCCGGCCTCCAAGCTGCGCGCCCGCGTGCTCGACGTGCTCAAGGACGAGGGCTACATCCGGGGCTACGAGGCGGCCACCAACGCGGCCGGCCACCCCGAGCTGCGCATCGAGCTCAAGTATCACGAGGGCATCCCGGTCATCCGCGAGATCAAGCGGGTCTCCAAGCCGGGCCGCCGCGTCTACTCGGGCGTCAAGGAGCTTCCGAGCGTCCGTCAGGGCCTCGGCGTTTCCATTGTCTCGACGCCTCGTGGCGTGATGTCCGATGCGCACGCACGCGCCGCCAATGTCGGCGGCGAAGTGCTCTGCACCGTGTTCTGAGGAGGCTTCCATGTCTCGAATCGGCAAGAAGCCCGTCCCGCTCCCGACGGGGGTCACCGCGAATATCAGCGGCCAGACCATCGAGGTGAAGGGGCCCAAGGGCACCCTGACCTTCAAGGCCACGGACGACGTGACCATCGCGCAGGAGAACGGCGCCATCGCCGTCACCCCGCGCGGCCTGTCCAAGCGCGCCCGCCAGCAATGGGGGATGTCGCGCTCCATGGTGGAGAACCTGGTCACCGGCGTGACCCAGGGCTTCAAGAAGGAGCTGGACATCACCGGCGTGGGCTACCGCGCCACGATGCAGGGCAACACGCTCAAGCTCGCTCTCGGATACAGCCACGACGTGAGCTACGATCCGCCGGCGGGCATCAAGCTCTCCACGCCGAGTGCGCGGAACGACGTGATCGTGGTCGAAGGCATCGATCCGCAGCAGGTCGGCCAGGTCGCGGCCGAGATCCGCGAATGGCGCGCGCCCGAGCCCTACAAGGGCAAGGGCATCCGCTACCGGGGCGAGTTCATCTTCCGCAAGGAAGGCAAGAAGAAGTAAGGAACGCACATCATGGCCAGCACGAAGCTCGAGCTGTTCCAGAAGCGCCGGATGCGCGTTCGGAACAAGCTCAAGACGGTCAACACGGGCAAGCTCCGCCTGTCCGTCCACCGCTCCAGCAAGAACATCTCGGCCCAACTCATCGATGACGCGCGGGGCGTGACGCTCGCCTCCGCCTCGACGCTTGAGAAGGACCTGGGCCTTGTCGGGAAGAACAACCTGGAGGCCGCCGCGAAGATCGGCGCCACCATCGCCGAGCGGGCCAAGGCCGCCGGCGTGACGGAAGCCTACTTCGACCGGGGTGGCTTCCTGTTCCACGGCAAGATCAAGGCGCTTGCCGACGCGGCCCGTGAAAACGGCCTGACGATCTGAGGGGCGAGAGAATGGCAGAACGTGAACAACGCCGCGATCGTCGGGACCGCGAGGACGCGGCCCCCGAGTTCGCCGATCGCCTCGTCGCGATCAATCGGGTGTCCAAGACCGTGAAGGGGGGCAAGCGGTTCGGCTTCGCCGCTCTCGTGGTGGTGGGCGACCAGAAGGGCCGCGTGGGCTACGGCAAGGGCAAGGCCAAGGAGGTCCCCGAGGCCATCCGCAAGGCCACCGAGCAGGCCAAGCGCAGCATGATCCGGGTTCCCCTTCGGGAAGGTCGGACCCTGCACCACGACATCGAAGGGCGCCACGGCGCCGGCCGCGTCGTGATGCGGACCGCCGTCGCGGGCACCGGCATCATCGCCGGCGGCCCGATGCGCGCGGTCTTCGAGATGCTGGGGCTTCAGGATATCGTGTCCAAGTCCCTCGGCTCGAACAACCCCTACAACATGATCCGCGCGACCATCGACGGCCTCACCAAGGAAGCGTCGCCCCGGTCCGTGGCCCAGCGTCGCGGCAAGAAGGTAGCGGAGATCCTCCGCCAGCCCGAGGCCGAGACCCAAGCGGCGGAGGCCTGATCCATGGCCAAGACCATCGTCGTCCAGCAGATCGCCTCGCCTGCCCGTCGGCCCGACGTGCAGCGCCAGACGCTCATCGGGCTGGGCCTGAACAAGATCCGCGCGACCCGCGAGCTGGAGGACACTCCTTCGGTGCGTGGCATGGTCAACGCGATCCCGCACCTCGTGCGGATCGTCGAGGAGCGGGGCGAGTAAGCTCTCCGTCCTCGGGTGAAACGCATCGGAGCGCCCCGCGGGAGACCGCGGGGCGCTTTCGTTCGTGGCACGGCCCGGTCCCGCCGATGACCTATCCTGCGTCACGTGGTGGCCTGGAGCCGGTCGTCCGGCCTGCTGCGGACCCGGCGGGAAAGGGAGGGGAGAGTGGGTCGTGGGACAGGGCCCCGGTGGCGTCGAGATCCCTGGGGGACTTGAGCGCCTGGCGAATCCGGTGTATCGGGCCGGGCTCCCGTTCGGGACGCATCGTTCGATCATATGCCGAGTCCCCCCGCATCGTCGCTCGCGGGGCGTGTCCGGCCAAAGGAGAAGCGACATGAAACTGCATGAGCTCCGCGACAACCCGGGCGCGGCCAAGAAGAAGGTCCGCGTCGGCCGTGGCCCCGGCTCGGGCGTCGGCAAGACCGCCGGGCGCGGCATCAAGGGCCAGAAGTCCCGGTCGGGCGTGGCCCTGGGCGGCTACGAGGGCGGGCAGATGCCGCTCTACATGCGGCTGCCGAAGCGTGGCTTCAACAAGCCGAACCGCAAGGAATACGCCGTGGTGAACCTGGGCCTGATCCAGAAGTTCATCGATGCCGGCAAGATCGACGCCGCCCAGCCGATCACCGAGACGGTGCTGGTCGGGGCCGGCGTGCTGCGCCGGTCGCGCGACGGCATCCGCGTGCTGGCCAAGGGCGAGCTGACGGCCAAGGTCGTCCTCGACGTGACCGGAGCCTCGGCCGGCGCCATCGCCGTCGTGGAGGCCCTGGGCGGCACCCTGACCGTCAAGCAGGCGGCCGTGGAGGCCCCGGCGGACAACGCCGCGTGAGACGGGGCGCGAGCCCCGTTCCCCTCAGCGCCCCACCCGGGTAAGGTCCCCCACGCGCCGCCGCCGGCTCTCCGGTCGGCGGCGCTGTCCTGACGGAGAAAGCCATGGCATCGGCAGCGGAACAGATGGCCTCGAACATGAGCTGGGCGGCCTTCGGAAAGGCCACCGAGCTCAAGCAGCGAATCCTTTTCACGATCGGGCTGCTGATCGTCTACCGGCTGGGCACCTACATCCCCGTCCCGGGGATCGACGGCGCCGCGCTCCGGAACTTCATGCAGGACGCGGCGGCCGGGATCGGCGGCATCCTGTCGATGTTCACCGGCGGCGCGTTGTCGCGGATGGGGATCTTCGCCCTCGGCATCATGCCCTACATCTCGGCCTCGATCATCATCCAGCTCGTCGCCTCCATGTACGAGCCCTGGAAGGGCCTGAAGAAGGAAGGCGAGCAGGGCCGCAAGAAGCTGAACCAGTACACGCGCTACTTCACGCTCGTGCTGGCGACGTTCCAGGCCTACGGCATGGCGGTGAGCCTTGAGGCCGGCGGCCTGGTGGCGAGCCCGGGGCCGTTCTTCCTGGCCTCCTGCGTCATCACGCTGGTGGGCGGCACGATGTTCCTGATGTGGATCGGCGAGCAGATCACCTCGCGCGGGATCGGCAACGGAATCTCGCTCATCATCTTCGTCGGCATCATCGCCGACCTGCCGGGCGCGGTGGCCCAGTTCCTCAGCCAGGGCCGCACCGGAGCGGTGAGCCCGCTGGTCATCCTGATCGTGGCCGTGATGGTCGTGGTGGTGCTGGCCTTCGTGGTCTTCATGGAGCGCTCGCTCCGCAAGATCCACATCCAGTATCCGCGCCGGCAGGTCGGCATGAAGGTCTACGACGGCGGCTCGTCGCACCTGCCGATCAAGGTGAACCCGGCGGGCGTGATCCCGGCGGTCTTCGCCTCGGCGCTGCTGCTGCTGCCCTCGACCATCGCCACCTTCTCGCACACGACCTCGGGGCCGATCATGTCGACCTTCCTGGCCTATTTCGGGCCGGGGCAGCCGCTCTACCTGCTGTTCTTCGTCGGCATGATCGTGTTCTTCACCTACTTCTACACGCACGAGGTCGCCTTCAAGACCGACGACGTGGCCGAGAACCTGAAGAACCAGAACGGCTTCGTCCCAGGCATCCGGCCCGGCAAGCGGACGGCGGACTACCTGGAATACGTCGTCAACCGCCTGCTGGTGCTGGGCTCGGCCTACCTCGCGCTCGTGTGCCTCCTGCCCGAGATCCTGCGGGCCGAGCTGGCGGTGCCCTTCTACTTTGGTGGCACTTCCGTGCTCATCATCGTCTCGGTAGGGATGGACACGATCCAGCAGATCCAGTCCCATCTGCTCGCGCATCAGTACGAGGGGCTGATCGAGCGGTCGCAGCTCCGGGGACGCAAGGCCCGGACGCCGCGCACGGGCGGCCCCGCGCGCCGCTGAATGGAAGACCCCAAGGGGAGGGCGAGGCGTCCATGAACATCATTCTTCTCGGGCCGCCGGGTGCCGGCAAGGGAACGCAGGCTCGGCTGCTGGTGGAGGGGCGGGGCATGGTCCAGCTTTCCACGGGCGACATGCTCCGCGCCGCGCGGAAGTCGGGCACGGAGATGGGGCGGCGCGTCGCCGAGGTGATGGACAAGGGCCACCTCGTCACCGACGAGATCGTCGTCGGCCTGATCCGCGAGCGGCTGCTGCAGGGGGATCTGGGCGGCGGCGTCATCTTCGACGGCTTCCCGCGCACGCTGCGGCAGGCGGATGCCCTCGAGGAGATGATGGCGGGCGAGGGGATGCGGCTCGACCACGTGATCGAGATGCGCGTGGACGACGACGAGGAGCTGGTGGCCCGGGTGTCCGGGCGGTCCACCTGCGGCGCCTGCGGCGAGGTCTACCACGACCGAACCAAGCCCGTGCCCCCGGACGGGCATTGCGTCAAGTGCGGCGGCACGAGCTTCACACGGCGCGGCGACGACAACGCCGAGAGCATGAGGACGCGTCTCTTCGCCTACTACAAGGAGACGGCGCCGCTTGTGGGCTACTACCACGTCAAGCGGCTGCTGCGGTCGGTGGACGGCCTGCGCGAGATGGACGCCGTGTCGCGCGACATCGGGCGGGTCCTTGAGGGCCAGGTCCTCGAACGGGCCTGACGGCCGGGGTTGACGGCGGCCGGGACTGCCACTAAGACGCCCCATCCCAGCTGGGAATCACCGGCCATGGGCCCGGCGGCCCTGGCCCGACCGCCTCTGAGGAGCGGCGTCCCGAGCAGGCGTCGCGGTTGTGAAAAAAGGCTCCGGCACCACGGAGCCGCAACGAAAGGACCACCCACGTGGCACGTATCGCCGGGGTCAACATCCCGACCAAGAAGAGGGTTCCGATCGCCCTCACCTACATCCACGGCATCGGCCCCGCGACGGCCGAGGAGATCACCAAGGCGCTGGGCATCGAAGCCAGCCGCCGGGTGGACTCGCTGACCGACGCCGAGATCCTCGCCATCCGCGAGCACATCGACGCGAACTTCGTCGTCGAGGGCGACCTGCGCCGCGAGGCGACCATGAACATCAAGCGGCTGATGGACCTCGGCTGCTACCGTGGCCTGCGCCACCGCCGGAACCTGCCGGTTCGCGGCCAGCGCACCCACACGAACGCGCGGACCCGCAAGGGCCCGGCCAAGCCGATCGCCGGCAAGAAGAAGTAAGGGGTAGACTGACATGGCTCGTGATACCCGCCGCGGCGGCAAGAAGAAGGTCTCGAAGAACATCGCGGCGGGCGTGGCCCACGTGAATTCCTCGTTCAACAACACCAAGATCCTGATCTCGGACGTGCAGGGCAACGCCATCGCCTGGTCGTCGGCCGGCACCATGGGCTTCAAGGGCTCGCGGAAGTCCACGCCCTACGCCGCCCAGATGGCCGCCGAGGACGCCGGCCGCAAGGCGCAGGAGCATGGCGTCAAGACCCTCGAGGTCGAGGTGCAAGGTCCCGGCTCGGGTCGTGAATCGGCGCTCCGCGCGCTGGCGGCGGTGGGCTTCTCCATCACCTCCATCCGCGACGTGACGCCCATCGCGCACAACGGCTGCCGCCCGCCGAAGCGCCGCCGCGTCTGACGCCGCCAATATCCATGGGCGGGGCTGCGCTGTCGCGCGGCCCCGTCTCGTCGTTTTCAAGTCAACCTCGGGAGTGGAGCCTTGTTGGACATGAAGGGCACCGCGCGAATGGAGGGACGCATGATCCACAAGAACTGGTCCGAGCTCATCAAGCCGCAGCAGCTCGAGGTCCGGCCCGGCAACGATCCGCAGCGCCAGGCGACCCTCGTCGCCGAGCCGCTGGAGCGGGGCTTCGGCCTGACGCTCGGCAACGCGCTGCGCCGGGTGCTGCTGTCGTCGCTCCAGGGCGCTGCCATCGTGTCGGTTCAGATCGATGGCGTGCTTCACGAGTTCTCGTCGGTGGCGGGCGTCCGCGAGGACGTGACGGACATCGTCCTCAACCTCAAGGGCGTGGCGATCCGCATGGACGTGGACGGGCCCAAGCGGCTGACCGTCCAGGCCAAGGGGCCGGGCGCGGTCACGGCGGGCGACATCTCCGAGTCGTCCGGGATCGAGGTCCTGAACAAGGACCATGTGATCTGCCACCTCGACGAGGGTGCGTCGCTCTACATGGAGCTGACCGTCGCGCAGGGGAAGGGCTACGTCTCGGCCGACAAGAACAAGCCCGAGGATGCGCCGATCGGCCTGATCCCGATCGACGCCATCTATTCGCCGGTCAAGAAGGTCAGCTACGACGTCCAGCCCACCCGAGAGGGGCAAGTCCTGGACTACGACAAGCTGACCATGAAGCTGGAGACGAACGGCGCGCTGACCCCGGACGATGCCGTGGCCTACGCCGCGCGCATCCTCCAGGACCAGCTCTCGATCTTCCTCAACTTCGAGGAGCCCGAGTCGGCCACCGCCGGCGCGCTGGAGGACGGGCTGGAGTTCAACCCGCTCCTGCTCAAGAAGGTGGACGAACTGGAGCTGTCGGTCCGTTCGGCCAACTGCCTCAAGAACGACAACATCGTCTACATCGGCGACCTCATCCAGAAGACCGAGGCCGAGATGCTGCGGACGCCCAACTTCGGGCGGAAGTCGCTCAACGAGATCAAGGAGGTGCTCTCGGGCATGGGCCTGCACCTCGGCATGGAGGTCGAGGACTGGCCGCCGGAGAACATCGAGGAACTGGCCAAGAAGTTCGAGGACCAGTTCTGAGGAGGGCGGGGCCACGGCCCCGCCGCATCGGGCATCACGCCCCAAGGTGAGCGGACCCTCATGAGGTTCGCCGGACAAAGCAAAACACGGATCAGGAGATCATCATGAGACATGGCAGCGGCTACCGCCGTCTGAACCGCACGCCCGAGCACCGCAAGGCGCTTTTCGCCAACATGGCGGGCTCGCTCATCGAGCATGAGCAGATCAAGACCACGCTCCCCAAGGCCAAGGAGCTGAAGCGGATCATCGACAAGCTGATCACGCTGGGCAAGCGCGGCGACCTGCACGCCCGTCGCCAGGCGGCGGCGCAGCTCAAGCAGGACATCCACGTGAAGAAGCTCTTCGACGCGCTGGGGCCCCGCTATCAGGAGCGTCAGGGCGGCTACTGCCGCGTGCTGAAGGCCGGCTTCCGCTATGGTGACATGGCGCCGATGGCGATCATCGAGCTGGTGGACCGCGATCCCGAGGCGAAGGGCGCGTCCGATCGTGCCTTCCTCGCCGCGCAGGAAGAGTTCGCGAACGCGGAGTGATCCGGCGTCCCGGCTGACTATTTCGAGGCCCCGTCCCGACCGGACGGGGCCTTTTTCGTCAAGGGCGCCATGTTGCATCGGCGTCGGTGCCGGATAGACTCGTCCCATGTCCGACCTTTTCGACCTCCTGCCCTCCGACCGCGAGCCCGGCCCCGGCGCCCCGCGTCCCTTGGCCGACCGGCTGCGGCCGCAGTGGCTGGCCGAGGTCATCGGGCAGGATCACCTGCTCGGTCCCGAGGGGCCGATCGGGGCGATGCTGGCGGCGCGGAGCCTGTCGTCTCTGGTGCTCTGGGGACCGCCGGGGGTGGGCAAGACGACCATCGCCCGGCTTCTCGCCCGCGAGACGGACCTGCATTTCGAGCAGATCAGCGCGATCTTCACCGGCGTGCCGGAGCTTCGGAAGGTGTTCGACGCCGCGCGGCTGCGGCGACGGCAGGGGCGGGGGACGCTGCTCTTCGTAGACGAGATCCACCGCTTCAACCGCGCGCAGCAGGACGGCTTCCTGCCGCTGATGGAGGACGGCACCATCGTCCTCGTGGGCGCGACGACCGAGAACCCGAGCTTCGAGCTGAACGCGGCGCTGCTGTCGCGGGCGCAGGTGCTGACGCTCAACCGCCTGACGCTGGCGGATCTGGAGCGGATGACGCAGAGGGCCGAGAAGGAGCTGGGGCGGCGGCTTCCGCTCGACGGACCGGCGCGCGAGGCGATGCAGGAGATGGCTGACGGGGACGGGCGGGCGCTCCTCAACCTCATCGAGCAGGTGGCGTCGTGGACAGGGGCCGGGACGCTAGACACCGCCACTCTGTCGAGCCGGCTGCGGCGGCGGGCGGCGAACTACGACAAGAATGGGGACGGGCACTACAACCTGATCTCGGCGCTGCACAAGTCGGTGCGGGGGTCGGACCCGGACGCGGCGCTGTATTGGTTCGCACGGATGCTGGAGGGGGGCGAGGACCCGCGCTTCCTCGCGCGCCGCATCACGCGGATGGCGGTGGAGGACATCGGGCTGGCCGATCCGCAGGCGCAGGGCGTGTGCGTCGAGGCATGGGAGACCTACGAGCGGCTGGGTTCGCCGGAGGGGGAACTGGCGCTGGCGCAGGCGGTGATCTACCTCGCGCTCGCCCCCAAGTCGAACGCGGTCTACGTGGCCTACAAGGCGGCGCGCGAGGCAGCGCGCAGGACCGGCTCGCTCCTGCCGCCCAAGCACATCCTGAATGCGCCGACGCGGCTGATGAAGGAGCAGGGGTTCGGGGCGGGCTACGAATACGACCATGACGCCGAAGGGGGCTTCTCGGGGCAGGACTACTTTCCGGAAGGGATGAAGCGGGGCGTCTACTACGTGCCGGTGGACCGGGGGTTCGAGAGGGAGCTGCGCAAGCGCGTGGACTTCTTCGCAGGGCTGCGGGTGAAGCGGCGCGACGGCCGCTGAGAACTTCCGCGCCGTTCCGTGTGTTGACACCGGGAGCGTCCGCCCCAAGAAGGCCCGCATGACACGCACATTCCTCCTCGTCGCTCTCGGCGGCGCGCTCGGCTCCTCGGCGCGGGCGCTGGTCGGGCTTCTCGTGCCTTCGCCTTGGGCCACGCTCCTCGTCAACGTCGCGGGCGGGCTCCTGATGGGCTGGCTTTTCGCGCTCCTCGGCTCTGGAACGGCGCTGGGCGCGCTGCTGATGACCGGGGCGCTCGGTGGCTTCACCACCTTCTCGGCCTTCTCGCTCGACGCACTCCGGCTGGTCGAGGGCGGGCGCGGCGGGCAGGCGCTGGCCTATGTTTCGGCCTCGGTCGCCCTGTCGCTCCTGGCCTGCTGGGTCGGGCTCCGGCTCGGGAGGCTCGCATGAGCGGGGTGCAGATGCTGATGGTCGCGGCGGGCGAGGGGGAGCAGCGGCTGGACCGCTGGCTCCGGAAGCGGTTCCCGCTGCTGACGCAGGGAGCCATCGAGAAGATGTGCCGCAAGGGGGAGCTGCGGGTGGACGGCGGGCGCGTGACCTCGGCGACCCGGGTGGCCGAGGGGCAGACCGTCCGGATTCCGCCGCTGCCGGACATGGATCAGCCTGCACCGCCGGCCTCGAGGCTGTCGCGGAGCGACGAGGCGATGATCCAGGCGGCGGTGATGTGGAAGGACGAACACATCATCGTGCTGAACAAGCCGCCGGGGCTGCCGTCGCAGGGTGGCTCGGGGCAGGGGGACCGGCACGTGGACGGGCTGACCCCGGCCTTGGCCTTCGGCTACAAGGACCGGCCGAAGCTCGTGCACCGGCTCGACAAGGACACGTCGGGGGTGCTGCTGCTGGCGCGGACGGACCGGGTGGCGCGGGGACTGTCCGAGGCGCTGCGGCACCGGAACGTGCGGAAGATATATTGGGCGGTGGTCGCTGGCGTGCCTTATCCAAGAGCCGGGACGATCAAGTTCGGCCTCGTGAAGGAAGGCGGGCGCGGGGACGAGAAGATGCGTTGCGTCCACCCGCGCGAGGTCGACTCCACGCCGGGGGCCAAGCGTGCGGTGACCGAGTTCATGACCGTGGAGAACGCCGGCGGGCGGCTGTCCTGGGTCGCGATGCAGCCGGTGACGGGGCGGACGCACCAGCTTCGCGCCCATATGGCCGAGCTGGGGCATCCGATCCTGGGCGACGGCAAGTACGGCGGCAGCGCGCAGGAGAACCTGGGCGACGGCTGGGGCGCGGGGATGGGCGGCGACCTGTCGCGCAAGCTGCATCTCCACGCCCGCACCCTGATCGTCGAGCATCCGATCACCAAGGCCCTGCTGACCCTGACCGCGCCCTTGCCCCCGCACATGAAGGACACCTGGGATTACTTGGGCTGGGACCCGAGGGAGGCCCTTGTCGATCCGTTCGAGGATCGCGAATGAGCGGCTGGGCCTCGAAGCGGTTCTGGACCGAGGTCGCGGTCGTTCCCGAGGGCGATGGTTTTGCCGTGACGCTTGACGGGCGGCCAGTGAGGACGCCGGGCAAGGCGCGGCTGGTGGTGCCGACGCGCGCCTTCGCCGAGGAGGTGGCGCGGGAATGGGCGGCGCAGGAGGGGCAGGTCGATCCGGTCACCATGCCGGCGACGCGGCTTGCCAACGCCGCCATCGACAAGGTGAGCGCGAGCCGCCCCGAGGTGGTCGAGATGCTCTCGGCCTTTGGAGCTTCGGACCTGCTCTGCTACCGCGCCGAGGCGCCGGAGCGGCTGGTGGCGCGGCAGCGGGCAGGCTGGGACCCGCTTTTGGCCTGGAGCGCCGAGGCGCTGGGCGCGGACCTGTGCGCCGTGCAAGGCGTGATGCCGGTGGCCCAGGCCGAGGCCGACCTCGCGCGGCTGCGCGAGCCAGTCGAGGCGATGGACGCCTTCGAGTTGGCGGCGTTCCACGACCTCGTGTCGCTGTCCGGGTCGCTGGTGCTAGCGCTGGCGGTGGTGGAGGGGCGGCTCTCGGCCGAGGAGGCGTGGCGGCTGTCGCGGCTCGACGAGGACTTCCAGATCGAGGAATGGGGCGAGGACGAGGAGGCGGCCGAGGCCGCCGAGCTGCGGCGGACGGCCTTCCTGGACGCGGCCCGCTTCCACGCCCGGCTCACGCCTCGCAGGCCCCGGGTCTGACGCCACGGAATCGGGCAGGTGCCGCCGCGTTGGGCGGTCCTTTGTTCGATTTTCGTCATGGACCGCTTGACCGTCGTGAATGTTTGCGCCGACAGTTTGGGCAGTCGGGGCGAGGTGGCCCCGCCGTCCCCCGCCGTCGCGGGGGATGGCCACAAGAGAGCGCGCCGCCGACGCGGCGCGACGCAACGGGAAGGACGACCGATGAAGACATCCGTCATGCTGGGCACGCTGGCCTTGGCCGGTCTGGCCGGGGCGGCCCAGGCCGCGACCCTGGACGACGTGAAGGCGCGCGGCACGCTGAACTGCGGCGTGAACCCGGGCCTGACCGGCTTTGCCGCGCCGGACGCGAGCGGCACCTGGCAGGGCTTCGACGTGGACCTCTGCCGCGCCATCGCCGCCGCGGCGCTGGGCGATCCGGCGAAGGTCAACTACATCCCCCTGTCGGGCGAGACGCGCTTCACCGCCCTGGCGGCGGGTGAGGTGGACGTCCTGGCCCGGAACTCCACCTGGACCTTCTCGCGCGACACCGACCTCAAGCTCGACTTCCCGGCGGTGAACTACTACGATGGGCAGGGCTTCCTGGCGCCGCGCGCGCTGGGCGTGGCCTCGGCCAAGGAGCTCGACGGCGCGACCGTGTGCATCCAGACCGGCACCACGACCGAGCTGAACCTCGCGGACTTCTTCCGCGTCAACAACATCACCTACGAGCCCGTGCCGATCGCCAACGACGCCGAGGGCCGGCAGCAATACCTCGCCGGCGCCTGCGACGTCTACACGACCGACGCCTCGGGCCTCGCCTCGGTCCGCGCCACCTTCGAGACGCCGGACGACCACGTGATCCTGCCCGAGATCATCTCCAAGGAGCCGTTGGGCCCGGCCGTGCGCCACGGCGACACGGAATGGGCCGACATCGTGCGCTGGACCTTCTACGCGCTCGTCACCGCCGAGGAGCTGGGCATCACCGCCGCCAACGTGGCCGAGATGGCCGCCGCCCCGACCGAGAACCCGGAGATCAACCGCCTGCTCGGCACCGAGGACGAATACGGCACGATGGCCGGCCTCGATCAGCAATGGGCCGTCCGCGTCGTCCAGGCCGGCGGCAACTACGGCGAGATCTTCGAGCGCAACCTGGGCGAAAGCACCTCGATCGGGCTGGCGCGCGGGCTCAACGCCCTGTGGACGCAGGGCGGCCTGATGTACGCGCCGCCGTTCCGCTGATCGGCCGTTCCGGGGGCGCCCAGCGAGGGCGCCTCCACCGCATCCCGAGACCGAGAGGCGAGACGACCGCATGACCATCGCAGCCGAGCCGCCGCGACGCGCGTTCCGGCCCAGCCAGCTCATCAACGACAGCCGCTATCGGGGCCTCACCATCCAGGTGGTCGCGCTCCTGCTGCTGGCCGGGTTGATCGCCTATCTCGGGCACAATCTCGTCGTGAACCTCCGCGCGCTGGGGAAGGATTTCGACTTCGGCTTCCTGGGCAACCGCGCCGGCTACGACATCGGCCAGACGCTGATCTCCTATACCAACAACGACACCCACGCCCGCGCCGCCTTGGTGGGGATGCTGAACACGCTGCTGGTCGCGGCCCTGGGCTGCGTGACCGCCACTGTGATCGGCGTCCTGGCCGGGGTGCTGCGGCTGTCGAAGAACTGGCTCATCGGGCGGCTGATGACCGTCTACGTGGAGTTGTTCCGCAACGTGCCGCTGCTGCTCTGGATCGTGCTGGTTCATGCGGTTCTCAGCAACGCCACGCCGATCCCGGCCGAGTTCCGGGGCGAAGGGGCGACAGCCTCGATGGTCTTCGGGGTGATCGCCTTCACCGCCCAGGGCACCTTCATCCCCTGGCCGGTCTGGGGCGAGGGAGCGGAATTACTGACGGTCGTGCTGCTGCTGTCGATCCTTGCTGCCTTGGTTTGGCGCAGCTACGCGCGGCGCCGGCAGATGGCGACGGGGCGGCCGCTGCCGGTGCTCTGGGTGGCGCTGGCGATCCTAGTCCTGCCGACAGTCCTAGCCTTTCTTCTGCTCGGCCGGCCGGTGACCTTCGACGTGCCAACAATGCGCGAGACGGGGATCGCACGCTTCAACGGCGGCGTGAACATCCTGAACTCGCTGGTGGCGCTGTGGTTCGCGCTGGCACTCTACACCGGGGCCTTCATCGCCGAGATCGTGCGGGGCGGCATCCTCGCGGTGTCGCGCGGCCAGAGCGAGGCCGCCTTCGCGCTAGGCCTGCGGCCCGGGCGGACCATGCGGCTCGTGATCCTGCCGCAGGCGCTCCGTGTGATCGTGCCGCCCCTCATCTCGCAATACCTGAACCTGACCAAGAACACCTCGCTCGCGGTGGCGGTGGGCTATGCCGACCTTCGGGCGACGCTGGGCGGCGTCACCATGAACCAGACCGGGCGCGAGCTGGAGAGCATCCTGCTCCTCGGGCTGTTCTACCTCGTGGTCAGCCTCGTCATCTCGGGCGCGATGAACGTCTACAACCGCCGCATCGCCCTCAAGGAGCGCTGATGTCCGAGATCCACGCCGAGACGGTGGCCTTCGCGCGCGACACGATGATGCCGCCCGCCCCGCCGCCCCGCCGCGAGACCGGTGCGGTGCGCTGGATGCGCGAGAACCTGTTCTCGGGGCCGCTGAACATCATCCTCACGATCCTGGCGGCGTGGCTGCTGTGGCTGGCGCTGCGCGACCTGCTGCCCTGGGCCTGGCGCGGCATTTGGCAGGCCGGATCGGCCAGCGAATGCCGCGCGATCCGCGACCAGCTTTATGGCGAGGGCGTGCCCGCCGCCTGCTGGGCGGTGGTCCGCGCGCGGTGGCGGCAGCTCCTGTTCGGGTTCTACCCGGCGGATGGCCTGTGGCGGCCCTTGCTGGCGTTGGGGCTGTTCCTCGTCGCGGTGCTGCCGGTGCTGTTCTCGGGGGCGCCCCGCCGTCTCCTGTGGCTGTCGGCCGCCGCGCCGTTCGTGATCGTCTGGCTTCTCTGGGGCGGCTCCCTGTGGGGCCCGGTCGCGGCGGCGCTGGGCTTCGTCGTCGGCTGGGCGATCTGGGCTGCGGTGGCCCGGCGGGGGAACGCCGGGTTGGCCCTCCTGCTCGGGCTCGGCGCGGCCCTGGCGTGGTGGTTCCTGCTCGCCCGGCCGGTGGCGGCGGGTCTGGCATCGGTCGCCCCGCTCGCCCTCGTCCCGGTCGAGTCGCGGGCCTTTGGCGGCTTTACCCTGTCGCTGGTGATCGGGCTGGCCGGCATCTGCCTGTCGCTGCCCCTGGGCGTGCTGCTCGCGCTCGCCCGCCGGTCCGAACTCTTCTTCATCTCCAAGGTCGCGGTCGCCTACATCGAGGTGATCCGGGGCGTGCCGCTGATCGTCTGGCTGCTGGTGGCCCAGGTGGTGCTGAACTACTTCCTGCCGCGCGGCACCAACTTCGACATCCTGCTGCGCGTCATCATCATGGTGACGCTGTTCTCCTCAGCCTATATCGCCGAGGTGATCCGGGGCGGCCTTGCTGCGCTGCCGAGCGGGCAATACGAGGCTGCCGACGCGCTGGGCCTGGGTTACTGGCAGGCCACCCGGTTGATCGTGCTGCCGCAGGCGCTCAAGATCTCCATCCCCGGCATCGTCAACAGCTTCATCGGCCTGTTCAAGGACACGACGCTGGTGTCGATCATCAGCCTGTTCGATCCCATGCGGATCTCCTCCACCATCCGGGCGACGACCGAGTGGGGCGGCATCTACTGGGAGCTTTACGTCTTCGTGGCGCTGGTGTTCTTCGCCTTCTGCTTCGCCATGTCCCGCTACTCCATCTGGCTCGAGCGGCGGCTCGAGCGTAGCCACCGCTAGGAGCCCCGCCCATGACCGACGCCGCCCTCGCTCCGCCGCCGCCCGTCTCGGGAGAGGTCGCCGTGCAGATCACCGGCATGAACAAGTGGTACGGTCAGTTTCATGTCCTTCGAGACATCGACCTGACCGTCACCAAGGGCGAGCGGATCGTCATCTGCGGGCCCTCGGGCTCGGGCAAGTCCACGCTGATCCGCTGCATCAACCGGCTGGAGGAGCACCAGAGCGGCCAGATCGTCGTGGACGGGACCGAGCTGACTTCGAACCTCAAGAATGTGGACAAGGTGCGCTCCGAGGTCGGGATGGTGTTCCAGCACTTCAACCTCTTCCCGCACCTGACGGTGCTGGAGAACTGCACGCTGGCGCCGATCTGGGTCCGCAAGGTGCCCAAGCGCGAGGCCGAGGAGACGGCCATGCACTTCCTCCACAAGGTCCGCATCCCCGAGCAGGCGCACAAGTATCCCGGCCAGCTCTCGGGCGGGCAGCAGCAGCGGGTGGCGATCGCCCGGTCGCTCTGCATGAGGCCGAAGATCATGCTCTTCGACGAGCCGACCTCGGCGCTCGACCCCGAGATGATCAAGGAGGTGCTCGACACCATGATCGAGCTGGCGCGGGACGGGATGACCATGCTCTGCGTGACGCACGAGATGGGCTTCGCGCAGGCGGTGGCGAACCGCGTGATCTTCATGGACCAGGGCCAGATCGTCGAGCAGAACACGCCGCGGGAGTTCTTCAACAATCCCCGGTCCGAGCGGTCGAAGCTGTTCCTGAGCCAGATCCTGGGGCATTGAATGGGAGCGCGGAGGGCGGGCTTCAGCCCGCCATGTCGCATCCTTGGCGGGCTGAAGCCCGCCTGACGTGACTAGATCGTGTCGAACAGGTCCGGGCCGCGTTCAAGGGCCCCTGCGGCGTTGTGGGCGAGGCGGATCGGCTCGGGCAGGCGGAAGCGAAGGGAGCAGCGCAGGACCAACTCCACCGCGCCAGCAAGGTCGCAGAGATGGCCGGGCGAGATGAAGACCGGGTTCGTGCCTGCCCGGGTGCGGAGCGCGGCGCCGATCACCTCGCCCTTGTCCACGAGAGGTTCCCAGGCTCCCTTCTCGGGTGGCACGGGCGCGTGGCGGCCCGTCAGGCGGGTCTTGGCGCAGCCGATGGTCGGACGGTTGAGCCAGAGGCCCATGTGGCTCGCGATGCCGATGCGGCGCGGATGGGCGATGCCATTGCCGTCGAAGAGGAACAGGTCCGGCTCGGTGGCGAGTTGGCCGAAGGCTTCCTCCAGCACCGGCCCTTCCCGAAAGGACAGGAGGCCGGGAACATAGGGAAAGGGCGTCGGTTGGCGGGCCAGCGCCGTCTCTACCACGCGGAAGTCGGGGAAGGTGGCGATGACCACCGCCGCTTGGGATACGTCGTTCCTGACGCTCACGTCGACCCCGGCGACGAGACGGAGGCCCGACAGGTCGAGCGGGCGGTCGGCCACCACCTCGGCACGAAGGTCGTTCTGGAGCGCGATCGCCTCGGTCGGTGATAAATCCCAGGCGTGGCGGCGGTGCAGGCGCATGGGCCACCTCAGCCCACGTCGGCGGGGATCGCGAAGGCCAGAACGGTGCCCGAGGCCTCCCCTAGGTCGGCCCAACGGTCCAGGTCGAAGGTCAGCGCCGCGACCGCTGTCGTGGGGAAGTCCACCCAGCGGTGATGAGGCGGCACCTCGCGCGCCAGATAGTCAGCGAGGCCTCCGATTCCCGGATTGTGGCCGACCAGGGCCACGCGATCCGCTCCGGTCCCGGCCAGCGCCCGTAGCATCGCATCGGGCGCGGCGTGGTAGAGTTCGGTCAGGTGGCGGACGCGGGGCGGCTCGGACCAGTGGGGGAGCATCAGGTCCAGCGTCTCCCGCGTGCGCGCCGCGTCCGAGCACAGGACCTCGGCGGGCATCAAACCCCGATCGGCGATCCAGCGCCCCATTCGGGGCGCGTCCCGGCGGCCGCGTTTGTTCAGCGGCCGTTCGTGGTCGGGCAGGGCGGGGTCGCCCTGGTCGGACTTGGCATGGCGGATGAGCAGCAGCGTCAGGGTCATGTCGGGTGAAACGCTTTCATGTGGAATGCCGATTGCGCCGGGTCGCGTTGGCCGGCCCCGACCGGGCAGGCCCGCCGCACACGGCAGCCTCCCGAGAGGCAGCCCCTGCCTGCGGGCGCATCGAGCAGCCGGTGACAGGCCGCCACGTCATAGCTGTCCTCCCTCAGCGCGCTCACGGGACAGGCCCGGAGACACGGCCTAGCCTCGCAGCTATCGCACGGACGGGCCGAGGCAACGGGCGGCACGTCCTCTTCCAACGCCACCGCGCCCCGGAATGAGATCCAGAGCCCTGCCGTGTCATGCACCAGCAACCCTACCGGCGAAGGCCAGCAGCGGCCCGAGCGTCGCGCCCAGTTGGTGAAGGGCCGCCAAGGCGGGCCGACGAAAGGGAAAGCCGCCTTGGTCCCGAACTCGCAGGCGAGCCGCCCGATCACGCGTCGCGACCAGCGGTCGAGCGGCTGGGGCTCGCCGTCCGCCATCTCGGGCGAGGCGGAGACCAGCGGCCAGAAGCCCGGTTCGTCCGGCGACAGAAGCGCGACCGAGCGGAAGCGGGTGGGCAATCCGTCCTCCGGCAAGAGCGGGGAGACGCCCGACACGACGAGGCCTTGCGCTTGGGCCGCCTCGGTGAGCGCGCTGACCTGCTGCCCGTTTTCTGGACCGCGCCGAGCTGGACTTTTCCAGTTTAGGCTTGGGCCGAGGAGACGGAGAGAGACCATGAAGAGATCGAAG
>NZ_JAGGJP010000012.1 GCF_017872975.1 Rubellimicrobium aerolatum
GCCGCCCGAACCGTCGCCGTGATCTGCTCCACCGCCGCCGCCGTCTCCTCCAGGTTCGCCGCCTGCGTCTCCGTCCGACGGGACAGATCCTCGGCCGAGGACAGGATGTCGTCGCTGGCCGAACGGACCCCGTCCCCGCCGGACCGGATGGCGGAGATCGCCTCGCGCAGGTGGACGAGCCCGGAGTTGAGGCTGCGCTTGGTGGGCTGGTAGGCCGGGGGCACATCCGCCTCGACCCGCGCGGTCAGGTCGCCCGCGGCGAAGCGGGAGAGCACCGCGTCGAAGACCCCCGCCGCGGCCTCGCCATCCCGTCGGGTGCGCTCGGCAAGGTCCTCCGCGCGCGCGCGCGCATCCTCGGCGGCTTGGCGCAGCTCGTTCGAGGCCTCCGCGCTCCGCGCCAGCTCCGCGCGGCGGGCCGCGAGCTCCGCGCCGGCCGCCTCGGTCGAGCGGATGAACCAGGCGAGCACCGCGGCCTCGAACACGACGACGACGGCGTGGAGCGCCGTCCGTTCGAGGGCGACGCCCAGGCCTGCCGCCGGATAGACCAGGGCGGGGAGGAGGATCGACAGCGACAGGTGATGGACGGCCGTGACGGCGCAGGCCAGCAGGAGGGCCGGGATGCTCCCCATGGTGGCGACGATGGCCAGCATGGCGAAGAAGACCATGTGCGCGTCGATCTGCCAGGGATGGCCGGCGAGGGCGGCCGTCAGCGCGATGCAGTGGCCGATCAGGGCCATGGCCAGGAGCAGCGACCGTTCGCGGGGCTCCAGCCGGCGCGCGGCGAGCGCCAGGCCGAGAAAGAGCGCCGCCGCCGCCGCCACCCCGCCGAACGGCCCGCCCGTCAGCAGGGCCGCCGCCGGCGCGACGGGCGCGGCCCAGGTCGCGACCGCGGTCGCCATCGCTGTCCTGCCGGAGCCGTCCGCCGGCTCCCCAGGGTTCGCGGTCGTCGGTTCGTTCGTCATTGTCCACCTCCGCAGATCGCGGCGATCGCTGCCGGGTCCAGGATCATCCATGCGCCGGCGGCCTGGAGCGCCTCGGGCGTCGTGCCGGTCGCGAGCACGGCCCAGGACGTCGAGGCCGGACCGATCAGCCGTCCGCCGGCGGCTGCGACCCGCGCCGCCGCGCCGCCGCCCAGCGGGGATGCGACGACCAGCATCGGGCCGCTTGCGGTCCGGTGCGGCGCGAGTCCCAGGGGGACGAGGGCGAGGCAGGTTGCGGCGGCGATGGCGAGTCCTCCCGACAGGATTGCGATTCTCATGCCGCCAGTCTAGCCGCCGGGAGTTAAGGCCGGATGAACGCCCGCGAAGTTCCTTCATCCGTCGTCGATCGCGGGAGACCGGGGCGCCGTCGCGGAGGGCGCGCGCGAGTCGGGGCCGATGGCCGGGCGACCGGCGTCAGGCGGCGGCCGAGCCCGGCTCGGGATCGAGCCAGCGCGACACCAGCTCGTCGATGGGCAGGGGCTGGTCGAGGTGGTAACCCTGCGCCAGGTCCGAGCCCAGCTCCCGCAGGAGGTCGAGGTCGCGGGCCGATTCGATGCCCTCGCAGACCACGCGCAGGTCGAGGCCGTGCGCCATGCGGATCATGCCGTCCACGACCGCCATCCCGCCGGCCGAGCGGTGGACCCGCGCCACGAAGGAGCGGTCGATCTTGAGCGTGTCGAAGCGGAACTGCTCCAGGTAGCCGACGGAGGAGTAGCCGGTGCCGAAGTCGTCCAGCGCGATGGAGAACCCCGCCTCGCGCAGCTCCTCGACGCGCTGCGCGGCGAGGCGGGGATCGTCCACGACGACGGCCTCCGTGAGCTCGATCTCGATGCGGGCGGGCGGGATGCCGCGCGCCCGAAGCTCGTCCACGAGACTGGGGATGAAGTCCGGGGCCATCAGCTGGAGGGTCGAGACGTTCAGGCTCACCCGCAGGGCCGGGTGCGCGGCGAGATCGTCGCAGACGAGATGGAAGAGCCTGCGGCCAAGCTCCACGATCAGGCCCGCCTGCTCGGCCACGGCGATGAAGCGGCCCGGCGGCACGGAGCCGAGCCGGGGCGAGGTCCAGCGGGCCAGCGCCTCGGCGCGCTCCAGCCGGCCGGTCCGACCGACGATGGGCTGGTAGGCGATCGACAGCTCCCCCGGGTTCCGCAGCGCCTCGCGGAGGCCCTGCTCGATGGCGAGGGCGTCGCGCGCCGCCTGCCCGATGATGGCGCTGAAGGCCACGGGGGTCGCGCGGCCGCGCTGGCGCTTGGCCTCGTCCATGGCGAGGTCGGCCTGCCGCAGGAGGTCCGGGCCTTGCAGGGCGTCGTCGGCCTGCACGGCATAGCCCATCGCCACGGCGACCTGCATCCGGTGGCCCAGCACCTCGATGGCCGGCTCCAGGGCGAGGAGCGCCCTTTCGGCCAGGGCCTGCGCCTGGGCCCCCGCGTCCGGGCCGCGCAGCACGAAGGCGAACTCGTCCCCGGCGGTGCGGGCCAGGATGCGATCGGGTCCGGCGAGGTCGGCCAGCCGTTCGGCCAGGACGAGGAGGACGCGGTCGCCGGCCTCGTGGCCGATGCTGTCGTTGATGCGCTTGAAGTCGTTGACGTCGAGGAAGAGGACCGCCCGTTCGCCCGCGCGGGCCGAGGGGTCCAGCAGCTCGCCGAAGGCGGCGCGGTTGGGCAGGCCGGTCAGCGCGTCGGTCCGGGCGGCGAGCGAGGCCCGCCGTTCGGCCAGGACGAGGCCCTGCGCGTTGCGCCGGGTGAGGCGAGTTCCGATCAGGGCCAGGGCCGTCGCCGCCAGGGCGACCAGCGCCAGGAGCGGCAGCATCCGCCAGAGCAGGCGGGTGCCGGGGCGGGGCGCGCTCCAGGTCAGGTAGGCGGCCGGCGTGCCGTGGAGACCGGGCAGCGCCACGGCGGGCCGGTCCGTGGGACGGTCCGCCACGAGCGCCACCCCGGTCAGCAGGAGGCTGTGCGCGAGATCGGCCATGAGCGCCGGGCCCACGCGCAGGCCGAGCATGAGCTGGCCCGAGCGGCGGTCCGCCTCGGGGAAGAGGTGGGCGTGCTCGACCGGCTCGAAGCGGGAGGTGCCCATCGCGAACAGCTCCCCCCCGCGCCAGGCGAAGAACTCCGCCGTCTCGGCGGCGTCGCGCGCCAGCCGCCCCTCGGCCCCGGCGAGGAGGGCGGCGGGCAGGAGGCCCGGCCGCGCCGCCGTGCCGCCGCCGGTGGTCCAGCCCAGGTCCCGCGGGAGGGCGCCGCCCCAGACCACGGCGAGCTGGAACGTCCGGCCCATCATGGCGGCCGACCCGATGTAGTCGAAGATCCAGGTCCGGTCGGCGCCCCGCACGGCGGCATCGGCCTCGTCCCACTTGGTGTAGTCGATGGTCAGCAGCCGGACCCGGCCCAGGAGGTCGTCGCGCGCGACCTGGACCTGCACCTGCGACTGGTCGAGCGCCTGCCGGTTCAGCGCGCTGGCCATCCAGACGACCGACACGACGGTCGTCGCCAGGAACAGCAGCGTCGTCCCGAGGATGACGGCGGAGATGCGGTCGGGGAGCCGGTGCAGGGCGGTCATGCCGGGCCGCCCCGTCGGCGGGCGAGGGGGCGATGGACGCGCGACGAGGCCCCCGTCCCCGGGAACGGGGACCGGCGGAGCCGGGCGCGGCGATGGCAGCCCTGGATCGCGGTCGGCGGCATCCTGCGAAATCCCCTTGCGTTGCGGCGGCCGGACATCGGCCGTCGCGTCCACCATCCCGCAAAATAGCTAAGGAATGGTAAGGATGATGGCGCGAATCGGTCGATATGATGAAAGGCCTCCGCATGGGGCGGGCGGGCCCGCGGTGCCCGTCGCCGTCGGACCCGGGGCGCGCCCGCGACGGAGCGGGTTCCGGCGCGTCGCGATCCGCCCCGGCGGGCGCGAGGGGGCTCAGGCAAGGGCCGCCGCGTGGCGCAGGAGGCCGGCGGCGAGGAGGAGCATGGTCGCGCCCACCGCGAGGTCGAGCAGGCGCCACGCGAGGGGGCGGGCGAAGAGCGGGGCGAGGAGGCGCGCGCCGAAGCCCAGCGCGGCGAACCAGGCGGCGCTGGCGAGGCCCGCCCCGGCGACGAAGGACCCCTGCGCGCCGGCCGGCTGCGCCGCGCCGACCGAGCCCACGAGGAGCACGGTGTCGAGATAGACATGGGGGTTGAGGAAGGTGAAGGCCGCCACCTGCGCCAGCGCGGCCCCGAGGGGGAGCGCCGTTCCGGCGCGGTCGGCGCGGAGCGCGTCGGGGCGCAGGGCGCGGCGGAGGGCGGCGAGCCCATACCAGCCGAGGAAGGCGGCCCCGCCGACGGCGAGGAGCGGCACGAGCCCCGGCCGGCGGCCGAGCGCCGCGCCCAGGCCCGCGACCCCCGCCGCGATGAGCGCGAGGTCGGCCAAGGCGCAGAAGGCGACGATCGGGGCGACGTGCTCGCGCCGGAGGCCCTGGCGCAGGACGAAGGCGTTCTGCGAGCCGATGGCGACGATGAGCCCGGCGGACAGGGCGAAGCCGGTGAGGAAGGCGGGCGGTGGCGTCATGGGCGCTGTCCTGACGCATCCGGGCGGTGTAGGCCAGTTCAGGATGCTAATGAGGATGAAGGCGGGCTAATCCATGCTCGACTATCCGTCGCTCGCGGCGCTGGCCGCCGTGGTGCGGGAGGGCGGCTTCGACAAGGCCGCCGTCGTGCTGGGGGTGACGCCCTCGGCGGTGTCGCAGCGGGTCCGGGCGCTGGAGGAGCGGGTCGGGGCCACGCTGGTCGTGCGGAGCCAGCCGCCGGTGCCGACCGAGGCGGGCGCGCGGCTCTGCGCCCATGTGGAGCGGGTGCGGCTTCTGGAGGGGGAACTGGCGGCCGGGCTGCCGGGGCTGGAGGGCGGCGGGCCGGCGACGCTGCGGGTGGCGGTGAACGCCGATTCGCTGGGGAGCTGGTTCCTGCCCGCCGTCGCCCGGTTCGCGGAGGCGACGGGGGCCCTGCTGGACCTCGTGCTCGATGGCGAGGACCACACGGCGGAGCGGCTGCGGTCGGGCGAGGTGCTGGCGGCGGTGACGGCGGACCCCGCGCCGGTGCCGGGCTGCCGCACCCGGCCGCTGGGCGCGCTGCGCTACGTGGCGGTGGCGAGCCCGGAATTCGCGCGGCGGCATTTCGCGGCGGGGGTCGATCCGGCGGCCCTGGCGCGGGCGCCGGTGCTGCGGTTCGATCGCCGGGACGGGTTGCAGGCGCGCTGGCTGCGCGAGGCCCTTGGCGGGGCGGCGACCGGGCCGACGCATTGGGTGCCCTCGACCCAGGGGTTCCTCGACGCGAGCCTCGCGGGGCTCGGATGGGCGATGAACCCGCTGGCGCTGGCGGCGCCGCACCTCAAGGCGGGGCGGCTGGTGGAGCTTGTGCCGGGGCGGCCGCTCGACGTGGAACTGCACTGGCAGCACGCGCGGCTGGGAGCGCGGCTCCTGGATGCGCTGACGCGCGAGGTGGGGGCGGAGGCGCGGCGGCGGCTGGAGCCGTCGGGGGGATCGGGCCGGGGAGGTTGAGGATGGGCCCCGCGGTCGGGCTTGCCGGCGGTTTGGCCGACTCGTGGCCCGGACGGAGGGCCTGCCGGGAAGGGGACAGGGAAGCACCCGGGCGAGGCCCGCCCGGGCGTTGTCGTTCGCGGCCTTGCGTGGGGCGGATCAGCCCTCGCTGCCGAAGCAGACGGCGTTCAGCTTGAAGGCCGCTTCCGTCCGGTTCGAGGCGTGCAGCTTCTTCATGATGCTGCGGATGTGGACCTTGACCGTGCTCTCGCAGAGGTTGAGCTCGTAGGCGATGGTCTTGTTGGACTTGCCCCGGCGCAGCGCCTCGCAGACGGCGAGCTGACGTTCGGTGAACTGGCCGAACTGCTCGGCCTGGGGTTGCTTGGGGGCGCTGACGAAGGCGCTCCTCAGGGCGTGGAGGCTGGTCATGGGCAGGAAGACGCCGTTGGCCAGCGACAGGCGGGTGGCCTCGACGATGGTCTCCAGGCCCACGGAGGAGGGGATGTAGCCGCGGGCGCCATGGTCGAAGGCGGCGATCATCTCGCGCACGTCCTCGGAGTCGCCGACGACCATGACGGGGGTCGAGCCCGCCTCGCGGACGAGGCGCTGCAACCCGTCGGCGATGCCGGGGTCGCCGACGGCGCTCCCGCCGATGCGGTAGAGGATGATCTTGGCCGGCGGCACGTCGCCGGACTGGAGCCAGGCCTCGACGGAGCCGTAGCCGGTCGCGACCACGCCCGCGGAGGACGAGGAGATCGTCCGCACCAGGCATTCCCGGTCGAGCGTCCGGGGGTCGATGACGGCGACGGCGATGGCCTCCTCGACGGCCGCCGGGGGCGGGGCCGGCCGGGCGACAACCACGCTGGCCTTCGCGCCGTCGCTGCGGGCCAGTCCGCCGAACAACTTGGCGTTCATGTTACTCACTTCACGGTTCCTTGCGCTTGAGGAGCGAGCATTCCTGCGGCGCCCCGATGGCCTGGACGATGGGGCAGGTCCCCATGATCGAAACTTCCCCCCGACGAGCCCTGGACGACCCGGATCGCCACCGCCGCTTCCGAACCCTTGCCCCAGCAGGGTCGCGGCAATCGCCGCGCACTTCGTTCGATCTACAACAATCGAGCCACCGGTCGCACCAAGGATGAACACGGCACTTGACTTGAATGATCGGCATTCCACGTCACGCGGAATGCTCCATCGGACTTTGCGTCGAAAGGACGGCTCCTTATCCAATCCTGGTCGCCTGTTTGAAATGTGCACCTGACGCCTCCGTGAAGTCAAGCATCAAACAAATTGCTGACACAATTAGGACATCTTATCTACTTTAGGTTGTGTGGGATAGCTGGCGGACCCCCGCGCCGTGCAGCGGGAGGATGAGGGCGGGTCGCGGCGGGGCGGAGGTGCCCCATCGGCGCCATTTCCCGCGCCGGCAGGGCGGATTTCCGGGCGGGCGACGGAACCGGAAATGCAATGGACAAGGGCGCCGTGCCTGGCGAGGATCGGCGCGTCGTTCCGGTCTTCGTTCCGGGCGCCGCCGGACCCCGCGACCTCAAGGAGATGGAATTGACCAAGCCGGATCTGGTCGTGGTCGGATTCAGCGGCAATGCCCTCGACGCGCTTTCAGCGATCGAGGCGTCGTTCCGCGTCGTGGCCTTCCTCGACGACAACGCCGGACTGCACGGGCGCGACTTCGAGGGGGTGCCGGTCCTTCCGGTCGCGGCGCTCGGGCGCTTTCCCGAGGCGCGGGTCCTTTGCCTGATCGGGTCCGAGAGGTCCTACCGGCACCGCGCCGCGATCATCGGGCGGCTGGGGCTGCCGGAGGCCCGCTTCGCCACGGTCGTGCACCCAAGGGCCGAGGTGTCGCGGCTGGCGCGGATCGGGGCCGGGTCGGTCCTCCTCGCGGGGGCGCAGGTCGTGTCGAACGGCGTCGTCGGCCGGCACGTGATCGTCCTGCCGCAGAGCGTGGTCCATCACGATTCGGAAGTGGGGGATTTCACGCTGGTCGGGACCGGGGTCATCGTCGCCGGCCATGTCCGGGTCGGGCCGGGCTGCTACCTGGGCAGCGGCAGCCGCCTGAAGAACGGCGTGACGGTCGGGGAGGGGGCGCTGGTCGGCATGGGGGCGAACGTGCTGCGGGACGTGCCCCCGGGCGCGACCGTCGTCGGGAACCCGGCGCGCGTCCTGCGCTAGGTCACGCCGGTCGGCCGAGGCGGGGCAGGCCCGCCGGACGGACGCGCAGGCCCGGATGGCGCACCGCGAACAGGAGCACCGCCGTCGCGAACAGCGTCCAGGGGAAGGCCCCGGCGTCGAGGAACAGGCTCTCGGTCAGGTTCATCACCAGGAACACCCCGGCGAGGACGTTGAGCCAGAGCCACTGGTCCTGGGGCCGGGCGAGGTGGAGCCGGACGCCCTGCCGCAGCGCCACCGCCAGCAGGACGGCGAGGAGGACGAGACCGAGCAGGCCGAAGCTCAGCAGCGTCTCGCGGTAGCCGTTGTGGGAATGGGGGGCCTGCCAGCCGACCAGGGACCAGATGTTCCAGGCGGCGACGTTCCCCTCGGTCCAGAAGCCCTGGTAGCCGAAGCCGAGGAGGAGGTGGCGGCCGATCTCCTCGTCCACGAGGTCCCAGAGGGGCACCCGGCCGGTCAGCGTGGCGTCCTTGCCCAGCGCCTCGAGCATGGGGAGCAGGAAGCTGCCAAGGAAGATGAGGATCAGCCCGACGACCTGCGCGAAGAGGAGCACCACGACGAAGCGGCCGAGGCCGCGCCGCCGGGCCATGGCCTTGTAGAAGGACTCGATCCCCAGGCCGAAGGCGACGGACAGGAGCCCCGTGGCCGAGCCCGACAGCAGGAGGCACAGGAGGCTGGCCGCGAGGAGGGGGGCGCCGAGGCGGGCCACGCGCCCTTCCGCGTCGCGCATGAGGGCGATGGCGACGATGCTGCACAGGCCCGCCGCCCAGCCGAGGACGTTCTTGTGGAGGTAGATGCCCCGCAGCTCCGATTCGCCGGGCATGAAGGCCAGCCCGGGCATGGCCCCGGCGAGCAGGAGGCTGAGGACCATGGAGGAGCCCAGCACCGCCGCCGCCAGCAGCAGGAACTGGCGGGGCGAGAAGCGGAGCGCGATCAGCAAGGGCACCGCCATGCCGAGCGCCAGACCCAGGCCCGACTTGAGCGTGGCCGAGGGCGCGACCGACCAGATCACCGACACGAAGGGCAGCAGGAGGAGCCCGACGACGTGGAGGGCGCGCGACAGCGCCCGCGCGAGATCGCGCAGGTGGCGCGCGAGGAGGGCGAGGGCGAGGGCCGAGGCCGAGAGGGAGACGAGACGCAGCAGCGAGCGGGCGTGGTCGTCGATGCTGCCATCGGACGAGGAGAGCAGGAGCGGGAACAGCGCGCCGGACTGGAGGAGGAGGGCGAGGCCGGCCCCCCACCATTCCAGGCGGTCCGGCGCGGCCGAGCGGCCCGCGTCGCGCGTCCGCGCCGGACCGCCGCGCGAGGGGGCGCGGGGCAGGGGACGGCCGGCACCAAGGGTCCCGGGAAGGGAAGCGTCGCTCGGCACGATGGGCCTTCGTCTGGGGGTCCGGGGGCCGGAGTCGCGCGACCATGGCCCGGCCCGGCGCCGGGCGGAACCGCTCCGTCCGGGGCGGCCCTACGCCGTTCGGAGGAGGGAGGCCCCCCGAATGGCGGGTGGCTTCCCCCTTCGGCCCCGGCCCGGCCCCGGCCCGGCGCGAATGGGGCATTGAGCCGGGACGGGTTTTCGCGTGGATATTCCGCGACGGGTCGGGCGCGTTCCGCCGCGACCCTGGGCGACAGGGAGCGGAGCCGGCATTGCAGCGCAGTCGCGTCACGTGGCCCTGGGCCTGGATCCTGCGGAGGGGCCGCGCCGTTGCCGGTTCCCTGGCCCTGGCGGCGATGCTCCTGGCCGTCGGGACGGCCGCGCGGGCCGCCGCGACGATCCAGCCGGGCGACGTGCTGCGTGTGTCGGTCCTGGAGGACGCCCAGCTCGGGCGGGAGGCGCCGGTGGGCGTGGACGGGACCATCATGCTCCCCCGGATCGGCGAGGTCGCGGTGGCGGGCGAGGGCCTGACCGAGGTGCGCGTCAAGGTGGAGGACGCGCTGAAGGCGCAGGGGATCATCCGCGCGCCCACCGTCCTCGTGGAGTTCGCGACCTACCGGCCCCTCTATGTCGGCGGCGCGGTGGCCCGGCCGGGCGCCATCCCCTTCGAGCCGGGCCTGACCGTCCGCCATGCCATCATCCTGGCGGGCGGGCTCGACATCGGGGCGGGGGCGCTGCCGGTGACGGCGGCGGATCTCGACGACCTGCGGGCGCGGATGCGGTTCGGCTCCTACCAGTTGCTGCAGGTGGACGGCCAGATCGCCCGGCTGCGGGCGGAGCTGGGCCCGGGAACGGAGGCCGATCCCGTGGAGCCCGGCCTCGTGCCGCCTGCCGAGGCCGAGACGCTGCTGTCTCTGGACATGGACCTGCTGTCGTCTCGCCTCGCGGAGCGGGAGGCGAACCGGGCGCACCTGCGGACGGCGCTGGAGCTGGTGGCCTCGGAGATCGACATCCTGGAGCGGCAGGCCGACCTCCAGGAGGACGAGCGGCGCATCCAGCAGGAGGAGCTGGAAACCGCGCGGTCGCTGGTCGAGCGCGGGGTCATGCCGCGGTCCCAGCTCCAGGAGCTCCAGCGCGAGGCGTCCCAGCTTTCGCGCGACCTGCTGGAGAACCAGGCCTTCGCGGCGCGCGCGCGGCAGGCCCGCGCCGACACCGAGCACGAGCTCGCCGCCGCCGAGATGGAGCGGACGATCACCCTGCGCGAGGAGCTGCGCGCCGCCCTGCTGGAGCGGGCGCGGATCACCTCGGAGATCGGGGCGATGCGCGACCGGCTCCTGGTGCTGGGCGTGACGCTGGACGGGGAGGCCCGGCGCGAGCGCGCGACCCCCGAGGCCGTGATCCACCGCGTCGGGCCCGAGGGATCGGAGGAGATCCGGGCCGACATGGAGACGGCGATCCTGCCGGGCGACGTGCTCGATGTCGGCCTGACCCGAACCCCCGAAGGCTGACGCGGCCCCGCCGCCCCCGTTCGCCGCCCCCATCGCAGGAAGTGCCATGCCGTCCCCCCTCGTCAGCGTCGTCGTCAACAACTTCAACTACGCCGCCTTCGTCGGGACGGCGATCGACAGCGCGCTGGCGCAGCAAGGCGATGGATTCGGGGTGGAGGTGGTCGTCGTGGACGACGGCTCGACCGACGGATCGGGCGCGGTGCTGGACCGCTACGAGGGGCGCGCGACGGTCGTGCGGCAGCGCAACGCCGGGCAGGCGGGCGCGATCAACGCCGGGGTCCGCGCCAGCCGGGGCGAGATCCTGTGCTTCCTCGACGCCGACGACTGGTGGGCGCCGTCCAAGGTGGCGGCGGTGGTGGCGGCGTTCCGGGCCGATCCGGGCGCGGCCCTGGCCTATCACCGGCTCCAGCCCGTGGGCCCGGACGGCCGGCCCGCGCTGCGGCCGATCCCGCGCACGCTCTGCCGGGGGGACCTGCGCCGCCGGATGGAGCGGTCGGCGGGGTGGTGGCCCTTCCCGATGACCTCGGCGGTTGCGGTGCGCCGCTCGGCCTGGGAGGAGGCGGGGCCGATCCCCGAGGCGTTCCGCATCTCGGCGGATGCCTGGCTGGTGGGGATCCATCCCTTCCTGGGCCGGGTCGCGGCGCTGCCCGACAGCCTGGGCTTCTACCGGCTCCACGCGAACAACTGGTACCGGGCGGCGGACGACGCCCCCATGCTGCGCCGGCGGATGGCGCATTGGGAGGCGACCGTGGCCGCCACCAACGGGTTCCTGGCCGGCCGCGGCCTGCCGTCCCGGCTGTCGCTGGGGGACCACTTCCCCCACAAGGTCGCTCGGGCGCGGCTGGAGGGCGCGGGGATCGGCCGGCGGTTGCGGCTCGGGCTGGACGGGCTGCGCTTCGGGGGGGAGCCGTCGCTGCCGCGCCGCGTCCGCGACACCGCGCGGATCGTCGCGGAACTGGGGGCCGGGGAACCGCCCCCGGCCCGCGCCGCGCGGGAGGGCCGGCCATGAAGGTCCTGCTGCTGGTCTCGGAGCTGGAGGACTATGCCATCACCTACGCGAACGGGCTGGCGCGGCACGCCGAGGTGGTGCTCTGCGTGCCTCGGCGGCAGTATGCCCGGCTGGCGCGATGGGTCGATCCCCGGGTGGACCTGCGGCTCCTGGACTGGCCCCGGCACAGCAGCCCGGGGAACCTGCGCTTCCTGGCGTCGGTCGTCCGGCTGGTCCGGCGCGAGGGGCCGGACGTGATCCACCTCCTCAGCAACAACATCCTGTGGCTGAACCTCGCGTTGCCGTTCTGGCGGGGCATCCCGATCGTGACGACGGTGCACGACGTGGAGGTCCATCCGGGCGACCGCGACACCAAGGCCCTGCCGGCCTGGGCCACCACCCTGGCGGTGCGGCAGTCGGACGCGCTGGTGGTGCACGGCGAGGGGCTGCGCCGCAAGGCGGCGGAGCGATTCGGGCGGCCGCTGGGCGAGATCCACGTGCTGTCGCATCCGGCGATCACCCGCTACGCCGACCTCGCGCGGGCCGAGGGGCTGGCGCCGGCGCTGCGGGGCGAGGGCTTCACCCTCCTGCTGTTCGGGCGCATCTTCGCCTACAAGGGGCTGGACCTGCTGCTGCGCGCCGAGGCGGCGCTGGGCGACCGGCTTCCGGGGCTCCGCATCGTGATCGCCGGCCGGGGCGACGATCCCTGGGAGCTGCGGGGGCTGATGGGCGACCCCGGCCGCTACGACATCCGCAGCCGCTTCATCGAGGACCGCGAGGTGGCCGAGCTGTTCCTCGGGGCCGACGCCATCGCGCTGCCCTACGCCGAGGCGTCGCAGAGCGGCGTTCTGAACGTCGCGGCGGCCTTCGGGCTGCCGGCCATCGCGACCGACGTGGGCGAGCTGGGCGCGACGGTCGAGGGGCAGGGGATGGGGCTGGTGGTGCCGCCCGGCGACGCGGCGGCGATGGCGGCGACGATCCTGCGGATGGCCGGGGACGCCGGCGCCCGCGAGGAGATGGCGCGACGGGCCCGGGCCTGGGCCGAGGGGCCGAACGCGCCCGAGGCGGTGGGCGGGCGGGCGCTGGCGCTCTACCGCGACCTCCTGCGGCGGCGGCGCGCCGGCTACGCCGAAAGGATGCACCCCTCGCCGGGTGGCTGAGTTGCCGGCCCGGTCAAGCCGGGGCAGTCAGGACCTGACGCGGTGGGCACGGATGCCGGGCCCAGCGTCGCAAGAGGAAGGACAGACCGGCCATGACAGGTCCCCTGCCGCGCCAAGCCGAACCCTTTGCCGGCCCCGAGGTGCGCGGTGGCTGATCCGGCGGTCTGCCATTACGGCCCCGGCGGCCGCGAGAACGGCGGCGGCATCGGCCGCATGATCGGCTACGTGCAGGACGCGGCGGCGCGGAGGGGGGTGCGCCACGCGGTCGTGGACACGCGCGGGCCGCGCTGGAGCTGGGCGGGATCGCCGCTCCGCCTGCTCGCGGCCATGGGGTCGCTGGCCTGGGGGCGGGCGACGGCGCCGGACCGCATCCACCACATCCACATCGCCGGCCGGGGCAGCACCGGGCGCAAGCTGCTGCTGGCCGGGATGGCGCGGCGCCTGGGCTGCCGCCATGTCCTGCACCTGCACGACTACGACTACGCCGCCGACGTGCTGCGCCGGCCGGCCTGGATGCAGCGCCGGATCGCGGCGATGTTCGCGGGGGCCGATCGGGTGATCGCGCTGGGCCGCAAGGACCGGGACTTCGTGGCGGGGCGGCTGGGCGTCCCGGCCGACCGGATCGCCATCCTCCACAACAGCGTGCCCGATCCCGGCCTCCGCCCGGCCCCCCGCCCCGGCGCCGAGCCGACGATCCTGTTCCTGGGCCGGCTGAGCGAGCGCAAGGGCGTGCCGGAGCTGCTCCGGGCGCTGGCCGAGCCGGAGCTGGCCCGGCTGCCCTGGCGGGCCGTCCTCGCCGGGGACGGCCCGGTCGAGGCCTACCGGGCCGAGGCGGCGCGGCTCGGGCTGGGCGACCGCGTCCGGATGCCGGGCTGGCTGGGCGAGGCCGAGGTCCGGGCGCTGTGCCGGTCGGCCGACATCCTGGTGCTGCCATCGCACGCCGAGGGGATGGCCATGGCGGTGCTGGAAGGGCTGGCCCATGGGCTGGCCGTCGTCACGACGCGCGTGGGCGCCCACGAGGAGGTCATCGAGGACGGCCGCAGCGGCCTCTTCGTGCCGGTGGGCGACGTGCCCGCCCTGGCGGCGGCGCTGTCGGATCTGGTGCGCGACCCCGGGCTGCGGGACCGCCTGTCCCGGGGCGGGCGCGCGCTCTTCCATGACCGGTTCGGGATCGACGGCTACCTCGGCCGGCTCGACGAGCTTTATCGCGGGGCCTGCGGCCCGCAACTCCAAGCCCTGGGTGCGAGATGACCGCCAACTCCCCGTTCATGAGTCCGCGCCGCCCGATCCCCTTCAGCCCCCGACCCGAGGGCGAGTCCGAGTCCCTGCCAGACCCGCGCCCGCCGGCGGCCCCGGCCGAGGCCCTCCGTCCGGCCCGCTCCGACGAGCCTGGGTTCCGCCGCGACCCGCGCGGCGAGCGGGCGGACGAGGGGCCGCCGCGTCCGCGGGCCACGGGCGAGGAGTTCGACCTGCGGGGCTTCGCCCGGCTCCTGCGCCGCCGGGCGGGGTTCATCGCCCTGGCCTCGGGCCTGGTGATCGCGGCGCTGCTGCCGCTGATCCTGGCGATCGAGAAGACCTATTCCGCCCAGATCCGGCTGCTGATCGACCGGCCGCAGGCGGTCGCGCTCGCCACCCCGGCGGCGGGGCCGCTGCCGCCGCTCGACCTCGCCACCGAGATCGAGCGCCTCCAGGCGCAGTCCAACGTCCAGCAGGTGATCGACGACCTCGGGCTGGCGGAGCTGGAGGAGTTCAACCCGCCGCCGCCGAGCGCCAACCCGCTCAGCCTCCTGCTGCAGGCGGCCGCCCGGCTGGTCGCCGGCGAGGACGCGGTGGACCTGTCGTCGCAGGTGAAGTGGGACCCGGTGATCCGCAACTTCTACAAGGCCCTGGCGATCCATCGCAGTGGCACCACCAACGTCGTGGAGATCGCCTTCAGTTCGCGCGATCCAATCCTGGCCGCCCAGGTGCCGAACCGGCTGGTCGAGAGCTACCTCGACCAGCGCCGCGCGCAGGCCGCCGCCGAGGCGGCGCGGGCGCGCGAGTGGCTGACCGGCCGCATCGAGGCGCAGCGCGCGCGCGTGCAGGACATCGAGCTGCGCGCCAACGAGTTCCGGTCCCTCAACAGCCTCGACCTGGAGGAACCCCGGACGGAGTCCACCTCGCAGGTGGCCGCCCTGAACGCGCAATTGTCCGAGATCGCCCGGACACGGGCGCAATACGCCTCGGCCCTCGACGAGCTGCGGGCCGGCAACACCACCTCCGCCGCCATCGGCGCCATCGCCTCGCCGCTCATGTCCGAGCTGCGGCGCGACCTCCAGGTCCAGCAGCGCGAGCTGGCGCGGCTTCGCCAGACCTACGGGGAGAACCACGCCGAGGTGGCGAGCCGCCGCGCCGCCGTCGCCGAGACCGAGCGGGCCATCGCCAGCGAGGCCTCGCGGCTCGCGGATGCGCTGACGATCCGCATCGAGTCGCTGGACCGCGAGCGGGCCGAGACGGAGGCGGCCATCGACGGGGTGCGCCACGCGGCGCTCCTCACCGGCGCGAAGGAGGTCGACTACCAGGTCATGGCCGCCGAGCTGGGCCGCGAGCGGAGCACGCTGGCCGCGCTGGAGGAGCAGTTCCGGCGCGTCGATGGCGAAGCGATCCTGCCGGTGGCCGAGGCCGAGATCCTGTCGCCAGCGACGCCGCCCCGGTTCCCGGACGGGCGGGGCCGGAAGTTCTACCTCGCCGTGGCCATCCTGGGGGCTCTCTGCCTCGCCACGACGGCGGCCTGCGTCCGCGAGATGCTCGACCGCTCCGCCCGCAGCCAGCAGCAGTTCTGGGGCCTGCCCGGCGTGGTCACCGCCGGCCTGATCCCGGCGCTGGACGGCCGGGGCGCCCCGACCCTTCCCGACCGGCTCCGGCAGAGCCCTAACGGCGCGGTCGCGGACGCGATGCGCTGGCTGGCCCTGTCGATCCAGCGGGCCGGGGGGGGGCGGATGCCCGACAGCCTTCTCGTGACCTCCGCGCTGCCGGGGGAGGGGGCCTCGACGACGGCGGCGGGGCTGGCCCTCGCCCTGGCCGAGGCGGGGCATGGCGTCCTCCTCGTGGACGTCGATCCGCAGGGGGGCTCGGCCCACGAGCAGTTCGGCGGCCCGGCCTCGCCCGGCTTCGCCGAGCTCTGTGCCGGGCAGGTGGGGCTGGACCGGGTGATCCGGACCCATGCCGAGACGGGCGTCGAGTATGTCGCGGCGGGGACCGAGCGGCGGGGGTCGCTGCTCGAATCGGACGGGCTCCAGGCCCTGATGGACCACGCGCGGGCCCGGGGGCGCATCCTGATCGTGGAGGGCGCGCCGGTGCTGGCCTCGGCCGAGGCGGCCTTCCTGGCGAGCCAGGTCGAGCAGTGCCTGCTGGTCGCCCGCTGGGGCCGGACGCCGCTGAGGGTGGCCGAGCTGGCCATCGACCGACTGATCGAGCACGGGGGCGAGCCGGTCGCGGTCGCCCTGGCGCAGGTCGATCCGCAGGCCCATGCCCGCTACAGCTTCGCCGATTCGGACCTGTTCAGCCCGGCGCTGCGCCGCTACCGCGAGAGCGCGGCCTGAGCCCACCCGTCCCGGCCGGAACCCTTGGCCGATCGCGCCACCGCGCGATCGGCCGTTCCGTTTCCGGCCGGAGCCTGACCCGTCCAGAGGAGCAGGCTTCATCCCTTAGGCGTATGGGCCGCCCCCCGTCCTGACCCAATGAGGCGGTTCTCACCGAGGCGGGAGCGGACCACCCTCGGACCAAGGCTCCGGGCGGGGCCAGCAGGTCGCGTCCCCGGGGCGCGTCAACCGGAGACGGGGAGTGAGCGTGCCGATTAACGATTGTGACATCGCGGCGGGGGCCGCCATCACCCATCCGGACCTGGTCAACCTCTACGGTTGCCGGATCGGCGCCGGAACCAGGATCGGCCCCTTCGTGGAGATCCAGCGCGGCAGCGTCGTGGGCGCGCGCTGCAAGGTGTCGTCCCATTCCTTCCTCTGCGACGGCGTGACCCTGGAGGACGAGGTGTTCCTCGGCCACGGCGTGATGTTCACCAACGACCGCCTGCCCCGCAGCGCCAATCCGGATGGCTCGCCCAAGGGCGATGGCGACTGGACCTGCGAACCGACGCTGGTGCGCGCCGGCGCCTCCATCGGCTCGAACGCGACGATCGTCTGCGGCCTGACCGTGGGGCGGCACGCCCTGGTCGGCGCGGGGGCGGTCGTCACCCGCGACGTGCCCGACTTCGCCATCGTCACCGGCGTCCCGGCGCGCGTCGTGGGCGACGTCCGCGACCGAGAGGCCGCTCCCGCCGCGCCGAACCCTGTCCATCAACCCGAAGAAGCGAGGGCGACATGATCCGCATCGGAGTCGTCGGATACGGCTACTGGGGCCCCAACATCGCGCGGGCCGCCTCGGAGCTCGAGAACGCGCAGGTCGGGGCCATCGCCGACCTTTCGGCGCCGGCGCTGGACCGGGCGGGGCGGCGGCACCCGTCCGCAAGCCTCGTCCAGGACTGGCGCGACCTCGTGGCTGACACCGCCATCGACGCGGTGATCGTCGCGACGCCGGTCGAGACGCATTTCGACATCGCCATGGCGGCGCTGAAGGCCGGCAAGCACGTGCTGGTCGAGAAGCCCATGGCCGAAACCCCGGCCAAGGCCGCCGCCCTGGTGGACGAGGCCGCGCGGCGCCAGAAGATCCTGATGGTGGATCACACCTTCGTCTACACGCCCGCCATCCAGGCGATCCGGGGCATGATCGACGCGGGCGACATCGGCGACATCTATTACTACGATTCGACCCGCATCAACCTCGGGCTCTTCCAGCGCGACGTGAACGTGATCTGGGACCTCGCGGTCCACGACTTCGCGATCATGGACCACCTGCTCGACTCCAAGGCGGCGGCGATCTCGGCCACGGCGGCGGCCTTCCTGCCCAACAGCCCCGAGAACATGGCCCACCTGACCGTGTATCACGAGAACGGGGCGCTTTCTCACCTCAACGTCAACTGGATGTCGCCGGTCAAGATCCGCCAGACGCTGATCGGCGGCAGCCGCCGCATGGTCATCTACGACGACATGCAGACCAGCGAGAAGGTCAAGGTCTACGACCGCGGCGCCAGCATGGAGGACGCCTACGAGCGGCGGGTCAACTACCGCTTGGGCGACATGTGGGCGCCGGCGCTCTCCTCCAAGGAGGCGCTGCTGACCGAGATGCAGGAATTCGTCCGCTGCATCGAGACCGGGGCCCGCCCCCTCACCGACGGCGAGGGCGGGCTGCGCGTCGTCAAGCTGCTGGACGCCGCGAGCCGGTCCACCCGCCTGCGCGGCCAGCCCATCGAACTCTTCGCCCTCAGGGAAGCGTCATGATCCCCTTTCTCGACCTGCAAGCGCAATACCGAAGCCTCCAGCCCGAGATCGAGGAGGCGGTCCTCCAAGTCCTCCGCAGCGGCAGCTACGTGCTGGGTCCGGCGGTGGATCGCTTCGAGGAGGCCTTCGCGGCCTATTGCGGCACCCGGCACGCGGTGGCGCTGAACACCGGCACCTCTGCGCTGCATCTCGCGCTGCTGGCGGGCGGCGTCGGCCCCGGCGACGAGGTCATCACCGTGCCGATGACCTTCGTCGCGACCTCGGCCGCGGTCGTCTACACCGGCGCGACGCCCATCTTCGTCGATGTCGACCCAGTCACCTGGTGCATGGACCCCACGAAGGTCGAGGCGGCGATCACGCCCCGGACCAAGGCGATCCTGCCCGTCCACCTGCACGGGCGGCTCGCCGACATGGAGGCGCTGTCGGCCATCGCCGAGCGGCACGGCCTCCTCCTCATCGAGGACGCGGCGCAGGCGCATGGCGCGACGCGGGGCGGCAGGCGCGCCGGCGCCATCGGCCGGATGGGCTGCTTCAGCTTCTACCCCGGCAAGAACCTCGGCGCCTGCGGCGAGGGCGGAGCGCTGACCACCGACGACGACGATCTGGCCGCGATGGTGCGGTCGCTGCGCGACTGGGGGCAGGCGGGCCGCTACAACCACGTCCGCCACGGCTTCAACTACCGCATGGACGGGGTGCAGGGCGCGGTGCTGGACGTGAAGCTGCGTCACCTGGACGCCTGGACCGAAGGGCGGCGTCGGGTCGCCAACGCCTACCACGCGGGCCTGTCGCCCGACCTGCCGCGCGCGGCGGGTCCGTTCGGCGAGGATCACGTGGGCCATGTCTACGCCGTGCTGACGCCCGACCGCGACGCCCTGCGCGCCCGGCTGACCCAGGCCGGCGTGCCGACCAACTTGCATTATCCGGTGCCGGTGCATCTCCAGCCGGCCTATGCGGGCCTCGGTTACGGCCCCGGCGACTTCCCGGTCTCCGAGCGGATCGCCCGCGAGACGCTGTCCCTGCCCATCTACTCCGAGATGACCGACGCCGACGTGCGGACCGTCATCGAGGCCGTCAACCACGCGACCGCCGACCGCGCCGTCGTCGCCGCCTGATAGGATAAGCGCATGACCAACGTTCCCAGCATCCTGGCCGGGACCCGCGTCCTCGTGACCGGCGGGGCCGGCTTCATCGGCTCGCATATCGTGGACCTCCTCGTGGAGGAGGGCTGCCGCGAGATCGTCGTCATCGACAACATGGTCCGGGGCCGCCCGGCGAACCTGGACGGGGTCATGGGCTCGGGCCGGGTGGAGCTCGTGCAGGGCGACATCCGCGACAAGGCGCTGATGCGCGAGCTCGTGCGGGGCTGCGACACCGTCTTCCATCAGGCCGCGCTCCGCATCACCCATTGCGCCGAGGTGCCCGAGGAGGCCATGGAGGTGATGGTGGACGCCACCTTCAGCCTCCTGCGGCAATGCGTGGAGGAGGAGGTCCGCAAGGTCGTCATGGCCTCCTCGGCCTCGATCTACGGCATGGCCACGAGCTTCCCGACCGAGGAGACGCACCACCCCTACGGCAACCGCACCCTCTATGGCGCGGCCAAATCCTTCGGCGAGGGGCTGCTCCGGTCCTTCAACGACCAGTGGGGCCTGCCCTACGTGGCGCTGCGCTACTTCAACGTCTACGGGCCACGCATGGACATCCACGGCCGCTACACCGAGGTGATGGTCCGCTGGATGGAGCGCATCGCCGCCGGCGAGCCGCCGCTGGTGTTCGGCGACGGGTCGCAGACGATGGACCTGATCCATGTCCGCGACGTGGCCCGCTCCAACATCCTGGCGGCCAGCGCCCCGGCCAGCGACTCCGTGTACAACGTCGGCAGCGAGACGGAGACCTCGCTCCTGGAACTGGCCGGGATCTTCGCCGCTGCCATGGGCCGGCCGGACCTCAAGCCCGTCCACATGGCCGAGCGCAAGGTCAACCCGGTGCCGCGCCGGCTCGCCTCGACCCGCCTCGCGCGCGAGGAGCTGGGGTTCGAGGCGCAGGTCCGGCCCGAGGAGGGCATCCGCGACCTGATCGCCTGGTGGCAGACGGAGAAGGCGGCCCCCGTCCTCGCGGAGGTGGCGTCGTGATCCCGATCGCGCAACCGCTCCTCGGCCCCGAGGAGGCCGCCGCCGCCAGCCAGACCGTGTTGTCGGGATGGCTCTCGCAAGGCCCGCAGGTCGCCGACTTCGAGGCGGAGTTTGCCGCGCTGGTCGGCGTGGAGCACGCCTGCGCCGTGTCGAACTGCACCACGGCGCTGCACCTGGCGCTGCTGGCGGTCGGGGTCGGCCCCGGCTCCGAGGTCATCACCGTCAGTCATTCCTTCATCGCCTCGGCCAACGCCATCCGGCAATGCGGGGGGGTGCCGGTCTTCATCGACATCGAGGCGGACGGCTACAACATCGACCCCTCGGCCATCGCCGCGGCGATCACGCCGCGCAGCCGCGCGATCCTTTGCGTCCACCAGATCGGGATGCCCTGCGACCTCGCCGCGATCCGTGCCGTGGCGCAGGCCCATGGCCTGCCGGTGATCGAGGACGCCGCCTGCGCCATCGGCTCGGAGATCCTGATCGACGGCGGCTGGTCCAGGATCGGCCGGGCGCACGGCGACATCGTGTGCTTCTCGTTCCACCCCCGCAAGGTCATCACGACGGGCGAGGGCGGGATGCTGACCACCCGGAACCCGGAGCACGACGCCAAGTTCCGGCTCTGGCGCCAGCACGGGATGTCGGTCTCGGACGTGAAGCGGCACCAGAGCCAGTCGGTCATCTTCGAGACCTACCCGGTCCAGGGCTACAACTATCGGATGACCGACATCCAGGCCGCCGTCGGGCGCGAGCAGCTCAAGCGGCTGGGTGGCATCGTCGCCCGTCGCCGCGCGCTGGCGGACCAGTACACGGCGATGCTGGCAGGCGTGGACGGCATCGAGCCGCCGCGCGAGCCCGCCTGGGCGCGGTCGAACTGGCAGAGCTACTGCATCCGGCTCGACCCGGCGATCGGCCAGGTCGCCGTGATGCAGAAGATGCTGGAGCATGGGATCGCCACCCGGCGTGGGATCATGTGCATGCACCTCGAGGAGGCCCATGTCGACGTGCCCCGGCCGTTCCCGCTGACCCGGTCCGAGCACGCCCGCGACCATTGCATCCTCCTGCCGCTGTTCCCGCAGATGACGGGCGCCATGCAGTCGGAGGTGGTGGAGCGCCTGATCGAGGCGGTCGAGGCCGCCCGGCCCGTCCGATCCCCGCCGAAGCTCGCGGTGGTGAGCTGACCCGGGCCTGAGCGGGATTGCCGGCGGGTCCCTGTCGGACCGCCGGACCGTCGAGCGGCGGATACGCCGTCCGGTCGTCGCCTCCTCGCAGGGAGAAGGCGGCGCACCAAGCCCCTCGGCCGATCGGATGCCGCGAAGCCGGCCGAGGCTGGGACAGGTCCGGGTCGATCGGCGTTCGACCGACGCGGCCGGGACCGTACGGGCGAGATTCTTCGGGCCGAGCCGCCAGGACGGGGCTCCGGTGTCCTCGCCCGTCCCCGCCCGGGGCCCTATGGGTGGGTTCATCCTTAAGGCGTATTCGGGGGAGAACCTCCCCATTCGGATGAGGAGGAGGACCCGGCGCGAGGAAGCCTCACCTTCCGGCGGTGCCACCTCCCAAGGATGAGCCGAAGAGATAGCGCCGGCCCCGGGGGAGACCGATCTACTTTGAATCAGACCAGTGAAACTCGAGGTGCTGTCATTCCCATGCGGAACATAACCGAATCGGCGCCGGTCCCGGCCGCCGCTCCCCATGTCAGCACCGCTCCCGTCACCGGCTCCACCATCGGCGCCGGCGACCTGCCCTGGATGAACCTTCTGGGGGTGCGCCTGTCGGCGGTCAACCTGGGCAGCGCCGTCGATGCGCTGATCTCCGCCGTCCGGCACCGCCGCAAGGGCTATGTCTGCATCCGCGATGCCCACGGGCTGGTGCGGTGCCAGAGCGACCACCGCCTGCGCGAGATCCACAACCGCGCCTTCATGGTCACGCCCGACGGGATGCCGCTGGTCTGGGCGCTCAAGGCCGCCGGCCACAAGCAGGCCGACCGGGTCTACGGACCCGACCTCATGCTCGCCCTGATGAGGGACGGGCAGGGCGCCGGCCTGCGGCACTTCCTCTACGGGACGACTCCCGGCACGCTCGCCCGGCTCGAATCCCGGCTGCGCGCCCGGTTCCCCGAGGCGCGGATCGTCGGGAGCTACTCCCCGCCCTTCCGCCAGCTCACCGCCGGGGAGCGGGCCGATGTGGCCCGGCGCCTGAACGCCAGCGGCGCGGACGTGATCTGGGTGGGCCTCAGCACGCCCAAGCAGGAGGTCTGGATGGCCGAGATGCGCGGGGCGCTCGACGCCCCGCTTCTGATCGGCGTGGGCGCGGCCTTCGACTTCCATGCAGGGGTGACCCGGCAGGCGCCGCGCGCGATCCAGCGCAGCGGCCTCGAATGGGTCTTCCGCCTGGCCTGCGAGCCGCGCCGGCTCTGGAAGCGCTACGCGGTGACGGTGCCGGCCTTCCTGGGGCTGGTGCTGGCCCAGGGGACGGGCCTGCGCCGCTTCCCCCTCGGCCCGGAGGCCCCGGCGACCGGGACCGCCTCGGCGCATTCGGACGGTCGGCGTCATGACGGGAGGCGGGGATGACCTCGTTCGACAGCGAGAGCATGGAACTGACCTCCGCGACGGCGCTGGCGCTGCGCCGGAGGCCGGGCCGCCTCGGCGAGCGGCTCCGGGCGAGCCCCGCGCCCGCAGCGGCCGCGCTCGCCGCCGCCGACCTGTCGGTGTTCGCGGCGACGGTCCTGGGCCTCGCCGCCCTCGGCTGGCCCGGCCTCGACACGGTCCTGGCCCTGCGCTTCGCGCTCCTGACCGGGGCCTTCGCCATCGCCCAGTTCGTCGGCGCGGGACTCTATCCCGGCTACGGCCTCTATGAGTACGAGCAGGCGCGCCGCCGGGCGGCGGTCGTCCTGCGGACCCTGGCGGTCGCCCTCGGCATCGCCGCTGTGGCAACCCCCGAATGGCGGCCCATCGCAGCGACGGTGCCTGTCATCCTCCTCGCCTCCCTCCTGCAGGTGGCCGGGCAGGGCGCGGTGGCACGGGCGCTGCATCGCCATGGGTTCTGGGGGCAGCGGGTGGCGGTCGTCGCCCCCGAGGGCGTCGCGCCTGCCGTCGTGGCCTCGCTGCGCGCCAACTGGCGGCACGGACTCATCCCCGCGCTGCCGGCCGAGATGCGCGCCCGGCCTCCCGCGATGGCCGTCGTCGCCGGGCCGATGCCCGAGGCGCGGACGGTGCAGGCGCTCCTGCGCGCGCACGACACCGTGCTGCTCCTGGCCGACACGCCGGACTTGCGGATCTCGGGGCTCCAGCCGGCGCGGCTGGGCGGGCGCGTCGGACTCGTCCTCGGCGCCCGCGCGGAGGGGCCCGGCCTCGTCCGGCGGCTGGCCGACCTGCTGATCGCCATTCCCATGCTGGTCCTGGCCGCGCCGATCATCGCGATGGCCGCCCTCGCCATCCGCCTCATCGACCCCGGCCCGGTCCTCTATCGGCAGGAGCGCGAGGGCCACGACGGCCGGGTCGTCCGCGTCCTCAAGCTGCGGACCATGTATCGCGACGCCGAGCGACGCCTGGAGGCGCTCCTCGCCACCGACCCGGCCCGGCAGGCCGAGTGGGAGGCCCACTACAAGCTCAGGGACGACCCGCGCATCCTGCCCAAGGTCGGCCGGTTCCTTCGCTCCTCGAGCCTCGACGAGCTGCCCCAGCTCTTCAACGTCCTGGGCGGCAGCATGAGCCTCGTCGGCCCGCGGCCCTTCCCGATCTATCACCTCGCCGCCATGGACCCGGAGTTCCGGGCCAAGCGGCGGACCGTGGTGCCGGGCCTCACCGGGCTCTGGCAGGTCTCGGACCGGAGCGAGGCCGACATCGCGCGCCAGCAGCAGCTCGACGAGTTCTACATCGACAACCAGTCCTTCTGGTTCGACGGGCACATCCTGCTGCGGACGGTCCACGCCGTCTTCGGGCGCGGCGGCGCGTACTGAATATCCTGAATTCAAATCGATCTTTCACGAAGGGATGGCTGTGATGGCTGGCGGAAAGAGGATACTGGTGACGGGCGGGGCCGGGTTCCTGGGGTCCTTCCTCTGCGAGGCCCTTCTCGAACGCGGGCACGACGTGCTCTGCCTCGACAACTACTCGACCGGCTCGCCCGGCAACATCGAGCATCTGCGCGACAACCTGCGGTTTGGCGTGCTGCGCCACGACGTGACCACGCCCATGCACCACGAGGTGGACGAGATCTTCAACCTGGCCTGCCCCGCGTCGCCGGTCCACTACCAGGCCGACCCGATCCAGACGCTCCGCACAAACGTGGAGGGGGCGATGAACGTCCTGCGCCTCGCGCGGCGGGTGCGGGCCAAGGTCTTCCAGGCCTCCACGAGCGAGGTCTACGGCGACCCCCTCGTCCATCCCCAGCCCGAGGGCTACTGGGGCCACGTCAACCCCATCGGCCCCCGCTCCTGCTACGACGAGGGGAAGCGCTGCGCCGAGACGCTGTTCTTCGACTTCCATCGCCAGCACGGCGTGAACATCCGAGTCGTCCGCATCTTCAACACCTACGGTCCCCGGATGCACCCGAACGACGGCCGCGTCGTGTCGAACCTCATCGTTCAGGCGCTCCGGGGCGAGCCGCTGACCCTCTACGGCGACGGCAGCCAGACCCGCTCCTTCTGCTACGTGGACGACCTCATCGACGGCTTCCTTCGCATGATGGCGGGCCCGGACTCGCTGCCCGGCCCCGTCAACCTCGGCAACCCCGGCGAGTTCACCGTGCGCGAGCTGGCCGAGATCATCCTCGACCTGACCGGATCGCGCTCGGCGCTGGAGCATCGGCCCCTGCCCGCCGACGATCCCCGCCAGCGCAAGCCCGACATCGCGCAGGCCCGCGCCCAGCTCGGCTGGGAGCCCAAGGTCTCGCTGCGCCATGGCCTCGAAAGGACCATCGCCCACTTCGAGCGGCGCCTCGCGGCCGAGCGGCGGAGCGCCCCGGCCCGGCGCCGAACCCCGGCGCCCGCTCCCGCGCGGGAGGAGGGCTTCGCCGGTCTGGGCGGCCTCGAGGCCACGGCATGACCACGACGACGGCCAAGCCGAAGCTGGTCTTCTTCCAGTGGGACCACGCCGGCAACGCCAAGGCGTCGCGGTTCCTGGTCCTGCACATGCAGGACCACGTGGACTGCCTGCGCGAGCATTTCGACGTCGTGGTGGTCAATCAGGACTGCGACTTCGCCGAGGTCTGCGACCGCCACGAGCCCGACCTCGTCCTTTTCGAGAGCGGCTACCGCAGCCATGGCTCGCGCCGGATCGAGATCGCCAATGCCCGCGCCAACCCCGGCCTTCCACGCCTGGGGTTGCACAACGGCGATCCTTGGTGCGACCGGCGGGCAGGTTTCCTGTCCGACATGGACCGCTGGGGCGTGGAGACCTTCTTCAGCATCGGCACCCGCATGGGCGACTACACGCCCGCCATCGCCGACCGGCTCTTCGTCTGGCCCAACTTCGTCAACCCCGCCACCTTCCACGACTACGGCCTGCCCAAGACGGTGCCCGTGATGCTGACGGGACAGGCGGGCAGCCTCTACCCCTGGCGACAGGCGGTCTATCCGCAGATCACCGCCCACTTCGCCTGCCTCGTCACGCCGACCTTCCGCTACGAGAGCCGCTCGGCCCACCGGATGCTGTCGGGCGAGGGCTACGCCCGCGCGCTCAACGCCTCCATGGTCGCGCCGACCTGCGGCACGATGGGCAACGAGTTCGTCCGCAAGCACCTGGAGATCCCCGGCAGCCGCTGCTGCCTCGTCACCCAGCGGACCGCCGCTCTCGAGGCCGCCGGCTTCCTCGACGGCGAGAATTGCGTCTTCGCCGAGGCCGGGGACGTCGTGGACCGGATCGACGACCTCCTGGCCTCGCCCGATCGACTGCGGGCCATCACCGACGCCGGTCACGCGCTGGTCCACGCCCGGCACACGATCCGGCACCGCCCGCAGATCCGGCAATGGTTCGACCTGCAACAGTCGCTTCGCCTGGGCGAGAGCATCGTGCAGCGCGACCCCTTCGCCGACTTGGCGGTGACGGAAGGTCGGGGCGGTCTCGCCTGGTCCGGCGGGCCCGCCCAGGACCGCCTCCTCGTCGCCGAAGGGCGTGCGCTGCTCGCCTCGGGCCGGACGGAGGTCGCGCGCCAGCGGTTCGACGCGGCCCTGGCGCTGGTCGGCTACCTGCCCGAGGCGCGGCTCGACCTCGCCCGCTGCGACCTGACCCAGGGCGACGCGGCGGCGGCCCGCGCCCGGCTTGCCACGCTGATCGCCACCACGACCTCGGAGTATGGCGCGGCCGATCCCGACCCGGTCGAGCTCGCGTGGTTCCTGGTCGCGCTGCTCGCCTCGGGCGACGTGCCGCAGGCCGGGCGCACGCTCCTGCGCTATCCGGCCCTGTCCCATCCCTGGCTCGATCATCTGGTCCGGGCGATAGGACGGCTCGACCCGACCTTCCGCGCGTCCGCGCCGGTCCCTCATCGCCGGCCCAGCCTGCACGAGGCCCCTACCATGTCCCCGGACGAGGCCCTAGCTTGGCTGGCCGGGATGCTCACGGCCTGCGGGCAGCCGGACCTCGCCCGTCGCCTGTCGGCCCCGGCCAACGCGGCGGCCAAGGCCCCCGCGCGCGCCTCGTCGCCGGTCCGGGCGGCCGGCGCCCTGCGCGACGGGCTCTACGCCGCCATGGACGACGCGCTGCCGCGTCTGGGCCTCGGCCACCTCAAGCCCGGCGTCCCGCCGCTGCCCGAGTTCGGCTATGGCCGGCTGCTGGCGAAGCAGGTCCTTCGGGCCGTCCTGCCGACACGCGCCCGCGAGAGGCTCTCGCGGCTGCGCGCCTGGGTCAGGGACCGGGGCGATGCCACCCCGAACCTCGTGCCGGTCCGACCGACGGACAAACGATGAGCTCCCTCCGCCTCGCCATCGTCTTCTCGGTGCTCGACAAGTATCTCGGGCAGGTCCTCGCCATCGTCACCACGGCGATCATGGCCCGCCTGCTGACGCCCGCCGAGACCGGGCTGTACCTCGTCGCTCAGGCCTTCCTTCTCCTGGCCGAGAACTTCCGCGAGTTCGGGGTCTGCGCCTACATCGTGCAGGTGCCGGAGTTGAACCGCACCGTGCTGCGAACCTCCTTCACGATCACCGCCCTGACCTCCTGGGCCATCGGCGCGGTCATCTATCTGAGCGGCAACGCGGTGGCCGCCTTCTACGGCAACCCCGACCTGCCGCACCTGCTCCATATCGCGGCGCTGGGCTTCGTGGTCGCGCCCTTCGGCAGCCCCGCCGTGGCGCTCCTGCGCCGCGACCTCGACTTCCGCGCCATCGCGGCCATCAACGTGATCTCGGCCACGGCGATCGCGGTCGTGACCGTCGCTCTGGGGTTCATTGGCTATGGCGCGGCGAGCTACTTCTGGGCCTACGCGGCAGGGTCGATCCTGCTCGCCGGGCTGGCGATCCGGCGGCGGCCCGACCTGGGCATCTTCCAGCCCTCGCTCCACGGCGCGCGGACGATCCTGTCCTTTGGCCTGACCTCCTCGGTAGTGACGGTGACGAATCTCGCCTACGACATGCTGCCCAAGCTGGCGCTCGGCAAGATCCTGGGCTTCGACGCGGTGGGCCTGTTCACCCGCGCCGTGACGATCTGCCAGCTTCCCGACCGGCTTCTGCTCTCCGGCCTGACGCCGGTGATCCTGCCGGCCATGGCCGACCACCGGCGCAACGGCGGCGACCTCCGGGCCATCTACGTGCGAGGTTACAGCTTCATGTCGGCGGTGCAGTGGCCGGCGCTGCTGATGCTGGCGCTGCTGGCCGATCCGGTCGTGCAGGTGCTCCTGGGCTCGCAATGGGGCCAAGTGCCGCCGCTGGTGCGCCTCCTCGCGCTCGCGGCGATGACGCTGGCCCCAGCCTTCATGACCTATCCGCTGCTGGTCGCGACCGGGCACATCCGCTACGCGCTCTACGCGACCTTCCTCAGCCTGCCGCCGGCGGCGGCGATCCTGGTGCTGGCGGCCCATCACGGGCTGACGGCGGTGGCGGCCAGCGCCTTCGTCACCGCGCCGCTACAGATGCTGATCGCCCTCCTGTTCATCCGGCGGGCCATCGGGATGCCTTGGAAGGAACTGGGCCGCGCCTCGATGACCAGCCTCGCCATCACGGCGGCGACCGTGGCGATCCCGCTCGCGGTCGTCGGGACCTCGCCGACCGGCCTCGACCTCGACTGGGGGCGGACCGTGCTGGCCGTCCTTGGCGGCGCGCTGGGCTGGGGGATCGCGCTGCGACTGGCCCGGCACCCGCTCTTGGCCGAGGTGGTCGGGATCGGCCACCGAGCGCTGCGCCGCGTCCGGCCCGCCACGCCGGCCCCCGTGGGCGGCCTCGGCTGAGGCCGCCAGGGCGCGCGGGCGCTCAGGTCCGCGCGTAGACATCCTCGTAGCGGATGATGTCGTCCTCGCCGACATAGGCGCCGGTCTGCACCTCGATCAGGACCATCGGCACCTTGCCCGGGTTCTCCATGCGGTGGACGGCGCCGAGCGGGATGTAGACCGACTCGTTCTCGGTCACGAGCCGCACCTCGTCGCCCACCGTCACCCGCGCCGTCCCCGCCACCACGATCCAGTGCTCGGAGCGGTGGACGTGCGATTGCAGGCTCAGCGCCGCGCCGGGATGAACCAGGATGCGCTTGACCTGGAAGCGGGGGCCGACCACCAGGCTCTCGAACCAGCCCCAGGGGCGATGGTCCTTGGGGAACTGCCCGGCCTGCGGCACGCCCTTGGCCTTCAGCACCTCCACCGCCTTCCGCACGTCCTGCGCCCGGCTCATGTCGGCCACCAGAACGGCGTCGTTCATCGCCACCGCCATGATGTTCCGCAGCCCGATCCCCACGATCTCGAGCTGCTGGGAGTCCGACCGCAGCAGCGTGTCCCGGCAGTCGATCGCCGTGGCGCCCCCGGTCAGCACCACGCCGGCGTCGTCGGGCAGGCTCTCGCGCCAGACGGCGTCCCATCCGCCCAGGTCGGACCAGGCCGAGCCATAGGGCACCACCGACAGGTTCGCCGCCTTCTCCATCACCGCGTAATCGACCGAGATCTCGCGCGTCCGCGCCCAGGGCCCGGGGGCGAGCCGCAGGAACCCGAGGTCGGGCCGCGCCTCGCGCACGGCGGCCTCGACCGGCTCCAAAAGGTCGGGTGCGTGGGCGCGAAAGGCTGCCAGGATGTCCTTCGCCGCGAACAGGAAGATGCCGGCGTTCCACAGGAACGTGCCCTTGGCCAGCATCCGCGCCGCCGCCTCGGCCTCCGGCTTCTCGACGAAGCGGCGAAGGGGCAGGGGCTCCTGCGCCTCCTCCGGCAGGCCCGGCACCTCCAGGTAGCCATAGGCGGTCTCGGCGTGCGTCGGCCGGATGCCGAAGGTCACGAGCCGCCCCTCGGCCACGGCCGAAAGCCCCCGCGCGACGGCCTCGTGGAAGGCGGCGGCGTCGGGAATCACGTGGTCGGAGGGCGCGACGAGGAGGATCGCCTCGGGATCCCGCGCCGCCAGGTGCAACGCGGCGGCCAGGATCGCGGGCGCGGTGTTCCGCCCCTCGGGCTCGATCAGCACCGCGCCGGGATCGACCTCGACGGCACCCATCTGCTCGGCGACGATGAAGCGGAAATCGTTGCCCGTGACCACCACCGGCGCGTCGAAGTCCAGCGCCCACTCCGGCCCAGCCGCGCTCCCCGAAAGACGGCGGACCGAGGCCTGGAACAGCGACTCCTCGCCCAGGAGCGGGGCGAACTGCTTGGGGTAGCTCTTGCGCGACAGCGGCCAGAGCCGGGTGCCGGACCCCCCGGCAAGAAGGACGGGCGTGATGCGGGTCATGGCAGGGGACTCCTCGGTTGGGCGCTGGAAAGGGGGGCGGGACCGGCGGGCCAGGTCGCGCGTCGCGGGATCGGGGCTCGCCGGGCCATCGGGGCTCCCTTGACGGGATGGGTCGGCCGAGCCTAGGCCGGGATGGCCGGACCCGGGCATTGCCCCATGCGGCGGAGCCCGCCGCCCGGCCCTCACCTTTCGGTGGGGCCGGCCCTCGTCCCGATGCGCCTTCCGCTGCTCAGCCGCCGGCCTCGATCGCCCCAAGGTCCACCGCCTCGCCCCGGACGCGGGGGACGCCCGTCAGGTCGGTCGCGGGCAGGCCCAGGCGGGCCGTCCCGGCGTCGATGGCGGGCGAGCCCGGCCCGGGCGCGAAGTCGCCCCACTCCGGCGCGACCAGACCGGGGTTCAGGCCCAGGAGGTTGCCGTCGCCCGGATCGGGCTCGGGGTTGCCGCCGTCCGTCCGGGTCACCGCGCCCCCCGGCGCCAGCGCCAGCCCGAGGTTGTGGGACCACGTCACGTCGCGGTTCTCGTAGCCGTCGTAGGAGACGTTATCGAGAGCGGTGTTGTCCGGGTTGATCGAGGCGTCGGCCACGGCGATGTTGTTGACCCACACGTTGTCGCTCGACTGGGCGTTCGACAGCTCCCCCCGCCAGGTGCCGGGGTTGAGGTCGTCGGTGTTGTTGCGCCAGGAGGTGTTGTTCCGCACCGTCACGTGGTCGCTCCAGGTGACCTGGATGCCCTTGCCGCCGTTGCCGTGGACAAGGTTGTTCTCGACCAGCGTGGGATGGGGATAGGGCTCCACCCCCTCGGTCTGCGTGTGGCGGAAGTCGTCGATGATGATGCCGTTGCCGTCGGTGTGCGGGTCGGTGATCGCCGGGCCCTCGACGTTGTCGTGGGAATGGTTGCCCCGGATCACGTTTCGAAAGCCCTCCGACCCCTCGTCCCCCGCGACGGCCCGCGCCCAGTAGATGGAGATGCCGCTGCCCTGGAAGCCGTTCGTCGCGGTGTTGCCAAAAGACTCGTTGCCCTCGAACCAAAGGAACTCCCCCTTCCAGGCGGAGATGCCGCTGCCGCCGCTGTCGTGGACGCGGCTGTTGAGCACCTTGACGTGGTGCGCGTCCTCGATGTCGATGGCGTGCCCCTCGCCGCCCACCACGTCGAGCCCGTCGATCACGACGAAGCTGGCCCGCACCAGCAGCGTCGAATAGGCCCCAGGCGGCGGCCGCAGCAGCGCCCCATGCCGGTTCGCCGCGCGCAGGACGACATAGCCGTCCGTCGCGTCGGCGGCGCCGCCGCCCGTCTCCCAGCGGACGGCCTCCGCGTAGGTCCCGTCCGCGAGAGTCACGCAGTCGCCCGGCCGAAGCGGGGCGGCGACCGCGTGTCCGATCGTCGCCCAGGGCGCGTCGGCGCCACCCGCCGCCGCGTCCGAGCCCGTCGGCGCCACGTGGAACTCCCGCAGGCAGGCATGGGACGTGCCCGTGACCCAGGCCAGCCCGGTCGGGCCCGGCCCCGCGTCGGCCCACAAGCCGGCCACGACCCCGACCCCGACCCCGGCAACCCCCATGACCCCGCCCAGCGCCAGGACCGACACGTGCTGCCGCATGGCTTCCTCCCGTTCCGCCTCCCGCCGCGATCCCGGCGGCTCCCCTCTGCCGTTGTGCCACCGGACGATGCGCGAACCAACGGCGTTCGTGCATGACGCGAGGACGCCGCCGCGTTCGCGGAAGCCGGCCGGGCTTGCCGGAGCGGCAGCGAAGCGCGCGGGGGCTGGCAACCGTCGCGAACGCCCTAGGTCTGGACACGTCGGCGACGGGCAAAAGGTGGGAGCTGCGGAGTGCGGGCACGACGGTCCTGGAACGATGACGCGGCCCTGTCCGGCCCTTCGGCCCACCCCGCGGACCGAGGCAGGGGATCGGTCCATGGCGTCGCAGCCCCGGGGACCCGGGCATGAGCGGCTGGGAGGGCGCCTATTGCGGCCCCGCGCCGTCCCCGGCCGAGCTGCTCGGCCGCTGGAACCTCGACCCCGTCGCGCTGGGGGCGATCCTGCTCGTGGCGCTCTGGGCGGGCCGCAACCGGCCCGGTGCGGCGGCCGTCGCCGTGCTGGCGCTGGCCTTGGTCTCGCCGCTCTGCGCTCTGTCCTCGGCGCTGTTCTCGGCCCGCGTCCTCCACCACGTCCTCCTGGTCGCCGTGGCCGCGCCGCTCCTGGCGCTCGCGCGGCCGGCGCGGACCCCCACCGGCGCGGGCCTGCCCTTCCTCCTTGCCACCGCCGCGCTCTGGCTCTGGCACGCGCCGGGGCCCTACGACGCGGCGCTGGCCCACAAGGGCCTTTACGGGATCATGCAGATCAGCCTCCTCGGCACGGCCGTCCTGTTCTGGCGCGCGGCCTTTTCCAGGCCAGGGGGCTCCGGCGCCCTTTGGGTGCTCCTCGCTTACATGGCGATGGGCCTCCTCGGCGCGCTCCTCACCTTCGCGCCCGCGCCGCTCTACGCCGCCCACGCCGTCGCGCCGCTCCTTTGGGGGCTGGAGCCGCTGGCCGACCAGCAGCTCGGCGGCCTTTTGATGTGGGTGCCGGCGGGCCTGCCCTTCGCGGCCTGGGGCGCGCTCCTCGCCCGCCGCGCCTGGGCCGCCTCGACGGAGGAACCCGCATGACCTGGGCCGAGGCGGTCGTGCCGCATCTGAAGGTGCTCCATATCGGCTTCCTCTCGCTCTGGGTGGCGGGCCTCGTGGCCTTGCCCCGGATGCTCGCGCGCCACGACCCGGCCATCGGGCAGGCCGACTTCGCCCGCATCCGCCATGCCACCCATTACGGCTACGTCTGGGCCGTCACGCCGGCCGCCGTCCTCGCCATCGCCTCGGGCACCGCGCTCATCTTCCTGCGCGAGGTCTTCACCGCCTGGATGCTCGCCAAACTGGTCCTCGTGGCCGGCCTCGTCGCGCTCCACGCCTGGGTCGGGCACACCCTCGTTCAGGTGGCCGAGACCGAGGGCCGGCACGAGCCGCCGGGGCCGCTCCTGCCGCTTCTCGTCCTCCTCGCCGCCGTGCTGGGCATCCTCGTCCTGGTCCTCGCCAAGCCCGAGCTGGCCGAGGTTCCGCTGCCCCGGTGGCTGCTGGAGCCCGTCGGGGGTCAGCTCCCCTTCGACGTGCCCAGGCGATAGTCGAAGACGAGCTTCCCCCCATGCCAGCCCGTCGCAGACACCACCAGCACCGCGAAGCCCGACATCAGGAGGCCCCAGGGCAGGACCGCCGCCTCGTAGCCCGTCAGCCGCCAGCCCCAGTTGAGCCCGAGCAGCGACAGCAGCATCACCGCGATGGCGAAATGCGTCCAGGCGGCGGCGCGGATGCGGATACCCGGCACCATCAGCAGCTCCATGGTCCCGGTGGCCCCGGCCCCCAGCCCGAACAGGAACGCCGTCCCCGAGGCCCAGAGCCCGGCCCAGGCCCAGCGCTCCTGCCCCGACCACCAATAGAGCGCGTCCGCCCCGAAAGCGCAGAAGGTCAGCGCCACCGGGAAGGCCACCGTCATGGCGTGGAGCGGGTGCCCCCAGATCGCCACCCGCGACTCCGTTTCCTCGAAGCCGGGCGCGTCGTCGATCGGGTCGTCGAACTCCCGCGCTTCCTCCCGGCCTTGCACCATTTCCTGAGCCATCCGCGCCTCCGCCTGCTCCTGCCGCTCGGCTACCTAGGGCTGCTGCCCGGCTGCGTCGAACGGCTGTCGGCGCTGCACCCCGCCGGACCGGCGGCCTCGGCCATCGCGACGCTCTGGCAGGTCCTCCTCGGAGGCGCGGCGGCGATCTTCCTTCTCGTCATGGCGCTGGTCCTCGCGGCCCTCCGCCGCCGGCCCCCGGCGGGGACCGACGACACGGGGGCCGAGCGGGTCTGGCTCTGGGGCCTGGGCCTCGCCTTCCCGGCCGTCACCCTCGTCGCCCTCACCACCTACGGCCTCGTCGTGGGCGAGCGCCTCCTGCCGCGCGACGCCCCCGACCTCGTGACCGTGCGGGCCGAGGCGCGGCAATGGGCCTGGACCTTCGCCTACGCCGACGCGCCGGGCCGCACGACCGAGGGTGTGCTCCACATCCCCGCCGGCCGGCCGGTGGACGTGGAGATCACCAGCGCCGACGTGCTCCACAGCTTCTGGGTGCCCCGCCTCGCCGGCAAGCTCGACGCCATCCCCGGCCACGTCAACGTGCTGCGCCTGGAAGCCTTCGCGCCCGGCCGCTACGACGGCGTCTCGGCCGAGTTCAACGGCACGGGCTACCGCGACCACGCCTTCGCCGTCGAGGCGCACGACCCCGCCGCTTGGGCCGCCTTCCTCGCCGGAGAGACCCCATGACCCCCCCCTCCGAGACGCCGCCCGAGACGTCGCCCAAGCGCCCGACCGCGCTCCGCCTCCACCGCGCGCTGGAGCCGATCTACGCCTCGGACCCCCGCTTCCGGGGCTGGTTCACGACCAACAACAACAACGACATCGGCCTCCTCTTCCTCATCGCGGCGGCGGGGTTCTTCGTGGTGGGCGGCGTCCTCGCCATGCTGATCCGGGCGCAGCTCGCCAGCCCGCGCTCGGTCTTCATGGGGCCCGACGTCTACAACCAGGTCTTCACGATGCACGGCACCGTGATGATGTTCCTGTTCGCCATCCCCTTCTTCGAGGCGATGACCGTGCTCCTCCTGCCGGGGATGCTCGGCTCGCGCGACATGGCCTTCCCGCGCCTGAGCGCCTACGGCCTCTGGTGCTACCTGATCGGCGCGACCACGGTGGTCGCCTCGCTGATCCCGGGGCTCGCGCCCGACAGCGGCTGGTTCATGTATCCGCCGCTCACCTCCACCGAATACTCCCCCGGCATCAACACCGACATCTGGCTTCTCGGCATCACCTTCATCGAGGTGTCCGCCATCTCGGCGGCGGTCGAGGTGGTCGTGACCGTGCTGCGCTACCGCGCGGCGGGCATGTCGCTGTCCCGGATGCCGATCTTCGCGTGGTACATCTTGGTCGTCGCGGTGATGATCCTCACCGCCTTCCCGCCGATGATCCTGGGCTCCGTCCTTCTGGAAACGGAGCGCCTGCTCGACTGGCCCTTCTTCCAGGCGGATCGCGGCGGCGACGCGCTCCTTTGGCAGCACCTGTTCTGGCTGTTCGGCCACCCGGAGGTCTACATCATCTTCCTGCCCGCCGCTGGGATGATCTCCACGATCCTCCCCGTCATGGCCCGCACCACGCTCCTGGGCCACGGCTGGGTCGTCGGCGCGGCGGTGTCGCTCGCGGTCCTCAGCTTCGGGCTCTGGGTCCACCACATGTTCACGACCGGCATCCCGCACATGGGGCTCGCCTTCTTCTCGGCGGCCTCGACGCTGGTGGCGGTGCCGACGGCGGTGCAGATCTTCGCCTGGATCGGCACGCTCTGGCGCGGGCGGCCCCGTCTCGATCTGCCGATGCTCTGGCTCCTGGGCTTCTTCGCCACCTTCGTGATCGGCGGGCTGACCGGCGTGATGCTGGCGGTGGTGCCCTTCGACTGGCAGGCGCACGACACCCACTTCGTCGTCGCGCACCTCCATTACGTGCTGATCGGCGGCTACGTCTTCCCGATGATCGCCGCCGTCTACTACTTCCTGCCGATCTTCACCGGCCGCACGCGCTTCTTCAAGCTGGGCGAGGTCGCGTTCTGGCTGGTGGTCCCGGGCTTCCACGTCACCTTCCTCGCCGTCCACTGGGCGGGGCTGCTGGGCCAGCGCCGCCGGACCTGGACCTACGACGCGGGGCAGGGGTGGGAGATCATCAACCTTGTGGCCTCGGTCGGCTCCTTCGTCATGGCGATCGGCTTCGCGCTGGTGATCCTCGACGTGGCGGTGAACGCCGCCGTCTCCAGCCGGGGCCGCCGCAACCCCTGGGGGGCGGGGACGCTGGAATGGGCGACGTCGATGCCGTCCCCGTCCTACAACATCGCCTCGATCCCGGTGGTGCGCGGCCGCTACCCGCTCCGCGACGACCCCGACCTCGCCCACCGCATCGCGCGCGGCGAAGGCCTCCTCGCCTGGCCCGCCCGCAACCGGCGCGAGACGCTGGTGGTCGGCACCGCGCGGGGCGAGCCCCTCCAGGTCGCCGTCCTCCCCGGCAACACCGCGCTCCCTTTCGTCATGGCCCTGGCCACGAGCGTCGTCTTTCTCGCCCCGCTGATCGACGCCTACCGGTCGGCCGGGGTGGCGCTTCTGGCTGTCCTGGCGCTGGCGCTCCGCTGGGCCTGGACCCTCGGCTCCAAGGTGGACGAAGGCCCGCTCGACGCCGGCCACGGCCTCGCGCTCCCCTCGGCCGCCGAGGTGCCCGACCCGCCGGGATGGTGGGGCTCGGTGTTCCTGCTGCTCGCGGACGTCACGCAGTTCGGCTCGCTGCTGTTCGGCTACGCCTTCCTCTGGACGGTCGCGCCCAACTGGCCACCGCCCTCCTACCTCGCGCCCGGCCTCTGGGGACCGGCCCTCGCCCTGACCGGCGCGGCGGCACTGGCCGCCGGACCCCGCCTCGCCGCCCGCGCCATCGGCCGGACCCGCGCGCCCTGGCCCGGCCTCGTCCTCGCGCTGGGCGGCGCGGCGGCGTTGGCCGGCGGCGCGGCGACGGTCTGGGCCGCCCGCGACCCCACCGCCCACGCCTACGACGCGACGCTCTGGCTCCTCGCCGGCCACATCCTGCTCCACGCGGCGCTGGCCGCGATCATGCTCCTCTACCTCGGCGCGCGGGTGGCAAGGGGCTACGCCTCGCCCGCCCGCATCGGCGAGGCGCGCATCGTCCAGCTCTGGTCCGACTTCGCCGCGGCGACAGGCCTCGTGGCGCTGGCCGCCGCCTGGCTGCCGGGGGCCTTCGCATGAGCGACATCCTGCGCCTGTCCGTGCCGCTGGCGGCCTGGCTCGCGGGGTTCAGCGTGGTCTACGGCCTCCAGGGCCTGTCCTGCTCGCGCCACTGGCCCGAAGGGCTGGCCGCCCGCCCCGTCCTCCTCTCGGCCTGGGTCCTCGCGGTGGCCCTCCAGGCGGCGCTGCTCTGGATGCTTCTCCGCAACCCCTCGCCCTCGCCCTTCGCGCGGGCCGTCAGCCTCGCCCTGGCCCTGACCGCCCTGCTGGCGGCGCTCTGGACGCTCATGCCGGTGGCGGTCACCTCGGTCTGCCTTTGACCTCTCCACCGTCCCGGTGGCCCCTGGGCCAGCGCGGGCGCACGCGGTATCAAGCGCCCGTGCCCGCCGACGCAGGAACGACGATGACCCGAACCACGATGGCCCGCCGGTCCTGGGGCGCCACGGCCCTCCTGGCCGTCGGCCTCCTCGTCGTCGTGGCCCTGGTCGTGGAACGGGCGGCGACCCGCTTCCACCTGCGCGAAGGCCACGCCCGCGCCGAGGCGACGCTCAACCTCGCCGCGAGCGGCCTGGGCGGCTGGCTCCGGCGATTCGAGGTGGTCCCGCAGCTCCTCGCCGACGACGAGGCGCTCCAGCGGCTGGTGCTGGAGCCCGACGCCATCGACTTCCCGCACCGGCTGGCCGAGGCCAACCGCTGGCTGGAGGAGCGCAACGCGATCCTGGGCTCCTCCGAGCTCTACGTCATCGGCCTCGACGGCACGACCCTGGCCGCGAGCAACGCCCACCGTCCCGACAGCTTCGTCGGCCAGAACTTCGCCTATCGCCCCTACTTCACCGAGGCCCGCGCCGGGCGGATCGGGCGGTTCTTCGGCCTCGGCACCACCTCGGGCGTCCGGGGCTACTACTTCGCCGGGCCGATCCGCGACGCGGCGGGCCGCGTGGCCGGGGTCATCGCCGTGAAGGTCGGCCTCGACGGCCTGGAGGCGGAATGGAGCGCCGGCGTCGAGAGCGTGCTCGTCTCCGACCCCGAGGGCATCGCCTTCCTCTCCAGCGAGCCCGGCTGGCGCTACGCCACCTTCGGTCCCCTCGGCCCCGACCGGCTCGCCCGCAGCCAGGCCTCTCGCCGCTACGCCGATGTCGCCCCGCGCGAGGCGCCGGCGCGGCGCGCCCGGGTCGGCGGCATCGACCTGCTCGCCGTCGCGAGCCCCGGCGGGCGCGAGGCCGAATACGTCGAGGTCCGCCGCCCCATGCCCTCGGCCGGCTGGACGCTCCATGTCCTGCTCGACACCGCGCCGCTGCGCGACCAGGCGCGGCTCGCCGCCGCCCTGGCCGCCACGCTGCTAGGCGCGCTGGGCCTGGGCCTCCTCGCGCTGCGCCAGCGTCTCCAGCGCGGGCGCGAGAGGCTGGCCTCCAAGGAGGCGGCCAAGGCCGAGCTGGAGCGCCGCGTCGCCCGGCGCACCGCCGAGCTCCAGGCCGCCAACCGCCTCATCGCCGCCGAGGTGGCCGAGCGCCGCGCCGCCGAATCCGAGCTGCGCCGGACCCAGGCCGACCTCGTGCAGGCGGGCAAGCTTGCGGCGCTGGGGCGGATCTCGGCCGCGCTCAGCCACGAGATGAACCAGCCGCTCGCGGCGGTGCGGAACTACGCCGACAACGCCATGCTCCTTCTCGACCGGGGCGACCCCGCGCGGGTCCGCGACAACCTGGGCCAGATCCTCAAGCTGGTGGACCGCATGGCCGCCATCGCCCGTCACCTGCGCGAGGTGGCGCGCAAGCCGGAAAGCCCCCTTCAGGACGTGGACCTCCCCGAGGCCGTGGCCGAGGCGCTGGCCGTCGCCGGGCCGCGCCTCGCCGCCGTCGGAGCCGAGGTCTCGACCGACCTGCCCGCCAGCGTCGGGCCGGTCCGCGCCGGGCCCGTGCGGCTCCAGCAGGTGCTCGTCAACCTGCTCGCCAACGCCGCCGACGCGGTGGAGGGGCGGCCCCTGCGGCGCATCCGCGTCGCGGCCCGCCCCGAGGGCGGGCGGGTGCTGCTGGAGGTGTCCGACACCGGCCCCGGCGTCGCACCCGCCATCGCCGACCGCATCTTCGACCCCTTCTTCACCACCAAGGGCGTGGGGGCGGGGCTGGGCCTCGGCCTCTCCATCTCCTACAACATCGTCAAGGACTTCGGGGGCGACCTTTCGGTGCGGCCCGAGCCCGGGGGCGGCGCGACCTTCGCCGTCGCGCTGGACCCTGCGCCAGCGAGGATCGCGCCCAGAGGGATCGCGGCCGAATGACCCAGCCACCCACAGTCCTCCTCGTGGACGACGACGAGAGCATGCGCCACTCCACCGCCCAGGCGCTGGAGCTGGCCGACCTTGCCTGCCTCGCCCTGCCCTCGGCCGAGGAGGCGCTGGCCCGCGCCCGCCCGGGCCTCAACGGCGCGGTCGTCACCGACATCCGGATGCCGGGGATGGACGGCATGACGCTCCTCGCCCGCCTGCGCGAGATCGACCCCGAGCTGCCGGTGATCCTCGTCACCGGCCACGCCGAGGTGCAGCTCGCCGTCGATGCGATGCGGCGCGGCGCCTACGACTTCATCGAGAAGCCCTTCGCGACTCAGGCGCTCGTGGCCGTGCTCCGCCGCGCCCTCGACCACCGCGCGCTGGTGCTGGAGAACCGCCGCCTGCGCGCCGTCGCGGGCCAGCAGGACGACCTAGAGGTGCGCCTGCCCGGCCGCAGCGCGGCGGCGATCGACCTGCGCCGCCGCCTGCGCGCCCTCGGCCCCAGCGAGGCGGACGTCCTCGTGATCGGTCCCACCGGCGCGGGCAAGGAGGTCGCGGCCCGCGCCCTCCACGACCTGTCCCCGCGCGCCAGCCGCCCCTTCGTGGCGATCAACTGCGCCGCGCTCCCCGCCCAGATGGTCGAAAGCGAGCTCTTCGGCCACGAGGCCGGGGCCTTCCCCGGCGCGATGCGCCCCCGCTTCGGCCGCTTCGAGCACGCGCGCGGCGGCACCATCCTCCTCGACGAGGTGGGCTCCATGCCGGCCGAACTGCAACCCCGCCTCCTGCGGGTGCTCCAGGACCGCGCCGTGGTGCGGCTCGGCTCCAACGAGCCCATCCCTCTCGATGTCCGCTTCCTTGCCACGTCCAAGGTGGACCTCGCCGGCCTCGTCGCCCGGGGCGGGTTCCGCGAGGACCTTTACTGGCGGCTCGCCGTGACGCAGCTCCGCCTCCCGCCCCTGGAGGAGCGGCGCGAGGACATCCCCCTCCTGTTCCTCCAGCTGGTGCGCGAGGCCGCCGCCCGCCACGGCCGCCCGGACGCCGCGCCGCCGCCCGAGCTGCTGGCCGACCTCGCCGCCCGGCCCTGGCCCGGCAACGTCCGCGAGCTCCGCAACGCCGCCGAGCGCTGGGTGCTGGGCCTGGACTGGATGGCGGCCGAAGACAGCGGCGCGACCGCCGGGCGGCTGGCCGACCGCGTGGGCGCCTTCGAGCGCAGCATCCTCGCCGCCGCCATCGCCGCGAACGGCGGCCGCCTGAAGCCCGTCTACGAGAGCCTCGGCATCAGCCGGAAGACGCTCTACGAGAAGATGCAGAAGCACGGGCTCGACCGCCACCTCGTGGCCGACGGGGACGGCCCCGAGGACTGACGCCCCGCGATGGGTGGATTTCCACCCGTCCGCCCGGCGCCTTTGTCACCCTTTCCACCCACCCGGCGCGCGCGGGGTCAAGAAACGGCAGCCTCCGCCCTTGCCGGCCTTTGCGCGCCGCTCCGGCTTCCGCTCTTGTCGAGCGACCGCGCCGGCCTCGAGGAGGAGGCTGTCGCCGGCCCCATGCCATCCAAGGGAGGAGAACCCATGGCACCGCTTTCCCGCATCGGCAGCCTCGCGGCCGCCGCGACCCTGCTCGCCAGCACCGCGCTGGCCCAGGGCTACCCCGAACGGCAGATCACCATGGTCGTGCCCTTCGCCGCCGGCGGGCCCACCGACACCGTCGGCCGCCTCGTGGCCGAGCGGATGTCCGAGCAGCTCGGCCAGCAGATCCTCATCGAGAACGTCGGCGGCGCGGGCGGCACGCTCGGCGCGGCGCAGGTCGCCGGGGCCGAGCCCGACGGCTACACGATCCTGCTGCACCACATCGGCATGGCGACCTCCGAGACGCTCTACCGCGAGCTGCCCTACGAGACGACGACCGCCTTCGCGCCCATCGGCCTCGTGACCGAGGTGCCGATGACCATCGTGGCCCGCGCCGACTTCGAGCCCGCCGACATCGCGTCCTTCGTCGCCTACGTGAAGGAGAACGCCGACACGATCACCATGGCCAACGCCGGGATCGGATCGGCCTCGCACCTTTGCGGGATGCTGTTCATGCAGGCCACCGAATCGCCCATCGTCACCGTGCCCTACCGCGGCGCGGGCCCGGCCATGACCGAGCTGGTGGGCGGGCAGATCGACATCATGTGCGATCAGACCACCAACACGACCGAGCAGATCAAGGGCGGCACCGTCAAGGCCTACGCCGTCACCGCGCCCGAGCGGCTGGAGATCCTCCCTGACCTGCCGACCACCGCCGAATCGGGGCTGCCCGGGGTCGAGGTGACGGTCTGGCACGGCCTCTACGCCCCCGCCGGCACCCCGCCCGAGGCCGTGGAGCGCCTGTCCGCCGCGCTCCAGTCCGCGCTGGCCGACCCCGGCATCGCCGAGCAGCTCGCCGAGCTCGGCACCGCGCCCTCGCCGGCCGAGGATGCGACCCCGGCCGCGCTGGAGGCCCGGCTCACCGAGGAGCTGGCGCGCTGGAAGCCGATCATCGAGGAGGCCGGCGTCTACGCCGACTGACCACCTGCCGGATGATCCTCCCGGCCCGGAGCGAAGGCTCCGGGCCTCGGGCCATCGGTTTCGGGCAGGCCGGCCTTGCCTCGCCGTGCCCCCTCCCGTCCACCTCCAACCGTGGATTGCCCCATGCGCGACCGTTCCTTCGATCCCACCGACATCGCCGCCGGCGTCGTCTTCATCGTCCTGGGCCTCGCCTTCGGGCTGTCCTCCCTTGGGCTCGAGATCGGCACCGCCCTCCGCATGGGGCCGGGCTACGCGCCCCTCGTGCTCGCGATGGTGCTGACGCTGCTGGGCGTCCTGATCCTGCTTTCCGGGCTCAGGTCGCGGAGGGGCGAGCCCATCGGCCGCCTCGCCTGGCGGGGGATGGCGGTGATCCTGCCCGCCCCGGTCCTCTTCGGGCTGACCGTGCGGGGCCTGGGCTTCGTGCCGGCGATCTTCCTCGCCAGCCTCCTCGCCAGCATGGCCTCCCCGCGCATGAAGCCCTGGCAGGCCCTCGCCCTCGCCCTCGCGGTCACGGTCTTCTCGACCCTCGTCTTCTCCTACGCCCTGGGCCTGCCGTTCCGGCGCTTCGGCCCCTGGCTCCCGATCTGAGGCGCATCCCATGGACCTCCTTTCCAACCTGGCCCTGGGCTTCTCCGTCGCCGCGAGCCTGGAAAACCTGCTGTTCTGCCTAATCGGCGTGATCCTCGGCACGCTGATCGGCGTGCTGCCCGGCATCGGGGCCACGGCCACCATCGCCATGCTCCTGCCCATCACCTTCCAGCTCGAGCCCGTGTCCTCGCTCATCATGCTGGCGGGGATCTACTACGGCGCGCAGTATGGCGGCTCGACCACGGCCATCCTCATCAACATGCCGGGGGAATCCTCCTCGGCGGTGACCGCGCTCGACGGCTATCAGATGGCGCGGCGCGGCAAGGCCGGCACCGCGCTCGCCGTGGCCGCCCTGGGCTCGTTCTTCGCGGGCACGGTGGCCACGCTCCTCGTGGCGCTCTTCGCGCCGCCGCTGACGGCCGTCGCGCTCCAGTTCGGGGCGGCCGAATACTTCTCGCTCATGGTGCTGGGCCTCGTCTGCGCGGTGGCGCTGGCGCACGGCTCCTTCCTCAAGGCGCTGGCCATGGTCGTCCTCGGCCTGCTCCTGGGCCTCGCCGGGACCGACATCTACACCGGCGCGCCCCGCTTCACCCTGGGCCTGCCGCAGCTCGCGGACGGCTTCAACTTCGTGGCTCTCGCCGTCGGCGTCTTCGGCATCTCCGAGATCCTCCGCAACCTGGAGCACGGGCAGGGCGACCGCGAGGTGCTGGGCCAGAACCTCGGCGGGCTCTTCCCGTCCCGCGCCGACCTCCGCCGCATGGTCGCGCCGATGATCCGGGGCACGGCGCTGGGCTCGGCGCTGGGCATCCTGCCGGGCGGCGGCGCGGTGCTGGCCGCCTTCGGCTCCTACACCATCGAGAAGCGCCTCTCGAAGACCCCCGAGGAGTTCGGCAAGGGCGCGATCGAGGGCGTCGCCGGCCCCGAATCCGCCAACAACGCCGGCGCGCAGACCTCGTTCATCCCGCTCCTGACGCTCGGCATCCCGGCGAACCCGGTGATGGCGCTGATGGTCGGGGCCATGATCATCCAGGGCATCGTCCCCGGCCCCAACGTCGCGACCGAGCAGCCCGACCTCTTCTGGGGCATCATCGCCTCCATGTGGATCGGCAACCTCATGCTGATCGTGCTGAACCTGCCGCTCATCGGCATCTGGGTCCGGCTCCTCAAGGTGCCCTACCACGTCCTCTTCCCGATCATCATCGCCTTCAGCTCGATCGGGGTCTATTCGGTCAAGGGCAACGTCTTCGACCTCTACGCCGTCGCCGCCTTCGGCCTCCTCGGCTACGTCTTCCTCAAGCTCCGCTGCGAGCCCGCGCCGCTGCTCCTGGGCTTCGTCCTCGGCCCGCTGCTGGAGGAGAACCTGCGCCGCGCCATGATCCTCGGCCGGGGCGACCCGACGGTGTTCCTGACGCGCCCCATCTCGGCCGGGCTCCTGGTCCTGACGCTGGCCGTGATCGCGGTCATGCTCCTGCCGCAGGTCCGACGAAAGCGCGAGGAGGTCTTCGTCGAGGAGGACTGACGCCGCGGCCCGCCGGCGCGCGGCGTCTTGCGACCCTCCCGCCCACGACCTACGGAGCGCGGCGCGGCCCGCGCGCCGCCCCCCGATTCCAACCGAGGAACAGCATGGAAATCTTCACCTCCGAAGGGCTCTGGGCCCTTCTCCAGGTCATCATGATCGACCTGGTGCTCGCGGGCGACAACGCCATCGTCATCGGCCTCGCCGCCGCCGGCCTCCCGGCCGAGCAGAGGAACCGCGCCATCCTGGTGGGCATCGCCGCCGCCACCGTGCTCCGGATCGGCTTCGCCCTCATCACCACCCAGCTCCTCGCCGTCACCGGCCTCCTCCTCGCCGGGGGCGTGCTGCTCCTCTGGGTCTGCTGGAAGATGTGGCGCGAGCTGCGCGCCGGCCACGACGCCGAGGAGATGGCCGCCGAGGAGGCGCTGGAGGGCCGCGACCTGAACGCCGACGGCACCATCGCCGGGGGCGTCCCGCGCAAGACCTTCGCCCAGGCCGCCACCCAGATCATCATCGCCGACGTGTCCATGTCGCTCGACAACGTGCTGGCCGTGGCCGGCGCGGCGCACGGGCACCCCTCGGTGCTCATCATCGGGCTCGTGCTCTCCATCGCGCTGATGGGCCTCGCCTCCACCTTCATCGCGCGCCTGATCCACCGCTTCCGCTGGATCGCCTACGTGGGCCTCCTCGTGATCCTCTACGTGTCCCTGGAGATGATCTACGAGGGCTACCACGAGATCCGCTACGGCCGCGAGGCGACCCACGCCGAGGAGGTGCTCGACTCGACCGACACCGAGTTGCGCGAGGAGATCGGCGCGGAGGCGCCCGCCGCGGAGACCCCCGCCGGGGAGCCCGCCGGCCAGTGACCGCCAGCCAGTGACCGCCGGGACGGCGGGGCAGGGCGCCGCCCCCGCCTCGCCGTCCACCCCCCCTCTCAGCCCCGCCCGTCCAGCCAGTCCCGCACGATCGCCCGGTGCCGCGCGCCGTCGTAGCTCGGGAAATGCCCGCCGTGCACCACCCGCACCGGCAGCTCCAGCAGCCGCCGCATGGACGCGAGATAGTCCCGCGCGTCCGCGTGGTAGGTGTCCTCGATCAGCGGCCCGTCATAGACGATGTCGCCCGAGAACAGCACCCCCGTCGCCGCCTCCCAGAGCGCGATGCCGCCCGGCGAATGGCCCGGCGTGTGGATCACCTCCAGCCGCCGGTCGCCCAGGTCGATCACCTCCCCGTCGTGCAGCAGCCGCGTCGCCGGCGCCCCTTTCACCCCATATTGCGCCGAGGCGTAGGGCAGGGGCGGCAACCGCTCGAAGATATCGTCGGCCACGTAGGGGTCGGCCAGCGTCGCCGCCCGAGTCGGATCAGCCAGGATCTCCGCCTCGGCCGGATGGACGGCCCGCTCCTCGAACTCGTGGTGCCCGCCGATGTGGTCGAAATGCGTGTGGCTCGCCACCGCGAGGAGCGGCTTCTCCGTCACCAGCGGCACCCAGCGCCGCAAGGGCACCACCCCCATGCCGCTGTCCACCAGCAGGTCGCGGTCGGCCCCCCGGACGTGCCAGATGTTGCAGCGGTAGAACTCCCGGATCCAGGGCTCCGAGATCAGCGTCACCCCGTCGCCCTTCCGCTCCAGGGCATACCAGTCCTCGGGCCGGGCTCGGATCATGGCGTCTCCTCAGGAAAGACCGACAGATCGGCGGGGTCCGCCGCGAGCCGCAGCGCCGCCCCCGGCTCCCAGCCAGGCGGCAGGTGCGCCACCAATCGCAGCTCCGGCGCGCGCTCGGGCACCAGCCGGGCGCGGACATGGGCGCCCAGGAAGGTCGCCTCCTCCACCCGCGCGGGGCCAAGGTCCCAGTCCCCCGCCCCATCCTTCAGCGACTCGGGCCGCAGGCAGACCACCACCCGAGCCGCGTCCCCCGGCAGGGCCAGCGGCACCGGGCCGAGGGGCGTCTCCAGGCCCCCGGGGCCGCGGCGTCCGGGAATGCGGTTCGTCTCCCCCATGAAGCCCGCCGCGAACAGGCTCCGGGGCCGCCGATACACCCGGTCCGGCGGCCCCTCGTCCTCGATCCGGCCCGCGTTCATCACCACCACCCGGTCGGCGATGGCCATGGCCTCCTCCTGGTCGTGGGTGACGTGGACGAAGGTCGTCCCCACCCGCCGCTGGAGCGCTTTCAGCTCCTCCTGCATGGCCCGCCGCAGCTTGAGGTCGAGCGCCCCCAGCGGCTCGTCGAGCAGCAGCACGTCCGGCTCCACCGCCAGCGCGCGGGCCAGAGCCACCCGCTGCCGCTGCCCGCCCGACAGCTCGTGCGGCCGCTTGCCCCCCGCGCCCGCCAGCCCCACGAGCGCCAGCTTCTCCTCGGCCACCCGATGCCGCGCCACCCGGCCCATCCCCGCCATGCGGGGGCCGAAGCCCACGTTGTCCCGCAGCGTCATGTGCGGGAACAGCGCATAGTCCTGAAACACCGTCGCCGTGGGCCGCCGCGCCGGCGGCACGGCGGTCACGTCCCGCCCGCCGATCCGCACGCGCCCCTCCTCGGGCCGCAGGAACCCGCCCAGGATCGACAGCAGCGTGGTCTTGCCGCAGCCCGACGGCCCCAGCAGCGTCACGTAGTCCCCCGCCGCGATCTCCAGCCCGATCCCGCCCAGCGCCCGGTGCTCGCCGAACCGATGCCCCACCCCCTCCAGCGTCACCGGCGCGGTCATGCCCGCCGCCTCGCCCGCAGGACCAGCTCGGCCACGGCCACCACCGCGACCGACACGAGGAAGACGAGGCTTCCCACGGCATTGAGTCGCGGCGACAGGCCCGACCGCAGCAGGCTCCAGATCTCCACTGGCAGGGTCACGTCGAAGCGGGTCAGGAGGAAGGACATGATGAACTCGTCCCACGAAAGGGTCATGGACAGGAAGAACGCCGCCGCCAGCGCCGGGGCCAGCATCGGCAGGGTCACGAGGAGGATCACCTTCGCCTCCGTCGCGCCCAGGTCGCGCGCCGCGCGCTCGGCGCTCCGCTGCTGGTCGCCCATCGCGGCATACAGGATCGCGAAGCACAGCGGCAGGTTGACGACCACGTGCCCGATCCCGGCGGTCGCCAGCGACAGCCCCACCCCCAGCCGGTTCAGCACGATCAGCAGTCCCAGCCCCACGATCAGCGTGCTGACCGCCATCGGCATCACCAGCACCGCCCGCGCCACCGCCGCCCCCGGCAGCACGTGGCGGGCGAGCCCATAGGCCGCCAGGAACCCCAGCGCGCAGGCCAGCGCCGAGGACCCCACCGCCACCAGCGCCGAGTTCCCCAGCGCCGCCATCAGGTCGCGATCGCCCAGCACGTCCGCATACCAGCGCAAGGAGAACCCCTCGAACGGCGGCACCGGCAGCCGCCCGTCCTGGAACGAGAACAGCACCAGCGCCCCCACCGGCAGCAGCAGGAACCCGTAGGCCAACGCCAGATAGACCCAGGCGAGTCCCCGCGTCATATCCGGTCCAGCCTCAGCCAGCGCGCCGACAGCAGGTAGGCCACCGTCACCAGCCCCATCAGCGCAATCGACAGCGCCGAGGCGAGGGGGAAGTCCGCCCTTCGCCCGAGCTGCACCATGATGACCTGCGGCAGCGTCAATTCGTTGTTGCCCCCCAGCACCTGCGGAGTCACGTAGTCCCCCAGGCACAGAACGAAGGTCAGGAAGGCCCCCGTCACGATCCCCGGCAGCGTCAAGGGCAGGATCACGTGCCGGAACGTCCCCCACCCGCTCGCCCCCAGGTCCTGCGCCGCCCGCGCGTAGTTGGGCGGCAACTGCCGGAGGTTGGCGTAGATCGTCAGCGTCAGCAGCATCGTGAAGAAGTGGACGAACCCCGTCACCGTCGCGAACCTCGTGTTGGCCAGCGTCACCGGCGCGTCGGTCAGCCCCAGCCCCATCAGCGCCCGGTTGACGATCCCCTCCCGCGACAGCACCAGCAGCCACGAATAGGACCGCACGACATACGAGGTCCAGAACGGCAGCACCGCCAGCAGCAGCGCCACCCTCTGCCACCGCTCCGGCACCCGGAAGGCCAGGATCGCCGCCAGTGGATAGCCAGCAGCACCGACAGCACCGTGACGATCCCCGTGATCTCCAAGGACACCACCACGGCGCGCGCCAGATGCGGCTCGGCCAGTTGCGCGTAGTTCCCCCAGTCCAGCCCCCAGACCACCTCGCGCCCCTCCAGCCGCGCGAGGCTCATCGCCGCCATCACCGCGAAGGGCACGAGGAAGAACGCCCCCGTCCACAGCAGCGCCGGAGCGACGTAGCCCCAGCCCCGCGCCTCGCCGGTCATCGCTGGAGCATCTCCAGCCACAGGTCCTGCATCTGCGCGTCCAGCTCCGCGTCCGGCGCCGGATAAAGCTGCGCGCGCGCCAGATACTCCGGCTGCTCGTCCCAGCGCAGCGTGGCCTTCTGCTCCGCCGTCAGGTGATCCCCCGCCAGCCGGTTCGCCGGCATCCCCCAGTAGCAGGACGAGGTGGCGAGCCGCGCCTGCCCCTCGGGGCTGACGATGTATTTCACGAACTCCAGCGCCAGATCCGGGTTGGCGCTGTCGGCCAGCACGGCGATGCTCTGCGCCCAACGCACCGCGCCCTTCTCGGGGATGGTCCAGGTCAGCTCCGGCTGCTCGGCCGCCAGCCCCGCCGTCAGCCACTCGCCGCCGCCGATCACGATGTCGGCCTCGCCGGTCGCCAGCGCCGTCTGGCTCGCCACCACCTCGCCGACCGACGAGGCGTGGTCCTTCATGCGGAACAGCTCCTCGCGCAGCGCCGGAAGGTCGTCCGCCGTCAGCTCGGCCGTCCGCAGCCCCAGGTTCACCGCCGCGAGGCCCATCACCGGCAGGTAGTAGTCATAGACCGCGATCCGCCCCGCATACTTGTCCGACAGGATCGTGGACAGGTCGCTCATGTCGGCCGCATCAACGGTTTCCGAGTTGAACGACACGGTGTTGTAGCCGAACTTCTCCGTCACCGCGTAGGTCTTGCCGTCCCGCGTGGTGCTCTCGGCCATCACCACCTCGGGAAAGAAGTCCGCCGTGGGCAGCTCCCCCGCCGGCAGCTCGGCCAGCAGCCCCGCGTCCAGCACGCGCGGCACGTCGATCGCGTCGATCACCAGCACGTCCCAGTCGCCCGGTTGCGACTGCTCCAGCGTCGCCAGCGCCGCGCCCGTCCCCTCGTATTCGCGCAGGTTCACCGTGACGCCATGCGCCGCCTCGAAGGGCTCGATCAGCGCCGGGTCGGTGTGGTCGCACCACACCAGCGCGTTCAGCTCCTGCGCGAAGGCCGACCCCGGCAGGGCGGCGAGGAGGGCGGTCGAAAGGCCGGCGCGGTCGATCAGTCTCATCGTCGTGGCTCCCGGTTGACGCCCGCCTCTGCGCGCGGGCTTTGCGTTTGACACGAAGTCTGGAGTCGGCTCAGATTTCAAGTCAACGACAAACTTCCCGCCGGAGAGCCTGCCCTGACCGGACTGCGCGAGCGCCAGAAGGCCGACCGCCACCGCCGCATCCTGGCGGCGGCGCTGGCGCTGTTCCGCCGCGACGGCTTCGGCTCCGTCCGCATCGAGGACCTGGCCGAGGAGGCCGAGGTCTCGGTCGGCACCGTCTACAACTACTACGGCACCAAGGGCGACCTCCTCATGGCCACCGTCGCCCTGGAGGTCGAGGAGGTGCTGGCGGCGGGCGAATCCATCGTCGCCGCCCCGCCCGAGGGGGCCGAGCCCGCGCTCCTCCGACTCATCTGGCAATACTACGACCACTCGCTCGAATATCTCAGCAAGGCGATGTGGCGCGACGCCATGGCCATCTCCATCCAGGAGCCGCACACCCCCCACGGCCGCCGCTACGCCGCGCTCGACGCCCGGCTCGCCGATCAGGTGGCCCGCCTCGTGGCCCGGCTGCTGGACCGGGGCAGCGCGGCCCCGGACCTCGACGCGGTTGCGCTCGGCCAGCTCCTCTTCAACAACCTCAACGCGATGTTCATCGAATTCGTGAAGGACGACGCCATGACCCTCGACCACCTCAAGGCCCGCGTGGCCGCCCAGACCAAGGCCCTGGCCCGCCTGCTGGAGTCCCGCCCGTGACCCGCCTCAACCAGCCCTTGGGCGGCAACGAGATGCCCCGATTCGGCGGCCCGGCGACGATGATGCGCCTGCCGTCGCAGCCCGACGCCCGTGGTCTCGATGCCTGCTTCGTGGGCATCCCGATGGACATCGGGGCATCCAACCGACCGGGCACCCGCCTCGGCCCCCGCGCCATCCGCGATGAATCCCGGATGATTCGCCCCTTCAACATGGCGACCGGCGCCGCCCCCTTCGAGCATCTCCAGGTCGCCGACATCGGCGACGTCGCCATCAACACCTTCGACCTCAAGAAGTCATGCGACATCATCACCGAGACCTATCGGGAGATCCTCTCCCACGGCGCCGTCCCCCTGACGCTCGGCGGCGACCACACGCTGACATGGCCCGTCCTGCGCGCCATCCGCGACCGCCACGGCCCCGTGGCCCTCGTCCACGTGGACGCCCACGCCGACATCAACGACACCATGTTCGGCGAGAAGGAGGCCCATGGCACCCCCTTCCGCCGCGCCTGGGAGGACGGCTGCCTGCTGAACGACAAGGTGGTCCAGATCGGCCTGCGCGGCTCGGGCTACGCCCCCGACGACTTCGCCTGGGCGCACGCCCAGGGCTGGAGCGTCGTCACCGCCGAGGAGATCCACGGCAAGCCACTCCACGGCCTCATGGCCCAGGTCCGCGACCTGATCGGCGACGCGCCGGTGTATCTGACCTACGACATCGACAGCCTGTCCCCCGGCCTCGCCAACGGCACCGGCACGCAGGAGATCGGCGGCCTCATGGACTGGCAGGCGCTCCAGATCGTGCGCGGCATGGCGGGCCTGAACCTCGTCGGCTGCGACCTCGTGGAGGTCTCGCCGCCCTTCGACACCACCGGCACGACCGCCTTGACGGCCGCGAACCTCCTCTTCGAGATGCTCTGCGTGCTGCCCGGCGTGCCGCAGGACCCGCCGAAGCCGCTGCACCGCTTCACGCTTCCTTAAGCGCAACGCTCGTTGCTATCGGGAAGCATTAACGATTCCGGCCTATAACGGGCCTCAACGCGACACAGGCACCCCCGCCCGGACCAACGGGCGGGCCAACGACAGGGGACCAGACGAATGACGATGAAACGACGCAGCTTCCTTCTTTCCGGCGTGGCCGGCGCGGCGGCCCTCGCCGCGCCGTCGCTGCTGCGCGCGCAGGGCACGTCCCTCAAGGTCGGCACCTACGGCGGCTACTTCCAGGACAGCTTCAACCAGCACATCTTCCCCGACTTCACCGCCGAGACCGGCATCGCTGTCGAATCCATCGGCGAGCCCACGGGCGAGGCTTGGCTCGTGCAACTGGAACAGGCCGCCCGCGCCAACCAGGCCCCCGCCGACGTGTCGATGATGTCCCAGGTCGCCCGCCTCAAGGGCGAGGCGTCGAGCCTCTGGGCGCCTCTCGACGAAACCAAGCTCACGAACCTCGGCAACCTGCCCGAGCACTTCGTCCACCGCACCGCCGACAGCCGCCTCTACGGCACCGGCGCGGTGAGCTGGTATATCACGCTCGTCACCAACACCGAGGCCTACCCCGAGGCCCCGACCACCTGGGGCGCGCTCTGGGACCCTGCCAACGCCGACCGCATCGGCCTGCTGGCGCTCGCCTCCAACTCCTTCCTGCTGGAGATCACGGCGGCGACCCATTTCGGCGGCACCGACATCCTCGGCACCGAGGAGGGGGTGATGCAGGTCCTCCAGAAGCTCGCCGAGGCCAAGCCGAACGTCCGCCTCTGGTATCGCGACGAGGGCCAGTTCCAGCAGGCGCTGGAATCGGGCGAAATCCCGATGGGCCAGTACTACCACGACGTGACCGGCCTCGCCGCCGCGAACGGCCAGCCCGTCCGCTCGACCTTCCCGGCCGAAGGCGCGGTGCTCGACTCCGGCTCCTGGGTGGTGTCGCGCGCCTCGCAGATGCTCGACCAGTCGCAGGTCTTCATCGACTACATGGCCCGGCCCGAGATCCAGGCCAAGCTGTCGCGCAACGTCGGCACCGCCCCCACCGTGGGCCGCGACCTGCTCGACCTCACGGACGCGGAGTTCGCCGCCGTGGCCTCGGACGCCGCGCCGATCCTGCCGCGCTACGACCTCTACACCGACCGGGCCGACTGGGTGAACCAGATGTGGTCCGAGATGATCACCGGCTGAGCGAAGGACGGGACCCCGTGCAAGCGAACATGACCAGCAACGACCTGTCCCTGCACGGGGTCACGAAGCGTTTCGGCGCGACGGCCGCCGTGGACGACGTGACGCTCCAGATCCCCGGCGGCAGGTTCATCTGCCTCCTGGGCCCCTCCGGCTGCGGCAAGACCACGCTCCTGCGGCTCCTCGCCGGGCTGGAGGCGCCCACGGCGGGCCGCATCCTCGTGGGCGGCGCCGACCAGACCCACGTCCCCACCCATCGCCGCGACTTCGGCATGGTGTTTCAGTCGCTCGCGCTCTTTCCCCACCTCTCGGTGGGCGAGAACGTGGCCTATCCGCTCCGCATCCGGGGCGCGACCCGCGCCCAGCGCCGCGCCCGCGCCGAGGAGCTTCTCGACCTCGTCCGCCTTCCCGGCCTCACCGACCGCCGCATCCACCAGTTGTCCGGCGGCCAGCGCCAGCGCGTCGCCATCGCCCGCGGCCTCGCCATCGACCCCAAGCTGTTCCTGCTCGACGAGCCGCTCTCCGCCCTCGACGCCAACCTCCGCGAGCATATGCAGATCGAGCTGCGGCAGATCCAGTCGCGGCTGGGCGTGACCACGCTGGTCGTGACCCACGACCAGAAGGAGGCGCTGACCATGGCCGACATCGTCATCGTCATGGACAGGGGCCGCGTCCAGCAGATGGGCGCGCCGATGGAGGTCTACCGCGATCCCGCCAACGCCTTCGTCGCGGGCTTCATCGGCACCTCGAACCTGCTCCCCGCGCGCCTCCTCGACGCCGCGACGCTGGAGGTCTCGGGCCACCGCCTCGCGCTCGACCCCGCCGACCGCGTCAAGGCCCCGCCCGGCCCCGTCACCCTTTCCGTCCGCCCCGAGGACGTGCGGCTGGACCCCGAGGGCCTTCCCGCCCGGGTCACCTTCGTCCGCGACCTCGGCGAAAGCGTGCAGATCGTCCTCGACCATCAGGGGCACGAAATCATCGCCCTCTTCTCCCCGCGCGAACGTCCCCAGGTGAACCTCGGCGACGCCGTGGGCCTCGCCTTCGCCCCCGGCGGGCGCGTGGTGCTCCCGTGAGCGGCGCGGTGGCCCAGGCGCGTGACGACGCGCCGACGCCCGGCTGGCTTGGGGTCGTTCCCGGCGCGGCGCTCCTGCTGCTGTTCCTGATCCCGTTCGGGATCATGCTGGCCGTCAGCGTCGCGGGGCGCGAGCCCGGCGGCTTCTACCAATGGGGCTTCGACCTCGCAGGCTACCGCCGCGTGATGTCGGCCTTCGTGGGCGGCATCCTCCTCACCTCGGTCGCCATCGCGGCGGGGGCGGCGCTGATCGCCGTGGCGCTGGCGCTGCCCTTCACGGTCCTCCTCGCCGGCCTCTCCCGGCGGGCACAGACGGCCATCCTCGTGGCGCTGCTGTCGGTCCTGTCGCTGTCCGAGGTCATCGTCGGCTTCTCGGTCTCCACGCTCCTGTCCCGCACGGCAGGCGTGGGCAACCTCCTCGCGTGGCTCGGCCTCACCGCCGAGCCCCAATCCTACACCCCCAGCCTCTTCGCGCTGATGACCGGCCTCACCTACCTGTCCTTCCCCTACGCCGTGCTGGTGCTCTACCCGCCCGTCGCCCGTCTCGACCCCGAGCTCGGGCAGGCCTCGCGCACCATGGGCGCCTCGCCGCTCCGCACCTTCGCCGGCGTGACCGTGCCGCTCCTGCGGGCGCCGATCCTGGGGGCGCTGATCCTCGTCTTCGTCTTCGCGCTGGGCTCCTACCTGCTGCCGCAGGTCCTGGGCCGGCCCGAGCACTGGACCCTCTCGGTCCACATCACCGACCAGGCGATCTACCAGTCGAACCTGCCGCTCGCGGCGGCCATGGCGGCGGTGCTGCTGCTGGCGACGCTGGCCCTCGTCGGGCTGGCGCTGCTGGTCGCCCGCGACAAGGGAGCCCCGGCATGACCGCGCGCCTGGGCCGCCTCTACGTCGCCGTCATCCTCCTGCTCCTGGCGCTGCCGCTCCTCGTCGTCGCCGGCATCTCGCTCAACGGCGGCCAGACGCTCCGCTTCCCGCCGCAGGACCCGTCGCTGCGCTGGTATGCCGAGCTGTTCCGCGCCGCCGACTGGACGGGGCCGCTCCGCAACTCGCTGGTCATCGCCACCGTCGCCGCCCTCATCGCGGTCGCGGTGGCGCTGCCGCTCGCGCTGCACGTCTGGGGCCGGGGCGGCTGGCTCTCCCGCGCGCTCTACACGCTGGGCGTCGCGCCTTTCATGCTGCCGCCGGTCATCACCGCGCTGGGCTTCCTGGTCTTCTGGGTGGCGCTCGGGATGTATGGCCGCATGGGCGCGACGATCCTCTCGCACGGCATCTTCCTGGTGACGCTGCCCCTGGTGACGATCTCCTTGGGCCTCCGCGCCATCGACCCCGCGCTCCTTGAGGCCGCGCGGACCATGGGCGCCACGCGCGGTCAGGTGCTGCGGACAGTCGTGCTGCCGCTGGCGCTCCCTTACGTCGTCTCGGGCTACGCCTTCGCCTTCGTGCTCTCGCTCAACGAATACATCATCGCGTACATGGTGGCAGGGTTCACGGTCGAGACCCTGCCCATCAAGATCTTCAACAGCCTGCGCTACGGCTACACGCCGATCATGGGCGTGGTCGCGGTGCTCTTCGTGGCGCTGGCGGCGGCGGTCTACGGGGCCATCGGCGTCTTCGGCAACCTCCCCCGCCTCCTGGGCGCGGACCGCGTGGGGGACCGCTGATGCGCCTCGCGCTCTGGCAGGGCGAGGGTGTGGCCGGCGACCCCGCCGCGACGCTGGCCGAGATCGACCGCGCCGCCACCCTCGCCGCCCGTGACGGCGCGGATCTCCTCCTGTTCCCCGAAGGCTTCCTGACCGGCTACCACCTCCCCACCCTCCGCCCCGACGACCTCCCCTGGGTCGAGGACGCGCTGGCGCAGGTCGGCCGGATCGTCGCCCGCGCTGGCCTGAGCGTCGTCCTCGGCACCCACGTCCCCGAGGGCCGGACCCTCCGCAACGCCGCCATCGCCTTCGACGCCACCGGCACCGAGCTCGGCCGCTACGGCAAGCGCGCCCTCTTCGGCCAGTGGGAGAGGGCGACCTTCGCCCCCGGCCGCGCGCCGTTCCTCTTCGACTGCGCCGGCCTCCGCGTCGCCATCGCCATCTGCTACGACGTGGAGTTCCCCGAGCTCATCCGCCCCAGCGCCCAGGCCGGCGCCGACCTTGTGGTGGTCCCCACCGCCCTCATGGCCCCGCACGACCGCATCGCCCGGCAGGTCGTCCCCGTCCGCGCCATGGAAAGCCAGGTCTTCCTCGCCTATTGCAACCGCACCGGCCACGAGCACGGCCTCGACTACGTGGGCCTTTCCCGCATCTGCGGCCCACGCGGCGAGACGCTGGCCGAGGCCGGAGCCGGCCCCCAGCTCCTCCGCGCCGACCTGTCGCGGGAAGTCCTCCGTCGGGAGCGGGCGGAGAACAGCTATCTCGACGACCTGGCCCGGCTCTCGGCGCCGGACGGATGAGCCCGTCCCGCCCGGCTCAGGGATCGAGGCCCGGCGACGAGGCAGGCTTGGGCCGCACAGCCGTCCTTCCTCAGGCGTCGAGCCGCTCGATGCTCCTCCGAACGGTGGCAAGCGCGCCGCCGCGATGTCGAGGAACTCGATGGCGACATGACGGTCGAGGGCCGGCACCTCCCGCGTTCCGGACTCGCCGCAGCGTGCCAGCATCGCCGCTCGACCGAGGTGGACGCCGCCGTCCGCGCCCGCGCCGGCCGGATCGCGCGGGGCGAGCACGACCCCGAGGCACGGCTGGCGCGCTGGTTCGGCAAGGACCGGCCGAGGAGGCCGCGCGGTCCCAGGCGGCCAGCTGGCTGCGGCAGGCGGACCCGGCGGGCGGACCCGGCGGGCGACGCCGTGGCCTATCGCGCCTTCGCCGGGGAGGACGACCTTGACGCCGACCGATGGTGCGGATCGCCGCGCCGGTCCTGGTGCCGACGGGGGCGCAGGACCCGAACTCCACGCCCGAGATGGAGCGCGCCATGGCCGTCGCCGCGCCCCGGACGCGGCTTTGCGTGATCGAGGGGCACCGGCACATGGTCAACCCGACCGAGCCCGGCACGGTGACGGAGGCGACGGAGGGCTGGCTCGCGATGCCGGCGACGGCCGCAGAGGAGGCCCGGGTGCGATGATCGACGAGCGACGCCTGCTCCGGGACGCCTTCGGCACCTTCATGACCGGCGTGACGGTGGTGACGACGCTGGACGGCGACGGGCGGCCGCTGGGCTTCACGGCCGACTCGTTCTCGTCGGTCGCGCTCGACCCGCCGCTGCTGCTGGTGTCCATCGCCCGGACATCGAGTCACCACGACAGCTTCGCCTCCGCGCGGGCCGGGCCGGAGGGGGCGACGGCGGCGCTGCGGTCGCTCCTCGCCAAGACGGGCGTCGAGACCGAGCCGGGGCTGGTCTACGCCGTCTCCGAGGACACGGCGCGGGGATTGCAGAACCTCGCCTTCCTCTGCCCGGCGCGGCGCGGCCTTCGTCGATCTTTCGCCCGGCGGCCTGTCGGAGGTCGGCGATCCCGCGATCCGGGCCATGCTGGAGCGACTGGCCGAGGAAAGCCGCATCGGCGGCTACGGCATCTACTTCGGAAACCAGGACGCGGGTGCGGTGCGCCGCGTCGCCAAGGGATAGGAGCCATCGAATCGTCGCTGTTCACCCACATGGAGCGCGTGTCTCCCGACGAACCGCAGGAGCGGCTGTCTGACAACATGATCGAGTTCTGCGAGATGGCCGACCGGGGCGGGATGCACGCCATCTGGACGGGTGGGCATCACGGCAGGACCTTCACCATCGCACCTGAACCTCGTGGACCTCGCGCGGCGGACCAGGAACGTGCGCCTGGGCACCGGCACGGGGGTCGCGCCTTTCTGGCATCCGATCCGGCCCGCGGGCGAGGCGGCGATGACCGACATCATCACCGGCGGGCGGCTGGACCTGGGCATCGCGCGCGGCGCCTACGGCTTCGAGTACGAGCGGCTGAGCCCCGGCCTCGACGCCTGGACAGCGGGCCAGAAGATGCGTGAGCTGATCCCGGTGGCGAAGGCGCTCTGGGCGGGCGACCACGCTCATGAGGGCGAGCATTGGCAGTTCCTCGCGACGACCTCCGCGCCGCAGCCGGTCCAGCAGCCGCATTCTCCGATCTGGATGGCGGCGCGCGATCCCAACAGCCACGACTTCGCGGTGGCGAACGGCTGCAAAGTGCAGGTCACGCCGATGAATGAAGGTCATGAGGCGCTGGGTTACGACGAGTTCTCGCTCTGGATCGACATCGGCGTGAGCTTCGAGAGGAAGCGCGCCTCGGCGGGCGTTTCCTCCGCGATGTCATGCCCGCCGTCGCCTGACGCATGGAACGCTTCCAGCATTACATCAACGGACGCTGCAAGGACGGGCAGGGGGCCTTCGAGAGTCTCCACCCGGCAACAGGCGAGCCCTGGGCGCTGATGCCCGAGGCGGGGCTTGGGGACGTGGACCGCGCCGTGCGCGCCGCGCACCGGGCCTTCCACGCGCCCGTATGGTCGGGGCTGACCGCCAGCGCGCGGGGGCGGCTCCTGCTGCGGTTGGCCGACCTCGTGCAGGCGGCAGCGCCGCGACTCGCCCGGCTGGAGACGCGCGACACCGGCGAGATCCTGCGCCAACCTTCCGCGCAGTTCGACCTTCGCGGGCTTGCCCCGCCTTGTGGAGCGGCCTGTCAAGGACGCCCGGCTTGATCGCCTCCGCGCCAAGGCCGAAGTCTTCCGCATCGTCGCGCCCGACGACATGGCGACCGAGATGGGGCCGCTCTGCACCGGTCGCCAGCGCGACCGCATGGCCGAGGTGGTCGCCGCCTCGCTCGACGCGGGCGCGCGGCTCGTGACCGGCGGCCTGCCGGAGGACGGCCCCGGCTTCTTCGTGCGCCCGACGATCCTCGACTGTACCGGGGCCCCCGACGCGCCCTGCCTGTCCACCGAGATCTTCGGGCCGGTCCTGTCGGTCCAGGCCTTCGACAGCGGGGACGAGGCCCTGCGCCTTGCCATCGACTCGCCCGATGGCTTCGCCGCCGGGGTGTTCACGACCAGCCTGAGCCGCGCGCACCGGATGGTGCGGCGGTTGCGGGCGGGGGTCGTCTGGGTCAACACCTACCGCGCCGTGTCCCCCATCGCGCCCTTTGGCGGGCACGGGCTCTCGGGGCGCGGACGGGAAGGGGGCCTCGCGGCCGCGCTCGACTACACCACCGTCAAGACCGTCTGGCTTCGCACCTCGGACGATCCGATTCCGGACCCGTTCGTGATGCGCTGACCCAAGAGAACAACACGACCAACAAGGAGAGATCGCCATGATGAGATACGGACTGGCTGCCGCCGTCGCGCTCCTCGCCACCGGGGCGGGCGCGCAGCAGATGGTGTTCACGAGGCACCACCCAGGACGCGCAGGCCGCCGCCTGGGCTACCCCCTTCACCGAGGCGACCGGCGCCGCCGTGGTCCAGGACGGCCCGACCGACTAGGGCAAGCTGAAGGCCATGGTCGAGGCGGGCGGCGTCACCTGGGACGTGGTGGACGTGGAATACGACTGCGCGCTCCAGGCCTGCGGGCAGGGGCTGCTGGATCCGCTCGACTTCGCGGAAATCGACCGCGAGGCCCTTGATCCGCGCTTCGTGTCCGACTGCGCGGTGGGAAGCTTCCAGTTCTTCTTCGTGCTGGGCTACAATCCGGTGAGCTTCGCCGACGCCCAGCCCGCCACGCTGGCCGATGGCGTCGCGCCGGACCAGCTCTACCTGCTGGACCCCGACCGCGCCTTCGCCAAGCTCGACACCATCAAGGGCGACATCATCTGGTGGTCGGGCGGGGCGCAGTCGCAGCAGCTTTTGGCCTCGGGCGAGGCGCCCATCGGCTTCTACTGGAACGGCCGGCTGTCCGCCGTCGAGGCCGAGGGCCTGGACGTGGGCATCGTCTGGGACCAGAACATCACCGCCGCCGACGCGCTGGTGGTGCCGAAGGGCGCGCCCAACAAGGACGCCGCCATGCGGCTCATCGCCCAGGCGACCAGCGCCCAGGCGCAGGCCAACTTCGCGGCGGCCACCGGCTACGCGCCGATCAACACCGGCTCGGCCGCGCTGATGGATCCCGACCTGCACGCCACCTTGCCCGATAGGCGGGCGGGCCAGCAGATCAACGCCGACATGGTCTATTGGGGCGAGAACCGCGACGAGATCGCCTTGCGCTGGCACGAATGGCAGGCGAACTGACGATGGCCGCTCCGGTCCGCGCCGCGCCCACTCCGGCCGGGGACTTCCCCAAGGCACCGGGGGCGGCCCCCGCCGCCCCGGCTCCCTTGCGGCGGCCCAGGGCGACCTCGCGCTCGCCCCGCCGGTGCTGCTCCTGGCCTTCTTCGCCGTCCCGGTCGCGCTGCTCTTGGCGCGGTCGGTGACGGACCCGCGACCCGCGCTTCAGAACTACGTCGAGCTGAGGGCGGCCCTACTTACCTGCGGGTGATGCTCAACACCTTTGTCGTGGTGCGGCTGGTCACGGCCACCACCGCGCTACTGGCCTTCCCGGTCGCCTGGGCCATGGCGACCTTGCCGCCGCGCTCTGCGGCGCGACCAAGGGGCAGGCGCCCCGCCGCGTGCTGCTGCCGCTGGCATTGCCGGGGCTCGCGTCCGGAGGGCTCATCATCTTCATGATGTCACTGGGCTACTTCATCACGCCCGCGCTGTCCGGCGGCACGTCCAACATGATGCTGGCGCAGGTGATCGCCAGCAGGTCCAGAGCCTGACCAGCTGGGGCCTGGGCGGCGCGGCGGCCTTCGTCCTGCCGGTCGTCGCTCTATCGCTCTGCACCGTGCAGCTCCGGCTGCTGGGCCGGCCCGAGGGAGTGCGCTGATGATGCTGGATTGCCCAAGCTTGGGTCTTGAACTTGGGCGCTGGCAGCGATCTGCGCGCTGGTGACGCTGTTCCTGGGTCCTGCCCATCCCGTTCATCGCCACCCTGTCTTTCGGCGACTCGCGCCGGCTGATCTTCCCGCCGCCGGGTCGGACGCTGAAATGGAACCGCGACCTATTTGCCGACCCGCGCTGGCTGGAGGCCGCCTGGACCTCGGCACGGATCGGCTTCGTCGTCACCGGGCTGTCGGTGGTCCTCGGCCTCCTCGCCGCCATCGCGCTGGTGCGCGGGACCTTCCGGGAGCGAAGGCTGGTCCTCACGCCCATGATCCTGCCAGTCGTGATCCTGGCGGTGGCGCTCTACATCGTCTTTCTGCGGCTGGGCCCGAGCGGCACCTTCGTGGGTTTCGTCGTCGCCCATCGGATGATCGCGCTGCCCTTCTCGATCATCGCCATCTCGGGGGCCGAGAACGTGGCCTTCCCGCTCCGCGTCCGCCGGATGGGGCGCGAGGACGTGGAGCGGAATGTGCGACCATCCTCTACGTGACCCACGACCAGGAGGAGGCGCTGCGCCTGTCCGACCGCATCGCCGTCTTCGACACGGGGCGCATCGAGCAGGTGGGCACCGGGCCCGAACTCTACGCCAACCCCGCCACGCATTTCGTCGCGGACTTCATCGGCGACAGCAGCTTCCTCGATGGGCGCATCGTCGGGCTCGACGGAGGGCTCGCCGACCTGCGCTTCGCGGCTGGGACCTTGGTGCGCGGGGTGCCGCTGCACGCCAAAGGGCAGCCGGGTCAGCCGGCCGAGCTGATGCTGCGGCCGGAGCGGGTGGAGCTGTCGCCCGAGCCCGGCCCCGAGGGGGCGAGCCTGCCGGTCGCCGTGCAGGACGTGACCTTCCTCGGCAACACGACCGACGTGGCGGCGGTCACCGCTTGGAACACGCCGGTCGCGGTGAGGCTCGGCTTTAGGCATCCGCTGGCCGGGCGGGTGGCGCGGGGCGACCGGCTGTGGATTTATTGGACGCCCGAGGCGGCCCAGGCCTTCCCGCGCGGCTGACCATGCGGCAGGGATCGGGACGCTGACCGAAATGCCCCGATCCCTGTCGGAAATGCCCGACACTGTCGGAAACCTTCGTGGTAGGATCGAGGGACGACAGGAGGCGAGCATGAAATATTCCGCGCTGCGGGTCTTCCGCGAGGCCCTGACCGGGCACAAGGGTTGGACGCCGGCTTGGCGCGACCCGGACCCGCAGCCCTCCTACGACATCGTCGTCGTCGGCGGGGGCGGCCACGGGCTCGCTACCGCCTTCTATCTCGCCAAGGAGTTCGGGCAGGCCCGCATCGCCGTGCTGGAGAAGGGGTGGATCGGCGGCGGCAACGCCGGGCGGAACACCACGATCATCCGGTCCAACTACCTGCTCGACGGCAACCAGCCCTTCTACGAGTTCTCCATGAAGCTCTGGGAGGGGCTGGAACAGGACCTGAACTACAACGCGATGGTCAGCCAGCGCGGCATCCTGAACCTGTTCCACACCGACGCCCAGCGCGACGCCTACACCCGGCGCGGCAACGCCATGATCCTGCACGGCGCAGACGCGGAGCTGCTGGACCGAAGCCAAGTGCGGAAGATGTATCCGTTCCTGAACTTCGACCACGCGCGCTTCCCGATCAAGGGCGGGCTCCTGCAACGGCGGGCCGGGACGGCGCGGCACGACGCGGTGGCCTGGGGCTATGCGCGCGGCGCCGACCAGCGGGGCGTTGACATCATCCAGAACTGTGCGGTGACGGGCTTCCGCATCGTCAACGGGCGCGTGCTGGGGGTGGAGACGACGCGCGGCTACATCGGCGCGATCAAGGTCGGCGTGGCCGTCGCGGGCAGTTCGTCCCGAGTCATGGCCGCCGCCGGGATGCGCCTGCCGATCGAGAGCCACGTGCTCCAGGCCTTCGTGACCGAGGGGCTGAAGCCGGTGATCGACGGGGTGCTGACCTTCGGAGCGGGGCACTTCTACGTCAGCCAGTCTGACAAGGGCGGCCTCGTGTTCGGGGGCGACATCGACGGCTACAACTCCTACGCGCAGCGGGGGAACATGGCCGTCGTCGAGGACGTGGCCGAGGGCGGCATGGCGCTGATGCCGATGATCGGGCGGGCGCGGCTGTTGCGGACCTGGGGCGGGATCATGGACATGAGCATGGATGGCTCGCCGTTCATCGACCGGACTCCTGTGCAGGGCCTCTATTTCAACGGCGGCTGGTGCTACGGCGGCTTCAAGGCGACACCGGCGAGCGGGTTCTGCTTCGCGCACCTCCTGGCCCGCGACGAGCCGCACCCGACCGCGGTGGCCTATCGGCTCGACCGCTTCCGGCGCGGCGCGATGATCGACGAGAAGGGCCAAGGCGCCCAGCCGAACCTCCACTAGGACCTGTCCCATGCTGATCCTCCATCCCCTCCTGGGACTCCGCGACGCGCAGGAGTTCACCTATCTGGGCGACGCCTCGATCATCGACCGGCCCGACGGGCTGACCGAGCCCGAGGCCTTCCACGACTACCTGTATCTTCGCGACAACCCGGCCGGGGTGCACAAGGAGCTGTGGTTCCACGAGCAGGGCGACCGGTCGTGGCTGGTCGTCACGCGCAACACGGTGACGCACGAGATCCTAGGGGCCGAGCTGGCCCGAGACTACGCGCGGGGACGGGGGAGGTCGCGATGAACCAGGCGCTGCGCCAGACGGAGGGGTTCGTCGCCGACCTGCCCCAGGCGGCCCTGGGGCCGAGCCAGGTCCAGCGGGTCGGGGCGGGCCTCGTGGACCGGAGCCGGACGCTATCCTTCACCTTCGACGGAAGGGCCTACGCGGGCCATCCCGGCGACACGCTGGCCTCGGCGCTGCTCGCCAACGGCGTACGGCTGATGGGGCGGAGCTTCAAGTATCACCGCCCGCGCAGCGTGATCGCGTCGAGCTCGGAGGAGCCGAACGCGCTGGTCGAGCTGCGGTCGGGGGCGCGGGCCGAGCCCAACACGCGGGCGACGGTGGTGGAGCTCTGGGACGGGCTGGAGGCGCGGAGCCAGAACCGCTGGCCGAGCCTCGCCTTCGACGCGCTGGGGGTGAACGACTTCGTGTCGCCCTTCCTGACGGCGGGGTTCTACTACAAGACCTTCATGTGGCCGGCGGCCTTCTGGGAGAAGCTCTACGAGCCCGTCATCCGGCGGGCGGCGGGGCTCGGGCGGCTCTCGACCGAGGCCGACCCGGACGCCTACGACAAGGGCTTCCTCCACTGCGACCTGCTGGTGATCGGCGCTGGGCCGTCGGGGCTCATGGCGGCGCTGACGGCGGGGCGCGCGGGCGCGCGGGTGATCCTGTGCGACGAGGACTTCCTGCTGGGCGGGCGGCTGAATGCCGAGACCCTCGCGGTCGGCGGGCAGGCCGGCACGGACTGGGCGCGCGCGGCGGTGGCCGAGCTGGCGGCCCTGCCGAACGTGCGGATGATGCCGCGCACGACGGTCGTCGGGGCCTTCGACCATGGCGTCTTCGCCGCCGTGGAGCGGGTGGCCGATCATGTGGCCGCGCCCTTGGCGGGCAAGCCGCGCCAGATCCTGTGGCGCATCACCGCGCGGCGGTCGGTGCTGGCGGCGGGGGCCATTGAGCGGCCGATCGCCTTCCGCGACAACGACCGGCCCGGCGTGATGCTGGCCGGCGCGGTGCGGGCCTACCTCAACCGCTGGGGCGTGGCGGCGGGGCGGCGCGTGGCGCTGTTCGTCAACAACGAGGACGGGTTGCGGACGGCCCGAGACCTCGACGCGCGGGGGGTGGACGTGGTGGCGGTGATCGACGCGCGGCCCGAGGGCGAGCGGCTGCCGGGCATCCGCCACCTCAAGGGCGCGGTCGTGACCGGGACGGCGGGGCGGCTGGGCCTCACCGGGATCACGGTGCGCGACGCGCAGGGGCGCGAGGAGCGGGTCGCCTGCGACGTGCTCGGCGTCTCGGGCGGGTGGAACCCGACGGTGGCGCTGACCTCGCATCATTCGGCGCGGCCGGTGTGGGAGGAGGGCATCGCCGCCTTCGTGCCCTCGCTGGACGGGCCGAAGGGCTTGGGCGTCGCGGGCGCGGCGGCGGGGGCCCTGTCCACGCATGGGGCGCTGGCGACCGGCGCGGCGCGGGCGGCGGAGGCCTTGGAGGACCTCGGGTTCCGGGTGTCGTCAGTGGACCTGCCCGAAGCCGAGGACGCGCCGGTGCGGCTCCGCCCGCTTTGGCACGTTTCCGGGACCGGGCGGGCCTGGGTGGATTTCCAGAACGACGTGACCGTCAAGGACATCAAGCTGGCCCATCAGGAGAACTTCCGCAGCGTCGAGCACCTGAAGCGTTACACCACGCTCGGGATGGCGACGGACCAGGGCAAGACGTCGAACGTCACGGCGCTGGCCGTGATGGCCGAGCTGACGGGCAAGGGCATCCCCGAGACCGGGACCACCATGTTCCGCCCGCCCTACACGCCGGTGTCGATGGGCGTCCTCGCCGGACGGTCGCGGGACGAGGGGTTCAAGCCCACGCGCCTGACCCCTTCCCACAAATGGGCCAGGGAGCAGGGGGCCGTCTTCGTCGAGGTCGGGATGTGGCTGCGGGCGCAGTGGTTCCCGCGTCCCGGCGAGACGACGTGGCGCGAGTCGGTGGACCGGGAGGTGCTGGCGACCCGCAAGGGCGTGGGCGTCTGCGACGTGACCACGCTGGGCAAGATCGACGTGCAGGGGACGGACGCCGGGGCCTTCCTCGATCGCGTCTATGCCAACACCTTCTCGACGCTGCCCGTGGGCAAGGTCCGTTACGGGCTGATGCTGCGCGAGGATGGCCATGTCATGGACGATGGCACCACGGCGCGGCTGGGTGAGCATGAATACGTGATGACGACGACCACCGCCAACGCGGTGGCGGTGTTCCGGCATCTGGAGTTCTGCCGCCAGTGCCTCTGGCCCGATCTCGACGTGCAGCTCGTGTCCACCACCGAGGCCTGGGCGCAGGTCTCGGTCGCGGGGCCGAACGCGCGGAGGCTGCTGGAGCGGGTCGTCGATGGGGACATCTCGGACGCGGCCTTCCCCACCATGGCCTGCGGCAACGTCACCGTCTGCGGCGGGCTGCGGGCTCGGCTGTTCCGCATCAGCTTCTCGGGCGAGCTGGCCTACGAGATCGCGGTCCCGGCGCGCTATGGCGACGCGCTGATCCGCGAGTTGATGGCGCAGGGCAAGGACCTGGGCGCGACCCCCTACGGGACCGAGGCGCTGGGCGTGCTGCGGGTCGAGAAGGGACACGTCGCCGGGGGCGAGCTGAACGGGCAGTCCACGGCGCTGAACATGGGCCTGGGCAGGATGGTGTCCAGGAAGAAGGACAGCATCGGCATGGTCCTGTCGCAACGCGAGGAGCTGGTTCGCGAGGACGGGCTGCGGCTGGTCGGCGTTCGGCCGGTGGACCCGACGGCGGTGCTGAAGGGCGGGAGCCATTTCGTTGCCCTGGACAAGGAGGCGGTGGCGGCCAACGACGACGGGTGGCTCACCTCGGTGGTGCATTCGCCGCACCTGGGGCACCAGATCGCGCTCGGCTACCTCAGGAACGGCGCGGCGCGGATGGGGGAGCGGCTGCGCGTCGTGAACCTCCTCGCCAAGACCGAGGTGGAGGTCGAGATCGTGTCGCCGCACTTCATCGACCCGGAAGGGGAGCGTCTCCGTGGCTAGTCATCGTTTGAAACCCCTCTCCGCCCTGGGTCGCGAGTTCCTGGCGGTGGAGAGCATCGGCCCCGTGACCGTCGCCGAGGTCATGGACGTGGCGCTCGCCTCCTTGGCGGCGCGGCGCGGGCAAGAGGCCGTGGTCGGGGCCGCCGCGGCGCAGGCGGGCATCCCCCTGCCGCCGCCGGGCCGCGCCGAGGTCGGGGCGGTCTGTGGCGCGTTCTGGGTGAGCCCGGAGATGTGGTTCCTGGAGGCCCCCTTCGCGACGCACGAGGATGTCGTGGCGCATCTGAGGCCGGTCTTCGGCGAGGCGGCCTCGATCACCGAGCAGACGGACGCCTGGGCGCGGCTCAACGTGACGGGGCCGCTCGGGCCGTTGTTCGAGAGGCTGTGCAACCTCGACCTCGGGCGCTTCGAGCCGGGCTCGGCCACGCGGACGGTGATCGAGCACGTCGGCTGCTACGCGATCCGGCGCGCGCCGGAGCGGATGACGGTGCTAGGGCCACGGTCCATGGCCGGGTCGCTGCACCACGCGCTGACGGTGGCGGCGCGGAGCGTGGCCTAGGCCAGCGCCTCGGGCGGGACGGCCCCGGCGAGGCCGCGCAGGCCGGCGAGGCGCTTGCGCTCGTCGGCGGGGTGGACGCCGAAGGCCTCGCTGTAATGGCGGGCGAAGTCGGTGGAGGTGGAGTAGCCCACCGACCGGGCGATCTCGGTCACGGTGTCGGTCGAGTAGAGCACCCGCTGGCGTCCGCGTTCCAGCCGCATCCGGCGGTAGTAGCGCAAGGGCGGCTGGCCGGTGGCGGCGCGGAAGGCGCGCTCCAGCGTCCGCTCCGATAGGCAAAGCCGCTGGGCCACGTCGGCGATGGCGACCGGCTCCTCGATGTGGTCGGCGAAGATGCGGATGGCCTCGCGCACGGGCGGGGGAAGCATCGCCTGGGTGCCGCCCGTCCGAGCGACGGGGGTGGCCTGGGGGGCGTTCTCGTCGCGGACGAAGGGGTGCTGGAACCAGCAGGCCACCTCGGTCATCAGGGGACGGCCCAGGCGCTCCTCGATGACGCGGAGCATGAGGTCGAAGACCGCGCCCGCGCCCGAGACGGTGATGCGGCCCTTCTCGCGCTGGATGGCGGTGGGGCTGGCCTCGGACTCGGGAAACTCGGCCTGGAAGGCGGCGTCGTAGCACCAGTGGACCGAAGGGCGGTGCGCCCCCATCGCGCCCGAGCGCATCAGCGGGAACACCCCGCCCGAGAAGCCGCCGAGCGTCACCCCCGTCCGTCCGAGCCGCCGCAGGGCGGCGTGGGCGGCGCGCGGGTCGGCGAAGCGCGCGTCGGGGGGCGAGAGGCAGATCAGCGCGTCGAGGCCCGTAGCCTCCATGATCGTCTGGTCGGTGTCGAACCGGACGTTGGCCGAGGAGCGGACCGGACCCGGAGCCTCGCCCAGCAGGGTCCAGGCGAACTCGGGGCGGCCCGCGATCTCGTTGGCGGCACGCAGCGGCTCGATGGCCGAGGTGAGGCAGGCCATGGGGAAGCCGGGAAACAGCAGGAAGCCCCAGGAGGACAGGGAGGGGCCGTCGGTCGTCATCGTCTTGCGTCCGGTGCGGGAGGATGTTTCATCAGGGTGAAACGATAGGCATCCGTCCAGGGGAGCGCCATGGCCAAGGACGACCTCGACGCCGATCCGACGCTTGGGCCCGATCCAGCGCCGCCGCGCCAGAAGCCGGCGCTGAGCCAGGACCCGCACCGCGTCCGCGAGGTGGCCGAGCGCAACCTGGAATCGGCGATCGGCCGCGAGGTGCGCGCCTTCCGCCGCCAGCAGGGAATGACGGTGGCGGACCTCGCGCAGGCCACCGGCCTGTCGATCGGGATGCTGTCCAAGATCGAGAACGGCATCACCTCGCCGTCGCTGGGCACGCTCCAGGCGCTGAGCCACGCCTTCTCGTGTCCGATCACGTCGTTCTTCCGGGGCTTCGAGGAGCGGCGCGAGGTGCAGCACGTCCGCGCGGGCGAGCATCTGGAGATCGAGCGGCGGGGGACGCGGGCGGGGCACCAGTATCACCTGCTGGGCCACATCGGGTCGAACGCCTCGGGGGTGGTGGTGGAGCCCTACCTCATCACGCTGACCGAGGAGTCGGACGTGTTCCCGACCTTCCAGCACGACGGGATCGAGCTCCTGTTCATGCTGGAGGGGGAGGTCACCTACCGGCACGGGGACCAGCTGTTCCACCTGCGGCCGGGGGACAGCCTGTTCTTCGACGCCGACGCGCGGCACGGGCCCGAGGTGCTGAACGAGCTGCCTGCCCGCTACCTGTCCGTCATCTCCTACCCGCAGCCCTGACGGGGCGATCCGCTGCGGCCCCGGGCCGGCGGTCCCCGATTCGCCGCGCGGGTGGGTCGGGTCGCGGCCTGCCCGGCGCGTGGGCGGGGATTTCCGCCCATTGCCCAAGGCTCGGGCGCGTGGAGAACGCTCCGCTATATTGCCTACAGGTGAAAAATGTTTCACCTTAGTTGAGGCGAGGGGCTGGATGAGGCCGGTCGCAGCGACGCAGAGAGGTGACGGAAGATGTGCGGAATCGTGGGTCTCTTCCTCAAGGACCCTGGGCTCGAGCCGCGCCTGGGCGAGATGCTCGCCGACATGCTGGTGACGATGACCGACCGGGGGCCGGACAGCGCCGGGATCGCCGTCTATTCGCGGCCCCAGGAGGGGTGGGCCAAGATCACGGTGCAGTCCGCCGGGGGCGACTTCGGGGGGCTGGAGGCCGCGCTGGGCACGGCGCTGGGCGGGACGGTGACGGTGACGCCCAAGGACACCCATGCGGTAATCGAGCTGGACCGGGATCAGGTGGCGGCGGCGCGGGAGTGGCTGCGGGCCGAGCGGCCGGACCTCAAGGTCATGAGCGCGGGCGAAGGCATCGAGATCTACAAGGAGGTCGGCCTGCCGAAGGACGTGGCCGCGCGCTTTGGGATTGCGGAGATGGCCGGGACCCATGGCATCGGCCACACGCGGATGGCGACCGAGTCGGCGGTGACGACCATGGGGGCGCACCCGTTCTCGACCGGGCCGGACCAGTGCCTCGTGCACAACGGGTCGCTGTCGAACCACAACGCCGTGCGGCGGACCTTGAAGCGTGCCGGCAAGACCTTCGAGACCGAGAACGACACCGAGGTCGCCGCCGCCTTCCTGTCGCACAAGATGGAGGAGGGCGCGGGCCTGGGCGAGGCGATGGAGGCCACGCTGACCGACCTCGACGGCTTCTTCACCTTCGTCGTGGGCACCCGGAACGGCTTTGGCGTCGTGCGCGACCCCATCGCCTGCAAGCCCGCCGTGATGGCCGAGACCGACCAATACGTGGCCTTCGGCTCCGAATACCGCGCCATGGTCGGCCTGCCCGGCATCGAGACCGCCCGGGTCTGGGAGCCCGAGCCCGCCACCGTCTATTTCTGGGAACGCTGATGCTGCACACCGCCGAACTGACCGCCCGCGCGCCCGCCACCGAAGGCGGCGTCCGGGTCATCGACCTGTCCGCCCAGGGGCTGCGGGCGCTGAACCAGGCGCTCCATGACTTCAAAGCCAGGCCCAGCAACGAGACGCTGTGGGAGGTGGTCAACACCAAGGGCGCCCATGCCATCGCCGTGGGGGTGGACGCGCCTCTCGACATCACCGTTCGGGGGACGACGGGCTACTACTGCGCCGGCATGAACAAGCAGGCGACCATTCGCATCGACGGCTCGGCGGGTCCCGGCGTGGCCGAGAACATGATGTCGGGGACCGTGATCGTCGAAGGGGACGCCTCGCAATACGCGGGGGCCACGGGGCGCGGGGGGCTGCTGGTGATCAAGGGCAACGCAAGCTCGCGCTGCGGGATCTCCATGAAGGGGATCGATATCGTGGTGCATGGCAGCATCGGCCACATGAGCGCGTTCATGGCGCAGTCGGGAAACCTCGTGGTGCTGGGCGACGCAGGCGACGCCTTGGGTGATTCGCTCTACGAGGCGCGGCTGTTCGTGCGGGGGTCCGTGAAGAGCCTCGGGGCGGACTGCATCGAGAAGGAGATGCGGCCCGAGCACTTCGAGGCGCTGGAGGACCTGCTGCGGCGGGGCCTCGCGGAGGGCAAGGCCGATCCCTCGCAGTTCCGCCGCTACGGCTCGGCCCGGCGGCTTTACACCTTCCACGTCGACAACGCATCGTCCTACTGAGGATCGCCCATGACCGAGTTCCTGCGGACCCCGCCCCGGCAATCCTGGACCTTCTCGAACGACTCCAACGCCGAGATCCGCCGCGCGGCGGCGACCGGCATCTACGACATCCGCGGCGGCGGGTCGAAGCGGAAGCTGCCGCATTTCGACGACCTGCTGTTCCTGGGGGCGAGCATCAGCCGCTACCCGCTGGAGGGCTACCGCGAGAAGTGCTCGACCGACGTGTGGCTGGGCACGCGGCACGCGAAGACGCCCATTCACCTCGATATCCCCGTGACCATCGCCGGCATGAGCTTCGGGGCGCTGTCGGGGCCGGCCAAGGAGGCGCTGGGGCGGGGGGCGACGGAGGCCGGGACCTCCACCACCACCGGCGACGGCGGCATGACCGAGGAGGAGCGGGGGCATTCCCGGACGCTGGTGTATCAATACCTGCCGTCCCGCTACGGGATGAACCCCGACGACCTGCGCCGCGCCGACGCCATCGAGATCGTCGTGGGGCAGGGCGCGAAGCCGGGCGGTGGCGGGATGCTCCTGGGCCAGAAGATCAGCGACCGCGTGGCGGAGATGCGGAACCTGCCCAAGGGCATCGACCAGCGGTCGGCCTGCCGTCACCCGGACTGGACGGGGCCGGACGACCTCGAGATCAAGATCCTGGAGCTGCGCGAGATCACCGACTGGGAGAAGCCCATCTACGTCAAGGTCGGCGGCGCGCGGCCCTATTACGACACGGCGCTGGCGGTGAAGGCCGGGGCCGACGTGGTCGTGGTGGACGGGATGCAGGGCGGGACCGCCGCCACGCAGGACGTGTTCATCGAGAACGTCGGGATGCCGACGCTGGCCTGCATCCCGCAGGCGGTGAAGGCGCTTCAGGACCTCGGGATGCACCGCGAGGTGCAGCTCATCGTGTCGGGCGGCATCCGGTCGGGCGCGGACGTGGCCAAGGCGATGGCGCTGGGCGCGGACGCGGTGGCGATCGGGTCGGCGGCGCTGGTGGCGCTGGGCGACAACGATCCGGCGCTGGAGGAGGACTACCGCAAGCTCGGCACCACCGCCGGGGCCTACGACGACTGGCACGAGGGGCGCGACCCGGCGGGCATCACCACGCAGGACCCGGAGCTTTATGGGCGGTTCGACCCGGTGCTCGGGGGGCGGCGGCTCAAGAACTACCTCAAGGTGATGACGCTGGAGGCGCAGACCATCGCGCGGGCCTGCGGCAAGTCGCATCTCCACAACCTCGAGCCCGAGGACCTTTGCGCGCTCACCATCGAGGCCGCCGCCATGGCGGGGGTGCCGCTGGCGGGGACGAGCTGGGTTCCGGGACGCCCGGGCGGGCCCTTCTGACGCAAGATCGACGGAGGAGCCCCGGATCGAACCGGGGCCCTCGTTCCGACGACACACAGGGAGTCGCAACCGTGTTCCAAGATCTCCACAAGGGCCCCTGGGAGGCCGAGGAGGCCGTGATCGACCTGGCCGAGTTCGCCAGGGCCAACGGCGTCAGATATTTCATGATCTCCTACACCGACCTGTTCGGCGGCCAGCGCGCCAAGCTGGTGCCGGCGCAGGCCATCGCGGACATGGCGGTGGAGGGGGCGGGCTTCGCGGGCTTTGCCACCTGGCTCGACCTCACGCCGGCGCACGCGGACCTGATGGCGGTGCCGGACCCCAGCAGCGTCATCCAGTTGCCTTGGAAGCCCGAGGTCGCCTGGGTCGCCGCCACTGCGACGATGGAGGGCAAGCTGGTCGATCAGGCGCCGCGCAACGTGCTCAAGCGCCTGATCGCCGAGGCGGCCAAGGAAGGGCTGCGGATCAAGACGGGGGTGGAGCCCGAGTTCTTCCTGCTGTCGGCGGACGGCAAGGAGGTCTCGGACCCGCACGACACCGCGGTGAAGCCCTGCTACGACCAGAACGCGCTGATGCGGCGGTATGACGTGATCGCGGAGATCTGCGACTACATGCTGGCCCTGGGCTGGGAAGCCTACCAGAACGACCACGAGGACGCGACCGGCCAGTTCGAGATGAACTGGAAGTACGACGACGCCTTGCGGACGGCGGACAAGCACAGCTTCTTCAAGTTCATGGTCCGCACCATCGCCGAGAAGCACGGGCTGCGGGCGACCTTCATGCCGAAGCCCTTCAAGGGGCTGACGGGGTCGGGGTGCCACGCGCATATCTCGGTCTGGGATCTGGACGGGAAGCGCAACGCCTTCACCGACGGGGAGAAGGAGCTGGGGCTGTCGGACCGGGGGCGCTGCTTCCTGGGCGGGATCATGCGGCACGCATCGGCCCTGGCGGCGATCACCAACCCGACGGTGAACAGCTACAAGCGGATCAACGCGCCGCGCACGGTGTCGGGGGCGACCTGGGCGCCGAACACCGTCACCTGGACCGGCAACAACCGCACCCACATGGTGCGCGTGCCGGGGCCGGGGCGGTTCGAGCTGCGGCTGCCGGACGGGGCGGCGAACCCGTATCTGTTGCAGGCGGTCATCATCGCGGCGGGGCTGGACGGCTGCCGGACGGAAGCCGATCCGGGGCCGCGCCACGACATCGACATGTACCGCGAGGGGCATACCGTGCAGGGCGCCCCCCGGCTGCCGCTGAACCTCCTCGACGCGCTGCGGGACTACGACCGCGACGAGACGCTGAAGGCGATGATGGGCGAGGAGTTCTCGCGCGCCTTCGTCAAGCTGAAGACGGAGGAGTGGAACGCCTATTGCTCGCATTTCTCGGAGTGGGAGCGGGACAACACGCTGGACATCTGACGGGCGCAGGGCGCGGCCTCCCCCGCGAGGGGGCCGTGGGCTGGACGCGTATTCGACGCGTGGCGGGCGGGTCTTTGCGGCCCCGTCCCGGCGCAGTCCTGCGCGGGGAAGGGTCCTCCCGGTCGGACGCCGGCCGCACGGCGTCCTGTCAAACAGCATCTGTCGCCCCGACGGCGAGGAGAAGGTCCGACCGCGCGAGAGGTGGTCTCGTGGCGCGGGCGGTCCCGGGGCGTCGTGTGCGAGGAGAATCGCACGCAAGCGTTAACGACGCCTGACAGCAACGGGCGTTGCGTGTTGCGTGGCATTCGAGGGAATGGGGCGCGGGCCGGGACTCCGCGACGGGGGGGCCTGGCCGGTGGACGTGGCGCGGGGACGCGCGGTCAGGAGGCCCGGCGCGCGCCGGCCTCGGCGGGCGGCGGGGCGGGACGGGGGCGCAGCATCTCCTTGGAGGCGATCAGCGCGCCGGCGACGATCAGCACGCAGGCCAGCGCCACCGACCAGTGGAAGGTGGCGTAGCCCGCCAGGAGCAGCACGATCACCGAGAAGAGCGGCCCGGCGTAGGACATCGCGCCCAGGATCATGATGTCGCCGTGCTTGCAGCCGTGGTCCCAGAGGTAGAAGCCGACGCCGAGCGGGATCGTGCCGAGCGCGACGATGGCGGCCCATTGCAGGGCCGTCTCCGGCCAGACGGTCGGTTCGAGCGCGAGGTGCAGGACGAAGGCCACGGCGGCGGTGACGAGGCAGTAGCCCGCCACCACGTCGGTCGGCACCTGCCCGAAGCGGCGCGACAGCACCGAATAGCCCGACCAGATGAAGGCGCAGGCCAGCGCGATGACGTGGCCGGTGCGGAGCCCCCCGGCGAGGCCGACGCTGCCGCCCTTGGTGATGACGACCAGCGCGCCAATGAGTCCCAGCGCCACGCCCGCGACGTGGTGCGCCTTCAGCCTCTCGCCCGGCAGGAAGGCGGCGAAGACCACGATGAGGAGGGGCCAGAGATAGGCGATGAGGCTCACCTCGACCGGCGGGGCGGACTGGATCGCGAAGAAGTAGGCGCAATGGTAGATGCAGAGCCCCGCCGTGCCGAGCGCCCAGACCTGCCAGGGCTGGCGCAGCGAGGCCACCGCGCCGGGGCGGAAGGGCCAGCTTGCCGCCCCCACGAGGCCGCCGAGCAGGAAGGTCATGGCGGTGAGCTGGAAGGGCGGGACCGGCCCGGCGGCGGCCGACAGCAGCGCCAGCACCGACCAGGTGAGGATGGCCGCGAAGCCGATCAGGGTGGGGAGGGTGCGCGTCATGGGTCGTCCTGCCGGGGGCCATGGGGGTGTCGCCGAGCCATGCGACGGCGCGGGGCGCGATGCAAGCCGTCCCGGCGGCGGGCGGCTGACGTGGCGGGAGGGCGGAAGGTTCACGCTCCTGTCACACGAAGGGGCGATGAGGGCCGCGCCACCACGCTGACCGGAGGGATCATGAAGACGTCCGCCATCGCCATCGCCGCCGCGCTCCTCGGCACGGCCGTAACCGCCCAGGAGGCGGCGCCCGCCGCTGGGGTTCAAGACGCGGCTTCCGCCGCAGTCGCCCAGGCGGGCAACGCCTGGTTCGCGCGGGGGGCCGCCGCCGTGGCGGCGCGCGCCGCCGTCCCGCCCAACACCGGGACCGCCCGCAACGTCATCCTCTTCGTCGGCGACGGCATGGGGATCGGCACCAACTACGCGATCCGGCTGTTCGAGGGGCAGCAACAGGGGGGCCTTGGCGACGACCACGTGCTGTCCTACGAGGCCTTCCCCTACGCGGGCCTCGTGAAGACCTACTCGACCAACGGGCAGACGCCGGACTCGGCTCCGACCGCGACGGCGATGAACACCGGGGTCAAGACCAAGAACGACGTGATCGGCGTCGCGGACAACGTGGCCGTCGATGACTGCGCGGCGGGCATGGACCCGGCCAACCAGCTCACCACCTTCTCGGAGATCGCGACCGCGCGGGGCAAGTCGGTGGGCATCGTGTCCACCGCGCGGATCACCCACGCCACCCCGGCGGCGGTGTTCGCCCACACCGTCAACCGCGACTGGGAGAGCGACGCGGAGATCCCCGAGGACTGCGCGCAGCCCGACATCGCCGTGCAGCTGTTCGACGCGATGCGGGCGGGCGAGATCGACCTCGCGCTCGGCGGCGGGCGCGAGCACTTCCTGCCCGAAGGCGCGACCGACGACGAGGGCGAGGCGGGGGCGCGGGCCGATGGACGCGACCTCGTGGCGGAGCTGACGGCCCTGGGCGGGCAATATGCCTGGGACCAGGAGAGCTTCGACGCGCTGACGGCGGGCGGCAACGCGCCGGTGCTCGGGCTCTTCGAGGCGAGCCACATGATGTACGAGGCCGACCGCGCGGACGAGCCGTCGCTGGTCGAGATGACGGAAGCGGCGATCGGGGCGCTGGAGGGCAACGGCGAAGGCTATTACCTGATGGTCGAATCGGGCCGCATCGACCACGCCAACCACGCGGGGAACCTGTATCGCACGGTCACGGACGGCGTGGCCTTCGCGCAGGCCGTGGCGCGGGCGGTGGAGCTGACCGACCCGGCCGAGACGCTGATCATCGTGACCGCCGACCACGAGCACGCGCTGGCCTTCAACGGCTATTGCGGGCGTGGGTCGTCGATGGTCGGGCTTTGCATGGACATCGACATCGCCGGCGAGGCGCACACGGGCGAGCCGGTGACGGCGGACGACGGCCAGCCCTACACGGTGGCGGGCTACCTGAACGGGCCGGGCTCGATCCTGGTCGAGCATGAGCACGAGCACGAGGCGGCGCCGGCGGCCGAGGCGGCTCCTGGCGCGGCCCCCGTCGCGGCTCCTGGCGCGGCGCCCGTCGCGGCGCCCGCGCAGCCCACGGCGACGACCGTCGCGCCGTCGCCCGCGCCCTCCGAGGCGGCGGCGGACCTTGCCGACGCGGCGGATTCGGCGCACCCGGAGCTGGCGCGGGCGAAGATCACCGAGGCGATGGCGACCGACCCGGAGTATCTCCAGCAGGCGCTGATCCCCCTCGAGTCGGAGACGCACTCGGGCGAGGACGTGGCGGTCTGGGCGACGGGGCCCTGGGCGCACCTGCTGACCGGGACGATCGAGCAGAACGAGATCTTCCACGTGATGAGCCACGCCATCGCCCCGCGCTGAGCGCGGCGGGCCAAAGGGGCGGGGCGGCGATGCCGTCCCGGCCCTGTCGCGTTCCGTCCTGACGCAGGGTCAAGGTCATTCTTTACCGAATCGCGGAGCCGTGAGATCGTTCCTGCAACCGGGGGGCGACCCGGTCGTGGTGGCAAGGGGTGCGGCATGAATTCGCAGAAATACGCGGCCGAGCTGATCGGCACGTTCTGGTTGACCTTCGGGGGGTGCGGCTCGGCGGTGCTGGCGGCGGGGGTCCCGGAGGTGGGGATCGGGCTCCTGGGCGTGTCGCTGGCCTTCGGGCTGACGGTGCTGACCATGGCCTACGCCATCGGGCACGTGTCGGGCTGCCACCTGAACCCCGCCGTGACGGTGGGGCTGGCGGTGGGCGGGCGGTTCCCAATGGCGCAGATCCTGCCCTACGTCGTCGCGCAGGTCGCGGGCGCGATCCTGGGGGCGCTGGTGCTGTATCTCATCGCGAACGGCGCGGCGGGGTTCGACGCGGCGGCCTCGGGCTTCGCGGCGAACGGCTATGGGGCGCATAGCCCCGGGGGCTACGGCCTCGGCTCGGCCGTCCTCGCCGAGGTGGTGCTGACCATGCTGTTCCTGTTCATCATCATGGGGGCCACGCACGGGCGCGCGCCGGTGGGCTTCGCGCCCATCGCCATCGGGCTTGGGCTGACGCTGATCCACCTCATCTCCATCCCCGTGACCAACACCTCGGTCAACCCGGCGCGGAGCACGGGGCCGGCGCTGTTCGTGGGCGGCTGGGCGCTGGGGCAGCTCTGGCTGTTCTGGGTCGCGCCGCTGGTGGGCGGGGCGCTGGGCGGCGCGCTGTATCGCTGGATCAGCCTGGAGCCGGCCGAGCCGGTGGTGGGCGGGGTCCGCAGCCCCGGCTGAGGCCGGGGGCGCCCGCCCCCCGCGCGGGACCCGTCCGATCGGCCCGCGCCGATGGCCCCGGCGCGGGTCTGTCGCCGTTGGGGGACGGCGGGGCGAGGGCGGCCGGTCCGGGCCCTCGTCCGGCCGCCTACCCCTTTCGGTCAGGGTGTGGCTGGCCCTACGTCACCTGGGGCGATTGAATCCGGGGCGGCGAGGTGGACATCCTGCGGCAGATTCCCTCGGAGCCGCCATGTCCGACGACCGCCGCCTGCCCGTGACCGTGCTTTCCGGCTTCCTTGGCGCGGGCAAGACCACGCTCCTGAACCACGTCCTCAACAACCGGGACGGCCGGCGCGTCGCGGTCATCGTCAACGACATGTCCGAGGTGAACATCGACGCCGACCTCGTGCGCGAGGGCGGCGCGGCGCTGAGCCACACGGACGAGGCGCTGGTCGAGATGACCAACGGCTGCATCTGCTGCACGCTGCGCGACGACCTGCTGACCGAGGTGCGGCGGCTGGCCGAGGAAGGGCGCTTCGACGCGCTGCTGATCGAGTCCACGGGCATCTCGGAGCCGATGCCGGTGGCGGCGACCTTCGATTTCCGCGACGAGGCGGGGCGGTCGCTGGGGGACGTGGCGCGGCTCGACACGATGGTGACGGTGGTGGACGCCGTGAACCTGCTGCGCGACTTCGACAGCCGCGACTTCCTGCGCGACCGGGGCGAGACGCGGGACGCGGGCGACCAGCGGGCGCTGGTGGAGCTGCTGGTCGATCAGATCGAGTTCGCGGACGTGGTGGTGCTGAACAAGGTGGGGGCGGCGACGCCCGAGGCGCTGGCGGCGGCGCGGCGGATCATCCGGGGCCTGAACCCGAGCGCCCGCGTGGTGGAGACGGACTTCGGCCGCGTGGCGCTGGGCGAGGTGCTGGGGACGGGGCTCTTCGACTTCGAGCAGGCGCGGCGCAACCCGCGCTGGGTGCGGGAGCTTTACGGCTTTGCCGACCACGTGCCCGAGGACTTGGAATACGGCATCGACAGCTTCGTCTACCGGGAGCGCGCGCCGTTCCATCCGCAGCGCATCCACGACCTGCTGACCGGCGACCTGGGCGGCGTGATCCGGGGCAAGGGGTTCTTCTGGGTGCCGACCCTGCCCGGCGTCGCGCTGACCTTCAGCCTCGCGGGGGCGCTGACCTCGATCCAAAGGGGCGGGCGCTGGTGGGCGGCGATGCCGCGCCACCTCTGGCCCAAGGACGAGGCGGCGCTGGCCCGGCTGCGGTCGCAATGGGCCGAGCCCTTCGGCGACCGGCGGCAGGAACTGGTCTTCATCGGCACCGGGATCGACAAGCGGCGGCTGAAGGCCGCGCTCGACCGCTGCCTGATCCCCGACGCGCATCGACTGACCGCCGAGGCCGTGGCCCGGCTTCCCGACCCGTTCCGGGCCGCCGCATGAGCGCGGCGGCCGCTTCCGTGTTCCCGTCAAGGCCCGGCGCGACGCCGGCTAAGGAGCCATCATGAGCAATCGCATCGTCGCCGAGAACGCCCGCACGGACGGGGTCGCGCCCAAGAGCTACTGGGACGTGCCGCACAGCACCCAGATCGAGGGCTTCGCGCGGGACTTCAGCGTGAACGCCGGCAACCAGATCGACTTCAGCGTCAACGTGAACGGCGGCGCGGGGAGCGACTACCAAGTCGAGGTCTTCCGGCTCGGCTACTATGGCGGAGCGGGGGCGCGGGAGGTGGCGTCCTGGACCAACACAAACGCCACCGTGCAGGCCCAAGCGCTCTATGACGAATCGCGCGCCCTGGTGGACGCGGGGAACTGGTCGGTGACGGACAGCTGGGACATCCCGGCCGACGCGGTGTCGGGGGTGTATCTGGCGCGGGTGCAGCGGCTCGACGCGAGCGGCAACCCCATCGCGGGGGCGGTGAACCAGATCCCCTTCGTCGTGCGGAACGACGGGGTGGCGGCGGACATCGTGCTCCAGACCTCGGACACGACCTGGCAGGCCTACAACGGCTGGGCGGGGAACAACGGGCAGGTCGGCGCGAACCTGTATGGCGACCCGACCGACACGGTCGTCCATCCCGTCATCCCCACCGCCGGCCCGAACGCGCTCGATCGCGCCTACGCGGTCAGCTACAACCGCCCGTTCATCACGCGGGACGGCACGAGCACGGTGTCGGGGCCGCAGGACTACCTGTTCGGCGCCGACTACGCCGCGATCTCGTGGCTGGAGGAGAACGGCTACGACGTGTCCTACATCTCGGGCGTGGACACCGACCGGCTCGGGGCGGACTACCTCCAGAACTACAAGGCCTTCATCTCGGTCGGCCATGACGAATACTGGTCGGGCGGGCAGCGCGAGAACGTGGAGGCGGCGCGGGACGCGGGGGTGAACCTGCTGTTCTGGTCGGGGAACGAGGTCTACTGGAAGACCCGCTGGGAGACCTCGATCAGCGCCGACGGGACGGAATACCGGACGCTGGTCTGCTACAAGGAGACCTTCGCGAACTACGACCCCAACGCCGCGCCCGAGGACTACGCCGACCTCGACCCCACCGACATCTGGACGGGGACGTGGCGGGACACGCGGTTCCACGACTCGGTGGACGCGAACGGCAACTCGAACGCCGGCGGCGAGATCGTGGACCCGATCACCGGGCTCGTGCACACCTGCCAGTGCATCGAGCAGATGCTGACCGGCCAGCTCTTCGGGCCGGACGGCACGGGCCAGTTCGGCGGCGCGCTCGACGTGCCCGAGAGCTACGCGGGCCTGCGGATCTGGCGGGGCACCTCGGTCGCGGACACCGGGGCGGTGGACCTCGCCCCCGGGATCATCGGCTACGAATGGAACGTCTCGCCCGATGACGAGAACCGCCCGGCTGGCCTCGTGAAGCTGTCCGAGACGACGCTGGCCTGGAGCCAGATCCTGGTGGACCAGGGCAACCGGACCCAGGCGGGCACGGCGACGCACACGGTGTCGCTGTACCGGGCCGAGAGCGGGGCGCTGGTCTTCGGGGCGGGCACGGTGTTCTGGTCCTGGGCGCTGAGCAACGTGCACGACAGCTCGCCCTACGGGGCGAACATCGAGAACGTGCAGATCCAGCAGATGATGCTGAACCTGTTCGCCGACATGGGCATCCAGCCCGCCGTCACCGACGCGGTCCTGGCGTCGAGCGGGCTGGCGCGGGCCTCGGCCTCGACGGACGTCACGGCGGCGGAGGCCGACATCGTCGGGCTGCCGGCCAGCGTCGTGCAGGGCTCCACGGTGACGATCCGCGGCACGGCCACGGACATCGATGGGGTGGCGGCGACGGCGGACGGCGTGGTGGCGGTGGTCGAGGTGTCGGTGGACGGCGGCGCGACCTGGCGCGTGGCCAAGACGACGGACGGCTGGGACACCTGGAGCTATGACTGGAAGCCGGCGGCGACGGGCACCTACGCGATCCGGGCGCGGGCGATCGACGACAGCCTGAACACCTGGAACGCCACCCCCGACACGGCGACCGTCACGGTCACGCCGCCGCCCAAGCCCGCCGATGTCACGCTCTTCGACGGGGACGCGGCCACCAACGCGATCAGCTACAACGACAATTCGGCGGTCAACCTGGGGATGCGGTTCAGCGTCAGCGAGACCGGCGCCGTCGAGGCCCTGCGCTACTGGCGGGCCGCGGGCGACGCGGGCGATACCGACGTGCGCGCGGGCCATCTGTGGAACGGCAACGGCACGCTGCTGGGGACGGTGACCTTCACCTCCACGGCCGGGCAGTCCGGGTGGCAGACGGCGACGCTCTCCACGCCGGTGACGCTGGTGGCGGGGCAGACCTATGTCGTGTCCTACCAGACCGCCAACAACTACGTGTCCACGAACGGCTTCTTCGCGGCGGCGAACGAGGTGGGCTTCGACGGCCGCGACGACGGGGCGTTCGGCGACCTGTGGGGCGTCGTCCGGGCGCCCGAGGGGAACGCGGGCGTCTACTCCTACGGCGCCGCCGCGCAGATGCCGACCCAGAGCTACCAGAGCAGCAACTACTGGGTGGACGTGGTCTTCGCGCCCGCCAGCAGCAACGTCGCCAACACCGCGCCGGTCGTGCCGGCGCAGTCCTACATCTCGCCCGAGAACCGGGCCTCGGTCTGGACCGTGCAGGCCTCGGACGCGGACGGCGACGCGCTGACCTACGCCATCGCTGGCGGGGCGGACGCGGCGCGCTTCGCGATCGACGCGGCGACGGGGGCGCTGAGCTTCGTGGCCGCGCCGAACTTCGAGGCGCCGGGCGACGTGGGTGCGAACAACGTCTATGACCTGACGGTCGGCGTGACGGACGGGCGATCGGCCCCGGTGACGCGGGCCATCAGCGTCCTCCTCTCGAACGTCAACGAGTCGCCGACCGCGCTGGCGCTGGGCGCGACGGCGGTGGCCGAGAACGCGGCGGGGGGCCAGGCCGTGGGCGCGCTGGCGGGCACCGATCCCGACGCGGGCGACACGCTGACCTACAGCCTCGTGAATTCCGCGGGCGGGCGCTTCGCCATCAGCGGGAGCCAACTGGTCGTGGCGGCGGGGGCGTCGCTCGACTGCGAGGCGGCGGCGTCGCACGACGTGACCGTGCGGGTGACGGACGCGGCGGGCCTGAGCTTCGACCGGCAGTTCACGGTCGCGGTGGGCGACGTGGACGAGTTCGACGTGACCGCGCCCACGGACGCGAACGCGGCGGCGAACCAGGTGACGGAGGGCGCGGCGGCGGGGACGCTGGCCGGGATCACCGCCCGCGCGGCGGACGCGGACGCCACGGCCAGCGCCGTCACCTACAGCCTGACCGACAGCGCCGGCGGGCGCTTCGCCATCGACGCCGCGACGGGCGTGGTCAGCGTGGCGAGCGGCGCCGTCCTCGCGGCGGGAACCCAGCAGATCACCGTGCGCGCGGCCTCGGCCGACGGCTCGGTCGCCTCCACGAGCTTGCAGATCGTCGTGGCGGCGGCCACGGGGTCGCGGGTGACGGTGAACCTGACGAACGGCTCGGACGCCTACACCGCGACGGACGGGCGATCCTACAGCGTGCAGGCGCTGGCGGGGAACGACACCGTCACGCTGGGCGCGGGCAACGACCTCGTGAACGGGGGCGCGGGCAACGACGCCCTCTCGACCGGCGCGGGCAACGACATCATCGAGGTGACGGGCGCCTCGCCGGGGCTCGACTCGTTCGACGGCGGCGCGGGCGCGGACATCCTGCGCGCCACGGCGGCGGGCACCGTGATCCGGTTCACCGCGATCACCGGGATCGAGGAGATCACCGCCAACGGCTTCGCCGGCGTGCGGATGCTGGGCAACTCGACCGCCGAGGTCGTGGACCTGTCCGGCACGGTCCTGACGGGGATCGGCTCCATCGACCTCGGCTCGGGGAACGACAGCCTCGCCGGATCGGCGGGGGCGGATTCGATCCTGGGCAACTCCGGCGTGGACACGATCCGCGGCGGCGGCGGCAACGACACGATCGACGGCGGCACGAGCGAGGACATCCTCACGGGCGGCGCGGGCGACGACACCTTCCTGGTCGGCGCCTCGGGCGGCGCGGACAGCATCGACGGGGGGGTCGGGACGGATTCGGTGATCGTTTCCGCGGCCCTGTCGCTCCAATTCGCCAAGATTTCGAACGTCGAGTCGCTGACGGCCACGGCCAGCGGCGTGACCCTGCTGGGCACGGCGGGGGCCGACACGATGAGCCAGTCGGCGCTGGGCTGGTCGGGTCTGGCCCTGGTGGACGGCGGATCGGGCAACGACACGATCACCGGCGGCGCGGGGGCCGACCGCATCGCCGGGCGGGCGGGCGCGGACCTGCTGGCGGGGGGTGGCGGGGCCGACACCTTCGTCTTCCTCACGACCGCGGACAGCCGCACGACGACGCTGGACACCATCGCCGACTTCGCCCTGGCGGCCGGCGACCGGATGGACCTGTCGGCCCTCGACGCGAGTTCGCTGGTGCTGGGCAACCAGGCCTTCACGTTCGTCGGCACCTCCGCCTTCACGCTCGGGCTGGGGGGGCAACTGCGCTACGACATCGGCACGGCGGGCACGCCGACCCGGGTCACGCTGGACCTGAACGGCGACACGCGGGTCGACATGGAGATCCGGCTGACCGGCGCCCTGGCGCTGACCGCCGACGACTTCATCCTCTGAAGGCCGGGCAGGGCCGTCGCCGTCAGGCGGCGGCCAGCCGGGCGTAGAGGCCGCCGCGCGCGGCCAGCTCGGCATGGTTGCCGATCTCGGCCAGCCGCCCGCCCTCCAGCACGGCGATGCGGTCGGCGTGGCGCACGGTCGCGAGGCGGTGCGCGATGATGAGCGTGGTGCGCCCTTCGGCCAGCCGGTCGAGCGCGGCCTGGATCTCGCGCTCGGTCTCGGTGTCCAGCGCCGAGGTCGCCTCGTCGAGGATCAGGATGGGCGGGTTCCGCAGGAACACGCGGGCGATGGCGACGCGCTGCTTCTGCCCGCCCGAGAGGGTGACGCCCCGCTCTCCGACGATCGTGTCGAGGCCCAGGGGCAGGGAGTCGATCAGCGGCCCGAGGCGGGCGAGGTCGGCGCTCGCGCGGATCTCGGCCTCGGTGGCGTCGAGGCGGCCATAGGCGATGTTCTCGCGCAGGGTGCCGCCGAACAGGAACACGTCCTGGCTGACGATGCCGATCTGGCGGCGGAGCGAATCGAGCGTCAGGTCGCGCAGGTCGATGCCGTCCACGGTGATGCGCCCCGCCGCCGGCTCGTAGAAGCGGGGCAGGAGCGCCAGCGCCGTCGTCTTGCCCGCGCCCGAGGGGCCGACCAGCGCCAGCGTCTCGCCGGGGCGCACGTCGAGGGTGAGGTCGCGCAGCACCGGGCGCGCAGGGTCGTAGCCGAAGCCCACGCCCTCGAACCGCACCGCGCCCGACAGGGGCGGAGCGGGGCGCGCGTGGGGCGCGTCGGCGATGTCGGGCTCGGTGGCGAGGAGTTCGAGGTAGCGGCGGAAGCCGGCGATGCCCTTGGGATAGGTCTCGATCACGGCGGCGATCTTCTGGAGCGGCTGCACGAAGACGCCGGCCAGAAGCACGAAGCCCACGAAGCCGCCGGTGGACAGGCTGCCGTCCAGCACGAACCACGCCCCGGCGACCAGCACGACGACCTGGATTCCGCGCATCGCCACGTAGTTGAGCGAGGTGGACACCGCCATGGTGCGATAGGCGTCGAGCTTGGCGGCGCGGTAACGGGCGTTGTCGCGGGCGAAGAGCGCGCGCTCGTGGTCCTCGTTGGCGAAGGACTGCACGACGCGGATGCCGCCCACGGCCTCCTCCAGCCGCACGTTGAAGTCGCCCAAGCGCCCGAAGATCGTCCGCCAGGTGTCGGTCATGCGCCCGCCGTAGACGGTGACCAGCGCCACGGTCGCGGGCACGATGGCGAGGGTGAGGAGCGCGAGCGTCGGGTGGATCGCCGCCATCAGCGCGAAGGCCCCGGCGAAGGTCATCACGGCGATGAACAGGTCCTCGGGGCCGTGGTGGGCGACCTCGCCGATCTCCTCCAGGTCGCGCGTCACGCGGGCGACGAGGTGGCCGGTGCGCTGCTTGTCATACCAGCGCCAGGACAGGCGTTGCAGGTGGTCGAAGGCGCGGGCGCGCATGTCGGTCTCGATGCCGATGCCGAGCTTGTGGCCCCAGTAGGTGACGACCGCCATCAGCCCGGCGTTCAGCAGGTAGACGAGCAGCAGCGCGCCCCCGGCCAGCACCGTGAGCGCGAGGTCGCCGCGCGGCAGAAGGTGGTCGATGAAGCCGCGCACCGCCAGCGGGAAGGCCAGCTCCAGCAGCCCCGAGGCGACGGCGCAGCCGAAGTCGAGCCAGAAGAGGCCCCGGTAGGGGCGGTAGTAGGCGGCGAACTGGCGGAGCATGGCGGCGGTCCTTGGCGGCGGCAGGGCGGTCCTATCGCATGGGGCGGCTTGGAAACAGATGCGCCGGAGCCCGAGGGAGGCTCCGGCTTCGGGCGGCATTGGGGCCGCCCGGACTTCCGCAAGGGTCGGACTCCCCGCTCAGAAGCTCTTGCGGACGGCGAGGCTGACGTTGCGGCCCTCGCCCTGGTAGCACCAGTAGGCGGACTGGCAGGCGCTGATGTAGTCCTCGTCCGTGAGGTTCGAGATGTCGAGGCTGGCGGTCCAGCCGCCCTCGAAGTCGTAGGACACGCCGGCGTCGTAGAGCGTGTTCGACGGCACCTTGAGGGTGTTCTCGTTGTCCACCCAGGATTCGCCCAGCAGGCGCACGCCGGCCGAGACGGTCAGGCCCTCCACGGCGGCGGGTTGCCACGCGACGGACAGGGCGGCCTGCTCCTCGATCACGACATAGGGCGTGTTGCCGACGATGGCCGCGTCGATGTCGTCCACGATCTCGACGTCCAGCTTGGTCACGCTGGCCCGGTAGCTCAGGCCCTGGGCGATCTCGCCCTGCGCCTCCAGCTCCACCCCGCGCGAGCGGACCTCGCCCAGTTGGAAGTAGTCGTAGCCGGTGCCGTTCCACCGGGTCTGGCTGATGTTCTCGCGCGTGGTCTCGAAGGCGGCGAAGGTGAGGAGGGTCCGCTCGTTCGGGGACCACTTCACGCCGGCCTCGACCTGACGCCCGGTCTCGGGCTCCACCTCGTCGCCGGCGGGGTCGTTGACGACCTGCGGGTTGAAGTAGGTGCCGGCGGTGACGTAGGGCACCACGCCGCCGATCTCCTTCGCCAGGCCGACGCGCCACGAGAACTCGCCGTCCTCGCGGTCCACGCCGGCTGTGCCGGTGGCCTCGTTGGTGCCGGCCTCGGTGTGCACGACGTCGTAGCGGCCGTTCAGCGTGGCGATCCAGCCGTTGCCCCAGCGGACCTGGTCCTGCGCGTAGAGGCCGAGGCCGGTCTGCGTCAGCTCCTGGTCGATGTAGGGCGTCGTGTCGGGCTGGGCCGCGCCGTAGACGGGATCGGCGGCCGAGAGGCCGGTCGCCGCGTCCGGCCAAGCAACCGAGGCTTGCACCTGGTCGAGCTTGTAGCGCTTGGCGTCGAGCCCGAACAGGAGTTGGTGCTCCAGCGGGCCGGTGGCGAGGGTGCGTTCAAGCCGGAGGTCGTTGTTCAGGCTGGTCGCCGTGGTGTCGTGCTGGAAGTAGATGCGCGCCAGCGTGGCGGCCTCGTCCTGCGGCACGAGCGTGAAGCCGGCGTAGCCGTAGGCGTAGACCGAGCTTTCCTCGACATGGGCGCGGGCGAGGCGGGTGGTGTTGGTCAGCCGCCACGCGCCGATGTCCTGCCGGTAGATGCCGGTCAGCAGCCATTGGTTGCGGACGTAGGAGTCATAGCCCGGCTCGCCGGTGTTGAAGTATTCGTCGAAGGTGCCGAAGGTCGTGGGCTCGACGGTGCCGGTGTAGGGCAGCCACGCGCCGCCGACGTGATCCTCGTCCATGCCGGTATAGCTGGCGGTCAGCGTCAGGGTGCCGCCGTTGGCGAAGGTCTTGGCGACGCCGCCGGTGACGACGCCCTCCAGCCCGTCCTCGAAGGCGCCGTGGCCGTCCACCCGCTGGAGCTTGGCCCCGAAGCGGTAGGCGAGCCCGCCGGACGTGGTGCCGCCCTGGTCGTAGCTGCCCCAGATGCGGCCCTGCGTGTCGGACCCCAGCTCGGCCAGCGCGCCCGGCTCGCCGCCCGGCAGGCGGCTGACGTAGTTCACCACGCCGCCGGGGTTGGACGCGCCGTAGAGCATGGAGGAGGGGCCGCGGAGCACCTCGATCCGTTCGAGGAGGAACGGGTCGATGTAGAAGCCGCCGAAGGCGTAGGAATAAAGCTGGAGCCCGTCGAGGAAGACCCCGGTCGCGGTGGCGTCGAACCCGCGCGAGAAGATCCAGTTGGTGTCGCTGTCGTAGGCGTAGGGCGCGGCCTGCACGCCGGCGGTGTAGGCCAGCGCCTCGTCCACCTTGGCGGCGTTGGTGGCGGCGACCTGCTCGGCGCTGACGACGCTGACGGACTGGGGCACCTCGGTGATCGGCGTCGGGGTCTTGACGCCGGTCAGGGTGAAGGGGTTCGCCCGGTCGCCCACCGGGTCCGCGCCCAGCACCGAGAAGGTGATCGCGCCCAGGTCCACCGTCCCGGCCGGGGGCGTGGCTTCCTGCGCCGCCGCGAGGGCGGGGAGGAGCGCAACGAGCGCGGTGCGGCCCAGGAGCTGCGCGAGGCGGGGTCTGCGTGTCATCGGGGTGGTCCTTCCATCGGGGAACGGCCGCGCGGACCGGGAGCCCCGGCGCGGCCTGCTGTTTTCCGAGCGTTTATGTCGGATTTCTACCCTGGTCTTGAACGATCCTGTCGTGTCTTGCAGGAGCCTGCTGGAAACGTCAGTCGAGCGCGGCCCGGCGCCAGGCCGCCGGGGTGGTGCCGGTGGCCTCGCGGAAGGCGCGGGTCAGGTGCGCCTGGTCCGCGAATCCCGTCGCCGCCGCGATCTCGCCGATGGGGGTGGCAGCGGTCCGCAGCATCGCCTGCGCCGCCTCGATCCGCAGCCGGGTCAGGTGGCGGGCCGGGGAGGCGCCCACGCTGCGCCGGAAGGCATGGGCGAACCAGCTTTCCGACAGGCCGGCGGCGGCGGCCAGCTCGGCCACGCTCAGGCGGCGGTGCATCCCGGCGCGCATCAGGTCGGTCACCCGGCGGATCTGCGCGGGCGAGAGGCCGCCCGCCGGCCGGGGCCGCGTGGGCGCGGGGCGCAGGATCAGGCCCAGCATCGCGGTGGCGAGACCCTCGGCCACGAGGTCGTCGCCCCCAGGCCCCGCCACCTCCCGCGCCAGCAGCGCGGCCAGCCGTTCCACCCCCGGATGCGCGTCGAGCAGCACCGGCCGGTCGAGCGCCGCGCGCCCTTCCAGCCGCTCGCGCAGCGGCGCGTTGGCGAGGTGAAGGTCGAGATGGCGGAAGGGGCGATCGGCGGCCACGCGGCTCCAGATCGGCTGGCCGGCGGGGATGAAGGCGACCTTGCCGGCCGCCGGCCCCCCGGGGCGGTCGGACAGGCCGACGGGCGACGGGCCCTCGCCCAGGAACACGACCAGCCGGGGATCGGGCGAGACGTAGTGGCCGCCGCCGCCGGGCTCGCCGGCGGCCTCCCAAAGGTCGGCGACCGCGCCGCTCCACGCCCGCCAGCGCAGCGCGGCGACCGGGCGGATGCCGTCGAGGACGGCGGTCATGTTGGGTCGGAACGCCATGAAGCCTCCGGGCCGGACGGATTGCGCCGCAAGGGGAGGGGGTGGCCCGGGTCGCGCGGCCGGCCGCCTGCGGGTCGCCGCGATCCCCGTCCGATCGTCGGGCGGGGATACTTGACGATTTCTGTCGGGTAGCATAGCCCGGCAGCGACGTCGAGTCCGGTCCCCCTCGGGGCCGGGCCTCGGCCCCTCCGCCGGCCCCGGGCCGGTGGCGGGTTCCCCAGGATCCGGCCAGCCCGACGCCAGCCATGCCCGGATCGTGACCCTTCTGCCCGAGCGAGGCCCGCGACCCATGCCCGACCCGTCCCGACCCGACCCGTCCAGACCCGACCCGTCCCGACCCATCCCGACCCATTCCATCCCGACCCGTCCCGCCCTGGCCCTGTCGGCCGCCCTGCTGATCCCCGTCGCGGCCGTGGCGCAGGACGCCGCGCCGCCCGCCGCCGCGCCCACGCCCGCGCTGTCGCTGGAGCTGAACGACGCCGCCGCCTCGGACGGGGGCTGCCGCCTGACCTTCCTGGTCGAGAACGGCCTGGGCACCGATCTCGCGGCGCTGTCGCTGGAGACGGCGGTGCTGGGGGCGGACGGACGGGTGCGGCAGGTGACGCTGTTCGACTTCGGCGACCTGCCCCAGGGCCGCCCGCGCGTCCGGCAGTTCGACCTCGCGGGGACCTCGTGCGAGGGGATCGGGCAGGTGCTCGTCAACGGGGTGGCCTCCTGCGAGGGGACCGGGGTCGAGGCCAGGGCCTGCCAGTCGGGGCTCGCGCTGACGAGCCGCACCGCCATCGAGCTGATCGGCTGAGGAGCGACCCATGGAACCAGCGACCGACTATGGCATGTGGGGGTTGTTCGCGCATGCGACCTGGGGGGTGAAGCTCATCATGCTGGGGCTGGTGGGGGCTTCGGTGTGGTGCTGGGCGGTGATCGTGGACAAGCTGGTGCAGCTGCGGGCGGCGCGGGCGGAGGCTCGGGTGTTCGACCGGGCCTTCTGGTCGGGCGAGCCGTTGGACGGGTTGTACGAGCAGATCGGGCCTGCGCCGCGGGGGCGCAGCCAGCGGGTGTTCGCGGCCGGCATGGGCGAGTGGCGGCGCTCCCACGACGCGGGGGGCGGGCTGATCGCGGGGGCGCAGGCGCGCATCGAGCGGGTGATGGACGTGGCGATCGCCAAGGAGGGCGAGGCGCTGACGCGGGGCTTGGGGGTGCTGGCGACCGTGGGGGCGACGGCGCCCTTCGTGGGGCTGTTCGGGACCGTGTGGGGGATCATGAACAGCTTCATCGGCATCGCCGAGAGCCAGAACACCAACCTCGCCGTGGTGGCGCCGGGCATCGCCGAGGCGCTGCTGGCGACGGGGCTGGGGCTGCTGGCGGCGATCCCGGCGGTGGTGTTCTACAACAAGCTGAGCACGGACGCCGAGCGGGTGGTGGGGGGCTACGAGGCCTTCGCCGACGAGTTCGCCACCATCCTGTCGCGCCAGACGGCCGCCCAGATGGCCACCCAGGCGGGCACCCAGGCGGGCACCCAGGCGGGGGCGGCGGGGGCCGCCACGCCCGGCGCGGCGGCCTGAGGGGGCGGGGGCGATGGGCGCGAGCATCGGGGGCGCGGGCGGCGGGGCCGGGCGGCGCGGGCGGCGGGGCC
>NZ_JAGGJP010000013.1 GCF_017872975.1 Rubellimicrobium aerolatum
GCCTCATCAACGGCGAGCCCGGGGCCGAGCGCGTGGCGGCCGTGCTGTCCCAAGCCGTCATCTCGACCGTGAACCTCGCCGAGGTGGCCACCAAGTTGAACGACCTCGGCGCCGACGCGGCCACCGCCCGCGCCCTTCTCGCGCCCCTTCATCTCTCCGTGGTGCCCTTTGACGAAGCCATGGCCTACGCCACGGGCGCGCTGCGGGCCGCGACACGGGGACAGGGCCTGTCCCTGGGGGACCGGGGCTGCCTGGCCCTGGCTGCAAGCCGCAGGGCCACGGTCCTGACCACGGACAAGGCTTGGGCGACAGTGGGTGATCTGGTCGGGGTGGCCGTGGAGATGCTCCGCTGAGCGGTCATGAGGCCGGGTCAGGCGTGGGGGGGCGTCTATAATCCTTGACGCTCCTCCTCGACCCGCTCACCGGCTCAGGGCGGACGATGCGCAGCGCGAACCGCCTGGGGTGAGCCGTCGAGAAAGCTTCAGCTGAACCTACGCCTTTGTGCGTGCTTGCGGGTTTCCGGACGGCCCTGGCGTGTAAGGTTTGGGAACGTTTGCTGGACCTCTTTATCACAAGGCCTGAACGGACGTTCTAGCGGCTAGCCTACTCCGTCACTGCTCAAGCTGAGTAAGCTCGAGGAGGCAATGATCGACGGACATTGTTGAGTAGATCGCGCTCGAATGGGTGAAGATCGATCTGCTCGGTGTTCAACGAAGCGAGCAGCCGCAGGCCATGGTCTACATCTTCAATTGCGCCCCAATGCCTTTTCATCTTCAATGAGATTTCAGCCGGAACACCGTACTCATCCAAGGCGAAAAGGCCGGCCGGCATGAAAAGGGAGTCCGCCTGCGCCGCATACATGCTGTAGTCCCCCGGAACCGATCGCTTATGTCGGCCAAGAACGTCTGCTTGAATGCGGCTGACTGCCATTAACTGACGGCCGAACGTATAGCCAACATACTTGCGAAGAAAGGCGAGCGCGTCCTCAACAGCATCGCTGACGGTCCTAGTCTCCCATCGTTCGCGTACCCGGCGTCTGATGAAATCTTTAAAATCACCCGCATTCATAAGACTGGTAAGAACAGCATGGAGCTGGTTGCCATCGTATATACCATGATGCCGCAAGGAGCTCCCTTGATCAATGTGAGTGTAGATCAACTCGCACACTGCGCGAAGCTGATTAGAGTTCGGAACGCCGCGCCACTGAAGTAATTCGGGCGATCTATCATAAATCCCAGATATAGCGTCAAACAGTATGTTCTGAACGTCGATCGGCAAATAACGATTTGCGCGTATTGTCGCTTCGCTTAGTTTTGAATCTCTGAAGATAGTGCTCAGACGCTCCTTAGATCCAGTGGACAGACTTGTTTGTGGTAGATCAAGGAGCAACGAGAGCGGGGTTGAGAGGTCTTGTCCTTCAATCGGTAGGTTAACCATGTGGTCACCTTCAGCAACGGCCTCTTCCAAGACAAAGACCTTGCCGATGAAGTAGCGGTTCATACGTCCTGCGCGACCGGCAATATTCCTGAATGTAAAATCATCGATAGTTTTCGTGTTCCGGCGCCGATCAAAGATCACAACATTCTCGGCGACGGTGTTTACGCCTTCAATGATAGTTGACGTGCAGACGAGGTAGTTAATCCGATGTTCCTCGAATGCGCAAACCATATACTGCTGAATCGCTCTTGGTACATTGCCGTGGTGAATGCCGACGCCCCTCTTGAGGGACTGTATGACCTCCCATTCTGATGGGTAGTGCTGCTCAAGCCATGTCACCGCATCTTTAGTTGCATCGCAGATCGGCAGATTACAACCGGTATGGATTGTGCGTGCAGCTTCTCGCGCGCTACGTGGAGACTGACAATATACAAGGGTCGGACTGGTCAGAGAACTGCAAAGTTCGACGAGTTTAGTGGCACGTTCCTCGCCGCGCTGCTTGAGGTTGAAGTGATGTACATCCAGCGCGACAGTTGAGAAGTCGGATGGAATAAAAACATGCTTGTAGTCGGATGCCAGACCGCTTACAGACGAAATGTTGGGGCCGATCAGATAGAACTGGGCCCCCTGCTGGGCTAGTCGGTGAAAGCAGATATTAAGATCGATTGCACGTTCGTCATCATCGTCGCGCATATCCAGTTTGTAGAACTCATCGATGACGAAGAAGTCGACGTCGCCAAGGTCCTTCCGCCCCAACGCCCTCTCCTGTGTCAGGATGTACACAGTAGGTCGTCCATCATCGAGCCGGGCTTGGCTCGGATGAGTGATGATGTCGTGGCTGGAGCCCAGCGATGAAGCAATGCGCCTCCTAGTCTCATCAATCAAAGCGATCGTAGGTACAATAATAACTGCGCGTTTATGCTTGCGGGTTGCAAGGACAGCATCAATAACGAGGCTCTTACCAACGCTTGTCGGCGCGCTCAGCACTACGTTGCGGCCGTTGATTAGCTCCTGAAAGACAGACAGCTGTAAGCTGTGGAAGAGGCGTTCTTCTCCAACACCATGAACCCTGTGGGCCTCGATCAGGATCTGATCTTCTAGTCCTTCACTCTTGGTTTGGTCGGTATAGGGGAACAGCCCTACCTCCCGGACCAAAGCATCGAGGAGAGCGTCGTACCCATCTGTGAACGTCTCTCTGTGCGACAGCAGGCGGATAATCAAGTCGCGCGCAATCGCAACCGTTCTTTCGTCATTCGCCAGTCGGGCAACTTCCCGGAAAATAGGAAAGCGATGCTCAGCCAGCTTTTCTGGTTGAGTGAGGGATTCTCGAATGAGGCTCAAATCCATCACTGTCCCCTAAGCTGTTTCTCGAAGTCTCGCGCGAGTGTAGTGGCGCATTCTATTGGAACAAGGAATATTGAAACTTGAATGCCGCTTAGTTCATCCCCAATTTGATTCTTAATTCTCACATATTCGTCTTCGACCTCTCGCTGCAACAGGTTGACGTATACAGCGTTGAATCCTGATTGAAGCGTAGTGCTGTCATATGCTACCAGAATGGGAAGGCGGATTACCTTGAGAAGGTCCGACGTCTTCCCAGTAGATTTCAGGATTCCGTCAAGGTTATCGGCGCGTAGGTGTCGCGGCTCGCGTAGTTGGATGATGATGTCCCGCTCTTCATGCAGCACGTCGCGGGTCAATGCAGTACGGAGCTCGGAAAGAACTTCGCTGACAACGGCGTGGTGATTAGATGCGGTCACCAGGCGCGATCGCCCCAGCCAGATCTCCTCACCGGTTACAAGTGGCACGATATGTGCGCTGGTGGACCGCATCGTGCCCGCGATTGAAAAGAAGATCCGGCAAGCAATCGGCTCGGCGCCGAAGTGATGACGGAGGATGGCATGCAGTATAAGCGCGGCGATAAGGTGCGGCATGTCGGCCGGGCCGCGCCGGTCCAATGCCTTCAACGCTTCGCCTGGCAGCCGTCGCGCAGATAGGTGGTTGTAGCTCGCCAGTACGCGAGGAGATAGAGCCACCTCCGGCAGCCAATCGAGCAGGTGCTCGATCAGTTCGCTCTTGCGCCAGACCTGTCCATCATACTCGACGTCATAAGCGTACAGGGCCCTATTGATTTCGCTGTCATCAACTGTGTGAAGCTCCGAGAAGAACCGCGGCGCATCAAAGATCTGGTAGACCTTCACGGCGGCAGTCGCCGCCTCGCGCATCTGACGCAGCTGCTCCTCCCACCATGTCAGACAGTCGCTTCGGCTCCAAACCTTGCCGTCAGGATTACTCGATGGTTCATCACCCATTGCGCGCGTCTTCTGGACGAGGCGCTGATAAGTCTCATCAATCAGGTGGAAAGCCGGATAAAGGCCGCGGCCTCCAGCCAGCTTCAATAACGCATTCGTGTTCCGCGCAATTAGAGATTGTTCGTCTCCTTCCACTTCCCACAGGAGGCAACGTGACCAGTCTTCTAATGTTCGCCCGGAGGCGGATTTGATGTCCCTATAACGCTTGGAAAAGCTCGCAACCAATCCAGCAAGCGTGGTGTTACTACTGCGCTTAGCGCGAGGTAGGGTGAATGGAAGAAGCTTGGTGCACACCTGTCTCGTTGTGACTAGTCGAAACCACGCTGTGTCGCCATGCTTGTCACAGAGGAGAGACTTTTCGCATACTGAGCTTCCCTTCCTGCCGCTATCACGCGCAATCAGCTCAGCTATATTCCATTTGCTATCTTTTTCAGTTGTCTTGACCTGGATGTACTCGTTGATGACTGAACCAGCTTCGTTGCGCCTAACCACAACATCATCGCCTGTCTCACATTCGAGTTGCATGACCATCGGATCCTGTAGCATCTCCAAGGCAACTCTGGCGGCTACATGGTCTTGAATGCGAAAACCGCGTCGTGCAGCGATACCCCCAGCATCTGACGCCCTTGCTGGATCCACTAAACTATCAGGCACTCGGCGCCTCCCTTACGGAGGGGAAGATGCCGACTACCGTAGAAAGTGTAAAGCTGGCGGTCTCGAAGCCTGACACTTTTGCAAGATGAGAGTTCGGCTCGGCGCGAAGTTATGACTTAGCAGGATCGTAGGTCGCACCGGAGCTGCCCGCCAGTTGAGAGTTCCCTGCGATGCCAGACCTTGCATGGAACGCAAGGTAAGGTAGGCGCTCTTCGCGCGGTGAGCGCCACGTGAGGGGCGACTTTCGAGCCCAGGTCATCATCGTGGGTCACCCCTTGATCTCAGCCAGGCCCTAGACCGAACCACCGCAGCGGTCGTCGCCCCCTAGCGCACGAGCAGATCGCCCATGGCGCGCCGCAGGAACGCCTTGCGCCAGCGCGTCCGCCGGTGCTCGGGGGCGTCGTGGAGCATGTGGCAGCGCTGGCAGAGCGCGGCCAGATCGCGGGGCCCGTTGCGGCTGGGGTCGTGCCGCAGATGGCAGCTCGCCAGCACCACCCGGGTGACCGGCAGCCAGGGGACGTGATCGAGACCGGCCAAGGTCGGCTGGCGCGCCTCCAGCACGGCGGGCGGGGCCAAGCCCCGCACCCGCCGACCGCGGCCGTCGCGCCAGGCCGCGCGCTCCTCGTCCCACCAGGTGCCCGCGCCGTCGCCCAGGTGGACGACCCGCCGCCCGTGCGGCCGCCCGCAGCGCTCGCAGCGGCCCCGGGCCCGCCCGAAGCGGATCAGCCGCGACAGCTCCGGCCAGTCGATGGGGTAGAGCCAGCGGTTCTCGGGAGCGATCGGCATGGGAGCGAGTCTGGGCCACAAGGACCCGAAAGCCAAGGGACGGCCCGCTGGGAACGAGGTGGCCTGTGGCTCCTCGGATCGGCCGCCACGCCAGGGCCGGCCCGCGGCAGACGGCGCGGGAGGGTCCGGCTCGGGAAGGTCGGTTAGTTGATCCCCGTATCGTCCTGCCCAACTGTGGGCCCAGCAGGGACGAACTCGGGCGCAGGCCGCGCCAGCTCGATGCCCGAGGCCGGATAAACGGCAGAGAAGCGACCGTAGGTTCGGCACCAAGCGGCCCCCGCAGGCGACAGCCACTCGGTCAACTCGATGATCTTCCCGTGGTGCTTGGGCAAGTTCCAGTTGAGGATAGGCTCGTGGTGCGCGATGCGGTTGCGCAGCATCCTGAGCCGGGCAAGCGGCTCGGAGAAGTCCTTGCGGCGGAGCCCTTTGCCGTCGGCGCGCCGTGCGATCTTGTGCAGGAGCTGCTGCCAGAGCGTCTCGTAGTCCTTGCCAAAAAACGCCGTCCAGTACCCGAAGGTCAGCGCCGCCACGACCCGGCCCGGATCGTGGGAACGGCCGCTCTCCGTCAGCTCGGCCTTGGCCTTTTCCAGCTGCTCCGCCTGCCGGCTGCCCTTCTGGTACTCGGGGCGATTGAACCAGGGGAGCGCTGGGTCGCCGTGAGGCTCGGCGGACGCCACCGCATGGATCCTGTTGCGTAGCGCCACCTCGAGCATGTGGAGGGGAGTATAAAGGCTCTCGGAAAGCTGGGAGTTGAGGGTGTAAAGCTCGACGGCGCGCAGCCGATCGCCGTCGGCCCAGGTGAGGTATCGGCCAAACCGCTCCAGAGAGAGGGTGTCCTCCAGGGCCGCGATCTCCTCTTCGGTCATGCCGTCTCGTTTCACTTTCCACTTGAACCTGTCGCCGTCAGGGGCATATTTGCCCTGTACGCCCCGGTTCCGTCTCTGCCTCTGGCATGCGGCCGGGGCAAATCGTTTCTGTAGCCTGGGCCATCGCAGCCAGCAGGCGCGCCCACGTCCCTACTGGTTCTCTCCCGCCGTTGGCGCTTCTCCACAAACCTCCGTCCCAGCTTATCCCACAGGCTCGATGAGACCCTCAAGGTGATGGATGGTGCCGTTCAGTCGACCGAGGCGGTTCGGCCCCAACCTGGTGAGCTTCTGAGAGCCTCCGTCCCGAGCTGGAACTCTCATCGAGCGCACCGCAACAGCCATCCACCGTACGTCCGATGTCGTCAAGCTGGCCCGGAGCGGCCGGCGGCCGGCACGCGTCCGGACGGACCAGCTCCTCGCGGCGAACCTCGGGGGCGGCCCCCGGCCCCCCGGGATATTTGGAGAAGGTGCGAGGCAGGCAGTCCTACTCGCGCACCACCAGTCGGGGCTACGACCAGGTGTGTTGAACGACGATCCCCATGGCCTTAGATCGGAGCTAGGCTGGCAACAGCTGGCGACTGGTCAGGCCGCGTGCCGGGCCAGCGTTGCGGTGACCCGGCCCCCCCAAAGGGCACCGGTTGCGAGCCGTCCCTTGGAGAGCCGCCCTTTGGGGCGGTTTTTCTTCTTTCCAGAGCCCTGTGATCCAGTACGTCTCGCGCAGCCTGGCCGCGTTCTCCTCGGCCCAGTCGATTTAGGAGCGGGCCTGCGCGACCATGTCGGCTACCTGCAGCAGGCGCACGGCGGCCCAGTCGATCTGCAACACCCGGTTCACCGCCCGAAAGCGGCCACGCGGAGTCCTACTTTGCCCGCGACAGGGACGGAGGCGCACGGCCTAACCCAGCCGGAAACGTGGCCGTTCCGACCCGCTCGAGGATTGGCAAGCTCGGCCTGGAAGCGCCAAGATTTCCTGTCTGCTCCCACGTCCGACAATCATCCCGTCCGCCTGACCGCTATGACGCATGTTGCCGGACGAGCCAAACGCGGGCCGTCAGACGGAGGTTAGACGGACGACGCCTGGAGGCTTCGGAAGGGCGTTGGTGGTATGACTGCTCCCCCTGGTGAATCATCGCAGACCCACCTTGGCACACCATTGCCGTCGGAGGGCGGTCACACAATCAACTCCCCTGGGCGGGGCGACCCGTCGGGGTAGGTAGGGGCTCCCCGCAACAGCTCGGTGGCTGCCGTCCATTCAAGAATTCTCGGTCTCCAGCAAAGCAAGACCGCTCGCGCCTGACGCACATCGCAGAGAGTCTTGCTGGTCGATAACGTCGACAACTGCTCGATCTTTGCTCAATGTCTCTCGGGAAACACAACCTCGGTATTGGTTCCCCACTCGATTAGAACCAGATGCGAGAGGTCATGGTTACCATCTAGATGAGGCTCGACAGCCACAAGGCGCTCCACCGTCGCAAAGTGCTCAGCAATCAACTGCCGCAGTTCTAGCTCAGAAACTTTCGACGGGAGCGAGTCCCAGGTAGAATCTTCGTCGACTGCGCGGGTGATCGGAAATCCTCTCAAGTGAATTGACGTCACCTTGCCGTCGGCAAACGACAGATTGAACGTGTCGACGTTCGGCGGATCGCCAGGTAGGCGAACATACTTCATTTCATTACCAGCTATTTGCCTTCGGAACCAGCGTTTGACGTCTGCGAACCGCTGACTTAGAGCGACAACAAAGATTGGCTCAAGATATGAGTTCTTCGGGGTTGGGCGGATGTTGCCCTCACTATCAAAATACGCCTCGTAAACGATGCCGGCAAAGAAAATATCCGCATTCGGACTGAGCCGCCGAGCTAAGAACTCCCCCAAATTCTCGATGAGCTGAACTGCAGCATGGGAATTTCCGCAGGCAGCTTGATAGACATTGCGGCCCAAGACAAAAATCTGTTCAGGGGTGGCCGCGCCGCTTGAAACAGCGGCAGCAACGCCGGACATAGCTGGGTTTTGGCGATACCAGTTGTAGGTCTTCAGGGCGCGAATGATGTAGTCAGGGGAGTCATCGGCCCCCATCGCTGGGTAGCGCGCGTCCGCCTTCGCATCCGGCGCTAGCGCGTCGAGAAGATCTTCAACTTCCGATCTGAGCTCCACGTCATTTTGGACCGGAATAGCGGGTTCCTGAACGGGGGGCTCTCCCTCCACTTGGTCTTCGGGGTTCCGGACCGGGTTAGCGGGTTCCCGAGCGGGCGGCTCGGCCTCCACTTGGGCTTCGGGCTCTGCATGTTCGCCCAAAACTGAAGTTTCAACCGCAACATCGGACTGCCCGTCGACCGCCTCTTCCGTGCCACTCTCGTCCTTTGGCGGCTTAGCTCGATCCACTTCTGCCGCCTGCTCAATCTGAACTGCACGGGCGAGCTGTTGAACCTCGCGCGATGCCCCATGGCTGCTGAGAAGTTGAATCAGTTGCGGAATTGTTACGATATAGAGCTCATTGACTGCTGAAACTGTCGAAATCTCATGTGATAGGGTCGGGTGCGGGCAGGTAACAACCTTCGGCTTCGCATTATTTGCGAGAGTCTTGCCGTCGTAATCAACATATCTCTCGGGAAAGTAAACCCAGTCGTCCTTTTGATCGTGAGTTATAATGACAACTTTTTCAATATCTGGCTTACTACCCGTGTGAACAAGGATTTCCTTCCAGAAAACGAAGTCTCCATATCGATTGGCCCCATCTCCACCAACAGATCCAGCATCGCCTCGCTTCCCGGCATCTCGGTAGCCGGGCGGAATCCGACCTTCGCTACGAGCGGCAAACTCCCTCTGAAGATCAGAGAAAGTGGGCATCTGCGCGGTGAGGCAGGCTCCCTCAAGGAAGGGGAGTAACTGCTCTTCCACTTTCGTCAGCTCGACCGAATCCTTGAGCATCTTCATGGCTCGCGTGAGATCCGACGCAGCCTTGCGAAGGAAATTCAAATAGCTTGCTCGATCATCAAACGCAAATGCCTTCGCCCGCACGTCATCGGCGAAGAGCGCTGCTGCTTCTTGTATGAAGGACAGATCTGCTTCAATTGCACGAACTTTTGGCCGAGCCGGCAGGAGCGTATCCGGTGAGCGGCGGTGTCGATATAGCTCGTGCAGCGCCCAACTCGGGACATGCACCTTTCCGAGCCGAGGCCCAGTTCCTATCCAGTCAATGAACTCCTTCCGTGCGCCTTCCGCCAGGCGATAGGTCCAAACCAGGGACGATGTGTCCAAGTAGATGGCAGATTGAGCCGTATCGGTAAGAGCTGCCGCGATAGCTGTGTCTTGTGCTTGGCGGTCGAAGGGGTCACGAGGGAGGCGCATGTCACTCCAGGGGTCTACTTCGAGGACGTTCTATGACTGAGAGAAGGTGGGCGAACAAGTTGCCCTAGCCTTCAGCAGGTCGTTGGTCCGACCTCGTCCGGAACAGTTATCTGATGCATAGTTCAGCGGCCGTGCGACCGGATGAAAAACAGATTGGATTGTATCGGCAAGGTATGATGGTCTCGTCTTCCATCGGCGCGGCGGCCTCGTGTGGATCGAACAGCAGCTCCAAGGTTCAAGGGCAAGCAACGACCAAGCGCAGAAGCCGGTTCTGACCCGGCTCAGTCGTTTCGCTGTAGCCCGGCGGTGGACGTCCTCAGCCGTGTTCATGACGCTCTCCGACATCTGTGAGGCCCGCCTCTGCTCCAGCGGCAGACGCCGAGGAAGGCGGATATACCTCAACTTCAGCGCTGGGAGGCTCCTTACAGATCTCCCGAACTAAGGGCCCTCTTAACGACTAGTACGCCTAACGTGCGCTCGATTATCACCGATCCAGGCCCTCCAGCTTCCCCATAATTTCCTGCAAGACGATCACGGCGTCTTGAAGGTCCGTTAAGACGTTCCTATTCTGGAATGCACGTCCATGGTCGCCATGGCGTCCGACGTGAAGCTGGCCTTCGCCATGCGGATCGCGCGCCAGGGAGACCACGCCGAGGTGGCGTTCGCCGCTGAGGTGTCTGTCGTCGCGGCCCAGCCGTGCGCAGTGGATGGGTGCTCGTCAACGGTCGGGACGGTATGTGCGGGGACCCCGAGCGGAGAACTTGATGAGGTCGCTCTTTGAGGATGTGCGAGGCGAGGAGAACATCTTTGCCGCGTGGCGCCATGTGAAGCGCAGTGCGCTGAACTCTGGAAGTGCCGAAATCAAAGGGATGGCATCCGAGTTCGAGCACACCCACCAGAGACAGCTTCGGCGCATCATCACGCAATTACGAGAAGGTCGATTTACCTTCGACCCAGTCGAAGGTGTCCTGAAAGACAAGCAGAAGAGACTAGCGCAGGGCAAGGACCCACGCCCTATCGCAATAGCGACGCTAAAAAATCGGGTGGTCCAGCGGGCGATCCTGCAGGTCTTGCAGCCCCGAGAGTCGCGAGATTTGCGCGATCCAGAAGCTCGTTATGAGACTAAGCTGGACTCTCGGCTTGGTCGAATTAACGATGTAAATCGTTCGTCCTATGGGGTAGGAGGGTTGATTTATCCTTACGGTGGAGTCCGTCCTGCCATTGCAACAATTATGCAGGAGATCGATGCTGGTGCGAAATTCTTCTACCAGTCGGACATCAAATCTTTCTTTACGAAGATTCCTACGGCTCAAGTGGTCGATTTTGTTCTGCATGAAACAGGTGACCGATTGCTCGCCGATCTGTTTTCGCGAGGACTTGAGGTTCATCTCCGCAATAAGGAAGAGTTGAAAGGTTACGCAGCCTTGTTCCCTGATGGGGGAATAGGGGTAGCGCAAGGTTCCTCACTATCGGCGTTTGCTGGAAACGTGCTCCTCTTCGAACTAGACCACGAACTTAACGACATGGGTGTCCGAGCGGTCCGTTACATCGACGATATTCTCATGGTTAGCCGTAATGAAGCTACTCTGGATGCGGCAGTCCTGCATGCCGAGTCCAAGCTAAAGAACTTTGGATTTGGATTGTATTCTCCCATCGACTCACCAGACAAAGCTGCACGAGGCAAGTGCTCCTCGGCTATCAACTTCCTTGGCTGCACCCTGCAACCGAAGCGCTGCACTCCAAGCACTGCGTCGGTGAGGAGGATCAAGTCAGACGTAGTCAGCGGTCTCTCTGAGTCCAAGTCTGCCATCAAAGAGGCGATCCGAAAAGGCATTCCCCCAAGCACGAAACAATCCCAGAGCGCTACGCTCGATGCAATGAGTAAAAAAGTTTATGGCTGGCAAAAGTCCTTTTCCTTTTGCAACGATGGCAGAGTGTTTGAGCAGCTAGATCACTTCATCGCGCAGCAAGTTCTTGACTACCACGGGTTCATCTGTCGAAATATAGCGAAGCTTGATATAATTGCTCAGATGGGTATCTTGGGAGTCCCATCTACTAAACGGATGTTTCAGAAATCTGGTGGCATGAGCGGTTCGACCTAGCTCTACGATGGTTATTTCGGGCCTAGTATGTCTCGCCACTCGATTGACGGCTTCGCCGATTGGAAGATTGTTTTCCGGGAGCACGGACGACGGCTCCTAGGCCGAATTACCTCCGTTGCGGCGGAAGCCGGACCACGCTCCGGCTCTCCGCCACGCCATCGGCTTGTTCCTGCCGATCGGGTTCCCGTAGGATCGCGCGGGAAGCACCGGAGGGACGAGTGACGCCGCAACAGTTCATCGCCAAGTGGCGCCACGTCGAGTTGAAGGAACGCTCCGCCTCCCAGTCCCACTTCAACGACCTGTGCGCGCTCCTGGGCGTCAAGGACCCGGTCACCGACGACCCCAAGGGCGAGTGGTTCGCCTTCGAGAAGGGCGCCTCCAAGACCTCGGGGGGCGAGGGCTGGGCTGACGTCTGGCGCAAGGGCTGCTTCGCTTGGGAATATAAGGGCAAGCGCAAGGACCTCGATGCGGCATTCCGGCAGCTCCTCATGTATGCGGTCGCCTTGGAGAACCCGCCCCTTCTGATCGTCTCGGACATGGACCGCATCCGCGTCCACACCAACTGGACCAACACCGTCCAGCAGGTCCACGAGATCGCGCTCGACGACCTTCTGGACGGGGCCAAGCGCGACCTCTTGCGCTGGTGCTTCACCGACCCCGAACGGCTCAAGCCCACCCGGACCCGGCAGGGCCTGACCGAGGAGGCGGCCGAGCGCTTCGCCGCCTTGGCGCAGCGCCTGCGCGGGCGGGGCCACGACCCGCAGGACGTCGCGCACTTCGTCAACCGGCTGGTGTTCTGCCTGTTCGCCGAGGACGTGGGCCTTCTACCGGACCGGATGTTCCAGCGGATGGTGGAAGGATCACAGGCCCAGCCTGCCGCGTTCGAGGAGGACGCGCGCACGCTGTTCGCGGCCATGCGGACGGGTGGCAAGGTGGGTTTCGAGCGGGTGGAGTGGTTCAACGGCGGGCTGTTCGACACGGACGCGGCGCTGCCCCTGGAGAAGCCGGACGTGGCCGACATTCTGGCCGTGGCGCGGCTCGACTGGTCCGAGATCGATCCCTCCATCATGGGCACGCTCTTCGAGCGGGGACTCGACCCCGGCAAGCGCAGCCAGCTTGGCGCGCACTACACCGGCCGGGACATGATCGGAAAGATCGTGGAGCCCGTGGTAGTGGCCCCCCTCCGGGCCGAGTGGGAGGCCGCGCGGGCGCGCATCGAGGTGGCGCTTGCGAAGGAGAAGGCGGCCAAGGCTACGGCAGGCCGCAACAAGGCCCATGCTGAGGCCCTTACGGCCAAGGCCGGGTTCCTGGAGCGGCTGCGCGCGTTCCGGGTGCTGGACCCCGCCTGCGGCTCGGGCAATTTCCTGTATCTCGCCCTCCTCGCACTTAAGGACCTGGAGCATCGGGTCAACCTGGAGGCCGAGGCGTTGGGCCTGCCCCGCGACCTGATCCCGCTGGTGTCGCCCGCCAACGTCCTGGGCCTTGAGCTGAACCCCTACGCCGCCGAGCTGGCGCGCGTGTCGGTTTGGATCGGGGAAATCCAGTGGATGCGCGCGAACGGCTATGAGGTGAACCGCAATCCGATCCTGCGGCCGCTCGCCACCATCGCCTGCCGGGACGCGCTCGTGAACCCGGATGGGACGCAGGCCGAGTGGCCGGAGGCCGACGCCATCGTTGGCAACCCGCCCTTCCTGGGCGGCAAGCGCCTGCGGTCCGAGTTGGGCGACGCCACCGTGGACCGGCTGTTCGCGCTATATTCAACCGAGGTTCGACCCGAGGCTGACCTCGTGGCCTATTGGTTCGCCAAGGCGGGGGCGATGATCCGCGAGGGCCGCGCGGCGCGCGCGGGCTTCGTGTCCACGAACTCCATCCGGGGCGGGGCGAACCGCGCCACGCTGGAGCGGGCGGTGGGCGCGGGGCGCATCTTCGACGCCTGGGACGACGAGGACTGGGTGCTGGACGGGGCGGCCGTGCGCGTGTCCATGGTCTGCTTCGACGGGGGCGGGACGGGACCGGTCCGGCATGACGGCGAGGAGGTGGACGCCGTGTTCTCGGACCTCACGCCCCGGCGGGCGGGCTCGGCTCATGTGGACCTGACCAAAGCCGTGCGGCTGCCCGAGAACGCGGGCGTAGCCTTCATGGGCGACACCAAGGGCGGGGCCTTCGACGTGCCCGGCGAGCTGGCCCGCGAGTGGCTGAAGCTGCCGCTTAATCCGAACGGGCGACCGAATGCGGACGTGCTGCGGCCCTGGATGAACGGGATGGACGTGACGCGGCGGCCGTCCGGCAAGTGGATCATCGACTTCGGCTGGACGATGACCGAGGCGGAGGCGGCGCTTTATGAAGCACCGTTTGGACACATCATGGTCGAGGTGAAGCCTGTCCGTGCCGAGAACAAGCGCGCGGTCTATGCGACCTTTTGGTGGCGACACGTCGAGGCTCGACAAGGAATGTGGGCCGCTCTCAAGCAGGTCTCGCGCTATATTGTGACGCCGACCGTTGCCAAGCATCGGCTGTTCGCATGGCTCCCCGCTGGGGTATGTCCCGACCATCAACTCATCGCTGTCGCCCGCGACGACGACACGACCTTCGGCATCCTGCACTCGCGGTTCCACGAACTCTGGGCGCTGCGGATGGGCACCTTCATGGGTGCGGGCAATGATCCTCGCTATACGCCCTCGACCACGTTCGAGACCTTCCCCTTTCCCGAGGGACTGACACCGGATCGCCCAGCCTCAAGCTATGCCGCCGATCCACGCGCGCAGGCCATCGCCCAAGCCGCCACCCGGCTGAACGAGCTGCGGGAGAACTGGCTCAACCCGTCCGACCTCGTGGAGCGCGTGCCCGAGGTCGTCCCCGGCTACCCCGACCGCCTGGTGCCGACGAACGAGGCCGCCGCCAAGGCGCTCAAGACCCGGACGCTGACCGCCCTCTACAACGCCCGCCCAGCCTGGCTCACGCAGGCGCACGCCGCGCTCGATCAGGCCGTGTCCGAGGCCTACGGCTGGGGCGAGGACTGGCGGGCCGGACAGCTCACTGACGATGAGATGCTGGCGCGGCTGTTCCAGCTCAATCAGGAGCGCGCCGCCCCGGCAGTCCCGACCCCCGCGTCGGCGGCCTGAGCCGGAACAGCCCGGCTAGGGCCTACCGCCCCGGACCTGTCGGTCGCATGGGCCAGACAGGAGCGGATCGAAGTGATCAATCTGCCGGCTTGCGGACCATTCCCGACGGAACCCGTAGACGGCACCAGTCGGGGCTCCTTCATACCTGCTGGGGAGGTCGCGATCAGCCCTTCCGGCCCCTAGACCGACTCTCGGTCGCACCCCGTCCAAAGAAAAAGGCGGCTGCCCGGGAGGAGGGCGCCGCCTTATCGTCGGCAGAGGCCCACCCAGGGAGGAGAAGAGGGCGGCCGGTCCGATCCAGTGAGCGACAAGGCCGGGAGGAGGATGGCCCGTCGCGTCTTCCTCTCAAGTTAGCGCTAATGCTGCACCTGCACAATGAACGGGAGCGCGGGTCCGGTATGCGCGGCGCGCAAGCCGTCCCCGAGCGGCGTCGGTCGGACGCGCTCGCAGGAGCGTGGTCGGCGGTCTGGACCGGGCATCCCTGCCACCATCCGTGTCGCGAGGCAGAGGCCGCCTAGGCGGCCACCTCCTCAGGATGCTCCACGACGCTCCCGCACCGCTCGATGATGAGATCCACCGCCTTCTGTGCCTCGGAGGCGGCACGGAAGATCGCCTTCTTGTCCTCGGCCAGCGCCTTGAGCCAGCCCGCGATGTAGGCGGCTGACTGGTCGATGGACGGGGTCAGGCCCAGGGTGGCGAAGAGCAGGCACTGCCCGATCTCGGCCACCAGCTCCTCGAAGGCGTAGGCGGCCCGGTCCTTGCAACGGGTGAGCCGGTCGAGCCGCGCGCTTCCGCCCGTCCAATGCACCGCCTCGTGGCCTAGCGTCTCGTAGTAGCCTTGGGTCGTATAGAAGGTGCTGACCGGGGGCATGTGGATGAGGTCGCGCGCGGGGTGGTAGTAGGCGCGCGGGTCCGGGCTGGTCTCGACGGTGGCCCCGAGCCGGGCGAAGTAGGCCTCCAAACCCCCGTCAGCCTGGGTGCCGAGGTCCATGGGCCTGTCGGCCTCGCGGGTGAACTCGGCCGGCAGCCCGTCGATCTGGCCCGCGTTGAACACACGGTAGGCCTTGAGGTAGGGGCGGCGCTCTTCGGTGCCGTCCTCGCCCTCCTTCTCCACGACGCCATACTTCACGACGAGGGTGGAGCGCTCCCCCTTGCGCACCTGCCCGCCCAGGGCCTCGGCCTGCTTGTAGGTCATCCAGTAGGGCGAGGCGTAGCCCTTCTCCGCCGCCTCCAGCCAGAGCATCAGGACGTTGATGCCGCGATACGCCTCGCCGGTGGCGCGCAAGGGGAAGGCCGCGGGGCCTCCCTGCCCCGTCCAGGGCTTGCGCCAGGGCGGCGTGCCCGCCTCGAGGGCCGCGAGGATGCGGGCGCTGATCTCGCGCTCGGGATCGAAGGTCTTCGAAGGGGTGTGTGCCATGACAGCCTCCGCGTGGTGGGTGTGCGGTGGGGGTCTGGAGCCCTCATCCGCCCTTGGGCGAAGCCGTCCCGGTCTGTCGGTCCGAAACTTGCGCCCCGCATGTTTCGGAGCGGCAGAGCGGGGCGGGCGCAGCCCGACCCGCGGCCCCGGCCTTCCCCGTCACAGGGGGCGCAGGAGCCCGGTGGTGCGGCCCGCAGGCGAAGCCGAGGACACGGCGGGCCCCTCGAGCCGACCGCGCCTTGGTGCGGGCGCTGGCCCCTTGACGGGGGAGGCCGGGGATGCGTGGCGGATCACGGCAGATGCTCAAGTGTCGCGCGGCCCGGCTTGGCCGCGCGTCCGTCGTCCCTGGAGCCCGACCTCCTCGGGGTCGGGCTCGCCGCTTTCCCTTCCTTGGCCGGACCATGACCCGGCCCGCCGGACCTGCTACAGGGCGGCCATGACCCGTCGCCCGCGCCGCACCTCCCGTCGTCGTTCTCCGTCTCGCGCCCGCAGTCGGCGTCCCCTGGCCTGGCTCGCGGCCCTCGCGGCCGTGCTCGTCGCCCTGGGCTGGCTCGACCCCACGCGCCTGCCGCAGGGCTGGGACGCCTGGTGGCCGGACGGCCTCACCGAGTGGCTCCCCGGGCCCCCGGGCCCGACCCCGCGCCCGGGACCGACCCCCTCCCCGGCCCCGGAGCGCACGCCCGCGCCGCGCGAGGCCGAGCCCCCGGCCCCGCCCCGCTCGGCCAACACCCTCCAGGGCCGGGTGACGCACGTCCGCGACGGCGACACCCTGGAGGTGGCGGGCACCCCTGTGCGGATCGCCAACCTCGACTGCGCCGAGCTCGGCACCACCGAGGGCGAGAGCGCCCGGCTGTTCCTGTTCGACCTCGTGGACGGGGAGACCCTGACCTGCGACCTGGAGGGGCGCCGGAGCTACGACCGCGAGGTCGGCACCTGCGCCCTGGCCGGCGAGGACGTGGGCGAGATCCTGATCGGGGAAGGCGTGTGCGGACGCTGGGGCGGGTGAGGCTGGGATTGGGTCCAGGCCAGCGTCAGGGATCGTTCGTTAACAGCGGTGGTGGCTAAGGCTCCTGGCGCAACTCCAATGGCAATTGCAGGGACCACACCCGACCCTCCGTCGAAAGGCGGAGTTGGCAGTGAAGCCGTTCCCAACGATGTGATCGTTCAAGACAGAAAACGCATCTCAATCGAGGTCGCCCTGTCTGCCGCACCGTTAGTCACTTCGCGAGGTCACTCTTGATCCTGACTGCATGGATTGCGTCTATCCCTTTGGTCACGCTGCGCGCGAGCCTGTCACACGCGCTTCCGGGGAGGAGCAGATGAACAAGATAAATCTCATTGCCATTGCCACAGCCCTGTTAACCTGCTCGGGGTTCGCCGCCGCACAGGATACTCGGTCTGAAATACTACGCTACTACCCTTGCGCGAGCGCCCTGGATACCCCGACATTGGAGTATTTAGGGGATTGGGCTAATGCAACAAAAAATGATCCTTGCATGCTCGACGCCACCGAATTTGAGGATATTTTCGGGTTCCCGATGGACGAAAAAACGGGCGGAACTGATGACTACAACCCTGAAAATCAACCTGTGCAAAATGCCGGTCGTCCTGTAACCCTTCTCGGGCTGAACATGGCAATGTCAACGGCAGAGATGAGCAACGTTCTTGCCCGACAAGGATTTGATTGCACCGTTGAGGAAGACCCTGGCCACCCCACCCCGCTTATGTGCAGTCGCGACGAACTGCCCATGCAGGTAATGCTGATCCGACCTCTATTCTCAGACGAAAGAGTATTGTCCTTCAATTGCAAATTGTTCGACACCTGTCCATATACGCAAGAGGAGGTGGCTGGATTTTTAATAAAGGAAGGCATCTCAGATTACTTCGAAGTCGAGGAAAGACAGTTCGGGTGGGCCTATTGCGGACGTGCGCCCACCGGCGAGAAGGTCTGCGCCGAGCCGGGTGGAATCTCATTGTCACAAGGCGCACTTGGTGCGCCTGCGCCTTCATTCAACTGAACGATAAGATAGCCTGCCTCCGGCCAGTTCGGGAACACCTGAAGGGGGGCTGACAGCCCCCCTCGCCCACAGGGGGCTCACCCTTGAGGAGTTTCGAGAAGGTGGGGAGCAGGGGAGGCCGGTCCGGTTGGACCGGGCGGCCTGCAGGTCCGACCGGAGAGGCGGGGGTCGTGAATTCGACCCGCGTCGCCGCCCAAGGTTCGGGCGACGCCGTGGCCGGGGCGCGTCACCGCGCGAGGCGGGGCGCCGAGCGGCGGATCATCGCTGTTGCCAAGCGAACCGAAGGCGCTACACGTTCTCGTTATGTTCCTGCTGCGCCACCACGAGTTCGAGTCGCAGGCCGAGGCCTGGTCCCTGCCCTTCGTCCTCGAAGGGCTCTGCGCGGGGTTCCCCTCCCCCGCCGACGACCACCTGGAGCCGGACATCAACCTCCTGGAGCTCCTGATCCCCAACAAGCCCGCGACCTTCCTGTGGCGGGTGGACGGGCACTCGATGACGGACGCCGGCATCTATCATGGCGACATCCTCATCGTGGACCGCAGCCTCACCCCCCGGCATGGCGACGTGGTGGTTGCCGTCGTCAACGGCGAGCGCTCGCTCAAGCGGCTCCTCCTCGACGGGCCTCGGCCGCGCCTGGCGCTCGAGAACCGCGAGTTCCCGGCCTTCGCCATCCCGGAGGCGGCGGAGGTGGAGATCTGGGGCGTGGTGCGCTGCAACGTCCACTGGCTGCGGGGCCGGCGGTGAGGGCGACCCGGTGACCGTTTTCGCCCTGATCGACGGCAACTCGTTCTACTGCTCCTGCGAGCGGGTGTTCGACCCCACCCTTGCCAAGCGGCCCGTCATCGTGCTGAGCAATGGCGACGGCTGCGCGGTGGCCCGCACCCCCGAGGCCAAGGCCCTCGGCATCCGCATGGGGCAGCCCTGGTTTCAGATGCGCGACCTGTGCCGGACCCACAAGGTGGCGGTGCTCAGCTCGAACTACGCCCTCTACGGCGACATGAGCGCGCGCATGAACGAGGTGTACCGCCTGTTCTCGCCCGCCATCGAGGTCTACTCGATCGACGAGAGCTTCCTCGACCTCTCGGGCCTGGGCGGGACGGACCTGGTCACCCACGCCCGCGAGCTGCGCGCCACCGTGCGCCAGTGGACGGGCATCCCGACCTGCGTGGGCGTCGGGCCCACGAAGACGCTCGCCAAGCTCGCCAACTGGGTGGCGAAGCACGACCCCGAGCGGGGCGGTGTGTGCGACTTCCGCGACGAGGCCGCGCGCCTCCCCGTCATGGCGAAGATCCCGGTCACGGAGGTCTGGGGCATGGGCTCGGCCTCGGTAGGCAAGCTGGAGGCGCTCGGCTGCCGCACGGCCGCCGACCTCGCCCGCCTCGATCCCGCCCTCGCCCGTCGGCTCCTGACCGTGGTGGGCGAGCGCATCGTCTGGGAGCTGCGGGGCACCTCCTGCCTGCCCCTGGAGGAGGTCGCGCCCCAGCGGAAGGGCTGCGCCGTCACCCGCAACTTCGCCGGTCGGGTGGAGGACCTGCCCACCCTGCAGGAGGCGGTGGCCGCGCACACGGCGCGGCTCGCCGAGAAGCTGCGCCACCACGGCCTCGCCACTGACGCGCTCACCGTGTTCTTTCACACCTCCACGCACGACCAAGGTCCCCAGCACGCGGCGAGCCGCACGGTGACGCTGCCCGAGGCCACCAACGATACCCTGGCGCTCATCAGGGCCGCGCGGGCGGCGGTGGCGGCGATCTGGCGGCCGGGGCACCGCTACTCGAAGGCCGGGGTGATGACGATGAGCCTGATCCGGGCGGAGGACGCAGCCCCTCCCCTGTTCGACGGGCTCGACCGGGAGCGCTCGGCCCGGCTCATGGGCGCGCTCGACGCGGTGAACGCCCGCTGGGGGCGGGGCACCCTCCTCCCGGCCAGCACGGGACTGAAACGCCCCTGGGCCACCCGCTTCGAGCACCGCAGCCCGCGCTACACGACACGCCTGGATGAGCTGCCGCGGGCGCGGGCCTGACCCCGTCCCGAGCCAGGAGCCCGCTTCCGCCTCACTCGGCGGAGGCCGGCGGCTGCCCGGCCGTCAGCTCCTGGAAGCGGCCGTAGTCGGCGGTGACCTCCCGGGCCTCCTGGAAGACGCGCGCGCGCTCGGTGTCCAGACAGCGCAGGTAGAGGTCGAAGTCGCGGATGTAGGTCTCGAAGTCTTGCCGCAGGAGCTCCGCGTAGGCTTGAACGTCCCGGGGATCGCTGGGCAGGAAGGGCCGGATGGGCGGAATGCAAGGTTCCGTCTGAGCGCGGATGCTGCTTGGGAGGACAAGAAGGGTGACGAGGCAAGCTGTCAGAACGGTTGGCGGTGGAACGCGCATCACGTAACCCTTTGTATACTCTAAATTTCAAAGAAATGAGATCGGCGGCCCATAATCCTGGATGACAGTCTTAACGAATTCGTGAACTCATCTTAAGAGTCTGTTAACGATTCGGTTTTTGCCCCCAACGGTTGCAGGTCGCTGGCGCACGCTCCCCCAGAGCACACGCTGTGCTTGTCACCAAAAATATAACATCCTATCGTTTGTCCATGACCTAGAAACGGGCTGGACGCGATAGCAGGTCGAGGGACCGGAGATCGCACCATGCCAAAGTTAGGTCCCGATGTGGTCACCGAACTCGGCTTGCGAGAGCTTTTGGAATTAGGTCACCGCATCGTGGTGATTTGCCTCAAGCCGCCTGTCAAGAAAGGCACAGTCTTTTATGGGCTATGGGGCATCCGCTGCGTGTCCGGGGATGGGGAGTCCGATCGAGTCCTTGTCATCTCGATGCGGAGCAGCAAGATCCCCGACCGGCCGCGCGTGTTCAAGACGCTCAACGGGGTCGCGAGCTTCCTCTACTCCCTGGACTTCGGCACCGTCTGCATCCCCATGCACGAAGGACGGAGCGCCATCCACACACCTTCGCAAGACCGGACGGCAGAGTCTTAAGGCCGCCATCCTGCTCGGGTGGGCGTTGGCGACGGAGGTCTCGGCCGATGGCCTGGTTTTGGTCATGGGCGCAGACGGCTCGCTCACATCGAGCACCGACACCAGTTTCTCGAAGCACTACGGCAAAGCGGCCCAGGAGGACACGGGCGCCGTGGTCCTGTTCCGCCCCGAGCCGGAGACCGCCGAAGAAGTCCTCGCCGCCGAGGGGACGCTGGTGGGGGTACCCGCCCCGCAGTCCCGCACGCCCTCGCCCGAGATCCTGGCCCACATCGAGGCCACCGCCTTGCGCTACGCCGGGCACGGGGCGCTGCGCGGAGCGGGCCTGAGCCCGTCGGACTGGCTGCTCCTCTACCAGGCCAACATCGAGATCGAGAGCGGCTACAACCCCCGCGCGACAAGCCCGGTGGGCGCCATCGGCCTGGGCCAGCTCATGCCCGGCACGGCCTCCATTCTCCAGGTCGATCCCCACGATTGGCAGCAGAACCTGGACGGATCGGCGCGGTATCTTCTCACGCAGATCGGCCGCTTCCAATCGGCGGAATTGGCGCTCGCGGCCTACAACGCCGGCCCCGAAGCGGTCGCGCAATACGGCGGCATTCCACCTTACGCAGAAACGCAGAGGCACGTCTCCAGGGTATTGGCGGTCTTCGATCGACTCAAAGAGGAAATCGGATCATGAAAAGACAAAACATAGGTCTTGCCAGCCTTGCGCTGGTTCTCGCGATGGTCGAACCGGCCCTCGCGCAGACGGTGGATCTGTCCCCGGTCCAGACGGTGCTCCAAGGCATCGTCGACGCCCTGACTGGGGGCCTGGGGCTCGTGGTGGGCACGCTGGCGCTGATGGGCGTCTTCCTGGCGTGGCTCTTCGGCTACATCGACTGGTCGCGCGCCATCATGGTGCTCGTCGCCATCGTGGGCGTCGCCTCGGCGCCCGTCATCGCAGCCACCATCTTCGGCTGAGGCACGACCATGGCGGATCAGACGCGGCTCTTCCTCGGCCTCATCCGGCCCGCCAAGCTCTTGGGCCTGCCGATCCTGTATGCGGCCAGCTGGCTCTTCGGGTCGGCGCTGCTGTTCCTGTGGACCCAGCTTTGGGCGGTCGGCGTGGCGGCTCTCCTCGCCTACCCGGCGATCTGGAAGGCCGCGGACTGGGACCCGCACTTCCTGGACGTGGTGCGCGTGGTGATGCAGCAGACCCCGCCGCGCCTGCCCCGCTCCGAGGACGGAGAGACCCACTATGCCCCGTGACACCCTGGACGATGGGAGCCCCCTCGATCTGGGGGCTCTTCGTCCCCAGCCACGCCGGTCGGACCGCCAGCTCGCATGGATGCTGCCCTACGTGTCCCTGGTGGATGACGTGACGGTGCGGACGCGCGGCAACGAGCTCTTCCAATGCGTCCGCCTCGACGGCCTCAACAGCGCCACCACCGAGGACGAGCATCTCGACCGCATAAAGCGCCTGTTTGCCCAACTTGTGGCCCAGGTGGGCGCGGGCTACGCCTTCTACGTCCACAAGGTCTCGAAGGGGCTGCGTCCCGAGTTGCGCCCCATCGAGGGGGACGACTTCGCGGCCGCCCTCGACGCCCGCTGGCGGGCGCACCTCGGCACGATGGGGATGCGCGACAAGACCCTGACGCTGACGGTGATGAAGCGCCCCGAGTTGGGCGCCAAGGTGCCCCTCTTCGCCCGCCGGTCGGTGGAGACGCTGCGCGCCGAGACGGCCGAGAGCCTGCGCAAGCTGAACGAGGTCGCAGGCTTCCTCCTGTCGAGCCTCAGTGGCATGCGCCCGCGCCGGCTCCCCGCCTCGACGGGGGAGCTCCTGGGCTTCCTGGGCGGCCTGAACACCGGCGAGGAGCTGCCCCTGCACCGGGGCTCGCGCTACGGGTACCTCTCCGAGGACCTGGCCAACACCCGCGTCAGCTTCAAGGGCGCGCGCTTCACCCTCTCGGAGGGCGGGGTGGGCCGCAAATACGGGACCACCTTCGCCATCAAGACCTACCCCGCGAAGACGACGGTGGGGATGTTCGACGGGCTGAGCCTCCCCGTGGACATGGTGGTGACGCACAGCTTCGTCCCGGTGAACTCGAACCTCATGGCCGAGCGCATCATGCGCCAGAAGCGCCTGATGCGAACGGGCGAGGACGGGGCGGTGTCACTCCTGGCCGAGCTCGACGAGGCGCACGACGACTTGGAGTCGCGCCGCCTCATCTTCGGCGAGCACCACATGACGGTCACGGTCTTCGCCGCCACCCCGGCCGAGCTGGACAACCTCGCGAGCGAGGTCCGCACCATCGCCGCCGAGCAGGGCGTGAGCCTCGTCAACGAGAGCTTTGCGGGGCAGACCCACTACTTCGCCCAACATCCGGGCAACGCGCCCCTGCGGAGCCGCAAGGCGCCTCTCACCAACCGCAACTTCGCCGACCTTGCGGCCTTCCACCGCACCCCGCTCGGCAAGCGCGCCGAGGAAACGCCCTGGGGCACGCCCCTGACCATGTTCCCGACACCGGAGCGGTCGGGCTTCTGGTTCTCCACTCACGAAGCGGGCCGCCCGGACCGCGAGCCCACCTCCGGCCACACCCTGATCCTGGGCCGCTCGGGGGCGGGCAAGTCGGTGCTGGCGGCCTTTCTCATGGCGCAGGCGCGGCGCGCCGACGCGCGGCTCGTCGTCTTCGACTACCGGGCCGGCCTGGAGATGGCGGTTCGCGCCTTGGGCGGCTCGTACGCCCCGGTCCGGCCCGGCGTGCCCACGGGGCTGAACCCGCTCTGGCTCGAGATCGACGAGCGGGGGCAGGCCTGGCTCACCGACTGGCTGGTGGCGCTCCTCACCCGCGAGGGCCGCCCGCTCTCGCCCGTGCAGACCAACCGCATCAGCGAGGTGGTGCGCCAGAACGCCGAGGCGCCCGCGCACCTGCGGAACTGGACGGACCTCGCCTCGCTCTTCGCGTCCGCCGACGACGGCGGCGACCTGCACGAGCGCGTCCACGAATGGACGACCCAAGGCCGCTACGGCTGGATCTTCGGGCAAAGCCGGGCCGACACCTTCTCGCTCGACGGCGAGGTGGTAGGCTTCGATCTCACCGGCCTCCTCGACAGCGAGTCCGAGCGCGAGCGCATGGCGGTGCTGTCCTACCTCTTCCGCCGGGTCGAGCGGCTGATCGAGGACCGCCGTCCCACGATCATCGTCGTGGACGAGGCCTGGAAGGCGCTCGACACCAGCTACTTCGCCGAGCGCCTGTCCAACTGGCTCGTCACCGCCCGCAAGCAGAACGCGGCCGTGGTGATGATGACGCAATACGCGAGCCAGCTCGAACACACCCGGACGGGGCGGACCATCGTGGAGGCCGTGCCGACCCAGGTGCTGCTCCCGAACATCCGCGCCAAGGCCTCCGACTACGCCTTGCTGGGCCTCAACGACAAGGAGCTGGCCCTGCTCCTCGGGACCGGTCCGGCCGCACGGCTGGCCCTGGTGCGCGACGACCGGGGCTCGACGCTGGTGGACGCCGACCTCTCTGCCCTGGGGCCGCTCCTCACCATCCTGGGCGGCCTGGAGAAAGGCGAGGCCCTGGCCGGTCCCGACTGGCGGGCCCGCCCCGATTTCTGGAGGCTGTGACGTGAGCCTGCGGTTGACCCTCCTCGTGGTGCTGCTGGGGCTGGCCGCGTTAGGCTTGGCAGGGTGCGAGCCCACTTCCGGCCCCACGGCCACCTGCTTCAGTCTGGTGGAAGGCCCGGGGCCGTGCGAGTTCCGGCCCCTGCCGGAGGACCTGGACGAGGATGCGTAGCGCCGCCGCCGCTCTCCTGGTCGCGCTTGGCCTCCCGAACGTAGGCCAGGCGGGCCTGCTCGGCGAGCTCTTCGGAGGCCTGTTCGGCGGCTTTGGGGGCGGGGCCGTCTTCGACGTTGGCGCCTGGGTCCAGCGCGAAGCGATCCTGGAGCAGGGGGCCCGCGACCGCGCCGTGCAGGCGGACCGCGTGGCCAACGCCACCGACCTGCTGGACATCGAGCGCGAGCAGCTCGCCGCCCTCGACCGCCTCCTCGCCTCCGTCTCCACCACGGACGGCTCCGGCACCCCGGCCACCCTCGCGGCGCTGGAAGGCGACGGCACCACGCCCGCCTCGGCCAGCGTCCTCTACGGGCCTGAGGACCCCAACCCCGCCGCCGCGCGCCTCTTCGGGGATGCCGCTGTCACCGTCGAGGAGCTCATCATCCAGGTCGCCAAGGACACGGCGGGCTACCCGGGGGTGTCGGCGGCGGGGCTCTCGCCCGTGCAATGGCGCTGCCTCCTGCAGGCGCTGATCTGGCAGGAGTCGCGGTTTCAGGTGGGCGCGCGCTCGCCGGCCGCGGCCTTCGGGCTCACGCAGATCATCCCCGGCACGGCCGAGCAGCTGGGCATCTACCCCGCGTACTACGAGGACCCCTACCTCCAGGTGGAGGGCGGCGCCCGCTACCTCTCCCAGCAGCTCCAGGCCTTCGGCGGCAACGTCGTCTTCGCCCTCGCCGCCTACAACGCCGGCCCGGGCGCGGTGGAGAAGTACGGCGGCGTGCCGCCCTTTGCGGAGACGGAAGCCTACGTCAAGGCGATCCCGGCCCAGTACAACCGCTACCTCGCGACCGTGGGCGGCATCGACGCCAAGGGCACCATCGACCCGGTGCTGCTGGCGGGCGCCACGCTCTCGCTCACCGCCGACGCCGCGATGGTCTACGCCGGACACACGCAGGCCCAGATCGCCGCGGCCGCCACGCGCCTGCGATCCATCGTCGCCCGCATCCGGGCGACGGCCGACGCCGAGGAGGCCATGAGCCTGAACACCTACGCCCGCGCCGAGGTGGGGCGGCTCCTGGTGATGATGGTCCGCCTCCAGGCCGCCCACAGCCAGCCGCTCAGCGCCGAGCAGGTGGCGCTGGCCGCCAGCTACGCCGCCGAGCGCGACTACACCGACTTCACCCTGGAGCCGATGCGATGAAGCGCCTTCTCCTTTCGACCGTTCTTGTCCTCGGGCTCCCCCAGGGCGCCTCGGCCGCCATCCCCGTCATCGACGTGCGGGCCATCGCCCAAGGCGTCGCCCAGCTCGACCAGATGCTGGAGGACTTCGGCCTCCAGTCGGACCTCCTCGACAACGCCCTGGAGCAGCTCCGGACGCTGCAGGATCAGGTGGACAAGCTCACCGCCACCTACGAGGCTCTGACCGGCGAGCGCGACATCATGGAGCTCGTCATGGGCGGCGAGCTCGACAACCTCCTGGGCGGCAACTTCACGGACGTGGTGGCCTCCATCCAGGCCGTGCAGCAGGGCGACTGGTCGCAGCTCACCGGCCCCAACGCCGGCCGCCTGCGCGAGGGGATCGAGGGTGTACTGAACGAGGCGGGCTTCGATCGGGCCACCCTGGGGCGGCTGGCCGCCGGCAACCCCCGGCGCACCGGCCCCTCTGACCCCACCGGCACGCCCGGGGACGGCGTGGGCACCGACAAGGAGGCGCAACGCATCGCCACCCGGGCGACCACCGGCGCCACGATGTCGGCGGCGGCCCAGGTCAGCCACGCAAACGCCGGCGTGGAGGCCGAGCGCCTGGAGGCGCTGGTCGCGGCCATCCCTTCGCAGCCCGACCTCAAGGCCTCCATCGACCACAACACCCGCGTCACCGCCGAGTTGGGCATCATCCTCCTCGAGATGCTGCGCCTCCAGTCGGTCGCGACCGTGGGCGCGGGCCAGGCGGGGGTGATCGACGCCGCCACCATAGCGGCCGAGCGCGAGTACGTCGACTTCACCCTGCCGGACATGAAGTGAGCGCCGTTTCCATGACCCGGATGAGCGAGATCGTCGAGGAGGAGCTGATCTATGGGGCGCGCCGGCGCGAGCGGGTCTGGAAGGCCATTGCCGGGATCTGCTTCCTCTTCGGCGTGGTCGGCTGCCTCGCCGCGGCGGCTGTGGCGATCCTCGACGTCGACCCCCCGCCGGCGCTCGTGGCCTACGACCCCGACACCGGGATGGCGCTGCCCGAGGCGAGCGTCCGGGCCGTCTCGCTCGCCGAGCGCCCGGCGATGATCCAGGCGGAAGTGTTCCGCTACGTGACCGACCGCGAGACCTACAACCAACTCGACAACGACCTGCGCGTGCGCCGCCTCCTCGCCATGAGCGAGGCCGGCGCAGCCGACACCCTGCGCGCGCTCTGGACCTCCGGCCACGACGCCTACCCGCCCGAGGCCTACGGGCCGAACGCCCGCATCGACGTGGAGGTGCTCAGCATCACGCTCATCACCAACAGCCGCGCCCAGGTGCGGCTCCGCAAGCGCCTGACCGCGCCGGAGGGCGCGACCACCGGGCTCTTCACCGCGACCCTCCTCTTCGCCTTCGCGCCCGAGGCGCGCCGCAGCATCGACGAGGTGTGGGGCAATCCCCTGGGCTTCGTCGTGCGGGAGTACGCCATCACCTCCGACCGGCTGGAGGAGGGATGATGGGCTGGATGCGCGGCCTGGGGCTTGGCTTGGGCCTGATGGGGGCCCTGGCCCCAGTGGCTGAGGCCGAGGTGACGCCGGGGCGTGGCGGCCACGACGAGCGGGTGCGGGTGGCCTCTTACGTCGATGGGCAGGTCTATCGGATCAACACCACGCTCCTCCACGTGACCACCGTGGAGTTCGCCCCCGGCGAGACCATCACCAGCATCGTCGCCGGCGACACCGCCGGGTTCCAGTTCGACGGCATCCCGGGCGGGCAGGCCTTCGCGGTCAAGCCCACGGCCTCGGGCGTGAGCACCAACATCAACGTCTACACGAACCTGCGCTCCTACTACTTCAACGTCGTGGAAGCGGGCGGGCCCACCTACTACGTCGTCCGCTTCGCCTACCCAGGGGCCTCCGCGCCCCAAAGGGGTGCCGTCGTGCCCCGGGCCACGACCTATCGCTATGGCGTGAGCGGCACGGCCGAGTTCGCCCCCGTGGCCGTCTCCGACGACGGCACCTTCACCTACTTCCAGTTCGCCCCCAATGCGCCCCTGCCCGCCATCCTGCGGGTCGGGCCCGAGGGCGGCGAGCGCACCGCCAACAGCTCGACCCGCGCCGACGGGGTCGTGCGCGTGTCCGGCATCAGCCCCCGCTGGGTGCTGCGCCTGGGTGAAGAGGTGGTCTGCGTGCAGGCTGCCCGGCCGGAGGGACCATCATGAGCAACGGCACCGATCGCGAGGACGACGGTCCCGACTTCACCGCGCTTCAGGACCGCCTGGAGCCGGGCGGCGGTCCGGGGACACGGGGGTCCCGTGCGCCCCTGCCGATCGGCAAGGCCTTGGCCGGGCTCACCGCCATCGGCCTCGCGGCGGCGCTCCTGGGTTACGGGATGAGCGAGAGGCGCGGGGACGGGGAGGAGCCGCTGACGACGGCGGAGCCCGATGACTGGCAGGGCACGGGTCCGGGCTTCGCGACCATGGCCACGCCGCAAGCGGCGCCGGCCCCCGAGCCTATCCCGGCCGCCACCCAACCCTCCCAGGCTCCGATCCCGCCGCCCAGCCCCTCCGCGACCGAGCAGGCGCTGCGGCAGACCCTGGACGACCTGCGGGCCGAGGTGGAGGCGCTCCGCGAGGCCGGAAAGCACCAAGGAGCGGAGCCGCCCGATGAGGCCAGTCAGGAGGCCATCGACAGCCTGACCCGGCAACTCGCGACCCTGAGCGATGAGGCGGAGGATCTGCGGGCCCAGGTTCGCGACGCGGATGTGCAGGCCCGCGCCCGCGACAACGAGATCCGGGGCCTGGAAGCGCGGCTGGAGGCCGCGCAGTTCGGGGACGGGACCGTGTCCCCCCTGCCCCCGGAGGGTCTGGAGACGGGTCCGGGGACGGGCGGCGAAGCCGCCCGACTGGCGGCCCTGGAGGAGCGCCGCGCCCGCGCCGAGGAGCTGCGGCAGGCGCGCATCGAGTCCCCAATGATCGCCTTCGGCGGATCGGCCTCGCCCTCGAACGCCGCAGGCGCTGCCGGGCCTTCGGGGCTCGGGTCGAACGAGGACTTCCTGCGCCAGGGCGCGCGCCGGGCCGAAGTCGAGCAGGCCAGCGTCATCGCCAATCCGTCCCGCACCGTCATCCAGGGCACCGTGATCCAGGCGGCCCTGGAGACGGCCATCGACTCGGACCTCCCGGGCGCCATCCGTGCGGTCGTCTCCGAGGACGTGCACAGCTTTGACGGCACCCGCGTCCTGATCCCGCGCGGCTCCAAGCTCATCGGCCGCTGCAACAGCCAGATCGGGGCCACGCAGCGCCGCCTGATGATCGCCTGGGATCGCCTCCTCACCCCCGACGGCCAGTCGGTGACGATCTCCGCTTATGGCGCGGACGAGCTGGGCCGCTCCGGCACCACGGGGCGGATCGACCGGCGCCTGGGCACCCGCTTCGGCTCGGCGGCCCTGGTGTCGCTGATCTCCGCCCTGCCCTCGGCGGCGGCGGCCTCGGTGGAAGACCCGTTGGCGGCTGAGTTAGCGGAGGAGCTGGGCGGGGATGCCGAGGACGCCAGCCGCTCGGTGCTGGACGACTACCTGTCCGTGCCGCCCACCATCTATATCGACCAGGGCGCCCGCATTACCGTCCTCGTGGACCGTGATCTGGAGCTTCTCGGATGACCACCGGCCCGGCCCTCGTCCCCTCCCCCGCCGATCCCGTCGCGGACTCCTATCTCTCGGCCTCCCTCCACCGGCTGGGTCCGGCGGTGCGGCGCGACGACGTGATCGAGATCGCCGTGAACCCCGACGGCCGGGTCTGGGGCGAGTTCGGGGGCGACCACTTCATGCGTTCGCTGGAGATCACGCTGGGGCCGCAAGAGGTGCGCGACTTCGCCGCCCGCATCGCCTCGGCGGCGCGCGCGCAGCTCTCCGACAAGCGGCCCATCCTCAGCGTGTCGATCCTCCATGGCGGCCGGCCCATCCGGGCGCAGGTGGTCACAGTTCCGGCTGTCGCCGGCGCCGCGCCCGCCATCTCGCTGCGCTTCTTCTCGACGGTGCCGCTCGACGCCATCCGGCTCGACTGGCTGTATGACGCGCCCCAGAGCCTGGAAGCGCGCCGTCACGCCCGGAACGCCCGGCTGTGCGAGCTGGTGGCCTCGGGCGACCTGGAAGCGGCGCTGGCCTTCTGCGTCCACCACCGGCTCAACCTCGTGGTCTCGGGCGGCACCAACACCGGCAAGACGGTGGTGCTCCGCAAGCTGCTCGACCAGGTGCCCGTCCCCGAGCGCATCGTCACCCTCGAGGACGCGGCCGAGCTGCACCCCCGGCAGCCCAATGTGGTCACGCTGCTCACCGACCGGGACGCCGCTGAGCGCAGCCCGGACCGGCTCCTGACCTCCACGCTGAGGATGCGGCCCGACCGCATCATCCTGGGCGAGGTGCGGGGCGCCGAGGCCATGGCGTTCCTGGAGGCCATCAACACCGGGCATGGCGGCTCGATGACGACGCTGCACGCCGAGACGCCCCAGCTCGCCGTCAAGCGCCTCGCCATCGCCGCGTCCAAGGCCAACCTGCCCATGACCTATGCCGAGCTCCTGGCCTATGTGGAAGGGACCATCGACGTGATCCTGCAAGTGGGCCGGCACGGGGACCGGCGGGGGCCGACCGAGTTCTACCTGCCGGGGTTGGCCCGAGAGGACGACCAGACGGCGTGAGCGCCGCAGAGGAGGAGACGAGATGATGGGCAGACTGCGCTTTCCCACCGCCGCGATCACGGTCATCGCTCTCTCGGGAGCCTTGGCCTACCGCCTCGCGGCACAGGAGACCCCCGAGGAGCCGCCCGCGTCCGAGGCGACGCCGGAGCTGATCTTTCCCGAGATCACCTCTCCGGCCCCGCCGCCGATGACGGAGGAGGAGGCCGCCCGGGTGCTGGGAGTGGACGAGGATGGCGCGGCCGATGTCCTGGACCTTACCCCGCCCGACCTGAGCGCGCCGCGCAGCGCCCGCGCCTACCGGACCTGCCCGGATCGCGAGGAACGGCCCGCGTGGATTGAAGAACTGAAAGGCTGGGACTCTATACGAGGTTTGGTGATCTCAGAGATCTACCAAGCTCGCGTCTACGAGAAGATCGTCGCCACCGGCGACTGCTCCTGCGCCAACAAGGCGCCGCCTTGGGACGCGGCCGAGGCCGAGTATCAGGAGAACTACGCTGCAATAAGCAACCAGGGGCTGCGAGAAGTCAGGGACGAGTTCCAGACTCTCTCTGGCAATCTTTACAAAGACGCGCGGCGCATCTGCCGCGCCCAAGGCAACTGGTAGGAGGACGCCGTGGGACCGGTCGAATGGATGGTGGGCACTGTCGATACTTTCCTCGACGGTGCGGCCGAGTCGAGCTTCGCCGCCGTGGCGGGATCCCTCGGCGGCATCCTCATGGTGGCCTCGACGCTCCTGATCGTCCTGGTGTTCGTCAACCTCGCGCTTCAGATGCGGCCCATGGACGGCAGCACCGCCGTGGGGCTCGTCGTGCGCCTCCTGCTCATCAACGCTTTCGCTCTTAACTGGGTGCAGTTCAACGTGGTGGCGTCGGCCATCATCGACGGCCTCGATGACCTCGGGGCTGGGATCGTCAACGCTGTAGGAGGATCAATTCCACCCGGAGGGTTCCCGAGCGCGTTTGATGATGTGATGTATGAATTTGCTAGATACCTGAATGCGATGGCCGAGAACATGGCTTGGATCGGCGGCAGCGTCGCCACGACCTTCGGCATGGCGATGATGGGCCTCCTGGGCGCGCTCGCGGGCTGCGTCCTCATCTTCGCCAAGGTGATGCTCACCCTCCTCATCGGCATCGCCCCGGTGATGATCGCCACCACGCTCTTCGAGGCCACCAAGGACTACTTCCACCGCTGGCTGTCGCTCTTCGTGGGCTTCGCCATGTATCCGCTCGTCATCGCCGGGGTCATGGCGACCGTGATCGGCATGGCTGATGAGATGGCTACTACAATGGGTGATCCAGCGGATGGGGCGACACTTGGGACCCTTCTACCCTTTTTCGCCATGATGTTTCTCGTCGCCGGCATGATCGGGGTGATCCCCTTCCTCGTCCGCACGTTGTCGGGCAACTTCGTCCTGCCGGCGATCAGCTCCGTGCTGGGCGGCAATGCCCTCAACGCCGGGGCGGGCGCGCTGAGTGGGGCCGCCTCGCAGGCCCGCTACGCCTCGGCCGGGCTCTTCCAGACCCAAGGCTCGCAGGCCCGCGCCCGGATGGGTCACCGAGGCGTCACCGAGACCCTGGCGGCCGGGGTCGGAGCGGCCGCGCGAGCCAACATCCGCAGCGGCACGCAACTGGCCGACACCATCGCCCGCATCCAGCGCCTGGAAGCGGCGGGGGTCATCCCCTCCGGCCTCAAGCCCAAGGACCCCAAGACATCTTAGCGGCCGGGGTCTGTTCGGTCACGGCTCCATGGCCGGGCAGGACGGCCGTCTCGCTCAGCGCATGATCCTCTCGCCGCCGTTCGTCAGGCTCGGCCCCAGGCAGTTCCTCGGGCATCGCTCCACGAACGATGGAGCGACACGGAGGAGGAGGCCCTGGTCGATGCGCTCCAGGCCAGCATCGACCAGGACTGGAGGACAGCGCCTCCCCGTCCGTCGGGGATGTGTGGCTCTGCCCCTACCCTGCCTCTCCCTCGGGGGCGGCACCCGGCATGGTGCGAGGGTCGCGCGCGGCGTGGCGGATCGCCAGGATCACCACCTCCGCCTCTCCCGCCTCGTAGAACGCGAGGTAGGGATAGGGCCGCAGCACCAGCCGGCGCACGCCAGGGTCATCGGTGCGAACGCCCATCTCCGGCTGCTCAGCCAACTGGGCGAGGAGCCGGTCCACCCGCGAGGCGAGGTCCTCGGCCGCTTGTGGTGAGCGCTCAGCCAGGTAGTCCAGAAGTGCGGCCAAGTCCTCGAAGGCCGGGCGGGCGAGGCGGACCCTCACGCCCCGGGCTGCCCTCTGTGCCCTACCCCGTGCCGGGCCAGGAGGCCCCGCACCTCAGCGTCAGAAGCGAACTCGCCCCGGGCCGCCGCCGCGCGACCCGCCGCCACGGCTGCGCGCTCCTCGGGGGTCAGCGGCACCGGCCCCACCTCCTCGCCGGCGAAGATCAGCAGCTCGCGCGCGATCTCGTCCTGCGCCTCGGGCGGGAGCTGGCGGGCGGCGGCGATGGCACGGTCAAGCAGGGCGGTCATGGGGCTTCCTTTCGCACCGGACTTGCGCACAACCTAAGCCCCTGCGGCGCTTGGGTCCAGCAAGCGGATCGAAACTCACAATTGGCGCGCGTCTTGCGCCTGTGGCGTTCGCCTCTCAGCCTGCTAAGGCAGGGGCCGAGCAAAGGACGTCCGCATGACCCTGTTTCGTGGCCTTTCCGCCTTTCCCCTGACGCCGACCGACGCCGCTGGCCATGTGCAGGTGGAGGCCCTGGGCCGCGTCTTGGAGCGCATCGCGGCAGCCGGAGCGGACTCCGTGGGCCTTCTGGGCAGCACGGGGGCCTACGCCTACCTCACCCGGCCCGAGCGGCGACTCGCCGTCGAGGCCGCCGTGGACTGCCTGCGCGGCCGGACGCCCCTCGTCGTGGGCGTGGGGGCGCTTCGCACCGACGAGGCGGTGGCGCTCGCGCGGGACGCCGAGGAGGCCGGGGCCGATGGCCTGCTGCTCGCGCCCATGTCCTACCAGCCCCTCACCGAGGGGGAGGTCCACCGCCTCGTGCTGGACGTGGCCGGGGCTGTCGGCCTGCCGCTCTGCCTTTACAACAACCCCGGCACGACACGCTTCACCTTCAGCCCGGGCCTCATCGCCGAGCTGGCCCAGGTGCCCGGCGTCGCGGCCGTGAAGATGCCCCTGCCGGGGGACGGCGACGTCGCCGGCGAGATCGCCCGCCTGCGCGGGATGGTGCCCCCGGGCTTCGTCATCGGCCACAGCGGCGACTGGGGCGCGGCCGACGCGCTCCTTGCTGGCAGCGACGCCTGGTTCAGCGTGGTGGCGGGCCTGCTGCCCGAGCCCGCGCTCCGGCTCACGCGGGCGGCCCAGGCGGGCGACGCCGAGGAGGCCCGGCGGATCGACGCGGCCTTCGCGCCGCTCTGGTCGCTCTTTCGCCAGTTCGGCAGCTTCCGCATCATGTACGCCCTGGCGGACGCGCTGGGGCTGGGCCGGTGGGAGCCGCCGCGCCCCCTCCTGCCCCTCGGGCCGGAGGTCCGGGCGCGCCTGGACAAGGCGCTGGACCGGATCGCGGCCCTCTCCCCCCTCACCCCAGCCCAAGGTGCCTCATGATCGACTCTCACCAGTTCGCCCTGTTCCTCGCCGCCGCCCTCCTGCTCGCCGCGACGCCGGGGCCGGGGATCTTCTACGTGGCCGCTCGCACCCTGTCGGGCGGACGGGCCGAGGGGGTCGCCTCGAGCTTCGGCACGGGCCTGGGCGGGCTCGTGCACGTGACGGCCGGAGCCGTGGGGGTGTCGGCCCTGGTGCTGGCCTCGGCCCAGCTCTTCACGGCGCTCAAGCTCCTGGGCGCGGCCTACCTGGTCTGGATCGGGGTCCGCACGATCCTGGCCGCTCGTCGGGACGCGCAGGCCATCGCCGAGGGTTTGGAGCCCGCGCCGCCCGTGGGCGCGCGGCGCGCCTTCCGCGAGGGGGTCGTCGTGGAGGCGCTGAACCCCAAGACGGCGGCGTCCTTCCTGGCCTTCCTGCCGCAGTTCTTGGACGTGGGGGCGGGCCACGTGGCGCTCCAATGCGCCATCCTGGGCGTGACCTCCGTCACCCTGAACACGCTGGCCGACCTCGTGGTGGCCGTGGTGGCGGGCCGCGCGCAGGAGGGCCTGGGCGCCCGGCCCGGACTCGTGCGCCGGCTGCGCGAGGCCTCGGGCGGGGCCATGGTCGTCCTGGGCCTAGGCCTGATGCTCGCGCGGCGGCCGGCGAGCTGATCGCAGACGTCTTGCCCTGGTCAGGGCACGACCGGCCGCCTCACCGCCTGATAGAGCCGCCGCGTGGCCCGGTCGCCGATGGAGCCCTCCCGCGTGACCGTCGCGGCCGGGTTCAAGACGAAGGCCACCAGCACCGACGGCTCGACGGCCCGGATCGTCACGTCCACCGGGGCCGTCACCAGGGCGGACTCGGCCTCCCCGAGCCGCTCCCCCTCGGCCTCGACCGCGCCCGAGTAGACGTAGGCGTAGGTGCTCCAGCCCGGCCGCGACGGCAGCGCGACCGACTGGCCGGCGTCCAAGCGCAGGTCGTGAAGATACACGTCGTTGCGGACGACAAAGGGGCTGTCGGTGCCCTCTGGCCCGACAAGGAGGCGCCAGGCGTTCGGCGTGGGGTCCGGGAGCGGGCCGTGCTGGAGCATGGGCTCCAGATCGACCTCATGCGGGCGCACGAAGATCTGGAGCATCCGCAGGGGCGGATCGGAGGGAAGCGTGCGCTCCTCGTGCCAGAACTCCCGCCCGGCGTTCATCACCAAGAGGTGCCCGGCGTCGGTGACGAGCCTGCCGTGCGTGCGGTCGTCGTGGCGCATGACGCCTTCGGGCACCCAGGAGATGATCTCGTCCTGCACGTGCGGGTGCATCCCGATCAGCGTGCCGGGGGCCATGAAGGACTCGGCCACCGCCGCGAGCGGCCCGTGGCCGTGGTCGTCCCCCTCGGGCAGCGCCAGGCCCGGCATGGCGACGCGGACCACGAACTGACCTTGGTCGATGACGGCCGGGGACCGGCCGAGCTTGCGGAACATGGGACGCCTCCTCGGGCGAGGTGGAAGGGACCGGCCGGAGCCGATCCCGGCCGGATGGGGGTGCGTCAGGCCGCCTGCTGGGCGGCGTCAGCCTCGCGGGCCTGCTTGAGGACGCGGGCGTACCAGGACACCTGGTCCAGCATCTCCTTGAGGGAACCCGCGAGCATCCCCTCGATGGCTTCCATGGGCTCGGGGTTGGGGTTGTAGGCCGAGACGCGGAAGAAGTCCGAGCCCCCGATGTGGACGCCGCCCCGCACCGGGACCATCTGCGACTCGATGCCGATCAGGCGCAGGTGCTCGACCGCGCGAGCCGCGCCCACGCTGCCGTAGCCGATGGTGCCCATGGGCTTGGTGCGCCAGGCCGAGTAGTTCTGGTCGAAGGCGTTCTTGAGCGCCCCGGTAATCGAGCGGTTGTATTCGGCGACAAGGAACACGTAGCCGTCGAAGCCCGCGACCGTTTCCTGCCAGCGCACCACGCGCGGGTCGGTGGCGGGCATGAAGAAGTCCGAGGCCGGGGCGTCGAAGACGGGCAGGTCGAAGTCCCGTAGGTCCACGAGCTCTACCTCGATGTCGTCGCGCTCCCGCATCTTCGCCAGCGCCCACTGGGCAGGCTTGTCGGCCCAGCGGGCCTGACGGGTGGAGGAGATGATAAGGGCGATGCGGGGCTTCTGAGCCATGATGCTTCCTGTGGTGGGGGACACCGCCCGGCCCTTGTGTCAGGGCCAAGTCGGTATAGATTTGTGACTGAGGTCAAAATAGGCACCGACCCAGATGGCGCAAGAAGGCACAACGTTGATACCGGGGCACAGGGAGAGCACCACCGAGGACACCAGCGTGGAGGACCTCCTCCACTCCCAGCCCTGCCAGGCCGTCGCGGGCACCCTCTCTCTCGTGGGCAACAAGTGGTCGGTGATCGTCGTCATGCTGCTGGCCGAGCGGCCGCGCCGGTTCAACGAGCTCAAGCGCTCCATTGGCGACGTGTCCCAGCGGATGCTCACGCTCACCCTGCGCGAGCTGGAGCGGGAAGGCCTGGTGTCCCGCACGGTGTTCCCGACCATCCCGCCCCGGGTGGACTACGCGCTCACCGACCTTGGCCACTCGCTCAAGGAGCCGGTGAACGCCCTGGGGCTCTGGGCTATCCGGAACCAGTCGGCGCTGGCGGAGGCACGGCTGAGGTTCGACGCACAGGGTAAGGCCGCATGACGTTCTGACCTTTGGTGCAGAATTCTTGGATGCCGTTGAAGAACTCGAGCTTGAGCGACGGCTGACCCCGTGATTCCCTTTGTGTGAGCGGCAGGGAGGGGCGGGGCCATGATGGGGCGTCTGGTCGAGCGGGCTCAGCTCTTCTACGAGTTCAGCCTGGAGCGGCACATGCCGGCGGAGCACCTGCTCAGGCGCCTGGACGCGGCGCTGGACCTGTCTTGGCTCAGGGCTGAACTGGCGCCCTTCTACAGCGCGATCGGCCGGCCCTCGATCGACCCCGAGCTGATGATCAGGATGCTGCTGGTGGGCTACTGCTACGGGGTGCGGTCCGAGCGGCGGCTCTGCGACGAGGTCCACCTGAACCTGGGCTATCGCTGGTTTTGCCGCCTGGGCCTTGATGGCGCCGTCCCCGACCACTCGACCTTCTCCAAGGCGCGGCACGGCCGGTTCCGCGAGGCCGAAGTGTTCCGCCGCGTGTTTGAGCGCGTGGTCGGAGCCTGCATGGGCGTAGGCCTCGTGGGCGGCGAGGGCTTCGCGATCGACGCGTCGGTCATCGAGGCGGATGCGAGCTACGCGCAGCGGGTCGAGGGACCCACGCTGCCGCCCGAGCGGGCCGACCCGGCGAGCGCCACGCGGCCCGTGCGGGAGTACCTGGCGGCGCTTGATGTGGCCGCGGCTCGGGTGGCTGGCGCCGTGGACGGAATGGACGGGCAGGACCAGCCCGAACGCCTTGCGGCCGAGCCGGCGCCGGCGAAGTCGCTCTCCCTCACCGATCCGGCCGCGGCCTGGACCTCCAAGGGCGCCCGCAAGGCCTCGTTCGCTTACGCGGTCAACTACCTGGTGGATCTCAAGCGCGCCATCATCGTGGACACGCAGGCCTCGCCAGCGCGCTGGACCGAAGAGGTGGCCACCACCGCCCTGATGATCGAGCGCACGCGAGAGCGCTTCGGCCTCCAGCCCTCCCGCCTCGCCGCCGACTCGGCCTACGGCTCAGGACGGCTCGTGGGCTGGCTTATGGCGCGCGGGATCGAGCCGCACGTGCCCCTGCTCGATCGCGTGACGCAGACCAAGGGCGTGCTCACCCGGGCCGCGTTCACCTTCGACCGCGAGCGCGACGTCTACATCTGCCCGGCCGGTCATGAGCTGGCCACCTCCGGCCACGTCGCCGCCGCCGGATTCAGGCAGTACCGGGCCAAGCCTACGGCCTGCGGCCCTTGCGCTCTCAAGCCACGATGCACCTCGGGCGTGGCGCGGCTGATCGGCCGCAACGTCCACGAGGACGAGCGCGAGCACGTCCGCCAGATCGCAGGCACCCCTGCGTTCAAGCGCTCAACCCGCGAGCGGCGAAAGGTCGAGATGCTGTTCGCCCACCTCAAGAGGAACCTCGGCCTGAGGCGGCTCAGGCTCCGTGGCCCGACCGGCGCCGGCGACGAGTTCCTCCTCGCCGCCACCGCCCAGAACCTCCGCAGGCTCGCCCGAAGCCTAGCCGCGCCGCCTCCGGCGAGCGCGACGGCCCCGGCCTGAGCTGGCCGGACGACCTGGAGCGGCAACTCCACCCGCCCGAGGCGGAGGACCACAGGCGACCCAGCACCTACGAGGCCCGTCAGAGCCCCTGACCGGGCCCCCAAGCGCCACCCGACCGGCCTTTTTCCACGGAATCCTTGAATTGTTAGCCGGTGAGCGCGTGGATGGCGGGGTCGGAGGGGCAGTCCGAACCGCGGCGGCGGCCGTTCCGGGCGCCCCGCCCGGACGAACCGGGCGGGGCGCGGCGCGGGCCTCAGTCCTCGCGCCGCTCGCTCGGCCGCGACCAGATCAGCCGGTAGCCCTCGCCGTCCTCGCCCTCGACGAGGTTGGCGAACACCGGGGCGGCGAAGCTCGGGTCGTCGAGCTTGAGGGCGAGGTAGGCGCGGCCCCCTTGCGAGGTCTTGGTCCAGCCCGCGCCGATCTCGGCCGCGCCCACGAACACGCGGTGGGTGGGGGCGCTGTCGCTCGCGCGCGTCTCCGCGGGCACGATGCGGACGCGTTTGGCCTGCACGCCGAGGGTGACGATCTCGCCGGTGTAGGCGTCGCCGGTCTTGCGGAAGGTGCCGATGGTGGCCATGGGGTGTCTCCTTGCTCCAGATCCTCGAGCCCGCGACCGCCGCGGCCTCGATGGGGATCGACCGGCCGGAGGCGCGGCCCGGCGCACCCCGCCCCGGGCGGGGCCTGACGGCCAAGGAGGGCTTTGTTGGCGCGCGAGGAAGGGCCCTGCGGCCTGGGGAAGAAAGCCCGACGCCGCCGTTGCGCCCGCGGCCCCGAGGCGCAGCCGTCCTTGGGCCAGATCCCCCCATCGACGAGGCCACGGCGGTCGCGGGAGACGGATCACGGCAAAGCCCAGGAGACCGGACCCCGGCCCTCGGTCCCCCTCCGCACCGGCGGGCGCCAGCGCCCGGCCGAGCGCCGCCTCGGGGGACGGGCCAAGCGCGCCGTGTCCCGCCGGAGGACCTCCCGCGCCAGGGTTCCCCTCCCCCGCGTGCCTGTAGGCCCGGCCAGGGTTCGGGTGGCGCGGGCTGGACCAGGACCTCGCAGGGAGGTCGCGCCTACCTCGCCGACAAGGGCGACATGCCGAGCCGCGTCTCGGGGGTTCGGATGCCAAGACAAGGACGAACGAGGGCTCCCACCGGCTCATCGGGTCGCGGCCGAGCGGCCGGCGCGAGGACTGAGGCCCGTGTCGTGCCCGGCCCGGCCTGTCCGGGCGGGGCGCCCTCTACCGCCCGAGCAGGTCGCCCAGGGCGCGCCGCGCGTGCGCCTTGCGCCACCGCGTCCGCCGGTGCTCGGGGGCGTCGTGGAGCATGTGGCAGCGCTGGCAGAGCGCGGCGAGGTCGCGGGGGCCGTTGCGGCTGGGGTCATGCCGCAAGTGACAGCTCGCCAGCACCACCCGGGTGACGGGGAGCCAGGGGACGTGATCGAGACCGGCCAAGCTCGGCTGCCGCGCCTCCAGCACGGCGGGCGGGGCCAGGCCCCGCACCCGCCGGCCCCGGCCGTCGCGCCAAGTCGCTCGCTCCTCGTCCCACCAGGTGCCCGCGCCGTCGCCCAGGTGGACAACCTTGCGCCCGTGCGGCCGCCCGCAGCGCTCGCAGCGGCCTCGGGCCCGCCCGAAGCGGATGAGCCGCGACAGCTCCGGCCAGTCGATGGGGTACAGCCAGCGGTTCTCAGGGGCGATCGGCATGGGGGCGAATCTGAGTCAGACGGGCCGGAATGCCAAGGGACGGCCGGGCGGGAACGCGGGTCCTGTGGCCTTGGCGCGTCCGCCCCGCCAGGGCCGACCCACCGCAGACCGCGCGAGGGGGACTGACCCAAGGACCGCTCCCGCGAGCCCCGAGCGGGACCTCGGCTGCGCCGTCCGCAGGCGGAGCCGAGCGGCTGGCTGTCTCAGGGTTTATCTCCGCGCCGCGCGAGCCAGATCAGGGGCAACAACACCCCTCCAGGCGTCCTTCGGGTGCTCAACACTGAGGGGGTGATTTGTTTCGGGCCGTCCTGGTAGTCCGCTCTCCGAGGTCAGGCCCTGGCCCGTCTGCGACGCCACCCGAGCGCCCCGATCCCGGCCAGGGCCGCCCCCAGGAGCGTCACCGAGGCGGGAAGCGGCACCGGGGCTGGGACTGTGGTGGAGGCTGCCAGCCCGGCCTTCGGGAAGCGGCCGTGGACCTTCACGTCGAGGGTGGCGGGAGCTGTCCAGTACGTCTGGGTCCGGCCCATGACCCGCATGCGGCCCTCCTCGTAGAACAGCCAGAAGGGCAGGTTGCCGGTGCCGCCCGGGCTGAAGGCGCCGCCGAACTGCGTGATGTTCCCCTGGGTGTCCGTCTTCAGATAGACGCTCGCTACCTCTGGCTCGCCCCACGTCGCGCGGTAGCCCCGTCCCAGGCGGGCCGTCGCCGAAATCAGGGTGCCGGGATCGGACTCGTAGGCCGAGCGCGGCCCGTAGCTGTAGACCCCCCCTTGGCGGTAGAGGTTGGTGTAGTCGACGCTCACCAGGGACTCGAGGTCGAGACGGACCCGGACCCGGCCCGGCCCCTCCCGGCCGACCAGGCTCTGCGGTCGATAGGATAGGTAAGGCACCCACTGGAAGTCACCGACCGTGCTCACCTCGAAGGTGACGGGGACGGCATGGACGGGGGCGGCCATCCCGAGGACGGCGGCTAACATGAGGACGGCGGCGGGCAGCTTCATTCCAGACTCCCAGGAGGCGACGCGTTAACCTTGCTCCCGCCCACGGGACGGCCGTGCTCACCCTTTCGGCGTAGAAGGACGGAGGTCTTGAGCATGTTGGAGGAGCGGAGCCGATCTGGTGGAGCGCCATAGAACGGGCTTGGCATCCGCGCTGCGCAAGCTACCCCGGAGCGGCATCGGTTGGACGCGTCCGCAGGAGCGCGCGGTTGGCGGTTTGGACCGTGTGCTGCCGCATCTGATGGACCTAACCGGGGAGGCGTAACAGCCTGGAGATGCCGTGAGGTGTCGCGCGGCCACTCCGGGTCGAGTTTTTTTGCCTCTCCCGGTCGGCTGGACGGCGCCGTGGTCAGTCGGCGGCGAGACCCTTGGCGTGGGCTCTGCTTACCCTAAGACAGGTGGTCCGTAGGGAGGATCATCACCTCGGAGGCCGTGTCGAACCACTGCGGCCCAGTGAGCGCGTTCTCGACGACGAACAGCGCCTCCAGCCAAAGCCAGGGCGCGCGGGTGGCGATCTCCTCGGCGGCCGTGAGGATCTCGGTGGCGAGGGCTGCGTGCGGCGAGATGGAGTGACGATCGATCCTCACCCCCTGGAGCGCCACCGCCGGGTCCGCAAGGAGCCGCAGGAGGCCGCCCCGCACCAAAGCGAGGAGCGCGGCCTGCTCGCCTTGCCACGGGCCCTCGTCCCAGAGCGCCACCATCAGAGCCAGCAGGACGAGATCCCGCTCCCGGCCGAGTCCTGAGGCCCCGTCGAAGAGGCTCCGGATGACCTGCCCATGGGCGCGCTTCACGTGCCGCTCGGCGAGCCCGTCCACCTGCAGGGCCCCCGGGGGGCAGCGCAGCGGGCCCCTGTCCCCGCGGTGGCGGTCGATGCAAGCGACCACCGGCAGGAACAAGTAGGTCGATCGCTTCTCGGCCAGCTCGCCGAAGAACGCCATCAGGCGCTCGGTGACCGCACCACGCGGCCAACTGGCGCGGATCTCTCCAAGGAGCGCTGGCATGTCACTGTAGCCCCGCCACACCCAGGCCCGGACCTGGGCCAGCACGGCACCGGCGTGGAACGCCGCGCCGCTCGAGCCGCTGCCATCGCCACCGCCTCATCCAGTCCCGGATCGCCACAGGGCTTTCCCCCGAGGGCTGTCTCTCCGGTTCAACGCGCCTGGCCCTGTCACGGCTTCATCCGGGGACCCTGGCGCAGCCGGGAGGCCAAGACGAGGCGGCGCCCTTCCTCGACCGCCGCCCGCTCGCCCTGCCCGATTCGCTGCACGACGTCCCCCAGGGTGGCCAGCGTCGCGCGCGGGATCTCTGGATCCCCCTCGCCCCCGGGCTCGGCCAGAGCCTGGGCCGCGCCTGGCCCCAGCCGCTCCATGAGGCGCACCGCCTCGGGCCCCAGGCGACCCTCCACCGCTCGCACGAAGCTCGCCACCTCGCCCGCAACCGCCGCATCGGCCTGCAGCAAAGCCCAGGCCTCCGCGCGCTCGGGCGGGGTGCCGGCCGCGCCAAGGGCGCGCACAGCCGCCTCGGCCCTCGCTGACAGCGTCGGCACACCGGTGGCCGCCGCCGCCCGCCGGGCCTCCAGCCCGGCCAGGGCGCCCTGTGCGGCCGCCGCCTCCGCGTCCCCGATCCGCCGCACGGCTGGGCCCACGGCTTGCGCCACGCGCTCCGCCTGCGCTCGGGCCGCCCGCGCCGCCCGCCCGGCCAGGAGCCCTGCTCGCCCTGCGAGCGATCCGAGCTGCTCCGGGTCAGCCTCAATCCGCCGCGCCGCCGAGGTCGGCCCGTGCGTCGCCACCAGATCCGTGAGCCGCGCGGCGGCCGCCTCCGGGTTGCGGTAGGCGCCGGCGAGGTAGCGCCCCAAGGCCTCCCGCTCTCGCCGCACCGCCGGATCGATGGCCGCCGCCGCCGCTCCGGCCGCGGCCCGCTCCGCCGAACCCAGGGGCGCTACGGCGTGCGGCGCGATCAGCCACCGCGGCGCGGACGAGGCCTCCGGTCTCGCCCCCGAGGTCGACCCCGCGACGGCACGGCTCGGTCGGGGGTCCGACCCGGCGCTCGTCCGGACCGGGGCCGCCTCCGCGGCCCGGGCTCCGGCCCCGGGGACGCCCGGTTGGATCTCCGGCGCGGCCCGCTCGGCCGACCTCACGCTCGGCCAAGCCCCCTGCCCCACCTCCGGCCTCAGGTCCGGGGGCAACTCGTCCCGCGTGGCCCAGGCGACCGAGGCGGCCCGCACCTCCGGCCGGCTCATCTGACGCGCCAGCTGCGCGAGGCCCATGGCCGTCTCCCGGGCCGCGAAGATCCGGGCGCTCTCTCGCTGCCGCGTCAGCGCCACGTAGGACGACGCCTGCCGCCAGTGCGCCGAGTGCAGCAGGTACGTGTGGTCGATCGTCTTGCCCTGGCCCTTGTAGATGGTGCCGGCGTAGCCATGCCGGAAGCCGGTGAACTCCCCCGCCCGCCAGCTCACCTCGCGCCCAGCCTGCCCATCGAGCCGCGCCGTGATCCGCCCCGTGCGTGCGTCGAGGCCGGTGATCACCCCGGCGTTGCCGTTCCAGAGCCGCGCGCTCCGCAGCGTCTCGGTCACCTGCACGCGGTCGCCCACGGCGAAGAGGGCCGCCCCGTGCTTGGTCTCGAGCCGCATGTCCTCGCCGAGTTCGCCCCGGGCCTTGCGGACGGCCCGGAGCTCGGCGTTCAGCGCGTCGACCTCCCTGTTGGTGTAAGCGAACACGAACCGCGTGGCGTGCGGATCGGCCGCCGTGTCCGCCGACCAGCGCGCCACCAGCGCCGCCCGCGCCGCCTCCTGGGTTCCCGCCCAGTGCAGCGCGCCCTCGCGCGCGAAGGCCGCCACTGCCGCCTCGGTGCGACTCTCCGCCAGATCCTGCGCCGCCTGCCGCTGCCAGTCGACCTTTTGGCGCGTCACCTGGATGATCTCAGCCGAGCCGTGCTGGGCCTTGAGCTCCGTGAAGAGCCCGCCCCGCTCGATGGAGGCGAGCTGCCGGTCGTCGCCGGCGAGCAGCACCTTGGCCCCGCTGCGCCGCGCCTCCGCCAGGAGCTCGCCGGTGACGCGGGCGTCGCACATCGCCGCCTCGTCGACCACGACCAGCGTCCGCGCGCCCCAGGTGACCCGCCCGTTCTTGAGCCGGAACAGCTCGGAATGCACCGTCGCAGCCCGGCCCGGCCGGGCCACAGCCACCGGCCCCACCCCGGAGCCCGCCCCCGCCCCGAACCCGTCCGCCGCGAGGTCCTGCGCCACGGCGTTCGTGGGCGCGAGCCCGATGACCTCGTAGCCCGCGGCCTCGTGCGCGGCGCGCACGGCCCCCAGCATGTGGCTCTTGCCGGTCCCGGCCCGGCCCTCAAGGAGGACGAGACCCCCCGGCCCCACAGCGCGGTCGAACGCCGCCCGTTGGTCCGCCCGCAGCGTCCGGCCCTCAAGCCCGGTGTCTCGAGCCGTGGCGCTCAAGCCTCCGTGCCGGCTCGCGGCCACTGCAGCCCCGTCCGCCAGCGCCGCCCGCTCCTGCGCGCGGACCTCGCGCGTCGTGTAGCGCCCGACCGGTGCCCCCGTCGCCGGATCGTGGAGCGCCAGCACGTCACCGTGCCCCAGCACCTGCGCCTTCACGGCGAGGTGCTCAGCCCCATCAGGAATGTGCTTGGCGAGGAAGCGGTCGAGCTCCCTCTCGGTGAAGCTCGCGTGGCCTCGCGTCAGCGCCTGCAGCACCGTCTCAGGGCTCCGCGCCAGCACCGCATTCGCCCGCGCCACCTCTTCGGCCCGCGCCACCGCCGCCGAGTCCGGCACCCGCATCCGCACCGGCCCCACATGCCGGCCCGGCACTGGGGCCGTTGCGTCGACCCGGAGCTCGAGCCCGTGCCGGGCGAAGTAGGCGTCCTGATGGGCCCGCCAGAGCTCCCCCCAGCGCGCGCCGTCGGTCACCGCCGCGCGGCCCCCCAGACTCCGCACCACCGGGTCGAGGTCGCGCGCCTTGCGTGCCGCGAGGCGGTCCCCCTCCACCCGCCGCGTGGTGATCAGGAGATGCGCGTGGTGGTTGGCCCGCTCCCCTTCGGCCTCGCCCCCCTCGCCCGGGCCGTCGCCGCCATGCGGGGCGTGCACGTCGAGCTGCACCGCCAGGCCCCGGGCCACGAAGTGCGTCCGTGCGAAGCTCTCCGCCAGCGCCACGCGGTCGTCGGGCGTGAGCTCCCGGTCCGCCGGCAGCGCCAGCACGATCTCGCGGGCCACCTGGGCGTCGCCGCGCCGCTCCGCGGCCTCGGCCAGGTTCCACAGCACCGCGCTCGCGCCCAGGCGCGCGTCCGCGCCCTCGGGCAGCAGCACCGCGTGATGCTCGGGGGCGACACGATGCGCGAACGAGTAACGCTCGCCCGTGCGTTCGTCGGTGAGGGCTTCGCGCGCGTTGTAGCAGGCGGACCGCACGGCGCACCCCCCGGTCGAGCGGGACAGGTAGCGCGCGCGGGCGAACGCGATGGCCATGCCCGCATCTTGACGGGTCGGGTCGGCCCGGCGCAAGCCGCATTCGGGAGAATGCATATTGCGTCTGCTCGACGCGCTCGCCGAACCCGGCACCGCCGGTGAGCCCTCCACGACACGGCGCCCTCGCTTGTCCCCAGCCGCTCCGGGCCAAGGCGTCGGACGAGATCACGGCCCAAGAGTGTGGGGCGCGGCCATGGCCCCTTCCGACAGGTGCGCGCTCCGGGCAGATCCCCGCCGAAGGGCGGGACGGCTTCGCGCTCCGATTGAGCCGACTGAGGGACTCTGCCATCCTGGAGTGAGGCCACCCGCGGCCTCCCCCGGATCACGCGGCGGCCGTGCGAGGAAGCGGTTCGACACAGGAGACGGTCCCATGGCCCTGACCAGCCTGGCCGAGCGTCAGGCCCGCCTCGATCAGCAGCGCGCCCGCCTGCAGCGCGAGGAGGCCAAGATCCGCGAGGACGCGCGCAAGGCCCGCACCCGCGCCCTCATCGAGGCCGGCGCCCTTGTCGAGAAGGCCGGCCTTGCCGAGCTCGACGCCAACGCCCTTTACGGCGCCCTCCGGGAGCTCGCTGCCCGGGTGGGCGACCCCGACGCGCTGGCCCGCTGGCGGGCCGAGGGCGGCCGCGCCTTCGACCGCGAGGCCAAGGCCCGGGCGGCGGAGAAGGAGCCGCTGATCCTCACCCTCGCGGGCGCGCAGCCGGCGCTGGTGACCGCGCGGCTCCGAAGCCTGGGCTTCCGCTGGTCCAAGGTGCTCCAGCACTGGGAAGGGCTCGCGACCTTCCGGGACGCTCAAGCCGCCGCCGCCGAGCTCGGCGGCACCCTGCGACGTCTGGCGCCGCCCGCGGCCCCCTCGGACGAGCCGACCGCGCCGGGCACCGCCCGGGATGCGGCCGAGTAGGATGCCGGGGTCTCGGCGTCGTGAGCTCGATCGGGTTCAAGGCGGGCTCCGCCTGGTCCTCCCGCTGGCCCCGCTCGCCTTGGCCTGGCCAGCTCGGGAGGCCTCCCTCGTGCTGTGGCGCGAGGTGGTTCTGCGTGCGCCCGGTCTGGACCCGGGCGGCCTTGAGGCGCGCCTGGCCATCACCCTGTGGCCGGCGGCCGGGCTCTTGGGGCCCCTTCTGCTGGCGGCGCTGGCCTTGGGCCTGCACGCCCGCCGTCTCGTTCCCCTCGCGACGGCCCTGGCCGGGCTCCTGGGCCTCGGGGGAGCCCTGCTCCTGACGCTCTGGCCCTTGGGACAGGCCTTGGCCCCCCTGATGGGCCACGTCCCCCTGCCCGAGCTCGCACGCCGCATCCCCGCCGCTTATCTCCTTGCCGCCGCCCTGGGGCTTGCCGCCATCCTCGGAGGCCTCCGCCTTCTCGTGGCGCCGCCCAAAGGCAGCGGCGGCCGGGCTCCCGCCGCCGCCCGCACCCGCGCCTGGTCCGACAACCACGGCCATGCCGACTGGTTGAGCCTCGCCGAGGCCCGGCGCCTCTTTCCCGGCCCCGACCCCGTCCATGGTGGCCTCGTCGTCGGCGAGGTGTACCGCGTCGACCAGGACCGCGGCCTGCGCCGGCGCGGCGCGGGCGGCGGGCTGCGCCCCTTCGACCCCGACGACCCCTCGAGCTGGGGCCAGGGTGGCACCGCGCCGCTGCTCGTCGACCCCTGCCGCCTTGGGCCCACGCATGCTCTGGTCCTCGCCGGCTCCGGCGGCTTCAAGACCACCGCCGTGGGCGTGCCCACGCTCCTGACCTGGACCGGCGCGGCGGTAGTCCTCGACCCTTCCCGCGAGCTCGGCCCCATGGTGGCCCCCACCCGCCAGGCCCGCATGGGCCAGCGCGTGGTCACGCTCGACCCCTCGGCCGCCGGCACGGCCGGGTTCAACGTCCTGGACTGGATCGACATCGCCTCGCCCCTGGCCGAAGCCAATGTCGAGGCCATCGCCACCTGGCTCGTGGGCGAACCTGCCCGCGGTGCCCGCGCGGGCGGAGGCGGCGAGTTCTTCCGTGACATGGGCCGGAGCCTCATCGCCTGCCTCCTCGCCGACCTCCTCTGGGACGAGAGCCTGGCACCCAGCGAACGCATGCTCCGGCAGCTGCGTCGGGCTTTGGTCACGCCGGAGGCCGAGATGCGCCGTCTGCTGGCCCAGGTTCACACCGGCTCCGCCTCCCCCCTCGCCCGCGACCTCGCCGGAACGCTCATGGGGCTCGTCGATGAGACCTTCTCGGGCGTTTACGCCAACGCCAACGTGGCCACCCGCTGGCTCTCCACCGCCGCCTACGCCGACCTGGTCTCGGGCCACAGCTTCCAGACCCGGGAGCTGGCCGACGGCCGGCTCACGGTCTTCGTGCAGATCCCGCTCAAGGTGCTCCAGGCCACCCCCGGCCTGGGCCGCGTGGTCATCGGCGCCCTCCTCAACGCCGCCTATGAGGCCGACGGCGCCGTGGAGGGCCGCATCCTCTTCCTCCTCGACGAGGTGGCCCGCCTCGGGCCCATGGCCGTTCTGGAGATGGCCCGCGACGCCGGGCGCAAGTACGGCCTGACGCTCCTGCTGCTCTACCAGTCGGTGGGCCAGCTCGTGGAGCAATGGGGCCGCGAGGGCGCGCGGGCCTGGTACGACGGCACCTCCTGGCGCCTGTACGCCGCGCTCCAGGATCCCGAGACCGCCCGCGAGCTGTCCGAGGCCTGCGGCGAGCACGGCGTCCTGGCCACCAGCGAGGGCGACAGCCGCGGCCGGTCCGGGCGCTGGGGCCGGGCTCCCTCCGCGAGCTCCGGGACCAGCGCCACCCGCTCGGAGATGCGCCGCCGCCTCATCACCCCCGACGAGCTCCTCCAGGACACCCGCGCCGACGAGGCCTTCGTCCTCGTCCGTGGTGCCCGGCCGCTCCGCTGCGGCCGCGCCATCTACTTCCGCCGCCCTGACATGGTGCACGCCGTCGCCCCCTCCCGCTTCCAGTCGCGTCCACCTCACCCGGAGCCGACGACCCCGTGAGACCGAGGCCGTGGAAGGCGGCCATATGGGCGCATGCGGTCGAAGAGCCTGCTCTCGGCCCGCTCCGTCCCTGTCGGGACCACGGTGGTCCTGATCCGTTCTCATCGGCCGACCCGGTTGGCCGACTGGTGATGGGGGGCAGCAGGATGTCCCCCCATATGTAAGCCTTGTCTCGGGGTGAGGTCGGTCGGACCTCGCTTCTCACGGCTCGGCTCCGCGAAAGCTTACGTTTGGGGGGCGTTCCGCCTCGGCATTGCGGACCTGAGTTGCTCTTTCTCTGACCCTTATAGTTCCGCAGCTTGCCAAGTTCGGCTGTCAGGTCGAGCCTCTCAGGATCGGCAGGTCGAAAAGGTTCGCGTCGCCTGGTGGCGGAAAGCCAATGACGGGCTCAAGGAAGCCTACGCCGGGTTGCAGCGACCGAAGGTCGGACGATGGGGCGAGGTCCGACCGTTTGTCTGTCGTGAAGCTGAAGATGGCAGTCCGGCCACAGCCGCGCGGGAACGGACGGTCCGGCTGGCCGGACGCCCTGACCAGCGCCACCCTGTCCCGCAACTCCGGGGCAGTAAGCAGCTAAGGTCCGGGCCAAGACACGAACAACCGAGCCGGACCGGCAGGGGGGAGGAGTTTCGACTTCCTCCCCCCTAAGCGAAATAGACGGGGCCGGGTCCTCGGGCTCGCGCCCTGCGGGCCGCACCACCCCCGTCGATTTCGCTTTCCCCCCACCTCTCGTCGCTCGCCGCTTGGGCAGAGGGTCAGGCGCGCCTGACCCTCGCCCTCCAGTGTGAACCAAGCAGGGTCCGGCCGTCGCAGGAGGCAGCGACAGGTGGATCATGACAAAGCGAGCCGCAGGTACGGCACGGCCATCGGGACCATCAGGCCACTCGAAAGAGGACGGATCGGCCATCATCGCTCTGGCGACCATCCACCCTGCTTCGCCAAGGCGCAGAGCGTTCCCATGGTCACCGGACCGGCCTTGAAGCTTCGCCACTGCGCCGCGCAGTCACGGGCGTCGTACTTCTCGGGACACCCGGCGCTCCACTCGTCGAACAGATCGAACGGGTAGTCGCCCGCATGGAGAGCCATGCCGACCCGGATCCAGTCCTCGCGCGGCAGGCTCGGGTCGAGCACGTCGAGCATGCGCCGGACCTCGACCTCGGACCACCGTTCCTGATCGGACGAGAAGGCCCGAGACGGCGCCGGGCGCACGCGGTCTGGCTCCCGGGTGATCAGATCCACGAGCCACTCGGGCGCCGGTGCGATCGGGACGGCCGCATCGCTCCACGCGTAGCGCGTGATCCGATCGGACGGATGCACCGAAGGGGGCAGCATGGCTGCTCCTCCATCGCCCTTGATGTCCAGACCAGACCCCAGCTTCGCCTGACTGTTCCGGACCGGACGTCCCGGATGCTGGAAGTAGAGATGCCGACCATTGCGGGTGAGGGTGGTCAAGGTGGCCGGAAGAGGCCCGTGCGCGGCCTCCAGGTCGGCCAGGGCTCCCCTGCCCTTCTCGCCGTCGACATCGAGAACGAAGACCCCGGACCGTTGTCCGGTGGCGACGGCCAGGTTGAGCCGCGCCGAGGGAATGCGCCATTTCCGCCAGACGCCCTCCCACAGATCGAGCGCCTTCTCCGCACAGGCCGTCGCATCCTTCAGACCATGGGGTGAGGCCGGAACCTTGCTGCACGGAAAGCAGGGAAACACGACCCAACCCCGGGTGGCGATGTAGTCGAGGGCGGCCCGCTTCATGCTGATCCTCCTCCATCCGGTGGAGATCGCCGCCCGTCGGGACGGCTAGTTATGATCTAGCGTGACAACGGTTTTCGTCAATGTTTGCAATACCATGATTGTGGCGACCAGCTTGGGTGTCACGTCGCAGGACCCGACCTTCGGGTCTTAACTCGGGGCCAGGATGCCTTTGGCCTGAACCGCGGCGACGCCGTCCCGCAGGTCCCGGCCAGGCCGGACAGCGGTCGGGCGCGCCTGGGCTCGGCCCCCGACACAGGTGGGATCCGCCCTCGGCCGAGCGCTTGCGAACCGCCGGAGCATCCTCCACCACTTGGTTGAGGCCGGCTAGCCACCAGCTAGCTTTCCGAAAGCGAGCGCTTCCAGACGGCCACGGCACGGGCGAAAGCCTCTCCGAGCACGATCCCCTCCTGATCCGCGAGCTGGTAAAAGGCGTCCATGTCCTCCTGGCGGACCTTGAGGTTGAGCTGCACGTTGCGCCCGGTGCGATAACGGCGCTGCTCCCGCCGGACCGGCTCCGGCTCCGGCTCCGGCTCCGGCATCGGATCGGGCGGGCTGGGTTCGCGGCTACTGAAGCCGGCCTTCCGGGCCACCTCGCGCACCTCCTCGGCCCGCGCCGGCGGCTTTGGCTTGAACTCGGACAGGTCCAGGTCGTCGTCGAAGATCGATGCGCGTTCGTTGCTCATGCCACCACCTCAGCCTGGACCTTGCGCGTCTTCAACAGCGAAACCACCTCGGCGGTGAAAGCGCGGGCATTCGCAACAGCGCTCTCGAGACCGCCGACCTGGTCGGGTCGCAAGGACTCGACGGTGCCGCCGAAGCTGAAGATCGCCCGAAAGGCCTCGCGCTCGTGCATCTGGGTGCGCAGGATCGGGACCCCTGCCCCTTCGAGTTCGGCGCGGATGTGCTTCAGGGTCCGCGGCTGGATCGCGGCCGAGGTCCGGGTGAACAGGACGGCATACGGGATGCGCCGCCCGAAGGCCTTCTCCTGCTGATGGATGAGCTTGATGGCCTTGGCGGCCTCTGCGGCGTCGAGCTGGCTGCCCTGTACGGGGATGATCACCAGGTCCGCCCGGCTGATCGCGTACGCCACCGTCATGCTGGCGGTGCCCTCGACGTCGACGATGACGAAGGCCGTTTGTTCCGCCGCGGCCTCGATCTCGTCGATGATCGATCGTTCGTTCACGTCCGAGACGACGGTCAGGGTCTCGGGGCGGCCCGGTCGCTTGGCCCAGGTGGCGACGGGATGGTTGGGATCGGCGTCGATCATGGTGACCGTCGCCCCTTGGGTGGCCAGTTGTGTGCCAAGGACCACGGCCGAGGTCGACTTGGACACGCCGCCCTTGCTCGATGCGAATAGGATGGTGGGCATGCTCGCCTCCTGGATGCGCCTCATCGCCCCGTCGTGCCGTGCGGGGCTGGATTCAGGGGTAACCCCCCTGCCCCAAGTCGCGCAATTTCGGAATGCCGACCGATAGCGGTCCGCTGGCGGACGGCTGCCAAGAAGCAACAGGATAGCACCCTGGTAGCTAGTAGCTAACGAACAGGTGGCGCCAGGGCATTGCCTGAAACGGCCTAGCTTGCCCGAAAACATGAGGAACGCCGGCCGTTGGCGGCCCGGAACCAGGCAGGCCCCGGGCCGCCAGCGGATAGCCCCCCGATAGCCAGGAGCTGCACGCACCGAGCAGGGCGCATCAGGGAATCAGTCGGGACAGCCCTGCGTCCCGACGGCAGGAGGGTCGCGAGCCAGTAGCTAGTTGGTCTCGGACAGCCATCGGATAGCCCTTCGGTAGCTAGCGGCCTGCGCTCCGCTCGTCACCTGGTCGCGAGCAGACCTCCCTTGAGGCAGTCATAGCATGCCGATCGCGTGCTGAAGGCTGTCCGGTCGCGATCTGGCTGGGTTCATTGGTCTGCGATCTTGGCGTTCGGAGTCCAAACGGCCCCGAGTTGCGCGATCACTGTCGGTTCGTAGCCGGTAGCTATCCGTTGCCTGTTGGATCGCGTTCGTCACGGATTGTGGTCGACGACCGGGGCCTGTTGCCCAAGTGCGCGATCGGCGGACTTTCAGATGGCCAACTGATAGCCTCCGGGATGCGACCGGATAGCCGTCCGATAGCAGCAGGGATCGAAGCGCGTCCTTGCCCGTGGCCGGACCGGACGGACGAGGGGCGCAAGGCCTGGGGCGACGACGTCCCAAGCGTGGTCCGAGGCCGCGGCCGGCTCAGCGGGGCAGGGGCTTCGCGTGTCCAGGGCGCTGCGGGTTCGCATCACGACTTTGCCTAATGTTCGACGGGGATGTGGACCCAGTGGCGGCCTCAGTCCGCTTTGCCAGCCTCGTGACCAAGATCGGGGGGTCAGGACGTTCTCCGATAGCGGAGCCGAACCCCGGCCCACATGAATCCGTCGTTCGATCGGGAACAGCACGGTCCGCGGATCCGGGGATCGATGTGCCGAAGATCGGCTCTGGACGTCGACGGGTCCACAGGCCGAGACGGGCTGGCGTTGTGGTCTTTCGCTCTATCGATCTGAACTTGGTTCTCGGAAGGGGGGGCGGGAGCTCGGCGACCAGCTGGACCTTGGACGGGGACGTGAGCCTCCGAGCCCCGCCAGTCTCTGGGATTTGGGCCTGACGATCTTCTAAGCCATCGGTCTGGCTCGACCGGTCCGTTTCACCAGCGGACGTCATGCGTCCCCGCGCTCGTCCGATCGGGAACAACGCACGCTAAGAGAGTTATAAGGACTCTATTGTTATAGAGGTTACGTCTGTGGATAACACGGACTCCGTCTTCCGGGTCTTGGACTTAGCCGCCGGCCTTGTTCCTGAACGGACGCGACTCCGTTCCTGATCGGACGCAAGGGGCGTTCCTGTTCGCACGATGGAACGTTCCCGTTCGGACGAGCGCTGCGTTCCTGATGGGACGATTGCTCGAATCGGGCGTTCCCGATCGGACGAGAAGCGGCCGCAAGGCGCCCGAATTTCGAGTTCGAGCCCATGAAACTGAAGGAACGGTTCCGTTTTCAGCGCTAGCGGTCGTCCGAACGGGAACGGGCGTCACCGCAACTGGTGACGGTGGCGGGCGTGGTACTGCTTGACGAAGCCGTAGAAGGCCGAGGGGTAGTTGTCGGGCTGCCGCTCGTCGCGGTCCTCGATCCAGGCATCGAACTGCGCCTGGAGCGCGTACACGTCCCAACCCGGGAAATCCTGCCGGATCTTCTGGATCATCGCCTCGGGCAGGATGGCCGACCGGAGGGGCAGGGCGGCTTGACCCATCGGCGCGGGCTTGGCCCTGCTGGCCCTCGGCGTCCTGGGCGGGGCAGGGGGGGCGTCGTCGCCGAGCATCTCGCGCCGGGTCATCCGCAGCAGCGGCTCCTCCCCGGACGCCGCCGCCTCGATCGCCAGGTGATAGCCAGGCAGGGCGTTCGCCTTGGCCACCTTGAGGATCTCGAACTTGAAGCGCCGATAGGTGCCCTCCGCGCCCGACTTCTCGAATAGGACCGGCAGGGAGATTGCAAAGCCCTCGGCACCGTTGCCACCGGCGTGCTTGCGCGCCACCCGGTAGAGCCAGCGTTCCCGTCCGCCGGTGATGTCGAAGTAGCGGGGATCGATGGACAGGATGCCGCCCTCGCGAACGATGCCCTCGAAGAACCATTCGGATAATGTAAGCGACATGCCCTTGCTGTTGCCTTGGTCATCCACCAAGTCCGTCCACTCGGAGATCCAGCCGAAGTTGGCCTCCTTCTTGCCCCGGGGCGCGCGGATGTTGGTGCGGATGTCGGTGGACCGCAGCCGCCACAGCGCCTCGCGGAGTCGCTGGTACTGGGCGCCGGAGGTGCCGCGGCGGATGGACCGGAGCAGGTCGTAGGGCTGGAAGTGCAGCGTGCGCGGCAGATCGTTGATCTTCCGCTTCTGCATCTCGCAGATGACGCTGGCCGCCCAAATGAGGATGTCGGCGTCCCAGATGGTGGCCATGCCGTAGTCGGGGTGAGGCCGGACGGTCACGAACACGCCGTCGCGCGGGTTCTGGTACTCGATGGGCTTGAGGCGCTTGTTCTTCGAAAGGCTGAAGAACGGGCGCTCCATCGTGTCCCGCTGATCCCGGAGGCTGCCGTCCGAGACCAGGGGGACGAACAGGTTGAGCTGGCGATCGGGATTGTTACTCGACATGGGACCGCTCCTGCTCGGTGATCCGGGAACGCCTGCAGCCTATGGCAAGGAAGTCCGCCGCCATGGAGATCCGCGTCGGCGGCGGGGCCGCCGGAGGGTGCAGCCGACCGGCGATCACTGGCAGGACCTCGGTCCTCGCGTCTGCTCGTGTCATGCCGTCCGTCCCGATTCCCGTGTAGCCCCATGCTTACATGCCCTCATGGCCGTCGATAAGGTCAGCGTCGTCGACCCGGCTCCGAGTGGTCTCATCCCAGTGCCGATATTGCGCGCCCGGTCGTCGGGAGGCGCCGTCGCGAGGATCGATCCGGCTTGGGTCGGTCGGGGCGTCCGCGGCCTAGAGCGCGACCGTCTCCAACGCTTCGGCCCGGGCCGCGTGAGGCGTGCCGCGCAGCGCCCGGAGGAGGCGGCCGTCGGCCGTGATCAGGCTCCGGTTCAGGCGCTCCGCCAGGGCTAGGTACACGCAGTCGTAGACCGGGTGGTTGAGGTCGAGCGCCAGTGCCAAGGCGCGGGTCTCAAGCGCGTCGTCGGGGTCGATGATGGTGACGGGCGCGATCTGGAGAAGGCCCAGGAGGTCGCGGGCCTGGGCCGCTTCGGCGGCACCGCGCGCCACCAATGTGCGCAGCACGTTGGCCGTCTCGATGCGCAGGAGCGCCGGCGCGGCAAGGTCCTGGTGCTGGAGGGCCAGCGCGGCCTCGCTCCCGGGCTCCTCGACGAGCCATTTGAGCGCCACGGACGCGTCCACGACCAGGGCTGCGTCCGGCCGTCGAGGCGCCCTCACGCCCCGTTCCGGTCGCGGTCGGCGCGCAGGAGGTCTGCCGTGTCGGCGTCCCCGGACCCGAGCTTGATGCGACGTGACCGCACGGCCTCGAAGAACTCCGTCGCCCGGGCGGGACGGAGCGCCTCCTCGAGAATGCGGCGGTGCTCGGCCTCGGCGGAGCGGCCGGCCTGGGCGGCGCGAGTCTTGAGGGCGGCCGCGAGGTCGTCGGGGACGCCACGAACGGTGAGTTGGGCCATGATGCCACCTTATGCCGTCATATCGACTGCAATATGCAGTCACGCCCCGCCCTGGGCAAGACGCGACCTGGGCGTTGGCTCGCCGCTCGAGAGGCCTTGTGCCCTCGGCGTCCCGCCGCGCCACGCAGCCATGGCCGACGAAGACCCTGCGAGCACAGGCCAGGACCGTCCTACCAAGGCAGGCGGGAGGAGGCGCCTTCGACGATCGAGGCGGTCGCGATCCAAGGCGCGGGAGCCGGGTCGAGGTCCAGGCGCGGCTGTGAGATGCACCGGGAAGGGCAGGAGGCCCCTGAGCCCGTCGTCGCGGGGGCGAGGTTGAGGACGGAAGTGCGGGGGTGGGGCAGGGCGCTCGCGCGCCCTGCTTGTCGAGGTCAGGCCAGGCCCTCGGGCAGCCACTTGGCGATGCGCGTGGCCTGCGCCTCGGTGACGCCCCGCACCGCGCGCGGGTCGGCGAAGAGGTGTTCCAGCCGCTCGGCCTTCTCGCGCTTCTTGAGCCGGGCGAAGGTGGTGGCGGTGGGATGCTCGGGGGCGAGGTCCAGGAGGTGCCGCCACAACTCGTCCAGGGTGGCCCCGCTCACGCGTCCGAAGAAGTTCTCCGCCGTGGGCGTCCAGACCGCGCGGATCGCGGTCCTGGCCTCCTTGTCGAGAAGCTGCCCCAGCGCCTCGTCCTCCACGTCGACGAGCGACGCCAGCGCCCGCGTGAGGTCCGCGCGCACGGCCTCGGGACCCTGCTTGCGGTAGGCCCGGAACGCTTTGGCGAGGTCGAGGCGGAAGGGGTCCTTCGGGCCGTCCGGCGGCGTGGTCAGGCGCGCGTCCAGGACGTAGCCGGTCCCGGTGCTGGGCTGGGTCTCGACCGTGTCGGCCTTCACGCCCAGGGCGCGATGGAACCCCATGCGGCCCCCGATCTGGAAGGCCAGGAGGTCGAGGAGGAGGTCGGGCGTTTCCAGAAGGGCGTTCTGCCGCGCACCCCGCGCGATGCGGCGCAGGTCCTCCCTCAGGGTCGCGGACAGGGACGGCTTGGCTGCGGGCGCGGTCGCCCCAGGGGAGGGGCGATGGCTGGAAGGAGCCAGGACGCCCGCCTCCTCGGCCCCGACGCGGTCCTCGGGTCGGACGAGGCCGGGGGTGGCCCGGCGTTCGCCCGTGCGGTCCACATGGACGAGGACGCCCGCGTGGGCCTTCTGCTCGGGGGTGTAGTCCCCTTCGGCGAGGGCGCTCAAGGCGTCCAGCACGGCCAAGCCGTCCTCGTCCAGCATGTCGGCGTTGGCGAGCTCGGCCAGCTCGTCATGGCGCTCCTGCTCCTCCTCGGTGAGCTCGCCCGGCACGGGGTAGACGCGCCCGGCGGCCAGCCGCTCGATCTCCGCGTAAGGGACGTAGTCCTCCAAGCTGATCGCGGCCCATCTCCACCCTTGGGCCACCCGCAGGGCCTCGGCCTCGGCCCGGAGCTTCGCCTCGAAGACGCGGTCGAGCACGTCCGGGCTGTCGAATAGGTCCTCGTCGGCAAACAGGTCGCCCCCGATGCGGCCCCCGGCGGCGAGGTAGGCGTCCCGGCCCACGAAGACGGCGCGCCGGTCGCTGCCACGGACGCTGTCCGGCTTGAGCATCCGCTTGATCTGGGCCTCGCCGTAGGCGTGGCCGCGCACCCGGGCCAGCACGTCGAGCGTCACCGCCTCGTCGTCGCTGATGGTGAAGGCGGCAGCCTGACCCAGGCTGAGGACGTCCTCGCGCAGCGCCTGGAGGACGGGCTCGGGCAGGCCCGCGAGAGCGAGGCGGCGCTGGACGTGGCGCTCGGTCACCCCGAAGGCGATGGCGATGGCGGGAAGGTCGACCCCCCGGGCCGCCAGCGCCCCGTACTCGCGCACCTCGTCGGCGGGATGGGGCTGCTCGCGCTGGTGGTTCTCCGAGGACGCCCACACGGCGGCAGTGGCCTCGTCGGGCGCGAGGCGCACCGGGAGGACGTGGAAGCGCGGGTCGTCCTGCAGGAGGGCCAGGGCGCGCAGGCGGCGGCCCCCGGCGACGATGCCCACGCGACCCGTCGCGTCCCGGAGGCCCGCAAGGTTCTGAATGAGCCCCAGGTCGCGGATGTTCTGCGCCAGGGCGGTGACGCTGGCCTCGGGAACGAGGCGGCGCGGGTTGAGGGGGGACAGGTAAAGGTCGGCGAAGGCGACAAGCTCGGGAGCCTCGGCGATGAAGGTCTGGGCATTCATGGAGTTGGTCCTCGTGGGATGATGGAAGGGGACAGGGCCCTCGGGAGCGGCGTGAGGCGCTCCGGGGCGAGGGGGAGGGGGCGCGGCTCGGGCACCCCCTCCGGCGCTCACCACTCCTCGGGAAGGAGGAGGGTCAGGACGCGGCGGGTCCGGTCGGGATCGTCGGGGGCCTCGGATCCGAACCGCTCGTCCGCATCGAAGAGGTCGATCTTCCAATAGAGCTGGACGGCGCGGCCCTCGGCCTCGATCTCGAAGGCACCGAAGTCGCGGAGCCCGAAGGGATCGTTGTCCTCGGTGAAGTCGTCGAACCGGATGAGCGCGGTCATGAGCGGGACCAGCGCCGCCGCGCCCAAGGCCGCGACGCCCTGGGTGAGGACGATCCGGCCTGGCAAGGTGGGGTCCGCGCCGAAGCTCCGGCGGAAGCGGTTGTTCTGCTCGGCCACGCGACCGCCGTGGAACGGGCCGGTGGCGGGGGAGTCGGACATCTGAGCCATGGTGGCCTCCTGTGGTGGGATAAACCCTTCGGCTTGGCCCCTCTTCCAGAATGGGGGCGGCGTCCGAAGGGGCGGCGCTCTGGGCGTCGCTGCTTCGGAGGCTGCCTCCCGGCGAGGGCAGGGGGGGGACCCGGCAACAGGAAAATCCAGCGGACCAGCCGGAGGCTCCGTCTGCACAAGCCGCCTCTCCGGGCGGCGCGGAAGATGGAGGTGGCGCCGGCCGCGCCGCATTTTCCTGTTGACGGGGGGACCGGCGGTCCCGGTTCTTTCTTCCTGTTTGGGGCCTTTCTGTCTTCGGCCTGTACGGCCGGTCGATAGCAAGCGGCCCTCAGCCGGGCGAACGCGGCCTATCCGGCCGAGCCCGCGTCAGGGTTCGTCACCCGCATGGGCGGAGACGGGCCGCCCGGCCCGGCTCCGGTCCCGGCCGGCTGGACGGGGCTAGAGCCCGGCCCCCGCAGGGGGCGACGCCCTGCCGATCCTCCTGACGCCCCGCTCGCCAGTCGCCCCCGGGACGGAGCCCCTTGCCCTTTGAAACCGCTTGGCCTTGTCTAGGTTGGGAACGGCGCCCCGCCGAAGGCCCAGGCTCATGAGCGACGAACCCGTGTCCACCCGTCTGTCTCCGCAAAAGCTGCACGCCATGCAAAGCGCCGTCGCGCGCGAGATCCGGGAGCGCGAGGCGCGCCACAAGGCCTTGCTCGACCTCCGGGCCACCATCGAGATGGCGGTGAAGCGGTGGGATTTCACGCCCGAGGAGCTGGCCCTCCCCGAACGGCGCCGGACCTTCGGAACGAAGCTCCCCCCGAAGTTCCGCGACCCCCGGGATGGGACGCGGGTCTGGTCGGGTCGCGGCCGCGCGCCGCAATGGTTCAAGGACGCCCTGGCGGCCGGGCTGACGGTGGAGGACCTGACGGTTCCACCGGAGTGACGGAGGGGTCCTGTGCCTCCGCCTGCGCGGAGGGAGCTCTGGCCTATGCATCCCGAAGGTGGCGCATCCCGACCCGGCGTTCCGTGACAGGCCTGGCCGGACGCGGTCTGCAGCATGGCTCCTCCCCGTCCTGGACATACGCGCCGACGCCAAGGGGAGGGACCTATCGGCCCGGCCCGGAGGTCCAGGACAGTCGCGCGGACAGGATCGAAAGGACCCCACGGTTGGCCGGCTTGAGCCAGGGGCGGGGCAGGGGGTCCAGATCATGCCGACTCCGCCCGCTCGCGCTCCACGAGCCCGATCAGGCTGCCCGCGAGGTTGAGCTTCCCGGCCATGGCGAGGCGGGCGAAGGACCGGAGCGCCCCCCCGGGGCTGCGGATGGGGCGCACCGGGTCGAAGCGGCGCGCGTCGATGACAATCACCGCTAAGGCGGCGGCGAGGTCGCCCATGGCCTCGCTGGCCTCGTCCCAGGCGCTGGGGTTGATGCCGAGGTCGGGCAGGATCATCACCGCCGCCCGCACCAGGTCGAGCTCGTTGGGTAAGGTCCGGCTGCCCTTGGCGGCGTCGAGGTACATCCGCATGTCGTCGGAGCAGGCGGCGTAGAGCCGTCGCGGTGTGAAGGTCTCAAGCCAATGGGGCTTGTGCACGCGCTGGAAGTCGCGAGCCTGCGGTTCTCTGCTTCTTCCGGCGCCGCGAGGCGCCGCGACCAAGCGAGCGTCAGCCGGCGTGCCGGCTGGCCGAGTCCTGTCGGCGGAGGCGACACAAGATTCAAGGTTGTCTTCTCTTGTAGCTTGTAGTGATGGGCGGAAGCCCGGTTCCGGCACGCCGGAAGACTCGAGCCGCATTTCGAAGGCCGCCAGGCACGTCTCCACAGCCTTGTCCAGCGTGGCGAGGAGCGATTGGAGCGCGGCGACGTCCATCCCGTCGTAGCGGCGGGGCAGCTCGGCGTAGAGGGCCAGGGCTTCAGTCGTGGCGGGCGCCTGGGGGGCCCGCTCGAGCAGGCGCTGCAGCGCGCCCTTGAACACCCGGCGCGCGGCCGAGCACTGGCGGCGCAGGCCCTGAACGTGCAGGCGGCGGGCCTCCTCCTGGGCGGCGAGGGCAAGGAGCTGGGGCACGCGGTCCGCTAGGGGGGTGAGGTCGAGACCCTGGACGACCTGGCCACCCGCGAAGCGGCCGCGGCTGCCGTTGGCGGCGGTGGTCTTCACGAGGAGGCCCGCGCGCTCGAGCCGCATCTCGTCGTAGCGGAGCGCGCGCGGGGTCTTGCCCAGTCGCTCGGCCAGGCTCGTCTGGCTGGCGTAGCAGACGGGGCGAACGCTGGGGTCGGTCCAGTCCGACGGCCGGGTGGTCTGGATGAGCAGCAGGAGCGTCAGGGCGCAGGCGTCCGACAGCGCGAACGCGCGGCGGATGGTGGGCAGGAGGCGCTCGACGTCGCTGCGTGTCGTGCCCGGGGGCAGCACGGGACGGGAGGCCTCGCCCGCAAGGGGGCAAGCAAGGGGAAGCATGGTCCTCGGGGTCCAGATCGGTTGGAGCGAGGCGGCACCGGGCAAGGCCTATCCGATCGCACGGATGCGGTTTTTGCTTGCTTCGATGGAGGGAGGTGCTAGAACCGGACCTGAACAGTTGGTGGCCTTTAGGGATTGGCGTCCCTTGGTCTTGCATCCCCCCCGTTGAGGTGCCCACCTCGCGGGGGTTTTGCTTTTTTAGGCTGCTGCCGGCGCCTCCATGGCTGAGTCAGGGTCTCGGGGCGCAGCGTTACATGCGCCCGTTGAGCGGCACAAACAGTCCTTGATAGGCCTTCGTCTCCCGAACGACAGACAGCTGTCGATCTGCCGGCTCGGCCTCGAGGTTGGACTGGCGGCCATCGACGACCAATGTCGCGGGCGAGGCGGCCCTGAGTTGAGCGGCAGGACCATGACGGATGGCTCCAAAGCGGGACAGCTCTATGATTTTATAAAACCATAGATACCGTGGTGTCCATCTTCGATTGCAGGAGAGAGCGACGGATCGCGCATCAGTTGCCTGGCGCCAGGGCTTGTTTACGATCGAGGACCCCCAAGTCGGTTGGTGAGTGGTTCAAGGCTGCCAGAAGGGGGGCGAGCTTGATCCGCACGTTGGGTAGGAGGCCGCGCCCGATTGAACCGGCTCACCCGCTGCCGGGACCAGGCTGCTTACGCCTTCGCGGGATGGTGGCCGAGATCGGACAGTGCCTGCTCTTGCCAACCTCAGGCTCACCCCGTCCCTTGACCGATCGGACGCCTCCGTTGGCTTCCGGGGCGTTGTCCCCGGGTCGGCAGGGACCTCTCGACGCCACGGCCTATGAGACCGAGCGGCAGGTCCTGGACGTAAATCCGGGATGTCTCGCCATTGTTCCAAAGGTAGGTCCATCCTTGGGTCCGTCCGGTGTCAGGGTCGACGAGGACTTGGACGGTGGTGGCGTACTTACGCGGCTGCTTTGTCATGGCATCTCTCGTGGGCGACGACGATGGCGTCGCAATCCGGCTCTCGCATGGCCCCCGACGCCCGCGGCTGGCGATGGCGGACTTGGCCTGCGCCTGCGCCGAGGTTCCTTCCTTGCGCTGGATGCGCCGCGATCGTCGGCTAGGTCACGGAATGCCACGAAGGGAGGCGAAACGGGACGAAACGGAGAGCCACAGAGCCTTGATCAAGAACGGCAAATATTTTGTTCCCCCGGAGGGCGACGACGACTTCAAGGCGCTGTTCAAGCGAGTGGCAGCGGCCGGCGGCGGTCGGCCCGTGGACCAGGAGGGGTTTCCCCAAGGCCCGTGGACGCCTCACCTCCTGGCGGAGGCGATCAGCCGGATCGAGGCGAACCGCGCCGGCATCGACCTGCGGACAGTCCAGCTCTGGTTTCAGGACAACGACAAGGGCGTCAGCGCGGACAACATCCGATGGCTGGCCCGGATCTTCGGATGCGACGACCCGGCGGCCACGAGCGCGTGGCAGGCGGCGCTGAGTGCTGCGCAAGCGCGCCTCATGGCGCGGAGACGGGGGAAAGGCAGGCCGGACGAGCCGGACGCCCGACACCCGGGAGAGGACGACGGCCCCCCGGCGGCCGTCGGAGAGACGCCGGCACCGCCGCAAGCCCCGGACGGCCAGGACCGAGCGGCGGCCCGACGGGGCGTCGACCTGGCTCGGAGGTCCGAGGCGGTCCTGAGCCATGGCTCTCCTCTGGACCTTCCGGCCACGGTCTTCGCCGGGGCCGTCGCGCTCGGGTTCCTGTCCTACGTTCTCGGCATTCACAGCGTCACCTACGCTCGGGACGACGGGATCAGCCAACAGGCCGGGTTCCTGTGGGCGCCGAACTGGACCGTCCTGTTCATGGTCGTCCTGCCGCTCTTCTTTGCCTTCGCAGGGGAGCTTCTGGTCTTCTGGAAAAGCGAGGGCCGCCCAAGCCTCCTTGGGGGCGGCGACCGGTCGGACAGCGACGCCGGCTGGAGGCGTCAGGTCGCGGCGTCGTCCACGACGTACTGGGCGGTCTTCCTGATCTGCTTCGGCTTCGCCGGCGTCGTTCAGTGGGTCGGGGTCCGCCTGATCCCGTTGCTGCGAGGCGGCGGCGACCACGCCATCGACTGGGGGGCCCTGGCGACCGTACGCCCCGACATCATCTCCGTGCCGCAGGCCATCGCGTTCACCGGCTTGGCCTATCTGTACATGTCGCTCTGCTTCTATCTCCTCTTCGCGGGTCTCATCCTGCTCCACACCGTGGCGCACGACTACTGGACCCTCGACCAGGCCTCGGGCGGTCGGATCGGCCCGCAGTCTCGGCCCGAGGCCCGCGAGGTCGGGCTGAGAGTCCTGCGAGGGATCTTCCGCTGCACCGTCTGCGGCCTGCTAGTCGCGGTCTGCATGAAGCTGCAGAGCTCCTACGTGACCACGAGCGCCGAGAACATCTGGCGCTGGCTGGTGAACGACGCGCGGTTCATCCTGCCCGGATCCGGCGACCTGGTCGGCCGGGGCGTCTACAAGACACCCACGCACTACACGAGCCTGCTGACCGCGGCGGCAACCGCCGTCGTGTTCCTTTACGCCTTCCTCCGGGTCGGCCGGGGACATGGCCTCACCGCCGCGCGGGGACGGATGGCTGCCGCCGTGGCCCTGCTGGTCGCCGGCTACTTGGCGATCGATGCGTTCCCGGGCTTCTCGATCCTGCTTGGCGCGGCGATCCTCGTCGCGATCTATGGCCTGTTCGACCCGGGGTTCGGGTCGGATCCGCGCGGCACGTTGGAGGGGTGATGTCATGATCGACACGTGGCTCGACCGATGGGACGAGCGCCGGGCCCGGCGCAGTGACGCCACCAAGGCGCCGACCGAGTTTGCGCTCGACGCGCACCTGGCGTTCCCGGACGCGGGGGACGGGACGAGCCTCGCCGAGTTCTGCGCCCTTGCCGACCAGGCCACGACGGACCCGGCGTTCTTCGATCCGGGCGAGGCGGCGTTCGAGGCTCAGTGGGACGACGGGTGGATCCGGTTCCCGTCCAGCGTCTTGACCGACGTCGAAGCGAACAACACCGTCTGGGGCAAGGTGACCGCCGCCCGTCCGCGCGACCACGCCCTTGTGGTCCTCCACCACTGGAATGCGAGCTCCCGCAACCCGCAGCTCGCCCGCGTCTTCGCCTGGCAGGGGATCACGGTGGTCGAGATGGCTATGCCCTACCACCTGGAGCGACGCCGTCCCGACGCCTCGCACGCCGACGACATGTTGAGCCCGAACCTCGGCCGCACAATCCAGTCGATGCGGCAGGCGGTGCTGGACGGACGGCGGCTGGTCAGGGTCCTCAAGAACGCCGGCTACGAGAGGGTGTCCGTCCTGGGCATGAGCCTGGGGTCGTGGGTCGCTGGGCTGATGGCCGCACACGACCCGGCGATCGGACGGGCCGTGCTGCTTCTGACGGGAGGAAGCCTGGCGGACATGGTGTGGACCGGACGCGCCACGCGCCACATCCGCGCCAGCCTGGACGGGCGGATTGACCTGACCGACCTCCGCCGGGCCTGGGGTCCGCTCGATCTCGAGAATGCTGCTGGGAAGCTAGCCCGACCAGGGCTCGCGCTGCAGGTCGTACTGGCCGAGAGGGACACGGTGGTGCGGCCCGAGTTGTCGGACCGGCTGGTTGCGAAACTGAAGGATGTTGATGCGGATCTGGAGGTGCTGCGGCTCAACTGCGGGCACTACTCACTGTCGCTGCCTCCGTACATCCTCAGGACCGGCCTGAGCGCTTCAAGGTTCCTGAAGCGCGGCCTGTAAGGTGCCCTGTGTTGTACAGCCAGTCAGCACTTTTGACATAAGTTATATTAGGCGAATCCGGCCTGTAGGCGCAAAGTAGAACTGTCCCACCTGAGCAAAGTAAGAATGTCACCCTCCCCGCGTTGAGGAGCGCCTGGGAGTGCGACATGGGATGGGTGGTGATGAGCGAGCGCGAGCTGCGGCGGATCGAGGTGCTGTCCCGGGTCGTCGAGTGTCGGCTGAGCGTGACGCAGGCGGCCGGTGTTCTGGGCCTGAGCCCGCGCCAGGTGCAGCGGCTCTTGCGGACCTTTCGCGAGGACGGCGCGCCGGCGCTGCGCCACAAGGCCCGTGGGCGGCCGTCGAACAACCGCCTCCGCGACGGCGTGCGGGAGTTCGCGCTGGCCCTGGTGCGCGAGAGCTACGCCGACTTCGGGCCGACGCTCGCGGCCGAGACGCTCGCGGAGCGGCATGGGCTCGCGGTGTCGCGTGAGACGTTGCGCAAGTGGATGATCGAGGACGGCCTGTGGCTGTCGCGTCGGCAGCGGCGCCGATTCCATCCGCCCCGGCTGCGGCGCGAGCGCCTGGGCGAGCTGGTGCAGATCGACGGCTCGGAGCACCGATGGTTCGAGGACCGCGCCCCGCCCTGCACGCTGCTCGTGTTCATCGACGACGCCACCAGCCGGCTCCTGCAGATGCGCTTCGTGCCCTCCGAGAGCACGTTCAGCTACTTCGAGGCGCTGGAGGCCTACCTGCGCGAGCACGGCCGTCCGGTGGCCTTCTACTCGGACAAGCACTCGATCTTTCGCGTGGCCCGGGAGGACGCCAAGAGCGGGCACGGCATGACCCAGTTTGGTCGAGCCTTGGCCGAGCTCAACATCGAGATCCTGTGCGCCAACTCGAGCCAGGCCAAGGGCCGGGTCGAGCGGGCCAACCGCACGCTCCAGGACCGGCTCGTGAAGGAGATGCGGCTCGAGGGGATCCATGACATGGAGGCAGCCAACGCCTTCCTGCCCGGCTTCCTGGCCCGCCACAACGGGCGCTTCGCCCGGGTCCCGGCGCGACCGGACGACCTGCACCGGCCACTGGACCTGACCCCCGAGCGGCTCCGCGACATCCTGTGCTGGCGCGACCAGCGCTACGTGGGCCAGCAGCTCACGCTGACCTACGAGCGCAAACGGATCCTGCTGGAGGAGACGGAGGTCACGCGGGGCCTCGTGGGCCGGTACGTGGACACCTATGCCTTCCCGGACGGCCGGCTGGACGTGCGCTGGAAAGGCCTCCCGCTTCCCTACCGGGTCTTCGACCCCGACCAGCAGCGCGTGACCCACGCCGCCATCACCGAGAACAAGAGGCTCAGCGCCGTGCTGGAGGCCATCAAGGCGGCGCAGGACGCCCAGCCCCCCAAGATCCCGGCCGCGGGCAAGCAACGCACCAAGTACCAGCCCACCGGCAAGCGCCGGAGGGGAGCACCCTCGATCCTGGACAAGCGCGCGGCTCGAAAGGCGGACGAGACGGCCCGCGGGACCGGGCCGGGCTCCGATCCCTGACCTCTGCGCCCGGCCCGGTCCCGCTTCGGCGGAGGCAGCGCGACACGTCTACTTTGCAGAGCCCGCGACGCTTTTACTTGGTGACAACACGGCCTGTAGCCGGGGCACGTTCTCTTCCGAACTGCGACAGGTGCGTTGTTCCAAGGGGTTGACCGCGAGGATGTCATGCCCTGCCCGTTCGTTCACCTGAGCCTGGAGGAGCGCCGGCAGTTGGCGCGGCTGTACGAGAGCGGGCTCTCCGTCAGTGAGGTCGCCCGTCGACTTGGCCGCCACCGTTCGACGATCTACCGCGAGCTGAAACGCAACTGGTGGCACGACACCGAGGTACCACAGGCCGAGGGCTACTGGCTGGCGACAGAGCAAGGGTGAGTTGACAACTCACGTCGCTGCTCGGGCAAATTCGTGCGCCACCCTGACGTTCGGACCGCCGCCACAGCGCGCCTCATGCGGATCCGGCGAGGGGTCGCCAAGTGTTTGCCCTCGGCTGCGAGTACACCCACTTCCCACCGCGCCTTGTCTCCTGGGCTGTTCCGTTCTGGCTGACGCATCTCCTCCACGATGAAGGTCGGATCTCAAGCGGCGCTTCAGAGGGGTGTACTTACTCCTTGAAGTCGCAAAGTTTTTGACCGAACAGTCAAGATATCTTGCATATGGTCAACGTGTTCGCATAAATCGGTCCATGAACGGAGTAGATTGGACTCATGAGGGTGCCATGGCCACGCTTTCCGACGAGCGGTTCGACGTAGCGATCATCGGCGGCGGCGTGGTTGGCTGTGCCGTCGCGCGTCGTTTCGCCTTGGCCGGAGCCAAGATCGTGCTGCTGGAACGTGGCACGGACATCCTGTCTGGCGCCTCCAAGGCGAACAGCGCCATCCTTCACACCGGGTTCGACGCGCCTCCCGACAGCCTCGAGCTCGAGTTGGTCAAGGCGGGACGCGAGGAATACCTTGCCATCCATCGGGACCACGGGCTCCATCTGGTCCAGACCGGCGCGCTGGTCTGCGCCTGGACGGAGCTTGAAGCGGAGAAGCTGGACGGTATCGCTCAACAGGGGCGAAGCAACGGGGTCGCGGGTCTCAACCTGCTGACGGGCGCTGAAGCGCGAACCTTGGTGCCCGGACTGGCCCAGAGCCTGTGCGCGGCCGTCGAAGTGGTCGGCGAGCATGTCATCGATCCGTGGTCGGCGCCGCTGAGCTACATCACACAGGCGATGGCGCTCGGCGCGAAGGTGATGCGCTCCTGTGAGCTGCTCTCCGGCCGGTTCGACGGCGACTGGGAACTGGAGACGTCGCAGGGGCTGGTTCGTGCCGGGGCGGTGGTGAACGCCGCAGGCCTTTTCGGCGATGTCGTCGATGACCGCCTCGGGCTGACGCCCGAATTCAGCATCAAGCCGCGCAAGGGTCAGTTCGTGGTCCTCGACAAGGCCGCGAGATCACTTGTGCCGAAGATCATCCTGCCGGTTCCGAACGAGATCACGAAGGGCGTGGTGATCTGCCCGACGGCGTTCGGCAACGTGCTCGTCGGACCGACCGCCGAGGAGCAGGAGGACCGGACCCGCGCAACGGTCGAGACCGAAACGCTGGAGATGCTGAAGGAGCACGGAAGCAGGCTCATCCCTGCTTTGCGGCATGTTCCGGTCACGGCGATCTACGCCGGCCTTCGTCCCGCGACCGAGAAGAAGCACTATCGCGTGGTCTCACGTCCCGAGAAGCGGGCAATTACCCTTGGCGGCGTTCGCTCCACCGGGCTCAGCGCGGCGCTCGGCTTGGGGCAACATGCCCTCAAGCTTTACTCCGAGTTCGGCGTTCCCCTCGCTGCGCCGAACGAAGTTCCCCATGTTCAGGTGCCGAACCTTACGGAAACGGAAGAACGGGACTGGCAGCGGCCAGGGCACGGGGAGATCGTCTGCCACTGCGAGATGGTCACGCGACGTGAGATCGAGGCCGCGCTGACCAGTCCGCTCCCTCCCGGCGATTTCGGCGGGCTTCGCCGCCGCACCCGTGCCGGAATGGGGCGCTGCCAAGGCTTCTACTGCAACGCGCGGCTTGCTGAACTCACGAAAGGCCACTTCGTCGAACCTCTCGCGGTAAGCGGCAGGACGTGACCATGCCACATTCGGATGTTCTCATCGTTGGTGGCGGACCGGCGGGGGTGGCCGCGGCGCTGTCCCTGCGCAAGGCCGGCGTCCAGCGGGTCACGCTTCTTGATCGCGAGGCGTCCTTGGGAGGAGCGACGCGTCACTGTAGCCATTCCCCTTTCGGGATGCTCGAATATGGCCGCCTCTACTTCGGGGCCGCCTATGGCCGTCGGCTCGAACGCGATGCCCGGGCTGCGGGTGTGGAGGTGCTGACAGGTCATTCAGTGGCCAGCCTCGATCCGGATGGCACGGTCGAGGTCAGCAACGCCGAAGGACTGGCCCGCCTCTCAGCCGAACGCGTGCTGCTGTCCACGGGCGCCCGCGAGACGCCGCGCTCCGCACGCATGCTGCCCGGGGACCGACCGGTGGGTGTGCTCACCACTGGCGCGCTGCAGTCCTATGTCGCCTTCCATGGATTGATGCCCTTCCGCCGGCCCGTGATCCTCGGATCCGAACTGGTCTCCTACTCGGCGGCTCTGACATGCCTGAGCCACGGCGCGCGACCGGTCGCGATGATCGACACTCATGCCCGCCCCTTGGCGAGGGCTCCGGTCACCTGGTTCCCGCACATCGTCGGAGTGCCGGTTCGCGCGGGCGTTCGCATCATCGACATCCTGGGCCGGAGCCGCGTCGAGGCCGTGCGCATCGAGCACCAGGGCACCCTCGAAACGTTCGAATGCGATGGGCTTCTGGTGACCGGGAACTTCGTCCCGGAGGCAGCGCTGCTCTGGCAGGCCGGTCACGAGCTGAACCTTAGAAGCGGCGGCCCGGCGGTCGATCAGAACGGCCGATGCGCCAACCCCCGCTTCTTTGCCGCTGGCAACCTGCTTCGTCCGATCGAGACGGGCGGATGGGCTTTCCGAGAAGGGCGCGCGATCGGTCTTGAGATCGCGCGGGACTTGCGGAACCCCCCAAGTGACAGGTCACCAGTGACCGTCACCCATGACGAAGTGGTCAAGCTGGTGGTCCCGAACCTCCTGCGTCGAGGGCAGGCGCCCTCCCCGGGCTTCGACCGCTTTCAGATCCGGTTTCAGAAGCCCTGTCGGGGGCGTCTCTCGCTGGAGGTGGATGGACGCACGCGGTGGCACAGGAGCGGCACGTGGCTGCCCGAACGCCGCGTGCTGGTGCCGATGCCGGATGGCGTGGAGGGGAGCCATCACATTCATTTCGCGTTCAGGGAGGAGTAGCCATGCGGGTGGCCGCGATTGATCAGGGCACGACGTCGACCAGATGTCTCGTTGTCGAGGATGGGGGTGAGTGGCGCGTGGCTGCCAGCCGCCCCCATGCGCGGAGCTACCCGCAGCATGGCTGGGTCGAGCAGGATCCCGACGAGCTGCTCAAGAACATCCGGCTGGTGCTTGACGCCGCCGGCCCCGTGGACCGGATCGCGATCGCCAACCAGGGTGAAAGCTGCCTCGCCTGGGACGCGCGAACGGGACAGGCGCTGTCGCCGGTCATCGTCTGGCAGGACGCCCGCACCACCGAGACGCTCGCCAGCCTGCCGCCCGAGGCGGAGGCGCTGTCGAAGCGCCTGTGCGGCCTGCCCCTCGATCCGTACTTCTCGGCCAGCAAGCTGGCTTGGCTCCTCCAGAACGTCCCGGCGGCAGCGGCGGCCCGGGAGGCCGGGCGTCTTCGCCTGGGCACCACGGACGCCTTCTTCCTCGATCGGCTGACCGCGCGTTACCTGACGGACCGCGCAACCGCGTCGCGTACCGGCTTGATGGATCTGCGGACCGGACAATGGAGCAGCGAACTCTGCCGGCTTCATGGCGTTCCCGAGGAATGTCTTCCCGAGATCGTCGAAGTCGACGCGGGGTTTGGCGAGATCGACGGCGTTCCGGTTTGCGCGTCCATCGTGGATCAGCAGGGCGCCTTGTATGGGCACAACTGCCGAAAGGCCGGCGACTGCAAGATCACCTTCGGCACGGGCGCCTTCATGCTGGCCGTCTCGGGGAACGAATGCCCTGAAGTCGATAACTTGCTACCGACGGTCGGATGGAACCTGAAAGGTGAGCCCGTCACATACGCCATCGAAGGCGGCGTGTACGATGCCGGGGCCGCCCTGGAGTGGGCGCGCAACATCGGCCTTTACTCGGCGCTCGAAGAACTCGGAGTCTTCGAAGGGCCGTCGGCCCTCAGCCGGGGCATCATCTTCGTGCCGGCCCTGTCTGGCCTTGCCGCTCCCTATTGGGACCGCGGTGCCTCTCCGCTCTTCATCGGCATGGATCACGCGACGGGTCGTCGTGATCTCGTCCGCGCCGTTCTGGAAGGCGTGGCGATGCTGACCGTCGGGCTGCTGAAGTCGGCCGAGGAGATCATCGAACTGGGCGACAGCATCTCCATCGACGGTGGGCTGTCGCAGTCGTCCTACTTTGCGCAGTTCCTCGCTTCGGCAAGCAACAGGACGATCAGGGTGCCGCCGATGCACGAACTGACCGCTCTAGGGCTTGCCGAGCTCTGCGGCCTGGAGGTCGGCGCTGCGCGAGACAATGGCATGACCTTCCTGCCCGACGGAAGCGTCACCACCGAAGATCATGCGCGCTTCGCGGAGGCGGTGCGGCGCAGCCGAGGGTGGAACACCTAAACCGCTCCCCTCACAAAGCCTGACCTGACCCAACGAATGGAGACGTCCATGCGGCGCATTTTTCTTGCCTGCCCTTATGGCCACACCGACCCGGCCGTGGTCGAGCGCCGTTTCGAGATCTGCAACCGCGTGGCGGCGCAGATCGTCCGCTCGGGCCATATCGTGTTCAGCCAAGTGTCGATGTCCCACCCGATCAACGGGCATCTTGGAGATCTGGACAAGGCCGGGGTCGGAGCGCTTTGGGCGCCGGTGGATCGGGCGTTCATGGAAGCCATGACGGAAATCGTCGTTATTGACGAACCCGGCTGGCGTGAAAGCGCCGGCGTCAGCCGTGAAATGGGCTTCTTTCGGGAAAGAAATCAACCCGTCCAACTATGGAGTGAGGTTGAACACGAGTTCGCCACCTGAGAACCAAAACAGCAACAGGGAGATGCCTCAATGGCACATTCACAATCTTCAGATCGCGGGGAAGGTCTGAAGCGGGACATAACTCCGTTCCAGTCCTTTGCCGTAGCCTTCGGCTTCGTGTCCATCGCCACCGGGATCTTCACGGCCTATGGCGTGATGCTGGTGACTTCGGGCCCAATGGGAATCTGGACCTGGCCGGTCGTTGTCATCGGTCAACTGATGGTAGCCTTCATCATCGGCTCCCTGGCCGCACGCATTCCGGTGACTGGATATGTGTACCAGTGGGCTTCCCGACTGACCAATCCCGTGTTTGGCTGGATCATGGGATGGATCAGCTTCACCTTCCTGGCGATCGTTCTTGTCGCGGTGGACTACACGATCGCTTCGACGGTTCTGCCAGTGCTTCTGAGCTATGAAGGCGATGCGCAGAACGCCTGGTTCATTACCGCGGGCGTGATCCTCCTGCAGGCCCTGATGATCGCCTTCTCGACGCGCCTGACCCAGAAGTTCAACGCCATCGCCGTTTCGATCCAGTTGGTCGGAATGATCAGTCTCGTCGTGCTGCTGTTCGCCGTCGGCTACTGGCAGGGCGAGCTCGACTTCTCGAACCTGCTCAGCACCGGACTGATCCCGCGGGAGGGGTACTTCTCGCTTGGCTCCCTCACGGCGGCCGGTCCTTGGGTCATGGGCACCCTTCTGGGCGCGTTCACCATCGTCGGCTTCGAGGCCGCCGCCAACCTTGCGGAGGAGACGCGGGAGCCGGCGCGGGTCGTGCCCAAGGCGATGTGGCAAGCGGTCCTCAGCCTGGGCGTCATCGGCATGCTCTTTCTCATCGCGGTCACGGCGCTGCTAGGGGATCCGACGAACCTCCAGCTCTCGGCCACGCCGATCGCCGATGTCATCAACCGGGTGCTGGGCTCGCTCCTGGGCAAGGCGCTTCTCCTGCTGGTCGTGATCTCGATCTTCTCCTGTGGTCTGGTGATCCTGCTCAGCGGAACCCGACTGGTTTGGGCGATGTCGCGGGACGAGCGGTTCCCGGGCTGGCGTCTGTGGCGTCAGGTCAACACGACCCTGCATACCCCGGTCAACGCGACGATCCTGGTGACCGTGATCGGGCAGCTCATCCTTGCGGTCTTCTCGCAAGAGACCGACGCGCTGTTCGCCCTGTTCTCGGCCGCGACCCTTCTGCCCGCCATCATCTATGCCGTCACGGTGGGGATGTACGCCCTCAAGCGCGACGCGCTGCCCCCCAGCCAAGGCGGTAGTGTCCTCGGAGGTGGTGGACTTTCAGGTGTAGGCTGAGGTGGTCATCGGGACCTGCGGCTAGGGTGGTGCTTGCCGACGTCCACCAAGCCTGAAGGGATCCCCCTATGACCGACGACAGACTACCGCTGGCCGAGTTGCTTGCGAAGGCCGGCGACCAGGACTTCCTCCGCGCCGTGGCGGAGAGCGTGTTGCAGCTGCTGATGGAGGCCGACGTGGAGGGCGTGATCGGGGCTGGACGCTTCGAGCGCAGCGCCGATCGCCAGACGTGGCGCAACGGCTACCGCGAGCGGACGCTGGAGACGCGGCTGGGGCCGCTCAACCTGCGCATCCCCAAGCTCCGGACGGGCAGCTACTTCCCCGGCTTCCTGGAGCCGCGCAAGACCGTCGAGAAGGCGCTCGTCTCGGTGATCCAGGAGGCCTGGATCGCCGGCGTGAGCACGCGCCGCGTCGACGAGCTGGTGCAGGCCATGGGCATGAGCGGCATCTCGAAGTCGTCGGTCTCGAAGCTCTGCAAGGAGATCGACGAGCGCGTGAACGCCTTCCTGAGGCGCCCGCTCGACTGCGAGTGGCCCTATCTGTGGCTGGATGCCACCTACCTCAAGGTCCGCGAGGGCGGGCGCATCGTCTCGGTGGCGGCCATAGTCGCCGTGGCGGTGACGACGGAGGGCCGGCGCGAGATCGTGGGCCTGCACATCGGGCCCTCGGAGGCGGAGCCGTTCTGGACCACCTTCCTGCGGGACTTGGTCAAGCGCGGCCTGCGCGGCGTGAAGCTAGTGATCAGCGACGCTCACGATGGCCTCAAGGCCGCAATCACCCGCGTGATGGGCGCCACCTGGCAGCGCTGCCGCGTCCACTTCATGCGCAACGCGCTCGCCCACGTGCCGAAGAGCCAGACCACCGTCGTAGCGGCGGCGATCCGGCAGGTCTTCCTCCAGCCGGACCAAGCCTCGGCCGTCCAGTCCTGGCGCCACGTGGCCGACCAGCTCCGCGCCCGCTGGCCGAAGCTCGGCACGCTCATGGACGAGGCCGAGACGGACGTGCTGGCCTACATGGCCTTCCCCAGCCAGCACCGCGCCAAGCTTCACAGCACCAACCCGCTCGAGCGGCTGAACAAGGAACTGAAGCGCCGCGCCGACGTCGTCGGCATCTTCCCCAACGAGGACAGCATCACCCGCCTCATCGGGGCCGTGCTCCTCGAGGCCAACGACGAGTGGCAGCTCCAGCACCGCTACATGCAGGCCGAAGGCATGGCCGAACTCGCCTCACCCCCGGTCGAGGAGACCACACCCCTGATTACACCCAACGCCGCCTGACCCATGGCCACCCACGGCTACACCCCAAACTCCACCACGTTGACGGACGCTATCGCCAAGGCTTCAGTCTTGGCCGATGGGAGATGCCGGTGCTGGTCCTTGCAATCCTGTGGCTGGCCTTTGAACTGGCCATCTTCCGGGATGCGTCCTTCGCGAAGCCGTGGTGGTATGTCGCGATCATGTTCGCCCTCGGGGCGATCTACCTCGCCTTCCTCCTGATCACACGGGGCGGTTCCAGTGCCCTGAAGATGCCCGACATGATCTCGATCGATGCGGTGCTGGACTCTGATCGGGGCGAGCAGTTCCAGAGCTGAGGTCGGAGGGTCTGGCTGGGAGACCCAGCCAGACCCTGCCTGCCCGAGGCTCACCCCCTGTTCGCGCTCCAAACGTTGACGCAGTCAGCCTGTTGTCGGATGGGGCGGCCCTCAGGCACAGTTGTGCGCCAAGACATTGCTCGATGAGGACGTTGCATGAAGCCCCAGATCCGCCATGAGGAGATCCTTCGCTTCGTACAGCAGAGCGGAGAGGCAACGGTCGAAGATCTTGCCGCGGCTCTGCAGGTTTCCCGCGAGACGATCAGGAGAGACCTGACGCAGCTCGACGCGGCTGGCCTTGTTCGCAAGGTTCATGGCGGCGCACGGCCTGTCGTTGCCCCCGAGCAAAGACTTGAGGGACCTTTTGCATTGAGAATGGCTGCGAATGTTGAACTCAAGCGTCGTATCGGCCGGAAGGCTGCCGAATTGCTTTGCCCAGGCGACTCGCTCTTCATTGACTCGGGTTCGACGACCCTGCTGTTTGCCGAAGCCTTGACGGAACTATCGTCAATGATAATCATCACCAACTCGTGGCGGATCGCCGCGACAGTCGGCGCAAATCCGTCACACAGAGTCTTCCTGATCGGCGGATCCTATTCTGCGGATGTAGGGGAGTCGCTCGGTCAACTGGCGATCGAACAGATACGTCAACTACGCGCCACGCACGCATTCCTGACTGTTGGCACGGTCGAAGAGGCTGGTGTTCTCGACTTCGATGAGCAGGAAACTGACGTCGCCCAAGCAATTCTCGAACGCGTGGAGCAAGTCACGGTGCTGGCGGACTCGTCGAAGTTCGGGCGCCGCGGGGTGTTCAAGGTAGCCGACTGGGCCCAGATCGACCGCCTTGTAACGGACGCCATGCCAGCGGATGAGATCACGAAGTCAGCACAAGCAAACAGCCGAACCGAGATCATTCTAGCTTGATCCATGAGCACGTCAGCAGGGTGTGCAAAGATCGCGATCATCCTGATTGGAATACCATGTTGGAGGTGATTTGATGCGGCGTCAGCCCTGTCTTTGAGGTGGCTGCCGGCAAACAAAGGAGATGGCCAGGCTGCTTCTACTAGTCGACTCCGTACCAAGATCTCCGCTTCCCATCTCAGCGACTTCGGAGCAAACTGCGCAGAAGCCTTGAGACCTTGGCCAACCTAATTCCGAAGACAGTCGTAATCCGTCCAGCCACTAACAATTGGGTGCGCGGACGAAATATTACCGGAAGTCATCCCAGTCCGGCTCGGACTGGAACACCCAGTCGTAGTAGTCGCGCCCTTGCAGGGCCTCGGCCGCCGCCTCGTCCAGCACGACCTTGCAGTTCGGATGGAGCTGCAGCGCCGAGGCCGTGACCATCGACGTGATCGGTCCCTCGATGGCCTTGGCGACGATGTGGGCCTTGTGCTCCCCCGTGGCTAGGAGAAGCACCTCGCGGGCGTCGAGGATCGTGCCCACCCCCATAGTCAGCGCGCGGGACGGCACGCGATCCGGATCGCCGCCGAACATCGCGGCGTTCTGCCGTCTTGTGTCCTGCGTCAGCGTCTTGTCGCGCGTCCGCGACATCAGGGCCGACAACGGCTCGTTGAAGCCGATATGCCCGGTCTCGCCGATCCCCAGGAGCTGCAGGTCGACGCCGCCCGCGGCTGCGATGTCCGCCTCGTAGCGGCGCGCGACCTCTTTGAGGTCGGGCCCGTCCACCTCGGGCAGGCGGGCGTTCGCGAGGTCGATGTCCACCCGGTCGAACAGGTGCTGGCGCATGTAGCTCCGGTAGGACTGCGGGTCGTCGGGGGCGAGCCCGACGTACTCATCAAGATTGAAGCTGCACACGCGCCGGAAGCTTGGCCCCAGCGCCACGAGCCGGTCGTAGACCCGCTCCATGGTACGTCCTGTCGCCAAGCCGATCACGAGATCTGGCTTGGCCTCGATCCGGGCGGCGATGAGCCTTGCAACAAGGTCCACCGCAGCGTCCACGTCCGGCCGGACAACGACTTCCATGCTCACTCCGTTCCTGTGCTGAGATCCACGGGCCGGCCCGCGATGTGGACCGATCGGACGCGCAGGTCGGCATCGAGCTCGACGAGGTCGGCCCTCAGCCCCGGCGCGAGCCGGCCCGCATCACCAAGGCCCGCCCATTCGGCCGGAAGGCGGCTGAGCCGCGCGGACGCCTCGGCGAGGTCCAGCCCGAGGCCGACGAGGTTGCGAAGGGCTTGGTCCATCGTCAGAGCCGAGCCGGCCAGGGTACCGTCGGCGAGGCACATGACTGACCCGCGCTTCATGACGTGTTGTGTCCCGAGCGCATACTGCCCATCGGGCATGCCCGCGCCGGCGGTGGCGTCGGTGACGCCATAGAGGTTCGGGATTGCGCGGCGCGCGGCCAGGATCGCGCCGGCCTCGACATGGATGAGGTCGGGGATCACCTCGGCCCAGTCGGCATGGGCGAGGGCCGCTCCCGCAAGGCCACTGCCCCGATGTGAGACACCTGACATGGCGTTGAAGAGGTGGGTGATGCCGCAGCCCTGGGCGAGCGCGCTGGTTGCCTCGGCATAGGTGCAGAGCGAGTGCCCGAGCTGTGCCCGCGCACCCTGCGCCTGCACTAGCGACACGAGGTCCGCAGCGCCGTCGAGTTCGGGGGCCAGCGTCACGATCCGCACCACGCCCGTCGAGAGCCAGTCCGCCATTCCGGCCAGATCGACAGGCCGGGCCAAGGAGGGCTGGGCTCCGAGCTTGCAGGGGTTGATGAACGGGCCTTCCAGATGCGCTCCGGTCACGCGGGCCTCTCCGGGGCCGGGTTCCGCCATGACGCTAGCCACAGCGGCAAGGAAGGCCTCGATCTCCCTGACCGCCGCTGTCACGGAAGTGGCCAGCAGGCTCGTGGTGCCGTGCCGGGCGTGAAGCCGCGCCATCCCCCGGATGCCCGGCGTGCCCGACATGACGTCGTGTCCGCCACCGCCGTGGACATGGAGGTCGATGAAGCCCGGGATCACAAAAGGCGCCCGCGCATCGTCCACACGCACGCCCTGGACCGCGAGGATGTGCTCATCGAAGACCAGCCGACCCGACACCCAGCCATCCGGTGTAAGGATCGAACCCCTGATCTGCCCATCCTGGGTCATTGGGCTTCCTTCCGCTGCCGACCAAGGCTCCGATGGTCGGGAACGCCGGGCAGGATGTGCGGCTGGCTCTCCATGCGCGGCTCCCTTGCTGCCAGCCTTGTGGGCTGATATGAAGATTTTCGACACATGGATAAGTGATATGGAAGAAAGCTTCAAGACGGGTGAGAGGGCGAGGCCCGCTACCGCTGCCGACCTGGATGGCATTGCCCGCCTCCTGACGCTGGCCTTCGGCTTCGACCGGGCGCGGGCCGACGAATACCTCGGGCATGTCGGGGTGGGCGCGCTGCACGTCGTCGAGGACGCGGAGGGACGCCTCCTCGCCACCGCGGCCCTCCTGCCCACGGCGCACGTCCTCGGCGGCGCGCCGGTGCCGGCGGCCAGCATCGCCCACGTCGCCATCGCGCCAGAGGCGCGTGGGCGGGGCTTGGCGCGTCCGTTCATGGACGCGCTGTGCCGCTCCGCTCGCGAGGGCGGCGCGGCGGTGGTGTCCCTGTTTGCCTCCGCTCGTCCCGTCTACCGCAAATGCGGCTTCGAGCTGGCCGGGAGCGAAGTGGTCTACGAGGCCGACCTCTCGGCCCTGCCGCAGGCTTCGGCGACCTTCGAGCCGATGGACCCGCGCGATCCCCGGATCGCGGCGGCCTATGCTCGCAAGGCCGTGGTCGGCGCCGGGCTGATCGAGCGGAGCGCGTCGCACTGGGACGAGCTGCTGCGCGAGCCCAAAGGCGCCGTCGCGGCTTACGGCCTCGGGGGCGACAGGCTCGACGCCTACCTGATCCTCGACACGCGCGATCCCGCCTGCCTCGACATCCGGGACTGGCACGCGGCGGACGGCGCAAGCGCAAGGGCGCTGCTGGCCTTCCTGGGCCGCTTCCGGTCGGTCTATCCCATCGCGCGCTGGCACGGCGCGCCGCAGGACGATCTGGTGGGCGCGATGCCTGACAAGGGCTGGCGCCTCGTCCATCAGGAGGAATGGCTGCTGCGGGTCCTGGATCCCGTGGCCGCGCTCGGGGCGCGGCGCTACCTGCCTGCGCGGGCCGCCGTCGGCCTTCGGCTCCTCGCGGCGGACGGGTCCGATCTGACGAGCCTGCGCCTGGAGATCGAAGACGGGCGCGGACAGGTCATGAAAGGCTCGGGAAAGGAGCCGACCGTGAGCCTGACGCTGGCGGCGCTGGGGAGCCTCCTGACCGGGTTCCGCTCGGCTACGGTGCTGGCCCGGCGGGGCGACCTCACGGGGGATGAACGGGCGCTCCGGGCATGCGACCTCGCCTTCGCCGGTCCCGCCCCCTGGGTCGCGGAGCACTTCTGATGGACGAGGGCGCTGAAACTGGAGGCAAGATGAACAGGCCCCTGATCGCCACGTTGCGCGCGGCCTCTGGCGACATGACCCCGGCGCTGGCTCGGATCGCCCAAACCGTGCTCACGCACCCGGATGCGACGCTGACCCAGAGCATCACCGAGTTAGCCGAGCAGTCGGGCTCGTCCGAGGCCTCCGTCATCCGCTTCTGCCGTGACCAGGGCTTCGCCGGCTTCGGCGGCTTCAAGCTGGCGCTGGCGCGCGAGCTTGCGACCGACGATCGGGCGCGCGGCGCGCAGGAGCCCGAGGACAGCATCGGCCAGCTCGTGGAGACTGCGGTGATTGCGCTGCGCGAGACCGAGCAGCTCATCGACCGCGCGAACCTGGCCACGGCGGCGCGGCGTCTCCTGGCGGCCAGCTTCATCGAGTGCTTCGGCATCGCGGCCTCGGCCATCACCGCCCAGTATGTGGCCTACAAGATGTCGCGGATCGGCAAGCCATCGCGTTCCTTAAGCGACGCGCACCTCGTCCTCATGGCGGCCGAGACGGCGGGGCCAAGCTCAGCGCATGTGGTGGTGTCGAGCTCGGGCTCCACCATCGACGCGGTGCGCGTGGCCGAGAGGGCGCGGGCACAAGGCAGCTTTGTGGTCGGCCTGTCCAACCGTTCCAAGAGCCCCCTGGTTGCAGCCTGCGACGTGGCGCTGATCGCCTCCTGGCCCGAGACACCGCTCACCGGAGGGGCCTTCCCGTCCAAGATCAGCCAGCTCCTCATCGTCGACGCGCTGATGGCCGAGATGACGCGCCAGGACCCAGACCGCGTCGTCTTGGTGGGCCGCACGGCGGAGAGCGTCAGTGACAGATCCTTCTGAACCGTCCGTCCTCGCTATCGACCTCGGCGGCACGAAGATCGCCTTCGCCGAGGTCGCAGGCTCCTGTTGCCTGGCCCGCTCGCAGATCGCCACGCCCCGCACCGGACGGGGGGCTGACCTCGTGGCGGCGATCGCCACGGAGATGGCGCGGCGTGGTGGCAGGCTCCGCAGCCCTATCGGTGTTGCCACTACCGGAATCGTGCAGGACGGCTGCCTGACCGCGCTCAATCCCGGAACCCTGCCCATCGAGGACGGCTTCCCCTTGGTCGCGGCGCTGGAGGACGCCTTGGATCGCCCGGTGGTCGCCCTCAACGACGCCCAGGCCGCCGCTTGGGGCGAGCGTCTCCACGGCGCGGGCCGGGATTGGCCAACCTTCGCCTTCGTGACCGTGTCAACCGGCGTGGGTGGCGGGCTGGTCGTGGGTGGCCGCCTGCAGGTGGGACTGTCGGGTCTCGCCGGCCACCTCGGGCACATGGTCTACGATCCGTCGGGCGCGGCCTGCGGCTGCGGGCGCCAAGGTTGCATCGAAGCCGTCGCCTCCGGGACGGCCATCGCCCGCCTCGCTACCGAGCGGCTGGGGCGTCCCGTCCGAGCCCCCGAGGTCTTTGGCCTTGCCGCGGCGGGAAATGCCGATGCGGAACGGGTGCTGGACGGCTCGGCCATGGCGATCGCGTCTGGCCTGGGCGACCTGGTCGCGGCGATCGACGCCCAGGGGATCGTCCTCGGGGGCGGGGTGGGTCTCGCCGAAGGGTTTGTCGAGAGGGTCGATCGCGCCCTGGTCCGGGAACCGATGCGATTTCGACGCCCGATTCTGCGGGCGTCCTGCGGCGCAGATGCGGGCCTGATCGGAGCCGCTGCGCTGGCGTGCCTGCATCAGTGAAGGAAAGCTTCGCCTTAAGAAGCATGTTGACAGTTTTTTCCTTCACGACCTAAGGTCGTTCGATCCCCCTGAGATCCGAGGCGGCCTTGACCACCCTGCTCGACAAGTTGACCGGCGCCCTGGTGGTGTCATGCCAGGCCGAGCCCGGCTTGCCGCTCGACCGCCCGGACCACATCGCAGCGCTCGCGGCGTCCGCGGTCCTCGGCGGCGCCACCGCCGTCCGCATCCAGGGCGCGCCCAACATCCGCGCCGTCCGCGCCGCTGTCGCGGTGCCCGTCATCGGCCTCGTCAAGGTCGTCCGGCCCGGCACGGACGTCTACATCACTCCGACCTTCGACGACATCGACGCGGTGGTCGAGGCCGGCGCCCACATCGTGGCCTTCGACGCGACCGACCGGCTCCGGCCCGTCGATGTGCCTGCCCTGGTCGCCCGGGTCCGCGCGTGGAACCGCCTGTCCATGGCGGACGTCAGCACCGTGGCTGAAGGGCGGGCGGCCTACGCCGCCGGAGCCGATGTAGTCGGCACGACAATGGCCGGCTACACCCCAACGACGCGCAACGACGGCGGTCCCGACTTCACCCTCATGATAGAGCTTGCGCGGGCCGGCGTGCCCTTCGTGGCCGAGGGCCGCGTCCGCACACCCGAGGAGGCCGCGCGCTGCCTCGAACTCGGGGCTCGTTTCGTCGTCGTGGGGGGGGCCATTACCCGCCCGGACGTCATCACCCGGCGCTTTGCCGACCACATCAAGGTGGCGGCGCCCCGGCCGGCTGCCAGGGAGGTTCACCAATGACTGGCATCCGCCGCGCGGCCGTGATCGGCGCAGGCTTTATGGGTTCGATGCACGCCGCGATCCTCGGACGGGCGCCCGGCTGCGAGCTGGCCGCCATCGTGGACCCGAACCTCGATCTGGCTCGAACGGTCGCCGCCCGCACCAGCGCCGCCAAGACCTACGCCTCGCACGAGGAGCTCCTGGCCAACGAGAAGCTGGACCTGGTCAGCATCTGCACGCCGGACAACCTCCATCTGGCCCCGGCGCTCGCCGTAGCCAAGCAGGGCGTGAACCTCTTTATCGAGAAGCCGATCGCTTCCACGGTCGAGGACGCCCGCGCCATCATCGCGGCCACCGAGGCCGCCGGCGTGAAGCTCGGGGTGGGCTACCTCCTGCGCTTCGATCCCCGCTATGGCCGAGCCAAGGAGCTGATCGACGAGGGCAAGCTAGGCCGGCCCATCCACGTCTACGCACGGCGCAACAGCGCGCGCACCGAAGGGCCCAAGCGCTACGGCGGCAAGCTGCCCCTTGCGCTCCATGTCACCGTTCACGATGTCGATCTCGCGCTCTGGCTCCTTGAGGGGCAGGAGCCCGTCTCCGTTTACGCCCAGCAGACCGACATCCTCCTCGGCAAGTCGGGCACGCAGGACAGCATCGCCGCCATCGTGCGGTTCTCAGGCGGCACGGTGGTCAACTTCGAGAGCGCCTGGTCGCTTCCTTCCGGCACGCGGCACATGATCGATGCCCGCATGGAGATCATCGGCGAGGACGGCTTCGTCGAGGTCCAGTGCGGCGACAGCGGCCTGCACTTCGCCGACGCCACCCGCTCGCAGGAGATCGACACCCAGCACTGGCCCGAGCGGGGCGGCGCCATCGGGGGCGACCTGCGAGAGCAGCTCCATGCCGTGCTCGAGTGGCTCGACGGAGCCGACCGGCCGATCGCGAGTGGCCGCGACGCCCTCCGGTCGCTGGAGCTCACGCTCGCGATGATCCGTTCCGCAGAGACGGGCGACGTGGTCCGCCTCGGCTAACGAACGGCGAAAACTGCGGCTCGACCGCACAAAACAGGGAGACGAACGATCATGCTGACACGACGCGACCTGCTCGCCACGGCGGCGACCATCCTCCTCGCCACGGCGGCGCTGCCCGCCTTGGCGCAGGACAAGCCCTACGAGGGTGTGCAACTCTCGGTGCTGATGGAAGGGCACCCCACAACCGATGCCATTCAGAAGATGCTGCCGGACTTCACCGAGCTCACCGGCATCGACGTGGCGCTCGAAGTGGTGCCCGAGCAGGACATCACGGCCAAGATGCTCCTCGAGTTTTCCTCGGGCTCCGGGCGTTACGACATCGTCCAGAACAACATCATCTACATCCCCGGCTTCGTGTCCGCGGGCTACATCGTGCCGCTCGATGCTTACCTGGCGGCCACGCCTGAGCACTTCAACCGCGCCGACTTCGTGACCGGCTACTTCGACACCAACGTGGTGGACGGCCAGATCTACGGGCTCCCCGTCTACGGCGAGAGCACGTTCCTGATGTACCGCAAGGACCTCTTCGAGGAGCACGGCCTTGCCGAACCCACGACCTTCGAGGCCATCGAGGAGGCGGCAAAGACGATCCACGGGGCAACGAACGGCGAGGTCGCGGGGATCACCATGCGCGGCCAGCAGGGCATCCAGGGCGTCTACGTCTGGGCGGGCTATCTGTGGGGCTACGGCGGCTCGTTCCTGAACGACGAGGGGCAATCCGCCCTAGCCACGCCCGAGGGCATCGCCGCGCTGGAGGACTTCACCCGTGTCCTCACCAACTATGGGCCCGTCGGCGTCGCCAACTTCGGCTGGGAGGAGAACCGCCTGCTGTTCCAGAGCGGCGGAGCGGCCATGACGCTCGACGCCACCGTGAACGGTGCCTACAACGAAGACCCCGCCAATTCCGAGGTCGCGGGCAAGGTCGGCTACGTCCCCGTGCCGATGCGCTCCGAGAACCCGAAAGGGGGCTCTTCCTCGCTCGCGGTCCACAGCCTTTTCGTGTCGGCGGACTCCGCGAACCCCGAGGCCGCCGCGCTCTTTGCAGCCTGGGCTACCGCAGCCGAGCAGCAGGTCCGCTCGATCGAGAGCGACCCGAACTCGGGCGTGACTTCGCTTTCGGCGCTTGACAGCGAAGCGTTCAACTCACGCTATGGCGCCTTCAAGGATGCCATGATCGCGGCCATCAACCAAGGCAATCCGCAATACCTGCCGACGATCGACCAAGCCAACGAGGTCATCAACAACACCGGCATCGCCGTGTCACAGGTCCTCGCCGGCACCGCCACCGCCGAGGAGGCGCTCACGGCCGCCGACGAGGCCAACAACGCCGCCATCGCCCGTTAAGGGCGACGGACGACCCAAGGCCCCCCTGGACCTCGGGTTTCCGGCGCCGTCGCCCAGCCTCCCTAAGGTGCGGCGGCGCCACTCCTACTCCCAGCCCGAGGCGCGCATCCGTGCAAAACTCCAGGGACCCCTCCCGCCAGATCATCCGACCGGAGCTCGCGGTGGAGCCCTCGCCCGCTTCCCGCCCGAGACACGCATCCGTGCCGAACCCCAGGGACCCCTCGCACCTGTTCGTCCAGCCGGTGATCGTCGTGCTGACAACAGCCTCGCTGGTGCTCACCGCCTACGTGATCTGGCTGTCGCTGCGCGACGTGTCGCTCCTGCGGGCGGGCCAGGACACCTTCGTGGGCCTTGAGAACTACATGCGCTTCTTCGGCGACGGACGCGGCCTGTCCGCGATCTGGCGCACGGTGCTGTTCACCGTGCTCGCCACTGGGATCGAGGTGGTGCTGGGCGTCGGGATCGTGCTCTTCCTCGACCGGCACTTCGCGCTCAAGCGGTTGGTGCGCACGCTGCTGCTGGTGCCGATCATCATGACGCCGGTCGTCGTGGGCCTCACCTGGCGCTTCATCTTCGACCCGTCCTCGGGCATGGCCAACTATCTCCTGTCGCTCCTGGGACTCGGCCCTGTCGACTGGTTGGGGAATCCCAGCGTTGCCATCCTTTCGGTGCTGATCGCCGATGTCTGGCAGTGGACGCCCTTTGTCATCCTCCTGACAATGGCCGCGCTCGACTCGGCGCCCACCGATCCGCTGGACGCCGCCCGCGTGGACGGCGCACGCGAGTGGCAGGTGACGTGGCACGTCCTCCTGCCGATGCTGCGGCGCGCGGTGGCGGTCGTGGCGTTGATCCGCACCATCGACTCGATCAAGGCCTTCGATCTCTTCTACATCATGACGCGTGGCGGCCCGGCGCTCTCGACCGAGACGCTGAACTACTACGGCTACATCGCCGCCTTCACCAACTTCGACATCTCCTATGCGCTGACCATCGCGATGATCCTGACGATCTTCACGAACCTCGCGTTGCTGGCGATGTATGCGGTCCTGTCCCGGGGGGGTGCCCGATGAAGGCACTGCGCTCGATCCTGTTCTACGTAGGCCTTCTGCTCTTGATGATTTCGGTGCTGTTTCCGCTCTATTGGGTGGTCGTCACCTCCTTCAAGACGGGCCGCGACGCCTTCGCCATCCCGCCCGTCTGGTTCTTCACGCCCACGCTCGAGAACTACGCGACGGTTCTGGCGAACCGGACCTTCCTACGCGCCTTCGCCAACAGCTTCGTGGTCTCCATCTCGTCGAGCCTGATCGCCGTGGCCATCGGCGCGGTCGCGGCCTACGGGCTCGTGCAGCAGGAGGCTCAGCGGCGCCGCTCCCAGGAAAAGTTCATCCTGAGCCTCCGCATTGCGCCGGCGATCCTGTTCGTGATCCCGGTCTACTACCTCGCGACGCGCATTGGCGCGATGAACCAGCACTGGCTCCTGATCGCGGTCTACGCCTTCATCAACGTGCCCTTCGCGATCGCCTTGCTGATCACCTTCTTCGACGACATTCCGCGCGAGCTGCGCGACGCGGCCCGCGTGGATGGCGCCCGTGAGTGGGTGGTGTTCTCCCGCGTCTACCTGCCGGCGGCCAAGGGCGGCTTGGTGGCGACGCTGATCCTCTGCGTGCTGTTCACCTGGAACGAGTTCTTCATCGCCCTGGTGCTGACCGGTCGGGACACCCAGACCCTGCCCGTGTCCATCACCTCGTTCCTGACGTTCCAAGGCATCCAGTGGGGGGCGCTTACCGCCGCCGCAACGCTGGTGATGCTGCCGATGATCGTGCTGGGCCTGCTCGTGCAGGGCCAGATCGTGCGCGGGCTCACCCTGGGCAGCGTGAAGGGCTGAGGAGGAGCACCATGGCCGAACTGTCGATCCGCAACGTCACCAAGTCCTATGGCGCCGTGGGTGTCCTGAACGGCATCTCTATCGAAGTCGAGGAGGGGGCCTTCGTGGTCCTCCTCGGGCCTTCGGGCTGCGGCAAGTCCACCCTGCTCCACGCCGTGGCCGGGCTGCACCCCATTGATGGGGGCGCCATCGTCATTGAGGGGCGCGACGTGACCGCCCTCCCCGCGCGCGAGCGCGACGTGGCGATGGTGTTCCAGTCCTACGCGCTCTATCCGACCATGACGGTGCGCGAGAACATCGCCTTCCCGTTGCGGATGCGCGGTCTGGCCCGTGCCGCCGCCTCCCGCGAGGTGGACCGCGTGGCTGCAGTCCTCCAGATCGAGCCGCTGCTGGCCCGCTACCCGCGCGAGCTGTCGGGCGGACAGCGCCAGCGGGTTGCCATCGGCCGGGCGCTGGTGCGCGACCCCAAGCTCTTCCTTTTCGACGAGCCGCTCTCGAACCTCGATGCGGCGTTGCGCGGCGATCTTCGGGCCGAGATCAAGCAGCTGCACCAGCGCATCGGCCGCACCATGGTCTATGTCACCCACGATCAGATCGAGGCCATGACCCTCGCCACCATGATCGTCATCCTGAATAAGGGTGTGGTCCAGCAGGTCGGCACTCCACAGGAAATCTACCGCGAGCCCGTCAACCTCTTTGTTGCCCGCTTTATCGGTTCACCACCGATGACGCTGCTGGCGGGGCGGGTGGCAGGCGGAGTCTTTGTGCCAGATGGGGCGGACGCCAGCATCCCTCTCATGCAGCTCGCGCCCGACGGAACGGACATGTTGCTTGGCCTGCGCCCTGAGGATATCACCCTCGGGACTGAGGGACCCATCTCGGCCAATGTGGCACTCGTCGAGCCTACTGGGCCCGAGGACATCGTCACGTTGGATGTGGCCGGCCAGCGCTCGGTGGTTCGCGCACCAGCGGGACTGGCCAGGCAAGGGTCAACAGTGCGGCTAAGTCTCCGTCTTGACCACACACTCCTGTTCGATGCGACTACCGGTGCGCGGGTGAGGTGACTGGGAGGAGGGGAGGCTCTCTTACGATGGCTGGCCACCCGCCGGGTTCCCCTTTGGCCGGCTAATTCGAGCCCTCAGGGTTCGTCAGCTCGTCAATCGGCGGCAGGAACCTGTACACGCTCGAGCGTGCGATCCCCATCCGCTTGGCGATGGCCGTGGGGCTGAGCCGCTCCTCGGCGTGGAGCCGTCGCACTTCCTCCGGATCGATCTTCGGCTTGCGGCCCTTGTAGACCCCGCGCGCCTTGGCGGCGGCGATGCCCTCCATCTGCCGCTCGCGGCGCAGGTTGGTCTCGAACTCGGCGAAGACGCCCAGCATGTCGAGGAACGCCTTGCCGGCGGCGGTGGAGGTGTCCACCGGCTGCTCGGTGGCGCGCAGGCTGACCCCCCTGCCCTTCAGCTCGTGCACGAGGTCCTGGAGGTCCTTCATCGAGCGCGCCAGCCGGTCGATGCGGGTGACGACCAGGGTGTCGCCGGGGCGCAGGAACTGCAGCAGGAGTTCGAGCTCGGCCCGGCCCTCGCGCGAGGTGCCGGTCTTCTTCTCCGCCCGGATCACCTGGCAGCCGGCGGCCCGGAGCGCCGCCTCCTGCAAGCTGAGGTCCTGGTCGGTCGTGGACACGCGGGCGTAGCCGTAGAGGGCTTGGCACATAGAACGGGCACGGAACTACGCTAAGCGCCGGGTGAGCTGAGTGGGTGGCGGCAAACACATGATTGCCGACGCCCCCGATCAGGCCGCCGGCCGGCCCCCTCCCGATCCGGCGTTTTCTGCGCGACAAACCCTGTCGGCTTGCTAGGCTGCGCGGGAACTCGCGAGAGGAGGTTTTCCACACATGCTGGTCGGGTACATGCGCGTCTCGTCCGCCGACGACCGCCAGTCGGTCGATCTCCAGCGCGATGCGCTGATCGCGGCCGGGGTCGACGACCGGCACCTCCACCACGACAAGGCGTCCGGGGCTCGCGACGACCGGCCGGGGCTCAGGGCCTGTCTCGAAGACCTGAGGGCGGGCGACACCCTGGTGGTATGGAAGCTGGACCGGCTCGGCCGCTCGCTGCCGCACCTGCTGGCGATCATCACCGACCTGAGGTCACGGGACGTGGCCTTCCGCTCGCTGACGGAGCAGATGGACACCACCACCCCTCATGGGGAGCTGCTGTTCTCGATCTTCGGCGCGCTGGCCCAGTATGAGCGGGCGTTGACCCGCGAGCGCGTGATCGCCGGCCTGGCGGCCGCCAGACGCCGCGGCCAGCGTGGGGGCCGCCCGCCGACGCTCGACCCTGAGCAGATCACGGCCGCGCTCGACGGCGGTGCGAGCAAGGCGTCGGTGTGCCGGACCTTTAAGGTGCCGCGCTCGACGCTGCTCGACACGCTGGCGCGGGTGGGCTGGACCCAGGGCTAACGCATGACCCTACGGGGCGACGAGGCGGTGCATGAAGGCATTGTCCCATCCGGCCATCTTGCGCTTGCCCTTGAGGCTGCCGGGTCGGGAGCGATCGGCGCGCACGAGGTTGAGCGCGATCCGCCGGAGCACGGCGAGGTTTGCGGCGGCGTTGCGGTCGCGCACCCGCGAGTGATCCTCGCTGAAGCCGGTGTCGATGACCCAGTGCAGGCAGTTCTCGATGGCCCAGTGGGCACGCACCGCCTTGGCGATGTGCTTCCCCGGGGCGGCGGAGCTGGTGAGGAAGTAGCGGATTTGACAGCTTACGCCCTGCGGCGCGCCCGGTGCGGGGATCCCGATGGAGCGGATGGCCTCCACGGCGACGATGCGGCGCAGGCTCGGCCAAGCCGCGACGAGGCCGGTTGCGTCCGGCAGCTCGGCTACGGTCGCCACGAACACGCGGCGGCGCACGAGCCGACCATGCTGGTTATCCCAAGTATCCGAGCACGGTCGCAGCGTACCGCCGGCTGCAAAGGCGTGCATGCTGAACCAGTCCCGCACCGCGCCGTGCAGGGTGCGCCGGTTGCCCTTGAGGGCGATCAGGTAATCGGCACCATGCCCCGTGATCGTCGCGGCCACACCTGGGTGGCAGGACGCGGCGTCCAGGCTGACGAGCGCGCCCCGGAGGTCCAGCCCAGCCAAAAGGTCCTCCAACACCGCGGGCTCGCCACCCTTGTCGGCCGTCCTCCGCTGCGCCAGCACCAAACCGCTCGCGGTGGCGAAGGCACTGACCAGATGCAGCGGCGTCCGGCCCCGGCGGCGGTCAAAGGAACGGCGCAGCGTCTTGCCGTCCACGGCGATCTGGGAGGGGCTTTGAGCGTCGCGGCCGGCCACAAAGGTCCGTCGCGTCCAAGCCAGAAAGCCCCGCTCGAACTGCTCAGGATCGATCAGCATCAGCACGCGCCGGAAGGTGTCGTGAGAGGGGATCCCGTTCGGCAACTCCAGGAAATGCTCCAGCCAGCCCCGCTTGGAGCGCCCGTATAGCGCGATGTCCTCGAAGCTCTCCGCGCAGGCCAGCACGGCGCACACCGCGATCGCCAGCACGTCCACCAGCCGGTGCTCCACCTTGGCCGGGTCACGAGGATCGCCAACGTCCCCCAGGCACTCCAACAGCTCGCGCAGCATGATACCCTCCAGGCCAATGCGCCTGGAGAACGTAGAGCTGTTGCAGGGCCGTGGCCGGCCTGCTCCGCCCCAGCAAACCCTTATGCGTTGGCCCTGGGGCTGGACCGCCCCGGCCAAGGCCTGACCGGTGCCCCGGCGCGCCGTTCTGACCGAGCGGCAGCGCGCCGCTCTGATGGCGCTACCGGACGGTGAGCCCGAGCTGGTCCGACACTGGACGCTCGGGGCCGACGATCTTCGCGCTATCGGGATCCGGCGCAGGCCGCACAACCGCCTGGACTTTGCGCTCCAGCTCTGCGCATTGCGCTACCCCGGCCGGGGCCTCGCGCCCCGGTGAGGTGATCTCGCATTCGTCGCCGACCAGATTGGCGTCGACCTGCAGGTGCTGGCCGACTACGCCGTGCGCGAACCGATCCGGTACGAGCAGCTCGACGCGGCTCGCGCGACGAGTTCGGCTTTCGGCCGCTCGACCCTTGGCCAAGGCCGAGCTCCAGGCGTGGCTCCTGCCGGTCGCGCTGGCCACGACCAGCGGGGTCGACCTCGCGCGCCTGTTGCTCGACGAGTT
>NZ_JAGGJP010000014.1 GCF_017872975.1 Rubellimicrobium aerolatum
AGCGCCGCCTCGCGCTGCACGGCCAAGCGGCGGTGATCCACGCGCTCGGGCCGGCCGGCTCGCGCCAGGGCCGCGTTCTGCAGGTCGGCCCAGAGCTCCCGCACGACCCGAAGCTCGCCGCCTCGGTGCCCGGGCGTCCAGCTCGCGCGTCTTGCCGCTCAGGCCCTCCGGCCCGAGCCGGCGCGTGGTGGTCAGCACGTGCGCGTGCCAGGTCCGCTGGTCGCCCTCGCGGTCCGGGGCGTGGATCGTCACGTCGGCGGCCACGCCATAGCGGGCGACCAGAGCTTGGGCGAAGGCCCGCGCCAACTCCCGCTGCTCCGTCGGGCTCAGCTCCGCCGGCAGCCCCAGCTCCCACTCCCGCGCGGGAACGCCGTCCCGGCGCCGCTCCCGCGCTTCGGCCGCGTTCCAGAGCGCGGCCCGGTCCTGCGCCCAAGCGGGCGCGTCCTCGGGCGCGACGATGAAGGCGTCCACCACGCCCCGCTTGCGCTCGTAGTTGTGCGTCTTGCCCTCGCGCTCGCAGGAGATGACACAAGCCGCGCGGAACGCGGCGGCGGCCTTGGCCGAGCGGCCGGCGGAGCGCTGCACGACCTTGACCACCAGATGGTAGATCGCCATGGCGGCTTACTCCTCTCACATAGACGGGACGGCTCGCTTTCCGCTTCCTGTCAGGAACCTGTACACCGACGACCGTGCGATCCCCAGGTGTTTGGCGATGGCGGTGGGGCTGAGCCGTTCCTCGGCGTGGAGACGCCGCACCTCCTCGGGATCGATCTTCGGCTTTCGTCCCGTGTAGACGCCGCGCGCCTTGGCCGCCTGGATCCCTTCCATCTGCCGCTCGCGGCGCAGGTTCGTCTCGAACTCGGCGAAGACCCCCAGCATGTCGAGGAAGGCCTTGCCGGCCGCCGTCGAGGTGTCCACGGGCTGCTCGGTGGCGCGCAAGCTCACGCCCCTGCCCTTCAGCTCATGCACGAGATCCTGGAGGTCTTTCACTGAGCGCGCCAGCCGGTCGATGCGGGTGACGACCAGGGTGTCGCCGGGGCGGAGGAACTGCTGCAGCAGCTCGAGCTCGGCCCGGCCTTCCCGGCTCGTGCCGGTCTTCTTCTCCGCCCGGATCACCTGGCACCCGGCCGCCCGGAGCGCCGCCTCCTGCAGAGAGAGGTCCTGGTCGGTGGTTGATACTCGCGCGTAGCCGTAGAGGGTCATGGGAGGGGCGATCTGTCCTGTGAGGGTCTAGACCCACCCACCATGCTGTCCGACATGGCCGAAAGCAACCCTAGTTGGACGCGCGGCGGTGTCCGATGCGACTGGCCGGCTGGGGTATACCCTAGATGACGTGATAGCTAGTCGACAGGTTCAGTGTGGGTCTGCTCGCGACCCATCGCGATATCTGAGCTATCTATGACCGAGGACGCTGCTTGCGACCAACAGAGCGCGTCAGGTATGAAGATACTATGACTGCAAAATACGAGGGGCGTCAAATGCCAGCCCAGAGGGTCCGGATCATCGAAGGCGGCAAGCTGGTGATCCCGGCGAGCATGCGCCGCGAGCTCGGCATCGGCACCGGCGATACCGTTCTGGTCGATGTAGAGGATGGCGAGCTGCGGGTCCGGTCGCTGTCGAAAGCGATCGCACGCGCCCAGGCCATCCTGCGCCGCCACGTGCCCGAAGGCGTGTCCTTGGCCGATGAGTTGATCGCGGACCGCCGGCGCGAGGCCGAGCGTGAGTAGGGCGGTGGTGCTCGACTCCTCGGCTCTGCTCTGCCTCCTCAACGGGGAGCTTGGGGCCGAGCGCGTGGCCGAGGTATTGCCCTCGGCGGTAATCGGGGCCGTAAACCTCGCGGAGGTTGTGACCAAGCTGCGCGAGCGTGGCCTGAGTGCGGAAGAGGTGGACGAGGTGCTGGGCGGGCTGCACCTCGACGTGCGGCCGCTCACGGCCGCCCAGGCCTACGCCACGGGACATCTACGACCTGCCACACGGTCGCTGAGTCTGTCGCTCGGCGACCGGGCCTGCCTGGCGCTGGCGTCCGAGCTTGGGGCCGTGGCGCTGACGTCAGATCGAGCCTGGGCGGGGGTCGAGGCGGGTGCAGACGTCGAGGTGATCCGGTAGGCTCGGTTCACTCAGCCAGGACGGCCAGTTCCACCAGAACTGCTCGAAGGACAGGGTGGCTCGCCGCCGGGCAGTTCCCTGCGATGACACGCCTTGCAGGGAACAGGTTCGAGGGTTTGGGCCCCCAGCCCTGTCAAGGCTTGTCCTCTGCGCGATGCACCGCGCCTGCGGGAAGCCTAGACCGGGCTTCCGGGCCGGGGCGGTACTCCGGTCCGGGTCTGCCGAACACATGCGGTGCAAGAGGCTGGTCTGGATGTCCAACACACGAACGGACACTGTCGACAAACTCAAGGCGCGCCTGCCCATTGGACAACCAGAACTGCTCGCTTATCACGTCCCCTCGCTGCGCCGACTAAACCACTAAGTTACTGAAATAAGAGCAACTACAGGCCCTGAGTCTTCAGGGGGCCGAAGGATTAGATTTCACTTAACAGATGGTCAGATTTCGGGTATTCTGGACACAAGTAGACTCGCAACCCGTGTCTAGGGAGACGAGAATGCCTTTTACTCTTCGTGCCGCCTCGATTGTGCTGCTCTCGACATTAGGATCAGCCTGTTTCGCCCAGGACGGAACGAGCTTCGAAGATGTTGTGCCGCCTCCAGATCCTCCGCCGACTTACCCGGAAGTCGTGACAGCCCCGCCGCCCGTCAATCTGTTTCCTGACCCTTCCATGCCGGAGCCTAGACCGGAAACTAGGCTCCAAGTCACCCCCGATATCTCACTTGGCGGATCGGTCTCTGATACCGGGGTCACGGGAAATATTAGAATTCCCTGCCCGGATAACTTGTGCTTGGGACAGTAAAGGGGCAGCCTTTAGACACTGGTGCTACTTAGCAGGTCGGCTCCTTTCCGGTGCCCAGCACCGGAAGCTCCATAATGATTGGCATCAAGCTATCGTCCGACAATCCAATACATGTTATCACAATCTTAATTTGAACGAAGACTCTGACTCGAGTGGTAGCATATCAACCATACTAGGGGCAGTTACAACTGTATCCTTGGTAAACCGTTACTCCATTTGCTACCTCCATCCACACCCTCGCCTCTACTTGCTATTCCACTAGAGTGAAGCAGGAGCTTGAAGCGCATAGATTTCTCGCCCTTTTAACAGAATACGGCTGGCATGTTGAACGAATTGCCTAAACATAGCGACAATCAGATGTGTTTGATCTCAGACGCACTGTGGGAGCAAAATCCATCGTCGTGATGAACGCCGACCGCCGTGTCTCCTATAATTTAACGAGGCGAAGAGGGCAATGATGTTCCGTCTTGCGATCATGGTTTCAGCCTTTTCGTCGCTGTTCTTTGCTCCATCTGCTTCTTACGCTTGGAAGCCCTCAACGCACGTGTTCCTAGCTGAAATTGCCATCCGCGATGCTTTGGATGACGGAATGGTAGTCATCGAGGATTTGTCTACGGGTCAAACAAGAACATATGCGGTCGCACCCGAGACTCTGGAGGCGCTACGCTTAGGCATGCCACAGTACCGCTCAGGCGTGCTAGGGCCTGACGCGTATCCCGATATCGCCACGGGCCAACAGGTCATCCATCCCGACGGCACTGAGACAGGCGTGCTTGGCGGTTCGGACGCATGGCTAGCACAAGTGTGGCTGGGCTTTGCGGCCACTCCCCAGGAGCGAGCTTTCCGACTTGGGTACCTCACCCATGCCGCCGGGGACATGTATGGCCACACTTACATAAATCATTTCACAGGGGCGCCCTTCACGCTCTCGCCGCTCGACAACGCAATCAAGCACGTTGTCTTGGAGAGTTACATCGACAAGCGGCTGCCCATCGAAGACATGGGCCCAGAGATGTTCAACGCCTCGATCTCGGGCCTTGAGAACACCATTTATCGGGTGATGATCGACGCGCGGCCGGGTACTGTCCTCGATACGACGTTGCTACCTGAAGGTAGCCCGGGCGTAGCCTACTCAGTGCCGCGCATATTCTCGACTCTGCGGCGCGATCTGGATGGCGAGATCTCTGACTACTACGCGCATAAGGAATATTTGCAACGACAGATCGACGAGTGCGACGTTCTGGACTTTTCCTGCTCGAAGGTAGCGCTGGGTATTGAGTTGGCCGGCTACGTGGCGGCCAACGGTTTACAGACGACTTACAAAGAGTATTGGCGCGACGACATTGATGACGGCCTCCGCGCTTGGCCGGCCACAAGCCACGCGGTGGCGCTTGCCCTATTCTTTAACGTCGCACGTAGTGCGGACACTGCTGCGGCCGATAATATTTTGACAAACTATGTCCTGCGCCACCTCTTGTCCATGGCTGGGGCGCCTGACTTCGTCGGACTGACTGCGGAAGTGATCGGCGATATCGTCGAAGCCATCACCCCAGAATTCCTCCTCGAGCCGCTGAGACAACTGAAAGAGGACATGCTGAATGCGCTTCTCAAAAGTGCCATTGGCATGACTAAAGAAGGGTTAAAGGCCTATTTAACTCGGCCCGACCAATACTTCGACGTTGTGATGTCCCGAGGCAACGGCGAGCACGTCACCTTAGCAACTTTCAATGCCCAGTATCTAGGGCTTGAAGATCCAGGCTACCAGAACCCCGCTGAGACTTTCGACTACCGGAATCTTCCGGCCGCCTACAACTCCATGGTGATGAGCAAGCTCGTGCTGCTCGCGCCGAATCAGATCAATGCCTTGGTAGCCGACCTAGGTGGATCAGAGAGGCTCGAGACGCCGAATGTCATGCTAGGCTTCGCGCGCACTCTCGACGGCTCGACACAGTGGCGTAATGGAATGGTATTGGCCCGGGACTGCGCGATCTACGATAGGGTGCTAATGGCTCTGCCCGGCGATGGAGCGTGTAGAGGCGTTGCAACTCCGGCTCGAGCTCAACCGGCTTCATCCGCCCGGGAAGATGCTATTAGAGCTGTCCAAGACATGTGGGCAAGTTGGTCCCTATCAAACTCGCAGGCTATGCCATTCTGGCAAAGCCACTATGCAGACGAAGTCGAGTACTACGGCAGCCTAGAAGAAAGCGCGGAAGTAGTCCAGTTAAAGGAAGACTTCGCCGAGCGGTGGCCTGAACGACTTTATAGACTGCGACCGCAGACGGTCAGCGTTGAGTGCGTTGACGATGAGCGATGCAGCGTGTCCGGCATCGTCGACTGGGACGTAGCGAGTGACGAGCGAAACGAACGCTCCGTCGGCGCTGCCGAGTTCACAGTGGGCCTGAGCTTCTCGGGCGGAAGCTTCGAGATCTTCAGAGAGTCCGGGAAAGTTATTAATAATGATCGAATGCCTCTCGATGAAGCTACTCCCGAGTAAACTGCCATGATTGGCCTGCTGCCGGTTTCGTGAACACGACCATAAGATCGTGACCTTGGAACTGGAGAGTGCCGATGGGGCAGAAGTTCAGTCGCGAGTTCAAGCTTGAGGCGGTGAAGCTGGTGAGGGAGCCAGGAAAACGAACGAGACTGCTGCCGAGTGATGACCATGGGCGCCGTCCGGATTGCTTCACCCGGTCCTTTGCCGGACAGGAGATTGCTAGGCACGGTTCCTGGACACGGTTGAACGCCTGAGCGCGGTCGACGGAGCCGAGCTGCTGTGATGACGTGGACGGCCTCGCCCTCCGGCTTCCACGCTCGGTACCGTGACCGTCGATGATGGCGTCATGTGTGGACGGCCTCTTGGACGCAAGGATGTTTTCGACGTGCTGAACTCGGTCGAGTGCAGTCATGTGTTCGGCCTGTTGTCGCGGCTGTCGGCCGCTGGCCTTGATGAAGTCCGCGGATCGGATCCCTGATCACAGCAACGCGCTCGAAGCGCTCTGACCCCCTGGGTTTGTCCGATCCCCGGCTGCGGCCGGATCGTCATCACGTCTCATCACTCTCACGTCCACGACACCGTCGCTTTGTGACAACGGCGTCGATCTCTCAGGCAGCTCTCGGGGTGAAGACCTCGACGCGTGCCATCAGGCTCCACGCGATCCGCGCGCTCTTGTTGGCAACCGCGACCGCGGCAACCTTCGGTTTCTTCCGGGCGATCAGCCCGGAAATCCACGCCTCGCCCCCGCGCTGGCGCGCGAACCGCAGCACAGCCGTCGCGCCAACGACCAGAAGCCGTCGGATGTATCCGTCGCCCGCTCGGCTGATGCCGCCTTGGCGCTCCTTGCCGCCGCTGCTGTTCGCTCGCGGCGTGAGCCCGAGCCAGGCTGCGAACTGCCGGCCGGATCGGAACTGGCCCGGGTCGGGAACTGTCGCCGCAATCGCCGGGGCCATGATAAGGCCGATCCCGGGGATGGTGGCAAGCCGACGGCTGGTCTCGTTGGCGCAACGCCAGACGAGGATACGCCTCTCCAGATCGGCGACTTCGTTGTCGAGACTCGCCAGCTGACGGGCAAGGGCTCGTAGAGCGGCCACGGCCGAGGCCGGCAGCTCCTCGCTCCGCTTCTCCATCGACGCCAGCGCTGTCCGCACCCCCGCCGGCCCTCGCGCCGCGACGATCCCGTACTCGCCCAGATGGCCGCGGAGCGCGTTGATCAGCATGGTCCTCTGCCGGATCAGGAGATCGCGCGTCTTGTGCAGCATCAAGGCGGCCTGTTGCTCCTTCGACTTGATCGGCACGAAACGCATGGTCGGCCGGGTGACGGCCTCTGCGATTGCCTCGGCGTCGGCCGCGTTGGTCTTCCCGCGCTTGACGTGGGCTTTCACGTAAACCGGCGACATGAGCCTCACCTCGTGAGCAAGCGCCGTGAGCTCCCGGCCCCAGTGATGGGCCGAGGCGCATGCTTCCATGCCGACCATGCAGCGCGGCAGCCGCTCAAAGAAGCCCAGAACCTACGAACGCCGAAGCTGTCGACGGACAACAACCTCGCCTGCCGCCGATACGCCGTGGACCTGAAACACCGTCTTCGCCAGGTCGAGCCCGATTACCGCAATGTCCGACATCTTCGTCGCTCCTACTGTGACGCCATCATCGACGGTCACGGTACCGAGCGTGGAAGCCGGAGGGCGAGGCCGTCCACGTCATCACAGCAGCCCAAGTCACGAGAATTGCCAAAAGGACTGCGAGTACGGCGACAGCCGACATGACGATCACCCAGGTAATCTGGCTGAAAATCCAAAAACGTAGATAATCGCAATGAGTTAGGGCATAACCTGTATTTACTGCATCAACGACCGAAGGCGAAGCTTAGCGCGAGATGGAACTAGGCTGCTGGTACAACGGCCGATGCGATAGCCGAGCGGCTATCCAGCAAAGTGACGTCCGGACGCAAACTCAAGGTGACGCTCTGCTCCTTTGCGACTTCACGCACGAGGTCGTCCATTTCAGCAGAAAGGGTCTTCAGTCCGGCATACTTTTCCTCAGTGTCGAATATTCTTCGTGATCCATCAGGAACGATCAAGGATTTAGCCTTCGCCGGGTTATGATAAAGCTCGTCTAGGAACCTTTGCGTTTCCGCAAGGATCGCAAGCTCGAAGAGATAACCTCGACGAAAAGCACTAAGGTCAGCATGGTACATCGTTGCGGCGATATCAAAGCTCGGAAACACGATCGACTTACCTTCTTCGATCGCATCGTTCTTAACATTCTTGCAAAGCCGGATGGCTTTCTTCAGGCCACCTAGAGATTGTTGATCGCGTTCATCAATACGATGAATATGCAGGAAGGGAAGGTTGTCCACGGTCTCGGGAACTTTCTTGTTCAGAATGGTGATGCCTCGGTCCCGCTCTTGTCCGGATGCTTGGTAGTCGATGGTATCGTACCAATGAGAAGGAACAACATCGACGGGCCTAGCGAGCGAGCCGCCAGAAATGGCAATGGCCTTGCCCCCCGATGTATCAACACTAGCAGCCGGAAACTTGGCGATCAGAATTTTTTCTGCCTCTTTTCGCAATGCAGCCAAGACCCCAATCGATGTCTTGGTTGTAGGGGCCGTATACTGACCAAAACGGCTTTTCATACCTTGAGTGTGATATGTGTGAAATCCCGTGTCGAGACTGAGGAGATCCACGTCGCTCACGCCGCGAATATGAACGTTGAGCGGCACTGACCCTTGGAGCCTGAACCCGACGGAGAACCCCGCCGCCGTCAGCCCGTTGTTGAGTTGATTGCCGACACGCTCAGCCGTCTCGACGCTGATGCGTGTGTAGTCCTTGCCCACCTCCTGCATCGCCCCTAGGGCGTAGCGGGTGTAAGGCTGGCTCTTCGCACGCTTCTGCCATTCCTCTTCGAGAGAGCTCTTCGCAATCAACTCGTCGCGCGCGGACTCGTTCAAGCGGGAGAGCCGATCGGTCCCGCGCCGGCGGTTGCTGAGTTGGCTCAGGCGTTTATTGATATCTCGTGCCATAATCTACAGCCTGTGCAGCTTGAGGGTGCCAAACGTGTAGCGCCCATATCCGTTGAAATACTCCCCTTCGCCCGAGCGAAGGTCTTTGTCGAAGGTGATCTCAGTGAAACCGCGATGGCTCCTTAGCTCCGGCTCCCCGATCTTCGGATCATTCTTGTAGCTGTAGAATAGCCGATAGCCATCCGCCTCATCGCAAATAAGTGCTGCACTGTTGCTGTTCGATCCTGATTGGGGCGTCCGCAAGCGGACGCGGATTTTATCCCATGTCTGGATGATTGTGACCTGTGCTTCCCAGTTATAGCTTGGGCTTCCATCTGGATTGAGTGTCTGGCCTTTGCAACTCCATTCGCCGCTCAGGTCAGGAACTTTCAGGAACTTGCTCACTAGACTCCAACGCCAAGCGTACCGATCCAATAGCCAATACAGAGCGGCAAACACTGCTCCAGCTCCGACTAGAGAAAGGACGGAGGGCGGGAGGTTCGCGGGCAGGCCAAAGCGATGAGCAATATCGACGGCCCATAGGATGGCGAAAACAACGCCGGCAGAGACGCCGGCTGCGATCAAGCTAAGGTAACGTCCGACAATGGCCCGGCTTACGCCGCCAAGCACCGTGTACTCGTGTTCCATTATGAGGCTCTTGCTGCCTCGGCCGCGATATGGCCGGCAAACGCACTGACAAAGCTTCGCAGGCTCGTCAGCTCCGACAGGTCTGCGTAAGCGCCGGTATCCTTCCCCTCGCGCGGGGAGGCGAGTGTGCAAGCCGCCGTATACAGGTTCTCCCGCACGAGCTTCTGACAGAGAAGATCGTAGCGCTGCAGATACGAGGCGCCCCGGAACTCCGGAAAGATCGGGAAGTGCGGCGAGGCCTCCCGCTTGGCGGGGCTGCGCGAGGCCGGTGCGTCCTCGACCATCATGAGCCAGCCCAGGAAGGGTCGCGGGGTGTCCGCCCCGAAGCCACCCTCGCGGTAGGCGGTCCAGAAATCATGGGCGCTGCCGATGGCCTCCTCGGCCCGGTTGTTGGCGTTGTTGCCGAAGGAGGGCCCGACGTGGCTCTTCATCTCTAGGGCGGCGACGAGCCGGCCCTGGTGGATGACAAGGATGTCCCACAGCTTGGTGGGCCGGAAGTACCCGGGGAGGGTCAGGACGTGCCGCTTCTGGTGGATGTCGGCGTGCCCGAGCCCGTTTGCCTCCACGAGGTCGATCAGCAGGGCGGTGAAGCCGTCCATGGTGTTGCCGGCCGTGACGGCGCCGCGCTCGCCCACGTCGGCCCGGCCGGCCTCGATCTTGGCCTGGAGCGCCTTGGCCCGGTTACCCCAAAAGGCCATGACGGCCTCGCGCGTCTTGCGCTCGTAGTCCGCGAGATCGAGGGCCATGCTAGTGTCCGTTGCCCCCGAGCGCCGCCCGTTCCGTCTCGGAGAGCCCGTAAAGGGCGAAGACCGCCCGGTTGCAGGCGCCGAGGTCGCCCCGCTCGGCTGCGTCCCTCAGCCCGGCCCGGAGGCTCTCGGGCACGTCGCTCCAGAGGGGCAAGCGGATGCGCCGCAGGTACTGCGCCTGAAACCGCAGGTAGCCGCCCCGCATCCGGGTCGAGTAGATGGCCACGAAGAGCCGCGCGATGCCCGAGAGGAGCACGGCCTGGAGCGCGCGCACGTCCCAGGTGTCCGAGGTGATGTAGTAAAGGTTGTGGTGCGGATAGAGCCGCCCCTCCTCGTAAACCACGTGCGCCTCGCCCTTGATGTCCGGGATCAGGAGCTTGGGCTTCCGTGCGATCTCGGGCGTGATGCGGTCGATGGTCCGGTACCAGTTGGCCGGGGCCTTCTGGGCGACGTGGCGGCCGGCGATCTGCTCGCGCCGCGCCTCCAGGTAGGCGCCGAGGCGCGGGAAGCGGGCGAGGTCCACCAGCCGGCCATCGTCCGCGAAGGGATTGATGACGCCCAGGCCCCGCCACTCGACCGTGCCGCCGTCGATGTCGCGGGTCATGACCAGGGGAAGCTTGCGGTCGTCCTCCACGTCGAGGGCGTCATAGGGGCCGATGAAAGCCTTGTCTGCCCCCGTGGCCACGCCGATCCCGACCTTGCATCCGGCCTCCTCGATGGAGGGGAAGCTCGCCTCCAGGCGGCGCACGAGCGCGAGCTGGTCGGAGGACTCCAGGATCCAGGGCTCCGCGCCGGCGGTGACGCTCCCGAGCTCGCGCACGCCGCGCGCCGGGTCCGGTGCGGGCCCGGTCAGCTCGGCCGCCAGATGGGTAAGAGTGCCCGCATCAATCTCGGGGCGGTGCGCGATGCGGGTGGGGCCGGGCGCCTCGCGCGCGATGACGGTGATGGCCGGGTAGGCCACGACGTCCGAGTGGAAGGCCTGGGTGTCCACCATGTCCACGTAGGTGCGCAGGTGATAGCCGCGGGCCACCAGGGCGCGCAGCGGGCCGCCGTAGCGGTTCTTCATCCAGCGGTCCGAGCAGATGAAGCCGCAGCGCCCGCCCGGAGCGAGGAGGCCCAGCGAGCGCTCGATGAAGGGGACGTAGAGGTCGGCGCGGTCGTAGATGGTGCTGTAGCGCTCGCGGTACGCGGCCATGAGCGCGTCGGGGATCAGCTCCTGGCGCACGTAAGGAGGGTTGCCGATCACCACGTCGAAGGCACCCTCCAGATCGGCCAGGAGGAAGTCGCCCTGGCGCAGCCAGGCGTGGGCGAGGGTTTCGGCGGCGGTGGACGGGATGCCTTTCTGTTCGAGCCGGGCGATCACCTGCTCGCGGGTGCGCGCCCAGGAGGCGCGGTGCAGCTCGACGGCGCAAACCGCCTCCGACAGGGCCACCACCGGGTCGGGTCGGCCCTGGCCCGTCCAGGCGGCGAGCAGGCGGTCGAGCGCCGGCAGAAGGAAGTCGCCGTGCCCGAAGGAGGGCTCCAGGAGCCGCAGGCGCGCGAGGTCCTGGTCGGCCGTGTAGCCCGCGAGGTCCAGGAGGAAGTCCACCACCTCACGGCGGGTGAAGACCGCGCCGCGCTCCTCGACGCCCGCCTCGGCCATGGCCTCGACGGCCGCCGTCACGGGGCAGAAGCTCGGCAACGAGAGCTGGCGCGGGGTCGGGGTGAACCGCAGGGGGGTCGTCACGGGGGCCTCTCTTGGCGCTCAAGGAGCTGACCGGTCCCAAGCCGTCAGCGACACGAGAACGAAAGTAGATCGCCCGTCCCGAAAGGGTCAACCGACGAGCCGCAGTTGTCCACATGGATGAGGCGCTGCGGCCTCGCGAGGGCCGCACCCGAAGCGTTCCGTCCGTAGCCGCTACACGGTCGCGTCCGCGAGAGCCTCAAGGGGCAGGTCCGGCCCCCCATCCTCCTGGGGCACGTCCTCGCCTTCCTCGGGCAGGACCTCCACCCGGCTGATCGCATGCCCGGTCGCCCGTTCGATGAGGCTCAGAAGACGGGCTTCGCGGTCGGCCATGAAAGCGTCGAAGGCATTGGCGCGAAGCAGCGCTGGGTCGATCAGGTGGCTGCGCAGGAAGTTGTCCAACTGCTCCGGAGGGATCGGGGGAACGCCGTTCCCGCCCTTCTCCAGCTTGGCGAGGTAGTCCGATGGAGCCGCGCCGCTCAGGATGCGGTTCGTCCTGTAGCCCAGGGGCGTCTTGTTGATGATGGTGTCGAAGACGGCTGGCGCGATGCCCTTTCTCTTGCACCAGTCCTGCGGGAAGATGTGGTGGATATCGACGTACTCGTCGAAGAACACCGCCTGGCCGAACGGCTGGCCCGACCGGAAGTCGAGCGCACCGTCCTTCATCAGGAGGGCGTGGATGCCCTTGTAGGCGGCCGACAGGCGCGTGCGCATGGTGCGCAGCCGGTCCGGGCGGAAGCGGCCGTCGAGGACCGTGGTGGGCTCTCGACCGCCCTCGATCCAGGCCGGCACCTCCAGCACGTCCTTGGCGAAGCGGGTCTCGATGGCGGAGCCGTAGAGCTCGCCGAAGATGCCGCACCAGTACCAGCGCGCCAGCTTCTCTTGGACGGCGGCGTGTTCGGCCTTGGGGCCGAGCCGGGCGAGGATCGCGGCCAGCGGCACGAGCTGGCTCTGATAGGGCAGATCGATGACCCGGAAGATGTGGCGCTGGTAGAGGAACTTGGCGGCCGCCTTGAAGGCCTCCTCCACGGCCGAGTGGTACTTGCGATAGGCCTCCAGCGGCAGGTCGAGCAGCGATTGCCGCGTGGCCCGCACTGCCGGGAGATCGCTCTCCCTCTTGCCGGCGGCGATGGCGGCTTCGCGCTCGTCGACCCCGTGCAGCAGGGCGATCGCCTGCAGCACGTCGGTACTCGCCACCTTTTCGAGCACGCCGTACTTCTGCTCGGCCATGTGCCCATAGACCTGCAGGCGCTGCTGCATCCCGGGCTTCCCCTTAGTCCCCAGCCAGTCGTCGCGGAGCCGGAAGCCTTGCGCCGCGTACATCGCGGTGACGAGCTCGAAGGCGTCGAGGGGCTTGCCGCCGGTGTTCACCTTCTCGAAGACGAGGCAAACGGCCTCGTGGGACGTCTCGGCGCCCAAGGCAATGACAGGCACTTGGTAGCTCTTGAAGTTCTCCAGCACCCGCTCCTTGAAGGTCATGAAGAACTTGGTTTTGGCCATGTCGCCGCGCTCGCTCCAGAACGACCAGAAGCCCATCATCCAGTCGTCCCAGGACAGAACCCGGTTCAGCGGGAACATCAGGTTCTCGTATTCCAGCTCCGGCGCGGACAGGTCGAGGTCGACCTTGTGGAAGCCCGACTTGATCCTGCGGTCCTCCGGCACCCCGATGATCGCCTCCTCGCGGTCGATGTCGGGGTCGAGCGCCTTGCGCATGTCGATGTAGAACCAGCGCTTCACGTACTTGAGCCGGGGCGTGACCGTTTCCACCACCTCGCGCCGCAGGCAGGTCTGGTAAAGCGAGGTCATGCGCTGCTGCCCGTCGAGCAGCAACTGGTCGGGCACAGATCGGGCGGCGCCAACCTCGGCACCCTGGACGGGCCGCCGCGCGAACTTCTCGCCGTGGCCGGCCTTCATCTCCAACGTCATGAGGGCGCCGACCGGGAAGGCCTGCGAGATCGAGGCCACGAGGCTCTTGATGCGCTCCTCGTCCCAGACCCAGCTCCGCTGGAAATCGGGCAGTTGAATCTTCCCGCTCCCGCACTGCTTCAGGAGCTCTTCCAAGCTCACCGGATTGGTCTTGAACGCTGCCTGCCCCATGTCTCGCTCCCGCTCCATCCGCTCCAGCACGGCTCGCTCATCGGGCGGGGACGTGATCTGGCGGTGTTCGCTGCGACAGAGCACAGCGGGGAGTTGAAAGGCAAGCTGATGCCCGGGTCGCAACCGTCAAACCTGATGTAGCTAAGTAGGCTTGCGTACGTCGACCTAGAGGGCCGCCGGAGCTAGACCGGGAGGTGAGCACCTGCGTATTCACCGCCACGAACGAGGACCTGGGCGAGGTTCTGATCGAGGAAGGCATATGCGGACGGTGGAGCGGATAGTCCTCGGTTGAGGCTCCAGGCCACACTTGTGAGTACTCGGTTGCAAACAGGTGCATCTGCTCAACAAGGTGCAGATCACACCAGCATCACGCTTGATAACGCAAAATTTTAATGCGAATATCCTGTAAACAGCAAAGGGTATGTCGAGTGTCCGAGAGAGCCATCGAGCGGATCGTCACAACGTGGCCAGCCCAGTTCTTCCAGAACCTCGCCGAAGAGGTAGATGCCGCTTTCGCGAGGGCCAAGAGAACCACAGCCGATCAGATCGCTCCTCCAGAACGCCGCGCTGCCCTCGGGCAACTGCGCCACTTCTGCACAGAGCAGGCTTTTCGTACGGCTGGCCGCGCAGCTGGACTGAACGCCCACGTGCCGGACACGATCCCGAAGGGTGCCTGCTACTCGGTGGTCGAGGGAGGCGGGGTCTTCATGATCAGAACTAACGTGATGAGCCACTGTGGGGTGCCACGACCCACACGCTTCCGGCAACGGTGGGCATCGCTGAACGCCTGGCTAAGCCCTTTTCAGATCGATTTACTTGACTTGGATCGGCCTGCCCCTTCGTCCGATCGTCTGTGCGCCATGCTGGTTGTCACGGCCAGCCAGGACGGCGATATCGGTGTTCCTGCGTTTGTCGGGGTAGGCATCCCCAGCGATGACTGCTCGACTTGGCTCGCTCTAGAGCCGATCGGGCGTCTGATTGCCCGCTATCATGATGTTTCCTCGCCGAAGCCCACCGAGGCTCCTGTTGAGGTCAAGGACAAGGCGATGCCGAAGATCCGGACGCGAACCAACCAGAACGGGGGATAAACCCCGGACACCCTAGGAGGGGAATGACCATGCGCAACGGAACGCCGGGCTTCCAATCGAAGCGCTTGGTGGACGCCAGGGATTCGAGAGGACTTACGCAGATTGCGCTCGCCGACCTCATTGGTCGGAAAAGTTCGACGATCTCCCGATGGGAGAGCGGCGATCAATCGCCTGAGCCCGAAGCACTGGAGACGCTCTCGACCGCTCTTCGGTTGCCAGTCTCCTACTTTCTTCGCACCACGGCGGAGCATGGGGAGGCACCCATGTTCTTTCGGTCCCTGCTGTCGACGACGACCCAAGCCGAACGCAAGCGGGCCCGAGTTCGGTTGCGCTGGGCCGAGGAAATCTCGCTGTCCCTTCAGGAGTGGGTCGACCTACCTGAAGTCGATGTCCCCTTCCTTGAGGCGGCAGACCATCGCGACATCCGCGACGAGCACATCGAGCAGATAGCAAACGAGTGCAGGATCAGGTGGGGACTTGGGCTCGGGCCCATCTCCGATCTCATGCTGGTGATGGAGAACGCCGGGGTCGTGGCGGTTCGCGAGGAGATCGGCACGGCAAAGATGGACGGCGTGTCTCATTGGTCAGCGCTCGATCAGCGGCCGTACATCCTAATTGCCAGCGACAAGGCGACGGCTGTCCGATCGCGAATGGATGCAGCCCACGAGCTTGGCCACCTAGTCCTCCACCGCTTCATCCCTCACAAGAGCCTCACCAGTCCGGCGGACTTCAAGGAGATCGAGCGGCAGGCGTTTCTGTTCGCTGGAGCGTTTCTATTGCCAGCCGAGAGCTTCATGGCCGAGGTCTGGTCGCCGTCACTGAACACTTTCGCCGTGCTGAAGGAGCGCTGGAAAGTGTCTATTGGTGCCATGATCATGCGGTGCATCGGCCTCGGAGTCGTCGAGGGCGCTTATGAGCAGCGTTTGTGGAAGCACTACACCACCAGGGGCTGGAGAAAGGGCGAGCCTCTTGATGATGTGCTCGTGCCAGAGAACCCGCGGCTATTGGCCCGGTCAGTGCGTCTGCTTGTCGATGAGGGACATCGGACGCGCCGAGATCTGATGAGCGATTTCCGCCTCAGCTCCAGCGATGTCGAGGCTCTGTGCGGTCTCGATCAAGGCTACATGGGCGCAGAGCAAGCAGAGGTCGTACCATTTCCAAAAGTCCGGGCTAGGCCAGGGCGAGCGGATGAAGGTGGTCAGGTGATACCGCTGCGTCGACCGAATTGAGACTGCAAAGCACCTCGTGATGATCTGCCCCCTGATCCTCACTCACGCCCGATGACAACAGCGCGCTGCTCGCCTAATCCGGTAAGCGGTTACGCAGCTTATTAAGGACGCTCTGACTGACTAGGGGCGCATGCCTCTGCGACCCTGGTTCAGATGGAAGTCGCACAACATAGGTTATGCCAGCAGCTCTGACGGTCCTGATTTGATTGCCCGGAGTGCTGGGACAGCCATCCCGCCGCCCGAGCCGGCCGCCCTTGGCGCGCGAACGCTTTGAATGCCCGCCAGCCGATGCTATGTGGACGTGGAAGAGGATCCATCGCCATGGTCAAGATCGTCGTCGCCGAGCTCAACCCGCCCAAGGCCAAGGCCGCCAAGCCGGCCGTGCGCACGGCTCGTGTCCGGGCTCCGGACGGCCATCTGACGACGGTCCGCTCCATTCAGGCCGACAGCGAGTCCTTCGGCCAGGACTTCCAGCACGTCTTCGCCCGCAACGTCGAGCGCGTGCGCCGCGAGAACAGGAAAGTGGCCGGCGCGCGCAGCTGACGCTTGCCGACCGCGAACCGCCCCCGGCTCTGGATCGTGGCCGGCCCGAACGGGTCGGGCAAGAGCACGTCCTACGACAGCTCCGACATCGAGGAGTTCAACCGCTCGGTCTGGATCATCAACCCGGACCTGCTGGCGGCGCGCATCCGGGACATGGAAGATCTCCCCCTGGGCGAGGCCAACCTCCAGGCCGTCCGGCGCATCGAGCGGTGGCTCGAGGCCTCCATCGAGGCACACCAGACCGTGGGCGTGGAAACGGTCCTGTCGTCGCCCAAGTACCGCCGGCTTGTGGAGCTCGCGAAGAGCAAGGGCTTCGAGGTCCGCCTGATCTACGTCATCCTGCGCTCGCCCGACCTCAACGTGGAGCGTGTGAGGCTTCGTGTCCTGAAGGGCGGCCACGACGTGCCCGAGGACAAGGTCCGCGCCCGCTATGTCCGCTCCCTCGAGCAGATGCCCTGGTTTCTCGATCAGGCCGACCGGGCCTGGGTCTTCGACAACTCGGGCCGTACGCCTCGCCTCATCGCGGCGAAGCGGGACGGGGAGATCACCATCGACCCCCGTGGGATCCCTGCTGTCGAAGCCGCCATTCGGACTCTCGGTGCGGACGAGTGATGCCAGCCCGGATGCTGGGGCAGTCCCCCCGAGGTCCGGCGCAGGTCGCGGGACCGGTTGGAGTTGCAGCAAATCAGCGAAGCGGTCGTCCCCTACCGCCCGAGCAGATCGCCCATGGCGCGCCGCGCGTGCGCCTTGCGCCACCTTGTCCGCCGGTGCTCGGCGGCGTCGTGGAGCATGTGGCAGCGCTGGCAGAGCGCGGCGAGATCGCGGAGGCCGTTGCGGCTGGGGTCGTGGCGCAGATGGCAGCTCGCCAGCACCACGCGGGTGACCGGCAGCCGGGAGACCGGCTCCAGCCTGGGCAGCGCGGGCTGGCGCGCCTCCAGCACGGCGGGCGGGGCCAGGCCCCGCACCCGCCGGCCCCGGCCGTCACGCCAGATCATCCGTTCCTCGTCCCACCAGGTGCCCGCGCCATCGCCCAGGTGGACCACCCGCTGCCCGTGCGGCCGCCCGCAGCGCTCGCAGCGGCCCCGGGCGCGCCCGAAGCGGATCAGCCGCGAGAGCTCCGGCCAGTCGATGGGGTACAGCCAGCGGTTCTCGGGGGCGATCGGCATGGAGGCGAGTCTGGGCCATAAAGGCCCGAATGCCAAGGGAGGGGCAGCGGGAGGCCATCCCTCGGGGTTCGCCGGCCCAGACATCCTGCGGCGCAGCGACTACCGCGAACGCGATCCGAGTTCGGGTCGTGGTCCCGGAGCGGAGCAGGTCTTGTGGTCGCGCCGACGGGTCGGACCTGACTGACCCCGTTGGCTTCGTTCCCTATCAGCCCTCTCCCTGAACCGGCCCTCGTCCGCATCCCCTCCAAAGAAAAAGGCGGCCACCCGGGAGGAGGGCGCCGCCTTGTGTCGGCAGAGGCCCGCCCAGGGAGGAGAAAAGGGCGGCCGGTCCGATCCAGTGAGCGACCAGGCCGGGAGGAGGTGGCCCGTCGCGTCTTCCTCCCAAGTTAGCGCTAATGCTGCGCCTGCACAATGAACGGGGACGCGGGTCAGGTATGCGCGGCGCGCAAGCTGCTCCCGGACGGCACCGGTCTGACGCACCCGCAGAAGCGCGCGGTCAGCGGTCCGGACCGGGCGTCCCCGCGCCCGGCCTTCCCTGCCACCATCCGCGTCGCGAGGCAGAGGCCGCCTCAGGCGGCCACCTCCTCGGGATGCTCCACGACGCTCCCGCACCGCTCGATGATGAGGTCCACCGCCTTCTGCGCCTCGGAGGCGGCACGGAAGATCGCCTTCTTGTCCTCGCGCAGCGCCTGGAGCCAGCCCGCGACGTAAGCCGCCGACTGGTCGATAGACGGGGTGAGCCCCAGGGTGGCGAAGAGGAGGCACTGCCCGATCTCCGCCACCAGTTCCTCGAAGGCGTAGGCGGCCCGATCCTTGCAACGGGTGAGCCGGTCGAGCCGCGCCGTCCCGCCCGTGTAATGCACCGCCTCATGGCCCAAGGTCTCGTAGTAGCTCTGCGTGGTGTGGAAGGTGCTGACCGGGGGCATGTGGATGAGGTCGCGCGCGGGGTCGTAGTAGGCGCGGGGGTCGGCACTGGTCTCGACCGTGGCGCCGAGCCGGGCGAAGTAGGCTTCCAGGCTCTCGTCGGGCCGGGTGCCCAAGTCCACCGGCTTGTCGGCCTCGCGGGTGAACTCGGCCGGCAGCCCGTCGATCTGGTCCGCGTTGAAGACGCGGTAGGCCTTCAGATAGGGGCGGCGCTCCTCGGTCCCGTCCTCGCCTTCCTTCTCCACGACCCCGTACTTGACGACGAGGGTGGAGCGCTCGCCCTTGCGGACCTGCCCGCCCAGGGCCTCGGCCTGCTTGTAGGTCAGCCAGAACGGGGACGCGTAGCCCTTCTCGGTCGCCTCCAACCAGAGCATGAGGACGTTGATGCCCCGGTAGGCCTCCCCGGTGCTCCGCAAGGGTAAGGGGCAAGCGGTGCCGCCGGTCCAGGGCTTGCGCCAGGGGGGCGTGCCCGCCTCCAGGGCGGCGATGATGCGCTCGCTGATCTCGCGCTCGGGGTCGAAGGTCTTGGAAGGGGTGTGTGCCATGACGGCCTCCGCATGTGGTGGGTGTGCGGTGGGGGTCTGGTGCCCTCATCCGCCCTTGGGCGAAGCCGTCCCGGTCTGTCGTTCCGAAACAGGCCTCGCATGTTTCGGGAGAGGCAGAGCGGGGCGGGCGAAAGCCCGACCCGCGGCCCCGGCCGTCCCCGTCAGAGGGGGCGGAGGGACCCCTGGCGCGGCCCGCAGGGCGCAGCCCGAGGACACGGGGGGTCCCGCAGCCGACCGCGGCTGCCGCGGGCGCTGGCCCCTTGACGGGGGAGGCCGGGGATGCGTGGCGGATCCAGGACCTCGCGTGAGCGTCGCGCGGCCCGGCTTGGCCGCGCGTCCGTCCTCCCTAGAGCCCGACCCCCTCGGGGTCGGGCTTGCCGCTTCCCCTTCTTTGGCTGGGCCATGACCCGGCCCGTCGGACCTGCTAGAGCGCGGCCATGACCCGTCGCCCGCGCCGCAGTTCTCCCCGCCGCCGCTCTTCGTCCCGCTCCCGCAGCCGGCGCCCTCTGGCCTGGCTCGCGGCCCTTGTGGCCATCCTCGTCGCCCTGGGCTGGCTCGACCCCGCCCGTCTGCCGCAGGGCTGGGACGCGTGGTGGCCGGGCAGCCTCACCGAGTGGCTGCCCGGGTCCACGACCTCGCATCCGGCTCCGATCCCTGCCCCAGCTCCGACCCCGGCGCCACGCGAGGCCGAGCCCCCTGCCCCATCCCGGTTGGCCGACACCCTCCAGGGCCGGGTGACGCACGTGCGCGACGGCGACACCCTGGAGGTCGCGGGCGTGCCGGTGCGGATCGCCAACTTGGACTGTGCCGAACTGGGCACCACCGAAGGCGAGAGCGCCCGGCTGTTCCTGGCCGACCTCGTGGACGGTCAGACCCTCGCCTGCGACCTGGAAGGGCGGCGGAGCTACGACCGCGAGGTGGGCACCTGCGCCATCGCGGGTGAGGACCTGGGCGAGATCCTGATCGGCGAAGGCGTGTGCGGGAGGTGGAGCGGATGAGCCGCTGGCGGCCCCTCTGGCGCGAGCTGCGCGACGCCATGGCCCGCGAGGACTGGGTCACGCGCGGACTCCTCGTCGCGAGCGCCCTGCTTACCCTCTACTGCGTCACGCAGATCCCGCAGCGCGTCGTGGACGTGGCGCGCCTCTTGGGCTGGTAGAAGGGTCGCTCCAGCGGTTCATCGCCAGATCCGGACCCGGTGTCCTGCGGGGCCGAGCGCCGGGGGCGGCCGGCCCCCGGTGCCCCCGGGGATATTTGGAGAAGGTGAGGAGCAGGGAGCCGATCCAATCGGACCGAGAATTCTGCAGGTCCGATCAGGAACGGCGATCATGGACCCGACCCACGCCGCCCAAGGATTGGGCGACGCCGTGGCCGGGGCGCGTCACCGCGCGAGGCGGGGCGCCAGGCGGCGGAGCATCGCTGTTGCCAAGCGGACCGAAGGCGCTACACGTTCACGTTATGTTCCTGCTGCGCCACCACGAGTTCGAGTCGCAGGCCGAGGCCTGGTCCCTGCCCTTCTTTCTCGAAGGGCTCTGCGCTGGCTTCCCTTCGCCGGCCGACGATCATCTGGAGCCGGACATCAACCTTCTGGAGCTGCTGATCCCCAACAAGCCCGCGACGTTTCTCTGGCGCGTGGACGGGCACTCGATGAAGGACGCCGGCATCTTCCACGGCGACATCCTGATCGTGGACCGCAGCCTCACGCCGCGGCACGGCGACGTGGTGGTGGCGATCGTCAACGGCGAGCGCAGCCTCAAGCGGCTGCTCCTCGACGGACCCCGCCCGCGCCTCGCGCTGGAGAACCGCGAGTTCCCGGCCTTTGAGGTGGCCGAGGCGGCCGAGGTGGAGATCTGGGGCGTGGTGCGCTGCAACGTCCACTGGCTGCGGGGCCGGCGGTGAGGCTTGCCACTCAGGTCAGGACCTCGCGATGACGGTCTTCGCCCTGGTCGACGGCAACAGCTTCTACTGTTCCTGCGAACGGGTGTTCGATCCGACCCTCGCCAAGCGACCCGTCATCGTCCTGTCCAACAACGACGGCTTCTGTAATCGGGCCCCCGCCGTCAAGCGCGTCTTGGGCCTGCGCTCATCCGCTCATGTCATAGCGCTCTCCTGCTCGGCCGCGCGGCCGCGCGGCCGAGCGGACTTGACCTGTTCGTCTCACGGGGCTCTTGGCTTCTGTCCGTGGTCGGCGCGTGGGCCGCCACATGATCGCGTTCCGACGAGAGCCGAGCCTATATGCGACAGCGGGCTTGGCCTGCGCCAGCACACCCGTCATTCCGGCTTCACCTCCCGCTCGTCCCCGTGAGGACGACCCGTCGAGACCGATAGCTGCCGGCCTCAGTTCGTCATGGACATGGGTGGCTCATGCGGCCGCGCCCGAGCCACCCAGGGCACTCCAGCGAAACGGGGTGCCATCCACCCACATCCGGTGCAGGATCACCGCCATCTTGCGCGCCAGGGCCACGGTGGCGCGCTTGGTGCCCTGCCGTTGCGCCACCCGCGTGGCCCAGGCCTTCAGGGCGGACCACTTCGTCACCCGGTGCAGCATGACGTGGGCGGCCTCGAACAAGGCCGAGCGCGCTTCGGTGTCGCCCGTCTTGGTGATGCGGCCGTTGCGGTCCACCTCGCCCGACTGGTGCTTGCGCGGCACCAGGCCCAAGATCGCCCCGACAGAGCGCGATTTCGCGAAGCGCGCTGGATCCTCAATGGCAGCCATATAGGTCAGGGCTACCACGGCCCCGACGCCCGGGACCGTCATCAGTCGGCGGCAGACCTCGCTCTCGCGGGCGACCTCCAGCAGCATGCGGCTCAGCCGGTCAAGCGCCTGCAGCATGGCCGCGTGCGCCTGAAGCAGCAGGCCCATGATGGCCGTCACGCGCGGCATCCCCGCGGTGAGTTCGCGGACGCGCTCCCCGAAGGTACGCCGCTTGGCCGTGCCGAGCTTGATGCCGAACAGGCACAGCGAGCCGCGGATCTGGTTTTCGAGGTCGCCGATCTTCAGGACCAGCGTCTTGCGGCTGGTCAGCAGCGTGCGCAGCTCCATCGTGGACCGGGTCTTGACGTGAACCGCCCGGAACCAGCCGGTGCGCAGCATCTGCGCCAGCCCCCGCGCGTCGTTGCGGTCGGTTTTGTGGGTCATGGCGACCATCGCGGCCCGCGCGTGGCGGGCGTCCATGCACACCACGTTCGGCACCCCCAGCTCGCTCATCTCCCCGGCCAGCCATCCGGCGAGCGCGCCCGTCTCCAGGCCCACGCGCGTGAGAGGCTGGCCCAGCTCGCCCAGCCAGCGCGCGAGCGCCTCCGGCTCGCTCGGCACCTTTCCCTCGCGCACGATCACTCCGTCCTCGTTGACGACGCACACCGACGTCTCAACCAACGAGACATCCAGGCCGGCATAGAAGCGCATGGTCCTTGCTCCAGATGATCGGCCATGCCGGTGTCAGCGACAGACCGGGTTGCACTATCGGGAAGACTGCCACGATCCGCGACGGCCGAAAGCTGGCACCGCCCGATTACACGATCTGCGCGGTGGCCCGCACGGCGGAGGCCAAGGCCCTCGGCATCCGCATGGGCCAGCCCTGGTTCCAGATGCGCGACCTGTGCCGGACGAACCGGGTCGCGGTGTTCTCCTCCAACTACGCGCTCTACGGCGACATGAGCGCGCGCATGAACGAGGTCTACCGCCTGTTCTCCCCCGCCATCGAGGTCTACTCGATCGACGAGAGCTTCCTCGACCTCTCGGGCATGGGCGGGACGGACCTCCTGGCCCACGCCCGCGATCTGCGCGCCACCGTGCGGCAGTGGACGGGCATCCCGACCTGCGTCGGGATCGGCCCCACGAAGACGCTGGCCAAGCTCGCCAACGGAGTGGCCAAGCACGACCCCGAGCGGGGCGGGGTCTGCGACTTCCGCGACGAGGCCGTGCGCCGTTCCGTGATGGCGAAGATCCCGGTGGGCAAGGTCTGGGGCGTGGGCCCGGCCTCGGCCGGGAAGCTGGAGGCGATCGGCTGCCGCACCGCCGCCGACCTCGCGCGGCTGGACCACAATCTCGCCCGCCAGCTCCTCACGGTCGTGGGCGAGCGCATCGTTTTCGAGTTGCGTGGGCTCTCCTGCCTGCCGCTGGAGGAGGTCGCGCCGCAGCGCAAGGGCTGCGCGGTCACGCGCAACTTCGCCGGTCGCGTGGAGGACCTGCCCACCCTGCAAGAGGCGGTGGCCGCGCACACGACGCGGCTCGCGGAGAAGCTGCGCCGCCATGGCCTCGCCACCGACGCGCTCACCGTGTTTTTCCACACCTCGACGCACGACCAGGGGCCGCAGCACGGGGCGAGCCGCACGGTGACGCTGCCTGAAGCCACGAACGACACTCTGGCGCTCCTCCATGCCGCGCGGACGGCGGTGGCGGCGATCTGGCGGCCGGGGCACCGCTACTCCAAGGCCGGCGTGATGACGATGGGGCTGATCCGGGCAGAGGACGCAGCCCGGCCCCTCTTCGACGGCTTGGACCGCGAGCGCTCCGCGCATCTCATGACGGCGCTCGACGCGGTGAACGCCCGCTGGGGCCGGGGCACGCTGGTCCCGGCAGCCGCCGGCCTCAAGCGCCCCTGGGCGACCCGCTTCGAGCACCGCAGCCCGCGCTACACGACGCGGCTGGATGAGCTGCCACGGGCGCGGACCTGAGGCAGCCCCGAGCCTGCATCCGCATCACTCGGCAGGCGTCAGCCGCGATCCGGTCGTCAGCTCCTGAAACCGGCCGTAGTCGGCCGTGACCTCCTGTGCCTCCTGAAACACCCGCGCCCGTTCCGTGTCGAGGCAGCGCAGGTAGGTGCCGAAGTCGCGGATGTAGGTCTCGAAATCCCGCCGGAGCAGGTCCGCGTAGGCTTGAACATCCCGAGGGTCGCTGGGCAGGAAGGGTCGGATAGGTGGCGTGCAGCCGCTCGTCTGGGCCGAGAGTGGTGACACCATGGCATCAATAAGGTAAAGGGCAAGGTATAATGACTCTTTCGTGAACATCAACTAAGGTCCTCTAATCTCTTCTGTTTCCGCTTCTTGGGCAGGCTGCCAGGGGGTCCGTTCGCGCGCAGGTGGCAGAAGGGGGTTGCTCCATACATTATAAGATCGTATCGCTCCCGTCATGGCCGCGGAGGTGGGCTGATACGATCACGGCACGAAGAACCGTGGATCGAATATGCCAAAACTAGGACCCGACGTGGTGACGGAAGAGGGATTGCGCGACCTTTTAGGTCACGGCCACCGCATTGTGGTGGTCTGCCTAGAGCCGCCCTTTTGGAAAAAGAGCGTCTGGTATGGCCAGTGGGGCATTTATTCCGTCGCGAGCGACGGAACGTCCGAAAGGATTCTGGTGTCCGCCCGGTCTGGGCCGGAGGGCGACAAGCCCCGGTTCTTCAAGACCCTCAACGGTCTGGCCACCTTCCTCCATGCGTTGGGGTTCCGGGCCATCATGGTGCCGATGGAACCCGGCGCCCGTCAGAGCCACAATCTCAAGGATCACGGACCGACCCAGCCCTAGACGGCTGGCTCTGCTCCTGACGCTGGCGTTCAGCTCGCAGGCCGGCCTGGCGGTGGCCGATGGCTTGGTCATGGTCATGGGCCCCGATGGCACCCTCGCCGCCAGCAGTGAAGGTGGCCGAGGTTTCTCAAGGCGTTACGGGGAGGCGGCTCAAGAGGACTCCCGCAGCGTTCTTCTGTTCGGTCGCGAGGAGATGATCCCCGAGGCTTTGGAGGCCAAGGCTCCGGCCCCGAGAGGCCGCGCGCCCGCGCCCGAGATCCTGGCCGAGATCGAAGCCACGGCCCTGCGCTACGCCGGGCACGACGCCCTTCGGCATGCAGGCCTCAGCGCCTCGGACTGGCTCCTGTTCTACCAGGCCAACATCGAGGTCGAGAGCGGCTATAACCCACGCGCGACCAGCCCCGTGGGAGCCTTGGGCCTTGGTCAGTTGATGCCGGCCACCGCCGCTATTCTCGACGTCGATCCGCACGATTGGCGGCAGAACCTGGATGGCTCGGCGCGGTATCTGCTGGCGCAATTGGGTCGTTTCAGGTCGCCTGAATTGGCGCTGGCCGCCTACAATGCCGGTCCTGAAGCAGTGACGGATTACGGCGGCATTCCCCCCTATCAGGAAACGCAAGGCCACGTTCGCAAGGTGCTGTCGGTCGTTGCGCGGCTTAAAGGAGATATCAGCCAATGAAATTGCACCACAATGCGTTTGTGTTTCTTGCTGTGGCGCTGGCCGCGTCGCCGACGCGCGCGCAGGAAATCGACCTTTCGCCCGTGCAGAATGTGCTTCAAGGCATCGTGGACGCTCTGACGGGGCCCTTGGGGCTCGTGCTGGGCACGCTGGCGCTGATCGGTGTCTTCGTCTCCTGGCTCCTGGGCTACATCGACTTCCAGCGCGCCCTCTACGTGGTGGTCGCGGTGGTCGGGGTGGCGGCCGCTCCAACGATCGTGGGCGCCATCTTCGGTGGGGCCTGAGGGCGCAGGGGATGGCGGAGCAGACCCGGCTCTTCATCGGCCTGATCCGGCCTCCCAAGCTGCTGGGGCTGCCGATCCTATATGCGGTCGTCTGGCTGTTCGGGTCGGCTCTCTTGTTCCTTTGGGTTCAGCACTGGGTGGTTCCGGTGCTGGCTCTCCTGGCCTACCCGGCGATCTGGAAGGCGGCCGACTGGGATCCGCACGTCCTCGACGTCGTCGCGACCGTTCTTCAGCACACGCCGCCCAGCCTGAACCGCTCCAGGGACGGGCGCATCCATTACGCGCCGTGAGCGCGGCCCGAGAGGGATCTGATGTTCCAACGCAAGGTTTCGGCACCTCCCGAGGCGGGCAAGCCTCGCCGGGAGGCTCGGCGGGCGGCTGAGTCCGCCAGCCCTCTCGGCCTGGACGGCCTGTTGCCTCAGCTTCGGCCCGGCGACCGACATCTGGCCCGGATGCTGCCCTACGTGTCCCTGGTGGACGACGTGACCGTGCGGACGCGCGGCAACGAGCTTTTCCAGTGCCTCCGCTTGGGTGGCCTCAACAGCGCCACCGTGGACGACGCTCTCCTCGACCGCACCAAGCGGCTCTTCGCGCAAGTGGTGGCGCAGGTAGGCCCTGGCTATGCCTTCTATGTCCACAAGGTCTCCAAGGGTCTGCGCCATGAGCTGCGCCCCGTCCTGGGCGAGGACTTCGCCGCCGCCGTCGACGCCCGCTGGCGGGCGCACCTCGACGGTCTGGGGCTCCGGGACCGCACGCTCACGCTGACGGTGATGAAACGGCCCGACCTCGGGACCAAGGTGCCCTTCTTCGCCCGGAAGTCGTCGGAACGGCTCAAGGCGGAGACGGCCCTGGCCCTGCGCAAGCTCAACGAGGTCACGGGCTTCCTGCTGTCAAGCTTCAGCGACATGCGCGCCCGGCGGCTCACGGCGTCCAGTGGCGAGCTCCTGGGCTTCCTGGGCGCGCTCAACACCGGCGAGGAGGTGCCGATCCGTGGGCACTCGCGCTATCACTTCTTGGCCGAGGACGTGGCCAACACGCGCGTGAGCTTCCAAGGCGCGCGCTTCCTGCTGTCCGAAGGCGTGGTGGGCCGCAAGGTCGGGACCACCTTCGCCATCAAGACCTACCCCGCGAAGACCGAGGTGGGGCTGTTTGACGGCCTCGACCTGCCCGTCGACATGGTCATGACCCACAGCTTCACGCCGATCAACTCGAACCTCATGGCGGAGCGGCTCAAGCGCACGAGGCGCCTCATGCGCGCGAGCCAGGACGGGGCGCTCTCGCTGGCGGCGGAGCTCGAGGAGGCGCACGACGATCTGGAGGCCCGGCGGCTCATCTTCGGTGACCACCACATGACCGTGACGCTGTTTGCCAGAAGCGTGGCCGAACTGGACGAACTGGGAAGCGAGGTCCGCAACATCGCCGCCAGCCGGGGTGTCACCCTGGTCAACGAGGCCTTTCCGGCGCAGACCCACTACTTCGCGCAAGCTCCCGGCAACGCCGCGATGCGCGCACGCCGCGCCACGATCACCAACCGCAACTTCGCCGACCTCGCGGCCTTCCACCGCACCTCGCTCGGCAAGCGCGCGGAGGAGACGCCCTGGGGCACGCCCATCACCATGCTGCCCACGCCCGAGCGGTCGGGTTACTGGTTCAGCCATCACGAGGCGGGCAGCCCCGAGAAGGAGCCCACCTCGGGCCACACCCTGATCCTGGGCCGCTCGGGCGCGGGCAAGTCGGTGCTGGCGGCCTTCCTGATGACGCAAGCGCGGCGCGCGGGGGCGCGGGTCGTCGTGTTCGACTACCGAGCCGGCCTGGAGATGGCGGTGCGGGCGCTCGGGGGATCGTACGCCCCGATCCAGGCGGGGCGACCGACGGGGCTCAATCCCCTGTGGCTCGAGACCGACGAGCGCGGACAGGCTTGGCTCGCCGACTGGCTGACAGCCCTCCTTTCCCGCGAAGACCGGCCGCTCTCGCCGGTGCAGACGAACCGCATCAGCGAGGTCGTGCGCCAGAACGCCGGGGCCGCCCCGACTTTACGCAACTGGACGGACCTCGCCTCGCTCTTTGCATCGACCGACGACGGGGGCGACCTGCACGAGCGCATCCACGAGTGGACGGCCGAGGGCCGCTACGGCTGGATCTTCGGGCAAAGCCGCCGCGATACGTTCAGCCTGGAGGGCGACGTGGTGGGCTTCGACCTCACGGGCATCCTCGACAGCGAGAGCGAACGCGAGCGCATGGCGGTGCTCTCCTATCTGTTCCGGCGCGTCGAGCGGCTGATCGAGGACCGCCGGCCCACCGTCATCCTCGTGGACGAGGCCTGGAAGGCGCTCGACACGACGTACTTTGCGGAACGCCTGTCCAACTGGCTCGTCACCGCCCGCAAGCAGAACGCGGCCGTGGTGATGATGACGCAATATGCCAGCCAGCTCGAGCGCACCCGCACGGGGCGGACCATCGTGGAGGCGGTGCCCACCCAGGTGCTGCTGCCCAACCTGCGCGCCCGGGCCTCCGACTACGAGATGCTGGGGCTCAACGACAAGGAGCTGGCCATGCTCTTGGAAACCGGACCCGGCTCCCGGCTGGCGTTGGTGCGTGACGACCGGGGCTCGACCTTGCTGAACGCCGATCTGTCCGCCCTGGGCCCGCTCCTCACGATCCTGGGTGGGATGGAGAAGGGCGAGGCCCTGGCGGGATCCGGCTGGCGATCCCGGCCCGACTTCTGGAGGCTGTGACATGGGACGGCGAGCTCTCCTCTTCCTTGGGCTGGGCCTTGCAGCGTTCGGGCTCGCCGGCTGCGAGCCCACCTCCGGACCAACGGCCACTTGCTTCAGCTTCCTGGCGGGCCACGACCCTTGCGAGTTCCAGCCTCTGCCTGAGAACCTGGGTGGGGATGCGTAGCGCCGTCGCCGTTTCCGCTCTCCTGCTTGCGCTCGCCCTCCCAGGCGCGGGCGAGGCGGGCCTGTTCGGGGGTCTCTTCGGCAGCGTGTTCGGAGGCGGGTCGGTCCACGACGAAGGCCTGGAGTTGCGCGAGGAGGCGGTGATCGCCCAGAAGGGCGAGGACCTGGCCCTGCAGGCGCAGCGACGGACGAACGCGGCGCAGGCCCTGGAGATCGAGCGCGGCCAACTCGCCGCCCTCGACCGCATCCTGGCCTCCGTCTCGGCCACGGACGGCTCCGGCACCCCGGCCACCCTCGCAGCGCTGGAGGGCGACGGCACCGCGCCCGGGTCCGCGGCCGTCCTTTACGGCGCCCAGGACCCCAACCCGGCCGCCGCCCGGCTCTTCGGCGACGCCAACGTCACCGTGGAGGAGCTCATCATCCAGGTGGCCAAGGACACGGCGGGCTACCCCGGCGTCGCGGCCGCCGGCCTCTCGCCCGTGCAGTGGCGCTGTCTCCTGCAGGCGCTGATCTGGCAGGAAAGCCGCTTCCAGGTGGGCGCGCGCTCCCCGGCCGCGGCCTTCGGGCTCACGCAAATCATCCCCGGCACGGCGCAAGCCTTGGGCATCTACCCCGAATACTACGAGGACCCCTACGTGCAGGTCGAAGGGGGCGCCCGCTACCTCTCCCAGCAGCTCCAGGCCTTCGGCGGCAACGTCGTCTTCGCGCTCGCGGCCTACAACGCCGGACCCGGCGCGGTCGAGAAGTACGGGGGCGTGCCGCCCTTCGATGAGACCCAGGGCTACGTGAAGGCCATCCCGGCCAAGTACAACAGCTACTTGGGCCTCGTGGGCGGGATCGACGCCAAGGGCACCATCGACCCGGTGCTGCTCGCGGGCGCGACGCTGTCGCTCACCGCCGACGCGGCGATGGTCTACGGCGCCCACACGGAGGCCCAGATCGCCTCGGCCGCCACCCGGCTCCGAAGCATCGTCACCCGCATCAGGGCGACGGCGGACGCCGAGGAAGCCATGAGCCTCAACACCTACGCCCGCGCCGAGGTCGCGCGTTTGATGGTGATGATGGCGCGCCTGCAGGCCGCCCACGTCCAGCCGCTGAGCGCCGAGCAGGTGGCGCTGGCGGCGATCTTTGCGGCCGAGCGCGACTACACGGATTTCACCCTGGAGACCCTGCCATGAAGCGCCTCCTTCTCTCGACGGCTCTGGTCCTGGGGTTCGCCCAGAGCGCCTCCGCCGCCATCCCCGTGGTCGACTGGAGCTCCATCGCCCAGCAGATCCGCCAGCTCGACCAGATGCTGGAGGACTTCGGCCTCCAGTCCGACCTCCTCGACACCGCCTTGGAGCAGCTCCGGACGCTGGAGGAGCAATACACGAAGCTCACTCAGACCTACGAGGCGCTCACGGGCGAGCGCGACATCATGGAGCTCGTCATGGGCGGCGAGCTCGACAACCTCCTGGGCGGCAACTTCACCGACGTCGTGGGCTCCATCCAGGCCGTGCAACAGGGGGACTGGTCGCAGCTCACCGGCCCCAACGCGGGCCGGATGCGCGAAGGGATCGAGGGCGTGCTGAACGAGGCGGGCTTCGACGCGGCCACCCTGGAGCGCTTGGCGGCCGGCAACCCAAGCGGCGACGGCCCGTCTGATCCGGGCGGCACCCCCGGCGACGGGGTCGGCACAGACGAGGAGGCACAGCGCATCGCCACCCGCGCCACCACGGGCGCCACCCTAAGCGCGGCGGCCCAGGTCAGCCACGAGAACGCGGGGGTGGAGGCCGAACGCCTGGAGGCGCTGGTCGCGGCCATCGGCGAGCAGCCCGACCTCAAGGCCTCCATCGACCACAACACCCGCGTCACCGCCGAGATCGGCATCGTTCTGCTCGAAATGCTCCGCCTCCAGTCGATCGCAACCGTCGGCGCGGGCCAGGCGGGGGTCATCGACGCCGCCACCATCGCGGCCGAGCGCGAGTACACCGACTTTACCCTGCCGGACTTGGAGTGAGGCCCCATGACCCGCATGAACGACATCGTGGAGGAAGAGCTGATCTTCGGGGCGCGGCGACGCGAGCGCGTGTGGAAGGCGCTGGCCGGGGCGGGTCTTTTATTCGGCGTGGCGGGGTGCCTCGCGGCAGCGGCCGTGGCGGTCCTCGACGTGGATCCGGCCCCGGCGCTCGTGGCCTATGATCCCGCCACTGGCATGGCCCTGCCGGAGGCGCGGGTGGGGACGGTGACGCTCACCGAGCGTCAGGCGGTGGTCGAGGCGGAGGTGTTCCGCTACGTGAGCGACCGCGAGACCTACAACCAGCTCGACAACGACCTGCGCGTGCGCCGGACGCTGGCCATGAGCGAGGGCGCCGCCGCTGACACTCTGCGCGCGCTCTGGACGTCGGGGCACGACGCCTACCCGCCCGAGGCCTATGGGCCGAACGCCCGCATCGACGTGGAGGTGCTGAGCATCGCGCTCATCACCAACGACCGCGCCCAGGTCCGGCTCCGCAAGCGGCTGACCGCGCCGGAAGGCGTCACGACCGGGCTCTTCACGGCCACACTCAAGTTTGCCTTCCATCCGGAGACGCAGCGCCAGATCGATGGGGTCTGGACCAACCCCCTGGGCTTTACGGTGGAGGACTACGCCATCGTCTCGGACCGACTGGAGGAGTAGATGAGCCGTTGGTCCCATCTAGGCTCGATCGCCCTTTTCTCTGCAGCCCTGGCCTCCGCCGCTTGGGCCGAAGCCACGCCCCAACGGGGCAACCGCGACGAGCGGGTGCGGGTGGCGTCCTACGTCGATGGCGAGGTTTATCGGCTCAACACCAACCTGACCCACGTCACCAGCGTGGAGTTCGCCCCTGGCGAGACCATCACCTCCATCGTCGCGGGCGACACCGAGGGCTTCCTCTTCGACGGGGTGCCGGGCGGGCAGGCCTTCGCGGTCAAGCCGGTGATGTCGGGCGTGAGCACCAACATCAACGTCTACACCAACCTGCGCTCCTACTACTTCAACGTCGTGGAAGGGGGCGGTCCCACCTACTACGTGGTGCGCTTCGCCTACCCTGGCGCCTCCGCGCCCCCGAGGAACGCCGTCGTGCCACGGCCCACCACCTACCGCTACGGCGTGAGCGGCGAGGCGGAGTTCGCCCCCGTGGCGGTCTCGGACGACGGCACCTTCACCTATTTCCAGTTTGGGTCCAACGCCCCCCTGCCCGCCATCCTGCGGGTCGGCCCCGAGGGCGGCGAGCGCACCGCCAACAGCTCGTCGCGCGAAGACGGGGTCGTGCGCGTCTCGGGGATCAGCCCCCGCTGGGTGCTGCGCTTGGGCGAGGAGGTGGTCTGCGTGCAGGCCCAAGATCGGGAGGCCGGATCATGAACGAGGACGATGCCGCAAGCTTGGGGGAGAACCTGGCCGCCTTGGACGACACGCCCATGCGAGGCCGGCCACGGGCCGGAGCGGGACCGATCAAAGTCATTGCGGCGATCCTGGGCGTGTCGGTGCTCTGGGGGGGCATTCTGGCGCTGCATCAGTCGCGTCAGGCCAGCGACACCCTGGCGGTCGCCGAGCCCGAGGAGTTCCAGCCCGCCGGAGCGGGCTGGGAGACGATGCCGACCCAGAAATCCGCGCCAGAGGTGCCCGCGCCGATCCCGGTCGCGGCTCAACCCTCCCTGCCACCCGCCGTGCCGGCCTCCTCGGAACCGTCCCAGCCGGACGAGGCGATGATGCAGACCTTGGCCGAGCTGCGAGCCGAACTGGAGGCCTTGCGCGAAGCGGCGGCACCAGCTGGCGGCGAACAGCCGGACGAGGACGGAACCGCCGCACAGCTCGCCAGTCTGAGCGCGCAGGTCAGCAACCTCGCCTCGCAGTCCGCGAACCTGCAGGACGCCTTGGAGGACGCCCAGCGTCAGGCCAAGCAGGAGCAGCTGCGAGCCGATGGCCTTCAGGCCCAGCTGCTGGCGGCCCAGTTCGACGGGAGCGGGCCGACCCTGCCGCCCGGCGGATTGGAAGCATCCCCGCTGGGGGACACGGAGGCCGAGCGCCTGGCCGCCTTGGAGGCGCGCCGCGCCCGCGCCGAGGCCGAGCGCCAGGCGCGGATCAGCTCGCCCATCGTGGCATTCGGGGGATCGGGGGTGGGCGCGACCGGAGCAGCCGCCGGGCCCGACCTAGGACAGAACGAGGAGTTCCTTCGCGCCGGGGCCCGCCGAGCCGAGGTCGAGCAGGCCACCGTCATCGCCAACCCATCCCGCACCGTGATCCAGGGCACGGTCATCCAGGCCGCCCTGGAGACCGCCATCGTCTCGGACCTCCCCGGCGCCATCCGCGCCGTCGTCTCCGAGGACGTGCACAGCTTCGACGGCACCCGCGTCCTCATCCCGCGCGGCTCCAAGCTCCTGGGCCGCTACAACAGCCAGATCGAGCCCACCCAGCGCCGCCTCATGGTGGCCTGGGACCGCATCCTCACCCCCGACGGCCAGTCGGTGAGCATCTCGGCCTACGGCGCCGACGAGCTGGGCCGGTCGGGGACTGCGGGGCGCATCGACCGGCGCCTGGGCACCCGCTTCGGCTCGGCGGCGCTGGTGTCGCTCATCTCCGCCCTGCCCGCGGCCGCGGCGGCCTCCGTCGAGGACCCGCTCGCCTCCGAGCTCGCGGAGGAGCTGGGCGGGGACGCCGAGGACGCCAGCCGCTCGGTGCTGGACGGCTACCTCGCCGTGCCGCCCACCCTCTTCATCGACCAGGGCGCCCGCATCACCGTGCTCGTGGACCGCGATCTGGAGCTTCTCGGATGACCGCTAGCCCCACCCTCGTCCCCGCCCCCGCCGATCCCGTCCCCGTCGCGGACTCCTACCTCGCGGCCTCGCTCCAGCGCCTCGGCCCGGCCGTGCGCCGCGACGACGTGATCGAGATCGCCGTCAACCCCGACGGCCGGGTCTGGGGGGAGTTCCAGGGCGACCACGCCATGCGGCCCCTGGGCGTGACGCTCACCCCCGTGCAGGGGCGCGACTTCGCGGCCCAGATCGCCTCGGCGGCGCGCGCGCAGCTTTCCGACCGCCGGCCCATCCTCAGCGTGTCGATCCTCCATGGCGGCCGGCCCATCCGCGCCCAGGTGGTGACCGCCCCGGCCGTCGCCGGCCCCGCCCCCGCCATCTCGCTGCGCTTCTTCTCGGCCGTCCCCTTGGAGGCCATCCGGCTCGACTGGCTCTATGAGGCGCCCCAAAGCCTGGAGGCGCGCCGGCGCGAGCGGAACGCCCAGCTCCGCGCGGTGGTGGCCGGGGGCGATCTGGAGGCGGCGCTGGCCTTCTGCGTCCACCACCGGCTCAACCTCGTGGTCTCGGGCGGCACCAACACCGGCAAGACGGTGGTGCTGCGCAAGCTGCTCGACCAGGTGCCCGTCCCCGAGCGCCTCGTCACCATCGAGGACGCGGCCGAGCTGCACCCCCGCCAGCCCAACGTGGTCACGCTCCTCACCGACCGGGACACCCCCGAGCGCAGCCCCGACCGGCTCCTGACCTCGACGCTGCGGATGCGGCCCGACCGCATCATCCTGGGCGAGGTGCGGGGCGCCGAGGCCATGGCGTTCCTGGAGGCCATCAACACCGGCCATGGCGGCTCGATGACGACGCTGCACGCCGAGACGCCCCAGCTCGCCGTCAAGCGCCTCGCCATCGCCGCATCCAAGGCCAACCTGCCCATGACCTACGCCGAGCTTGTCGCTTACGTGGAGGGCACCATCGACGTGATCCTGCAGGTGGGCCGGCACGGGGACCGGCGGGGGCCCACCGAGTTCCACCTGCCGGGGCTGCACCCCGAGGACGATCAGGCGGCCTGAGCGCCGCAAAGGAGGAGACGATGACGACCACGACGACGCGGATCGGCCTCGCCCTGGCGGTGGCTCTGGCGGGGTTCGGGGAGGCGGGGTGGGCTCAGGAGGCTCCCGAAGAGCCAGCTACGTCCGAGGCCGCCGAACCGTCCGAGGTTCCGGATCTCACCGTTCCCGACCTGAGCGCCGACGCCCCCCGTACGTATCGCACCTGTCCGGATCGCCCGCCCCGACCGGACTGGCTCGAGAGCCTGAGCGTGCGCGACAGCTACAAGGGGGTGCTGCTGATGTCGATCTACGAAGCACGGGCCTACGAGAGCATCGTGGCGAGCGGTGACTGCTCCTGCTCGAACAAGGCACCCTCCTGGGACGCAGCCATGACGGAGTATCAGGGTGATTACGCAGAGCTGGATTATGAAGCTCAGAGTGAAGCAACGAGCGAATTTGTGGATCTAAAAAATAGCTTAAGGCAACAAACGCGCGCAATCTGCCAAAAGCAAGGCAACTGGTGAGGACGAACGATGGGGATCGTCTCATGGATGGTAGAGTCCGCCGATGAGTTCATCGCCTCAGCGGCACAATCTTCATTCGCAGCTTTGGCGGAGGCGATGGGATCGATCTTCATAGTGGCCTCAACTCTTCTCATCATTCTAGTTCTGCTCAACTTCTCTCTCCAAACTCGGTCCATGGACGGTCGCACAGCGATTTTGCTCGTTGTGCGTCTCATTCTTATCAACGCGTTCGCACTCAATTGGATTCAATTCAACACAGTCGCTTCCGCCCTCACTGACGGCTTAGATCAGCTTGGTGGCGCCATGGTAGAGGCTGTTGGCGGGGCTGTACCCGAAGGAGCAGTCGGGTTTGCTGGAGCTTTTGACAACCTCATGGACAGGCTTGCGCAATATTTGAACGCTGCCACAGAGGAGATGGGTTGGATGAGAGGTGCAGCCATCACCAGCATGGGCACTGCAATGATGGGGATCGTAGGTGCTCTAGCGGGTGGCGTTCTGATCTTCTCTAAGATCATGTTGGCCCTGTTGATCGGATTGGCACCTATAATGATTGCGACATCCATATTCGAAGCCACAAAGGACTACTTCCACCGCTGGCTATCAAATCTTGTTAGCTATGCGATGTTCCCGCTCGTCATCTCGGGCGTGATGGCCACAATCATCGGCATGGCCAACAGCTTGGTAAGTCGCATGGGCGATCCTACTGAAGCCGATAGCATTGGGGCTCTCCTACCATTTTTTGCCATGGTCTTTATGGCCACCGGCATGATCGCCGCGATCCCGTTCATCGTGAAAGGTCTCTCCGGCAATATCATGATGGCGGCCGCGCCGAGCATGACGGGCGCCGCCGCAAGCCTGTTCTCCCAAGGTCGCGCGGGCGCCTCAGGGCTGTTCAACACCCGGGGCTATCAGGCCCGCTACGAGGCCGGTCGGGCCAGCGCCGCCGAGATGGCGGGGGCCGGGGCCCGACGAGCCCTCGACGCCGCCACCGCCGGCCGCGGCACGGGCCTGAACCGGGCCCACCTGATGACGGAGGCCATGGAGCGCAACAAGCGCCTGGACGCGGCGGGGATCACCGGACCGAGCAACCTCCGGCCCACGTCCAGCCGCGAACGCTGACGCGCCCCGCCCGCTCAGGTGAGCTTGGAGGTCCGGCTTCGGGTCCGCGCCTCGTCCGCATCCTCGCTGCTTCCGGACAGGTCGGACGCAATGCTGTCGATCTGCCGGATGACGCCTTTCAAGGTCTGGACCTCCTCCTCCGTGGCCACGACGGGACGAAGGGTGAGGGGCGCCGGAGGTTCGACCTGGGCGGATCGGGACCGGCGGGCGGACGGCGCCGCGACGGCGGCCTGGGGCTCAGGGGTCGCGGACAGCGGCCCCGACGCGATCCCGCCTTTGGGCGGGGGCGTTGGGGGTGACGCCGGCTCCTGAGGGGCGGTTTTCGCGGCGAGGGCCGCCTGCATCGCCTTGAAGTTGGCTTCGATCTGGGCGACCCGGCCGGACAAGAGGACGTTCTGCTCTTCGGCGGCTTCGGCCCGTTGACGCAACGCCACCACCTCCGCAACCGCCAAGGCATCCGGATCGGGGTAAGGCCAATCGCCGGCTTGGGCCGCGTGGACCGCCTTGAGCGTGACATCGTCGTAGTACTTGATGCGCTTCGCCCGGATCGGGTTCTGGGCGTCGATCACCACCACCACGTCGTCGAGGCTCATGGTCCGGGCCTGGTCCTCGGACAGGAGCGGCGCGTCTTCGGTCCGCTCGGTCAGGGTTCGGGACTTGAGGGCATGCGGACCCAAGGGCCGCGACTTGGAGATGACGCGCTTGGTCGTCATGCCCGTCGACGCGCTCAGCTCCTCGATGGTCTTGGGATCGGAGGGCGTGAGGTAGACCTTCACACCGGCGCCCCCTTGCAGGGACAGGCGCGTGTTCTCGCCGTAGATCTCGTCAAGCGCCGGGATGGTCTGCGTCACCAGCGCCAGATGCCCGCCGTAGCCGCGCAGCATCTTGATGGACTCGGCCACGATCGGCATCCGCCCGAGCCGGTCGAACTCGTCCAGCAGGATCATCACCCGCCAGGGCTCGTCGGGACCCGGCTTCTTGGCCTGCAGCGAGGCGATCAGGTCCGCAAAGAAGAGCCGGATCAGCGGAGCCAGCGGCCGCACCATGTCGGGCGCGACCTCCAGGTAGACGGCGTGCGGCGTGCGGCGAAGGTCGCGGAACGAGAAGTCGCTGGTGGCGGTGGCGGCCTGGATGGCCGGGTTGGCCCAGGCGTTGAGACCGGCGGTCATCAGCACCGAGATGCAGGAGGTGAGAGTGTCGACGTTGGTCGAGCCCAGGTTCTCGAACAACAGATGCGCGGCCGGGTTCTTCACCTCGTTCGCAAGCTTGGCGTAGGCCCTCTGCTTGTCCCCGCCCGTGGCCGCGATCTGGTAGATCGCGCCCAGCGTGGGCGTGCCCCGCTCGAAGGCCAGCATGCCTGCGGCCACGAAGATGTCCATGGCCCCTTCCAGGAACCCGGCCGCCCCGGGGCTGTCGGTCTGGAGGAAGAGCCCGGCCGTCAGCCGCAGCTCCATCAGCTGCTGGTCGGGGTTCTTCAGCTCAAAGATGCGGCGCAGGGGGTTGTAGCGGTGGCTGGGCTTCCGGCTCCAGTCGGCGGGCGCGAAGCGGATGACGCGGTTGCCCATGGTCTGGCGCTGCCGGGCGGTCTCCATGAAGTTTTCGCCCTTCACGTCGAGCACCACGACGGAGCCCCGGAAGGTCAGGAGGTTCGGGATCACGAAGCCCACGCCCTTGCCCCGCCCCGTCGGCGCGACCAGGAGCGCGTGCGGGAACTCGGTGGACACGAGAAACGGCTGGCGGCTCTTGGGATCGCCGAGCTTGCCCAGGACGAAGCCTTGGCCGAGCGGCCCCAGGAAGCCGTGCCGCTTCATCTGCGCCCGGGTCTGCCACTGGGTGAGCCCGAACGTGGTGAGCTTCTCCTGCGCCACGACGCCCGTGAGGGCGAGCCCGAACAGCACGCATCCCCCCACCAGGGCGGCCGCGATCAGGAACTCGGTGGGCGCCCGCTCCCGCAACGCCGCGAAGTTGCGCAGGAAGAACAGGAAGTCGGGACTCTGGAGGGAGCCCCCGAACCGTTGCGTCAGGTAGGCGCTGGCCAGGGCGTAGCCAAAGCCCGCGCCCAGGAGCGAGAACGAAAGGCCGGCGGCAAGAACACGGCGCTTATCCATGGACGGCTCCCCGCAGCGCGTGGCCGTGGCGAAGGCGCTGCGCGTCGATCTGGGCGTCCACGAGGCGATCCAGAAGCCGGGCGTGCGCGGCCGACCCCTCGGTGGCCCGATCCGCCTCGAGGTAGGCCCGGGCCAGCTGGAGACGGTCGAGCGGCTCCGACGCGACCTCGGCCAACGCTCCGTCGTCGCCCTGAAGCAGGCGGTCGATCTGGTCGGGGGTGAGGCGGCGCTCGATCTCCTCCTGGAAGGCCCGCGCCTCCTCGCGCGAGGCGAAGGCCGGGGCGCGAGCGGACGCGTCGCGCAAGCGCTCGGCCACCACCCGGGCCACGGAGCCGCCTTGGGCGAACGCCTCCTCCTCGTTCACGGCGCGCTGGACGACGCCAGCGTCGGCGAGCAGATGGCGCAGGTCGCCCGATACCCGGGCGAAGCGATCCTCCAGCGCGGCCCGGGCGCTCGCGCGGCTCCGCTCGTCCGGGGCATCGAGGTCGTAGGCGCGGGCCAGGGCCTCCCAGTCCTTGCGGGTCCAGGTGGCCTCCAGATCGGCGCTCGCGGCCCCGATCCGCACGCGCGCCATCACCTCGTCGGCCGAGATCGGGGTGTCGCGCAGGAGAGCCTCCACCGCCGTCCGGACCTCGGGACCGTCCAGGCGAGCGAGACCGGCCGGATCGCGCGCGTGCTGCGAGTAGACGCCGAAGGATGAGGCGGGCAGGCGAGCCGCATCGCGCCGCTCGGGGTCGAGATGCCGGATCGAGGTCAGGACCTCATCCAGCCGTTGCTCCAGGGCCGGACGCGCGGCCGGAGCGGCGGCCGCGATCCGGGCTCGGGCGCTGTCCAGGCTCGCGTGGAACTGCCGGGTCAGGGTGTCTGGGGTGTCATCAGGGGCCATGGGACGGATCTCCTGGAGCGGGGAATGAGCTAGCGGCGCGTGAGGCCATGGCCGAGACCCTGCCGAAGGCGCTGCGCGTCGATCTGGGCGTCCACCAGGCGGTCGAGCACATGCGCGAGGGCGTTCGGTTGTGGCGCGGCGGGGTGGGCCTGGAGGTAGGCCTTGGCCAGGCACAAGCGGTCCAGGGCGCTGTCGGCCAGAGGGGCGAGGACCTCCTCGTCGCCGGCGTCGAGCCGGGCCAACTGGGCGGGCGTCAGGTGGCGCGCGACGGCGTGGCGGAACGCCTCGGCCTCTCCGGGGCTATCGAAGGCTGGGGCCGAGGCGCGAGCGTCACGGAGCCGCTCGGCGATGGCGGACAGGATGGCCAGGGAGGCCGCGGGAGCCGGGTCCGTCAGCGTCGATCCCGCGCCGTGGCGCCGGACGCCGGCGGCCGTCAGGGTCCGGGCCAGGGCGCCATGCACATGGTCGAGCCGGTCCAGCGTCCGGCTCCACCCGTCGGACCCGGACAGGTCGAGCCCGTCCTGGGCCGCGAGGCGGCGGGCGTCGGAGGCCAGCCACTGCCGCTCGAGAGCCGCGTTCGGGGCGCCGAGCCGCAGCCGGGCCAGGATTTCGGCCCGCGCCAGGGGGGTCGAGCGCAAGGCCGCGTCCACCGCCGCCCCGATCGCCGGATCGTCCAGCCGGTGGCGGGCGGACGGCTCGAGGGCCCGGTGGGAGTAGAGGCCCTCCGCGCTGGGGGGCTCCAGAAGCGAGGCGGAGGCGCGCCCGAGCGGGTTGAGGTGGCTGATCGACACGAGAACGGTGTTGAGCTCGTGCTGGTAACGGGGGCGCTCGGCCGGCTCGGCGGCGTGGATGCGCTCCTCGACGGCTCTCAAGCTTCGCGAAAGGTCGCGCAGGAGGTCGTCGAAGGAGGCTTGGTCGTAGGTCGCATAGATTCCGCCCTGGGGCAGGATGTGGCCGCCGCGCGCCAGGATCGCGCTGGCCTGGAGCAGGGCGTCGCTGACCTCCTCGAAGCCCGCGCGGCTCGCCTCGGCCGCGAGGTCCTGATAGGTCGAGCTGGCCAGGGCGACCTGCTGGAGCGCCCGGTCGAGGCCGCGCCCGGCCCTCTCCCGCTCGACGGGCGCGCGCCGCTCGACGCGCGCGCGCTGCACTTCGACGCTGCGGGATCCGAAGGTGATCCGACCCCGGTCGAACCGCTCGGTGGCCTCCAGGCGCAACCCGAACCGGTCCCCCTGCTCCACCATCGCCTGCCGGAAGGCCTGATAGTTGAAGCGGTGGTCGCGCTTGAGGAAGAAGCGCTCCCCGTCCGGGCTTTGCCGGTTGACCACGATGTGGGCGTGGGGGTGGGCGCGATCGGTATGGACGGCCGCGATGTAGTCGAACCGGGCGCCCTGCCCTTGGAAGAAGCGGTCGCAGAGGCTCTCCACCACGTCGCGCACGTGCTCGGGCCGGGTGCCGATGGGAAACGACATGAGCAGGTGGGAGGTGTGGCCGAGCTTGAGAGGCCGCGTGGTGTCCCACTGCCCCGAGAACCGCCGCGCCACCGCGTCGATGTCCGCGGCGCTCAGCACCCTGCGGCCGTCGTACTGCCCGCGGGCGTCGAAGACATGGGCCGACTTGGTGGTGAGATAGGTGAGCTGGTTGCGCAGCTGCGCGCGGGTGTGGCAGCCCCCCCTTCGGATGACCTTGAAGACCGCCGGGCTGTGACCGCGGGCGGCGCGCACCATCTGCGCGCGACGGTTCAGGACCCGCGACCCGGCCTCCGGACCGAAGGCCCCCCCTGCCCCGCTTCCGCCGCGTCGCCCCCGCACGCGGCTCCAGCCGGTGTCGAACAGATCGGCGGCGGGGGACAGCTCAGGCCGTCTCATCCGGCCTCTCCTCGTGGAGGGTGGCCGCCACCACCACGTTGAGGGTCGCGCGCCGCGCCTCCGCGAGTTGACGCACCTGGTCGGCCACCTCGAACACCACCGTCAGCGCCTCGCGGACCTCCGCGTGGGACCGGGCCGTATAGGGCAAGGCCTGCCCCTTGATCCGGGCCTCGTTGCAGGCCTTGGCGATCTGGTTGATGTTGCCGCCGATGCGGTTGACGGCCGCGCCCAGGCGCCGGAGCTGATCGGCCTCCTCCCCCTCAGTCACGAAGACCTCCCCCGCCGCGCGCACCAGGCGCTTGATCGCCTCGGACCGGCTGAGGCCATGCCGTCCGATGGTGGCCTCGAAGGCCCGCAGCTCGCGATCCGACACCCGCGCGCTGACCACATGCGTGGTGCCGTCGAGCACCGTCGACGCGTCCCCGACCTGCCGCGCCACGGCGTGGATCGTCTGGCGGCTGACGGCGAAGCGCGCCGCGAGGTCGCGCGCGCTCACCCCCCTCGCCCGCTCGCGGGCGATCTCCAAGCGCTGGCCGGGGGTCAAGCGGAGACGAGGCATGGTGTAAAGTATACAGTGTTATTTCCCGCCAAATCTACGACCGAGGCAGGCCTTCGCGCAAGCGGAGGTCGGAGGCGGTCGTAGTCCATGTCAGGCGGCCCCCAGGGGCCGCCTCGGCGCCGCCAGCGCCGACCCGACCGTTCAAAGGACGGCGCACCCCGAACGGCGGAAACCGGAGAGCGACTCCGGGACGTCGCACAGCCACCAGCACTCAGTTATGACCCTGTGCCGTCCAACGGACCCCTGATGACGCACGGCACTCACCGAACAGCCATGACCAACGAGCCGCTAGCGACCAGCAATAAGTAACGAGCAGGAACCTTTAAGCGCCCGACACACAGGAATCAGGGGCCACGGACCAGCTATCAGCGATCCACTCACCGCGTGAAGCGCTTGCCGTCAAGCATTCCACTCAAGGCAGTTACCAATAAGCTGGACGCGATCAGCATCCCGCATTTATCGTACAGCACACGGCGGTCCAAGACCGGCCCATGTGGGCCAGCTACAACAGCACCGCGCGGAGAGGACCGCAACCGACGGCAAGGGATGACCGATCAGCGGCCAGCAGCTAGGGTCCGGTCCGAGGCAGCAGGCGAGCCCCCAGTCCTGGCGCACAGACCGGGTCGGGGCGAGGAGTTCAGGATGGCGAACGACAACATGGTGGTGGTGGCCGCGGTGGCGCGCAAGGGCGGCTGCGGCAAGTCCACCCTCGTGAAGGCGCTGGCGAGCGCCGCGCTCGGGGCTGGCAAGTCGGTCCTGTTGATCGACACCGATCCGCAAGGCGATCTGGGCGGGTGGTTCGAGCGCGCGACGGAGCAGGGCATGGTGCCGGCCGGGGCGTCCTTCGCCCGGGCCCGGGACACCGAGGAGCTCGACGCCCGGATCAACGAGGCCTACGACGGCGACGCGACCGACTTCATCTTCATCGACACGGCCGGAACGGCCGGAGCGTGGGCCGACCAGATCGCCATGCTGGCGGATTACCTGATCACGCCCGTGCTGGCCACGTCGAGCGACCTCGTGGTGGGGACGCAGACCGCTCAGTGGTTCCAGCGACTTCAGGAACGCGCCTCGCGCCCAGAGGACCTGCCCCCCCACCGCGTGGTCCTGACCCGCTTCCCCTCCAAGGCCACGAAGCTGGAGGTGGCGCTGGCCAAGAGGGCGCACGGGCTCTTTCCCGTCATCAACACGATCGTCCAGGACCGGGCCGCCTACAAGGAGATGGACGAGCGTGGGTTCCTGGGCGAGATCGCCCAAAGCTACCAAAGCCAGCCGAGCCCGTTGGAGCGCAACCGGGCCCGCCACTTCCAGGAGGCGTTGGTGGAAGCCATGGGCGTGCTCAACAACATCATGGAGAGGTAGGGATGCCGCGGCCAGGAAAGACCTTCCAAGCCTTGTTGGGGAACGATCCGGACTACACGGAGTCCTTTGGGGTGAGCCGCTCCGGACCGCCCGCGCCGCCGGTCGACCATCCCCGGCCCCGGGCCGAGCCGAAGAAGACGGCTCCGGAGGCGGCCCCGGGGCCGCTCCAGCCTCACGCGGCCCCTGTCATCGCGCCGGCTCCGCCATCCGCAGCGCGCCCGGAGCCGGACCGGCGCGCCCCGGCTGCGAGCAAGGCGCCCGGCCCCAAGAAGGGGCGGGTGCAGATCTCGGTGGGGATCCGGCCGCTGGCCACGCAGGTGGAGCGCATCGCCGCCACGGGACTCCGGAAGCGCGACGTGCTGCAGGCCGCCTGGCGCAAGGCGGCCGCCGGCTATGTGGTGGGCGACGCCTACGTCGAGCCACGGGCCGTCGAGCGGGGCGGCGGCCGCGAGAACCTGTTCGACTCGACCTTGACGGTCGACGCCGGAGCGCTGGACGGCTTGGCGCGCGTCCATGATCCGCTGGGGGTCAAGGGCGCGTGGTGGCTGATCCGCGGACAGATCGAGCCGGCGTTCTGGGAGGCCGTGGACGACGTGCTGGCGCAGATCGCCAAGCGGACGTGAGCCGCAGGCCCTCACCAAGAGGGACCCCCACCGGCAGTCAAGCCAAGGACCGGCAGGGGGGAAGGAGTTCCGACCTCCTTCCCCCCGAAGCGGATTAGACAGGGCCGTGTCCTCGGGCTTCGCCCTGCGGGCCGCACCACCCCTGTCGAATCCGCTTCCCCCCCATCCTCTCGGCGCTCGCCGCTGGGGCAGGGGAGCAGCGCGGCTGCTCCCCGCCTCCCAGTTCAGGAGGAGCCGGTCCAGCCGCCGCACCCCACAGCAACAGGTGGAACGGCATGGCACGGCAGAAACGCAAGATCGGCACGATGATCCACACCATCAACGATCCCGTGACGGGCGAGGTCCTGGGCTGGCTTCTGCGCTGGGACACGGGCCAGGTGTCGCGGCTGATGAAGACCAAGGTGCCGCCCCTCCTGACGCCGGACCCCGATTCGGACGCGGACGAGCCATAGGGCAGGGGGCGGGATCACGCCGGCCGGCGGGGGCGGCCCTTGCGGCCGCGCGGCCGCGGCGGAGGCAGGCGGCCCTCGTCGATCAGAGCCAGCAGCGCCCGAAGGCCGGCCTCGTCCTCGCAGGGCTCCCCCGCCAAGTAGCGCGTGATGGTGCGGGGCGACCGCCCAAGGACGGCGGCGGCTCCGGCGTCGGTCGTGCGATGGCGGTCGATGAACGCCCGCAGGATGGTCGCGATCGGGCGGGCGTCCTCGAGGGGCGACACCTCGCCGAACCCGGGGGCTTCAGGCGGAACGTTGGTCACGCCGGGGCCTCTCCGGCCAGCCGCTGCAGGATGCGCTGGAGAGCGCCCAGGCGCTCCTGGGTGACGGCGCGGAGTTGGCCGGCCCCGCGGCTGACTTGGCTCCAATCCCGCTGATCGAGGGCCTGGTTCAGCTCTGCGACGATGGCGAGCTGGTCGCGCTCCCAATCCTTGATCCAGTCGGCCATGATCTCGCGGCGGACCTCCGGGCTTTTGGCACGCGACAGGCGCTCGCCGATGGAACGGCTCTTGAGGGTCATGCTCGCCATCCTTCGGGTCCAGGACCGTGGCGGGACGCCACGGGCTCGCGCCCTGATTTAGAGACACCATGTCCGCATCTCAAGGCGTGTGCGAGACCGCCCGCAGGGGGGTCTCGCACCCGGGGGCCGGCCCTGTCGAAGGCTGGGGCCTCAACTTGCCGCCGGAGCCTTCGGCGCCAGGAGGTCGAAGTCGTCCGCCGCCAGCGTGACGCCGTAGAACGTCTGTCTGTCCTTCTCCCACCGGGTCTGGCGAAGCGTTCCCCGGGCGTGAACGAGGTCTCCGGGCTTGAGGCTGTCCTTGGCCCAGGCGATCACCCGGTCGTTGAACAGCGTGACCTCGTTCCAGTAGGGGTTCGACTGGAACTGGCCCTTGTCGTCCTTGCGCCCGTAGTCGGCGGCGACATCCACCCGCAAGGTGGGTCCCACCATGCGGACCTTGCCCACATGGCCGATGATCTGGAACTCCGCAAACGTCCGCATCTGGTCGATCCTTTCGCGATCGGGCAGGGGAAGCGACCCCTGCAACATTATAAGATTGTCAGAGGTTCAGCAACCGCCGGGGCAGGGCGGGCCGGGGGCCGGGGCGCGGGCAGGCGCCCCGGCGAGGGGACCTCAGGCCAGGGTCTCGGGCCGCCACGTGGCGATCCGCGTGGCCTGCGCCTCGGTGACGCTCCGGTGGGCGCGGGGGTCGGCGAAGAGGGCCTCCAGCGTCTCGGCCTTCTCCCGCTTTTTCAGCTTGGCGAAGGAGGTGGCGGTCGGGTGCTCGGGCGCGAGCTCCAGAAGCTCGCACCACAGCGCGTCGAGGGTGGAGCCGCCCACGCGGGCGAAGAAGTTCTCGGCGGTGGGGGTCCAGACCTTGCGGAGGTCGGCCTTCGCCTCCTTGTCGATGAGGGCTCCCAGCGTTTCGTCCTCCACGTCGAGGAGAGCGGCGAGGCTCCGGACCAGATCGGCGCGCACGGCCTCGGGCCCTCGCTTGCGGAAGGCGCGGAACGCCTTGGCGAAGTCGGCCGTCCAGGGGTCCTTCGGGGCGTCTCGCGGGGCTTGGAGGCGCTCGTCCAACGTGTAGCCCGTTTCCGACAACGGCTGGACGCGGACCTCCGTGGGCCGGAGCCCGAACGCGTAGCGGTATCCGAGCTGACCCACCAGTTGGAAGGCCAAGAGGTCGAGGAGGAGCTCCGGGTGGTCGAGGGCGGCGCTTTGGCGCGCGCCGCGCGTGATCCGGGTCAGGTCCTCGGCCAAGGCGGCGGAGATCGCCGGCTTCGGCGGCTTAGGCCCCGTTCCCGCCCCGTGGAGGGAGGGAGCGAGGACACCTGCCGCGATCGCCGCCTCGCAATCCTCGGGCCGCACGATCCCGTCGTGGACGCGCACCTCGCCCCGGTGATCGACGCGCAGGATGATCCCGGCATGGGCCTTCTGCTCGGGCGTGTAGGCGCCGTCCGCCGCCTCAGACAGGGCCGCCAGCTCGGCCTCGCCCTCCTCGTCCAGCACGTCGCCGTTCGCCAGTTCGGCCAGCTCGTCGTAGCGGGCGGCCTGCTCCTCGGTCAGTTCGCCCGGAGCCGGATAGAGCCGGCCGCCTTGCCACCGCTCGATCTCCGGGTGGCCCAAGTAGTCACTCAGGCTGATCTCGGCCCAGGCCCAGCCTTGGGCCACCCGCAGGGCCTCGGCCTCGGCCCGGAGCTTGGCCTCGAACATCCGGTCGAGCACGTCGGGGCTGTCGAACAGGTCTTCCTCGGTGAAGAGATCGCCGCCGAGACGGCCTCCGGCGGCCAGATAGGCCTCCCGGCCCACAAAGACGGCCCGGCGGTCGGTGCCCCGGATGCTCTCGGGCTTCAAGAGGCGCTTGATCTGGTGGTCGCTGAAGGACTGGCCGCGCACGCGGGCCAGGACCTGAAGGCTCACCGCCTCGTCGTCGCTGATGGTGAAGGCGGCGGCTTGGCCGAGGCTGATCTGGTCGTCGCGCAAGGCCTGGAGCACGGGGGCAGGCAGGCGCGCGAGCGCAAGGCGGCGCTGGACGTGCTTGTCGGAGACGCCAAAGGCGATGGCGATGGCAGGCACGGCAATGCCGCGCGCGGCCATCGCCCCGTATTCGCGCACCTCGTCGGCGGGGTGGGGCTGCTCGCGATGGTGGTTCTCGGTCGAGGCCCAGACGACGGCGGTGGCCTCGTCGGGCGCAAGCCGGACGGGGACGGCCTGGAACCGGGGATCGTCCTGCAGGAGGGCCAGGGCGCGCAACCGGCGGCCCCCGGCGACGACGCCGACGCGACCGGTCTCGTCCCGGAGACCCGCGAGGTTCTGGATCAGGCCCAGCTCGCGGATGTTCTGGGCCAGGGCCTCGATGCCCGCCTCGGAGACAAGCCCGCGCGGGTTGAGCGGGGACAGGTAAAGGTCGGTGAAGGGGACGAGGGCTGCGGCCTCGGCGACAAGGGATTGGGTGATCATGGGGGTTGGTCCTTTCCAAGGGTGACGCGAACGCGCGGGGTGGAAGGGGCGCGCGGCGGCGCCCCTGCCGGTCCTCACCACTCGTCGGGGAGCAGGATCGTCAGGACGCGCCGGGTGCAGGCGGGGTCCTCGGGGACCTCGGAGCCGAAGCGGTAGTCGGCGTCGTAGAGGTCGATCTTCCAGTAGAGCCGGACGGCGCGGCCCCCGTCCTCGATCTCGAAGGCGCCGAAGTCGCGCCAGCCGTGGGGGTCGTTGTCCTCGGAAAAGTCCGCGAAGCGCATCACCGCCACCACGATCCGCAGGCCCGCATCCCGGCCCAGGGCCGCGACACCTTGAGTGACGACGATCCGGCCCGGCACGGCAGGGTCCGCGCCGAAGCTGTAACGGAAGCGGTCGTTCTGCTCTGCGATAACGACAGCCGTCTTGGCCTCGTCGATCAGGCGTCCCGCGTCGAAGCCGCGCTCCTGGTCCTCAGGGCTCTTGGTCATCTTGGTCATCTCCTGTCCCCAGCGGGTGGGGGCACCATGGGGAGCACCGCGCTCCCCATGCCTCATATATAAAGACTTTGTGTCTATATGTCAAGCGTCTTAGGACAAAAAGTCTAGCGACATCAACGGCAAGCCTCCTCCCGTCCCGCCGCGCCGGTCGCACCCCGCCCGACGGAGGGCCTGGGGTCGGTCTTGGGGCGGGGGGTTGACGCGGACCCGGGCGGCCGAGACTGGCCCAGCCCCGACCCCGGGCACCGGGGGCGGGGATGGAGCCGAAGGCGACGCCGCTCGGGGCCGGGTCAAGGGGCCGAAGGCTCCCGGGCGCCGGGGCCGTCCGGTCCGGCCCCCAAAGGGCCGGACGCGGCGGGGCCATCGCCCCGCGGCGAGGAGGGCGCCGGGACCAGATTTCCGCCGCCGCGCGCGGCGGCGGAAATCTGCGCTCGGGATCAGGCCCCGGACCCCCCGACCCAAGACCGACCCCAGGACCGGGGGGACGTCCGGGTGGTTCTGGCCCGCGTCAGGGATCGTGACCGCGTGCGGCGGAGACGGGGCCTCCAGGCCCTGGCTCCGGTCCCGGCCGGTCTCCGGCGGGCCGGGACTAGAGCCCGGTCGCCCGCCGCGCGGGCGAGACGCCAAAGCCACGCGGGGACGGGATGAACAACGGCTGGTTGTTGAGGCGTTGCCCCATGCGCCCCTTTCGGGAATTGCTGGGCTGACGGCGACAGGCTTGCGGCGAGGGTGGCGTGACGACGAAGCAGACGGACCTATCGACCCTGACGCCCGCCGAATTGCGGATCCTTCGGCGGAAGGTCGATCAGGCGCTCGCCGGAAAGACGGACCTCGCCCGCAAACGGAAGGCTCTGGCCGCCGCGCAGGCCGCGGCCGAGGCGTGGGGCTTCCACCTCGCGGACCTCATGGACCTGTCCCGCTCTCCCCTGGCGGGGGTCCGGATCCCTCCCAAGTTCCGGGACCCCGCCTCGAGGACCAACGTCTGGTCGGGTCGGGGCCGGCCTCCGCAATGGTTCGTGGCGGCGGTCGAGACTGGCATCACGCCTGAGGCCATGAGGATCCGACCGGATTAGGCGACACTCCTTCACCGCCGGGCCCGTGTTCGTGCGACCCGTCCCCGGCCACCCCGAACCGAGATGGCGCCACGACACTTGGAGAGGCCCGATGGAACCCACGCGGAAACGGTTCACCGCGCCGAACCTCATCGAGTTCTCTTCCCGCTCGACCGCATCCCGGACGCGCGTGGCCCGCATCACGGTCGAGGGGATCACCCATGTGGCCTTCGGCCTGGAACGCGGCCAGTCGCCCACCAACGAGATCGAGCGCCTGGCCGCCTTCATCTGGGAGGCGTGCTACCCACGAGCAGGCGTGGAGCGACCTCCGGTGGTACGACGTCCAGGTCCATTGGTGCGACGTCCAGCGCCGGGAGACCGCGAAGCCGCCCCCGGCCCCCGTCGAAGACCTGTTTCGCGTGTGTCCGGTTCGGTTGAAGGGCCAGGTCGTGCCGCGCCGCGACTGGCTCGGACGGGTGCGCGGCCGGACGTTCGCCGTCTCCGACCCCGAATGGGATCGGCGCGTCCCTTGCGAGGATCTGGTTCCGCAGTTCCGTCGGGCCCTCGTCCGCGACGTGCTCGAGCCGGTGCGGGAACATGGCCTGCAGGTGTGACCGCCCTCCGGGTCCGGTCGCGCGCTCGCGGCGGGAGATCGCGCGAACCAGCCCGGATCGACACGAGCGGTCGAGATTCCTGCAACCGGGAGGGCCCCCGTGAGCGACAAGGATGACCCTGTGGGCGCGATCCTGGCGAGGTGGGGGCTCTCGCGCGAGACCCTCAAGCCGCCCCGCTCGTCGGTGTTGGCCGGCACGAAGGTGCCCATCAAGTACCGGGACCCCCAGAACGAGGCGAACGTCTGGTCGGGTCGCGGCCGCGCGCCCCGATGGTTCCGCGAGGCCTTGGACGCCGGGGTTCCGGTCGAGGTCCTGATCGTCCGACCGAAGTAGCCCCGGCCCTGCCGCCCCCACTGCGGAGCCGGCGCTTGCCCGCACCACGGCCCAACTGATCCGGAGAAGAGGACGTCGTACGCGACCCATCGATCCGGACCCGTCGCTCCGGCGCGAGCTAGAAGGCGCGCCCGCCTCCGAGGGCTGGGCCATGCGCGTCCTCTCACCGCAAGAGCTCCGGCGCTGCTTTGCTGCGCCGCTCGGATCCCACAGCGGATTGGGGACGTGGCGCAGCCTTGGTCTGGTGGAAGGATCGCCCCGGACCCGACCGGACGCGAGAGCGTCCGAACGCCTCGCTGGTGTGAGCTCCGGGGGCTGCCAGCCCCCGGCTGCCACTCGCAGGCGCTCGTGGCCTTCCTTGACTCGACAAGCAGCCCCCGGCTGCTTGTCCAGGCGCTCGAAAGCCCTCCGGGGATATTTGGAGAAGGTGAGGGGCAGGGGCCTCGCGGCCATCCTTGACCGCCGAATCGGCCTGGAGCAGCATGAGGGGGCGTCACAGCCGGGGACGGCGATGGACGCGAAGGTGAGGCCGGGTCGCCCCGAGGCGGCCCGGCTTTTTGCTGGGCTCGGCCCGGCCAGCCCCAAGGGCGCGTTGCCGTCATCGGTCGTGAAGGGGGCCGGGTCCGCACAGAGTCCGCCGCCACCGAGGGGCCCGGAGGGGCGGGGTTCCAAGCACCGGTCGAGGGCGCGGCCGCCCGAACTGTTGGCCCGAAGGCGCGGCGGGTCTCCGGCCGCGGCCCGGCGGGCCGCGCACGCCGTGGGACGCCGATCCTTGGCCTCGGGCCCGGTCTCACTCCGGCTCTCGCCGGTTTCGCTCCACGAGGCCGATCAGGCTGCCCGCGAGGTTGAGCCTGCCCGCCAGGGCGAGGCGCGCGAAGGACCGGAGCGCCCCCCCGGGGCTGCGGATGGGCCGGACGGGGTCGAACCGCCGCGCGTCGATGACGATCACCGCCAAGGCGGCCGCGAGGTCCCCCATGGCCTCGGTGGCCTCGTCCCAGGCGCTGGGGTTGATGCCGAGGTCGGGCAGGATCATCACCGCCGCGCGCACCAGGTCGAGCTCGTTAGGCAAGGCCCGGTGCCCCTTGGTGGCGTCGAGATACATCCGCATGTCCTCCGAGCAGGCCGCATAGAGCCGTCGCGGCGTGAAGGTTTCCAGCCAATGGGGCTTGTGCCCGCGCTGGAAGTCGCGAGCCTGTGGTTCTCTGCCTTCCTCGGCGCCGACAGGCGCCGCGACCAAGGAAGCGTCAGCCGGCGTGCCGGCTGGCCGAGTCCCGTCGGCGGAGGCGACACAAGATTCAAGATTGTCTTCTCTTGTAGCTTGTACTGATAGGCGGAAGCCCGGTTCCGGCACGCCGGAAGACTCAGGCCGCATTTCGAGCAGCCCCAGGCCCTTGTCCACAGCCTCGTCCAGACTCGAGAGGAGCGCGTCGAGGTCGGACGCCTCGAGCCCGTCGTAGCGCCGGGGCAGCTCGGCGTAGAAGGCGAGGCACTCGGTCGTGGCCGGGGCCTGGGGCGCGCTCTCAAGGAGCCGCTGCAGCACGCCCTTCAAGACGCGGCGCGCGGCCGAGCACTGCCGGCGCAGGCCCAGGAGGCGCTGCCGCTCGGCCTCGTCCTCGGCGGCCAGCGCCAGGAGCTCCGGCATGCGCTCCACGAGAGGCGCGAGGCTCAGGCCCTGCACGACGGTCCCGCCGGCGAAGGAGCCGCGGCTGCCGTCGGCGGCGGTGGTCTTCAGGAGCAGCCCCGCCCGCTCGAGGGTGACCTCGTGGTAGCGCAGCGCGCGCGGGGTGAGCCCGAGCCGCTGCGCCATGGCCGTCTGCATGGCGTGGCAGACCGGATCGCGCGCGGGATCGGTCCAGTCGGAGGGCCGGGTGGCCTGGATGAAGGCCAGAAGGGTGAACGCGCAAGCCTCCGAAAGGCGGAAGGCGCGGCGGAGGACGGGCAGGAGGCGTTCCACGTCGCTGCGCGTGCAGCCAGGGGGCAGCACGGGACGGGAAGCCTCGCCCGCAGGGGGGCAAGCAAGTCGGAGCATGGTCCTCGGGTCCAGATGGGTTGGAGCGAGGCGGCACCGGGCAAGGCTCATCCGGTCGCACGGATGCGCTTTTTGCTTGCGTCGATGAAGGGAGGTGCTAGAACCGGACCTGAAATCTACGTGGCCGTGAGGGATTGGCGTCCCTTGGTCTAGCATCCCCCCCGTTGAGGTGCCCACCTCGCGGGGGTTTTGCGTTCTAGGCTGGTGTCGGATCTCCTTCTGTGAGTCCTGCGCGCTGTGCCGCACGGTTACACGTCACGGCAACAAGGCACAAACGATGTTTGCCGCAGCCAAAGCTCGACAACATTATATGATTGTTTGGGGCCGGCCCGTCCACCTCAGATTGCGGGACAGGACGCGACTGTGGCGCGTTCAGGCCGAGTTTCAAAGCTGCTGGATCCCAGCCGGATCCTCCTGCCGGATCAGCACGGCTTGGCGCTGGGCCTCGACGCAGGTGGAGGTCTCGGACCCGGGGCCGCTCTTGTCGAGAAATGATTTCGAAGCCAATCCTGCTGAGCAGGCCCGAACTGCCTAGCATGAGCAGAGGTCTGAAACTGCTCTTGCCCGCCGAACGACAGTAGCACAGGCCTATTTCAACACTCTCGCGTAGCCCAAGGTGCGAGCGATCGGCAGACCAGCGGGGAGAGGCGTGGCCGGGGCCCGCGAAGGCTCTGCTTTCGCGCGGGACATACGCGCGACCTAAGCCTGCGGGGCTTGCGTCCAACGCGCCGCGCTTTAGTCAGGACTTCTGCCTGCCCGCAGACACAATCGACGCATCGTTATATCGTCTTCACTCGCTGTAGAACCGAGATTGAGCGCAGCACGCCGTCATGGCGGACCACCCGGTGCCACAAGGCGCCAACGAAGTGCGCCGCAAAGAGCCAGCCGAGGAGCTCAGCCATGAACTCGTGGAGGTCGCGGGCGAGCGCGAAGCGGGTAGTTGTCTGGATGCCGAAGAACCCAGGCCCGATGACCGTGACATCCGAGGGCGCGAGCCAGGCCATCGCGAAGCCAGTCAGGATGACCGCGGCGATACTGAGGTAGATGCCCTTGTGGACGAGACCCGCCAGCAGCCGCTCCCACCATGGCGCCTCGGCCGGCAGCCGCGAACCCTTGCTGGCGCTGCGCACGAGGAGCCAGAGCGCCCCATAGGCCACCGTCACGGCGATCCCCACCCAGACCTCGAAGCGCATGGCCGAGGGGTCCCTTAGCGCGCCTGTCACGTCGCCGTTGCTGACATACGCAAAAACGAGAAGCGCGGCTGCGACCCAGTGGACCCACTTGGTGGCCCAGTGGTGCGCCGGGGCCTCCGGCCCCTGGTGACGCAAGGGCGCGAGCCTGCGGCGGGCCTCGGCGAGCCGGTGCGAGATGGCGGGGCGCATCCCCTCGATGGTGCTCATGATGTCCTCGACGGCTTCTTGAACCGGGTTCAGGCTGACCGAGATTTGAACGTGGCCAGGACAGCCTTCCGTCGTGGCCATTCGGCTGGACGGGCCAGGTGTGTCCCAACCCGCCATTCTTGGCCGCGCGGCCCATGTGGTTGCGTCTGTCTACGCGTGCCGGCCAGCCCGCTGCGGCAGCAGGACGAGAAGGGACAGGATCGCTCCCGCGAGGACCGCCGAGGCCACGGGACGGCTGAAGTCGAGCCCGCCGTGGTCGAGCGGCTTGTCGAGGAAGTCGCCGACGGCCGCGCCGAGCGGACGCGTGAGGATGAAGGCCGCCCAGAACAGGAGCACGCGGTCGCCAAAGCCGCGCCAGTGGAGGGTCGCGACGCCGGCGAGCCCGACCGCGAAGATCGCCGCGGCGCCGACGTAGCCTAGGCCGGCCGTGTCGGCGAGCCAGTCGCCGAGCGCGGTGCCCAGCGTCTGTGATAGGGTGATGGTGATCCAGTACCAAAGCTCGGAGCGCCGGTCGTGAATGTCGTCGGCCGAGATGCGCCCGACCGCGAGCCGCCAGCCTCCGAGCGACAGGAGCACCGAGGCTAGGAGCAGCGTCGAGCCCCCAAGGTAGCCGATGCCGAGCGAGCGGGTAGCGAAGTCCGCAAGCGTGGTGCCGGCTGTGGTCGAGGCGATGATGGTTCCCCAGTAAAGGAGGGGGCGGAAGCGGTCCGCCGACATCTGCCAGGCGATCATGCCGACCAGGATGGCACCGAAGATGGCGGTGGCGGCGAGATAGCCCAGATCCAGTGTCATGCTGAGGGTGTCGCCGCCGGTCTCGCCAAACGTGGTGGCGAGCACCTTGATGGCCCAGAAGCCAAGGGTGACGGCGGGCACCTTGCTTAAAAGGGCCGCCTGGTCGGCTCGCGCCGAGGGGAGGGTCATGGGTGTGGTCTCCGTAAGGGACGTTGAGGCCGGGAAGAGATGCGGCTTCCGCTAGGGAAGGGTCTGGACGCATCCTTTCATGGATGGCGGCGGGGTCGGGATGGGCTGCTGGCCCAGGCGCCGTCATGGCGCCCGCTGCATCGCGAGGCGACTTAGCAGCGGCCTGTCGGCCGTCTCAACGATCTGTAAGGTGCCGACGCAGGAGCGAACGCGCAGAGTGGCGGCGAGCGGCGGGGGCCGGAGGAGCGAGTCGTGAGGGGCCTTCTTCAGTCGTGGCAGCTCTGGGCGTTGTTGTCGGCGTCCTTCGCGGCGCTCACGGCCATCTTCGCCAAGGTGGGCGTCGCCGGCGTCAACTCGGACTTCGCCACCTTCGCGCGCACGGTCGTGGTGCTCGCAGTCCTCGGCACGCTTCTCAGCGCGACGGGCCAATGGCAGGACCCGGCGACGGTCTCAGGACGTACCTGGGCCTTCCTTGTGCTCTCGGGCTTCGGCACCGGCGCGTCCTGGCTGTGCTACTTCCGCGCCCTCAAGCTCGGCCCGGCCTCACGCGTGGCGCCCATCGACAAGCTCAGCGTGGTGCTGGTGGCCGTCTTCGCCGTCCTGTTCCTGGGCGAGAGGCTCTCGGGGCTCAACTGGCTCGGGGTAGCGCTGATCGCCGGCGGCGCCGTCCTCGTCGCCTACAATGGGTAAGGCGAGGTCGGCCATGCAGCCGCCCCTTGGTCACCGGCCTTGCGCGGCGGGGTGCTCGTCGTGAGGCCTCCCCCTGAGCACCGACGCGGTTCGCAAGGCCTGAGCGGGCGAAGGTTCGACGCGAACGCCCGGTGCCGTGAACCCTCAGCCGGCCGGGAAGATCAATCGCACCCGCAGACCCGGGTCGTTGTCCTCTAACGTCAGCTCGGCCTCATGGAGCGCCGCGACGGCCGCCACCAGCGACAGCCCCAGGCCGTGGCCCTCGGTGGTGCGGCTGCGCTCCAGCCGGGTGAAGCGGCGCAGCACCGCGTCCCGCTCCGCCGTGGGGACGCCGGGGCCGTCATCGGCGACCGCGACCTCGGCCCGACCCTGCGAAACCTCCACAGAGAGGACGATGCGGCTGCCCGGAGGGGTGTGGCGCAGGGCGTTGTCGACGAGGTTGGCGACCGCCTGCTGAAGGAGCCCCTTCTCGCCTCGGACCGTGATCGGCGCCGGGTCCAGGCGAAGGCGCAGGTCGTGGCCTCCATCTTCGGCCACGGGGCCGTAGATGTCGGCCACCGTGGCGGCGAGAGCTTGGAGGTCCACGGGTGCAAAGCGCTCCCGGAGCGTGCCGGCCTCCACCTGGGCGATCTGAAGCAGCGCCCCGAAGATCGCCGCCGCGCGGTCGGCCTCTTCGACCGCCCGGCCAGCGATGCGCGCCTCCTCGCCTGCCTCGGGCAGGCGGGCAAGGAGGTCGCCGAGCAGGAGGCGGATGCGGCTCACCGGGGTGCGGAGGTCGTGGGCGATGTCGGCGCTAACCTGGCGCAGCGCGGCCACGGACGCCTCCTGCGCGCCTGCCATGCGGTCGATGCGCGCGGCGATCAAGGCGAGGTCGTCGGCGGCGCGGGAGGGCCTCCCGACCGGAGCCGGCACGCGGGCGGCGAGGTCGCCCTCGGCAAGACGGTCGAGGGTGGCCGCGATCGCCTCCACGCGGCGACCTTCCCGCCGCGCCAGGACCAGTCCGCCGGCGAGGCCAAGGCCGATGGTGGGCAGCAGGCTCAGGAGGAGCACGTTGAGGAACACCTCGCGCAGGTCCCCAAGCTGCTCGCCGCCGAGCGCCACCATCAGCCGCCCGCCGTGGAGCGGCCGCGCGAGCGCAAGAAAGGTCCCGTCATGGCCCGTGACGGTCTCGTCCATCGTCAGGGTGCGCAGACCAAGCCAGGTGCCCGGCGATGCGGCGTTGCCGACACTCGCCCCCTGGGCGTCCACGAAGGACAGGAGCTGCCGGTCGGGATCGGTGGCCTGCACCTGCGCCGCAATGGTCGCGGCCAGCGCCTCGGCGTCGGGCGTGGCGGCAAGCCCGGCGACCGCCGTTCCGAGGTCGGCCTCCAGCGCGCTCAGGATGGCGGTGCGGGTGAGCCAGTAGCTTCCCGCGAGGCTGACGAGGCTGGTGGTGGCGAAGAGCGCCACGAGGCCGAGCGCGAGCCGCAGCGGCGTCGAGCGCAAGACGGACCGGCGCGGGATCGGGCTCACCCTTCCACCCGGTAGCCTGCGCCGCGCACGGTTTGGATCAGCTCGGTGGCGAAGGGTCGGTCGATCTTGGCGCGCAGGCGGCTCACATGAGTCTCGACGACGTTGGTCTGGGGGTCGAAGGAGATGTCCCACACCGCCTCCAGGAGCATCGTGCGCGTCTGCACGCGCCCCTTGCGACGCACCAGATGTTCCAGGAGGGCGAACTCACGCGGCAGAAGATCGATCTCGACGCCGGCGCGCGTGACGCGGCGGCGGAGCAGGTCGATGACCAGGTCGCCGGCCGTGAGGGTCGTGGGCTCGTCCCGCAGGGCGGGCCGGCGCGCCAGGGCCGCGATGCGCGCGGACAGCTCGCCAAAGGCGAAGGGCTTGACCAGGTAGTCGTCGGCCCCCGCGCCCAAGCCCTCGATGCGGTCCTCGACGCCACCGACGGCCGTGAGGACGATCGCGGGCGTGCGATTGCCCGCGGCCCGCAGCGTGCGCACCAGCGCCAGGCCTTCGAGGCCCGGCAGCATCCGGTCCACGACCAGCACGTCGTGGCCACCCGTCGTGGCCTGGATCAGGCCATCGCGGCCGTCGCGCACGAGGTCCACGACGTGACCCTCGCGCCGGAGGCCGTCTGCGACGTAATCTCCCGTGGTGACGTCGTCCTCGATGACCAGAATCCGCACGGGCGCCTCCATGGGGAAAGGGGCAGCGCGGTCGCCCGCGCTGCCCAGTGTCGTCCTATCCGAGCGGGCCCGGCCCTGCGACGTCAACCCTCGTCGCCGTCCTCGCTCTCGCCGTCGTCCTGGCCGGTGCCGTGATCGTCGTCGGTCTCGCCGTCGTCGGCCACGGTGCCATCCTGGGCATTTACCACCACGTCCTTGAAGGTGCCGTCCGCCATCAGGACCTCGACGTCCCAGGCCGAAGCCTCGCCGTCGTCGCCGTTGTCGAACTCGATCGACGCAACCGTCCCGCCGGTCGAAGACTGGGCCGCCGTGATCGCATCGGCGAGCTTCACGGGGGCCTGGGTCAGGGCCTGCGCCTCGGCGGCGTCGTCGCCCGCCCCGGCCTGCTGGGCGTTCGCCGCAGCGCCGAGGCCGAGAGCGGACAGGGCCAGCAGGCCGGCCGCGACGATCTTGGTTTTCATGGTCATGGAACTTGCTCCTGGGTTCGCCCGGGCCTTGGTGCCTGGGATAACAGAGACCTGGGCCCTGAGGCTGTCGGGCCTCTGTCGAAGACGTTGCAAGTTTGTTATCCGAGGCACCCGTCTGGACTCTGGCAGGCGGCGGGTCGCCTTACACCCTTGTAAGGGACCTGACAGGCCGCCGCAGAAGCCGCGTCGCTACACCCTCCGCATCGGAGGCAGGCCCGTCGCGCCATCAGACCTCCTCGGGAAAGGCCACGGTCCTGGCGCGGCGGTGGAGGAGACGGAAAGATGCGCAAGCTACTCTTGACGGGTGCGCTGATGTTCGGGGCAGCCGGGATCGGCGTGCTTTGGACCCAGCCCGGAGCGCCGGCCGCGGCACCGGCGGCTGCCGCTTCGACGGCGGCCCCGCTCGGCGACCTTTCGAGCCTTCAGGTCATCGTCGCCGACGTCCAGGGCCTTGCCACCAAGGGCGACTGGCCAGTCGCCGAGGCGCGGATCACCGATTTCGAGACCGCCTGGGACGACGCCGAGCCCACAATGCGGCCCAGGGACGTCACCGCCTGGGGCAACGTGGATGCCGCCGCCGACGCGGCACTCGACGCGCTCAGGGCCGGCTCGCCCGATGAAGCGCAGGTCACGGCTACGCTCGCTGCCCTGTCGGCGGAACTGGCGCATCCGACTGCAGGCGGCGGCGAGGCCACGCCGACCGTAGGAATCGTCGGCCCCGATGGCACGGTGGCCGTCACCGACCCCAACGGACGCCCCATTCCCTGCGAGGACATGGCCAGCGCGCTGCGCACGGCGCTGGCCGCCGCGGGCAACCTCACCGCCGCCGACAAGGCCAGCGTGGACGACCTCCAGGCCAAGGGGCTGGAGCGCTGCAACGCCGACGATGACGCCCGCGCCGACGCCTTCTTCGCGGACGCCCTCACCATCCTCGCGCCCTGAGGCTGCGCGCCCTCCCCCTGACCGGAGACTTCCATGTCCACGCTCGACATGCCGGCGATGCCGGCGCAACCTCCCATGACGACCGGTCCTGCGGCACCCAACCGTGTGCCGCGCGTCACCTGGGACTTCTGGCTCATCAAGCTCATGGCCGTGACCATGGGCGAGACAGCGGCCGACTTCCTTGCCGTCAACCTCGGCCTGGGGCTCACCGCCACCTCGCTCTTCATGGCGGCGGTGCTCTGCCTGGCCCTGATCCCGCAGGTCGAGGCCAAGCGCTACGTGCCCTGGAGCTACTGGCTCGCGGTGGTCCTGATCTCGATCGTGGGCACGCTCGTCACCGACAACCTCGTGGACAATTTCGGCGTCAGCCTCGTCACCACGACGGTGATCTTCACGCTGGCGCTCGCAGCGACCTTCTGGGCCTGGTGGCGCTCGGAGGGCACCCTCTCGATCCACCACGTTACCACCGATCGGCGCGAGGCCTTCTACTGGCTCGCCATCCTCTTCACCTTCGCGCTCGGTACCGCCGCAGGCGACCTCGTGGCCGAGAAGTTCGGGCTGGGCTACCTGACCACGGGCCTTCTCTTCGGCCTGGTCATCGCCGCCATCGCCTTCGGCCACTACGTTCTGAAGATGAACGCCATCCTCGCCTTCTGGCTGGCCTACATCCTGACGCGGCCGCTCGGCGCCTCGTTCGGCGACCTGCTTTCCCAACCGTCCGAGTATGGCGGCCTCGGCCTCGGCACGATCGTCACCTCCGCCCTGTTCCTTGCCGTGATCGCTGGGATCGTCCTCTACATGACCCTGACCAACCGCGGCGAGGTCGAGGCCTACCTCGACCGCCACGGCTGACCTCCGTCTGTCCCACCTGACCGCCGCGCCCCGGATGGTCAGGCACTTCGGGCGGGCCCGCCATCGGCAGGCCCGCCCCTTTTCGTGCGACGGTCCTTCTGCGACCGTAAGCCGATCCGCTTCAAGGACCTTTCCCATGCGCATTCTGCTCGTTGAGGACGACCGCGACACGGCCGCTTACGTCGCGCGGGGGCTGACCGAGGCGGGCCACGTCTGCGACCACCTTGCCGACGGGCAGGACGGCCTGTTCCAGGCCACCCGCGAGGCCTACGACGTGGCCGTGGTGGACCGGATGCTGCCCGGGCTGGACGGGCTCAGCCTCGTGCGGGCGCTGCGCGCGGCGGGCCGCAAGACGCCCGTTCTGTTCCTGACGGCCGTGGGCGGCGTCGATGATCGCGTCGAGGGGCTGGAGGCGGGCGCCGACGACTACCTCACCAAGCCTTTCGCCTTTTCTGAGTTGCTCGCGCGCGTGAACGCCTTGGCCCGCCGGCCGCAGGCGGTAGCGGCCACCACCACCTTGCGCGTCGCGGACCTGGAGCTCGACCTTCTGGCGCGCACGGCCCGACGCGCCGGCGTGGCCATCGACCTCCTGCCCAAGGAGTTCACGCTCCTGGAGGTCCTGATGCGCAACGAGGGCCGCGTCGTCACGCGCACCATGCTGCTGGAGCGGGTCTGGGACTTCAACTTCGATCCCAAGACCAGCGTGGTCGAGACCCACGTGAGCCGCCTGCGCGCCAAGATCGACCGGCCCTTCGCGCAACCCCTTCTTCAGACCGTCAAGTCGGCGGGCTACATGCTTCGCGCGCCGTCCGGCCCTGCCTTTCCAAGCTATGCGTCCTGCTGACCTTCTGGGCCGCACGTCCGTCCAGCTGGCGCTGGCCTTTGCGCTCCTTCTCATCGCCGCCTTCGCGCTCGCCGGCGTCGTGGCCTGGAGCCTGATCCGCCAGGATCTCGGGGCGCAGGCGGACCGGCGTATCCTCCAGACCTGGCAGACCATCGCCGCCGAGGCGGACGATGGCTCGGCTGAACTCATCGCCGGCGTCGAGGAGCAGCTCGCGGCCATCTCCGACCTGTCGACCGGGATCTGGCTCGGCGATGCCTCCGGCGCGCGCCTTGCGGGCAACCTGCCCCGCTTCGATGGCCCATCGGGCTGGTCCGACCTTTCACCCGGAGCGCTGGGCCTCTCCGACGGATTCCCTTATCGCCTCTACGCCCGCAACGTCGGCTCCCACCTGCTCGTGGTGGGCAGCGCCAACGCCGACATCCACGAGATGGGCGAGATCGTTGCGGGCGCGCTCGGCTGGGCCTCGGTCGCCGCGCTGATCGTGGCACTCGCGGGAGGGGCCGCGCTTGCCGGCGGCATCCAGGCGCGCATCGAGCGCATGGAGACGACCCTGGACCGTGTGGGCGAAGGCGACCTGGCTGCCCGCGTGCCCGTCGAAGGCCGTGGCGACCTTGCCCGGCTTGGACGCGGCATCAACGCCGCGGTCATGCGCCTCGAAGGGCTGGTCGAAGGCATGCGGCAGGTGTCCACCGACATCGCCCACGACCTCAGGACCCCGCTGGGGCGTCTCAGGATGCGCCTCGAAGAGGCAGCGGCGCAGGCGCCCGAGGGCTCGCCCCTGGCCACCGGCTTGCTGGACGCCCTGGAGGAAAGCGACGCCATCGACGCCACCTTCGCGGGCCTCCTCCGCATCGCCCAGATCGAGGCCGGGGCGCGCCGGGCCCGCTTTGCTCCCCTGGACCTCGCGGCGGTTCTCGACCGGATCGTCGAGGCCTATGCAGGCGTGGCCGAGGACCAAGGCAAGACGCTTGCCCTCGGTCCCTCGGGACTGTCGCCCGTGATCGGCGACGAGGAGCTGCTTCTCCAGCTCTTCGCCAACCTGGTCGAGAACGCCCTTCGGCACGGTCCACCCGGCACCGCCATCGTCTGCGGCCTGTCCCATGAGGCCGGGCGTACCACGGCCACCGTCCGTGACACCGGCCCCGGCATTCCTTCGTCCGAGCGCGAGCGCGTGCTGCGCCGGCTTTACCGGATGGAGGCCAGTCGCACCTCGCCCGGCACGGGCCTGGGCCTGGCGCTGGTCAAGGCCGTGGCCGACCTCCATGGGGCCGAACTGACCTTGGGAGACGCGGACCCCGGGCTCCTCGTGACCCTGCGCTTCCCCAAGGCAGGGTTCTGATCGTGACCCAAGGCCTCACGACCCTGATCGACGGCCTCGGAGCTCACCCAGCCTTGGCCGTGCTGATCGTCTTCCTGGCCTGCTTCGGGGAAGCCCTCCTGATCGTCGGGGCGGTGGTGCCCACCACGGTGCTCCTCGTAGGCGTCGGCACGCTGATTGGCGCGGGCAGCCTGCCCTTCCTCCCGCTCGTCGCCGCCGGCACGCTGGGTGCCGCGGCGGGGGACGCCCTAGGCTTCTGGGCCGGTCGCCGTTGGCGGGGTCGGCTGCGCACGGTCTGGCCCTTCAGCACCCACGCCACTCTCCTGACCGGGGGCGAGGCCTTCGTCGCGCGTCATGGCGGCAAGAGCATCCTGGTCGCCCGCTTCGTGCCCGGCGTGAAGGCGGTGGTACCGGTCCTCGCGGGCTCGATGGGGATGGGCGCGGCGTGGTTCACCCTTGTCAACGTGGCCTCCGGCGCGGTGTGGGTCCTGGCTCAGGTGCTTCCTGCCATGGTGGTCGGTCGCGGCCTCCAGGTGGGCGGCCTCGCCAACCCGCGCGCGCTGGTGCTGGCCGGGCTCGTGGTCGTGGGGGTGCTCGTGGCCTGGCTCCTCGCGCGCCTGGCCTCGACCCGGCTCGTGCCCGCGCTGGACCTGAGGAGGCAACGCTGGGTGGCTCGCCTTGACCGGCGTGGCAGCACCCAGGCGTCATGGCTCCGCCGACTCCTCGTCAACGAGGATGGCGTGCTCGTCGTGCTGGCCCTCGCCTTCCTGGCACTCGCCGCTCTTTCGGGGCTGCTGGCGCTGATGGCAGGGCTCCTGTTCGGCTCCGAGCTGGCTCTCTCCGACGCCGCTATAGAAGGCTTCGTGCAGACCCTGCGCACGCCTTGGGCCACTGGGGTCTTGGTGGGGATCACCATGCTCGGGGACGGGGCGGTGCTGATCCTGGTGGCGGCCCTGCTGGTGACGCTCCTCGCACTCTACCGCGAGTGGCGCCTGGCCGCGGTCGTCGCAGGCGCAGGCCTCCTCGGGGCGGTTGCCGTGCCGCTCCTCAAGGGACTGCTGCACCGCGCGCGCCCTTTGGCCATGGGCGATGGCGCTCAGGCCTTCAGCTTTCCGAGCGGTCACTCGACATTGGCCGCCATCGTCCTGGGCATCCTGGCGCTCTTCGTGGCCCGCGCGGCTCCCGCTCGGTTCAGGACGGTGACCTACGGCGCCTTCGCCGCGCTGGTGGCGCTGATCGCGCTCTCGCGGGTCTACCTCCAGGCGCACTGGCCGTCGGACGTGATGGCGGGGCTCCTCTTCGGCGCGGCCGTCGTCATCCTCGTGGCCCTGATGCTGCGGACCCAAGCCGTCTCGGTGCCGGGGCGGGCGTTCGCGGCCCTGCTGGGAGTCATAGTCCTCGTCGTGGCGCCGCTCCACCTTTGGCGAGGCTACGCGGCCGCCTACGCCGGTTACGACGTGCCAACCCCGACGGTCGTCCTTACGCAGGCGCAGTGGCTGGACGGCGCCTGGGCGGCGCTGCCGCAGGCTCGCATCCTCCTCGACGGCGATCCCGGCGAGCCGATGGTCCTTCAAACCGACCTGCCGCTTGCCCAAGTGGTGGAGGCCGCTCGGGCGGCTGGATGGAGGCCTCACGGGGGCGGGCTCGCGGGCGAGCTTGCGGCGGCTCTCCTGCCTTCGCGCGGGGACCTCCTCGACCGGGCACCCTGGCCCATGACCCACCTCGGACGGGCGCCGCTCGCCACCCTGGTGCGCAGCGATCCCGAGGAGCCGGCTCGCCGACTCGTGCTTCGCATCTGGGGCACCGACCGCGTGGTCGACGCTGCGTCCGCGTCCCGTTCCTTGCTGGCGGCGTCCCTGACGGCCGAGACCCTCGACCCGCTGGCCTTCGGCTGGTCGTTACTGGAAACGGTGGACGACGCGCGACCTGCTGCGACGGACGTGACGGACGTCCTGCCAGGGCTGGTCACACACGTCTCTGGCAACCCTATCCTCGTGGCGGCTCCGGGAGCTTAAACCCTCCGGGAGCCTCTGGCCGCTCTGGCTCGTGCGGACCGTCTGTCGCGCACCCGGGCCCTACCCTATGAAGGAGGTTTGCCTCGTTCCAAGGGAGCACCCGCGTGCCTCACGGATGCAGCGACCACATGGTCGAGAGGCTCAGCGACCGCAGCAGATGATGAAGGGCCGCAAGCCCCGCATGGCCGATCAGGTAGACCCAGACAAGGTTAGCCAACGTCAGGTGGACGGTCATCGCCAGCATCCCGTCGGGCTCGGCCGAGTGCAGGCCCAGCCGGACCTGGAGCCAGTAAAGCGAGCCGCTCGCCGCCATCGCGGTGACGAGGAGAGACCAAGGCCGTGGACGGTCGGAGCCAGCGCTCCCTCGGGGTCGTAGGGCGGCAGGCGCAACCGCAGGGCCGCGCGGACGTGGCGGGCAAGGTCGACGCCAAGCGCTCGGAGCCGGCGTGCCGAGAACCAAGGCAGGAGAGCGCCAAGCGCGGTACCCTTATGCCGGGACAGGGCCACCATCCAGAACGCAAGTGCAAGGACGGTGGCCGCGAGGCCGGACAGCTTATGGACCTGGAACAGGAGGTCGCCCGGCTGGACCTCGTCCGGACCCTGCATCGCCAAGCTGGTGACGAGTTGCGTGGCAACTGCGACTGCAAGGCCGCCATGGATCAGGCGGGTGGCCAGGCCGTGGCGCAAGGCAGGAGCGGGCGCGTGGAGCACATGGTGCATGAGGTTCGATCCTGTCGGAGGTCCCTTTCGGGCGGGACGGTCGCCCGACTCTTCGACCGCCCACCGTGCGGGCGCCTGACGGCCTCCTTACTTTGCTGTAAGCCGTGGAGGGCCCGCGGCGCGTGCCTCCCTGATCGGCAACAAGTTCACGACTGGCGCACTTCGACCGTGACGTGAGCCAGTTCATGAATGGGTTTGAGCCGGGCCCGGACAGCGTCGCCGTCCACCTGGCCGGCGACGCTGACGATGGCGGCGTGCGCCTCGGGGCCCACGCGCCACAGGTGCAGGTCGGTGATGCGGGCGTCGCCTGCGCCCTCGACCTGCCCGCGCACCTCCGCCTCCAATGCGGGATCGGTGGCGTCCAGCAGCACCAGGGCAGAGTCCCGCATCAGCCCCCCGGACCAGCGGGCGATCACGACCGCGCCGAGGAGGCCCACGGCCGGATCGATCCAAAGCCAGCCCAAGGTCCGGCCCGCGATCAGGGCGACAATGGCCAGCACGGAGGTCAGGGCGTCGGCCAGGACGTGAAGGTAGGCGGCGCGCAGGTTGTTGTCCCCCTCATGCCCCAAGGGCCCGTGCGCGTGGTGGCCATGGTCCTGCTCGTGGCCGTGGCCATGGCCGAGCAGGAGCGCGCTCAGGAAATTCACCGCGAGGCCAATGACTGCGACCAGGATGGCCGTGCCAAAGATCACGGGGCGGGGCTCCAGGACCCGTAGGACCGATTCCACGGCGATGCCGAACGCCACCACGCCCAGAAGGAGCGCCGAGGAGAAGCCCGCCAGATCGCCCACCTTGCCCGTGCCGAAGGTGAAGCGCGGGTTGCGGGCGTGGCGCCTGACGAAGGCGTAGGCCGCCGCCGCCACCCCCAGCGCACCCGCGTGCGTCGCCATGTGGACGCCGTCCGCGAGGAGCGCCATGGAGCCGGTGAGCCAGCCCGCAACGATCTCGCCGACCATCATGGCGGCGGTGAGGCCGACCACGGCGAGGGTCCGGTGGGCGTTGGCGTCGTGCGAGCGGCCCAGGAAGACGTGCTCGTGCCTCAAGCCATCGAGGTCGGCGGGAGCGGACATGGCGGAACCCTCATTTCCCGTAGCGGCGGATAATGGCGGCCAGCTCGTCGGCCGCCCGGGCGCGCTCGGCGTCGGCGAGGCCGGGGCGGGCGACGTGCTCGCGCAGATGATCCTCGATCAGCTCGTCCATGAGGCCCAGGACGGCCCCCCGAACGCCCGCCACCTGATGGAGGACGGCCGAACAGCCCTCCTCGCCGGCGATGGCTTTCTCGATGGCGGCCACCTGGCCCGCGATGCGACGCACACGGGCCAGGAGCTCGTTCTTGTTGGCGGTCGTGTGTGACATAGGATAGGGGCCTACCCTAAAACTGGCCTAGTGGAAACCCACGTGTCCGCGACCGCACAAGCCTAGAGTCTCGCCGTCCTCAGCCGCAGCGCGTTGGCGATCACCGACACCGACGACAGGCTCATCGCCAGCGCCGCCAGCATGGGCGAAAGCAGCAGGCCCGTGACCGGGTAAAGCACCCCGGCCGCCACCGGCACGCCCAGGCCGTTGTAGAGGAAGGCGAAGAACAGGTTCTGCTTGATGTTGCGGATGGTGGTCCGGCTCAGGCGCCGCGCCTTCACCAGCCCCCGCAGGTCGCCCCGGATCAGGGTGACGCCCGCGCTTTCCACCGCCACGTCCGCCCCCGTGCCCATGGCGACCCCCACGTCCGCCTGGGCGAGGGCCGGGGCGTCGTTGACCCCGTCCCCGGCCATGGCCACCGTGCGGCCCTCGGCCTGGAGCCGCCGGATCACGGCGTGCTTGTCCTCGGGCCGCACGTCCGCGATCACCTCGTCGAGGCCGATCTGCTCCGCCACCGCGCGGGCGGTGCGGGCGTTGTCGCCCGTCAGCATGACGATGCGCAGCCCGTCCGCGTGAAGGTCCCGGATCGCCTCGGCCGTGGTGGCCTTGATCGGGTCGGCCACGGCGATCAGCCCGGCCGCCCGGCCGTCGAGAGCCACGAACATGACGGTCTGCCCCAGGGCGCGCCGGGCGTCGGCCGTCCGGGTCAGGGGCGCGGGGTCGGCGCCCACGGCCGCCATCAGGACGGCGTTGCCGATGGCCACCTCGCGGCCCGCCACGCGGCCCCGCACGCCTTGGCCCGTAACGCTCTCGAAGCCCTCGGCGGCCGGCGCGTCCACGCCCCGCTCCGCCGCGCCCGCCACGATGGCGCGCGCCAGCGGGTGCTCCGACAGGCGTTCCAGGCCCGCCACCCCGGCCAGGAGATCGCGCTCGCCGACCCCCGGGGCGGTCTCCACCCCCACCAGGGCCGGGCGGCCCTCGGTCAGCGTCCCGGTCTTGTCCACCACCAGCGTGTCCACGGCCGCGAAGCGCTCCAGGGCTTCGGCGTTCTTGATCAGCACGCCCGCCTGCGCCCCCTGGCCCACGCCCACCATGATCGACATGGGCGTGGCCAGCCCGAGCGCGCAGGGGCAGGCGATGATCAGCACCGACACCGCCGCGACGAGGCCGAAGGACAGCGAGGGCTCGGGGCCCCAGACCCACCACGCCACGAAGGCCAACGCGGCGGCGACGATCACCAGCGGCACGAACCAGCCCGAGACGCGATCCGCGAGCTTCTGGATCGGCGCCTGGCTGCGCTGCGCCTCGGCCACCATCCGCACGATGCGCGCGAGCATGGTGTCGGCCCCCACCCGCTCGGCCCGCATGACGAAGGCGCCCGTCTGGTTGATCGAGCCGCCGGTGACAACGTCGCCCTCGGCCTTGGCCACCGGGATGGGCTCGCCGCTGATCATGGACTCGTCCACCGTCGAGCGCCCTTCCAGCACCGCGCCGTCCACGGGGATGCTCTCGCCCGGCTTCACGCGCAGCCGGTCGCCGGCCGCGACCTGCTCCAATGCTATGTCCTCCTCCCGGCCGTCCGCGCCGAGGCGGTGCGCGGTCTTGGGCGCGAGATCGAGGAGCGCCCGGATGGCCGAGCCGGTCCGCTCCCGCGCGCGCAGCTCCAGCACCTGCCCCAGGAGCACCAAGGTCACGATCACGGCCGCCGCCTCGTAGTAAACGGCGACCTCGCCCTGGTGGCCCCGAAGCTGCGGCGGGAAGAGCCCGGGCGCGAGGGTCGCCACCACCGAGTAGGCATAGGCCACGCCCACGCCCAGGCCGATCAGCGTGAACATGTTGAGGTGCCGCGTCCGCACCGAGGCCCAGCCCCGCACGAAGAAGGGCCAGCCGCCCCAGAGCACCACGGGCGTGGCCAGCGCCAGCTCGATCCAGTTCAAGGCGCTGGCGGAGACAAGGGCGTGCACCTCGGCCAGGACCAGGTGCCGGCCCATGGCCACGAGCACGAGCGGCACCGTGAGGATCGCCGAGACGACAAAGCGCCGGCGCATGTCGAGATACTCCTCGGACGGGCCCTCGCTCAGGGTCGCCACCTTGGGCTCCAGCGCCATGCCGCAGATGGGGCAGGTGCCGGGACCGACCTGCTCGATCTGCGGGTGCATCGGGCAGGTGTAGATCACGTCCTTGGGCCCCGGCACGGCCGCGTGCGGCGCCGGATGGAGGTAGGCCTCGGGCTGGGCCACGAACTTCTGCCGGCACCCGGCCGAGCAGAAGTGATAGGTCCGGCCCTCGTGCTCGGCGTGGTGGGACGTGGTGGCGGGGTCCACCATCATGCCGCACACGGGATCGGGAACCCGGCCGGCCGCAGGTGCGGCCTCAGGGGGCGCGGAGCCATGCCGGTGAGCGGGCGCCGTCCCTGGCGCGGGATGCCCCTGGGCCGCTTTGGAATGGTGTTCGCTCATGGGGGACTCCTGACGTGAGTGGGACCGGGGCTCGGCTCCAGCGGCGAAGCGCTGCGGAAAAAGCCGCCCGGCCATGGGAAGGAGGAAGCGCGGCCAAGGCCGCGCTCCCCGCCGGCCGGAGGGTTACTCCGAGGCCGCAGCCGGGGCGTCCACGCCCATGCGCTCCAGCATCGCGCGCATCTCGGCGATCTCCTGCTCCTGCGCGTCGATGATGGCCTGCGCCATGGCGCGGGTCTCCTCGTCGTCCCCGTGCTCCAGCTCGGTGCGGGCCACGTCGATGGCGGACTGGTGGTGCGGGATCATCATCAGGAGGAAGTCCGCGTCCGGGTCGCCCGAGGACTCCATCGGCATCGACTGCATCATGGTCTGCATGGCGCCCATCATGCCCTGCATGTGTTCGGGCATCTGGCTCATGTCCATCTGGCCCATGGCGCCGTGGTCCATCATCTGGCCCTCGGCGGGCTCGTGGGAGTCGGCCCAGGCGAGACCGGCCGCGAGGACGAGGGCGAGGCCGGGGATCAGGGATGCAAGCTTGGTCATGTCGGTGTCCTTTCCGTTCTGCGTGAAGCCCTCTGGGCGGCCAGCGGACTGGCCGGATGGAGATCGGGGCCGAGGGCTGAAGGACCCCGATCAAGCTCGTGAGCCTCCGGGCCGCTCGGCCCGGGGGCGACCTGCCGCCGTCAGCCCGGTGTGCCCGGGAGGTAGACGACGCCGTTCGGGCCGTCGCCGACCGGCACGGTCGCGAGGACGCCCTGGGTGGACAGGTCGATGATCGAAAGGCTGTCAGCGCGGATGTCCGTCACGAACGCGGCCGCGTCGCTCACGGCGACCCCGTGCGGGCCGTCGCCCACCGTGATCGTCGCCACGACGCGCTCGGTCGCGGTGTCGATCACGGACACCTGGTCCGACGGCTCGTCCTCGAAGCCCTCGTTGGCCACGTAGACATGGCGGCCGTCCGGCGTGGCGTGGACTTGGATCGGGCCGTTGCCGACGGGCACCTTGGCCACGACCTCCCGGGTCGCGGTGTCGATCACGGCCACCGCGTCCTCGTCTCGGAGCGAGACATAGGCCCGGCTCCCGTCCGGCAGGAAGCCCACCTGCACCGGGGCCGTGCCGACGGGGATGCGGGCCACCTCGGTCAGCGCATTGGTGTCGAGCACCGAGACGGTCCCGTCCTCGACATTGGCCACGTAGAGCTCGCCTCCCCGGGGGCTGGCGCGCAGGCCATGCGGGTAGTCGCCGGTCGGGATGGTGCCCACGACCTCCCGCGACGCGAGGTCGATCACCGACACGGTGTCGTCGCCGGCGTTCGTGACGAAGGCGCGACGGCCCGCGCCATCCGTGACCACATGGGCCGGGTGAGCGCCCACGGGGATCTCGGCCACGGGACCCGCTGCGGGCCTTGCCGCATCCAGCAGCACGAGCCGGCCCGGGGCGGCCTCGCCCGCGTCGGAGTGGTCATGGCCGTGGCCCTCGCCCTTCGGCTCGCCCACGGCCAGGAGCCAGAGGCCGTCCGGGCTGGCATCGACGTTGTGGGGCGCCACGGGGACCGGCACCGGGACGACGGCCCCCGTCGCGAGGTCGATCAGGCTCAGCGACCCGCCGCTCTGGTCGGCGGTCACGACCCGGCCGGCGAGGCCGGCGGGGCGCGTCTCCAGGCCTTGGGCCAGGCCGGGGACGGCGGTGAAGGCGCCCACGGCGAGGCCGGCCGCGGCGGCCGTCCAGGGCGACAGGGAAAAGCGTGTCATGGTGGAACTCCGGTTCCGGGGTCTGAAAGGTCGGGTGGAGGGGCGGCAGCCCGACAGGGCCCTCCCTGCCGTGCCTGGGCTGCGCCGGGGCGGGGCCATGGGGCCAGCGCCGGGGATCAGCCGTCGTTGCGCGTGGCCTCGGCCTGGTAGGCCCGCTCCCGCTCCGGCCAGGTGCTCTTGATGAAGGCCAGGACGGCCTCGGTCTCGGCGTCCGAGAGGACCTCGCCAAAGACCGGCATGTCGCTCTGGTAGCCCGGCACGAGGGCTCCGAGGCCATCCCGGATGATCCGGAGGAGCGCCTGGTCGGAGTGGTGCCAGGTGTGGCCCGAGGCGTCATGCGGCGGGGCCGGCATCCGGCCATCAGGCCCGCGCACCTGCCAGTCCGGCTGGCCTTCAAGGTCTGCGCCGTGGCAGGCCGCGCACTGGGCGGCGTAGAGGTCCCGCCCGAGCTGGAGCGTGTCCGCGTCCACCGGCCGGCCAAGGACCTCGACTGGCGGGCCGGGCGGGTTCTCCGCCCATCCCTGCCGCGCCAGGAGGCCAAGGACGGCCGCCCCGCCCAGGGTCAGGATCGCCAGAGCCGCACGCCGGCCCCCCCTGGGGTCGGTCGCGAGGCTCATCGTCCTCCTCCCTGCGGGGAAGGCCGGCCGGCCCTGGTCGTGGAGGAGGGCGTCGCCGCCGCGTCGGCGGGTCTGCCTAGCCCCGAGGTGGCCGCTCGGGCGGGTTGCCGAGAGCCGGTGCATGCTGTCATGTCGACGTCCTGACTGGTGCCGGGCGCCCGCGTGCCGCAGGCTCCCGTGAGGGCGAAAGGCCGGCCACCGGCGCGGTGGGGCCGCTCAGGTCAGGACGAGGAGGCGGGGTGGAAAGGGCTCGGGCGGGTCGCTCCGGCCGCGCAGGTCGGGGGTTGGCGGGACGTCTCGCAGGGCGGAGGCCGCCAAGGCCACCCCGGGCTCGAAGCTCACGACAAGGTCGGCGAGCGCCGGAGCCACGCAGCCGATCTGGCAAAGGAGGCCGGCCTCGTCGCTCGCGCCACCCGCGCCGCAGTGATGGCAATGCACCGTCTCGACGGACGCCGCGTGGTGGGCCGTCCTGGCCGCCATGTCGAGCGCCATCGTCGTGGTGCTCGACGCCTGCGCGACCGACCACGCGGCCACCACCGCGATCAGCAGGACGACAAGGGCACGGACCAGACTCGCCATGTCGGAAGGCTAGGCTCGACAGGGGCCAGTGTCGAGGCCTCCCTTGTCGCAGACCGGTAAGGGTCGCAGCGCTCCCCGGGACCCAGGCTCAACAGGTTAGGCAATCGATGCAGAGCCCACGCCCGTGCCGCTCGGACGCATGGCCACGCACCTTTGAGGCGGCGGAGCTCGGCATCGGATCGCTCAAGCCAGCGGGCTCGCGATCCCTCCATGCTCCCCCTTGCAGAGCCCGTGATCGCCGAGCGTCTCGATCACGCGGCAGTCGCGGATGGTGCCGCAGGCGCACTGCTCGACCATCCGCTCCAGTTCGCCCTTGAGCGCCCGGAGGCGGGCCAGGCGGGCCTCCACCTCGGCGAGCTGCGCCCGCGCGATGGCGTCGGCCGCCGCGCAGCTCTGGTCGGGACGGTCGGCGAGGCTCAGGAGGTCGCGAATGGCGTCGAGCCCGAAGCCCAGCTCGCGGGCGTGGCGGATGAAGGCGAGCCGCCGCCGAGCCGCCTCGTCGTAAAGGCGCTGGCCGCCGACGCTCCTCCCGGCTCGCGGCAGGAGGCCTACCTCCTCGTACCAGCGGATGGTGGGCACCTTGACGCCGGTGGCCGCCCCGAGCTTGCCGATGGTGAGCACGTGCGATCCTCCTTGACCCTCTAGTGACTAGAGCAATTAGGTCACGATCCACGGACGACTCAAGGACCCCGGAGACGGGGCCTGGACCTGGGGAGCGTGGACACATGGTGGAGACGGTGGACGGCACGGCCGGGGCACCCGAGCGGCGCGAGTGGACGGTGACGGGCATGGACTGCGCCGCCTGCGGAGCGAAGGTGCGCGGCGCCGTGGAGCGCCTGCCCGGCGTGGCCCGGGTGGACGTGATGGTGATGGGCGAGCGGCTCACGCTCGACCTCGCCCCCGGCACCACGCCGCCCGAACGCATCGAGGGCGCGGTCAAGGCCCTGGGCTACGGCATCGCGCCGCGCGGCGCCGCGCGGCCCAAGGGCCTGAAGGCCTTCGTCCTGCCGGGACAGGCGGCGGCCCCGGAGGCCGCGCCGGCCACAGCCGTCGGAGCCAGCCTCGACGCAGGTCACGGCCAGGCGGGGCATGTCCACCAAGCGGACGCGGGCCACGGCGCAAGCGGGCACGTCCACGATGACCCCGCCGACCGGGGCCGGCCGTGGTGGCGGACCTCCAAGGGGCAGCTCGTGATCCTCACGGGCCTGCTCCTGGCCATGGCCTGGGGCTTCGAGCTTCTGACCTCGGCCGAGACGGGCCGCTGGGCCTTCGTGCTGGCCACGCTGGTGGGGCTCACCCCCGTCGCGCGCCGCGCCTTTGCCGCTGCTCGCGCGGGCCAGCCCTTCACCATCGAGATGCTGATGACGGTGGCGGCCCTGGGCGCGCTCGTCATCGACGCCGCCGAGGAGGCGGCGCTGGTGGTGTTCCTGTTCGCCGTGGGCGAGGTGCTGGAAGGGGTGGCGGCGAGCCGCGCCCGCGCCGGCATCCGGGCGCTCGCCGCGCTGGTGCCGAAGACGGCGCTCCTGGAGATGGGGGGCACGACGCGCGAGGTCCCGGCCGAAAGCCTCGCCATCGGCCAGGTGGTGCTCGTGCGCCCCGGCGACCGGGTGCCGGCCGACGGCACCATCCTGGAGGGCACGTCCGGCATCGACGAAAGCCCGGTGACGGGCGAAAGCGTGCCCAAGACCAAGGGCCCGGGCGAGGACGTCTACGCGGGCTCCATCAACGCCGAAGCCGCGCTGCGCGTCACCGTCACGCGGGCGGCCGAGGACAACACCATCGCCCGCATCATCCGCCTGGTGGAGGAGGCCGAGTCGGCCCGCGCGCCCACCGAGCGCTTCATCGACCGCTTCTCCCGCGTCTACATGCCAGCGGTCTGCGCCGTGGCGCTCCTCGTCATCGTGGTCCCGCCGCTCCTGTTCGGGGAGCCCTGGGGGACGTGGGTCTATCGCGGCCTCGCGCTCCTGCTGATCGGCTGCCCCTGCGCGCTGGTGATCTCCGTGCCGGCCTCCATCGCCTCGGCGCTGGCCTCGGGGGCGCGGCGCGGCGTGCTGATGAAGGGCGGGGCGGTGATCGAGGCGGCGGCCCGCGTGACGCGCGTGGCCTTCGACAAGACCGGCACGCTGACCGTGGGCCGGCCTGCCGTCACCGACGTGGTGCCCCTGGGCGGCACGCCCGGGGCCGAGGTGCTGGCCGTGGCCGCCGCCGTCGAGGCGGGCTCCTCCCACCCGCTCGCGCAGGCGATCCGGGCGCGGGCCGAGACGGAGGGCGTCTCCGCCTTGCCCTCGTCCGACGCCCGCGCGCTCGTGGGCCAAGGGGTCGAGGCCCGCGTCGGCGGCGCGCTCGCCTGGGTCGCCTCGCCCCGCTTCGCCGCCGAGGCGCGCGCGCTCGACGGCGACGGCCTCCGGCGGGCGAGCGCGCTCGAAGAGGAGGGCAAGACGGTGGTGGTCGCCTTCCGCGAGGGCCGGGCGCTGGGGCTCCTGGCCTTGCGGGACGAGCCGCGCCCGGACGCCGCTCGCGCCGTGGCGGAGCTGCGCCGCCTGGGCGTCTCCGCCGTCATGCTGACGGGCGACAACCGCCGCACGGCCCAGGCCATCGCGGGCGGGCTCGGGCTCGACCACGAGGCCGAGCTGATGCCGGAGGACAAGGTCGCGGCGATCCGAGCCATGACGGGTGGCGCGGGCGGTGTGATGATGGTGGGCGACGGCATCAACGACGCGCCCGCACTGGCGCAGGCCTCCGTCGGCGTCGCCATGGGTGAGGGCACCGACGTGGCGCTGGAAACGGCGGACGCCGCCGTGCTCCGCAGCCGCGTCACGGACGTGCCGGGCCTCATCCGCCTCGCCCGCGCGGCCATGGGCAACATCCGCCAGAACGTGGCCCTCGCGCTGGGGCTCAAGGCCGTGTTCCTCGTCACCACGGTGCTGGGCGTCACCGGCCTCTGGATCGCCATCCTGGCCGACACCGGCGCCACCGTGCTCGTGACGCTGAACGCGCTCCGGCTCCTCGCCTTCGATCCGAGCCGGGAGAGGTGAGGTGCCGGACGTCGCCTTTGCCTGCCTGGAGGTGCTCGGGCTCTACTTGGCGCTCTTCGCCTCGGCCTGTGAGTGGGGCTGGCTGGCCGCCCTCGGCTTCCGGCTCGCTTTCGCGTTGGCTCTCCTTAGCCCGCTTGCCCAGACGTCCTTGCCCGCCCTTCGCCAAGTCGATCCCCTCTGGCACGAAGCAGGCGGCGCGCTCCGGGGAGTTTCCGGACATGTCCTGGCGATCATGGGCACGATGCTTGATTGGGCCGGACAGGTCACCATGGGTGCAGCCTGGCGCGTCGGGGCCGCGCAAAGCGCTCTGGGCGGCTTGGTGACCGAAGGACTTTACCGTGTGTCCCGCGACCCGGTTTTTGTGGACCAACTCCTGCTCCTTCTCGGCGTCGTATTGGCTCTGCCCTCGGTCCCGATCATGGTCGCAGCCCTTCTTTTCTGGGTGGCTGCGGGTCCCCAGATCCGGTCCGAGAAGCGTCACCTCGAAACCTGCCTGGGCGAGAGCTACCGCGCCAATCAGTCCCGGGTCGCGCGTTGGCGGGGCGCGCCTGGACGCGGACTCATCTAGTGCCCGCCTATGAGGCCTCCTGCTCCCGAGATTGGAACGCATCCATGAACGCACCCCCAAGGCCTTCGACGTCGGCCACGACCGGTCCTGGCCTGCCCCGGAGTCTTTATTTCGCCTGGGCCATCGCCCTGATCGCGACGCTGGGGGCGCTCTTCATCGGCGAGGTGATGGGGCAGACGCCCTGCCTGCTCTGCTGGTATCAGCGCATCGCCATGTTCCCGCTGGCCCTCCTGCTGGGCGTGGCCTGCTTCAAGGGCGATTTGGGCGTGAGGCGCTACGCCCTGCCCCTGGCCCTCGCCGGCGCGGCGGTGGCGCTCTATCACAGCGCCCTTTACCTCGGCCTGATCCCCGAGCCTGTTACGCCTTGCACGCGCACGGGCCCGTCTTGCACTGACGCGAACATGACGATCCTGGGTGGCGTGCCTCTGCCCGTGCTATCGCTCCTCGCCTTTGCCGCCATCGCCGGCTGCCTTGCGCCGTCCGGCTCTCCACGAAGGGAACCCGCTTCATGAACCGCCGCGCCATCGTTCTTGGCACCGCTGCCGCCGCCCTCGCCGCCTTTGCGGGCGGGATCTGGGTCACCGACCGTCAGGGCGGGAAGACACGCGCCACCGAGGTCACGCTGCAGCCCCTCGATCCCACGATCCTGGTGCGCGCCAACTCGCCCGTTCTTGGTCCCGCCGAGGCCCCCGTGACCATTGTCGAGTTCTTCGATCCCTCCTGCGAGGCCTGCCGAGCCTTCCATCCGGTGCTCGAGCAGATTCGACGTGAGTTCCCCACGCAGGTTCGCGTCGTGATGCGTTACGCTGCCTTTCACGCGGGCTCGGACGAGGCGGTGCGCATCCTGGAGGCCGCTCGCGCGCAAGGTGTCTTCGAGCCCGTCCTGAACGCCCTTTTGGAGAGGCAGCCCGACTGGGCCCTCCACGACGGGCCGCGGCTCGACCTTGCCTGGGCCATCGCAGGCGAGGCGGGCCTCGATGTGGATGCTGGACAGGCCTACCGGCAGTTCCCGGGCGTGGTGGCGATCCTCAATCAGGACGCGGCCGACGTGGAAGTCATCGGCATCCAGCAGACGCCCACCTTCTTCATCAACGGCCAGCCCCTTGAGGAGTTCGGCCCCGAAGAGCTGAAAGAGGCCGTGCGGGCCGAGGTGGCCGCTCTTGGAACCTGAGCGATGCGCTCAGGGGCTGATCCACACGGGCGTGCCGTCGCGCACCATCGCGTAGATCTCCTCGATCTCGCGATTGCTGACCGCCATGCAGCCGGCGGTCCAATCGGTGCCCCGCGGCTTGTCGGGCGGGGTGCCGTGAAAGAAGATGTCGCCTCCCGGCGGGCGGCCCAGGGCGGCGGCATAGGCCATGTCCTGGGCGTTGGGGTAGCTGATGCCGACCGACAGGTGGTACTGGCTTTTGGGGTTGCGCTTGTCGACGATGTAGAACCCTTCGGGCGTCCGGCCGTCCCCCTCCCAGCGCTTTGGCCCGACAGGGTTGCTGCCCAGATCGACACGGTGCTCGCAAATTACGGTTCTGCCGCTCAGGAGGAGCATCCGCCGCGCCGCCTTGGTGACGACGATCCCCGTCACCGGCGGGCCGTCATAGGCCAAAGACTGCGGCCGCCGCGAGCAGCCGGCCAGAACGGGCGCGGCCAAGGCGCCACCAAGAAGAACCCGTCGGGAGATCGTCACTGTCGCTCGTCCGGTCTGATGCCGTTTGCGCAGGATCCTACATCAAGCCGGTCGCCTGCGCGAGCCCACGACGATGGAATCGCCAGCCGCCTGTGGCCGGCCAGCCTGCGTTCAGAGCAGCTCCTGCCCGGCCGCGATGTAGGGCATGGGGTTCACGGGCTCGCCGTTCAGCCGAACCTCGTAGTGAAGGTGTGGCCCGGTCGAGCGCCCTGAGTTGCCCAAATCGCCAACCCGGTCGCCGCGTGACACCCGCTGCCCCACCTCGGCGCGGATGGCGTTGAGGTGGGGGTAGAGGGTCTCATAGCCGAACTCGTGTCGCACCTTCACGACCCGCCCGTAGCCGCTCATCCAGCCCGCGAAGGTCACCTCCCCCTCCGCCGTGGCGTAGACCGGCGTGCCGATCGGCCCGGCCATGTCAACGCCCTCGTGGCGGCGCCCCCAGCGCGGCCCGAAGCCGGAGGTGTAGCGGAAGGCGTCCCGCAACGGCATCGCAAGTGGCACGCGATCGACCACCACACGGTAAAGGTTGAGCTCGTCGAGCCGGTCGAGGATCCGGTTGGCGCGGAGCGACTCGTCCGCGTGCTTCGGCGCGCCCATCGTGGAGAGCTGGATGGGCACGAGCGCCCCCGCAGGGTCCGAGCCGTCCCGGACGGTGTCCCGCAACGTTTCCAGATCGAGCCCGGCGGTTTGGAACATCTCGTCGAGCGGCTCGACCGAGATGGTCAGCGCGTCCTCGAGCTGCTGGAAGATCTCGCTGTTGCGGTCCTCGGCCATGCGAAGCGCGAGGTCGAGCTCTTCGGCGAGCCGGGTGGCTTGCTCCGCCTCGCCAGCGAGCCGGTCACGATCGGCGGTGGTTTCCGCCAAGGCGGCGCTCGCAAAATCGAGCATGGCGGCGATCGCCTCGACCTCGCCAGTCGCGGCGCTTTTCTGGGTGGTGAGCACAGCCACCTCGTCCCGGGCGGCTTCGCGCTCCCGGATGGTGCGGCTCAGGGCGGCCTGGACCGCATCGAGCCCGATCGCGAGTTCGCGGGCTCGTTCTTCCGAGGTCAGCAACTCGCCCTGCAAGGTCGCCACCTGATCGAGGGCGGCCGTGAAGCGCTCCTGGGCCGCAACCGCCTCCGCCGCGCGCCGGTCGCGCTCGTCGGCGGCCGCGTTCAGGCGGTCCTCGTAGACCATCCTGTCCCGCGCGGCCTGGGAACGGACGTTCCCGGCCCCGATCGAGTCCAAGAGCAGAACGGCCGTCGCGGTGGCCGACCAGGCGAGGAAGGCGCCTGTAGCCGCCCACGTCATGCCCTGCATTGCCGGCGTGACCCGAACGAAGCGGGTGTGATCCCCGGATCGGATGAACAGGCGCCGCTCGGGGAAGAGGCGTTCCAAGCTGGCGCTCAGGCGCTGTCTCACCATCGAAGTATGATCCCGTTCAGTTTTGATTGCTTCCGGCCTCCGCCCGCTCTGGCGGTAGCGGCAGCGGCATGCGCCCGCAACAGGGGCCGGGCTGCGAACCGGGGGAGCCTAACGATCCCGGCAGGAAACCGCCGCCGGCAGCCTCAAAGGAAAGGTCGGTGGCCTGCTGCGGCTGACAGCCGTTTCCAAGCTCGTGGTCGTTTGCCCAACGCACCCCAAGCAGGCTCCTGGCCCGGATGCCTCCGCATCAAGGACCATCCTTTCCGCGACGAAATGCCTCTTGAACCTCCAGTCGCTTGAGGTCTTACGTCGAGGGCTGTTCGAGCTTAGATGCGGCACGCCATGCCTCTGACCCCGCTCCAGAAAACGTTATGGGCCGCGGCGATGCTCGCCGCAGCCGGCTTTGCGGGCTTGACCTGGAGCGGTGCCCCCGGCGCCAGCGGCCCGTCGAATGTCGCCCAGGACACCTTCCGCCCCGAGTTCCGCCTGGAGGACGCCGCAGGCCGAGTCGTGACCAGCGACGATTTCCGCGGCCGCTACCTTCTCGTATTCTTCGGGTTCACGAACTGCCCGGACGTCTGCCCGACCACTCTCATAGAGGTGGCGCAGGTGATGGATGACCTTGGGTCGGACGCGGCCCAGGTGCAGCCGATCTTCCTTTCCGTGGATCCTGCGCGCGACGCCGGAATGGGCTTGGCCGAGTACACGGCGGCGTTCCACCCCTCCATCCTGGGCCTGGCCGGCAGCCCCGAGGCGACGCAGGCCGCCGCCGAAAGCTTCAAGGTCTTCTTCGCGCGTGAGGACGACGCGGCAGCCCCGGGCGGCTACGGCATGGCGCATGCCTCCGCCCTCTACCTCGTCGGTCCCGAGGGCGACTGGCTGCGCCAGTACGACTACGGCACGCCCGCCGCCGAGATCCTCGCCGACCTCCAAGCCCGGCTCCAAGGACACCTGCCATGAAGCTCTCTATTTCTGCCCTTCTCGCCTTCACCCTCTGCGCCGGCGTGGTCCAGGCTGACCCCATCCGGCAGGGAAATCTGGAAGTCGACGGTGCCTGGGCGCGCGCCTCGATCGGAGCCTCGCGGCCGGGCGGCGCCTACTTTACCGTCCGCAACCTCGGGAACGAAGCCGACCGCCTCATTGGCCTGTCCTCGCCGGTCTCGGCCATGCCGATGCTGCACGAGACCACTGTCTCGGAGGAGGGTGTCTCGCGCATGGCCCACGTCGAAGCGCCCGAGATCCCGGCCGGCGGCGCGCTCGTGCTGGAGCCAGGCGGAATGCACCTCATGCTGATGGAGCTGACTGGTCCTCTCGAGGAAGGCGGCACGTTTCCGCTGACGCTGATCTTCGAGACGGCCGGCGAGGTCACGATCGAGGTGCCGGTGCTCTCGATCCGCGCCACGGGGCCGGAGGAGTGAGCCTCACCCGGCGTCTGGTTCTTGGCGGGGGCGCTGTCACGGCGCTTGGCGCGGGAACGCTGGGCTTGGGCTGGTGGCGGGTGGACGGGCCCGGAGCCGCGCGCCCGTCCAGCGCGACCGATCCCGCCCTGCCGCTCCCCTTGGGGGACATGACGGTCACCCTGACCGACCACCAGGGTCGCCGCGTGGCGGCGGCCGACTGGGTTGGCCGCCCCACTGTGGCGTTCTTCGGCTTCACTTGGTGCCCTGAGGTCTGTCCCACGACGTTGAGCGACATCTCGGTCTGGCTTGAGGAGCTCGGAGCCGAGGCGGACAGCCTGAACGTGGCCTTCATCACCGCGGATCCGGAGCGCGACACGCCCAAGGCGCTGGCCGAGTATCTCACCCCCTTCGATCCGCGGATCGTCGGTTACACCGGCACGCCCGAAGAAATTGCGGAAACGGCCGCAGCGTTCCGGGTGCGTATCGAGAAGCGTCCCGTGAATCAGGGCGACTACACGGTCGACCACACCGCCGGGGTCTTCCTGTTCCGCGCGGACGGAAGCTTCGGGACCATCATCGACTACCACGAAGACCGCACCTTCGCCGTGCCGAAGATCCGGCGTATCCTCAATCAGGCCTGAGCCCATGGAGACGACCATGCTGCTGACCCGACGCCACCTCCTTCTCGCCTGCGCGAGCCTTCCTCTCGCGACGCCGGTCCTGGCCCAGGCTGACCGACACATCCAGGTCCTCAAGGACCCCAATTGCGAGTGCTGCACGGGCTGGGTGGAGCATCTGCAAGCCTCGGGCTTCGAGGTCACCGTGGAGGAGATCCACGCCGGGCTCCTCGCCGTTCGCAAGGGCGAGCTCGGTGTTCCGATCAACTTGCAGTCCTGTCACACCGGTCAGGCGGGCGGGTACGTGCTAGAGGGACATGTTCCCGCGGCGGACATCGGGCGCCTTCTGAGCGAGCGGCCCGACGCCTTGGGCCTTGCGGTGCCCGGGATGCCCTATGGCTCGCCCGGCATGGGTCCCGAGACGGAACGCGACGCCTACGAGGTCATCCTGTTCCGCCGCGACGGGACGACCGAGGTGTGGACGTCCTACGAGGCGGCTTGAGCCCACAAGCGTGGCCTCCGTGCGACCGAGCGGAACCGACCAGCGCTGACGCCCGCTCGTGATCTGGATCCGGACTGGTCGAAAAGGAGCACCAAGTGCTGAAGCGCCGCTACCTGCTGGCCGTGAGTCTTGTCACATCGGGTGTGCCGCCGCCTCCGGACTGGGGCGCAGGAGACGCCCCAGACTGACCTGGCGTCCGCGCCGCAGCCCCGGATCATCCCCATCCAGCCGGGCCTGCCAGCCGGTGAGATCCACACTGAGCCGAACCGGTTTGCGCTCAATTGGACGCTCCCCAACCAGACGGCTCTTCGCTACGCCTGCGGGGTTGGACGACCAGGGCTCTACGTCGGAGCCAAAAGGGTGTGGCCGTCCTGGAAGCTCACTCCGGACCTGATCGAGCGCGAACCCGAACGGGTCCTACGCCAAGGACGGCATGCGCGGTGGGTCCGACAACCCGCTAGGGGCGCGAGCGCTTTACCTCTGCACGGTCGAGCGCGGGGACATCTTTCTGCGCGTTCGTGGCACCAACGCGCCCCAGACGATCGGGACGGCGGTGTCCAACGGCTGCGCCCGGCTGGTGAACGATCAAACCATCGAGTTGTATGAGATGGTGCCTCTCGACACACGAGTAGCTCTTTACCCGCAGAGCGCGGGGTTGCAGGATAGTCCGCTCGAGGAGCCGACGGAGATCCTGGCCTTGGCCGTTCGTGTGCGACGCCCCGGCTCAGGCGGGCTGATCGCGACAGCCGCATATCGGGGTTCGGCCGCTTATCAAGGGAGCATCTGAGTGCATCGACGCGCGTTCCTGGCGGGTGGCAGTCTGACCCTGCTCGCAAGCTGCGGCAGCAACGCCGAATCTGTGTGGGCGCCGGACGACGCGGTGGCTATGGCCCGCTACCGTGCACCCGGTCCGACCTACCTTGCGCTCGTGACCGTCCGCAACGAAGGCGACGGCCAAGGTGCGCACACCGCCCTTCTCATCAGCGCGAGCGAGCGGGTCCTTTTCGACCCCTTCGGCGGCTGGACCGACCCGTTCGTGCCCGAGCGCAACGACGTCCTCTACGGCTTCTCGCCCGGCGTGGAAGAGCGGTATCTGAACTACCAAGCCCAGGACGGCTACTACTACGTCCGCCAAGAGGTCCAAGTCCCGCCCGAAGTGGCCGAGCGGGCCCTCCAGCTCGCCAAGGTGGCCGGACCCGTGGGCATGGCCATGTGCACGCGCGCGACCTCCGCCCTCTTGCGCCAGCTTCCGGGGTTCGAGACCCTCCGCCCGACCTGGTTTCCCGAGCATCTGGCCAGCCGCTTCGCCCGCCTTCCCGGTGTGACGACGGTCGAGCGCCACGGCGCACCAGCGACTGAAGGGAGCTGAGCCCAGGAGAGCAGCCCGTCTTCCAGCCTGTGATAGAACGAGGCGCTTCCCCCAGGCTCCGCATCCGCGAGCGGGTGAACGCGAACGCTCGAGCCTGCGAAGCTCAGACCAGCTTCACCTGCGTGCCGATCCTGGCCATCTCGTACAGCTCCTCGATGTGCTCCTTGTAGAGGCCGACGCAGCCATTCGAGGAGCGGCGGCCGATCTTGCGCGTGTCGTGGGTGCCGTGAATCCGGTAGAACTGCCAGCTCAGATAAAGGGCTCGCGTGCCAAGCGGGTTCATCGGGTCGCCGCCCTCCACGACCTCCGGCCATTCGGGGTTGCGCTCGCGCATTGAGGGGGTGGGGCGCCAGGTCGGGTTCATCTTCTTGTCCACCACTTCCGTGTAGCCGGTGCGGGTGAGATCCTCCGACAAGGGGACCGACGTCGGATAAAGCCGGTAGACGGACTGGTCCTCGCTCCAGAAGTGGAGCGCGCGGGACTGGAGATCGCAAAGGATCACGCCGTTCGTCGTGGTCTCGAAATGGTCCTGCCAGTTCAGCGTCCGGAAGGCCGAGATGTTGTGGCGGGTCGATCGCGAGATCTCCGCCTCCATCTCGGTGGAGTTGGCCTGCTGGGCAACCGCCGGAGCCGCGAGGCCCGCGCCCAGGAGGGCTGCTCCTGCGCCCAGAAGCGTCCTGCGGTTCATGGTAGTGTCGTTGGCCATGGTCTGTCTGCCTGCCCCTTCGCTTTCCGGCTTCGCGAGCCGCCTCGCACGGATCGGCCCGCTCACCGCCTCATGTAGTTCGGCGTCGCGTTGTCCACCACCGTCCGATGCGCCTGAAGCGTGCGAAGGGTTGCAACGAGGTTGTCGGCCGTTCCGCGCGGGTCGCAGCGCTTCTTCTATGGGGCGTCGCAACCAGAGATGCCACCGCTGGTGACAGGCCCAGGACCGATCGAGGACGTGCTCAATGCGAGGTGTGCTCTTGAGATGGGGTAGGCTCGTCCTGGGCCTGCCCAGCTCGCCCTTCGTCCCCATGTTCGTGCGCGGGCATCCCCTGGTTCTCGGCCTGCTCGGCGCGGCTCCGCTCCGCCGCGACCAGCTTCTGGTCCTCGGCGGCCAGATAGGCGACCAGGGCATCCGCCTCGTCCGCCTCAAGGCCGATGTTGGGCATCCGTATCCCCGGAAAGTCGGCGTCGAGATCGACGGCCACGGGGTCGCCCGCCGCCAGCATGGCATCCGGCGCGAGAAGGAAGCGCCGCAGCCAGCCCGGATCGCGCCGCAGCGTCACCGAGGCCAGGTCCGGCGCCAGCCGCACGCCCTGGCCGATCGTGTGGCACGAGGCGCACCGCCCCAGGAACAGCGCCTCGCCGAACTCGGGCGCGTGGTAGGTCGGGCTGTCCGAGGCGACGGCCGTGGGGGCCGGCGGCGTCCAGTCGGGATCGAGCTCCAGGATCGACTGGAGCGTGACCGTCAGGCTGCCCATGGCCGAGGACCGCCGCCAGACGCCGGTGCGGGCGTTGCCGATCACGAAGTCGGATCGGTGCTGGGCCAGCTCCTCGGCGCGCTCGCCCAGCTTGTAGCGGATGGCGTCGATGTCCTCGCGCGTGCCGGTGAGGAAGGTCCAGCCCCTGTCCACGCCGAACGAATCCCTGAAGGTCGCGAGATCCTCGGGCGTGTCGTTCTCGGGATCGAGCGTGATCGAGTAGAAGAAGATGTCGCGCCCCATCCGCTCGCCCAGCCAGTCGTAGACCTGCGCGAGCCGCGCCGTCCCCACCGAGCAGATGTTGGGGCAGTCGGTGTAGATGAAGGTGATGACGACGATCCTGTCGCGCAGCAGGTCGTCCCAGAAGCGGACGGTCTCGCCGTCCTGCGTGACCAGCGGACGGTTGGTGAAGTAGTCCGCGCCGCGAACCTCGTCGGCGGAGGCCGGTGCCACCGTGGCTAGGGCGAGAGCCAGAGCCCTCACATGACGCCAGGGACTGAAATCTTGGCGTGTCATGACAGCTCCTTGGTTGCTCATCAACTTGACCAGCGCGAGGCCGCTGAGGAGGCAGGCCGAGAGCGTTACGCTCAATGGACCCTGTCGAGACCCACAGGGCTACGGCGGATCTTTCTTGTCCCTCAGGGGCCGTCCAGACTTTTCATTGCCTTGAGTACATCCTTGACCTGTCCGTTCCGCTGGACCGGGCTGCGGCCTTACCATGTCGACGCCCTCATGGAGGAAGAGCCCCGAGACCGAGCGGTCGAGGGGAGCGTACCTGCTTCTCGATCGTGTCCCGAGCGTACCGCCCTGATCCTTGCTCGCAATACGTAATACTACTTACTTGCTTAGCGCCTGAGCCCATTGCGGGTTGCGGTAAAGCTTTTGCTTGTGAGCGGTGCACCTCGGGTGCGACCGTCCAGATAGCCTTCCCCGGCCTACCTTCTGGGACCGCTCCGAGCCATGAAAGCTCAAGCTCACCACCCGACAAAGGGGCAGCCCACGACAGGGCCGGTTCAGAGGATGAAGTCTCCCGAGGCCAGCGCGTGCGCCCCGGTCAGCCGGATCTCCATGTCGGCCCGCGCGTCGCCGTTGGTGTCCACCGTGACCACCGTGGGCGAGGAGGCCGAGCCGAGGTCGTAGCGCAACTGCCCGGCCACGCGCGAGAAGGCCGCCGTCCCGATGAAGCTGAACGCCTGGTCGCCAGGGACCAGGGACGACGTGTTGGCGTCGATGGCCGACAGGTCCAGCTGGTCCTGCCCCCGGACGAAGTCGCCGATCGTGTCCACCGTCGTCGTGCGGCTGTCCGAGGCGGTGAAGTAGACGAAGGTGTCCGCCCCCGCGCCGCCCGCCAGCAGGTCCGTCCCGGCCCGCCCGGCGATGCGGTCCGCGCCCGCGCCGCCGGTGATGGTGTCGTTGCCCGCGCCGCCGTCCACGAGGCTCAGCCCCGACCAGTTCAGCGCCGACTGGCTCATCACGTCGGCCCCGGTGGTTCCCACCAGGGTCACGCCGCTGGCCGTCGCCGTCAGCGACTCGACGTTCGAAAGCTTGGCGAATTGGATCGAAAGGGCCGCCGAAACGACCACCGAATCCGTCCCCGTGCCCCCGTCGATGCTGTCGGACCCGCCCGAGGCGCCGATGAGGAAGGTGTCGTCGTCCGCGCCGCCCGACAGGATGTCGTCGCTCGTGCCGCCGTCGATCACGTCGGCCCCGGCGCCGCCCGCGATGGTGTCGACGCCCGCGCCCCCGAGGATGGTGTCCGCCCCCGCCGAGCCCAGCAGGCTGTCGTTCCCCGAGCCGAGGTCGATGCTGACGATCCCGGTCAGGACCGTCCCCGACAGGTCGAAGCTGTCGGCGGTGGAGTTGGCGATGATCTTCACGCCGGTGAAGCCGTTGGCGCTGATCTCCTCGATCCCCGCGATGGCGCTGAACCGGATCGCCGTCCCGGCGGCCGTGGCCCGCACGAGGTCGGTGCCCGCCCCGCCGTCGAAGGCGTCCAGCCCCGCCGACGTGCCCGTGACCTCGATGATGTCGTTGCCGCCACCGGTCGAAATGATGTCGTTGCCCGCGCCTCCGTTCACGATGTCGCTGCCCGCGCCCAGGGTGATGACGTCGTTCCCGGCGAGGCCCTGCACGCTGTAGGACCGCCCGTCGGTCGCGGTGTAGGTGTCCGCGGCGTTCGTCAGGTTCACCGTCACCCGCGCCGCCGTCGCCGCCGCCACCGCGATCTGGAAGTTCGTGGATGCGATGGACCCATCGGCCGAGGTCGCCCGCACGGTGATCTGCTGCGTCCCCGCCGCGAGGACGGCCCCGCTCGCCACGCTCACCACGCCCGTCGCCGCGTCGATGGCGAAGCGCCCGCCGGCGTTGTCCGTCAGGCTGTAGGTGACGCCGTTGGTGGTGGCGTCCGCGTCCAGCGCCGCCGCCGTGATCCCGACCAGCGTCCCCGCCGCCGCGCCCTCCGTCACCTGGTTCGCCGCCGCGTTCGCGTCCGAAGGCGGGGTCACGTCGAACTCGTCCACGTCGTTCAGCGCGATCGTGAACTGCCGGTCGAAGCTCAGCCCGCCCGCGTCCGTCACCCGCACGGTGACCGTGTGGGACGCCGCCGCCTCGCGGTTCAGCGCCGCACCCGCCGCCACGACGAGCTGGTTGCCGCTGATGGCGAAGCGCCCGCCCGCCGAATCCACAAGGCTGTAGGTCAGCGCCGCGCCCGCGTCGGGATCGGTCCCCGCCAGCGTGCCCACGACCTGCCCCGCCGCCGCGTTCTCGGCCACCGTTGCCGCGCTCAGGGCCAGCGCGGTCGGAGCCTCGTTGACGTTCGTGACCGTGACCGTGGTCGCCCGCGTCACCGCCGCCGACTTTCCGTCGGTCACGCCGAGGATCACGTCGTAGACGTTGTTCCCGCCCACGTCCCCCGGCGCCTCGAAGTTCGGCGCGGCCTTGAAGGCCAGCGCCCCCGTCGCGGCGTTGATGCTGAACAGCGCCGCGTCGGCCCCGCCCGCGATGGCGTAGGTGAGCGGGTTGCCGTCCGCGTCGGTGGCCTGCACCGTCCCCACGACCACCTGATTCTCGGCCGCCGTGAAGCTTTGGGCGGGCAGGACCGGCGGGGTGTTGGGGGTGGTGTTGGTGCTGGCGGGCGCGAAGACCACGTCCACCCAGTAGTTGCTGCTCTGGTAGCTTTGGGTCGGCATCTGCGCGGTGGTGCCGTAGGCATAGACCCCCGCGTTCCCCTCGGGGGCCTTGATGATGCCCCACAGGTCGCCGAAGGCGCCGTCGTCGCGCCCGTCGAAGCCCGCCTCGTTGGCGGCCACGAAGAAGCCGTTCGTGGACACGTAGTTGTTGGCGGTCTGGTAGGAGACGACATAGGTCTGCCCCGCCACCAGCGTCACCGGCGTCGCCAGGGTCGCCGTCTGCCAGCCCGACTGCCCGGCGGTGGAGGTGAACGTCACCGTTCCCATCAGCGTGCCGTTCCCGTTCCACAGATGGCCCGTGCGAACGTCGGTGTCACCGGCGTCGCCAGCGGCCCGCCAATAGCGCAGCGCCTCGACCGCGCCGCCCTCGCTGACGCTGAACCGCATCCCCAGGTTGACCGTTGCGTTGTCGTTGTAGCTCACGACGTTCGTGGCCGCGTCCCCGTCGAAGAGCGTGACGTCGGCGGGCTTGGGCGGAGTCGTGACGACCACCGTCTCCGTGTCGGGCGTGGCGTTCCAGACGTTCAGGCTGTCGTCGATCGCCCGCGCCTTGATCGTGTAGGTGCCGGTGGCCGCCGGCTTCCAGCTGTAGGTCCAGTGCGCCCAGTTGTCCGTCGTGCTCGCCACGCGCCAGGTCGTGCCGCCGTCCACCGAGACCTCGACCACCGCCACCACGCCGTCCGTCGTGGCCGCCACCCCGTCGATGTCCGTGGCCGTGCCGCCGATCGTCACCGTCGAGCCCTGCGTGACGGTGGTCGGCAGCCCCAGGATGTTCGCGTCCGCCGCCGTGACGTCCGTCGAGGCCGCGGCCCGCACGAGCCCGCTCGTCGCCAGCACCGAATCCAGCACGCCCGGCTGGATGCCCATGTCGGCGAACAGGTTCACCATCATCTGCTGGATCTGCCGGTTCTCGATGTTCGCCCCGTAGGGCGAGCTGTCGTGCATGTTGCTCAGCGCCCAGGACCAGAACACCGTGCCCGCGCCGAACACCAGCGCCCCGCTGTCGTCGCGGTAGAGCGACAGGGTGTGCGTCGCCGAGCCGGCCTGGGTCCGGTTGCCCTGGTCCACGAGGATCTGGGTCCAGGGCAGCGTCGTCTCGGACAGCTTGACCAGGCCCGCCGGGCGGTTCGCGTCGTCGGGCGACACGTTCCATTCATAGCCGATGATCCCCGGCGCCAGATCCTGCGCCCCCGTGTTCGCCACCGAGGTGCCGCGCCAGATCCGCAGCCCCGCGTAGGTCTGCGGCACGTCCAGCGCGCCCCCGAACTCGCCGGTGCCGTCCGGCCCGAAGAGCTGCCCGGTCAGCATCTGCTCGATGCAGTTGCAGGTGTGCACGAGGCCGGTGAGCGGGTCCACCACCTCGCCCCCGGCGTTGGACCGGCCGTTGGCGTCCACCGAGTCGTGGAACCGGGTGTCGCGCCAGGTGCCCGTCCAGATGTCGGTCGGGTCGAGGTCGGCGTAGTCCTGCGGCGCGGCGTTGGGGTCGTAGTTGGCGAAGGTTTCCTTGTAGCAGACCAGCGTGCGGTATTCCTTGCCGTCCGCGCTGATCGCCGTCTCCCAGCGCGTCTTCCAGTACATGTCGTTCCCGCCCCAGAACAGCAGGTTCACGCCCGCGTCCCGCGCCGCCTCCACGTTCTCGCGTTGCCCGCCCGACCAGTATTCGTCGTGGCCGACCGAGATGAAGGCCTTGTACTTGGTCAGGTAGTCCGCCCCCAGCCGGTCGGTGTCCACCCCCGAGATGTAGGACACGTCGTAGCCGTTCTCCTCCAGCCAGGAGATCGCGGCGTAGTCGGCCCCGAACAGGTAGTCCTGCGGCCCCGCCAGCGTGCTCGTGCCGTCCCGCGTGATGAACGGGCGGTTGTAGCTGACCGCGTAGGCGCGATCGAGCGCGTTCGGCCCGGCCGTGGGGATCACCGGGTGGACGACCCGGTCGCTCGGGTCGCCGTAGAGGTTGGCGCCCACGTCGCCGTTGTTGCCCGCCCAGCCGTTGTAGGCCTGCCACGTCGTGTCCGAGGTCTGCAGCACCACGTCCGCCGCCACCCCGTCGTTCCGCACCACGAAGGGGATCTGGTTCACCGCCCCCGCGATGGGGTTGCCGGCCGCGTCCAGCCGCTGCACCCGCGCGAGGTAGACCCCCGACACCGCGTCGGCGGGGATGTTCCAGCTATCCGTCACCGACCAGTTGCCCGCGTCCACCATCCCGCGGGTCGCGTCGTAGAGCGCCTCGGCCTGCACGGTGGCGTTGGTGTTGGTCCAGGAGGCCACCTCGCGCGCGCCGTTGCCGCCATAGTAGCCCAGGCGGAAGATCTCGACCGTGTAGTCGCTCCCCGCGCCGCCGTTCACGTTGACGCTGAAATCGATCTTGTTGCCGGCGTTCACGCTGAAGTCCCGCGCGAAGCCCTCGATCTGCGTGCTGTGCGGCACGTCCCAGTAGCTCTTGGGCGCGACCCCGTCCGTGCGGGCGTTCTCGGCGACGATGCGGTTGCTCATGATGGCTCCTTCGCCGGCGTCGCGCCGGACCTAGACGGGAACTCGGAAACGGCCGCCGCGCTCATGCGGCGGCCCGGAACGGGTCGGGAAGCCGGGCCACGGCCTCGGCGGTCAGCCGGTGCGCGTCGGGGATCAGGCAGCGGTCCAGCGCCGCCTTCAGCCGCCGCTTGTCGCTCCCCGCGCCGATGAACACCAGCTCCTGCCGACGGTCGCCGAAGGGCTCGGCCCATTGGGAGAATGCGGTCCAGCGCCGGCGCGATGTTCACCACCGACATGTCGCCGAGGACGACCGCGACGCGCCAATCTTCACATGTTTTTAGCACATGAGTCAGTACGGTCGTCTTGCTCACGCCGAGGGGGCCGGGCAGCACGGTCACGGGCAAGTGACGGACATCGGACATGGTGGCTCCGCGAGACAAAGCAGGCGGAGCAGACAAGGGAGAGGTACTGCGTTCAAGTGCGCTAGCGGACGTAAGTTGCGCCGGACCTCATCCGAAGGAGGTAAGTTGTCTCTGTGACCGACGACATGGACGCCCAAACTCCGCTTTCGCTGAACGCCGATTATGGCAGATGCGAAATACGACGGGAAACCGCACCTTTATCATCGTCAGCCAGGGAGGCCCAGACGCCACCTGAAGGGTGCACGGAAACCCTGTCCGGAGATCAAGTGTTCGCCAAAGGCGGAGCGTCAGCCCCCTTGCCCTGTCTCTGCGCCCGCCTCCGGCAATGCCTCCGCCTGCCTGCGCAGCTCCGCCCACGCGTGGCGAACCTGCCGCACCGCTTGGGTGAACTCGCCGTTCTCGGTGACGGGGAGGTACGTGCGCCCCTCCCGCTCGGCCGCGCGCCGCGCCTTGCGCTCGGCGCCGCTGACCGCCGGCCCGAGCTTGACCTCGGGCGGGCGGTCCAGCGCCTCGGCCTTGGCCATGTCGCCCCGGGCGAGCGCCGCCTCGCGCTGCACGGCCAAGCGGCGGTGATCCACGCGCTCGGGCCGGCCGGCTCGCGCCAGGGCCGCGTTCTGCAGGTCGGCCCAGAG
>NZ_JAGGJP010000015.1 GCF_017872975.1 Rubellimicrobium aerolatum
CACCCCCACCGGGCGCTCGGATACAGATCACCCCGCGAGTTCATCGCGGATCAGACAACAACCTGATCCTGTCCGGTCATTCAGGGGCAACAACACCGAACGCCCGGACAGGCACGCGGGGCGTGCCTGTCCGTGAGGAAGGCCGCGAGCGCCTGCGAGCGGCAGGGCGCATAGGAAACGGGGGCAGCGCCCCCACCCGACGGCGGTCGCGAGAGCCTCAGCTCATCCAGTTGCCGCCATCGACGTTGAAGGTCTGGGCGACGATGTAGTCCGACTCGGGGGAGGCGAGCAGGACCGCCATGCCGGTCATGTCCTCGGGCACGCCCATCCGGCCCAGGGGGACCGCCGCGCCGACCTGGCGCTTCTTCTCGCCCGGGGCCAGCCCCTCGTGCCGGGCGAAGAGCGCGTCCACGTGGTCCCACATCTCGCTTTCCACCACGCCGGGGGCGATGGCGTTGACGTTGATGCGATGGCGGATGAGATCGAGCCCCGCCGACTGGGTCAGGCTGATGACGGCGGCCTTGGTGGCGCAGTAGACGGGGGACAGCGCCTCGCCCCGCCGGCCCGCCTGCGAGGCCATGTTGACGATCTTGCCGCCGCGCCCCTGCGCGATCATCGCGCGGGCGGCGGCCTGGAGGGTGAACAGCGTGCCGGCGACGTTGACCGCGAACAGGCGGTCGAAGCTGGCGCGCGTCATGGAGGGCACGGGGTCCATGTCGTAGACGCCCGCGTTGTTCACCAGGATGTCGATGCCGCCCGCCCGCTCGACCACCGTCGCCAGCGCGGCGTCGATGCTGTCCTGCCGCGTCACGTCGATGACGATGGGATAGGCAGCGGGGCCGATGCCCTCGGCGGTGGCGCGGCAGGCGTCGAGGCTCAGGTCGGCGACGGCGACCGTCGCGCCCTCGCGCGCGTAGGCCCGCGCGATGGCCGCCCCGATGCCGCGCGCCGCCCCCGTGACCAGGGCGGACCTGCCCTCCAGCCGTGCCATGCGTCCTGCCCCCCGAATGCGTTCGCGCCGGACAGGCCCCCGGGGGCCGGTCCGGCGCGACGATTGGAACGGCGCGGCAGGGCCGTCAAGCCGGTTCAGGCGCGGTAGGCGGACTCGGTCGCGATGTCGACGATCTGGCTGCGGTGGATGCCGAGGTCGGCGAGGTCGCGGTCGCTGAGCGACCCGAGCTCGTCCAGGGTCTGCCGGTAGAGGCGATACCGGGCGAGGCGCTGCGCCAGGGCGGCGCGAAGGCCGCCGAGGACCGGGCGGGCGGCATGATCGACGAAGCGGGCGTCTTGGGTGGTGGTGGCCATGGTGGGTCTCTCTCGGGCTGCGGCCCGCCGGGGCGGGCGATGTGGGGACGCGCGATGTTAGCGCTCTCGGGACCAGAGATAGACGTTCGCTGCACCTGCACAATGCACGGATGGGCAATGCTGCCATGCAGCGAGCTCATGCGCCCGTTCATGGATTCTTCATTATTTTGCCCAGATCGACGGCCCCGCCGCCCCGTCCGGGGCAGGGCGCCGCCGGCGTGGGCGGCCCGCCCGGACCTTGGGCGTCGGGCGGACGGATCGGGCCTCAGTAGGTCGCCCGGCCCCCCGACAGGTCGAAGACCGCGCCGGTGGTGAAGCTGTTCTCGGCGGTGCAGAGCCAGGTGACGAGGCTCGCGGCCTCCTCCAGCTCCAGGAAGCGGGCGCGGGGGATGCGGCTCAGCATGTAGTCGATGAACTGGGGCGTCAGGGTGTCGAGGATGCGGGTCTTGGCGGTGGCGGGGGTGACGCAGTTCACGGCGATGTCCTGGGCCGCGTGCTCCTTGCCGAGCGACTTCGTCAGGGCGATGACGCCGCCCTTGGAGGCCGAGTAGGCCCCGGCGCTGGGGTTGCCCTCCTTGCCGGCGATGGAGGCGATGGTGACGACGCGGCCGTAGCCCGTCTCGACCATCTGCGGCAGCACGGCGCGGCAGCAGTGGAAGGTGCCGGTGAGGTTCACGTCGAGGATGCGGTCCCATTCGGCGGGGTCGGTGTCCACCACCTTGGCGTTCGACCCGGCGATGCCCGCGCTGGTGACGAGGATGGCGATGGGGCCGAGGTCCGCGCGGGTGCGGGCGGCGGCGGCGATCACCCCCTCCCCGTCCGTCACGTCCAGCCCGTAGGCGCGGGCGGCGGGGCCGAGGTCGCGCGCCGCCCCCTGCGCCAGCACCTCGTCGCGGTCCCAGAGGGCGACGGTCGCGCCCGAGGCGACCATGCGCCGCGCCACCGCGAGGCCGATCCCCTGCGCGCCGCCGGTGACGACCGCGACGCGGCCCTGAAGGTCGTAGTGGTTCATCGCCGTCCCCCCTTGCGGGACAGGTGTAGGACGGAACGCCCCGAGGCTTCTAGTGGAGCGAGCGGCGGATGCGGCGCAGGCCCCACCAGACCGCCAGGATCACCACGGGGGCGACCAGCGCGGCGAGGAGCGGCTTGCCGATGGGCAGCGCGCCCTCCAGCGGCCCGAGCAGGTAGAGCGCGAGGCCCACGGCGTAGTAGCTGACGGCGACGACGCTCAGGCCCTCCACCGTATGCTGGAGCCGGAGCGCGAGGTCGGCGCGGCGGTCCATGCTTTCGAGGAGGCGCTGGTTCTGCGCCGACCGCTCCACGTCCACGCGGGTCCGCAGGAGGTTCCCGGCCCGCAGCGCGCGCGCGGACATGGAGCCGAGCCGCCGGTCGGTGCTGCCCGCCGTCCGCATGGCGGGGTCGAAGCGGCGCTGCATGAACTCCCCCAGCGTGGGCCGCCCGCCGAAGCGCAGCTCGCGCAGGGCGGCGACGCGCTGGAGCACGATGGTCTCGTAGGCGACGGTGGCGGAGAGGCGGTAGCCGGAGCGGGCGGAGAGGTGCTCCAGCTCCGCGGAGATGCCGAGGAGGTCGTGCAGCGTCTCGGCGTGGCGGGCCGCGTCCGAGGCCATGGATTCGATCAGCGCCGACAGGCGGCGGTCGAGGTCGGCCATGGCGGGGGCGAGGTCGCGGGCGGTCGCGAAGCCCAGCATCGCCATGGCGCGGTAGGTCTCGATCTCGCAGAGCTGCTGGACGACGCGGCCGGTGCGGCGGTCGCCCAGGCCCTCGCGGGCGAAGACGGCGAAGCGCATGTGCCCGGCGGCGTCGAGGCGGAAGTCGCCGGCGACCACCGCCTTGTCGTCGAGCACGCGGGACAGGGTCAGGCTCTCGGGGACGAACCACTCGGCGGCGCGGGCGACGATCGTCTCGTCGGCGGGCGCGGGCTCCACGCGGATCAGGGCGGAGGCGATGCGGGCGCCGGGCGCGGCGGCGAGCCAGTCGGCGGGGAACTTGCGCAGCAGGTCGGGGTGGAAGGCGGGGCCGGTCGCGCCCTCCTCCCAGAGGAGGTAGGTCACGAACTCGGTGTGGCTTTCCCACTTGAGCTCGCAGCGGCCCAGGCGGCCGGACCAGTGGGTGGCCCCCGGCGGCGGGTGCGCCGCGCCATGGCGGTCGAGAAGGTCGAGGAGATGCGCCCGCTCGGCCTCGCGGTCGCGGGCGGCGTCGTCGAGCGGCTTGAGCGCGAGGTGGATCGCGTCGCCGGGCGCGCGCAGCGAGGGGAAGGGCCGCGCGTGCAGCTCGTTGGCGAGGGGGACGCGCTGGGGATGGTCGGGCAGCGCGACGGCGACGGGCTGGGCGAAGGTCATGGGGCGGGGCCTTCAGCGGAGGCGAGGGGGCTGCTCGCCCCGCCAGCATAGCCGCGATCCCGCGCCGGCCGGAAGCCGGATCGCGCCGGCGCGGCCGGGACCTTGGTCGGACCCGGCGCCCTTCCCCCTGGACGTGCGCCGCCAGCGGCGGAGCCCGCGCGGAGGCCGTCACGGCATCGCGCCGCGCCTGGCCCCGCCGGAGGTCGTCAGGCCTCGGGCAGCTTCCGCACCGCGCCGGTCGCGGCGGAGGTGGCGAAGAGCGCATAGGCCTTGAGGGCCGTGCTGACCTTGCGGGCGCGGGGGGCAGCGGGTTTCCAGCCCTTCGCGTCCTGCTCGGCGCGGCGGCTCGCCAGCTCCGCCTCGGGGACGGCGAGGGTGATGCTGCGGGACGGAATGTCGATCTCCACCCGGTCGCCCTCGCGCACGAGGCCGATGGTGCCGCCCGAGGCCGCCTCGGGCGAGACGTGGCCGATGGACAGCCCCGAGGTGCCGCCCGAGAAGCGTCCATCGGTGATGAGGGCGCAGGATTTGCCCAGGCCCTTCGACTTCAGGTAGCTCGTGGGATACAGCATCTCCTGCATCCCCGGGCCGCCCTTGGGGCCTTCGTAGCGGATCACCAGCACGTCGCCGGCCTTGATGCGGTTGGACAGGATCGCCTCGACGGCGGCGTTCTGGGACTCGAAGACGCGGGCGGGGCCGGAGAAGACGAGGATCGACTCGTCCACCCCCGCCGTTTTCACGATGCAGCCCTCGGGCGCGAGGTTCCCCGCGAGGACCGCGAGGCCGCCGTCCTGGCTGAAGGCATGGGCGGCGTCGCGGATCGCCCCCGTCTCGCGGTCGAGGTCGAGCTCGGTCCAGCGGCGGTCCTGGCTGAAGGCGGTCTGCGTCGGCACGCCGCCGGGCGCGGCGCGGAAGAAGGTGCGGACCGAGTCCTGGTTGGTGCGGGAGATGTCCCACTGGTCGATCGCCGCGCCCAAGGTCCGCGCGTGGACCGTCGGCACCTCGCGGTGCAGGAGCCCCGCCGCGTCGAGCCGGCCGAGGATCGCCGGGATGCCGCCGGCGCGGTGCACGTCCTCCATGTGCACGTCGGCCTTGGCGGGCGCGACCTTGCAGAGGCAGGGGACGCGGCGGGACAGCCGGTCGATGTCCTCCATGCCGAAGTCCACGCCGCCCTCGTGCGCCGCCGCCAGGATGTGCAGCACGGTGTTCGTGGAACCGCCCATGGCGATGTCGAGCGCCATGGCGTTCTCGAACGCCTCCTTGGTCGCGATGGAGCGGGGCAGCACCGTCTCGTCGTCCTGCTCGTAATGGCGCCGCGCGAGGTCCACGACGAGGTGCCCCGCCTCCACGAACAGCCGCTTGCGGTCGGCGTGGGTGGCGAGCGTGGAGCCGTTCCCCGGCAGCGACAGGCCCAGCGCCTCGGTCAGGCAGTTCATCGAGTTCGCCGTGAACATCCCCGAGCACGACCCGCAGGTCGGGCAGGCCGCCTGCTCGATCTGCTTCACTTCTTCGTCCGTCACCGCGTCGTCGGCGGCGGCGACCATGGCGTCCACGAGGTCGAGCGCGACCTCCTTGCCCCGCAGGACGACCTTCCCGGCCTCCATCGGCCCGCCCGACACGAAGACGGCGGGGATGTTCAGGCGCATCGCCGCCATCAGCATCCCCGGCGTGATCTTGTCGCAGTTGGAGATGCACACCATCGCGTCGGCGCAATGGGCGTTCACCATGTATTCGACCGAATCCGCGATCAGCTCGCGCGAGGGGAGCGAGTAGAGCATCCCGTCGTGGCCCATGGCGATGCCGTCGTCCACGGCGATGGTGTTGAACTCCTTGGCGACGCCGCCCGCCGCCTCGATCTCGCGCGCGACCAGTTGCCCGAGGTCCTTGAGGTGGACGTGGCCGGGGACGAACTGCGTGAAGGAGTTGACGACGGCGATGATCGGCTTGCCGAAGTCCGAGTCCTTCATCCCCGTCGCGCGCCACAGGCCGCGCGCGCCCGCCATGTTGCGGCCGTGGGTGGTGGTGCGGGAACGGTAGGCGGGCATGGCGGGGCCTTTGGGCTTGCGTCAGGGGAATCGCCCTGTCCCTTGGACCGGGACGCGGGCGCATGCAAGGGCCGGAACCGGGACGGGCCGAGGCGGGTTGCACCCGGCCAACCGCCGGAGGAGCCCCATGCTTGCCGCCGACTACCGAGGCCCGCGCCGCATCCGGGCCGACCAGAAGCCCCCGCCCCGCATCTTGCACCCCCGCGACGCCATCGTGCGCGTCACGCGGTCCTGCATCTGCGGGTCGGACCTGCACCTCTACAACGGCCTCGTCCCCGACACCCGCGTCGGCATGACCTTCGGGCACGAGTTCACCGGCATCGTCGAGGAGGTCGGCCCCGCCGTCGAGAACCTGCGGCCCGGCGACCACGTGATCGTGCCCTTCAACATCGCCTGCGGGCAATGCCACTTCTGCAAGCAGGGCCTTTACGGCAACTGCCACGAATCCAACGCCCAAGCGACGGCGGTGGGCGGCATCTTCGGGTATTCCCACACGGCGGGCGGCTATGACGGCGGGCAGGCGCAATACGTCCGCGTGCCCTACGCCGACGTGGGGCCGACGCCGATCCCCGAGGGGATGGACGTGGAGGACGCCGTTCTCCTGACCGACGTGGTGCCCACCGGCTACCAGGCGGCCGAGATGGCGGGCATCCAGAAGGGCGACACCGTGGTCGTCTTCGGCGCCGGTCCCGTCGGCATCATGGCGGCGCGCTGCGCCTGGCTCTTTGGCGCGGGCCGGGTCATCGTCATCGACTGGGTGCACTACCGGCTGGAGTTCGCCCGCGACTACGCCCCCGCCGAGGTCCACGACTTCCGCGAGATCGACGACATGGCGGTGTTCATCAAGAAGCAGACGGACTCGCTCGGCGCGGACGTGTGCATCGACGCCGTGGGCGCGGACGCCTCGGGCAACATCCTCCACACCCTCTTCGGCAAGAAGATCCCGCTGGAGGCCGGGTCGGCCCTGCCGCTCCACTGGGCGATCAACTCGGTCAAGAAGGGCGGGATCGTGTCGGTCGTGGGGGTCTACGGCCCCACCGGCAACATGATCCCCATCGGCAACGTCGTGAACAAGGGCATCACGATCCGGGCCAACCAGGCGTCCGTGAAGCGGCTGCTGCCCCGGATGATCGAGCACGTGCAGGCCGGGCGGATCGACCCCAAGGCGCTCATCACCCACCGGGTGCCCCTGGAGGATATCTCGGACGCCTACCACCTGTTCTCGAACAAGCTCGACGGCTGCATCAAGCCGGTCCTGCTGCCCAACGGCTACTGAGGAGGACGGACATGACCTCGACGGCCCTTTCGACGCCCCGGAGGATCGACCCCGCCACGGTGAACGGCTGGGGCGTGGACGCCGATCCCCGCAACGATCCGACCTATCCGTTGCGCGAGCGCGACGGCGACTCCGGCCCCGCCAAGACCTGGGAGCGCCCGGTCCAGCAGCGCCCGGACGTGGAGGTGCTCATGTCCATCGAGCACAACCGCCTGCCGGCCGTCGTCGGCACCTCCACCCCGCCCAGCGGCCTGAGCGGCGCGATGCGGCGCGCGGCCTTCCGCTACAGCGAATCCGACTGGACGCACTGGCTGATCCTGCTCGGGGCCGACCGGGTGAACATGGTCGAGGGGGTGCTGTCGGACCTCGCGCAGGGGCGGGTGCCGAACATCCCGGCCGAGATGGGCGTCCGCGCGGCGTGGCGGCACGACCGGGCCGGGCTGGTGACGCGCACGGCGGCGGCCGTCGCGGTCGGGGCCGTGGCCTATGCGCTCCTGCGGCGGCGGCGCGACGACGACCGGCCCCGCCGCGCCTAGGCCGGCGCTTCGGGATTTAGCGGTCGCGGGCGGCGCGGGCTTGCGCTATCGGGCGGTCCATGCCCGATCACGCCCCCTTCGACATCTACCTCGTCGCCCCGCCGGGGCTGGAGCCCGCCCTCGCCGCCGAGGCGGCCGAGAAGGGCTTCGCCGATCCCGTCCCGTCCATGGGCGGCGTGACGCTGCGCGGCGGCTGGCCCGAGGTCTGGCGCGCGAACCTGGAGTTGCGCGGCGCGACGAAGGTGCTGGCACGGATCGGGTCCTTTCGCGCCCTGCACCTCGCCCAGCTCGACAAGCGCGCCCGCAAGTTCCCCTGGGGGGACATCCTGCGCCCCGACCAGCCGGTGAAGGTCGAGGCGACGTGCAAGGGCTCGCGCATCTACCACGCCGGCGCGGCGGCGCAGCGGATCGAGACGGCCCTGCGCGAGGAGCTGGGCGTGCCCATCGCGGACGACGCCGGGATCCGCCTCCTCGCGCGGATCGAGGACGACCTCTGCACCTTCAGCGTCGATGCCTCGGGCGAGCTTCTCCACAAGCGCGGCCACAAGGAGGCTGTGAACAAGGCCCCGATGCGCGAGACGCTGGCCGCGCTGGTCCTGCGCGAATGCGGCTACACGGGCGCGGAGCCGGTGCTCGACCCGATGTGCGGCTCGGGCACCTTCGTCATCGAGGCGGCCGAGATCGCCCTGGGCCTGCCGCCCGGCCGCTCGCGGTCCTTCGCCTTCGAGAGGCTGGCGACCTTCGACCCCGCCGCCTGGGACCGCCTGCGCCGGCCCCCCGCCCCGCGCCCCGTGCCCTTCCGCTTCCTGGGCTCCGACCGCGATTCGGGCGCGGTCGCCATGAGCCGCGCCAACGCCGGGCGCGCGGGCGTGGCCGGCGTGGCCGAGTTCCTCTGCCAGCCCATCTCGGACCTGCGACGGCCCGAGGGGCCGCCGGGCCTCGTGATCGTGAATCCGCCCTACGGGACGCGGATCGGCAACAAGAAGCCGCTCTTCGGCCTCTACGCGGCCTTGGGCGAGGTGCTGCGCGAGAGGTTCGCCGGCTGGCGCGTGGGCCTCGTGACGAGCGAGCCGTCGCTCGCCCGCGCCACGGGCCTGCCCTTCGCGCCGCTCGGCCCGGCGGTGGCGCATGGCGGGCTGTCGGTCCACCTCCACCGCACGCCCGGCCCGCTGCGCTAGGCCCGGCACGCGAGGCCCGGCACGCGAGGCCCGTTGCGCTGAACCCGCCGCGCCACGCCTGGCACCCTCAACCTGCCGCGCCAGACCCGCCGCGCCAGACCTGCCGCGCCAGACCCGCCGTGCGGGCCTCGCGCGAAATCCGTCGAAATCGACCGGCTGTTCATCATTTGTTTGCTTCTCTCTGGCAGACTGGCCCCGAGTCAGACAGGGAGGGTTCCGCGTGCTTCATTCCACGCCCCAGATGGCGACGCCTCCCGACCTCGCGGAGGTGCTCGACCACGTGTCCGGCGGCGTGATCGTCGTCGATGCGCGGGGCGAGGTCGCCCACGCCAACGCCGAGGCGCGGACCCTGCTCGCGCCCGGTCGGCCGGACGCCGCCGCCGTGCGGGATCTTCTCGCCCGGCTCGATGCGCGGGCGCGCCAGGGACGCGCCGCCTCCCAGTCCGACCCCCGATCCGGCCCCCAATTCGGCCCCCGATCCGGCCCCGATTCCCCCACCCTGGTCGAGCTGGCCTCGGGCCGCGTCGTGGGCGGCGCCTGGAAGGCCCGGGCCACGGGCGGCGGCGTCCTCACCCTGGTCGAGATGGGCGCGCACCTCCGCACGCTGGAGCTGGCGCACACAGACCCGCTCACCGGCCTGTCCAACCGGGCCGAGCTTCGCCGGCGGCTGGGGGACCTGCTGGCCCCCCCGCAGCCCCGGGCGCTGAGCGTGCTGTTCATCGACCTCGACCGCTTCAAGGCGGTGAACGACACGCTGGGCCACCCGATGGGCGACGCCCTGCTCGGCAAGGTGGCCGACCGCCTGCGGAGCGTGACGCGCCAGGACGACGTGGTGGCGCGCATGGGCGGCGACGAGTTCGCGATCATCCAGCCCGGCAGCTCCGGCCCCGAGGCGAGCGAGGCCCTGGCCCAGAGGCTCGTGGAGGTCGCGGGCCGCGCCTACGCCATCGAGGGGCACGTCCTCAACATCGGCGCCAGCATCGGCATCAGCATGGCCCCCGCCGACGGCACCGATCCCGACGACCTCCTCAAGAAGGCCGACCTCGCGCTCTACGGGGCCAAGGCGGCGGGGCGGAACACCTTCCGCTTCTTCGACGCCGGCATGGAGGCGCGGCTCCAGGCCCGCCGCGCGCTGGAGCTGGAGCTGCGGAAGGCCCTGGCGCTGCGGCAGTTCCGGCTGATGTACCAGCCGCAGGTGAACCTCGCGACCGGGCAGGTCAGCGGCTTCGAGGCGCTGCTGCGCTGGGTCCACCCCGAGCGCGGCGTGGTCCCGCCCGCCGACTTCGTGCCCTTGGCCGAGGAGCTGGGCGTCATCGTGCCCGTGGGTGAATGGGTCCTGCGCGAAGCCTGCCGCGAGGCCGCCTCCTGGCCCGAGGGGATCGGCGTCGCCGTCAACATCTCACCCGTGCAGTTCCGCAGCCCGCGCCTCTTCGACAGCGTGGCGGCCGCGCTCACCCAGTCGCGGATCGACCCCGCCCGGCTGGAGCTGGAGATCACCGAGGGCGCGCTCCTCCACGACACGGACGTGGTGCTCGAGGTGCTGAACCGCGTCCGCTCGCTGGGCGTGCGGGTGTCGATGGACGACTTCGGCACGGGTTATTCGTCCCTCAGCTATCTCCAGCGATTCCCCTTCGACAGGATCAAGATCGACCAGTCCTTCGTGCGCGGCCCCGGCGCGCTCGACGACAAGACGGCCATCGTCCGCGCCATCGCGTCGCTGGGCGCCAGCATGGGGATGCGGACCACCGCCGAGGGCGTCGAGACCGCCGAGCAGATGGAGCGGATGCGCGCCGAGGGCTGCACCGAGGTCCAGGGCTACCTGACGGGCCGTCCCCTCTCGCCCGAGGACGTGGCCCGGCGGCTGGCCCAGCCCCCCCTTCCCCCCGGCACCGGAACGATCCCATGAGCGACCCCCTCTCCCGCCTGGTCTATGTCAGCCGCAACCTGATGGGCGGCCCGCCGGAACGGACGCGGGACGGCCTCCGCGACATCCTGGAGGTCAGCCGCCGCAACAACGCCGCGCAGGGCGTGACCGGGGCGCTCCTGTTCAACCGGGGCTGCTTCGCGCAGGTGCTCGAAGGCCCCCGCGCCGCCGTGGAGCGCACCTTCGAGCGGATCCAGCGCGACCTCCGCCACGGCGACATGGCGCTCCTGAGCTTCGGCCCCGTCGCGGAGAGGGGGTTCCCGGCCTGGTCCATGGGCTTCGTCGGCACCGATGCCGGGGATCGCCGGCACTGGGACGGCCTGACGGCGGAAAGCGGCTTCGACCCGGCCCTGCTGCGGGCCGAGGAGATCTACGGCACGCTGCTCCGGGGGATGGTCGAGGACGAGGCGATCCCCTGATCGCCCCGCGCCCGCCGGACCAGGGGCCGCCGCGCCGCCCGGCCCCGGTCCGGGCAGGGCAACCCTGCCAGGCCCGGCTCCGCGCGCCGTCCCTTGAGGAGGCTTCGGGCCCCTGGTCCGCGTCGGGGCCGTCCGCCGCCCCCCTGGGCGACGCCCCCGCCCGCGGGCCCGGCCAGAACGGACGAGGCCGGGCGCGGTCCGCGCCGGCCGGGGGCTCGGAACGGTCGGGGGGTCGGAACGGTCGGGGGGTCGGGACGTTCGTCCTTTGCCCGTTCGGGCCGGCCGACGCCCTCGCCCCGGACCCCGACGACCCGGCCAGATGATCCGGAGAGCCGTCCGATGACCACCCGCGACGACGCCCCAGGCTGGCCTCCCGGCGAGGGCGAGATGGCCCGCCTCATCCGCGCGCGCGACTGGGCGGCGACGCCACTCGGGCCAGTCGAGGGCTGGCCGCGGAGCCTGCGGGCGACGGTGGACCTCCTGCTGCCCGCGGGCTTCCCCATGGCGGCGCTCTGGGGGCCCGACCTCGTGCAGGTCTACAACGACGGCTTCCGCCGGATCATGGGCCACGAGCACCCCGAGGGCCTGGGCCGGCCGGCGCGGGAGGGCTGGCCCATCGACGCCCCCCTCCAGGCGCGCGTCCGGGCCGGCGAGAGCGTCACCCTCGAGGAAGCGCGCCTCCCCCTCGACGGGTCCGACGAGGGGGAGGCGGCTTGGTTCACCCTGTCCTGCAGCCCGCTCCGGGACGAGGGCGGCGCGGTCGCGGGCGTGCTGGTGACGGCGATGGAGGTTTCCGGGCGCGTCCGGGCCGAGGAGGCGCTGCGCGCGGGCGAGGCACGCCACCGGGCCTTCGTGACGGCCTGCTCGGACGTGGCCTACCGCATGGGGCCGGACTGGGCGGAGATGCGCGAGCTCGACGGGCGGGGGCTCCTGGCCGACGCCCCCGAGCCCGATCCCGACTGGTTGGAGCGCCACGTCGCCCCCGAGGACCGGCCCCTGGTGCGGGCCGCCATCGCGGAGGCCATCGGCGCCCGGGCGCCCTTCGACCTCGAGCACCGGGTGCGGCGCGCGGACGGCCGCCTGGGCTGGGTCCATTCCCGCGCGGTGCCGGTGCCCGACGAACGGGGCGGGATCGCGGAATGGCTGGGCGCTGCCCGGGACGTCACCGCCCGACGCGAGGCGGAGGACCGGCTCCGCCGGAGCGAGGCGCGGCTCCGCGGCGTGCTGGACGGCATGGACGAGGCCTTCGGGCTCATGGACCAGGACTTCCGCATCCTGGCCCTCAACGACGCGGCGCTGCGCCTCGAACCGATGCCCCTGGAGGAGATCCTCGGGCGCAGCCATTGGGAGGTCCATCCCGGAAGCGAGGGGAGCGAGGTTGGCCGCCTCCTCCGGCGCGCCCAAGCCGAGCGGTCGCCGGTCTCGCTCGAGCACCCCTGCACCTCGCAGGACGGGTCGGCGCGCTGGCTGGAGATGCGGGCCTTCCCGATGCCCGAGGGGCTCGCGGTGTTCTGGCGCGACATCACCGGGCGCAAGGAGGCCGAGGCGCGGCTGCGCGAGAGCGAGGCGAGGTATCGCACGCTCTTCGAATCGATGGACGAGGGCTTCTACCTCGCCGAGGCGATCCTCGACGGAGAGGGCCGCTGCGTGGACCTCCTCTACCACGACGAGAATCCCGCCGCGGTGCGCATCACGGGGCGGTCGCGCAAGGGGCGCAGGCTCAGCGGGCTCGGGGCCCACGAGCCCCACTGGCTCGAGATCCTCGGGCGCACGGCCAGGACCGGGGAAGCCCAGCGGCTCGAAGGGTTCGCCGGGCCCGACGGCATCCTCTACGACCTGCACGTGTTCAGGCCCACGGACGCGAAGGGGACCGAGGTCGCGGTCGTGCTCCACGACGTGACGGCGCGGCGCCGGGCGGAGGAGGCGCTGCGCGGGAACGCGGCGCGGCAGGCCTTCCTGCTCCGGCTCGGCGACTCCCTGCGCGCCGAAACCGGCGTGGACCGGCTGATCGAGGTCGCGGCCCGCCTCCTGGGCGAGCACCTGGGCGCCTCGCGGGTCCTGTTCGCGGAACTCGACGAGGCCAGGGGTGTGGCCGACATCTTCAACGGCTGGTCCGCCGACGGCGTGGAGCCCTTTCCGACGGTGATGCGGCTGGAGGACTGCGAGGGACCCATCCTGGACGACCTCCGGGCCGGCCGGACCGTGCGGGTCGAGGACGCGCGCGATCCCGCGCCCGCGCGTCCCGACCTCGCCGCCATCGCGGCGGTGGGGGTGGCGGCGCTGCTGAGCGTGCCCCTCGTCGCCGGCGGCCGGCTGGTGGTGAACCTTTCCGTTCACCAGCACGCCCCGCGTCGCTGGACCGACGGGGAGGTCGAGCTGGCGCGGGAGGTGGCCGAACGGCTCTGGGCCGACCTCGTGCGCGCGCGGGCCGAGGCGGCGCTGCGGGAGATCGAGGCGCGGTTCCGGGTGCTCGTCTCGGCCATCGCCGACGTGTTCTACATCACCGACCTCGCGCGGGGGCGGCTCGACTACCTGAGCCCCTCCTACGAGACGGTCTGGGGCCGGCCGGCGGCCGAGCTCCTGGCGGATCTCGGGCGCTTCGACGACACGCTGCACCCCGACGACCGCGAGGCCTTCCGGGCGGGCCTGGCCCGGCAGGCGAGGGGCGAGCCCGTGACCATCGAATACCGCATCCGCCGCCCCGACGGGGAGGAGCGCTGGATCCTCGACCGCAGCTTCCCCGTGCCGGGCCACGGCACGACCCGCGCCGCCGGCATGGCCTCGGACATCACCGCGCGCAAGGCGGCCGAGGCGGCGCTCCGCGCGGGCGAGGAGCGCTTCCGCGCCATCGTGGAGACGGCCACCGACTACGCCATCCTCACCATCGACGCCGAGGGACGGATCGAGACCTGGTCGCCGGGCGCCCGGGCGGTGTTCGGCTGGACGGCCGAGGAGGTGGCGGGCCGGCCCGTGGACATCACCTTCACGCCCGAGGATCGGCTGAGGGGCGAGCCCGCGAAGGAGCGGCGGGTGGCCCGCGCCACGGGCGAGGCGCCCGACGTGCGCTGGCACCGGCGCCGCGACGGCACGCGGGTCTTCATCGAGGGCATGGTGAGGCCGCTGCTCGGCCCCGACGGCGCCGTCGCGGGCTTCCTCAAGGTCGGCCAGGACGTGACCGCGCGGCGGGCCACCGAGGCGGCGCTCCAGGAGAGCGAGGCGCGCTTCCGGCAGTTCGGCGACGCCTCGGCCGACGTGCTCTGGATCCGCGACGCCGGGACGCTCGCGTTCGAGTATGTCAGCCCCGCCTTCGAGGAGATCTACGGCGCCCGGATCGAGCACGTCCTGGGTGGCAACCACGTGCGCCGCTGGGCCGAGCTGATCCTGCCGGAGGACCGCGAGAGGGCGCTGGCCGCCATCCGGCGGGTGCGCGAGGGCGAGCACGTCCTGCACAGCTTCCGCATCCGCCGCGCCGACGGGCAGGTGCGCTGGATCCGCGACACCGACTTCCCCCTCCACGACGGATCCGGCCGCGTGCAGCGCATCGCCGGCATCGGGCACGACGCCACCGAGGAGGTGGAGCTCCAGGATCGCCTGCGCGTGCTGGTGGCCGAGCTCCAGCACCGCTCGCGCAACCTCGTCACCGTCGTGCGCGCCGTGACCGAGCGCACGCTGGCGACCTCCGCGACCCTGGACGAGTTCCGCACCCGCATCCGCGACCGCCTCGGGGCGCTCGGGCGGGTCAACTCGCTCCTGTCCCGCCTCGATGAGGGCGACCGCATCGCCTTCGACGAGCTCCTCGGGGCCGAGCTCACCGCGCATGGCGTCCTCGACGAGGCCGGGCACGGCCCGCAGGTCGCGCTGCGGGGGCCCAAGGGCATCCGGCTGCGTTCGGCCACCGTGCAGACCTTCGCGCTCGCCCTCCACGAGCTGACGACCAACGCCCTCAAGCACGGCGCCCTGTCGCGGCCCGAGGGCCACCTCGCGGTGACCTGGAACCTGCTCCCCGGCCACGGGGAGGACAGGCGGCTGCGGGTGGACTGGCGGGAGACGGGCGTCGCGGCCGGGCCGCGCGACGCCGCCCCGGGGGGCGGGCCCCCCGAACGCCGGGGCTACGGGCGCGAGCTGATCGAGAGGGCCCTGCCCTACCAGCTCAAGGCCGAGACGGACTACAGGATCACCCCGGAGGGCGTGCGCTGCACCATCGTCGTCCCCGTGTCCTCCACGCTCGACCTGGCCTTCTCCAGCCATGGCGGGGAGGAGGGCTGACCTCGCCGCCCCGCCGTCCCGGCGGCCGCGCCGGACCCCGGGCTCAGGGGGCGTCGGCCCGATACCGCTCCTCCGTGACCTGCTCCATCCAGGTCACCGTCGAGCCGCCGTCATCGGCTTCCTGGACGGCGAGGTGGGTCATGGCGGTGGTCGCCGTTGCGCCGTGCCAGTGCCTCTCCCCGGGCGCGAAGCGCGCCACGTCGCCGGGACGCACCTCCTCGCGCGGGCCGCCCTCGCGCTGGACCCAGCCCATCCCCTGCACGACGATCAGCGTCTGCCCGAGAGGATGCGTGTGCCAGGCCGTCCGCGCCCCGGGCTCGAAGGTGACGAGGTTGCCCGCCATGCGCGAGGGGGGCTCGACGGGGAACAGCGGGTCGATGCGGACGCGGCCCGCGAACCACTCGGCGGGGCCTTGGCGGGACGGCTGCGAGCCGGCGGGCTGGATCTTCATGTCCTATGCTCCTCGGATGGGGATGGGCGACCGGCTCCGGGCCGGCCGCCGCTGGTCGTCACGGCTTGACCATGACCTTGATGCTCTCACGCTCGTTCATCGCGCGATAGCCGTCGGGCACCCCGTCGAGGCCCACGGTGCGGTCGAAGACGCGGCCGGGCTGGATGCGCCCCTCCAGCATGTCGGGCAGCAGGTCCGCGATGTAGGCCCGCGCCGGCGCGGGGCCGCCGCCCACCACGACGTTCTTGAAGAACGAGGGCTGGGCAAGAGGGATCGCGTCGTAGTGCGGCACGCCCACCCGGCCCACCGCGCCGCCGGGCCGGGCGATGGCGATGGCGGTGTCGGTGGCCGCCCCGGTCCCCACGCATTCGAGGACGGAGTGGGCGCCCTCGCCGCGCGTCAGCTCCATGACGCGGGCCACGGCCTCCTCGCCCCGATCGCTCACCACGTCCGTCGCGCCGAACTCGCGCGCCAGCGCGATGCGGTCGGCGTGGCGGCCCAGGAGGATGATGCGCTCGGCCCCGAGGCGCCTGGCGGCGATGACGCCGCACAGGCCCACCGCGCCGTCGCCCACCACGGCCGCCGTCCGGCCGGGGGCGACGCGGGCGACCACCGCCGCATGGTGCCCCGTCGCCATCACGTCCGAGAGCGTCAGCAGCGAGGGCATGAGCGCGTCGTCCTCGCCCACCGGGATCGGGTAGAGCGTGCCGTCGGCCTGGGGCACGCGCAGCGCCTCGGCCTGCGCGCCGTCGTAGCCTTCGTCGTTGCCCATGAAGTGGACGCTGACGCAGGCGGTGGGCAGCGCCTCGCGGCAGAAGGGGCAGGTGCCGTCCGAGGAGGCGAAGGGCATGATGACCAGGTCGCCCTTCTTCAGGGTCCGCACCTCGGACCCGACCGCCTCGACCATCCCGATGGCCTCGTGGCCCATGCGCTGGCCGGCGTAGTTCGGGCCGCCGTTGTAGGGCCAAAGGTCGGACCCGCAGATGCAGGCGCGGGTGACGCGGACGAGGGCGTCGGTGGGCTCCTTCAGGGTGGCGTCGGGGACGGACTCGACCCGGACATCGTGGCGGCCGTGCATCAGGGTGGCTTTCATCGGGAAACTCCTTGGGGGATGGGCAGGGCTCGTGGATCGGGTCCGGGTCAGGCTCCGCGCGGGAGGGCGCGGCCGGCGAGGAGGGCCGCGCCGGCGGCAAGCGCAAGGATCGCGGCGGCGCCGACGGCGTTGGCGATGGGACCGGCGGCGTCGAACGCGATGCCCCCGGCCGTCGCGCCGAGCGTGATGGCAAGCTGGATCACCGCCACCTGCAATCCGCCGCCCGCCTCGGCGTCCTCGGGCAGGCTCCGCGCGAGCCACGTGCCCCAGGCCACCGGCCCGCCGGTGCCGACCAGCCCCCAGAGCGCCAGGAGGCCGGCCATCGCCCAGGTGGACGCCCCCGCCAGCGCCATGGCGAGCGCGAGGGCGGCCATGAGGAGCGGGATCGCCACCAGCATGGCGCGCAGGCTCATGCGGATAGCCGGGCCGATGAGCAGGCTGCCCAGGAGGCTCGCCGCCCCGTTGGCGAGGAGGAGGGCCGAGAGGGTCGGCACGTCCGCGCCCGTCACCCGTTCCAGGAACGGGCGCAGGTAGGTGAACAGCGCGAACTGCCCCGTGAAGAACAGCAGGATCGCCGCCATGCCAAGCCGGACCGGCCCCTGCCCGAGCAGGCGCAGGACGCCGCCCGCCCGGGACGGCCCGTCCGCTGACCCATTCGCTGGCCCGTTCGCCGGCAGGCGCGGCAGGGCCATGGCCTGCCAGAGCGCGGCCGCCAGCGCCAGAGGCACGACCGCGAAAAAGGTTCCCCGCCAGCCGATGACCTCGCCTAGGGCGCTGCCCAGCGGCGCCGAGACGGTCGAGGCGAAGGCCACCCCGCCGTTGCTGACCGCCAGCCCCACTGGCACCAGCGCCGTGGGCAGCAGCCGCATGAGGATGGCGGTGTTCAGCGACCAGAACCCGCCAATGGCCACGCCCAGGAGCGCCCGCCCGGTCATCAGCACGAGGTGGCTGGGCGCGAGGGCCACCAGCGTCCCCGAGACGGCCAGCAGCAGCGCCATGCCGATCACGACGAGCCGCCGGTCGAGGTCGCCCGCCACCGTCGTGACGAGCAGGCTCGTGACCACGGCGAAGAGGCCCGAGATGGAGATGGCCTGCCCCGCCTGACCCTCGGTCAGCCCGAGATCCCGCGCGATGGGCGTGAGCAGGCTCACCGGCATGAACTCCGAGGCGATGAGCACCACGATGCAGAGCGTCATGGCGAGCACCGCGCCCCAGGCGGGGCGGGGGGCATCGAAGGCGACGGGCGCGGCGACGGTCATCCGGGGACGGCTCCTGTGTCAGGCTCGGAGGGCGCGGCCCGGCCGAGGCGCTCGACCCGCGGGGGGAACCCGCCCCGGGCCGGGAGCGGCCCGGGCCCGCCGCCGGGGCGAACCAGCCGGACGGGCCCGCGCGACCATCGGGAGCCCGAGCGGAGGAGCGCGAGGTTGCGCCAGGGGGCATGATGGCAGAGATCGCCCGGAGCCTCGCCCCCGAAGGGGCCGCTGCCCTCGGTCGTCAGGAGGCGCGGCAGGTCGGCGATCTTCTCGTTGGGGGCGTGGTCCTCGATCCGCAGGTCGACCGCCAGCAGGTCGCGCCGGCCAGCGTCCACGCCGGTCGGCCGTTCGGGGTCGATGATGTCGTGCTCGGTCATGCCGGAGGCTCCGTCGGCGGACGGGTCTCCACGACCCGCCTTCGGGAGCCAGTCTAGCCATGTGCAGCTCAGCGATTAGAGGCTATGGATCGCTTGAGGCTATGAACGAGGGCCATGAATGCGCCGCGAGGACCTGACCGACCTCCACGTGTTCCTGGCCGTGGCCGAGGAGCGCAGCTTCACCCGCGCCGCCGCGCGCCTCGGGCTGACGCAATCCACCCTCAGCCACGCGATGCGCGGCTTCGAGGACCGCCTCGGGGTGCGGCTCCTCACGCGCACCACCCGCAGCGTCGCCCCCACCGAGGCCGGCGAACGGCTCCTGCGCGCCGCCCGGCCCGGCCTCGACGCCATCGACGCCGAGCTCGCCGCCCTGACCGAGCTGCGCGACAGGCCCGCCGGCACGGTGCGGATCACCACCAGCACCCACGCCCACCAGACGATCCTCTGGCCCGTGCTGGCGCGGCTCCTACCCGACCACCCCGACATCCAGGTCGAGGCCATCATCGAGAACGGCTTCGTGGACATCGTGGCCGGGCGCTACGACGCCGGCCTCCGCCTGGGCGAGCAGGTCGAGCGCGACATGATCGCCGTCCGCGTCGGCCCGGACCTGCGCTGGATCGTGGTGGGGGCGCCCGGCTACCTCGCGGGCCGGCCGGCCCCCGGGACGCCGCAGGACCTCACGGCGCACCGCTGCGTCGGCTACCGCCAGAGCACCTCGGGCGCCCTCTACGCCTGGGAGTTCGCGAAGGACGGCCGCGCCCTGAACGTCCGCGTCGAAGGCCCCCTGGTCGTCAACGACGTCGGTCCCGCCCTGGAGGCCGCCCTCGCGGGCCTGGGCCTCGCCTACGTGCCCGAGGACATTGCCACGGCCCCCCTGCGGGACGGGCGGCTGACCGAGGTGCTGGCCGACTGGTGCCCGCCCGCCCCCGGCTACCACCTCTACTACCCCAGCCGCCGGCAGATGACGCCGGCCTTCGCGCTCCTGATCAGGGCGCTCCGCCACGGATGAGACGACCATCCCCGGCCCGGTCGAAGCGAGCCTTGCCAGCCCCGCCGCTCCGAACCAGATGAGGACGACGCGGAGGATCGGGAGTCAGGACGGCGTGGGCATCGGCGACCGGGAGCGCCCGGCGGAGCAGGGACCGGAGGCCCCCGTCGAGCGGGAGCGCGGCGGCCCCGAGGCGGGCAGGTCCGAGGCGGGCAGGTCCGAGACGGGCGGCTCCGAGGCGGGCGGGCCCGGGGGCCAGCCGAACGGCGACCTCGTCCCGGACGGCTCCCTCGCCCTGACCGGCCACCACCAGGGCCGCCACTGGCGCGAGAGCACCATCACCGACGACGACCTGTCGGACCGGGGCGGCGTCTTCTTCGCCGCCGTCGAGATGACGCGGATGCCGATGATCCTCACCGACCCGCGTCGGCCCGACAACCCCATCGCCTTCGCCAACAAGGCCGTCCTCGACCTCGCCGGCTACGAGGAGGCCGAGGTCCTGGGCCGGAACTGCCGCTTCCTCCAGGGCCCGCGCACCGACCGCGACACCGTGCGCCAGGCCCACCAGCCCGTCAGCCTCGAGATCCTGAACTGCAAGCGGGACGGCACCCCCTTCTGGAACGCCGTCTTCATCGGGCCGGTCTCCAGCCCCGACGGGGAGCTGCTCTGCGCCACCACGGCCGGGCCCCGCGTGGACCTCCAGCTCAACCTGCGCCACCGGCTGCCGCCCTGCTTCATGGACGTCACGCACCTCGAGACGGCGCTCCTGAACATCGCCCTCAACGCGCGGGACGCCATGCCCGACGGCGGCACCGTGACGGTCGCGACCTCGCGCGCCCATTGGACGGCGATCCGCCCGCGCGCGACCTGCCGCCCGGGGACCACGTGGTCCTCTCCGTCTCCGACGAGGGGACGGGGATGCCGCCCTCCGTCGCCGCGCAGGCGGTGGAGCCCTTCTTCACCACCAAGGGCCAGGGCAAGGGGACGGGCCTCGGCCTCGCCATGGTGCATGGCTTCCTCCAGCAGTCGCGGGGCCGGCTGGAGATCGACAGCGAGGTCGGGCGCGGGACCACCGTGCGGATGATCCTGCCCGTCCACGCGGCCGAGGCCGCCGACGCGCCGCCGCCCCCGCCGACGACGAGGGCCGAGCCGGACCCGCCCGCCGCCGAGGCTCGGGACGGGGCTCGGGGCGGGGCTCGGGGCGGGGCTCGGGGCGGGGCGGGGCCCGTCGTCCTGGTCGTGGAGGACAGCGACGAGGTGCTGGCCCTCGCGCGCGAGCATCCCACGGAGCTGGGCTACCACGTGATGGCCGCCTCCGACGGCGAGGAGGCGCTGGCCCTCCTGCGGGGCGTCGATTACCGGATCGACCTGCTGTTCACCGACCTCATCATGCCGGGCTCCCTCAACGGCCTCGCCCTGGCCGAGGAGCTCGGGCGTCGGGCGCCGCACGTGCCCGTGCTGGTGACGACGGGCTACAACGAGGATCTGGTGCAGGGCGGACGCGCGCCGGGGCTCGACGTGCTGGCCAAGCCCTACCGGCGCTCCGAGCTGGCCGACCGGGTGCGCGCGGCGGAGCGCCGCGAGGGGCCGGGCCGCCGGCGAAAGGATCGGGCGATCGCGATGAATCCGGCGCGGGGCGGCCTGCCGTCAACCGAAGCTTAACCCTCCCGGTGGTAGGGTGGATTCGGAGGGGTCCGAAGGGGTCCGTCCGCCCCGCCCGTTCCCCATCCCGCCCGCCGTCCCGCAGGAGACCCTTGTTGATGACCTATCGCTCCATCGGCCGACGCGTCGTCGCGGCCATCGCCGTCCTGCTCGTCGCCGTCGGCGCGATGGGGGCCTGGAACCTGAGCCTCATGTTCCGCAGCAACGCCGTCGGCAAGGAGATCGACCACCATCAGGCCACCCTGGAGGAGGCGATGGCCGCGCGCTTCGCCTTGGCCCGGCAGGAGAATTCGATGCGCGGCTTCATGATCACCCGCGATCCCTACTTCTCCGACCGGGTCGGCGTCCACCTCGCGACCTTCGAGGGCGCCCTCGACACCATCGAATCGATGCTCCAGGACCCGGACCCCCAGGCCCGGATCGGCGCGATCCGCGACGGCGTCGCGACCTGGCACCAGGAGATCGTGCAGCCGGTCCTCCGCCTCGCGGTCGGCGAATCGACCTTCGCCGAGGCGCGGTCGCTGATGCTCAGCGGTCGCGCCGACGATCTCATCGCCCCCATCGAGGACGCGCTGGACCTCATCGGCGACGATCAGGTCGCCGCCATCGCGGAGCATCGGGCCGAGGAGGAGACGATCGACCGGCGGTTCCTGCAAGTGCTGGTGCTGGGCTTCGCGGGGACGATCGGCCTCGCCATCGTGGTCGGCTGGGGGCTCATCCGCTCCATCGCGGCGCCGATCCGGGCGATGACCGACTCCATGCACGCCCTGTCCCAGGGCGACTTCGACGTGACCGTCCCGGGGGCCGAGCGCGCAGACGAGATCGGGCGCATGGCCGCCGCCGTCGAGGTCTTCCGCGCCGCCTCGCGCGAACGGGTCCGCCTTCAGTCCGAGGTCGAGGCGCAGGGCCGCGAGGCGGAGGCCCGGGCCGAGCGCGTCCAGCGGGACTCCGAGGCGGCGGCACGGGTGTTCAGCGAGGCGCTGACGCGCTTCAAGTCGGGCGACCTGACAGCCGAGATCGCGACCGAGGTGCCGGCGTCCTACGAGCCGATCAAGCGCGACCTCAACGCCGGCCTCGCCCAGGTCCGCGAGGCGCTCGACGCCGCCAAGGCCGGCACATCCGGCATCCGCCTCATGTCCGGCGAGATCGCCTCGGCGGCCGAGGACCTCTCGCGCCGCACCGAGAGCCAGGCCGCCTCGCTCGAGGAGACGGCGGCGGCGGTCGAGGAGATCACGGCAACGGTGAAGGCCGCCGCCGAGAGCGCGGCGCGCGCCCGCGTGGTGGTGTCGGACGCCCGGCAGGACGCCGGGCAGGCCGGCCAGGTCGTCCGCGAGGCGGTGGGGGCGATGACCGCCATCAAGGCCTCCTCCCAGGAGATCGAGCAGATCATCGGCGTCATCGACGAGATCGCCTTCCAGACCAACCTTCTGGCGCTCAACGCCGGCGTGGAGGCGGCGCGGGCGGGGGAGGCGGGGCGGGGCTTTGCGGTGGTGGCGACCGAGGTGCGGGCGCTGGCGCAGCGCTCGGCCGAGGCGGCGCGGCAGATCAAGGACCTGATCGGCACCTCCGCGACGAACGTGACGCAGGGGGTGGGGCTCGTGGGCCGGACCGTCGAGGCGCTGGCCCGCATCGTGGAGGGGGTCACGCGGGTGAGCGAGCTCGTGGACGGCATCGCCGCCAGTGCGTCCGAGCAGTCGGACGGCCTGACCCAGGTCAACGTCGCCGTCGCCCAGATGGACCGGATCACCCAGCAGAACGCCGCCATGGTCGAGGAAAGCACCGCCGCCGCCCGCGACCTCGCCCACCAGATCGAGCAGGTCGCCTCCCAGATCGAACGCTTCCGCACCATCTCCGACGAGGGCGGCCGCGGACCACGTTCCCGCGCGACCCCGCGAAGCGCGGCCTACGCGGCATGAGGATCGTCATCTCGGATGCGCCCGAGGGCTCGAGGCCGCGACCACCCGCGTCGGGGGCGCCATCTGGCAGCGCCCCCGCGTCCCCGTCACCAAGGAACGCCCTCGCGCCTCGCGCACGCATCCGATTCGCTGCTCGCCGCCCGGGTCGGGGCCGAGATCGCGACCTGGCTCGCCCGGCGCTTCGGCGGCACGTCGACTGGACGTGCCCACGGGTGGCGCGACGCTGGCCGAGGACCGGGGCAACCTCTTGCGGGCCGCCCTTCTGGAGGCGGGGCTGGACGAGCCCACCCGCAGCGGCACCGACATCGCCGCCGAGTTCGGCGTGAGCAGCATATGGGTCCGCAAGCTCCGCGCCCGGCTCAAGGTCGAACGCGACGGCGAGCCGGACCTCCCGCGCCGGAGGAGCAATCGAAGGATGTCGGCGGCCATCGCCTGGTCCCACGATTCGGGCCGCCCTTCCAGCCGTCATGGCTAAATTGGTGCCGTCCTGGGGGAGAAGGTGACGGCACAGCAGTTGTTGCCCGGCGCGCTGGGCCCGCTACCCTTCGGGGCGCAGCGGGGGGCAGGCATGGCACGGGTGACTCTGACGGACGTTCGCAAGGCCTATGGCGAGCTGGAGGTCGTCCGGGGCATCTCGGCCGAGATCGCGGACGGCGAGTTCGTGGTGCTGGTCGGACCGTCGGGCTGCGGCAAGAGCACGCTCCTGCGGATGATCGCCGGGCTGGAGGAGATCAGCGGCGGCACGGTCGCCATCGACGGGCAGGTGGTGAACGACGTGGCGTCCAAGGACCGGGACATCGCCATGGTGTTCCAGAACTACGCGCTTTATCCGCACATGACGGTGGCCGAGAACATGGGCTTCTCGCTGCGGCTGCGGGGGGCGGATCGCCGGAGCATCGGCGAGGCAGTGGCGAAGGCGGCGGCCTCGCTCGACGTGGCGCATCTTTTGGACCGCTACCCGCGCGCCCTGTCGGGCGGGCAGCGGCAGCGGGTGGCGATGGGGCGGGCCATCGTGCGCAACCCGCGCCTGTTCCTGTTCGACGAGCCCCTGTCCAACCTCGACGCCAAGCTGCGGGTGCAGATGCGGGCCGAGCTGCGCGAGCTGCACCAGCGGCTGGGCGTGACCTCGGTCTACGTCACGCACGACCAGATCGAGGCGATGACCATGGCCGACCGCATCCTCGTGCTGCGCGACGGGCGGGTGGAGCAGCAGGGGCGGCCGCTGGACCTGTATGACCGGCCCGCCAACACCTTCGTTGCTGGGTTCATCGGGTCACCCGCCATGAACCTGCTCGACTGCGTGCCGGGGCCGGGGGGGCTGTCGCTGGCCGACGGAACGCCGCTCGGGCTCGCGCCGCGCCGGGGGGAGGCGCGGCTGACGCTGGGGCTGCGGCCCGAGCATCTGCGGCTCCTGCCCGCCGACGCGGGCCAGGGGTTCCCGGCGCGGCTGCGGGTGGTGGAGCCCACGGGGTCCGAGACGATGCTGGTGGCCCAGATGGGCGACCGTCCGGTGACGGTGCTGGCGCGCGAGAGGGTCACGGCCCGGCCCGGCGACCTCGTGCGGCTGCTGCCCGATCCGGGGCAGGCGCACTGGTTCGACGGCGACGGGCTGCGGATCGAGGCGGCCTGAGTGCGGGTGATCCCGCCCGACTTCGACCGCCGGGCCGAGCTTCCGGGCGCAGGGGCGACGCCCTGCCCGGTGGACATCGGCCCCGAGGCGACGGGATTCGCGGACCTGCTGTCGCTGCGGGTCCACGAGGTCGAGGAGGGCGCGGTCATCCAGGGCGGCTCGGGCGGGGACGACCTGCTGATCGTGCTGCTGGCCGGGGCGGTGGCGATCGGGGTGGAGGGGCCGCACGAGGCCACGGTGCGGCTCGACGCCGATGGCGACTGGGCGCTGCACCTGCCACCGCGCCACCTCTATCGGCTGGAGCCGCTGGTCCCCGCCACGCTGGCCTGCGCGCGGGCGCGGCCGGTGGCGGAGGGGGGCGTGCCACGCGCCTACCGACCCTTGGGCGGGCTCCTGTCGGTGGAAGGCGAGGGGCTTGGGCTGCGGCTGCGGGTGCTGGAGCTGGAGGGGGCGACGGACGCCTCGGCGGGGCTGGACCCCGACACGGAGCGGCTGGTGCACCTGACCGGCCCGGCGCGGGTGCGGTCGGGCGGCGAGGCGCGGGAGTTGCCCCCCGCCCATACGCTCGCCCTGAGCCCCGGCGAGACGGCGCAGGTGACGGGCGAGGGCGAGGCGCTGGTGCTGGCGGCGGTCAGGACGGGCGTCAGGCCAGCCGCTGCACCTTGAAGTTCGAGAACAGGTAGCGGAAGCCCGCGTCCTTCAGCATGGCGTCGGCGCGGGGGTTCACGCCCGCCTCGGCCCCGTGGAGCCAGCAGAAGATCTCGGCTGGCTGGCCGAGGCCCGCCCGCATCTCGGCCGCGGCGGTGTGGATCTCCTCGCGCAGCACGTCGTCGGGGGTGTCGGGCTGGAGGTCGAAGTGGCTGCGGGAATGGCAGGCGAAGCCGTGGCCCCGGCTCGCGGCGTCGCCAGCCTCGTCCCAGGTCAGGGCGACCCGCTGGCCGGGGTATTCGTCGCGCCGGGGCAGGCGCAGGGTGTGGGCGTCGGCATAGGCGCGCTGGTCCTGCGCGCCGATGCCGGGGAAGGCGGAGGGGACGAAGAACCAGCCCTTGAAGCCGAACTCCTCCAAGATGGGGAGCATCACGTCCACGTTGTCGCGCCAGCCCTCGAACAGGACCGGCATCAGGCCGGGGCGCGGGTCGGCCCAGGTGCCGTCGAAGGCCGCGTCGAAGTTCGCGGGCGTGACGGGGGCGAAGCGGTCGGCGTAGGCGGCGACTTGGCGGCGGTATTCCTCGCGCCGGTAGGCGGGGGTGGCGTGGAAGTTGACCACGCGCAGCATCCGGCCGGCCGAGAGGCCCCGCAGGATCGACGCCAGCGCGTCGTCGAAGGGGCCGGGCAGCAGAAGCTCTCCCATCACGCGGCCTCGGCTGGATGCAGGTCGGGCGCGCGGCTGAAGGCGGGGACGGCGAGCGCGAGGAGGTGGCGGTCGGCCAGCGCCTCGATCAGCCGGGCGAGGTCGTCGGCGGTCAGGTCGGGGGTGCAGGTCCGCAGGGCCTCGACGCCCTCGGCCAGCAGGGTCGCCAGGATGCGGCCCGTTCCATCAAGCGTGCCGTCGCTGGGCCGGGACGGGGCGTTGCCGGTGAGGTCCTCGGTGGCGAGGAACATCGGCACGCCGATCTCGGCGTAGTCGCGGCGGCCCAGCCGGTCCATGTCGGCCAGCCGCGCGAGGGCCTCCTCCTCGGAGAGGGGAGGCAGGACGATTCGTAGCATGGAGGCTCAGCCCTTGACGCTGCCCGAGGTGATCCCGGTCACGTAGAAGCGCTGAAGGGCTAAAAAGAGGACGATTATTGGCAAAACCGAGACAAGGATCGCCGCCTGCTGGAGCGACTTGGTGGCTTCCTGCTCGAAGGCCCCGCGCAGCAGGTAGATGCCGACGGGGAGGGTCTGGAGATCCGGCGCGGTGCGCGTGACCGTCATGGTCCACAGCACCTCGTTCCAGTGATACAGGAACACGAAGATCGCCAGCGTCGCCAGTCCCCCGCCGACCAGCGGCAGGGCGATGCGGAAGAAGATGAAGAACTCGCCCGCGCCGTCCATGCGGGCGGCGTCGAGCAGTTCGTCCGGGACGGCGAGGAAGAACTGCCGCATCAAGAAGATGCCGTACCACGACACCGCGAAGGGCAGGACCAGCGCGGCATAGGAGCCGAGGAGCCCGAAGCCCCCCTGCCCCGTCCAGTCGTTGCCGCCCATCAGCGGCGCGTAGCGGAGGATGAAGAACCAGGGGATCAGGAAGATGAAGAAGGGGAACATCTGCGCCCCCACCGCGAAGCGGAACATCCCCGTCCGCCCCGGGAAACGGAACTTGGCCAGCGCATAGCCCGCCATGGCCGAGGTAAGGAGCTGGAGCGCGGTGATCGCCAGCGTCACGCCCAGGGAGTTCGCCATCCAGCGCCAGAGCGGCAGCTCCTCGAAGACGCGGACGAAGTTGCCCCATTGCGGGTCACGCGGCCAGTAGACGGGGGGGCGGGCCAGCCGTTCCGCCGGGGTGCGGAGCGCGCCGAGGATCATGTCGAGGAACGGCAGCACCATGATCAGCGCGCCCAACGTCAAGAGGGCATACTTCAGCGCCGTCCAGGCGGTGCGCCGCGCCGCCGAGCGGGGCCGTCCGGGCGGCATGGTCTCGGCCATGGCGGCGAGGCCGGGCGCAGTGGCGGGGAGCGAGGTCTCGGTCATCCCCGCGCCTCCACGCCGCCGCGCCGCAGGAGGCGGAGCTGCACCAGCGTCGCCACGAGGACCAGCGCGAACAGGACGTAGGACACCGCCGAGGCGCGGCCCATCCGCAGATCCTCGAACGCCATCTGATACATGTATTGGCCGGTGGTCAGCGCCGCGCGGCCCGGCCCCCCTTGGGTGCCGGGGAACAGCACCAGCATGAGGGTGAAGTAGCTCATCCCCGAGATGAAGCCGGTCACGATCACGAACAGCACCGTGGGCTTGAGCAGCGGCAGCGTCACGAAGCGGAACAGTTGCCAGCGCCCCGCGCCGTCGAGCCGCGCGGCCTCGTAGTAGCTTTCGTCGATGCTGGCGAGGCCGGCGGCGAAGAGGAGCATGTTGCGGCCCAGCTCCATCCACACGAACACGAGGATCGCCGACAGCATGGCGAGCGACGGGTCGGTGAGCCAGCCGGGGCCGGGCAGACCGAACAGCCCGAGCAGGCGGTTCAGGAGCCCGTCCGTCTGGCGGAACACGAACCAGAAGATGAAGCCGATGGCGACGATGTTCGTCACCATCGGCAGGGTGTAGAGCACCCGCCACGCCCCCTGGTGCCGCGAGCGGCCGAAGACGGTGGCGAGCCCCAGCGCCAGCGGCACGCCGAGGGCCAGCGTGCCCAGCGCGAAATAGACCGTCTGCCACAGGGTCCGCAGGAAGATCGGGTCGGTGGCGAACAGGTATTGGTAATTCGCCAGCCCCACCCAGCGCGGCGGGGTGAGCGAGTCCCAGGTGGTCAGGCTGACATAGGCGGCGAAGACGACCGGCAGCACGAAGAACACGGCGGCGAAGACGACGACCGGGCCCAGGAACAGCCAGGGCACCGCCGCCTTGGAGGACAGGAGGCCCCGCACGCCGGTCTCAGGGCTGCTCGGAAAGGATCGCCTGGATCTCGGCGTCGGCGGCGGCCAGGGCGTCGGCGGGGGCCATGCCGCCCGACCACGCCTGGTCGATGTAGCCGCGCAGGATGCGGTCGACCTCGGAGGCCTGCCAGACGTTGGGCTGCGTCACCGCGCGCCCCTCGGTCACCTCAGCGATGAAGGCGCGGTCGAAGTCATCGGCGGTGGCCGTCATCGCGGCGAGGTCGGCGTCGCTCCCCGCGAAGGCGCCCATCGCCGCCATCGCCTCGCCGGTGCAGGACAGCCCCCCCTCGCGCGGCTCGCTCAGGAAGCGCAGGAGCGCCCAGGCGTCGTCCTTGACATCCGAGGCGGCGTCCACCGTCCACAGGAAGCTGTAGAGCATCGTCCCCCCCGGCCCGTCGGTCGGGATGGGCGCCACGCCCACGGTATCGGCGAAGGCCTCGCCGTAGGCCTCCTGATACCCGAACTTGTTCCAGTTGGCGGCGATCTGCATCCCCACCGCGTTCGAGACGAAGTTGTCCACGACGATCTCGTTGCCGGTGATGCCGTCCGCGAACAGCGCCGCCTGGTCCGACAGGATGCGGACGGCCTCGGGCGAGGTGAGGTTGGTGGAGCGGCCATCCTCCGCGAAGGGCGGCACGCCGGCGGCGAACATCTGGGCGTAGAAGGGATGCACCCCTTCGGCGACCGTGGTGCCGTAGGCGTAGCCGCCCACGTCGATGTTGCCCTGGTCGTTCACGCGGGTGATCTTCTGCGCGATCTCGCGCAGCTCGGCCCAGGTCTTCGGGGGCTCGGTGTAGCCGGCCTCGGCCAGCAGCGCCTTGTTGTAGACCAGCGCATAGACCGACAGCTCGGTCGGGATGCCCCAGAGCTGGCCGCCGATGGTCACGGCCCCCTGCGTGGCGGGCGCGTAGTTGGCGGCGACGAACTCGGCGATGTCCGCGGGCGGCGGCTCCAGCACGCCGGCGCTGGCCAGTTGCGGGACCCAGACGGAATAGACGTTGTAGATGTCGGGCGAGGTGCCGCCCACGCGGCTGGTGAGGATCGTCTGGAGGAAGTCGCCATAGGCTGTCTGCTGGTGCTCGACCGTGACGCCGGGGTTGGCGGCCTCGAAGGCGTCGAAGCAAGCCTCCAGCGGCGCGGCCTGCTCGGGCGTGTAGTGTGTCGCGACCTGGATGGTCCGCGCCTCCTGCGCCGCCCCCGCGCCGCCCATCAGCGCCAGGCAGGCCCCCCCGAGCCCCGCGATCCCTCGTGCCATCCGCCCGTCCCCCTTGGTCTGTCCAGAGAGGAAGCTAGGAGGGCCGGTGTCGAAGTCCAACCGCCCGCTGCGGTTCAGCCGCCCATCCCGTCCAGCACCTCGCGCAGCTTGGCGGCCAGCTCCTCCAGCGTGAAGGGCTTGCCGATCAGGTGCACGCCCGCGTCGAGCACGCCGTTGTGCACGACCGCGTTGCGCGTGTAGCCGGTGGTGAACAGCACCTTGAGGCCGGGCCGGCGCCGCAGCGCCTCGTCGGCCAGCTTGCGGCCGTTGGTCTCGGGCATCACGATGTCGGTGAACAGCAGCGTCACCTCCGGATGCGCGTCGAGAAGGCGCAGCGCCGCCTCGGCCCCCTCGGCCTCCAGGACGCCGTAGCCCAGCTCGCCCAGCGCATCGACGGTGAACTGGCGGACAACGGGCTCGTCCTCGACGACCAGCACCACCTCCTGCGATTCGCCGCGCGGGACCTGCGCGTTGGCGGCCTCGGGCGCGGCCTCGGCCTCGGGGCCTGACAGGCGGGGGAGGTAGATCTTGACGGTCGTGCCCTGCCCGGCCTCGGAGTAGATCTTCACGTGCCCGCCGGTCTGCTTGACGAAACCGTAGACCATCGACAGACCAAGGCCGGTCCCCTGCCCCACGGGCTTCGTCGTGAAGAACGGGTCGAAGGCGCGCGCCGCCACGTCGGGGGGCATCCCCGTGCCCGTGTCGCTCACGCTGATCTGGACATATTGCCCCGCGGGGATGCCCATGTGCTCGCTGGCGTAGCGCGAATCGAGCCAGGCGTTCGCCGTCTCGATGGTCAGCCGCCCGCCCTCGGGCATGGCGTCCCGCGCGTTGACGGCGAGGTTGAGGATCACGTTCTCCAACTGGTTCGGGTCGGCGCTGGCCTTCCAGAGCCCGCCCGACAGGACCGTCTCCAGCCGGATGCCCGCGCCGAGCGACCGGCGCAGCAGGTCCGACATCCCCTGCACCAGCCGGTTCGGGTCCACCGGCTCGGGCCGGAGCGGCTGCTGGCGCGAGAAGGCGAGGAGCCGCTGCGTCAGCACCGCCGCCCGGCGCGAGCCCTCCATCGCGGCCTCGACGTAGCGGCGCGCGCGGGGGTCGCCGTCGCCGATGCGCCGGCGGAGGAGGTCGAGCGAGCCCACCACGGCCGCCAGCATGTTGTTGAAGTCGTGCGCGATCCCGCCGGTGAGCTGGCCCACCGCCTCCATCTTCTGGCTTTGCCGAAGCGCCTCCTCCACGCGCTCCCGCTCGGCGATGGCCTCGGCGACGCGGCGCTCCAGCGTTCCGTTCAACTCGCGCAGGGCGGCCTCGGCGGCGCGGCGCTCGGTGATGTCGAAGGTCACGCCGGGGAATCGGACGGGCCGGGCCTGGGCGTCCAGCAGACAGCGCCCCCGCGCGATGACCCAGCGCACGTCGCCGTCTCGGGTCTGGACGCGGTATTCCATCTGGTAGTCGCCACCCGTCGTCACCGCCTCGGCGATCCGCCGCGCGGCCTCGGGGCGGTCGTCGGGGTGGATGCCGGCGACATACTCCTCGACCGGCAGCCCCGCCCGCGCGCGGTCGGGGTCGAGCCCATACATCCGCGCGAACTGCTCGCTCGTGAACACCCGGTCGCCCGTCACGTCCCAGTCCCAGGTGCCGATGCCCCCCGCCGCGTCCAGCGCGAAGCGGAACCGCTGCTCGCTCTCGGCCAGCGCGGCCTCGGCGGCCTTGCGGGCGGTGATGTCCACCGACGATCCGATGAGCCCCACCACCGCGCCGTCCGCGTCGCGGAGCGGCGCCTTGGTGGACAGCCACCAGGCGGGGGTGCCGTCGGGGAGCCGCACCTCCTCCTCGACCTGCTCGGCCTCGCCGCTCTCCATGATGCGCCGGTCGTTCGCCATCACGGCCAGGCCCTGCGCCGGGTCGTCCAGGAACTCGGCGTCGGTCCGGCCGAGATACTGCTCGGGCGGCTTGCCGATCAGCTCGGTGGTGCCGCGGTTGCCGATCAGCATCCGCCCGTCGCGGTCCTTGGCATAGACCACGCCCGGCACCGCCTCGGCGAAGACCTCCAGCAGCCGCAGGACCCTGTCGCGCTCGGTCTCGATGGCGCGGCGGGCCTCCACGTCGAGAAGGACGCCCGGAAAGCGCACGGCCCGGCCGTCGCCATCCATCTCCACGCGGCCGTTGGCCTCGATCCAGTAATACCGCCCGTCCTGCCGCTTCACGCGGTACTGGTGCGCGTAGGGGCCGCCGCGCCCGATGACCTCGGCGATGGCGGCCATCAGGCCGGGCTTGTCCTCGGGGTGGACGGTTTCCACCACCTTCTCGATGGGCAGGCCCTGGCGGCAAAGCTCGGCGTCCAGGCCGAACGCGGCGGCGAAGCGGTCGTCGGCGTTGAAGCGGTCGGCCACGAGATCCCAGTTCCACGTCCCCAGGATCGCGCCCGCGTCGAGCGCGAGGCGCACCCGCTCCGCGTCCTCGCGCGCGCGGGCCTCGCTTTCGCGCAGGCGGCGCTCGGCGAGGATCTGGCCCGTGGTCTCCTGGCAGGCGCAGAAGAAGCCCGCCACCTCGACGACGCCGTCGCGGATCGGGGTGTAGGAGAAGGCAAAGTGCGTCTCCTCCGGGTAGCCCTTCCGCATCATCGTCAGGGTGATGTCGTCCATCTGCACCGGCTCGCCGCGCAGGGCGCGGGCGACGATGGGCCGCAGGTCGTCCCGGATCTCGCCCCAGACCTCCAGGAACCCGCGCCCGAGCGCGCCGGGGTGCTTGGACGCCAGCACCTCGGCATAGGCGTCGTTGTAGATGAGCGTGTGGCCGGGTCCCCAGGCCACGAACATCGGCTGGTTCGACCCCATCATCACGCCGACCAGCGTCCGCAGGGGCACGGGCCAGCCCGAGGGCGGCCCCAGCGGCGTCGCCGCCCAGTCCAGCGCGCGGGCGAGGCGGGTCACGGGGCTCTCCTCGCGGCCCGGGATCTGCGGCACGAGGCGCTCCATCAGGCCGACCGCGCGGCGGACTGCGCTGCGTCCCCGTTCCCCCGGACCCCTCTCGCCGCCATGCCCGCTCCCCTCGCCGAGACAGGCCAAGCGCCTGCGCCCCCTTCCATAAAACCACTCCGCCCCCGACGGCCACCCGTGATCTGCGCCGCGTCGCCACGTCGGCGCATTTTCCGGGCCCGCGCGGCTTGACCCGCCCCGGCGCGGAGGCCAACAGGGGCGCAGGGCAACCCAGGGACGGCAGCCGATGGCGCATTGGCTCGTGACAGGCGGGGCGGGCTTCGTCGGGGGCCACCTCCTGCGGGCGCTGCGGGCGCGCGGCGACACGGCCGCCGTGATCGACGACCTGTCCACCGGCCGCGCCGACGCCCTGCCGCCGGGCCTCCACCTCCTGCGGGGCAGCATCCTCGACCCCGACCTGCTGGCGCGGGGGATGGAGGGGGCGGCCGGCGTCTTCCACCTCGCCGCCGTCGTCTCGGTCGAGGCCTGCACCCGCGACCTCCTGGGCGCGAGCCGGGTGAACCTCGGCGGCACGCTCGCCGTGCTCGACGCGGCGCGGCGGGCGGGGAACCGGCCCGTGGTGCTGGCCTCCTCGGCCGCCGTCTACGGCGACGCGGGCGAGAGCCCCTGCGACGAGGACATGGCGCCCCTCCCCCTGTCGCCCTACGGCGCCGACAAGCTCGGGGCCGAGCATCACGCCCGCGCCCAATGGGGCCTCCACGGCCTGCCCACCGCGTCCCTGCGGTTCTTCAACGTCTACGGGCCGGGGCAGGACGCCCGCTCGCCCTACGCCGGGGTGATCGCGCGCTTCCTGTCGAACCTGCGCGAGGGACGGCCCCACGCGATCAACGGCGACGGCCTCCAGACCCGCGACTTCGTGGAGGTGGGCGACGTGGCGGCGGCGCTGCTGGCGGCGCAGGACGTGCTCGCCCGCGCGCCGCGGGCGCTGGTGGCGAACGTCTGCACGGGGCGGTCGATCCCGCTGCTCGACCTCGCGCGGGGGCTCGACCGGATCGCGGGCACCGTCACCCCCATCCAGCACGGCCCCGCCCGCGCGGGCGACATCCGCCATTCGCGGGGCTCGCCCGCGCGGATGGAGGCGGTCCTCGGCGTCGCCGCCCGCACCCCCATCGAGGAGGGCCTCGCCCGCCTCCTCGCCTCGGTTCAGGCCAGCCCGGTGTAGCGGCGGAACCACTCGGCGAAGCGGGGGACGCCCTCCTCGATGGGCGTGACCGGCTCGAAGCCGTGGTCGCGCCGGATGGCCGAGATGTCGGCATAGGTCGCGGGCACGTCGCCGGGCTGCATCGGCTCCAGCCGCAGCTCCGCCTTGCGCCCCAACGCCTCCTCCAGCACGGCGATGACGCGCAGCAGCGGCTCGGGCCGGCTGTTGCCGATGTTGTAGACGCGGTGCGGCGCCTCCCCGCCCGTGTCGGCGGGCGGCGAGTCCGACACCGCGACCACCCCCGCCACGATGTCGTCGATGAAGGTGAAGTCCCGCGCCATGTCGCCGCCGTTGAACACCGGCAGCGGCCGCCCCGCCAGGATCGCCTCGGCGAAGACCCACATGGCCATGTCGGGCCGCCCCCAGGGGCCGTAGACGGTGAAGAACCGCAAGCCCGTCAGCGGCAGCCGATACAGATGCGCGTAGGCGTGGCCCATCAGCTCGTCCGCCTTCTTGGTCGCGGCATAGAGCGACACCGGCCGGTCCACCGGATCGGCCTCGGAGAAGGGCAGCTTCGTGCTCCCCCCATAGACCGAGGAGGACGAGGCGTAGACCATCCCCTCCAGCCCCTCCAGATGCCGTGCATACTCCAGCACGTTCACCTGCCCCACGAGGTTCGCCTGCACGTAGGCGTGGGGGTTCTCGATCGAATGGCGCACCCCCGCCTGCGCGGCGAGGTGGATGATCCGCCGGACGCCCCGCCCCTGCAGCGCCTCGGCCAGCGCGCCCGCGTCGGCGATGTCCACCTGCCGGAAGTCGAACCCCGGCCCCTGCAACGCCTGGAGCCGGTCGCGCTTCAACTGGGGGTCATAGTAGGCGTCGAGGCTGTCGATCCCCAGCACCCGCTCCCCCCGGTCCAGCAGCCGCCGGGCGACGTGGAAGCCGATGAACCCGGCCGCGCCGGTGACGAGGGTGGTCATCGCCCGCGGGCCGGGGTCGTCGGGATCGGGGTCGTCGGGGATGTCACGCTCATGCCGGTCTCCTGCTCCCTCGCCCCTTGGGGCACGGGGGCGTTCCCGTCCCCCTTCGCCGCCCGCCACGGAGCCGTCAAGCCATCCGGCCCCGGAACCGTCCCGAACCGCCGCCCGTTGGGCGGGGAGCCGCACGGCCCCGCCCGGGCCGCCCCGCCCCCGTAGGAGCCCCCTCCATGCGCCGCCTGCCCCTCCTTGCCCTCGTCCTCGCCACCCCCGCGACCGCGCAGGTCGAAGGGACGGTCGGCGAATACTCCGACGCCACCGTGACCGGCAGCATCCTCGAACCCGAGCCCGTCACCGTCACCGACGACGCGGAACTCGCCTCGCTCGTCACCGTCCCCGAGGGCTTCACGGTCAGCGTGGCGGGCCGAGACCTCGGCGGCATCCGCATCCTCGCGACCCATGGCGATCACGTCTATGCCACCCGCCGGCAGGAGGGCGACGTGATCCGCCTCATCGACGCCGACGGCGACGGCGACGGGGTGTTCGAGGACCACGCGACCGTCGCCACCGCCGACCAGATGCACGGCATCTGGATCGACGGCGACACGGCGTATCTCGCCACCGTCAAGGAGGTGTTCACCGCCCCCATTCAGGAGGACGGCTCCTTCGGCGACCTCACCCCGCTGGTGGACGACCTCCCCGATGGCGGCCAGCACCCCAACCGGACGCTGGCGCTGGGACCGGACGGGCTCCTCTACGTCTCGGTCGGCTCCACCTGCAACGCCTGCGCCGAGACCTCGGAGGAGAGCGCCACGATCCTGCGGATGCGCCCCGACGGCTCGGGCCGGACGATCTTCGCCGAAGGCTTGCGGAACACCATCGGCTTCGGGTGGGAGCCCGGCACCGGCGCGCTCTGGGGCGCGGACCACGGCATCGACTGGCTGGGCGACGAGGAGCAGATCGAGGAGCTGAACCTCATCGCCGAGGGCACCCACTACGGCTGGCCCTACATCTACGGCGACGACGAGTTCAACCCGCAGGACAATCCGCCCCCCGGCGAGGGCACGCTGGCCGACTGGGCGGAACGGAGCGAGGAGCCGGTGCAGGGCTACACCCCCCACGCCGCGCCGATGCAGATGGTGTTCTACACCGGCGACGCCTTCCCCGAGGCGTATCGCGGCGACGCCTTCATCGCCATGCGCGGCTCGTGGAACCGCCGCCCGCCCTCGGGCTACGAACTGGCCCGCATCGACTTCGAGAACGGCCAGCCGGTGTCGTGGGAGCCCTTCGCGACCGGCTTCCTGATCGAATACGACGGCCCCCGCTACGGCTTCCTCGGCCGCCTCGTCGGCGCCGCGCAGACCGCCGAGGGCGACCTCCTCCTCGGCGACGACACGCAGGGCATCCTTTACCGCATCAGCGCAACGGGGAACTAGAGCCATGGCCGACCGGGCGGACGAGCAGCGCGAGGACACGCCGTATTACCGCGAGGGCGCGGGCGGCTGGGGCTCGGTCGAGGGGATGGCCAAGGTGCTTCTGGGCGAGACGCCCTCGGCGGGCGTGCTCGACACCCTGCGCGTCCAGAACAAGCCGGGGGGCCATATGTGCACCTCCTGCGCCTGGACCAAGCCCAAGGACCCCCACCCCTTCGAGTTCTGCGAGAACGGCGCCAAGGCCACCATCTGGGACCTGACCACCGCCCGCTGCGGCCCGGACTTCTTCGCGAAGCACACGGTCACGGAGCTGCTCGACTGGACCGACCACGACCTGGAGGCCGAGGGCCGCCTGACCCACCCCCTCCGCTTCAACCCCGCGACCGACCGCTACGAGGAGACCACCTGGGACGAGGCCTTCGCCGCCATAGGCGCGGGCCTCCGCGCGCTCGACCCGAAATCGACCGTGTTCTACACCTCCGGCCGCGCCAGCCTGGAGACCTCCTACCTCTGGCAACTGTTCGCCCGCGCCTACGGGCACAACAACCTGCCCGACAGCTCCAACATGTGCCACGAGACGACCAGCGTCGGCCTCAAGCGCGTGATCGGCTCCTCCGTGGGCACCTGCGTGCTGGAGGACTTCGACCAGTGCGACATGATCCTGTTCTTCGGGCAGAACACCGGCACCAACTCCCCCCGCTTCCTGCACCCGCTCCAGCAGGCCGCCCAGCGCGGCTGCCGCATCGTCACCTTCAACCCGATCCGCGAGGCCGGGCTGGTCAAGTTCAGGAACCCCCAGAACCCCGTGCAGATGGCCCTGGGCACGGCGACGCAGATCTCCGAGACCTACCTCCAGGTCCGCCCCGGCGGCGACATCGCCGCGCTGATCGGCCTCATCAAGCGCGTGCTGGAGCTGGAGGACGAGGACGGCGGCATCCTCGACCACGCCTTCCTGCGCGAGCACACGCAAGGTTTGGACGACCTCCGCGCCTTCGCGAGGCAAACCACCTGGGCGCAGATCGAATCCGCGAGCGGCCTCACCCGCGCCCAGCTCGTCCCGGTGGCCGAGGCCTACGCCCGCGCCCGCGCGGTGATCGGCGTCTACGGCATGGGCCTCACCCAGCACGTCCACGGCTCGCACAGCATCGCCATGCTGGTGAACCTGCTGCTGCTGCGCGGCAACATCGGCCGCCCCGGCACCGGCATCTCCCCCGTGCGCGGCCACTCCAACGTGCAGGGCCAGCGCACCGTCGGCATCACCGAGAAGCCCGAGCTGGCCCCCATCGAGCAGCTTCGGACGATGTTCGGCCTCAATCCGCCAAAGGAGACCGGCCACACCACCGTCGAGGTGGCGCAAGGCCTCCTCGACGGCACCGTGCGCGCCTTCCTCTCGCTCGGCGGCAACTTCGCCCACGCCATCTCCGACACCGCCCGCGTCCAGCCCGCCTGGCGCGACCTCGCGCTCAACGTCCAGATCGCGACCAAGCTCAACCGCTCGCACCTCCTGACCTGCGAGAACCAGTGGCTCCTGCCCTGCCTCGTCCGCGCCGAGGAGGACATCCAGGCCACCGGCCCGCAGGCGGTGTCGATGGAGGACTCCCTCAGCCACATTCACGGCTCCCTCGGCCGCCGCACCCCCGCCTCGGGGATGCTCCGCTCCGAGCCCGCCATCGTCGCCGGCATCGCCAAGGCGACGCTCGACCCCAACCCGCGCCTCCTCTGGGACGACTGGGTGGGCGACTATTCCAAGGTCCGCGACCTGATCGAGCAGACCTGGCCCGACACGTTCGGCGACTTCAACGCCCGCCTCACCACCCCCGGCGGCTTCTACCGGGGCAACGCGGCCCGCGACCGCCAGTGGAAGACCGAATCCGGCCGCGCCGAGATCACCGTCCCCCCCGCCCTCACCTCCCTGATCGGCGAGCTGGGGAGCGGCGAATACACCCTCGTCACCCTCCGCTCCAACGACCAGTTCAACACCACGGTCTACGGCTACAGCGACCGCCTGCGCGGCCTCAAGACCGACCGCATGATCGTCCTGATGAACCCCGAGGAGATCGCCCGCGCCGGCCTGCGCGAGGGGCAGGAGGTCCGCCTCGTCTGCGCCCACGACGACGGCCACCGCCGCGAGGTCGCGGGCCTCAAGGTCACCGCCTACGACCTCCCCGACCGCTGCCTCGCCGCTTACTACCCCGAGGCGAACCCGCTCGTCCCCGTCTCCCTCCACGACGGCCTGTCCAAGACCCCCGCCTACAAGGGCACCCCCGTCCGCATCGAGGCCTAAAACGGCACGACCTCCGTAGGGCGGGCTTCAGCCCGCCACGCGGCCCCGGCCAGCAGGGCATGGCGGGCCGAAGACCCCCTCACGCCCGCGCCAGCACCTCCCGCCCCAGCAGCGCCATGAGGTCCCCGAAATACCCCTCGCTCCGCGCCGGCTGGTTGGGGTCCGAGGTGACGACGCAGGTCACCCCCACCCCCGGCGCCACCGCGATCACCTGCCCGCCGTATCCGCGCGCGATGGCCACCCGCCCGCGCGGCGCGTCCCCCAGGAACCACCCCCGCCCGTAATCCAGCCCCGAGAACGGCGACCGCGTCACCGGCCGCAGGCTCGCCTCAATCCAGTCCTCCGACAGCACCCGCGTCCCGTCCCAGGTGCCCCTCTGCCGCACCATCTCGCCCACCCGCAGCATCGCGCGGGGCGACAGCGCCATCTCGTTGCCGCCCAGGTAGAACCCCTGCGGATCGCGCGTCCACGGCGCGACCTCGATCCCCAGCGGCTCGCCCAGCCACCCCCGCGCCAGCGCCAGCAGGCTCTCCCCCGACGCCTCCGCCAGCGCCGCGCCCAGCACGTGGAAGCTCCCCGTCGAATAGAGCATCCGCCCGCCCGGCTCCGCCACGAAGGGCCGCGACAACTGGTTCGCCACCCAGTTCCCCGACGACACCCATTCCCCGTAATTCCCGCCCGAGGTCCGCTCCAGCCCCGCCCGCAGCGTCACGAGGTCCTCCAGCGTGATCCCCGCCACGCGCGGATCGGCCCCGTCCGGGATCAGCCGCGGCGCGACCTCGCCCAGCGTCGCCCCCACGCCCGGCACCACGCCCCGGTCCACCGCCCCGCCCAGCACCAGCGCGACGATGGACTTGGACACCGACTTGACGTTCGCCGGCCGGTCCAGCCCCGGCCCCCGCACCGCCTCGGCCACCACCTCCTCCCCATCCTTCGCGATCAGGATGGAGCGAAGCTGCGGCAGCGCCCGCGCCGCCTCCAGCGCCCCCGCCCAGGGATCGGCCTGTGCGAGCGCGGGCGCGGCGAGCGAAGCGGCAAGGCCGGACAGGACAAGGCGGCGCGTGGGCATGAGGCTCTCCGTAAAGGTTCCCCGCCCATCTTGGGCGCGGGCCGGGCCGCGTCCAGTCAAGGCCCCGCGAGCCCCCCGCGAGGCCCAGCCCCAGGCCCATCAACTTGGCCCAAATACGCCTCCCACGCCTCCCCCACGCGCGACGCTCGGCCGGTCCTCCCCAACTCCTGGACCGCGCCGCGCGGCCCTGTAGGCTGGCCCCGCCACCCGAAAGGACCGCCCATGAAGCCCGCCGACCCCGAACACCCCATCCCCATCGACGCCCCGACCCGCGCCGCGAGGCCGCCCGTCGTCTGCTACCCCGTCGCCCACCTCCCCGACCCCAGCCTCGCCGCCCTCCGCGCCGCCCGCGCCGGCTGGACCAAGGTCTCCGAGACCCTCGTCCCCCCGCGCGACGCCCGCTGCTTCGAGGTCCCCGCCGGCCACTTCGTCCGCATCATCAGCGTGGACGGCCCGCAGGTCGGCGACCTCAACCTCTGGTCCGCCCACGACCTGACGGAACGGTTCTTCTCCGGCAAGACCCGCGCCCTCCACGGCACGCACCTGAGCACCGGCGACCGCCTCTGGTCCTGCCTCCCCCATCTGCGTCCCATGGCGACGATCACCGAGGACACGCTCGACTGGTATGGCTTCGACGCCGATGGCGGCTCGGTCCACGACGTGATCGGCACCCGCTGCGACCCCTACACCCACGCGCTGCTGTCCCATGGCGGCCAGTATCACCACTGCTGCCACTCGAACCTCACCCGCGCGCTCGCCGACCGCACCGGCTTGGCCGTCCCCGAGGCCGAACCGCACGTCCACGACGTGCTCAACGTCTTCATGTGCACCGGCTTCCTCAAGGGGACCGGCCAGTACTTCATGAAAGCCTCCCCCGTGCGCCCCGGCGACTTCCTCGAACTCTTCGCCGAGATCGACCTCCTCGGCGCGCTCTCCGCCTGCCCCGGCGGCGACTGCTCGTCGGAACATTCCTCCGACGCCGCCGCCTGCCACCCGTTGCGCGTCGAGGTCTTCCGCCCGGCCGATTCGCCCGCTGGCTGGGAGCCAAGCCCCCGAAATTCCTACGACAAAAGCCACGGACGCCCGTTAACTCCCCGTTAAACCGAGCGTTCGTTGCTGTCGGGGTCCGTTAAGGCCCGGCTGCTAATCTCCTCGCACAGGCAAGAAAACCGGGGCGAACCCGGTCGGGCGGGCCGCCGATCCCCGGCGGCCCGCCAGCCCGGAGGAGAAAGGAGCAGACGCCATGACCGACCACGATTCGACCGATCCCGAAGCCGGGGCCTCAGCGCCCCTCCGCCAGCAGCAACTCCGCCGTCATGTCGTCGGTGACGAGCCCATGCACCAGCCCGGCGCGCAACTGCGCGGCGATCACGGGGACCTTGTGCGCCCCCGCCGCCGCCAGCACGACCTCGCGCATCGCGCGCAGGCGCTCCACCGGCACGCCCACGACGCGGCGGTTGATGGGATGGTCGATCACGCGCCCCTCGCGGTCGAGGAACTGCCCCAGCACGTCGCCCACCGCGCCGTGCCCGGCCAGCTCCCCGAGCGTCACGTCCACTGGCAGCCCGTCGCGCACGAGGTAGGAGCGCGGCGACAGGTCGCCGGTGACAAGGATGGCGAGGTCCACGCGCCCCGCCTTCTCCAGTTGCTCGCGGAAGGGCCGGCTCGCCAGCACGGCCTCGGTCATGCCTTGCGTCTCGAAGTAGATGGGCGCGGCCAGCACGGAATGCCGCGCGCCCAGCCGCGCGGCGAGGTTCGCCGCCACCCCGAAGGTGTTGAAGCTGACCCCCGACATGGTGCCGCCGATCATCGACACGACCTCCAGCCCCGGAAGGTGGCGCGGCCGCAGGCTGCGGATCGCGTTCTCGATGGTGCTGCCCCAGGACACGCCGATGCTGCTCCAGGCCCCGCGCCCCAGCCCGTCCTCCAGGAAATAGGCCAACGCCGCCGCCACCGCCTGATGCCCGTCGTCCGTCCGGCGGTCGGCGAGGCCCACGCGCGCGAAGCGCAAGCCCCAGCGCTCCACCAGCCGCGCCTGAAGGTCCAGCGCGGCGGCGAAGGGGCTCGCCATCTCGACCCGCACGAGGCCGCGCCCCTTCGCCAGCCCGATGCCCCGGTTCACCCGCAGCCGCGTGACGCCCAGCCGCTCCGCGATCTCGGACTGCGTGAGGCCGTCCACGAAATACATCCAGGCCAGCCGCACGAGGAACTCCTCGCTCTCCTCCAGCACCGGCCCGGACGCCATTCCCCTGCCCTCCCCCCGGACCGGACCCCTCCGGCCCGCCCCACTTCGCATCATCTCGCCCAAGGGTCATACATCTGTAAATATCTCTTTACATCTATCTCGGTCGCGGTAGCGTCGCGTCATCCCGGATCGGTCCCGCAAGACGGACCGGCGGGCGTCCGGACGGGGCCGTTGCCGGGGCTCCCTTCGGGGGGAGGTCCGGCACGGAGGAAACCCATGTTCCATCGCCATCTCGCCACGTCTCTCGTGGCGCTGACCATCGCCACGCCCGCGCTGGCCGACTTCTGGTCCGATGCCGCCGCGCCCTACCAGGGCGTGACCATCCGGGGCGTATCCGAAAGCACGCCGCCCTCGAACTACGTCCGCGACGTGATCGCCCCCGCCTTCACCGAGGCGACGGGCATCGCCGTGGAGTTCGAGACGACCTCCTGGGACCAGATGTACGACAAGGCCATCAAGGACATGGAGGCCGGGTCGGGCATCTACGATTTCGTCTACATCGAGCAGGACGCGATCTATTCGTATCTCTCGCGCGACTTCCTCGTGAACCTGACGCAGACCATGGCCGACAACCCGGCCCTGGTGAACCCGGCCTTCAACTGGGACGAGTTCACGACCTTCATCGATTCGTTCAAGGACCCGAACAAGAACGACGACGTCTTCGGCGTGCCGATGGAGGCCTTCATCAAGGTCTACCTCTACCGCAAGGACCTGTTCGAGAACCCCGAGATCAAGGCCGCCTTCCAGGCGCAATACGGCTACGAGCTGACCCCCGCGACCACCTTCCAGCAGTGGCGCGACAGCGCCGAGTTCTTCACCGCCTATGGCCAGGAGCAGGGCGAGGAGCTGTATGGCACCACCGTGCAGGCCGCCTCGGGCCACCCGGCGTCGTTCTACGAGTTCTTCGAGTCCATCGCGCCGCTCTACGGCGTCTATGACTGGGGCATCAATCAGGAGACCTGGACCGCCTCCGTCGCCAACGGCGGCCGCATGAACTCGCCCGAGGCCGTCGAGGCGCTGACCTTCTGGCTGGGCCTGCTGCAATACGCCCCGCCCGAGGCGACCGCCTCCACCTGGGACGAGGTCGCATCCTCCTTCGCCGCCGGCCGCGCGGCGCAAGGGCTGGTCTACGGCGAGAACGCCACCTGGATCGCCACCAACGCCGAGAAGTCGTCGGTCGTCGGCAACGTCGGCGTGGCCCTGCCGCCGACCGCCGAGGGCGTAATGGCGCAGGCCGAGGCGGGCGAGGGCTACATCGGCTACTACGACGGCGGCGCCTTCGGCATCCCGCACTCCTCGGCCAACAAGGAGGCCGCGGTCCTGTTCCTGCAATATATCGCCCAGCCCGAGCTTCAGGCCGACTGGGCCGAGGCCGGGGGCCGGATCGTCCTGAACAGCACCTACGACGAACCCAAGGTTCAGGAGATCGACGCGAAAACCGACAGCTACTTCACGCTGATGCGCGACAGCGGCGCCCTGTTCGCCGGCGCGCCCCCCTACCCGTTCCACAACCAGGTGCGCGAGGCCGCCGCGCCCTTCATCTACGAGGCGATCATCGGCAACCTTTCCCCGCAGGAAGCCCTCGACCAGATGGCCGCCGCCGCCGAGGCCGAACTCAAGAACCTCGGCTACACGTCGAACTGACCCCCACGCCGGGGCGCGCGACCCGCGCGCCCCGGTCCCCCTCACCCGCTGGACAAGGACCCGTTGCCCACCATGATGCGCTCCCCGACCACAGGCTGGCTGCTCCTCGCGCCGACGATCGCCGTGCTCGTGCTCACGGGCGTGCTGCCGTTCCTCTATGTCCTCGTCATCTCGTTCTTCGACTGGAACCTGTTCGCCCTGAACCCCGAGCCGCGCTGGACCGCCGCCAACAACTTCCGCCGCCTCGTCCACGACGCCGAGTTCCTGAAGTCCATCTGGCTCACGCTCCTGTTCACCTTCTGGGTGGTCCTGAGCCAGATCGTCCTGGGCTTCGCGCTGGCGCGGCTGATGATGCGCGACTTCCCGTTCAAGAAGCTGTTCCGCGCCGTCCACACGCTGCCGCTGATGATCGCCCCCATCGCCGTGGGCGCGACCTGGCGGCTGATGACGGTGCCGGGCCTCGGCCCGATCCCCTATTACCTCAAGGACTGGTTCGGCCTCGACTACCGCCTGTCCATGTTCCCCGACCAGGCCTTCGCCTCCGTGGTCCTCATGGACATCTGGCACTGGACGCCCTTCGTCACGCTGACCATGCTGGCGGGCCTCTCGAACCTCCCGCAGGAGCCGGTGGAGCAGGCCCGCATCGACGGCGCGCAGGAATGGCAGATCTTCCGCGACATCATCCTGCCCTTCATGAAGCCGGTGCTGCTGACCACCATCTTCATCCGCATCATGGACGCCCTGCGCGTCGTCGATGAGGTCTGGATGCTGACGCAAGGGGGACCGGGGGCCGAGACCCGCTTCATCGGCCTGCACATCTGGAAGATCGTCTTTCCCAAGACCGACTACGGCTATGGCTCGGCCATGTCGCTGCTGACGCTCTACATGACCATCGTCATCTGCTGGCTGCTGTATGCCGCGATGACCGCCCGCCGGGGGAACGCCTCATGACCCGCCCCGGCGTGAAATGGACCACCTTCGCGCTCTGGGTGCTGTTCTCGCTCCTGACTCTGCTGCCGATCTGGTGGATGTTCCTCGTCTCCGTGAAAAGCCGCACCGACCTGTTCGGCCGGCCGAGCTTCCTCTTGGACATCAGCCGGATCACCTGGGACAACTACGCGACCGTCATCGCGAACCCGGCATTCCAGAGATACATGCTGAACTCGCTGATCGTCTCGACGGCGAACGCGGCGCTGGTCTGCGCGCTGGGGCTCCTCGCGGCCTACGCGATGTCGCGCTACCGGATGCGCGGCAAGGACAACATCTTCTTCTGGGTGCTGACCAACCGCATGGCCCCTCCGGCGGCCTTCCTGCTGCCGCTCTACCTCCTCTACACGGGGGTGTTCCAGGTCGGGGACTGGTCGCTCTTCGACACGCGGATCGGGCTGATCCTGCTCTATTGCGTGCTGAACCTGCCCTTCGCCTTCTGGCTGCTGCAAGGCATCATCGACGGCATCCCGGCCGAGCTGGACGAGGCCGCCTATGTCGATGGCGCGTCCACCTGGCAGGTCCTGCGGACGATCATCGTGCCGCTCGCCGGGCCGGGGATCGCGGTGACGGGCATCCTCACCTGGGTCTTCGCCTGGAACGAATACCTGTTCGCCTCGACGCTGACCTCGGTGAACGCCCGCACGATCACGACGGGCCTCGCCGAGTTCGTGACCGTCACGGGCACCAACTGGGGCCAGATGGCCGCCGTCGCCATGCTGACGCTGCTGCCCGCCGCTCTCGTGCTGGCGGTGGTGCAGAAGCACATCGTCGCGGGCCTCACCTTCGGGGCGGTGAAGGGATGACCACCATGCCGGGCCGCCGGGGCTTCCTGCCTATCCGCACCAACGCCTTCGACCGGGTGTTCATCTCGGTCGTGCTGTTCGTCGCCGTCCATCTCCTGTGGATGCGCTTCCTCGAACCCGCCCTGCCGCTCTGGGTGGCGACGGTCCTTTCCGTCGCCCTGGGCGCGCTGATCGTCAGAAAGGGATAACCCGGTGTCCTCCGTCACGCTGCAAGCGGTCCGCAAGACCTGGGGGGCCTTCGAGGCGCTGAAGTCCCTCGACCTCCACATCCCCGACGGGGAGTTCCTGGTGCTGCTCGGCCCCTCGGGCTGCGGCAAGTCCACCACCATGCGGATCGTCGCGGGCCTGGAGGAGGTCTCCTCCGGCACCCTCCTCTTCGACCGGGAGGACGTGACCCGCGTCCACCCCCGCCGCCGCAACGTGGCGATGGTGTTCCAGAACTACGCGCTCTACCCCCACATGACGGTAGCCGAGAACATCGGCTATCCGCTCAAGGTGACGGGCGTGGACAAGGCCAAGGCCCGCGAGAAGATGCTCGACGCCGCGCGCAAGGTGGACCTGACGGACTACCTGTCCCGCCTGCCCCGCGACCTGTCGGGCGGGCAGCGGCAGCGGGTGGCGCTGGCCCGCGCGCTGGTCCGCGACCCGCGCGTGTTCCTGCTCGACGAGCCGCTGTCGAACCTCGACGCCAAGCTGCGCGTGGCGATGCGGGCCGAGATCAAGCACCTCCAGCGCTCCATCGGCGTGACGATGATCTACGTGACCCACGACCAGATCGAGGCGATGACGCTCGCCGATCGGATCGTGCTGATGAACAAGGGGCAGATCCAGCAGATCGGCACGCCCGACGAGATCTACGACGACCCGGCGAACCTCTTCGTCGCGGGCTTCATCGGCTCGCCGCCCATGAACGTGGTGACGGGCGAGGTCGCGGACGGCGTGTTCCGCGCGCCCGGCGTCACCGTCCCCGGCGCGCCCGGACGCGGCCCCGTCACCCTGGGCTTCCGGGCCGAGGACGTGACGCTCTCGCCCACCGGCGCCTTCCAGGGCACCGTCTTCGAGGTCGAGCCCACGGGCGAGTCCACCTTCCTCGTGGTCGAGGTTGGCGGCGGCCGGGCGATGCTGCGCGCCGACAAGAAGCACCGCCCCGCCCTGGGCTCGCCCGTGGCCTTCGACGTGCCCGCGTCGCAATGTCTCTTCTTCAACCCTGGGGACGGCCTGCGCCTGCGCCGCACCGTCCCGCATCTCCAGCAGGTGACCGCATGAACATCCAGACCCAGACCGCGACCGAGGCCCCGGTCATTCCCGACACCATGAAGGCCGTCGTCTGCCACGGCCCCCGCGACTACCGGCTGGAGGAGGTGCCCGTCCCGGCGCCCGGCCCTGGCGAGGTGCTGGTCCGCGTCCATCTCGCGGGCGTTTGTGCCTCGGACGGCAAGGCCTACGAAGGCGCGCCGAAGATCTGGGGCACCAACGACGGCCAGGGCCGCTACATCGAGCCGCCGGTCATCGTGGGGCACGAGTTCGTGGCGCAGGTGGTGGCCTTCGGCGAGGGGGCCGAGGGCCGCGACGGCCTGAAGGTCGGCGATTACGTCTGCTCCGAGCAGATCGTCCCGTGCCAGGAGTGCCTGTATTGCAAGGAAGGGCTCTACTGGCTCTGCGAGCCGCACGACATCTACGGCTTCCACCAGCGGACGCCGGGCTCCTGGGCCGAATACATGGTGTTCCCGCGCAAGGCGCTGAACTACAGGCTGCCCGAGGGCATGGACCCCGATCACGGCGTCTTCGTGGAGCCCCTGGGCTGCGCCGTCCACACGATCAACCGCGCGGAGATCCGGTTCAACGACGTGGTGGTGATTGCCGGGTGCGGGAGCCTCGGCCTCGGCATGGTGGCCGCCGCGCGGATGAAGAGCCCGAAGATGATCGTCGCGCTCGACCTCCACCCCGCCCGGCTGGAGCTGGCGCGGAAGTGCGGCGCGGACCTGACCATCAACCCGCGCGACGAGGACGCGGTGTCGAAGGTCAAGGAGCTGACCGGCGGCTACGGCTGCGACGTCTACATCGAGGCCACAGGCGCGCCGCGGGCGGTGACGCAGGGGCTCGACATGATCCGCAAGCGTGGGCGCTTCATCGAGTTCAGCGTGTTCCGCGAGCTGGTGACGGCCGACTGGTCCATCATCGGCGACACCAAGGAGCTGGACATCAAGGGCGTCCACCTGAGCCCCCACGCCTACGACACCGCCATCCGCATGATCGCCGAGGGGCGGCTGCCTATGGAGGAGATCATCACCCACAAGCTGCCCCTGGAGGAGTTCGAGCAGGGCATCCAGATGGTGATCGACGGCTCGGCTTCGCTCAAGGTGACGCTGCGCCCCTGAGAGGGCGCGGCCAAGGGAGGGACAGGAATGATCATCGACCGATTCCGCGCCGACGGGAAGGTGGCGCTGGTGACGGGCGGGACGCGGGGCATCGGCCTCGCCATCGCCCGCGCGCTGGCCGAGGCGGGCGCGCGCGTCGTCATATCCGCCCGGACCGATCCGGGCGGGACGGAAAGCCTCCGCGCCGACGGCCACGAGGTCGAGTATCGAGCGGCGGACCTGCTGGAGCCCGGCGCGGCGGATGCTCTGGTGGCGGGCGTCGTCCGCGATCACGGACGACTCGACATCCTCGTGAACAACGCCGGCGTCGCCGACCACGGCGCGACCGAGGACTTCGACGACGACCGGCTGGCGCGGCTGATGGGCCTCAACTTCGACGCGGTGTTCCGCGCCTGCCGCGCCGCGATCCGGCCCATGCGGGCGCAGGGCGGGGGCGTGATGCTGAATATCGGCTCCATCTCGGGGCACATCAGCAACATCCCGCAGAAGCAGTCGGCCTACAACGCCTCCAAGGCCGCCGTGCACATGCTGTCCAAGAGCCTCGCGTCGGACCTCGCCGAGGACAACATCCGCGTGAACGCCATCGCGCCGGGCTACATCACCACGGCGATGACCGAGGGCGGATTCGCCAACCCCGAATGGGCCCCGGTCTGGACCGACATGACGCCGATGCGCCGCCCCGGCACCCCGGAGGAGGTCGCGGCTCTGGCGCTGCTGCTGTGCACCGACGCTTCCAGCTACATGACCGGCAGCGTCGTCACCATCGACGGCGGTTACACGCTGCGCTGACAGGGCCCTTCCCCGGCGCCCCTGGACGGGGCCGGGCCGCCTCGACGCCGGCGCGGAACGGTGTAGATCACTCGTCGCGGCGCGGTCCCGGCTCGCTTGGGCGGGTCGGCGCGCGACGGTGAGGAGAAGGGCCGACCCATGCAGGAGCAGGACGACATCCCCCCGCTGGCCTCCACGGGGGTCGGGGGACTCGATGACGTGCTGGGCGGGGGCCTGACGGCCGAGCGTCTCTACCTGGTCGAGGGCACGCCCGGCACCGGCAAGACCACCCTTGGGCTGGGCTTCCTGCGGGCCGGGGCCGCCGGGGGCGAGCCCTGCCTTTACGTCACCCTGTCCGAGACCGAGGCCGAGCTGCGCGCCGTGGCGGTCACCCATGGCTGGACGCTGGACGGCATCGACCTCTTCGAGATGGTGCCCGAGATCGGCCTCGGGCAGGAGCAGGAGCAGACGCTCCTCCATCCGAGCGAGGTCGAGCTAGGCGAGACGGTGCGCGGCGTCATGGCCAAGGTCGAGGAGACGCGGCCCCGGCGCGTGGTGCTCGACAGCCTGTCGGAGTTGCGGCTGCTGGCGCAGAGCCCGCTGCGCTACCGGCGGCAGATCCTCGCTCTCAAGCACTTCTTCTCGACGCGGCGCTGCACGGTGCTGGTGCTCGACGACCGCACCTCCGAGCCGGGCGACCTCCAGCTCCACAGCATCGCGCATGGCGTGATCTCGCTGGAGCAGTCGGTGACCGGCTTCGGCGCCGAGCGGCGGCGGCTTCAGATCGTGAAGATGCGGGGCATGAAGTATCGCGGCGGCTTCCACGATTTCGCGATCCTGCGCGGCGGGCTCTGCGTGCATCCCCGGCTCTCGGCGTCGGAGCCTCCGAAGGAGTTCGAGGCCGAGCCGCGTTCGACCGGCAACTCGGCTCTGGACCGGCTGCTGGGGGGCGGCCTCGTGCCCGGCACGGCCACGCTGCTGACCGGGCCGGCGGGCGTCGGCAAGACCACCACCGTCGTGCAGTGCATGACCGAGGCGCTGCGCCGGGGCGAGCCCGCTGCCTACTTCCTGTTCGACGAACGCGCGCCGACGCTGCTCGGTCGGTCGGCGGCTCTCGGCATGGACCTGCGGCCCTTCCTCGACGGCGGCCGGCTCGACCTGCGGCGCATCGACCCGGCCGAGCTGTCGCCCGGCGAGTTCTCGGGCCTCGTGCGGCAGGCGGTGGAGGAACGCGGGGCCAGGGTCGTCGTGGTGGACAGCCTCAACGCCTACCTCCAGTCCATGCCGGACGAGCAATACCTCGTGCTCCAGATGCACGAGCTGCTGGGTTACCTCGCGCAGCATGGGGTCGTGTCGCTCCTGGTGCTGGGGCAGCATGGGGTGATGGGCGACATCCGCGCCGACGTGGACCTGAGCTACCTCGCCGACACGGTGATGCAGCTTCGGTTCTTCGAGGCGGAGGGCGAGGTGCGGCAGGCGATCTCGGTCATCAAGACGCGGACCACCGACCACGAGCGCACCATCCGCGAGTTCCGCATCGGCGCGGGCGGGCTGATCGTGGGCGAGCCCCTGCGCGACTTCCAGGGCGTGCTGACCGGCGTGCCGGTCTATCGCGGCTCGGAGCGGGCGCTGCTGGAGCCGCCCGCCGACGCGGCGTCCTGAGTGGAGCGCCGCGTCCTCATCCTCGCGCCGCGCGGCCGGGACGCGGCGGTCGCCAGCCACCTGCTGGGCCAGCACGGCCTTGCGAGCCACGTGAGCGCGGATTTGGGCGACCTCGTGGACCGGCTGGAGGAGGGCGCGGGGGCGGCCCTCGTCACCGAGGAGGCGCTGGCGGTCGGGGATCGGACGCGGCTGATGGCCTGGATCGCGGGCCAGCCGCGCTGGTCCGACTTCCCGTTCGTGGTCCTCGCCAACGGCACGCGGGGGCCGCGCCCCGCCTCGGCCACCGCGACGCTCGACCGGCTCGGCAACGTGGTGCTGCTCGAACGGCCGCTCCATGGCGACGCCATGATGGGGGCGCTGCGGTCGGCGCTCAAGGCGCGGCAACGGCAATACGAGATCCGGGCCTTCGCCGACACGCTGGAGCGGTCGGTCGCCGAGCGGACGGCCGAGCTGGAGCAGGCGCGCGAAAGCCTCCAGATCGCGCTGGACGCGGCGGGGATGGGAAGCTGGGACCTCGACCTGCGGAGCGGCACCGCCCGGCGCGGCGGGCGGCACGACGAGATCTTCGGCTACGCGGAGCCCGAGCCCCACTGGAGCCAGGAGACCTTCATGCGCCACGTCGCCCCCGAGGAGCGGGCCGCCGTGGCGGCGGCCTTCGACGAGGCGCTGGCGACGGGCGTGCTGGACATCGAGTGCCGGATCGAGGCGGCGGGCGGCGGGCGGCGCTGGATCGCGGTCAAGGGCCGCGTCCATCGCGACGCGGAGGGCCGCCCGGCCCGCATGACCGGGGTCGTGTCCGACGTGACCGCGAGGAAGGACGCCGACGCCCGGCTCGCGCAGGCGGCGAAGATGGACAGCATCGGGCAGTTGACCGGCGGCGTGGCCCACGACTTCAACAACCTCCTCACGCCGATCCTGGGCAGCCTCGACCTGCTGCGGCGGCGCATCCCGAACGACCCGCGCGCCGAGCGCCTGCTGGATGGCGCGTTGCAGGCGGCCGAGCGGGCGGCGACGCTGACCCAGCGCCTCCTCGCCTTCGCGCGGCGGCAGACCCTCGCGCCGCAGGCGGTGGACCTGGGGGCGCTGATCGAGGGACTGGTGGAACTGGTGCGCCGCTCGCTCGGCCCGACGATCAAGGTGGGGGTCGAGGTCGCGCCGGACCTGCCCGCCGCGCGGGTCGATCCGAACCAGCTGGAGCTCGCGCTCCTCAACCTCGCGATCAACGCGCGGGACGCCATGCCGCAGGGCGGGCGGCTGTCGATCCGGGCCGAGGAGGCGAGCGCGGGCGAGCGCGGCGGGCTCGCGCCCGGCCGCTACGTCCGCGTCGTGGTGGCGGACACCGGCATCGGCATGGACAAGGCCACGCTCGCCAAGGCGGTCGAGCCCTTCTTCAGCACCAAGGGCGTCGGGCGCGGCACCGGGCTCGGGCTGTCCATGGTGCATGGGCTGGCCGCCCAGTCGGGGGGCACGCTGCATCTGGCCAGCGAGCCGGGGCGCGGCACGAGCGTCGAGCTCTGGCTTCCGGCGACCGATCGCGAGGAGGCGGGCGCAAGCGGCCCCGAGGCCCAGGCCATGCCGGTGCGGCCGGGGGCCACGATCCTTCTCGTCGATGACGAGCAGCTGGTCCGCGAGGCGACGGCCGACATGCTGCGCGACCTGGGTTATGGCGTGGTCGAGGCCAGCTCGGGCCTGCGGGCGCTGGCGCTGCTGCGGTCCCATCCGGGGGTCGAGGCGGTCGTGACCGACTACCTCATGCCGGGGATGTCCGGGGCGGCGCTGATCCGGGAGCTGCGGCAGGGCGGATATGCCCTGCCGGTGCTGCTTGTCACCGGCTACGCCAACGCCGGGGTGGACGTGCCCGAGGACGTGGCGCGGTTGGCCAAGCCCTTCCGGCAGGCGGACCTCGCCACGCGGCTGGCCGCGCTGCTGGGCGCGGAGTGCAAGGGGCGGCCGGGCACGGCGCTGCGGGTCGTGGAGTAGCATCGCGGTCAGTCCCGCGTCGCGAGGTCGAGGAGCCCGTCCCAGAGCGCGGTCGCGGTCGGGTCGGCGTCGAAGGGGTCGCGCAGGAGGCGGAAGGTGCAGATGGTCAGCTTGCCGCGCCCGAGCCGCTTTTCCACGATGAAGGCGGCGGGGCGGTGGACCCAGCCGACCACGGTGCCCGAATGGACGCGGCCCCGGAACTCCCAGGAGCGCAGGTGCGACAGGACCTGGTGCGGGATGACGCGGGCGAAGGCGAGGTCGAGCATCGGCCCGCCGGGCAGGTGCGCGAAGGCGCCGTCGCGGCGCAGCCACGGGAAGTTGCCCACCCAGTCGCCGCGCCAGATGGTGCCGTGGCGGTTGTGCAGGCCGTAGCCGGGGAAGCTGAAATAGGGCTCGGACCGCATCCCGCCGGGCGCGTCCTCGATCTGGAGCGTCATCGGCCCGTCGCGGGGGGCGGTGTCGTCGCGGAGGCGGCGCTGGCCGGGCTCGGGCAGCAGGAGGTAGTGGGCGCCGGCGTGGATCGCCTCGACGCGCGGGCCGTCGAGCACGTCGGTCACGAAAAGGGCGGCGTCCTCGGCCTCGACCTCGCGGTGGCCGAGGACCAGCAGGCGCTCTCCGATCAGGGGGCGGTCGGTGCGGAAGGCGATGCGGCGCTCGGGCGAGGGACGATCGGGGTGGAGGGCGATGCTTTCGCGCGTCTCGGCCAGGAGGCGGCCGTCGGCGGTGCGGAGGGCGAGGTCGAGCGTCGCCATGCGGGGGCCGTCGCCCGAGGGGGCGCGGAGCGGCAGGGGGGTGTCGGCGACCGTCATGGGGGTTTGGGGGCCGAGGGGGACGGAGCCGCCCTCGCCTTCCAGATGCCATTCGAGCCGCGCGCCTTCGGGCAGGGTGGCGCCGCCGGTCGCGACGCGGGTGGCCGCATGGATCGGCTGGCCGGCGCGGGCGGCGTGGTGGGCGAGGCCGGGGGCGATCACGAGGTCCGTGTTCACCGGGGCGAGGGCCTGGGCGAAGACGCGGGGGTTGCGGGCCATGTCCATCAGGCCGTTGCCTTCCCAGTGCACGTCCGTCAGCTCGGTGATGACGTAGCCGGTGATGGGGGCGTGGGCGCGGATGTCCTCGATCTCCCACTTGAGGCTGGTGAACTGGTGCCACTGGGCGGCTTCGATGAACTGCGTGAAGCCGCCGAACACCTGTTCGAGGCCGATCTCGTGGAAGCGCTGCTCGATCCCCGTGGGGAGCGCGACGCCGAGAGCCCAGGTCGCGCCGTAAGGCATCCACCAGGGGTCGCGGTCGTCCTCGTCCCGAAGTTTTGCCGGGTCGGGGAGGCCCCAGACGCCGAACTCGGACAGGATCAGGGGTTCGTCGCCGGTGCGCTGGGTCTCGGGGCTGGGGATGAAGGTCCAGTCGGCGTTGGCCGCGAATTCGCGGTTCAGGGCCTCCCACTCCTCGCGGCGGTCGAGCGCGGTGCGGTAGTAGTGGTAGTCGTTGAGGTCGGTCTTGACGTGGGCGTTGGGGAAGCAGGCGGAGTTGTCCACGACGAGGCGGAGGGGGTCCTCGGCCTTGAGCCAGTCGAACATCTCCACGATCCAGCGGCGCTGGTCGGCGACCTCGCGCAGGCGGGTGCCCCAGTCCTCGTTGATGAGGGTCCAGATGACGATGGACGGGTGGTTGCGGTCGCGCAGCAGGATGCCTTCCATCGTCGCGCGCAGGCGGGCGGCGGAAGCGGGGGTGAAGCTCTCGATGTTGGGGATCTCGGACCAGACGAGCAGGCCGAGGCGGTCGGCGACGTCGTAGTAGCGGGGGTCGGGAATCTTGATGTGGACGCGCAGGCAGTTGAGGCCGAGGGCCTTGGCCTTGCGGGCCTGGTCTTCCAGCATCTCCAAGGACGGCGGCGTGCCGAAGCCGTCGGGGTAGTAGTCCTGATCGAGCGCGCCGCGCAGGTAGAGCGGCTGGCCGTTGAGGTGGATCGCGCCGTCGCGGGTCTCGATGTGGCGGAAGCCGAACGTGTCCTCGCGGCGGTCGATGTCGTGGCCGCCTTCGTCGCGCAGGGTGGCGCGGAAGGTGTAGAGGGCCGGGTGATCGGGGGACCACGGGGCCACGTCGGTCAGGGTGACGGCGTGGGAAAGGTGGTCGGCCGCGATGTGCAGCGTCTCGGTGTGGACGGTGGCGCCGGCGGGGTCGAGGACTTCGAGCGCGACCGCGCCGTGAAGGGGGCGCGAGAGCGACAGGCGCAGCGCGAGGCGCCCCTCGGGCCAATGGGGGTCGAGGCGGATCGCGGCGATGTGGGTCGGGTGGCGGGCTTCGAGCGTGACGGACTGCCAGATGCCGCCCTGGGGGCCATACCAGCTCTGCTTGCCGTGGGGGATCTCGGCGAAGTCGTGGGCCTCGGCGTTGCGGTGGGCGTCGGGGAGGGTGGCCTCGACCTCCAGCAGGTCGTCGCCGGTGAGGAGGTCGGCGGGGATCACCGCCTCGAAGGGGAGGTAGCCGCCTTCGTGGCGGGCGATCTCCTGACCGTTGACGCGGACGATGGCGAGTTCGCTCACCGCGCCGAAGTGGAGGGCGAGTTCGCGGCCTTGCCAGTCGGCGGGGACCGTGAAGCGGCGGCGGTAGAGGCCGGTCCCGAAGGCCCAGGCCAGGTCGGGGAACTGCTGCCAGACGCCGGGCACCCACGCCTCGCGCCAGCGCTGGTCGGAGTCGTGGCGGAACTCCCAGATCCCATCCAGGGAGAGCCGGGCGCGGGCGGCGGTGTCGGTGGTCGTTTCGGTCGTCATCGGCGGCACTCCTTTCATGGGCATGACTCGGGTTCATGCGAGCATCATGCCGGACGGATGTTAACGGTCTCCGAGAGTAACGAGCGCTCAGCACCCACTTCGCGCAACACCCCCGCGCAACACCCCCCGGCGGGTGGGGGGGTCGTAGGGCGGGGTTCACCCCGCCATGTTCCGGTGGCCGGGGGCGCTTGGCGGGCTGAAGCCCGCCCTACGGGGTCCGGTCGTCAGGCGCCGCCCACCGCGACCCGCAGCATGGACCAGGAATGGGGCGGCAGGGCGAGGTGGAGCGTGCCGTCCTCCAGCCCCGCGCCGGGGCCGGGGCGGGGAGCGATGCGGTCGGGGGCGTCGATGGCGTTGACGGCGCGCAGGTCCGGGTGGGTCATCACCTGATGGTCGATGACGCGCGCCGGGCCGAAGCCCTGGAGCGAGATCGCGGTGGACAACTGGTCGGTCGGGTGGCGGTTGACGGCGAAGAAGGTGACGGTGCGCGCGTCCTCGTCATGGACGCCCGCGATGTCGAGATAGGGCACGTCGTCGGCCACGTCGCAGTCGTAGGTCGGCACGCGCACCGCCAGTTGCAGCGCCGTGCCGCGCCCGTAGAGGGAGGCCAGCAGGAAGGGCCAGTAGGTCGTCTGCCGCCATGCCGGGCCGCCCGGTTCCGTCATGATGGGGGCGATGACGTTGACGATCTGGGCGATGCAGGCGATCCGCACCACGTCCGAGCGGCGGATGAAGGCGTTGAGCGTCAGGCCGACCTGAAGCACGTCCTCGAAGTTGTAGATGTCCTCCAGCAGGCGCGGCGCGTGGGGCCAGCCGTGCATCCCCTTGAGGATGGCCTGGTCCTGTTCGTGGCTGTGATACCAGACGTTCCATTCGTCGAAGCAGATGTGGACGTCGTGCTTGGAGCGCTTGTTCGCCTTCACGACGTTGATGACGGACTGGATGGTGCCGATGTAGCGGTCCAGCGTCTCGCTGAGCGCGAGGTATCCGGCCGTGTTCCGGGCCTTGTTCTGCGAATACATATGGAGCGAGAGGTAATCGACCGTCTCGTAGGTGTGTTCGAGCACCACGCGCTCCCATTCGGGGTAGGTGGGCATCTTGGGGTTGGAGGAGCCGCAGACGACGAGTTCGAGGCCCTTGTCGAAGGCGCGCAGGGCCTTGCCGACCTCGGAGGCGAGGCGGCCGTATTCGGTCGAGGTCTTCTGGCCGATCTGCCAGGGGCCGTCCATCTCGTTGCCCAGGCACCAGAGGCGGCAGTCCCAGGGCTCGGCCCGGCCGTTCCTGCGGCGCAGGTCGCCCCAATAGGCGCCGGTCGGGCCGTTGACGTATTCGACGAAGTTGCGCGCCTCGTCCAAGCCGCGCGAGCCGAGGTTGAGGGCGAGCATGGGCTTGGTGCCCACGAGGTCGCACCAGTCCATGAACTCGTGGATGCCGACCTGGTTGGATTCGGAGGTGTGCCAGGCGAGGTCGAGGCGGGTCGGGCGCTGGTCGCGCGGGCCGATGCCGTCCTCCCAGTTGTAGGCGGAGACGAAGTTGCCGCCGGGGTAGCGGACGTACGGCATCCGCAGGGCGCGCACGAGGTCGGCCACGTCGCGGCGGAAGCCCTGCGCGTCGGCGGTGGGGTGGCCGGGCTCGTGGATGCCCGTGTAGATGGCGCGGCCGAGGTGTTCGAGGAACCCCGAATAGAGCCGGTCGTCGATGCGCGCGACCGCGTAGTCCCGATGGGCCGTGACCCTCGCTTCCATTGTCTCTCCTCCCGCCGGCCTGGGGCCGTTCATATCCGTTTGGTCGATACGTATCAGGTTCGTCCCCGGTCGCGTCAAGCGCGAATCGGGGTCAGCCGGCGCGGAGGAGGCGCAGGACGATGTCCTGGTCGTAGTTGCCGAAGCCCCGCCCGAAGATGTTGACGCCGCCGGGGTGGCGAGCGTCCTCGCGCACGGCGATGGTCAGGCGGATGGAGCGGTGGTCGGCGAGGCGGAGGTCGGCGACCGTGGTGGCCGAGGCGCGCATCCCGTCCACGAAGGAGCCGTCGGGCGTGACGCGGAAGGTCTTGAGAAGGCCATACTGGCTGCCCTTGAGCTTCCACCATTCGGGGGTGTGGACGCCCCGCCGGTCGCCGAAGTCGGCGGGCGAGGTCCAGGTGGCGACATCCACGCCGTTGACCGACACGGTGATGTCGGAGGGCCAGTCGGCGGCGGTGCCGGGGACCTCGGAGGAGAGCTCCATGGAGATTTCGAGGCCCGCCACCTCGTCGCCGCGCAGCTTGGCGTTGTTGGGGAACTGGTATTCGACGTAGCCGCGCGTGAACCAGATCAGGCCCGCGCCCATGCGGCCGGGGTCGAGGAAGCTGTCGGGCACGTCGAGAAGGCCCACGATGCCGTCGCGGGTGCACAGGCCGCAGGGGGCGCTGACCTCGCAGCGGGTGTAGAGGCCGAGGGGCATCGCCGTCTCGATCACGCGGTCGTCGAGGGCGGGGGCGGCGTCCTTGAAGGTGACGAGCACCTCGTCGAAGAGGCTGCGGCAGAGCTTCTGGCTGCCCTTGCGGGCGCGCTGCGATTCGGTGCGGATGAGGCCCGCCTCCTCCAGCACCTGCACGTTGGTCGAGACGCTGGACTGCGGGAGATCCAGCGCGGCGGCGATGTCGTTGACGTTGAGGGGGCCGCGCCGCAGGAGCTTGAGCACGCGGACGCGCACCGGCGAGGCGAGCGCCCGCAGGACCGCGCCGCCCTCCTCCGGGTCCACGAGCAGGACCTCGTGGCTCATGCCTGTTCCCCCCGGCGCACCCGTGCCCCCCGACCTGCTCCCTGCCCCGTGTCTATCAAGGATGATGATACATATCCAGCAGGCAGTTGACAGAAGGGCGGGGCTGTCCCTACCCTTCGGACATCCGGTTGCGGCGCGGCGCGGCGCGGGGGCGAGGAGGCCCCTTGGCGCCATGGGACGCGCGGCACGGGGACAGGGCCGCCCCTTTTCGCGCCAGGGGGCGGGTCAGGCCGGATCGGCGCGAGGGGCCGGGAGAGCCCGAGGGAGGATGGAATGAAGAGAGCCTTTTGGGCGGCGCTTCTGTCGTCGGCGTTCAGTGTCAGCGCCGCGCAGGCGCAGGAGGTCGTCCAGTGGTGGGACTTCCTGAGCGGCGGCGACGGCGCGCGGATGAAGCAGCTCATCGACCAGTTCAACACGGAGCACGAGGGCGAGATCCAGATCGAGGCGACGACGCTCGAATGGGGGACGCCGTTCTACACCAAGGTCCAGACCTCGGCCGCCGTGGGCGAGGGGCCGGACGTGATGACCTATCACCTGTCGCGCCTGCCGCTGGGCGTGGAGACGGGGACGCTGTCGCCGCTGACCGAGGCGGACATGACGGCGGCGGGCCTCGCGCCCACGGACTTCCAGCAGGCCAACGTGGACGCGGCGACGGTGGACGGGCAGATGTATGCCGTGCCGTTCGATATCCATTCGGTCGTCCTTTACTACAACAAGGAGCGGCTGGAGGCGGCGGGTCTTCTGGACGCGAACGGGCTGCCCATGGGGCTGGACGGGGCCGAGGAGTTCAAGGCGGCCCTGGACAAGCTGAAGGAGGGCGGGCTCGACCAGCCCTTGTCGATCCATGACTCCACGGGCGATTCGACCTGGCGGATCTTCTATTCGCTGCTGAACCAGCAGGGCGGGCAGTTCCTCGACGAGAACGGCGAGTTCCTGTCGGGCGACAACCTCGACAAGGCGGTGGCGGCGACGGACCTGATGGCGTCCTGGGTGTCGGAGGGCTACGCGCCGCCCAACATCGAATACGCGGCCTCCATCGCGCGCTTCACCGGCGGCGAGGCGGCGCTGCACATCAACGGGGTGTGGGAGGTGCCGACGATGACGGACCTCCACGCCAAGGGCGAGCTGTTCGAGTGGGGGGCGGTGCAGCTCCCGGTGTTCTTCGACCAGCCGGCGACCTGGGCGGACAGCCACGCCTTCGCGATCCCCAACAACCAGGGGAACGAGATGACGCCCGAGCGGCGGGCGGCGGTCATGCAGGTGATCGGCTGGATGGCGAAGAATTCGACGTTCTGGGGGACGGCGGGGCACCTGCCCGCCTACAACCCGGCGCGCGACACCGACGAGTTCCGGGCCATGCAGCCGAACGCCACCTATTCGTCGCTGGCCGAGACGGCGGCGTTCGACCCGCGCTCGCCCCTCGCCGGGGTGGGGTCGCCCGTCTACGACGCGGCGGGCAACTTCCTGATGCCGGCCGTGAACGGCGAGCTGACCGGCCAGGAGGCCATGGAAGGGATGCGCGACGACCTGCAGGGGCAGGCCTACTGATCCTGTCGGGGGCCGGCGGCGGTGCCGGCCCCCTCCCCCTCCGCCGTGAGGATCGCCCGATGACGCGGACCCGACGCCCCGAAGCCCTGATCGCGCTGGCGCTGCTGGCGCCGTTCCTGCTGACCTATGCCGTGCTGTTCGTCTGGCCCACGGCGCAGCTCGTGGCCCTCACCTTCACCAAGGCGCCGCTGATCGGGGCGGGGGACTGGGTGGGGTTCGGGAACTACGAGAGATTGTGGAAGGACCGGCTGTTCTGGACGGCGACCTGGAACACGCTGTATTTCGTGCTGCTCACGGTCATTCCCTCGACGCTGCTGGGCCTCGCCATCGCTCTCGGGGTGAACCGGCTGAAGGGCTGGGCGCAGAGCCTTATGCTCGCGGCGTTCTTCCTGCCCTACATCCTGCCCGTGTCGGTGGTCTACCGGATCTGGAGCTGGCTGCTGGACGGGGAGTTCGGGCTGCTTCAGGTGCCCATCGCGGCGCTGATGGGCGAGAACGTGCCGGTGTTCCGGGTGATCCCGCTGTTCATCCCGACCGTGGCGCTGGTGACGGTCTGGTGGCTGGTGGGGTTCAACGTCCTGCTGTTCATCGCCGGGCTGCGCAACATCTCGGCGGAGATCTACGAGGCGGCGGCGCTGGACGGGGCGACGCGGGGGCAGATGTTCCGGCGGATCACCTGGCCGCTGATCTGGCCGATCACGGTGCTGGTGGCGACGATCCAGCTCATCCTGCAACTGAAGATCTTCGACCAGATCTACCTGTTCGCCCAAGGGGGGCGGACGGACGCCACGCTGTCGATGGTGGGGCTGATCTACCGATCCGCCTTTCAGAAGAACCAGGGCGGCTATGGGGCGACGGTGGCGCTGGTGCTGTTCCTGCTGATCGTCGCCGTGTCGGTGCTCCAGTATCAACTCCTGCGCGCGAGGGGGCAGCGATGACCGCGATACCCATGGAGGCGGCCCGCGTGACGCGCCTGCGCCGCCTGAACGTCGCCGGGGGCGCGCTGACGGCGCTGATCGTGCTGGCGGCGGTGGCCTGGGCCTTCCCGCTGTATTGGGGGATCGTCACCTCGCTGAAGGTCGAGCAGGACGTGGTGCGCCCCGGCGTCCACCTGATCCCCGAGAGATGGACGCTCGACGCCTATACCTACGTGCTGTTCAACAGCCAGATCGGCCGGTGGTACGTCAATTCGGTGGTCACGGCGGGGGCGGTCACGGTGCTGGTCGTCGCCATGAGCGCGGCGGCGGGCTATGCGCTGTCGCAGCTCCGCTTTCCGGGGAAGCGGCTGCTGTGGTGGCTGATCCTCGCGTCGTTCATGGTGCCGATCCCGGCGCTGCTGGTGAACCACTTCGTGCTGATGGCGCAGTTCGGGCTGCTCAACTCCTGGGCGGGGGTGGTGCTGCCGCAGCTCATCGCGCCGGTCACGGTCATCATCTACAAGCAGTTCTTCGACAGCGTGCCGCGCGACTTTCGCGAGGCGGCGGTCATGGACGGCGCGACCGAGCTGCAACTTCTGTTCCGGCTGTATCTGCCGATGAACTGGGGGATCACGACGGCGCTGGCGATCATCACCTTCATCGGGGCCTGGAACACCTTTTTGTGGCCGTTCCTCGCGGTGACCAGCGAGGACATGATGAACATCAGCGTCGGCATCACCCAGGTCAACGACGCCTTCGGCGTCCGCTACGCGCGCCTCATGGCGGCGGCCCTTCTGGCCGCGCTGCCGGTGGCTCTCGTCTACCTCGTGTTCCAGCGGCGGGTGACGCAGGCGATCATGCTCACCGCCGGCATCAAGGGATAAGCTGTCCATGTCCTCCGTCGAGCTTCGCGGCATCACCAAGCGCTTCGGCGCGGTCGAGGTCATCAAGGGGTTGGACCTGTCGATCAACGATGGGTCGTTCACGGCGCTGCTGGGGCCGTCGGGCTGCGGCAAGTCCACGCTGCTGCGGATCGTGGCGGGGCTGGAGCAGGCGAGCGGCGGGCAGGTCGTCATCGGCGGGCGGGACGTGACGGGGGCCGCGCCGGCCGAGCGGGGGGTGGCGATGGTGTTCCAGAGCTACGCGCTTTATCCGCACCTGACGGTGGAGCAGAACATCTGCTTCAGCCTGTCGCTGGCCCGCGCGCCCAAGGCCGAGCAGAAGGCCCAGGCGGCGCGGGTGGCGAGGATGCTGCAACTGGAGCCGCTGATGGGCCGCCGGCCGGCCGAGCTGTCGGGCGGGCAGCGGCAGCGGGTCGCCATCGGACGGGCGCTGGTGCGCGACCCGGAGGTGTTCCTGTTCGACGAGCCCCTGTCGAACCTCGACGCGCTGCTGCGGGTGCAGATGCGGCTGGAGCTGGCGAAGCTGCACCAGGAGCTGGGGACGACGATGATCTACGTCACCCACGACCAGGTGGAGGCGATGACGCTGGCCGACCGCATCGTGGTGCTGGACCGGGGGCGGATCGCGCAGGTGGGCTCGCCGCTCGACCTCTACAACGCGCCGGCGAACCGCTTCGTCGCGGGGTTCATCGGCAGTCCGGGGATGAACTTCCTGCCCGCGCGGGTGACGCGCGAGGGGGCCGGGCTGGTGGCCGAGCTGCCGGGCGGCGGGCGGCTGGCGCTGCCGATGCGGGCGCTGCGGGGCGCGGGGGGGACCAGCGAGGTCGGCATCCGGCCCGAGCACCTGCGGCTGGCCGATCCGGGGACGGGGGACCTCGACGGGCGGGTGTCGGTGGTCGAGAACCTCGGGAACACGGCCTACGTCCATGTCGAGACGCCGGCGGGGCCGCTGGTGGTGGAGGCGGACCCCGGCCTGCGGGCCGATCCGGGGATGGCCGTGGGGGTGCGGGTCGATGTGGGCCGCGCCCACGTCTTCGATGCGGACGGGGTGGCCTGGCCGCTGGCGGCGTGAGGAGAAAAAGGGGCGGCCCCGGCGAGGCCGGAAGCCGCCCGCGTCGGCAGCAGCGTCCCAAGGGAGGAGAAAAGGGCCGCCGTTCCGATCCAGTCTGCGGCCGAGCCGGGAGGAGGTGGCCCGCCGCGTTGCCTCTTCGATCTACGGACCCCATGCGGCGCGAAAAGGGCGACGCTGAGGAACCTGCGGGCTTTTGCGCGACGCTGGCGGGTTTCGCGCGGAACGGTGCGGAAAGAAGGCGGGATGCCCAAGGATTGGGCGGGGCGTGCCTGGAACGGGTCGGGCGGGCGACGCGCGAGGTCGCCCGGCGCGGCGCGCGGGGCGGCCGCGACGGGATGGTTCCCGGAAAGGTGGGCCTAGCTGCGGCCGCTGTCCGCGGCGGCGTCGTCGGCCAGGATCGCCACGCGCTCGCACACCGAGCCGTCGGCGCCGCCACCCTCGCCGAGGAGGAGGGCGCGGACGGCGCAGCCCTGCCGCTCCAGCATGGCCTGGTTGCGGGCGAAGCTGTCGGCGGCGCTGGCGCGGCTGTAGGCCTCGCCGCCGATGGCGAGGCCGCCGACGAGGGCGGCGACGGCGACGCCCACCATCATCAGGGGGCGGACGCCGCCATCGACCTGTGGCGCCTCGGGCATGTCGAGGGGGGCTTGGGGGATGTCCCGCGCGAGGCGGGAGGCGGGACGGGGATCGCTTACGCTGGTCGGCATCATGGGAGCATCTCGGTCTGGTGTTCGGCCTAGCGTTCATCTCGGGCCCGGGGTGCCACGAAGACGCGCTTCCGATCATGCCGCCCCGGACCATCGGCAGCACATCGAGGACGGCGGGTCGCGCCGTCCACGGGCAGGCTGCACATGGGGGAGCCCGCGGCGATCTTCAAGCCGTAACTTGGGCCGAATCGCCACAAAATCCTCTGATTCCGAGCATAGTCCTGCCGAGCCGGAGGGAAACCGCCCAACAAAGCGACGTTGCGTGAAGCGGCGGGGGGTGGCGGGGCCCGTGGAGGGAGGAACCCGCACCCCGCCTGGCGGTTGCGGACCGGACGGCCCGCGTCGCGCGGGCGGGGGCGGGACGGGGCCGATCCGGGCTGGCACCGACGGGGGTGGCATGGACGGGGGCGGCATGGACGAGCGGAAGGTCGAGAGCGCGGCGGCGGCGGTCCGGGACACGGCGGAGCGGACGCAGGCCGTCGCCGAGGACGCCGCGACGGCGGCGCAGCACGCCGGGACGGCGGCGCAGCGGACGACGCAGGCGGCGGCGCGCACGGCCACCGCCGCCGAGACCTCGGCCGAGGCGGCCAGGACGACCGCCCACGCCGCCGTCGTCACCAAGGACAGCGCCGAGCGGCGGACGGAGCTGGCCGGGGACCGCACCGTCCTGGCCGCCGAGCGGACCTACGCCGCCTGGGTGCGGACGGGGATGGTGGGCCTGGCCGGGGGGATCGGGGCGCGGGCGCTGCTCGACGGGCTGGTGCCGGGCTGGATGGCGATGGCGCAGGCCACGGTGCTGATGCTGTTCGCGATCTTCTGCTTCGTCGCCGGGGTGTGGCGGCACCTGTTCCGCGTGGAGCCCGAGGCCCCCGACATCGACCGCCTGCCCGGCTGGGTGCTGATCGGGGTCAACGCGTTCCTGGCGCTGGTCGCGGCGACGGCGCTGGCCGGGATCTGGATGGGCCGGCAGGGCTGAGGCGGGAAGGGCCGAGGCGGGGCCGCCTTCCGTGGGGGCGCGGGCCGCCCGGGGCCGGAACGGCCGGCGTTCGGGGGCGTTCACGCCTGGCCTTACCGCGCTGGCCGTCCCGCATCGTCGCGGGCGGGCCCCCTGCCTGCGAGACGCCGCCCTTGGAGACCGCCGTCGCCCCTTCCGCCGCCCTGGACCCGGACGACCGGCCGAGCCTCGACGCCCTGGGCCTCGGGCTCTATCGGATCGACGAGGAGGGGCGCTGCACCTATGCCAACCCGGCGGCGCTGGCGATGCTGGGCTACGAGGCCTCGGAGGTGATCGGGCGCAACATGCACGACCTGATCCACCACAGCCACCCGGACGGCTCGCGGTATCCCCAGTCGGCCTGCCCGCTGCTGGCGGCGCGGCAGGCGGGGCGGCCGGTGCGGCTGGCGGGCGAGGTGCTCTGGCGCAAGGACGGCGGCTCGCTGGTGGCCGACTACGCCGCCTGGCCCCTGCTGCGCGATGGGCGGGTGACGGGCAGCGTCGTGACCATCCTGCCGGGCGCGGGCGGCGCGGCGCGCGACCGGCTCGCGCTCCAGCTCACCGTGAGCCGGCTGCTGGCGGGGACGGCGGGGCTCGACGAGGTTCTGCCCCGGCTGCTGGCGGCGGTGGCCGAGGGGCTGGGCGGCCGCGCGGCCGTCCTGTGGGACCTGAGCCATCGGGAGAAGCGGCTCCACCCCCGCGCGAGCTGGGTCGCGCCGGGCCTGGAGGCGGACGGGCTGATCGAGCGGACGCTGGCGCTGACGCTGGGACGCGGGGAGGGCCTGCCGGGCCGGGCCTGGGAGGCGGACGAGCTGGTCCATGTGGATCTCGGGGCGGAGGGGGGCGACGCGCGCGCCGAGGCGGCGCGGGCGGCGGGGCTGGGCTTCGCCCTGGCGATCCCCGTGCGGATCGGGCGGCGCGTGCTGGGGGCGATCGAGCTCTGGGCGCCCGCGCGGCTGGAGCTCGACGACGGCCTCCTCGACGGCGCGGCCGCGCTGGGCCAGCAGATCGGCCAGTATCTCCGCCGCAAGCGCGCCGAGGAGTCGCTGCGCGAGCGCGAGGAGGAGTTCCGCGCCCTGGCCGAGGGCATCCCGCAGATGACCTGGACCGCCGACCCGGACGGCGTCCCGGCCTGGTTCAACCGGCGCTGGCACGACTACGCCGGCCTCGCGCCCGAGCGGATGGCCGACGGGGGCTGGCGCGACCTCGTGCATCCCGGCCACCTCGGCCGCGTCGAGGAGGGCTACCGCGAGGCCATCGAATCGGGCGAGGTCTGGGAGGACACCTTCCCGCTGCGGGGCCGGGACGGGCGCTACCGCTGGTTCCTGTCGCGGGCGGTGCCCATCCTGGACGAGGACGGGCAGGTCGGGCGCTGGTTCGGCAGCAACACCGACATCACCGAGCAGCGCCGGGCCGAGATCCGCGCCGTCGCAGCCGAGCGGCGGCTGCGCTTTGCGTTGCAGGTCGCGCGGATCGGGTCGTGGTCCTGGGACATCGACGCCGGCACGCTGGAGGCCGACGAGGGGCTGCGGGCGATCTTCGGCCTGCCCGCCGGCGAGGGGGACATCCCGGCGGAGGCGTTCTTCGCGCGACTCCACCCCGACGACGCCCCCGCCGTGGAGGCGGCCTTCGACGCGGCGCGGGACGGCCTGGGCGAGCTCGACATCGAGTTCCGCGTCGTGGCCGGCGCGGGCGAGGTGCGCTGGGCGGTGGCGCGGGGGGCGGTGGAGCGGCGGCCCCTGAGCCGGGGGCTCCACGCCCTGGGCATCGTCTGGGACGTGACCGAGCGCAAGCGCCACGAGGAGGACCTCGCGGCGGCCAAGGTGGCGGCGGAGGAGGCCAACCTCGCCAAGAGCCAGTTCATCGCCAACATGAGCCACGAGTTGCGGACGCCGCTGTCGGCCATCATCGGCTATGCCGAGCTGCTGGCCGAGGAGGCCGGGGACCTGGGCGCGGCGGGCGCGGCCATCGGCGCGGACCTCGCCCGGATCGAGGGCAGCGCGCGGCACCTGCTGTCGCTCATCAACGGCGTGCTCGACCTGTCGAAGATCGAGGCGGGCCGGATGGAGGTCGAGGTCGAGTCCTTCGAGGTCGCGCCGCTGGTGCGCGAGGTCTGCGAGACCGTGCGGGGCCTGATGGAGCGCAAGGGCAACGCCTTCGCGGCCGAGCTGGCGCCCGACCTGGGCGCGATGCGGTCGGATGCGGTGAAGCTGCGGCAATGCCTGTTCAACCTGCTGTCCAACGCCGCCAAGTTCACCGAGGGCGGGCGGGTGACTCTGGAGGCGCGGCGCGCGGGCGGTCAGGTCGGGGGCGGGCGGCTGGTGTTCCGCGTGGCGGACACCGGCATCGGCATGACGCCCGAGCAGGTCGGCCGGCTGTTCCAGCGCTTCGCGCAGGCGGACGTGTCCACGACGCGGCGCTTCGGCGGCACGGGGCTGGGGCTGGCGCTGACCCGCGCCTTCGCCGGGATGCTGGGCGGGGACATCGCCGTCGAGAGCGTCGAGGGGGTGGGGACGACCTTCACGCTGGCGCTGCCCGACGACGCCGGGCGGGCGGCGGGCGGGGCCGCGCCGCCCGAGGGGGAGCCCGCCGAGGCCGGGCGGGTGCTGGTGATCGACGACGACCCGCACATGCGCGACCTGCTGACGCGCTTCCTGGGCCGCAACGGCGTGGCGGTGGAGGCGGCCCCGGACGGCGAGGCGGGCCTCGCCGCCGCGCGGCGGTCGCCGCCCTCGGCCATCCTCCTCGACGTGATGATGCCGCGCATGGACGGCTGGGCGGTGCTGTCGGCGCTGAAGGCCGAGCCCGCCCTCGCCGAGGTGCCGGTCATCATGGTCAGCATGATCCGCGACAAGGGGCTGGCCTATTCGCTTGGCGCGGCCGACCATCTCACCAAGCCGGTCGACTGGCAGCGGCTGCGCGACGCGGTGGAGCGGCACCGCGGTCCGGCCGGCGGCGCTGCCGATCCGGACCCCGGTGCGGGCCCCGATCCGGGGCTCGCGCTCGTGGCCGAGGAGGACGACGCCTCGCGCGAGGGGCTGGCCGGGCTGCTGGCCGGCGAGGGCTGGGACGTGGTGGCCGCGCCCCACGCGGAGGCCGCGCGCGAGCGGCTGGCCGAGCGGCGGCCGGACCTCGTGCTGGTGAACCTCGGCCTGCCGGCGGGCGGCGGGCTCGCGCTGCTGCGGGACCTGCGGCGCGACCCCGCCTGGCGGACGATCCCGGTGATCGCGCTGGCCGAGGGGGCCCTGCCCCCGGAGGCGCGCGCGCCCCTGGGCGACGGGGCCACGCCCGTCATCCCGACGGGCGAGGACGGCGCGGAGGAGCTGCTGGCCGAGCTGCGGCGCGTCGCGGCGGAGCGGGGCGCGGGCGGGCTCGGGAACGGCGAGGCCTCCGCGGACGGGGGCGCGAAGGAGGGGACGGCTCATGGCTAGGCTGCTGCTGGTGGAGGACACCGAGGAGATCTGGGACTTCCTGTCGCGCCGGCTCCAGCGGCGCGGGCACGAGGTCGCGCTGGCCCATGACGGCGAGGCCGGGGTGGCGGCGGCGCGGGCCGGGGAGCCCGAGGTGATCCTGCTCGACATGAACCTGCCGGTGATGGACGGCTGGACGGTGGCGCGCGTGCTCAAGGCCGACCCGGCGACGGCCGGCATCCCCATCATCGCGCTGACCGCCCACGCCCTCGCGGGGGACCGCGAGACGGCGCTGGCGGCGGGCTGCGACGACTACCACCCCAAGCCCGTGGACTTCTCGCGGCTGCTTGGCCAGATCGACGCCGCCCTGGGGGACGCGCCATGAGGGTGGGCGAGATCATGACGCGGCACGTCGAGTTCATCGACGGCGACGCCCCCGTGTCCGAGGCGGCCGAGCTGATGGGCGAGCTGGACGTGGGCGCGCTGCCCGTCGGATCGGCCGAGGCGCTGGAGGGCGTCGTCACCGACCGCGACATCCTGTATCGCCTCGTCGCGCCGGGGCTGGGCCCCGCCGCGACCCGCGTGCGCGACATCGCCTCGGCCCCGGTCCTGGGCTGCGCCGAGGACGACGCGCTCCAGGCGGCGATGGACCTGATGGCGGCGCACCACGTCCGCCGGCTGGCGGTGCGCGACGGCGGGGGCCGCGTCGTGGGCTGGATCACGCTGGGCGACCTCGCACGGCACCTGCTGGTCGAGAGCGGCCCCCTCCAGGACGCGCTCCGGGCGATGACGGCGGCCCCGGACTGAGGCGGGATCAGACGGGGCGACGGGGCGACGGGGGGGCCTCAGCCCCGGTAGCGCCGCTCCAGCCCGCCCGCCACCTCGGGGGCGAGGCCCAGGCGCGCGGCGAGGTAGCGCAGGAAGGCCCGGTTCGAGCGGCCGCGCCGGTCGAGGGCCAGGAGAGCCGCCGCGTAGGCATGGGGGGCGAGCCCCTCCTCCTGCACTTGCGCCAGGAGGGCCGGCAGCGGCGGGGGCGCGTCCAGCGCTGGCTGGAGCCCCGCGACCACGCCCTCCCCCGCCCCGAGCCGCCGGAGCGCGAGGGGCATCCGCCGCGCCTCCTCGGCGCTCACCTGCCCGTCAGCCTGCGCGGCGGCGGCCATGACCGCCACGAGGAGCCCGGCCCGTTCGGGCGGCAGGACCGCGAAGTTCAGGACGTGGGGCACGAGCGTCTGGTTGCGGTTCGACAGCCAGCCGTCGAGGAGCTTGGTCGCGACCGCCTCGCGCAGCATCCGCTCGGAGCCGGGTGGCGGGCGGGGGCCTGGGCGCGGGGTCGGGCCGGGCGCGGACATCTCGCGGGCGGGCGCCTCCAGAGCGCGCGCCCGGCCGTCGCGGTCGCGCATCCGGCCAAGGAGGCGGCCGACCAGATCGAACCCTGCCATTGGCGCCTGCTCCCTGTTCCGTCCCGAATCCGATGGCCCGCCCCGGATGCGCGCCGGGCGGAGGGAACCAGGCCGACCCCCGCCCGGTTCCAGAGCGCCGCGCCGCCGCCGCGCCACCTGGAGAGGCCCGCCCGTGACCCTGGACCAAGCGCTCGCCTTCGGGCTGATGGCCGTGACCATCGGCCTCTTCGTATGGGGGCGGCTGCCCTATGACCTCGTGGCCGTGCTGGCGCTGCTCGCGGGGGTGGCGCTGGGCATCATCCCGGCCGAGGAGGCCTTCTCGGGCTTTGGCGACGACGTGGTGGTGATCGTGGCGACGGCGCTGCTCGTGTCGGGCGCGGTGGCGCGGTCGGGCGCGGTCGAGACGGCCATGCGGCCGCTCCTGCGGCGGTTGCGGGGGCCGCAGGCGCAGGTGCCGGCCCTCGCGGGGGCGGTGACGGTCCTGTCGATGGCGACCAAGAACGTCGGCGCGCTGGCGATGCTGATGCCGGTGGCGGCGCAGGTGTCGCGGCGCACCGGAACGCCGCTGTCCTTCCTGCTGATGCCGATGGCCTTCGGATCGCTCATCGGCGGGATCGTGACGCTGGTGGGGACCTCGCCCAACATCCTGGTGTCCAAGGTCCGCGAGGACCTGACCGGCGAGCCCTTCGGGATGTTCGACTACGCGCCCGTGGGACTTGCCATCGCGGCGGCGGGGCTCGTGTTCCTGTCGGTGGGCTACCGGCTGCTGCCCGGCGACCGGCGGGCGGCAGGCGGGTCGATGGACGCGGCCTTCACGCTGGAGGAATACGCGACCGAGGCGCGGGTCCCCGCCGGCTCCCCCTTCGTGGGGCGCACGGTGGCCGAGCTGGAGGCGCTGGGCGAGGGCGGCCTGCGCGTGGGCACCGTGATCCGCGAGCGGTTCCGCCGCCACGCGCCGCGCCCCGACCGGGTGCTGGAGGCCGAGGACGTGCTGCTGCTGTCGGGCGAGCCCGACGACCTGGAGCGCGTCGTCGCCCGCGCGCGGCTGCGCCTCGCGGGGGAGGAGGCCGCCGGGGACGCGACGGAGGGGGATGGGACGGACGGGGACAGCGCCGTCGTCGAGGGCGTGGTCACGGCCGAGTCGCCGCTGGTGGGGCGGACCCCGGCCGAGGCGCAGCTCGGCCGGCGGCACGGGCTGGGCCTCCTCGCGGTCAGCCGACGCGGCGCGCCGCCGAGCCGGCGGCTGCGCCGGCTCCGCGTCGAGGCGGGCGACGTGCTGATCCTCAAGGCCCCGCGCGCCCGGCTGGCCGAATCGCTGGGCGAGCTCCGCATCCTGCCGCTGAGCGAGCGCGACCTGGCGCTGGGCCGCCGCAAGCGGAGCTGGCTGCCGTTGGGCATCCTCGCCGCGGCGATGGTGCTGGTGGCGGCCCATGTCGTCCCGGTCGCCGTGGCCTTCGCCGGGGCGGCGGCGGCAGTGCTGCTGCTGCGCGTGATGACGATGGAGGAGGCCTATGCCTCGATCGAGTGGTCGGTGATCGTGCTGCTGGCGGCGCTGATCCCGGTCAGCGGCGCGATCCAGGCGACCGGCGGCACGGACCTGATCGCGGCGGGACTGGAGCGGGTGGCGGTGCTGCTGCCGCCCCTGGGCGCGCTGGGGCTAATGATCGTGCTGGCGATGGCGGTGACGCCCTTCCTCAACAACGCCGCCACCGTGCTGGTGATGGCGCCGGTCGCCGCGAGCCTCGCGGGGCGGCTGGGCCTGAACCCCGACCCCTTCCTGATGGCGGTGGCCGTGGGGGCGGCCTGCGACTTCCTCACCCCCATCGGCCACCAGTGCAACACGCTGGTCATGGGGCCTGGCGGCTACCGGTTCGGCGACTACTGGCGGCTCGGCCTGCCGCTGTCGGTGCTGGTGGTGGCCGTCGGCACGCCGCTCATCTCGCTGGTCTGGGGGCTGGGGGCGGGCTGAGCGCAGCGGAGGCCCGGACCTCGGCCGTCGCCCGAGGATCGCTCCCATGGGGGCCGCGCCGCCTCGTCGCAAGGCCTCGTGCGTTGTCACCGGGGCCTTGGCGCTCTAGAGCCGAGCCGAGGCCCGAGGGCTCCCGTGCATCCTCGTGGCCCTGTCGATTGCATCGCCCAGGAGGTTCCATGTCCCACGCCGCCCGCACGATCCTGGTCCTCGCGCTCGCCTTCGCCGCCTCGCCGGCCCTGGCGCGGAAGCACATCCAGGTGGCCGGCTCCTCGACCGTGCTGCCCTATGCCTCCATCGTGGCGGAGGCCTTCGCGGACGACACCGGGTTCCGCACCCCCGTGGTGGAGGGGGGCGGCACCGGGGCGGGGCTGTCGCGCTTCTGCGACGGCGTGGGCGAGGGCCAGGTGGACATCGCCAACGCCTCGCGCCCCATGCGCCCGGGGGAGTGGGAGGAGTGCCAGGCCAACGGCGTGACCGGGATCGTCGAGGTCCGCATCGGGTATGACGGCCTGGTCTTCGCCACGCCCGAGGACGCGCCGTCCTTCGCCTTCACGCCCGAGCACTGGTTCAAAGCCCTGGCCGCCCGGCTGCCCATGGACAACCAGATCGTGGGCAACCCCCATGCCCGCTGGTCGCAGATCGACCCGGCGCTGCCCGACCAGGAGATCCTGGCCTTCCTGCCCGGCACCAAGCACGGCACCCGCGAGGTCTTCGAGGACAAGGTGATCCTGGCGGGCTGCGAGGCCTCGGGCGCCCTCGACGCCTTCCTGGCCGCCCACGACGGCAACGAGGACGCGGCCGAGGAGGCCTGCCTGGAGCTGCGGACCGACGGCCGCTCCGTGGACATCGACGGCGACTACAACGAGACCCTGGCCCGGCTCCAGGCCAACCCGGATGGCGTCGGCGTCTTCGGGCTGGCCTTCTACGAGAACAACACCGACCGGCTGGAGGTCGCCACCATGTCGGGCGTGACCCCTTCGGTCGAGAGCATCGCGAGCGGCGAGTATCCCGTGTCCCGCCCGCTGTTCTTCTATCTCAAGACGGCCCATGTCGGCGTCATCCCCGGCCTGAAGGAGTTCGCCGAGTTCTTCGTGTCCGACGACGTGGCCGGGCCGGACGGCCCGCTGTCCGAGTATGGCCTCGTCTCCGACCCCGAGCTCGGCGCCATCCGGCAGGCCGTGGCCGAGGGCCGGGAGATGCGGGCTCCGGCCGACTAGGCCGGTCGGCGGGGAGAGGTCCTCGCCTTACGCCCTTCGCGATCCGCCCCGTTCAGCGCGGGGCCGGCAGGACCAGCTCGGCCTCGAAGCCCGGCCGCAGGTTCCGCAACCGCAGCGAGCCCCCGACGGCCGAGGCGATGTCGGAGGCGATGGTGAGCCCCAGCCCCGTGCCTCCGTCCCGCTGGTCCAGCCGCAGCCCCCGCCCGGGCAGGAATTCGAGCATCCCTTCGGCCGCGCCCGGCCCGTCGTCGCGGACGCGCAGCGCCACGCCCTCGGCCGTGCGGGCGCAGACGATGGCGACCCGGTCGCGCGCGTGCCGCACGGCGTTCTCGGCCAGCGCCCCCAGCGCCTCGGCGAGGTCGGCGCGGTCCAGCCGGACCCGCGCGCCCCGGTCCCCCTCCACCTCGATCCGCAGGCTGGCCCCCTCGGGCGTGCGGCGCAGCACCCCGGCCACCGCCTCGGCCACCTCCCAGGCATCGCAGGACGCCGCGCCCGGCTCGGCCGCCAGCCGCGCGCGCGCCAGCTCCCGGTCCACATGGGCGCGCATCGCCCGCGCGATCTCCTCGATGCCGTCGGCCGCCCCAGTCGGCCCGCCCGCCCGCAGGCGCGCGGCCTCGCCCATCAGCGCCTGGAGCGGCGTCTTGAGCCCGTGCGCGAGGTCCCCCGCGCGCAGCCGCGCCCGCTCGGCCTCGGCCTCGCGCGCCGCCAGCAGGGCATCGATCTCGGTGGCGAGCGGCCGCACCTCGGTCGGCAGGTCGGCCCCGATCCGCCGCGCCTCGCCCTTGCTCAGCGCGGCCACGCGCCGCCCGATGGCCGAGAGCGGCCGCAACGCCATCCCCACCGCCACCGCCAGCGTCCCGACCAGGGCAAGCCCGAGGAGCGCGAGATAGGGCACCAGGTCCGCCAGGAACCCCGCCCGCGCCGCGTCGAGGTCGGCCCGATCCACGGCCGCGGCGATGCGGAGCGGCAGGTCGCCCCCCGGCACCGCCACGTCGATCCGCCGCACCAGCACCAGCAGCGGCTCACCCAGCGGTCCCGCCCCCCCGCCTTGCCAGCTTTCGCCCGCCTCCGCCGGCAGCGGCAGCACGTAATCCCACAGCGACCGCGACCGCAGCTCCGCCCCCGGAGCCTCGATCTGCCAGTAATGCCCCGAATAGGGCCGTTGATAGAGCGGATCGCGCGGCGGCTCGGCCAGCACCGGCGCCCCGCCCGGCCCCACCTCCACCGCCGAGGCGAGATGCTCGATCCGGTCGCCCAGGTCGCTCGCCGCCACCCGTTCCACGTGCCGGTCGAACAGCAGCGCGAGGCCCCCCGCCGCCAGCAGCAGCGCCAGCGCGATCCCCGCCACGCCCGCGACGAGCAGGCGAAGCCGGATCGATCCCGCCCTCACGAGCCCGCCAGGATGTAGCCGAAGCCCCGCCGCGTCTCGATGACGCCCGGCCCCAGCTTGCGCCGCAGCCGTGCCACAAGCGCCTCCAGCGCGTTCTGCTCGCGCGAATCGTCGTCGCCGTGCAGATGCTCCAGAAGCTCGGTCGGCGGCACCGGCCGGTCGCGGTGGAGCGCGAGGTAGGCCAGGCAGCGGAACTCCAGCGGCGTCAGCGCCATGGGGCGACCATGCAGCGTCGCCGTCATTCGCGTCGTATCCAGCGCCAGCGGCCCCGCCGTCTCCACCGGCGCGGCCCGCCCCGCCGCGCGGCGCACCAGCGCCCGCACTCGTGCCACCAGCTCCTCCATGCGGAAGGGCTTGGGCAGGTAGTCGTCCGCGCCCGCGTCGATCCCTTCCACCCTCTCGATCCAGGTGCCGCGCGCGCTCAGGATCAGCACCGGCGCCGTCACCCCCTCGGCCCGCCACCGCTTGAGCACCGAAAGCCCGTCCATGCGCGGCAGCCCGAGGTCGAGAACGATGGCGTCATAGTCCTCGGTCCCGCCCCGGAACCACGCGGCCTCGCCGTCGCCCACCACCTCGGAGCGGAAGCCCGAGGCGTCGAGCACCGCCGAAAGGTCGGCGGCGATGCGGGAGTCGTCCTCGACGATCAGCACGCGCATGGCCGCTCAGTCGTCCTCCCCGTCCGGGTCCTCGTCGCTCACCTCGGTGATCTGGCCGGTCGCCGCGTCCATGTCCACCTCGATCAGCCGGCCCTCGGGCGTCAGCACCTCGAACTCGTACTCGTCGATGCGCCCACGGGCGTCGAGATCGAGGTCGATGTCGAGCACCTCGCCGGGAAAGGAGGCTTCCAGGCGCGGCAGCAGCTCCGAGAGGGCGAGGATCTCCCCCCGCGCTACCGCCGCCCGCGCGCGGTCGCCGTCGGCGGGCAGCTCCGGGTCGTCGTCCGCCTCCTGGCCGGAGGCGGTGGCGGGGCCGAGCAACAGAAGGGCGAGGACGAGGCGGCGCATGGCCCTTTCCTAGCCGCGCCATCCTGACACGCGGCTGACAGGGCCGGTCAGGAGGGCGTCAGGGCCGATGTGCCAAACGTGATTCGTCCAGGGCCGCCACCCGGCGTCCCAAGCAGAAGGAACACCGCATGAGACAGCTTCTCCCCGCGTTCGCTCTCGTCCTCCTCGCCGCGCCCGCCATCGCGCAGGAGGCCGCCCGCCCGCTCTCGGCCCTGATCGCCGACCTCGAGGCGCAGGGCTACCGCGTGACCGGCGTGGACGTGGACCGCGCCGACATCGAGATCGACGCGACCGCCGCCGACGGCCGGCGCGTGGAGCTGCGGCTCGATCCCGCCACCGGCGCGATCCTGAGCGAAACCGCCGACGACTGACATCCAGCCCCTAGCCATCACGAGAAGGAGAACGACATGCCCGTCTTTCGCGGCACCAACGGCACCAATGTCCTTTACGGCACCCCGCGCGCCGACGACCTGTTCGGCCTGAACGGCAACGACCGGCTGCATGGCCGGGACGGCGATGACGAGCTGCACGGCGGCAACGGCAACGACCGCCTCTGGGGCAACGACGGCAACGACGAGATCGAGGCCGGCAGCGGCAACGACAGTCTCCACGGCGGTGACGGCCGCGACGATCTCGACGGCGGCGCGGGCCGCGACCGCCTGGAGGGTGGATCGGGGAACGACGAGCTGGACGGAGGGCGCGGCAACGACCGCCTCCTCGCCGGGAGCGGCAACGACGAGCTCGACGGCGGTTCGGGGAACGACACGCTCTCGGGCGGCGCGGGCCGCGACCGCCTGGAGGGCGGGTCGGGTCGCGACGTGCTGACGGGCGGCGCGGGCGCGGACGTGTTCGAGTTCGACCGGGGCGACGGCCGGGACCGGATCACCGACTTCGCCGACGGCAGCGACCGCATCGACCTCGACGATGTCAGCCGCTCGGAGGTGCAGCGGATCATCGACGAGGCCCGGCAAGACGGCGACGATCTGGTGCTGACGATCTCGTCGGGCACGACCGTGACCCTCGACGACTTCGCCAAGGCCGACCTGAGCCTGTCCGACTTCGCGTTCTGAGGCCCGCGCGGGGGCGGGGTCGCAAAAGGTCGTGCGCGCCCGAGGGCCCGGCTCCCTGGCCCCGCCGAACGGACCCGCGCTCTGGGTTCTTTCCTGTGAAGGCTCGGCCTCGCGGGGGCCGCCCGGCGGCCCGCGCTCGTCCGCCGTCCCGGGAGCCATCCTGCTCCCTGCTCGGTCGCGCGCCGGTCGCGGCACGCCGGCGCGGGGGGTTCGCCGTTCGGATCTCCCCGTCTTGGGCGGGCTCATGTTCCGGGCGAAGGCCGTCGCGGTCTCGGCGATCCGGCCCTGACGACGAGTCGCAGGTCCCGCATGGCTCCCTGCCGATCGAGGGCGGGATCGAACGTGCCACGCCGCCAGTCGAGGAGCTGCCCACACCACCCCACGTCGGCCGACACAGGGCCACCCACGCCCGCCGCTGGGATCAGACCTCGTCGAGGATGCCATTCCCGCCCATAGCGGGAAGCGGCCGACTTCGACGTGCCGACTGCGCGACCTGCCTGTGATCGATGATCTCGTCCTGGTTCGGGGTAAGCGATGTATCTGCCCCCTCAGTGGTGTCATTCTCTTGGGGCGTGAGAGGCTGTAACCTGGCGCTACGCGCCAGGGTGGAGGGCCGATTTGTCTGTCTTTCAGGGCCGGACTGGGAGCCGCGCGGCCGAGACTTCGGCCCGTTACGAATGCGCTTCAGCCCTTCCGGTCAGGCGCCGAACTGATGGAGTGCTCTTCGAGGCGGATCAGCGCCGGCCGACGGGGCACTTCCAAGGCATCAGCTCCTGATGGCTCTTCAGCGAGGTGCGATCTTCCGACTTTTTGAATAGCCAACGGAAGTAGGCCCAAGGATCGGCGCGGTTCAGTTCGCACGTCTCCACGAGGCTCGCGAACACCATCCATGTCTTGGCTCCCATCTCGGTCCCGGCGAACAGGGCGTTCTTCCTTAGGAGCGCGATCTTCCGGATCTGATTCTCAAGGGGACTGTTGTCGATCTCGAGCCAACCACAAAGAATTGATGCATTGAGGCGGCGACGTTGCCAACCGGCAAACGGGGCACGGTCGTGGAAGATGCAGCCGCTCGTCTAGGCTCGTCTACATCCGGCTCATCGCGTCGACGCAAGAGCCATACGCCGCGGCGACTCAGCACGGTGAGGAAGAAACCCTCTGGCTTACCGGCCACATCACTCCGGCTCTGCAATCATCCCGATGCGACTGACGGGAACGAGGACGCCCCTCGCCATCATCTCCCCGTCAGCTGCGATCATCCGGCCCACTAAGAAGCGCGTGCAGGAGAGTTCCTGCGCCAAGTCAGTCAGCGAGGTCGCCTCGACCAGCAGCTTTTCATTGCAGCCTGTCAGGAGGACAACGTAGGCGCTCATCAGGGGCGTTCCTTCCAGTCGAGGCCAACGTTCACGGGCCCATAGGCACGTCTTGCGTGGCGCCAAAGCGGGAGCCTCTCCGGCCAGCATGAGGGTGGAGCCTGGTCAAAGCAGCTTTGGCGTGACTTCGCGGGCAGGCACGATGCGCCGCCAGTCCAGCCCCTCGAAGAGCGCCTCGAACTGGAGTCGCGTGAGCGCGAGCCGTGCGCCCACCTTGGGCGGCCAGGGGATGCCCTTGGCGGCGAAGCGCTTGTGGACGAGCGCCAGTCCGGCGTCGTCCCACTGCAGCACCTTTATACGGTCCCCGCCCTTGGACCGGAACACGAACAGCGCACCGCTGTAGGGGTCCAGCTCGAAGTTGGCCTTCACGTAGGCCGCGAGCCCGTTCATGCCTTTGCGGAAGTCGACGGGCTGGGTGGCCAGTTACACCTTGCAGCCGTGCGCGGGCGAGATCATCGCACCCTCCCCATGGCTTGCAGAAGCATAGTCAGGTCCTCGAGCGCGATGTCACGCTCCGCCTCGAAGGTCAGGCCGTTCAGGGTGAAGCGGCTCGAGGACACGATGATAGGCTCGGCTGTGCCAGCCGTGGCGACCGCCCCCGTGGTGCCGACCTTATCCGTCGGGCCGGGCTCCTCATCATCGAGGACGTGGACCTCGGCAAAGGGGTTCTCCACCCGGGGCAGGCTGTAGACCTCCGGCTTCAGCGCGAGCCACCATTTTCGAGTTAGCTCCTGAGAGGTGTCGAGCTCTTCGGCTCGGTCCGCGACTCTCCGGCCCTCGACGAGCCGGCGGACAACCTCCTGCTTCAGCTCCTTGGGCCAGCGGTTGAGCCCGCTCGCACTGGTCGGGACCTCGTAGCCCCAGACGGTACGTGGTGGCATGACGTGCGGCTCCCGACCCAGTGGAGCCTTTGTCTTGCCCAGCCGACCGATTCAGGGAAGCCCAAGGGGGCCGGATAGTAAGCGTCCGGCCTGACCGCTACGGCTGCCAGCGCCAGGGCAGCAGTTCGCCGACTTTGGTGATCTTGTGGTCGGGCAGGCGCGCCAGGGTGTCG
>NZ_JAGGJP010000016.1 GCF_017872975.1 Rubellimicrobium aerolatum
AGGTCATGGGCGCGCTGAACGCGGGCGGCTTCTCGGACATCGGGCTCGTGACGGACGCCGGCGGGCCAGGGATGGGGGCGGGTCAGGAGGCGGGGGATGCCGCCAGCGAGGGCTGAGGCCCGGCCATGACCCGCGGCTCCTACATCTCCGCCGGCGCGCACGCCGTGCTGATCGCCTGGGTGCTCTGGGGCGGGGCCTTCGAGCCCGAGCCGCTGCCCACGGTGGTCACGCCGGTCACGGCGGTCAGCGGCACGGAGTATGCCGCGCTTGTGGCGCGCACCACGCCGCAGGCGCAGGCCGAGGCCGCCGAGGCGCCTGACGCGCCCGCCGCCGAGGCCGCGCCCGAGCTGCCCGAGCCGGAGGCCCGGCCGGAGCCCCGGCCCGAGCCGGAGCCCGTTCCCGAGCCGGAGCCTGCCCCCGTTCCGGAGCCGGAACCCGAGCCCGAGGTGGCGCCTCCGCCTCCGCCGGTCGAGGCTCCGCCACCCGAGCCCGTTCCCGAGCCGGAACCCACGCCCGCGCCGCCCGCGCCGGAGACGCCCGCCGCGCCGCCGCCCTCGGCGGCCGTGACGGCGGCCCTGCGGCCGAGTCCGCGCCCTGCGCCGCGCGTCGCCCCCGAGGCCGCGCCGCCCCCCCCGCCCGAGGCGGAGGTCGCGCCCGAGGTCCGGGAGGAGGTCCAGCCGGAGCCCGCCCCGGAGGTCGCGGAGGTCGAGGAGCCCGAGGCCGCCGCGGCCCCCGAGGAGGCCGCGCCGGAGATCGTGACCGAGGCCGAGGAGCCCTCGGGCGCGGTCGAGGTCGCCTCGCGGCCCCGCACCCGGCCGAGCCGGCCCGCGCCCGTCGAGGAGGAGCCCGAAGCGGAGGAGCCCGAAGCGGAGGCGGAGGTGGCTGCCTCGGAGGAGCCGGCCGAGGACGCCGAAGTGGAGGAGCCCGCCGAGGAGGTCGAGGTCGCGTCGTCGGGGCAGGTCGAGGAGCCGGCCGCCGAGGAGGAGGAGGCGATCGCCTCGTCGGACGGGGCGGCGGACAGCGAGGCGGCGGTGGCCGACGCGCTGGCGGCGGCGCTGGCGGAGTCGGCGAGCGCCGCCCCGGCGGGCGAGCCCTTGACCTCCTCGGAGCTGGCGGACTTCCGGCGGGCGATCTCGGGGTGCTGGAACGTGTCGGCGTCGGCCGTGGTGACGGTGGCCTTCGAGATGAGCCAGGACCGCAAGGTGGCGGGCGAGGTGCGGCTGGTGTCGAGCAGCGGCGGGGACGACGCGGCGGTGCAGTCGGCCTTCGGGGCGGCGCGGCGCGCGATCCTGCGCTGCCAGTCCGAGGGCTACCCGCTGCCCGCCGACAAGTTCGACACCTGGCGCGAGGTCGAGATCACCTTCGATCCGTCGTCGATGGCCTTGCGGTGAGGCGCCCGCTGGTGTCATTCCGCCCCGCAATCCCTGCGCGGCCCGACCTGACGGACCCGCGATGCCCCGCCCCCGAGACGAGGACCCGTTCATGAACCGAATCATCCTGGCGCTCTGGGCGGCCCTGCTGGCCGCCTTCGCCCTGGCCCATCCCGTGCATTCGCAGGGGGGGCCGCTGTCCATCACCATTACGGAAGGGGTGATCGAGCCGATCCCCTTCGCCATTCCCGCCTTCACGGTGGAGACCGGCGGGGCCGAGGGGATGGCCGCGCAGGTCGCGCAGGTGGTGGCGGCGGACCTGACGGGGACGGGGCTGTTCCGGGAGATCCCGGCCTCGGCCTTCATCAACCCGAGCCTGCCCTTCGGCACCCAGCCCACCTTCACCGACTGGACGGCGATCAACGCGCAGGCGCTCATCAGCGGCGCGGTGGCCGTGTCGGGGAACAATCTGACGGTGAAGTTCCGGCTTTACGACGTGTTCTCGGGGGCGGAGCTGGGCGAGGGGCTCCAGTTCGCGGGGACGGTGCAGGGCTGGCGGCGGATGGGGCACAAGGTCGCCGACGCGGTGTATGCGCGCATCACCGGCGAGGGGGGCTACTTCGACAGCCGCGTGGTCTTCGTGTCGGAGTCGGGGCCGAAGGACGCGCGGGCCAAGCGGCTGGCGATCATGGACTACGATGGGGCGAACGTGCAGTTCCTCACCCAGTCGGGGCTGCTGTTCGCGCCGCGATTCTCGCCCGACGGGAGCCGGGTGCTCTATACCTCCTACGAGTCGGGGGTGCCGGCGATCTACCTTCTCGACGTGGCGTCGGTGAGCCAGAGCCGCATCCCGACCGAGGCGGGGGAGATGACCTTCTCGCCGCGGTTCAGCCCGGACGGGACGCGGGTGATCTACTCGCTGACCAACGGCGGCAACACCGACATCTTCCTCGCCGGCCTGGGCGGGGGGGCGACGCGGCTGACCTCGGCCCCGTCGATCGAGACCGCGCCCTCGTTCAGCCCGGACGGGAGCCGGATCGTGTTCGAGTCGGACCGTTCGGGGACGCAGCAGCTTTATGTCATGGGCGCGGGGGGCGGGGAGCCCACGCGGATCTCGTTCGGGGACGGGCGGTATTCGACGCCGGTGTGGTCGCCGCGCGGCGACCTCATCGCCTTCACCAAGCAGGGCGGCGGGCGGTTCTACATCGGCGTGATGCGGCCCGACGGGTCGGAGGAGCGGCTGCTCACGTCGAGCTTCCTCGACGAGGGGCCGACCTGGGCGCCGAACGGGCGGGTGCTGATGTTCACGCGCGAGACGCAGGGCGCGTCGGGCGCGCCGGCGGTGTATTCGGTGGACGTGTCCGGGCGGAACCTTCGCCAGGTGCCGACGGGCGGCATGGCCTCGGACCCGAGCTGGGGGCCGCTGCTGCCGTGAACGGGCGCGCGGCCGACGGGACTGCGCCCTTTCCAAGCGGGGCGCGGCGCGGGTAGAAGCAGGGAAAAGGGGAACGGTGTCATGACGAGATGGATGGTGGCGGCGCTGCTGGTGGCTTCGGTCTCCCTGGGCGCCTGCACGCGGCCCGACCGCTTCGGCGGCGCGGGGGCCGGCGCGGGCGGCGTCGGCGGGGCCGGGGGCCTGGGCGGCGCGGGCAGCCTGGGGGGCGCGGGCCTGCCGGGCGTGGGCACCGGAGCCCTGCCGGGGAGCGCGGGCGATCCGGCCTCGCCGGCCTATTTCAGCCAGGCGGTGGGCGACCGGGTGTTCTTCGCGGTGGACCAGTCCACGCTGTCGGGGCCGGCGATCCAGACGCTCGACGGGCAGGCGCAGTGGCTGCTGACGAATGCCTCGTATCTCGCGGTGATCGAGGGGCACGCGGACGAGCAGGGGACGCGGGAATACAACGTCGCGCTGGGCGCGCGCCGCGCCAACGCCGTGCGGGAGTACCTGATCTCGCGCGGGGTGCCGGCCGACCGGCTGCGGACGATCTCCTACGGGAAGGAGCGGCCCGTCGCCGTCTGCTCGGACGAGGGCTGCTATTCGCAGAACCGCCGGGCGGTCACGGTCATCTCGGCCGCCGGCCTGAGCTGATGCGGCGCGCGCTCCTCCTCCTTTGCGTGGCGTGGCCGGGAGTCTGGCCGGCCCTGGCCTGGGGGCAGGCCGACCCGGCCGCGCTGTCGGACATCCGGGGGCAGATCGCCACGCTGGCCCAGGAGATCCAGGGGCTGCGGGGGGAGCTGACGGCCTCCGGGCAGCTCACGCAGGGGGTGGCGGGGAACACGCCCCTGGAGCGGCTGAACGCCATCGAGGCGGAGCTGCAACGGCTGACGTCGAGGACCGAGGAACTGGAGTTCCGCATCAACCGCGTCGTGACGGACGGGACGAACCGGCTGGGCGACCTCCAGTTCCGCGTCTGCGAGCTGGAGGAGGGTTGCGACGTGTCGCAACTGGGCGACACGCCGGCGCTGGGCGGGACGGAGGGCACGACGGTCGTGCCGGCCGAGCCCGTCGCCCCCGTGGACCCCGGCCCGGCGCTGGCCGTCAACGAGGGCGCGGACTTCGAGCGGGCGGAGGGGGCGCTCGCCTCGGGTGACTTTCAGGGCGCCGCGGACCTCTTTGCGGCCTTCGTCGCGGCCTATCCGGGCAGCCCGCTGATGCCGCGCGCCCATCTGGGGCGCGGGGCGGCGCTGGACGGCCTGGGCGATGCGTCGAACGCGGCGCGGGCCTATCTGGACAGCTTCTCCAGCGACCCGAGCGGGGCGTTCGCGGCGGACGCGCTGCTGGGGCTGGGGCGGAACCTGGGGACGCTCGGGCAGGTGCCGGACGCCTGCGTGACGCTGGCCGAGATCGGGACGCGGTTCCCGGCCTCGGCGCTGGTGGGGCAGGCGCAGGCGGAGGCGCGGGCGCTGGGCTGCCCGTGACGGCGGACCTCGCGACGCCCGAGGCGGCGCTGGCCGCCGGGCTGGCGGCGCGGCCGGGCGGGGACGGTCCCCTGGGCGTGGCGGTGTCGGGCGGGGGGGACAGCCTCGCCCTTCTCCTTCTGACGGTGGACTGGGCGCGCGAGCGCGGCGTCGCCCTGCGCGCCGCCACCGTGGATCATGGGTTGCGGGCCGGGTCGGCGGCGGAGGCCGAGGGCGTGGCGCGGCTCTGCGCCGGGCTGGGCCTGGGGCATGACGTGCTGCGCTGGGCCGGCTGGGACGGGCGCGGGAACCTTCAGGACCGGGCGCGGACGGCGCGGCGGGGGCTCCTGTCGGCCTGGGCCGAAGGGGCGGGCGTCGGCCATGTGCTGCTGGGGCACACGCGGGACGATCAGGCCGAGACGCTCCTGCTGCGGCTGGGGCGCGGGTCGGGGGTGGACGGGCTGGCGGGAATGCGCGGCTGGTCGGGCGGCGATCCCGTGTGGTGGGGGCGGCCGCTGCTGGGGGTGACGCGCGAGGCGCTGCGGGAGTGGCTGCGCGGACGCGGGGCGGCGTGGGTCGAGGACCCGTCGAACGCCGATCCGCGGTTCGGGCGGGCGCGGGCGCGGGCGATGGGCGAGGCGCTGGCGGGGCTGGGGCTGACGCGCGAGCGGCTGGCGCGGACGGCCGGGCACATGGCGCGGGCGCAGGCGAGCCTGCGGGCGATGGCGGCCGGGGTCGCGGCGCGGGAGGCGCGCGAGGAGGGGGCGGACCTGCTCCTGCCCTTGGGGCTGCTGGCGCGGATCGGGGAGGAGGACACGGCCGGGCGGCTGCTGGCCGACGGGCTGGCCTGGGTCGGGGGGCGGTCCTACCGGCCCCGCCACGAGGCGCTGGTGCGGATCGCGGGGGGGCTGGTCGCGGGGCGGCCGGCGACGCTGGGCGGGTGCCGGCTGCGGCCCGAGGGGGCGTGGCTGCGGATCGCGCGGGAGGCGCGGGCCCTTGCCGAGCCGGTGGAGGCCGTGGGGCCGGCGACGCGCTGGGACGGGCGGTGGATCCTGCGCGGGCCGGGGCGCGCGGGGCTTTGGGTCGGGGCGCTGGGCGAGGCAGGGCTCGGGGCCTGCCCGGGCTGGGAGGCCACGGGGCTGCCGCGCGGGGCGCTGCTGGCGAGCCCGGCCGTCCGGGACGGCGGGCGGCTGGTCGCCGCGCCGCTGGCGGGCCGGGGGCAGGGCTGGACCGCCGCGCGGGAGCCGGCGTTCGCGGGATTCATCGCCAGATAGGGCCTCTCGGCCGATTGTCGCGGTCCTTGCGACATTCCGTCCGCGCAATTCTGCTTCCAGGGGCGGGCTCGGGGTGGCTTTCACGTTGAACCTGCGCCCCGAGCCCTTATCTTCATCCGGTATAGCGCGGACGTAGCCCGCCCGCGCACTGGGGGAGTCCGCTCTTGGGCAACGCGCGCAACATCGCTTTCTGGGTCGTCCTGTTCCTTCTGGTCCTGGCGCTCTTCAACCTGTTCAGCGGCGGCCAGACCACCATGTCCGCGAACGGCCGGTCCTATTCGGACTTCGTGGCGGCGGTGCAGTCCGGCCAGGTGGCGCAGGCCACCATCGACGGCGAGGAGGTGCGCTATCGCGGCGCCGACGGGCGCGACTACACCACCGTCCTGCCGCCCGACGCCGAGGTGACGAACCTGCTGATCGATTCGGGCGTGCCGGTGTCGGCGCGGTCGCAGGAGCAGTCGGGCTTCACCGCCTTCCTCCTGTCGCTGCTGCCGTTCCTGCTGCTGATCGGCGTGTGGATCTACTTCATGAACCGGATGCAGGGCGGCGGGCGCGGCGGGGCCATGGGCTTCGGCAAGTCGCGGGCGAAGCTTCTGACCGAGAAGCACGGGCGCGTGACCTTCGACGACGTGGCCGGCATCGACGAGGCCAAGGAGGAGCTGGAGGAGATCGTCGAGTTCCTGCGGAATCCGCAGAAGTTCTCGCGGCTCGGCGGCAAGATCCCCAAGGGGGCGCTGCTGGTCGGTCCTCCGGGCACCGGCAAGACGCTGCTGGCCCGCGCCATCGCGGGCGAGGCGGGGGTGCCGTTCTTCACCATCTCGGGGTCGGACTTCGTGGAGATGTTCGTGGGCGTCGGCGCGAGCCGCGTGCGCGACATGTTCGAGCAGGCGAAGAAGAACGCGCCCTGCATCGTGTTCATCGACGAGATCGACGCGGTGGGCCGGTCGCGTGGCGTGGGCTACGGCGGCGGCAACGACGAGCGGGAGCAGACGCTGAACCAGCTCCTGGTCGAGATGGACGGCTTCGAGGCGAACGAGGGCATCATCATCGTCGCGGCGACCAACCGGCCGGACGTGCTGGACCCCGCGCTGCTGCGGCCGGGCCGGTTCGACCGGCAGGTGCAGGTGCCGAACCCCGACATCAAGGGCCGCGAGAAGATCCTGGGCGTCCATGCCCGCAAGGTGCCGCTGGGGCCGGACGTGGACCTGCGGATCATCGCGCGCGGCACGCCGGGCTTCTCGGGCGCGGACCTCGCCAACCTGGTCAACGAGGCGGCGCTCACGGCGGCGCGCGTCGGACGGCGGTTCGTGACGATGATCGACTTCGAGTCCGCGAAGGACAAGGTGATGATGGGCGCGGAGCGGCGGTCCATGGTCATGTCCGAGGACGAGAAGCGGCTGACCGCCTTCCACGAGGCCGGGCACGCGATCGTGGGGCTCAACGTCCCGCAGCACGATCCGATCCACAAGGCGACGATCATCCCGCGCGGCCGGGCGCTGGGCCTCGTGCTGTCGCTGCCCGAGCGGGACCAGCTCTCGGTGAGCTACACGAAGTATCGGTCGAAGATCGCGATGGCGATGGGAGGGCGCGTGGCGGAGGAGCTGGTCTTCGGGCCGGAGCAGGTGACGTCCGGCGCGACGAGCGACATCCAGCAGGTGACCAAGATCGCCCGCGCGATGGTGACGCAGTTCGGCATGAGCGAGCGGATCGGCTACATCGACTACGCCAACGAGCAGCAGAGCTACCTTGGGGCCTATGGCGGCGGCACCAATCATTCCGCCGAGACGCAGAAGGCCATCGACGAGGAGGTTCGCCGCCTGATCGACGAGGGCTACAGCGAGGCCAAGCGCATCCTGACCGAGAAGCGCGACGACTTGGATCGGCTGGCGAACGGCCTGCTGGAATACGAGACGCTGACCGGATCGGAGATCACCCGCGTCATCGCCGGGGAGCCGCTGAACCGGGGCGACGACGCCTCCATGCCGCCGCCGCCCTCGGGCGGGGCCTCGATCACGGCGATTCCCAAGACGCCGCGCCCGCGCGCCCCGCGCGGGGAGCCCGAGCCCGAGCCCATGGCCTGACGGCGTGACCGATCCCCACACCGACTGGGACCCCGGGACCTATCGACGGTTCCGGGGTCTTCGGCTGCGGCCCGCGCTGGACCTGCTTCTCCAGGTCGGCGAGCCGCCGGAGGGTTGCGTGGTGGACCTGGGCTGCGGCGACGGCGCGGTGGCCGCGCCGCTGCGGGCGCGGTTCCCGGGGCGGCGCATCGTCGGCGTCGATTCCTCGCCCGCCATGCTGGGGCACGCCCACGGCTACGACGCCACGCGGCTGTCGGACATCGGCCACTGGGAGCCCGAGGAGCCCCCGGCGGTGATCTTCTCGAACGCGGCGCTGCACTGGGTGCCGCACCACGACGCGCTGCTGCCCCGGCTGGCGGGGTTCCTGCGGCCCGGCGGCGTGCTGGCGGTGCAGATGCCGCGCCAGTTCGACGCGCCGTCGCACCGGCTCCTGCGCGACCTGGGGCACGAGATGTTCCCCGACCGCTTCCACTTCGACGGCTGGGTGGCCCCGGTCGCGCCCCCGGCGGCCTACCTGCGGCTCCTCGCGCCCCTGGGCGATGTGGACCTGTGGGAGACGGAGTATCTCCAGGCGCTGGAGCCGGTGGTCGAGGGGCATCCGGTGCGGGCCTTCACGCAATCGACCGCGATGCTGCCCTTCGCCGCCCGGCTGGGCGAGGGGGAGCTCCAGGACTTCGTGGCGGCCTACGACGATGCGCTGGCCTATGCCTATCCGGCGGAGGCGGACGGGACCGTGCTGTTCCCGTTCCGCCGGCTGTTCCTGCTGCTGGCGCGGGACGACGGCTAGAGGATGAGGTCGTCGGCCAGGAGGTCGGCGACGCCGCGCACCTCGACCTGGAACTCGGCCCGGCGGTCGCCGTCGAGGTCGAGCAGCAGGAGGGCGCGGTCGGCGCGGGCGTCGACGCGCGCCTCGCCGCCCGCGCCGGAGAAGGCGCCCTCGCCCAGGAACGCCACGTCGAGGGCGGACAGGTCGATGCGGTCCGTGTCGTTCAGGGCCAGGATCACGTCGCGGTTGCCGCCCCGGCCGGATTCGTCGGCGCGGGCGTAGACGAAGGTGTCGGCCCCTGCGCCGCCGCGCAGGAGGTCCGCCGCCGGGCCGCCCCGGAGGCGGTCGTCGCCCGCGCCCCCGGACAGGCTGTCCGCGCCGCGCCCGCCCGAGAGGTCGTCCGCGCCGCCGCCGCCGTCGATGCGGTCCGCGCCGCTGCCGCCCGAGATGCGGTTGTCGGCGGCGTTCCCGGCGAGGCGGTCGTCGAAGCGGCTGCCCCGCGCGTCCTCGATCACCGAGAAGTCGCCGAGCCAGACCTGTCCCCGCGCGAGGAGCGAGGAGGCGCGCGCGCCGATGCTGCTCCAGCTTCCGTCGTCGAGCGACAGCCGCACGCCCCGGGCGGCGTCGCCCGCGTCGATGGTGTCATGGCCGCCGCCGTCCCAGATCAGCTTGTCCTCGCCGAGGTCGTAGGTGTCGTCGCCGCGCCGCCGCCGGGCGGGGCCGTAGATGCTCTGGAGCGCGATGGCGTCGAAGAGCATCAGGTCCTTGGGATCGGTGCTCCAGTCGTAGGACATGACGGTGTTGGCGTGGCGGTCCTCGGCTTCGGGGAGCTGGCGGTCGCCTTCGTGGGGGTGCTTGAGGCCGAGGGTGTGGCCGAGCTCGTGCAGGATGACGGCGAGGCTGTCCACGCCGTCGCGCACGTCGAGCCAGAGCTCGCCGATGGCGAGGCTGGCGGGGTCGCCCGGGCGCGTGAAGGGGTAGTTGGCGAGGCCGGCGGTGTCGCCGCCCATGTCGTAGGAGCCGACGAGAAGGGGGGGAGCGGCGGATTGGGCGGTCTCGACGAAGCGGACGTTGGCGACGGCGGAGATCAGGTCCATCGCCTCGCGGACCAGGGTGCGGGCCCCGGCGTCGAGCGGACGGAAGCTGCTCCAGGGATCGCCGAGGATGGCCGAGATCGTGTCCGGCATCCGGGTCATGAAGGCGTAGGTGACGGTCGCGCGCGCGCCGTCCTGGGCGTTGGCGAAGGAACGCCATGCGCCGGTCGAATGCTCCGACCGCAGCGCATCCACGAAATAAGCCGCCATGCCGTTCCCCCGTCCTCGTCCCGACGGCGGCGATTGTGGCAGGGCCGGGCGGGGCCTGCAAACCGGAAGGGGGCGGAGCCGGTCACGCCGCCGTGACGAGGGTTGAGGGCGGCGGCGGCGCCTGTCATCAGGACGGCGAACGGAGGTCCCGCCCATGCCCGCCCTGATCCCGACCGACCATTACGGCACCATCGCCTGGCTGGGGCGCGTGGCGCGGCCCGTGGGGCGCGACCTGCTCATCCACGGGGAGGCGCTGGAGGAGATGGCGCTGACCTTCGCGGGGTTCGCCGGCGAGGTCCATGCGGGGCTGACGCGGCCCGCCTGCTCGCGCGTGACGGCGCAGTATCCGAAGGGGACGGAGATCCGGAACACCCGGCAGGTGAGCCTCGTGTCGGCGGAGGAGTTGGCGGGGATCGCGGCCGAGCTGGGGCTGGAGGCGGTGGACCCGGCGTGGCTGGGGGCCTCGGTGGTCGTCGCGGGGCTGCCGGACTTCACGCATCTGCCGCCCTCCAGCCGGTTGCAGGCCGAGGGCGGGGCGACGCTGGTCGTGGACATGGAGAACCTGCCCTGCATCGAGCCGGCCAAGACCATCGAGCAGGCGCGGCCGGGGCATGGCAAGGCCTTCAAGGCGGCGGCCAAGGGGCGGCGGGGGGTGACGGCCTGGGTCGAGGCCGAGGGGACGCTGCGGCTGGGGATGCGGGTGCGGCTCCATGTGCCGGCGCAGCGGCCCTGGGCGCCGGGGGCGTGACCGGGTTTCCGATGGGAAACGCAGGAGCCGGGGGGCTGACGATTCGGGCGGGAATCGCGTCGCAATCGCCGTTCTGGCGGGGGCGGGCCTCGGCTAGGACGGCGGGCGAGGGCCCGGAGGGACGGGGAGCGACGTGAGCCACAGGACCGACATCGAGATCGCCCGCGCGGCGCGCAAGCGGCCGATCCAGGAGATCGGCGCGCGGCTGGGCATCCCGGCCGAGGACCTGATCCCCTACGGCCACGACAAGGCCAAGGTGGGGCAGGGCTTCATCGCGTCGCTGCGGGACCGGCCGGACGGCAAGCTGATCCTGGTGACGGCGATCAACCCGACCCCGGCGGGCGAGGGGAAGACGACGACGACCGTGGGCCTGGGCGACGGGCTGAACCGGATCGGCAAGCGCGCGGTGGTCTGCATCCGCGAGGCGTCGCTGGGGCCGAACTTCGGGATGAAGGGCGGGGCGGCGGGGGGCGGGATGGCGCAGGTGGTGCCGATGGAGGACATGAACCTCCACTTCACCGGCGACTTCCACGCGATCACGGCGGCGCACAACCTGCTGTCGGCGATGATCGACAACCACATCCATTGGGGCAACGCGCTGGACATCGACCAGCGGCGGGTGGTGTGGCGGCGGGTCATGGACATGAACGACCGGGCGCTGCGCGACGTGGTGGTGAGCCTGGGCGGCGTGGCGAACGGGTTCCCCCGGCAGACGGGGTTCGACATCACCGTGGCGTCGGAGGTCATGGCGATCCTGTGCCTCGCGCGCGACCTGGGCGACCTTGAGGCGCGGCTGGGCGAGATCGTCGTGGCCTACCGGCGGGACCGGACGCCGGTGCGCTGCCGCGACCTGAAGGCCGACGGGGCGATGGCGGTGCTGCTGCGGGACGCGATGCAGCCGAACCTCGTGCAGACCTTGGAGAACACCCCGGCCTTCGTGCATGGCGGGCCCTTCGCCAACATCGCCCATGGCTGCAACAGCGTGATCGCGACGACGACGGCGCTGAAGCTGGGCGAGTACGTCGTGACCGAGGCCGGGTTCGGCGCGGACCTGGGGGCCGAGAAGTTCTTCGACATCAAGTGCCGCAAGGCGGGGCTGACCCCGGCGGCGGCCGTGATCGTGGCGACGGTGCGGGCGCTGAAGATGAACGGCGGGGTGGCGCGGGCCGACCTCGGGGCCGAGGACGTAGAGGCGGTGCGGCGGGGCTGCCCGAACCTCGGGCGGCACGTCGCCAACGTGAAGGGGTTCGGCGTGCCGGTGGTTGTGGCGATCAACCACTTCGCCGGCGACACCGAGGCCGAGATCGAGGCGGTGCGCGCCTATGCCGCCGAGCAGGGGGCCGAGGCGATCCTGTGCCGCCACTGGGCCGAGGGATCGGCGGGGATCGAGGACCTTGCGCGGAAGGTGGTGGAGCTGGCGGAGGGCGGGGGCGGCAACTTCGCGCCGCTGTATCCCGACGCGATGCCGCTGATGGAGAAGATCGAGACCATCGCGCGGCGCATCTACCACGCGGGCGAGGTGGTGGCGGACAAGGCGGTGCGCGAGCAGCTTCGCGCCTGGGAGGCGGAGGGGCACGGGCACCTGCCGGTCTGCATGGCCAAGACGCCGTATTCGTTTTCCACCGACCCGGGCCTGCGGGGCGCGCCCACCGGTCATGTCGTGCCGGTGCGCGAGGTGCGGCTGTCGGCGGGGGCGGGCTTCGTGGTGGCGATCTGCGGGGAGATCATGACGATGCCGGGCCTGCCGCGCGTGCCGGCGGCCGAGACGATCCGGCTGAACGCCGCCGGGCAGATCGAGGGGCTGTTCTGATGACGCGACCCGAGGAATGCGGGAGCATGGCCGAGATCCGGGCCGAGATCGACCGGGTGGACCGGGAGCTGGTGGCGCTGTTCGCGGAGCGGACGGCCTACATCGACCGCGCGGCGCGCATCAAGGGACCGCTCAAGCTGCCGGCGCGGATCGTGCCGCGCGTGGAGGAGGTGGTGGAGAACGTCCGGCGCGAGGCCGACGTGCATGGGCTGCCGCCGGACCTCATCGAGAAGCTGTGGCGTCGCCTGATCGACTGGTCGATCGCGCGCGAGGAGGGGGTCCTGGGCCCCGAATGGGGAGAGGAGCCGAAGTGAGGGCGCAGGCGGTGGAGACGGCGCGGGTCATCGACGGGCGGGCCTTCGCGGCGCGGATTCGCGCGAAGGTGGCCGAACACGTGGCGCGGCTGACGGCGGAGCACGGGATCGTGCCGGGGCTCGCGGTGGTGCTGGTGGGCGAGGACCCGGCCTCGGCCGTCTATGTGCGGTCGAAGGGCAGGCAGTGCCGGGAGGCGGGGATGAACTCCTACGAGCATCGCCTGCCCGCCGAGACCTCGGAGGCGGAGCTGCTGGCGCTGGTCGGGCGGCTGAACGCCGATCCGGCGGTGCATGGCATTCTCGTGCAGTTGCCGCTGCCCCGGCACCTGAACAGCGACCTCGTCATCAACGCCATCGACCCGGCCAAGGACGTAGACGGGTTCCACGTGTCGAACGTGGGGCTGCTGGGGACCGGGCAGAAGGCGATGGTGCCCTGCACGCCGCTGGGCTGCCTGCTGCTGCTGCGCGACCTGCACGGGTCACTGGCCGGGCTGGACGCGGTGGTGATCGGGCGGTCGAACATCGTGGGCAAGCCGATGTCGCAGCTCCTGCTGGGCGACAGCGCGACGGTGACGGTCGCCCACAGCAAGACGCGCGACCTGGCCGACGTGGTGCGCCGCGCCGACATCGTGGTGGCGGCGGTGGGGCGGCCCGAGATGGTCAAGGGCGACTGGATCAAGCCGGGCGCGACGGTGATCGACGTGGGCATCAACCGTGTCGCCGGGCCGAACGGCAAGGATGTCCTCGTGGGGGACGTGGATTATGAGGACGTCGCGAAGGTCGCGGGCGCGATCACGCCGGTGCCGGGCGGGGTGGGGCCGATGACCATCGCCTGCCTGCTCGCCAACACGGTGACGGCCTGCTGCCGGGCGAAGGGCCTGCCGGAGCCGGAGGGGCTGGCGGCGTAGGGCGGGCTGAAACCCGCCCTCCTGCTTCACGCCGCCTCGCGTTCCAGCGAGTCGATCCGGGCATAGGTTACCTCCATACCGTCGGTCATGCCGGTGGCGATCATTGCCTCCATGGCCTCGGGCGAGTCCACGCGCATGACCACGGTGAGGAGCGTGCCGTCGCCGTCCGGGGCGAAGGTCGTCTCGATGTGGTTGTCGGGCGTGGGGTCGGGCAGGTGCATCCGCTCGACATGGACGATGCGGCCGGGCTGGCCGTCGCGGGGCGGCTCCACCACCTCGTAGGTGCCGGTGACGTGGAAGCCGGCGCCCTCGTCGTTGGCCCATTCCCAGCGGAGGTCCCCGCCGGGCCGGGCGTCGTTGATGCAGACGGGCATCCGCCATCCCTCGAACCCGTAGCACCAGCGCTGGATGAGCTCGGGTTCGACATGGGCCGCGAACACGCGCTCGGGCGGAGCCTTGAAGCGGCGCGTGATGGTGAGGGTGGTGGGGGAGGTCCGTTCGACGGTCAGGCTCATGGCGTGTCTCCTGAAGGGGGTATCTCGGCGAGGAGGTCGTCCAGGCGGGCGTAGCTGCGCTCCAAGCTGGCGCGCAGGTCGGAGAGCCAGGCGTCGAGCGGCGCGAGGCCCTGGGGGGCGAGGCGGCAAGGGCGTCGCGTGCCCTCGCGGCCTCGGGTGATGAGGCCCGCCCGTTCCAGCACCTTGAGGTGGTGGGACACGGCGGGCTGGCTCATGTCGAAGGGGGCCGCCAGTTCCATGACCGTCGCCTCGCCCCGCGCGAGCCGCGCGAGGATGGCGCGGCGGGTCGGGTCGGCGAGGGCGAGGAGCGCGTGGTCGAGGGGGGACATGGCAACTCCTGTCATAGGTCATCATATATATAAACGTCGATCTATGCAATGGCGTCGCAAAGGGCGTATTTGGGCCAAGTTGATGAGGCTTGCTCATCAACTTGGCCCAAATACGCATTCGACCTCTGACGTCGGTGTGTCGGGGTCAGGCCTCGCGCGACAGCCGGCGCGCGGGTGGCAAGGGAACGGCGAGGGCGCGGGGGCCGGTCAGCACCGCGAGGGCTTGGCCGCCGAAAAGGCCGCGTAGCACCGGCTCCCGCGCGTCGAGTCCGCCGGTGTAGGTGCCGTAGGCGGGCATCACGAGGCGGCGGCTGTCCAGCAGGAAGCAGGGGCAACGCTCGCCGAAGCCGGGCAGGCCGTGTTTCGGGTGGTAGTGGCCCGAGACCTCGCCGGGGGCGGCGTCGGCCTCCGCGATGTGGCGGAAGGTCAGGCCGCCGACGGTCAGGCTTTCGCGGCCCTCGCCGCCATGGGCGTTCAGCCCGGCGTCGTGGTTGCCCTCGATCCAGACCCAGCGTCGGCCGTCCTGGAGCGCGAGGAGGCGGGCGCGGTCCTCGGGGTCGAGAGCCTCGCTTGCCGCTAGGTCGTCGAAGGAGTCGCCCAGGGCCACGACGCAGGCGGGCTTGGCTGTGGCGATGTCCTGCGACAGGCGGTCGAGCGTGGCGCGCGTCTCGTAGGGGGGCAGCAGGAGGCCGCGCCGCCGCGCCATCCGCTCGGACTTGGCCATGTGGAGGTCGGACACGCAGAGGAGCTCGTGCTTGGGCAGGAGCAGCGCGCCCGAGGGGAGCGCGAGGCCATGGGTGCCGTTCAGCGTGAAGGAGAAGGCGGTGCCGTTCATGGCCTGTTCTCTGGACGAGGGCTCGCCGTCGGGCAAGGGGGCGTGGCCTTTCTTCGACTCAAATATCCTGGGGGAGCGCCGCAGGCGCGGGGGCAAAGCCCCCTACGACAGCTCCTCCAGCCCTGCCTCCTCCAGAAGCCGCGCCGCCTGCTCGGCCATCAGCCGCTCGCGCGCCGCGCCGGCGACCGGCACGCGCCCGCGCTCCAGCAGGAGCGGCGCGGCCAGGGGGGTGACGCGGCCGGGGCGGACATGGTCCACGCGGCCCTGGATGCGGGACAGCATCTCCTCGATCCGGCCGAAGTCCACAAGGCCATGCTGGGCCTGCTCGCGCGTGACCTTCAGGAGCAGGTGGTCGGGGTCGTAGCGGACCAGCGTGTCATAAAGAATGTCGGTCGAGAAGGTGGCCTGCCGCCCGGTCTTGCGGCTTCCCGGAAGGTTCTTCTCGATCAGTCCGGCGATGGTGGCGACGCCCCGGAAGGTGCGCTTCATCACCGCATTACCCTGGAGCCAGGTCTCGAACCCTTCCCGCAGGTCGGTGGGGTCGAGGAGGCTCGCGGGGTCCTCGATCTCGCGCAGGCCGGTGACGAGGAGGGCGTAGTCGGTCGCGACGAAGCCCAGGGGGTCGAGACCCCGCGCTTCCATCCGCTGCGTCAGGAGAAGCCCGAGCGTCTGATGCGCGTTCCAGCCGGCGAATCCCCAGAAGGCGGCGTGCCAGCGGTCCTCGGCCTCGAAGGTCTCGACCAGCATCCAGTCGGCCTGGGGCAGCTTCGACACCCGCCGTTGCAGGGCCAGCCAATCGGCGGTGTGGCGGGGGAGGTCGGGCCAGGACGGCTGCTGCAGCAGGTCGAGGATGCGACGGGTCAGGGCGATGGAGGTCGGGAATTTGCCGCCGCCGAAGCTCGCGACGCGAGGGGTGGCGTTGGGGCGGCGCGTGACCTCCACGGTCAGCTCGCGCAGGCTCTCGAAGCGGACGACCTGCCCGCCGATCAGGAAGGTGTCGCCGGGGGTGAGGGTGGAGGCGAAGTATTCCTCGATCTCGCCCAGGTGGGTGCCGGACCGGAGGCGGACGTTCAGGCTCCCCGTGTCCTCGATGGTGCCGATGTTCATGCGGATGCGCTTGGCCGCGCGGGGATCGCGAAGCTGCCAAAGACCGTCGCGCAGCAGGAGCCGCTTCCAGCGGTCGTAGGCGCGCAGCGCGTAGCCCCCGGTGGCGCAGAACTCCAGGCAATCGTCGAAGTCGGGCCGGGACAGGTCGGCGTAGGGTCCGGCGCTGCGGACCTCGGCATAGAGGTCGTCCGCCGCGAAGGGGCCGGCGCAGGCGCGGATCAGGATATGCTGGCAGAGCACGTCGCGCGGCCCCGGCCCGCGCGGGGTGCCGTCGAGGTCGCCCTCGCGCGCGGCGGCGATGGCGCAGGTGCATTCCAGCACCTCGAAGCGGTTGGCGGGGACGAGGATCGCCTTGGACGCCACGCCGGCGCGATGGTTGGCGCGGCCGATGCGCTGGACGAGGCGCTTCACATACTTGGGCCCGCCCATCTGGATCACGAGGTCCACGTCGCCCCAGTCGATCCCGAGGTCGAGCGTGCCGGTGCAGACGATGGCGCGCAGCTCTCCACGCAGCATCGCGGCCTCCACGTTGCTCCGCTGCTCGCGCGAGAGGGAGCCGTGGTGGATGGCGATGGGGAGGGCGTCGTCGTTCTGGAGCCAGAGGTTGTGGAAGAAGACCTCGGCTTGCGCGCGGGTGTTGTGGAAGATGAGCGTGGTGCGGTGGCGCTTCACCTCCTCCAGCACGGCGGGGATGGCGTGGAGCGCGGCGCCCCCGGCCCAGGGCGGCGCGCGCCCGGCGTCGAGCATGGACAGGTCCGGCTCCTCGCCCGGCGGGGCATGGAGGATGGCGCAAGGGTCGGGGTTGCGGGCCAGGAGGCGGGCGATGTCCTCGGGGTCGTCCACGGTGGCGGAGAGGCCGACGCGGCGCAGGCCGGGGGCGAGGGCCTCCAGGCGCGACAGGCCGAGGAAGAGCTGGTCGCCGCGCTTGGATTCGGCCAGCGCGTGGATCTCGTCCACGACGACGCGCGACAGGCCCGCGAAGATGCGGGGTGCGTCCTCGTAGCTCAGGAGCAGCGCGAGCGATTCGGGCGTGGTGAGGAGGATGTGCGGCGGGTCGGCGCGCTGGCGGCGGCGCGCGGATTGGGACGTGTCGCCGGTGCGGTCCTCGATGCGGATGGGAAGGGACAGCTCCTCGACGGGAGCCAAGAGGTTCCGGCGGATGTCGGCGGCCAGCGCCTTCAAGGGAGAGACGTAAAGGGTGTGCAGGCCGGGACGGGGATCCTCGGAGAGCGCGGCCAGCGTGGGCAGGAAGCCCGAGAGGGTCTTGCCGGCCCCAGTGGGGGCGACGAGGAGGAGGGCGGGCTCTTCGGCCCGCTCCAGCATGGCGGACTGGTGGGGATGGAGCGACCAGCCGCGGCGGGCGAAGTAGGGAGCGAGGCGGGCGGGGACATCCATGCGTCCCATGTAGGGCCGAGCGCGCGGGGCGGGTAGGGCCCGGGGCCGTCCCGCCGGCCCCGCCGCGTCAGGCCGGGGCCGTCATTCGTGCGCGAGCTGCCGGGCGGCGGCGGACCAGTCCTCCACGTGCCAGCTTTCGGCGATGCGCCCCTGCGAGAGCCGGTGGATGTGGATGGCCTGGACGCGGAAGCCCCGGCCCGAGGGGGGGCGGCCGAGGAAGCGCGCGGCCGGAGTCCCCGAGAGCGTCGAACGGACCACCCAGCGGTCGCCGTCGCGCAGGATCTCGGCCACCTCGACGGCGAAGTCGGGCACGGCGGCGCCGAGCCGCCGCCAGGAGGCCAGGAGGCCCGAGCGGTCCATCCGCTCCATCGGCGCGCTGCCATGGGCGACGTAGCCGGGCGCGAGCAGGCGGTCGGCCACGTCGGAAAGGTCGCCCGAGGTGGGCCGCCCGAGGAAGGCGGCGTGGAACATGGCCACGACCCCCCGGTCGCCCGCCCGCGCGGCGGTGGCGTCGAGGAGGACGGAGATCAGGTTCGCGGGCGTGACGACCTGCGACAGGGCGGGGTCTCTCGACGGGAGAGGAGCGGCGGGGAGGGGATCGACGCGCGTCGGCGCCCCGTCTGGCCCGTCTGGCCCGTCTGGCCCGTCCGGGACGGCGCGCGGCGCGGGGTTGGGCCGGGCGGCGTCGCGGGCGGTCATGGCGGGCTCCTGCGTCTCATCGAGCCAGCTTGGAGGCCCAGTGTGGCGGAATTTGGGACGGCGGAGGCTCAGCCCAGCGCGGCCAGCGCGAGATAGGCCACGAGTGTCGCCGAAAGCACGATCCCCATCGGGAAGCGCGGTCCGGGCGCCCAGCTCGCCCAGCCCGGCGCGAGGCGGGGGCCGACCGTCCGGCGGGCGAGGCGATGCAGCGCCCAGGCGACCAGCAGGACCGTCAGGAGGAGCCGCAGGACGGCGCCGAGGTCGCCGGCCGCCACGAAGGGGGCCGCGACGGCGGCCAGCTTGGCGTCGCCCGCGCCCGCCTGTCCCGCCGCGTGCAGGGCCAGCCCGACGAGCAGCACCACGGGCAGGTGCGCCGCCCGCCCGGCCCAGTCGGCGAGGCTCCAGGCCCCGAGCGCCGTCAGGAGGAGCCCGCCCGCCGCGAAGACGGCGATCAGCGCCAGCACGGCCCGGTTGGGGATGGTCATGCGCGCGAGGTCCGACCAGGCGGCCCAGGCCGCGACCGGCAGGACCAGGGGCAGGAAGGCGATCGCGACCTCGGGCGGGGTGCCCACCGGCTCAGCCCATGGCTTCGAGGGCGCGGGCGGCTTCCTCGAAGTGGGTGGGGCTGGTCTCCACCGCGTCGGCGAGGAGGCTGCGGCCGATGGACAGGTCGTCCTGCTTGATGGCGGCGAGTGCCAGCGTGTAGAGGAGCCGCGCCCGCTCCTCCTGGGTCATCGGCACCACCGGCAGGGCGTAGTCGCGCTGCGCGCCGCGCGCGAGGACGAGGTTGTTCTTGGCGGTGAAGAGGTCGGGCTCGTGCCGCAGCGCGTCGGTGAAGAGCCGCTCCGCCGCGCCGTAGTCGCCGCGCGTCAGCTTGGAGAAGCCCCAGTTGTTGAGCACCGAGGCCGGCGTCGTCGTCAGGCCCGCCGCGATCTCGTAGAAGCTGTCGGCGCGCGCCCAGTCGCGGGCGGCGTCGGCGGCCATGGCTTCGTAGCGGTAGCGCTCGTAGCTTTCATGGGTGGGGGGGACCCGGGCCAGCGTGGCGCGGGCGAGGTCCCACTGGTTGGTGCGGATGTAGGCGCCGGCGAGCTCCACCCGGTCGGCGTCGGTGGACTCGGGGTGGGCGGCCACCTCCTGCCAGGCCGGGACGGCCTCGGTGGTCCGGCCGGCGCGGATCAGCGCCTCGGCGAGGCCGCGCCGGAGGTCCAGGCGGTCGGGGGACCCGGCCGAGGCGCGCGTGAAATAGGCGACGGCCTCCTCGGGCTCGGCGACGGTCATCATCACGTCGGTCAGGCCGGCCTGGCCGATCGCGTCCACCTCGCGCAGGGCGCGGCGGACCTCCCGCTCGCCCGAGGGGGCGCAGGCGGCGAGGAGGAGGAGCCCCAGGAGGGCCGGTATGGGGGCGGGTCTCATGGCGGGTCTCCCTCGTCGATGCCGCTGAAGGCGGGGTCCTCCATCCGCGCCAGGGCGAGGCGGAGGTTGTCCCGGATGGTGTCGCTGCCGCCGCTGTCGGCGGCGTAGGCGCGGCGGAAGGCCTCGGAGGCCTCGCCATGGTGCTCCCGCTCCATCAGGAGCACGCCGAGGTTGTTCCAGGCCGCCGCGAAGCCAGGGTCCTCCTCGACCGCGCGGCGCAGCAGGCCCTCGGCCTGGCCGAGGCGGCCGAGGCGCAGGTTGGCGGAGCCCAGGCCCGCGAGGGTGTCAGGCGTGAGCCCGTCGCGCGCCGCCGCCCGCAGGAAGGCCTGGAGCGCCAGGTCGGGCTGGCCCGAGGCCATCAGGCGATGGCCGGTCGCCAGCGGGTCCGCGCCCTTGCCGCGCGCGGGGCCGGGAGCGTAGACGCCGCCCGCGCCCTGGTTGAGCGTGCCGCCGGCGGAGCAGGCGGCGAGGGTGGCGAGGGTGGCGAGCAGGAGGGCCGGGCGCATGGGGGCTACTCCTCCGGCTCCATGGTGGCCTCGTCGTCGCCCAGCGCCTGGGCGATCCCGTGGACCGAGGGGCCGAGCAGCAGCAGCAGGAGCGGCGGCACGGTGAGGAGCATGGTGGCGAGCGTCATGCGGGTGGGGAGGGTGTTGGCCTTCTCCTCGGCGCGGAGCACGCGCTTGTCGCGCATCTCGGCGGCGTAGACCCGCAGGGCGTCGGCGACCGCCGTGCCGAATTGCCGCGACTGGATCAGGACGGTCACGAAGGAGGCGATGTCGGGGACGCCGCAGCGGTCGGCCATGTCGCGCAGGACCTGGGGGGCGTCCTTGCCGGCGCGGAGCTCGTGGGTGACGAGGCCCAGCTCCTGCGCCAGCTCGGGAGCGCCCGCTCCGATCTCACGCGCGACGCGCTGGAGCGCCTGGTCGAGCGACTGCCCGGCCTCCACGCAGATCAGCAGGAGGTCGAGCGCGTCGGGGAAGCCGCGCGCCACGGCGTCGATCCGCGCGGCGCGGCGACGGGCGACCCAGGTCTTGGGCAGGACATAGCCGCCGATGCCCGGGAAGAGCGCCCAGAGCACGAGGTCGGCGGCCGTGGGCGGGAGGCCCAGCGCCGCCGCACGGGCCAGCAGGAGGGCAAGCCCGAGGACGAGCGCGCCGCCGCCCAGCGCGATCTGCGCGAGGTGGAAGATCCGCACGGCGTCGCGGTCGCGGTAGCCCGCCTGCACCAGCCAGAGTCGGATCGCCTCGTGCTCGGCGGCGGCCCGGGGTTCGAGGAGGCCGGAGAAGCGCCGGAGCCGGTCGCCCTCGGCCCGGCGCAGCCGCTCGGCCCGCTCCTCGGCGCGCGGGGGGCGGGCGGCGGCGGTGCCGCGCAGCCGGTCGAAGCCGTCGCGCGGGCGCAGCGCCAGCGCGGGCAGCGCCACCAGCACGAGGAGCGCGCCCAGGAGGCCCAGGGCCAGGGCCGGCCCCGAGGGTCCGAGGGCGGAGGCGAGCCAGTGCTGGAGGGGGGCGAGGCCGGGCATGGGGGTCTGTCAGATCCGAATCTTCACGAGGGCGCGCATGACCAGGATGTTGGCCAGGAGGAGCCCCGCCACGGCGAGGCCGGCGGGCAGGACGTAGGGGCTGCCGCGCACGTCGTCGTAGTAGTGCGGGTCGATCAGGTTGATGGCGGCCAGCACGGCCAGGGGGAAGGCCGACAGGAAGCGGCCGGACCAGGTGGCCTCGGCGGTGATGGCGCGGACGCGGCGGAACAGCTTGAACCGGGCGCGGATCACCTGCGCGAGGCCCTCCAGGATCTCGGCGAGGTTGCCGCCCGACTGCGCCTGGATCGACACCGCCACCGCCAGGAAGCGCAGGTCGGACAGGTCCACCCGCTCGGCCAGGGCGCCGAGGCTTTCGCCCAGGTCGCGGCCGTAGGCGGCCTCGTCGGCGATCTGCGCGAGCTCGGTCCCCAGCGGGGCGGGCACCTCGCGCGCGGCGAGGCCCAGGGCGGCGGCGAGGGGGTGCCCGACCCGGAGCGAGCGGACCATGAGCTCGATGGCGTCGGGGAGCTGCTCCTCGATGAGCGACAGGCGGCGGGCGGCGCGGCGGTCGAGCCAGAGGAGGACGCCGCCCACGCCACCCGCGAGGCCCGCCGCCGCCCGCACCGGGACCGAGGCGGCGGTGCCGAGCGTGAGGAGCGCCACGACCAGGGCGGCGACCGCCACCATCAGCAGCAGGAGCCGCTCGGGCGAAAGGTCGAGGTCGGCCCGCCGCGCACGCCTGGCGAGGGCGGCCCTGACCGGCAGCGGCCCGGCGCGGAGATGCTCGGTCACCTCCTTGCGGAGCCGCTCGATGGCGCGCGTCCGGTCCTCGCCCCGGTCGAGCCGGTCCAGCCGCCGGTCGATGCGCCGCGCCAGCCGCAGCCGGCGCCCGAACGCCAGGAGCGCCACGCCCTGCACCAGGAGCAGCACGGCCGCGAAGACCAGGGCGGAGATCAGCGCCTCGACGGGGATGGCCATGCCCGTCACCCCCGCGCCGCCGGATCGGGGGAGGGCAGGCCATGGCCCCAGACCCGGAACCGTTCGGCGAAGTGGGACCGCAGCCCCGTCGCGGCGAAGTGGCCCAGCACGCGGCCCTCGGCCCCCGTGCCGGTGCGCTGGAAGCGGAACACCTCCTGCATGGCGATGACCTCGCCCTCGATCCCCGTGACCTCGGTGATCGAGGTCATGCGGCGGGTGCCGTCGGGAAGGCGGCTCACCTGCACGATGACCTGCACCGCCGAGGCGATCTGCGCCCGGATCGCCCGCGTGGGGATCTCCAGCCCCGCGAGGGCGACCATGTTCTCCAGCCGGCTCGCGGCGTCGCGGGCGCCGTTGGCGTGCAGCGTGGTCATGGAGCCGTCGTGACCGGTGTTCATCGCCTGGAGCATGTCGATGACCTCGTCGCCCCGCGTCTCGCCGACGATGATGCGATCGGGGCGCATCCGCAGCGCGTTGCGAAGGCAGTCGCGCTGCGTGACCGCGCCCCGGCCCTCGACGTTGGGGGGGCGGGACTCCATGCGCCCGACATGGGCCTGCTGGAGCTGCAGCTCGGCGGTGTCCTCGATGGTGAGGATGCGCTCGGCGCCGCCGATGAAGGCCGAGAGCGCGTTGAGCGTGGTGGTCTTGCCCGAGCCGGTGCCCCCGGAGACGACGATGTTGAGCCGGGTGGCGACGGCGGCGCGCAGGTAGGCGGCCATCTCCTCGGTCAGGGTGCCGAATCGCACGAGGTCGGCCATCGACAGCCTGTCGCGGCGGAACTTGCGGATGGAGACGAGCGGCCCATCCACCGCGATGGGCGGGATCATGGCGTTGAAGCGCGAGCCGTCGGGCAGGCGCGCGTCCACGCAGGGGTTGGATTCGTCCACCCGCCGGCCCACCGCGCTGACGATGCGGTCGATGATCCGCAGGAGGTGGCGGTCGTCGTGGAAGGCGGCGTCGGTCAGCTCCAGCCGTCCGAACCGCTCCACCCAGACCTGCCGCGACCCGTTCACCAGGATGTCGGTCACGCTGTCGTCCCGCAGCAGCGCCTCCAGCGGCCCCAGGCCCTTCACCTCGTCGTAGAGGTCCTGGCCGAGCTGCGCCCGTTCCTCGCGGGTGACGGCGACGCCCATCCGCTCCAGCGTCTCTCCGGCGATGCTCTGGATCTCCTGGCGGAGGTCCTGCTCGGATGCCGTCTGGAGCGCGGCGAGGTTCAACGTCTCCAGCAGGGTCCGGTGCAGCTCGACCTTGATCTCCTGGAGCCGCTCGCGGCGCTTGCGGCCCTCGGGCGGCTCGGCCTTGCCGGGCGCGGGCCGGGGCACGGCGCGGGCGGCCTCGGCCGGCAGGGCGGCGGGGGGCGGGAGGTCGTCGGAGCGGCGGAACTTGGCGAACATGGACGGGTTCCGGGTCAGGCGCGGACGGGCGCACGGACGGGCGCGCGGAGGGGCGGGGCCTCGGCGCGGCCGGTCTCGTGGATCGAGCGGGCGAGGCGCGCGATCTCGCGGCGGAGCGCATTGCGCGGCGCGGCCTCGGCGAGCGGCAGGCCCTGGTCGGCGGCCTCCTGCGCCGGACGGCCGCCGTCGGGGAGCAGGATCTCGAAGGACAGGCCCAGCGAATCGGCCATGCGCCGCAGCCGCGAGCGGCCGGCGAGGTCGGCGAAGCCCGGCGCGCGGTTCAGCGCCCAGCGGAACCTCTCGAAGGGGAGGTCGGCGGAGGCGAGCGCCCGCCGCAGCCGCAGGACGTTCTGCGCCGACCTCATGTCGAGCCGCAGCACCCCCAGCCCGAAGGGCGCGGCGGCGAGGACGGTCGCGCTCCAGTCGGTGAGGGCGCCGGGCAGGTCCACCACCACGTAGTCGAAGCCCGCCCGCGCGGCGCGCAGCAGGCGGTCCACCTCGCGCGGGCCGATCAGGTCGAGAGGGGCGAGGTCGAAGGGGGCGGTCAGCACTTCCAGCCGCCCGCCGTAGGTCTGGAGCGCGGTCCGCAGCGTCTCCGCGTCGAGGCCGCCGGTTTCGGTCAGCAGGTCCTGCACCGTCTCGCGACGGGGCAGGTCGAGGAAGGTCGCGACCGCGCCGAACTGGAGCCCGAGGTCGAGAAGGCAGACGCGGGGCGAGGGGTCCAGGAGCGCCAGTTCCCAGGCGAGGTTGACTGCGAGGGTGGTGCCGCCCGCGCCCCCGGCGAGGGACTGGACGGGCAGGACCACGCCCGCCCGCTCGGCTTCCGGCGCGGCGGGGCGCGGGCGCGTCGCGGCTCGCAGGAGCTCGCCCTCGGGGAGGGGGTAGGGGATGAACTCGTCCGCGCCCTCGCGCAGGAGGCGGTGAAGGGCGGCGGGGCTCGCGTCCTCGGCGACGAGGATCACCCGGACCCCCCGGCGGCGAGCGGCGGCGACGGCGGCCAGGACCGGGGCGAGGTCGTCCTCGTCGCGGCGGTCGATGGCGACGGCGGCGAAGTCGAGCCGCGCGGCGGCGGAGCCGGCGAGGAAGGCCTGCGCCTCCTCCAAGCCCAGGCTTGCCCAGCGGTTGCCGGCAGCGTGGCGCATCTCGCGGGACAGGAGGTCGAACCGGCCCAGGTCGCGGCTGATGGCGCAGGCGACGTGCGGTTGCGGCTCGATCGTCATCGCGGCCTCCTGGGTGGCGGCGCCGCGCCCGGGCGGGACGCGCGCCCCCGCCCCGTCCATCCTGGCCGGGGTCGGGTCGTGGTCGCCGTCATGGCGCGGAAACGTGACGAGAATGGGGCCGGAAGGGTGTATTCGCGTGGAAGCGCGAAACGGTCAGCCGGACGGGCCGGGATTGGCGCCGGGGCCGAGCGCCGCCGGCGATCCCGTCTGGGCCGCCCCGGTGGCTGACCGGACATAATCGCGATAGACGATGGCGGCATACTTGCCGTCGAGCACCTGGGGGGCGCGGTCCACGAAGCCGGTGACGTCCGTGACGGTGCGGCGGTTGGCGCGCTCGGGCGCGCGGGTGGCGATCAGCGGCTGAGTTTCCCCCCGCGAGACGAGGGCCTGGAGCCGGTCGGCCCGGACCCCCTGCGCCACGAGGAAGGCCACCGCCGCCTGCGCCCGCCGCAGGCCCAAGGCCTGGTTGTAGGCGTCGGTCCCTACGAGGTCGGTGTGACCATAGACGGCGAAGCGCACCTCGGGGAACTGCCGGATGAAGGCGGCCTGCCGCGCCAGCGCGGCGCGGGCGGGCGCGTCCAGATCGGCCGAGTCGAAGGCGAAGGTGATCGTGGTGGGGGCGGCGCCCGCAAAGCGCTCGGACAAGGCGACGGCGTAGGGCAGGGCGCCCGACTGCACCAGCACGTTGTTGCGCGTGGCCTGGCCGAATCCGGGGCCGCCGATCCCGCCTCCCGCCTCGGGCGAGGGGGCGCAGCCCAGGAGGGCGAGGGCGGCGGGAAGGAGGAGCAGGCGGCGCATCGTCAGTCCATCACGTAGCCGTAGGAGCCCGAGAAGTCCTGCCGCGCCACCTCGCCCGCTCCGCCCGAGCGCGGGGCCGAGTCGCGCCCGAACAGGAACAGGTCGGTCTCGGACGGCGGGCGCACGCGGTCGGTGGGCAGGGCCAGCGTTTCGCCCCTGGTGGGCGTCACGAGGTGGGGCGTCACGATGATGACCAGTTCGGTCTGGTTGCGCTCGTATTCCGAGGAGCGGAACAGCGCCCCCAGCACCGGGATGTCGCCCAGCCAGGGCACCTGGCCCTTGATGTCGCGGAAGTCGTCGGACAGCAGGCCGGCGATGGCGAAGCTCTCGCCGTCGCGCATCTCCACGGTGGTCGAGGTCTCGCGCCGGCGGAAGGCGTCCACGGTGAAGCCGCCCTGCGTCACGCCGTTGGTCGGATCGATGGAGGAGACCGCCGCCCGCAGGTCGAGGTTGACGAGGTCGCCCTCGACCACGCGGGGGGTGAAGTTCAGCTCCACGCCGAAGGGCTTGTATTCGACGCTGATGTTGCCTTCGGACTGCGCCACCGGCACCGGGTATTCGCCGCCTGCGAGGAAATGCGCCTCCTGCCCCGACAGCGCGGTGAGGTTGGGCTCGGCCAGGGTGCGGACGAGGCCCTTCTCCTCCAAGGCCTCCAGCAGCAGCCCGACTTCCAGCCCGCCCGCGCCGAAGCCGAAGACCACCGCGCCCGAGTCGCCCGAGGGGACCGGCGCCAGCCCCGACAGCGCCTCGCGCGAGCGTCTGCCCGAGCCGAGCTGTCCCGAGCCGCCCAGGGCGAGCGAGGAGGAGAGCGACTTCGACACCGACCGCTGCATCTCCGCGAAGCGGACCTGGAGCATGACCTGCTGCGTGCCCCCCACCGTCAGCAGGTTCGACACCCGGTCGGGGGCGTAGCGGTTCGCGAGCTCCAGCGCGCGGTCGAGGTCGGCGGCGCTGTCCACCGTCCCGGAGAGGACGATGCCGTCGGCGGCGGTGCGGACCTCGATCCGCTGGCCGGGAAGGATCTGCTGGAGCCGCTCCTTGAACTCGGCCATGTCGGGGGTGACCTGCACCTCGACGTTGGCGATGAGCCGCCCCTCGGCCCCGAGGATGGTCAGCGTCGTCCGCCCCGGCGACTTGCCCAGGACATAGATCGTCCGGTCGGTCAGCGAGGAGATGTCGGCGATGCCGGGGTTGGCGATCGACAGCTCGGTGAAGGGCACGTCGGATTCGACGATCTCGGCCCGGTTCAGCGGCACCTCGAGCGTCTGGCGGTTCACGTCCGTCAGCACGGTCAGGGTTTGCGCCCGCCCGATGGCCGAAGAGGCGCAAACGAGCGCCAGGCCGGCCAGCGCGGCCCGCAGGAGGCGGGATCGGGTCATCCGGGCGGCCTCGCGACATGGAAGGACATCCGGGCGTCCCGGCTGGCACCATGGCGCGGCCGAGCCGGGCTTGGCAAGCGCAGGTTGTGCTCTTGAGCCATGATTCGCGTGGCATGGGGGCGGGGCGCCATGGCGGCGCCTCAGCCCGCGCCGCAGGCGACGCGCGCCTCGCTCAGCTCGTTGGCCTTGCGGGTGCGGACGGTGCAGACGGGCGGAGGCGCGACGGGCGGGGCGTCGGGCACGGCTCGGGGCGCCTCCAGCCCGAGGAGCGCGCGCTGGTCCACCTCGATCGCCGCCGCCGCGGTCGCGTCCGCCAGCCCCACGAGCGACAGCGACAGGTCCCCCGTGGCCTGCGCCTGCGCGAGGCGGGCCACCTGACCCGGCGTGGCCTCGACGGTGACGTTGCTGGCCACGCCCACGCGGGTCGCGGTGTCGTCCGAGGACTGGTCGATGGCCACGAGCCGCACTCCCGGCTCGATCAGCCGGGTGACCTGTCCGGCCCGGCCCGCATCCCCCGTCCAGTAGACGTCCACGCGGTCGCCGGGCCGCAGGAACCCCGACACGCCCGAGGTGGCATCCACGCGGATGGCGAAGGCGCGCATCCCTCGGGCCAGCCGCTGGGGCAGGCCCGCGTCCGCGCCGGGCTCCGTCACCTTGGAGGCCAGCACGGGCTCCTGGGGCTCCATCGGTCGCAGGACGACGCGCGGCACGTCGGGGCCGAGAGGGAACAGCTCCGCCTCGTTGCGGAAGGCGCCGGCGGGCAGGAAGGCCTCGGCGTAGCGGATCATCCGCACGTCGTCCGGGCCCAGCGTCTCGCCGTAGGCCATCGCGCGGGCGACGGCGTAGACCTCGACGGTCGGCACGGCCTCAGCCGCCGCCGCGCGCTGCCGCGCGATCTCGTCGGCCTGGGCGCGCAGCTCGGAGCGGACCATCTGCGCGGCGGTCCCCGCGAGGCCCATCCCGGCCACGAGCACGACGGCGAACACGCCCTTCATCCGCTCCCTCCCTCTCCCGGCGCGCGGCCGGGGCGCTACTCCACCTCGACCTGCTCCAGGTAAGCCCCGATGCTGTCGGCCGGATCGGTGGCGGCGTCGCGCAGCCCGAGCACCAGCACCGCCGCGAGGCTGGCCAGCGCCGCCGTCAGCACCACCCAGTCCACGCTCGCGCCGCCGTCCTCCCGGCGCAGCAGGCGGACCAGCCGGCGAATCGCGAGGCTCGGCGTCCTGGTCGTCCCGCTCCGGGCGCGACCGGGCAGGCGGTCACGGTCACTCATCCGGGTCCGACGTCGAGTCCGTCGGGGTCGTGGACGTGGGGGAATCGACGTTCGTGTCCTCCAGGCTCTTCTCGATGTCGTCGGACAGGTTCGTGGCCCCTTCCCGCACCGATCCCAGCACAAGGATACCCAGGCCCACGATCGCCGCCGTCAGCACCACCCAGTCCACGGTCACGGCGCCATCCTCGTCGTCGAAGAAGGTTCGCAGGAAGTCCATCATGGCGGTTCTCCAGGAATAGCCGGTCCTCGCGCCGCGCGGGGCTGGCATGGCCCGGCCCGTTCCTTCGTCGGCGATGAAAGGCAGTGAACCATCCAATCTTGTCGATAATTGGACCTTTCTCGGGCGCCCGTCGGCCCCGGCCGCCCGAGCCCGGAACGCGTGGCCGCCCCGCTCCAGGCGAGCGGGAATCGCTCGGTCCGATGGGGACGGATCTGGCGCGGGGCCCGGCCAGGCGGCATCCTGGCCCGCAGGCGAGAGGGCCACACGAGCCCCGTCGGCGACCGAGGGACGCGGGATGCAGCGATCGTTGAGGTGCCGCCCCGGAGCGGAGCCCAGAGTGGCTTGGGCATCGGGGTTGATGCTGCTCTTGGCCTTGGCGGGACCGGGCCGGGCCGAGGACTTCACCTTCCGCCGGGTGGGCGTCCCCGCCCCCGGCGCGACCCAGCGCATCACCGTCCAGATCGACCCGAACGCCCCGCGCCTCGTCTCGAACCGGGCCTCGCCGTCACCTGAGCCCGGACCCGCGCCGGTGGCGGGGGGCGGGCCCGGCCCGGAGGCCGGCTGGTTCTGGGGCGCGGTCTCGCCCCGCCTGGCCGACGGCGGGCTCGGCCGCCTGGATGATGCGCTGCGGGTCCTGGCCCGCGCGCCCGCCGAGGGGGTCGGGGGCCCCCGGGCCGAGACGCTCCGGCGGATCGCCGAGGATCATGGCCCCGCGATCCTGCGCGAGACGGCGGGCACCCGCGTCCCGCCCGCCCTGGCCCTGGCCGTCATCGCCGTCGAGAGCGCCGGGCAGGTCGAGGCGGTGTCGCGCGCCGGGGCGGCAGGGCTCATGCAGCTCATGCCGGCGACGGCGGCGCGCTTCGGCGTCGAGGACCGCCTCCACGCGGCCCAGAGCATCCATGGCGGCGTGGCCTACCTGGACTGGCTGCTCGGCCGCTTCGGCGGCGACCCGATCCTGGCGCTCGCCGCCTACAACGCCGGCGAGGGTGCGGTCGAGGACAGCGGCGGCGTGCCCGACTATGCCGAGACGCGGGCCTATGTGCCGAAGGTGCTGGCTGCCTGGAGCCTCGCGGCGGCGCTCTGCCGGACGCCGCCCGATCCGGCCGCGAAGGGCTGCATGGCGCTGGCCGACGCGCTCTGAGCGAGGCGGCGGCGCCCTGCGTCGGTCCGTGCGGCTCGGTGGGGCCGCTGCGTCGCGAACCCGCCCGATCGGGAGAACGGCGGCGCCGGCCCTAGGCCGTGAAGAGCTCGGCCCATTCGGGATGGCGGCGGGCCTGTCCCGCGACGAAGGCGCAGGCGGGCACGATGCGGAACCCCTGCTCCCGCGCGTCCGCGAAGAGCGCGTCGAGCAGCCGTTCGGCGAGGCCCACCCCGCGCAGAGCCTCGGGCACGAAGGTATGGTCGGCAACCACGCGGTCGGGCGCAGCGATCAGGACCGTCAGATCCGCGTCCCCGTCCGGGGTGCGGATCACGTAGCGGCTCCGGGTTCCGTCGCCCTCGCGCTCGACGTCAGGCAACGGGTGCCTCGTCCACGATCCGGGCCTCCGTGGCCTTTCGGATCTCCGCCTCGCTCACACCTGGCGCGCATTCCACGATCCGCAGGCCACCGTCCACGACGTCGAGGACGCCCAGGTTGGTGATGATGCGGTCCACGACGCCCTGGCCGGTCAGCGGCAGGGTGCAGGCCTTCAGCACCTTGCTCTCGCCCGCCTTGTTGGTGTGGTCCATGACCACGACCACGCGGCCGACGCCCGCCACGAGGTCCATGGCCCCGCCCATGCCCTTGACGAGCTTGCCGGGGATCATCCAGTTGGCGAGGTCCCCCGTCTCGGAGACCTCCATGGCGCCCAGGATCGCCATGGCGATCTTGCCGCCCCGGATCATGGCAAAGGAGGTGGCCGAGTCGAAGTAGGCCGAGTGCGGCAGCTCCGTGATGGTCTGCTTGCCGGCGTTGATGAGGTCGGGGTCCTCCTCGCCCTCGAAGGGAAACGGCCCCATCCCGAGCATCCCGTTCTCGCTTTGCAGCGTGACGTGCACGCCCGCGGGGATGTGGTTGGCCACCAGCGTCGGAATGCCGATGCCGAGGTTGACGTACATCCCGTCGCGCAGCTCTTGGCCCGCGCGCGCGGCCATCTGGTGGCGGTCCCAGGGCATGGGGTCAGGCTCCTTTGGCGGAGAGGGAAGGGGGACGGGGTTGGGCGAACGAACGGGCGCGCATCGGCTCAGACCTCCGAGCCCGCGGCGGCGGTGTCGTCCGAGCGCGCCTCGGGGCGCGCCCGCACGGTCCGCTGCTCGATGCGCTTCTCGTGCGCGCCCGCGATCAGGCGGTGGACGTAGATGCCGGGGAGGTGGATGGCGTCGGGGTCGAGGCTCCCCGCCGGTACGATCTCCTCCACCTCGGCCACGCACACCCGCCCGCAGGTCGCGGCGGGGACGTTGAAGTTCCGCGCCGTCTTGCGGAACACGAGGTTGCCCGTCTCGTCCGCCTTCCAGGCCTTGACGATGGCGAGATCGGCGACGATGCCGCGCTCCAGGACATAGGTCTGGCCGTCGAAGTCCATGTGCGGCTTGCCCTCGGCCACCACGGTGCCCACGCCCGTGCGGGTGTAGAAGCCGGGGATCCCCGCGCCCCCCGCCCGCATCCGCTCGGCGAGCGTGCCTTGCGGGTTGAACTCCAGTTCCAGCTCGCCCGAGAGATACTGCCGCATGAACTCGGCGTTCTCGCCCACGTAGGACGACATCATCCGGCGCACCTGCCGGCTCTCCAGGAGAACCCCCAGCCCGAAGCCGTCAACGCCGGCGTTGTTGGAAGCGACTGTCAGATCGCGCGTCCCCGCCTCGCGGATGGCCGCGATCAGGAGCTCGGGAATGCCGCACAGGCCGAAGCCACCGGCGGCGATCAGCATCCCGTCGAAGAGCAACCCGTCGAGCGCCGAACGAGCGTCCGGGTAAACCTTGGTCATCACGGCGCGTCCCCCTCGTTCCGCTTTCGGAGGAGGTTAGCGCCGCGCCGCAGCGATGAAAAGAGCCGCGTCAGTCCTCCAGCACGTCGCCCGCCGAGGCCTCGGGGTCCGCCGTGGTCCGGGCCGAGGCCTTCGGCTTCGCCGCCTTCGCCTTGGTGGCCGTGGCCTCCGCCTTGAGCTTGGCGGCCTTGGGCTTCGCCGGGGCCTTGGCCGCCGCCTTGGGCTTCGCGACAGCCTTGGACCCGGCCGCCGTCTTCGGCTTGGCCTCCGCCTTGGGCTTCGCGGCGGCCTTGGGCTTGGCCGCCTTCGCGCGGCCGCCCTTGCTCCCCGCCTTGGCGTCCACCAGCGCCACCGCCTCGTCGAGAGTGACCGTCTCGGGCTCGGTCCCCTTGGGCAGGGTGGCGTTGACCTTGCCCCATTTGACATAGGGCCCGAAGCGCCCCGGCATCACCGAAACCTCGCCGCCCGCCGGATGCTCGCCCAGCGCGCGGAGCGGCTGCGCCGCCGCCCGGCCCCGGCCCGCGCCGCGCCCGGCGGCCTTCTGCGCCAGCACCTCCACGGCACGGTTCATGCCGATCTCGAAGACCTCGGCCACGTCGGGGAGGTTCGCATAGGTGGACCCATGCTTCACGTAGGGACCGAAGCGGCCGATGCTGGCCTCGATGGGCTGGCCGTCCTCGGGGTGGCTCCCCACCAGCCGGGGCAGCGCAAGGAGGCGCAGGGCCTTCTCCAGGTCCATGTCCTGCGCGGCCCAGCCCTTGGGCAGCGAGGCGCGCGGCGGCTTGGGGGTCTCCGTCGTCGCCTCGCCGCGCTGGACATAGGGGCCGAAGCGCCCGTCCTTGAGATGGATCGGATCGCCGTTGTCATGCCCCAGCAGCCGCTCGCCCGACGCGGCCTCGCCGTCCTCGGAGGGCGGGCCGAAGGGCCGGGTGAACCGGCACTCGGGATAGTTCGAGCAGCCGATGAAGGCCCCGCCCGTCCGCGCCGTCCGCATCGACAGCCGCCCCTTGCCGCAGGTCGGGCACAGGCGCGGGTCGCCCCCGTCGGCGCGCGGCGGATAAAGGTGCGGGGCCAGCACCTCGTCGATCTTGTCCAGCACCTCGCCGATCCGCAGCTCCGACGTCTCGGCGATGGCGGCCGAGAAGTCGCGCCAGAACCGCGCCAGCACGTCCTTGTAGTCGGCCTCCCCGGCGCTGATCCCGTCGAGCTGGTCCTCCAGCCCCGCCGTGAAGTCGTACTCCACGTAGCGGCGGAAGTAGTTGGACAGGAACGCCGTCACCAGCCGCCCCTTGTCCTCGGGGATCAGCCGCCCGTTCTCCTTCCGCACATACTCCCGGTCCTGGATCGTCGTGACGATCGAGGCGTAGGTCGAGGGCCGCCCGATGCCCAGCTCCTCCATGCGCTTCACCAGCGTCGCCTCGGTGTAGCGCGGCGGCGGCTGGGTGAAGTGCTGATCGGGCGTGACGCCCACCTTGTCCGTGCGGTCGCCCGCCGCCATCTGCGGCAGCCGCGCGTCGTCCTCGTCCTCCGCGTCCGGGGCGGGCGCGGCCACGTCGTCGCGCCCCTCGGTATAGACTCGCATGAACCCGTCGAACAGCACCACCTGACCCGAGGCGCGCAGGCCCACCTGCCCGTCCGCGCTGCCGATCTCGACGGTGGTCCGCTCGAACCGCGCCTCGGACATCTGGCTCGCCAGCGTCCGCTTCCAGATCAGGTCATAGATCCGGCGCTGGTCGGCGTCGGTGATCCGCAGGGACGCGGCGTCGCGGCTCATGTCGGTGGGCCGGATGCACTCGTGCGCCTCCTGGGCGTTCTTGGCCTTGTTCTTGTACATCCGGGGCGACTTGGGCAGGTAGTCCGCCCCGAAGCGGTCCTTGATGGCGTCGCGCGCCGCCATGACCGCCTCGGGCGCCATATCGATGCCGTCCGTTCGCATGTAGGTGATGTGCCCGGCCTCGTAGAGCCGCTGGGCCGCGCTCATAGTCGCCTTGGCGCCCAGGCCGAACTTCCGCGACGCCTCCTGCTGGAGCGTGGAGGTCATGAAGGGCGCCGAGGGGTGGCGGCTCGCGGGCTTGGCCTCGACGCTCGTCACCGACAGGTCGCGGTGGTTCACCGCCGCCACGGCCAGCTCGGCGTCGGCGGCGGTCTTGAGGTCGAACTTGTCGAGCCTCTTGCCCCCGAGGCTCACCAGCCGGGCCGCGAACTCCCGCCCGCGCGGCGTCTTCAGCACCGCCTCGACGGTCCAGTATTCCTGGGCGCGGAAGGCCTCGATCTCCATCTCCCGCTCGACGATCAGCCGCAGGCAGACCGACTGCACCCGCCCCGCCGACTTCGCCCCCGGCAGCTTGCGCCACAGCACGGGGCTCAGGTTGAACCCCACGAGGTAGTCGAGCGCCCGGCGCGCGAGGTAGGCGTCCACCAGCGGCGCGTCCACCTGCCGGGGGTGCTTCATCGCCTCGGCCACCGCCGTCTTGGTGATGGCGTTGAAGGTGACGCGGCTGACCTGGGTCGCCGCCTTGATCGCCTTGCGGTCGCGCAGAGCCTCGGTCAGGTGCCACGAGATCGCCTCGCCCTCGCGGTCGGGGTCGGTGGCGAGGATCAGGTTCGGGTCGTCCTTGAGCGCGTCGGCGATGGCCTTGAGGTGCTTGCGCGACTCGGGCGCGACCTCCCATTCCATGGCGAAGTCGTGGTCGGGGTCCACCGAGCCATCCTTGGCCGGCAGGTCGCGGACGTGCCCGAAGCTCGCTAGGACAATGTAGTCCGGGCCGAGATAGCCGTTGATGGTCTTGGCCTTGGCCGGGGATTCGACGACGACGACGGGCATCTGGGGAACTCCGGGCTTGGGGCGGGGGCGGTATGTGGGTGCGACGGGAGGCTTGTCAATGCGGCGGTCCGCAACCGGGAGGCGTCGGGCGAGGTGGCGTGAGAGTCGGATGGGCGCTTGGGGTCGGCCGCTAAGCCATCATCGTCGGAGTGGACGCATGGTCGGAACGGAGGCCGGTCCCGTCCGGCATCTCCTCAGGCCGCGAGAGCCAGCAGACCCCCGGGCTGGCGGATGATCAGGCCGTCGATCTCCAGGTCGGTCAGCGTGGGCGCCAGGGCCGCCACGCTGCCGCCCAGGTCGCGGATGAGCTGATCCTCGGCCAGGGGCGAGGGGCCGAGCCGGTCGAGGATGCGGGCGCGCAGGTCGTCCGAGGGCGATGCGACCGGGGCAGGGCGTGAGGCCGGCGCGCTTGGGGTGCGTTCGCGGCGCGCGCTCCCGGTCTCCGAAGCGGCCCGAGGCGCAGCCAGCGGGCGCGAGCCGTCGAGGGACGGGCCCAGCGCCTCCACCACATCCTCGGCCGAGCGGACGAGCGTCGCGCCGTCGCGGATCAGCAGGTTGCAGCCTGCCGCGCGGGGGTCCATCGGATGCCCCGGCACGGCCAGCACCTCGCGGCCCTGGTCGGCGCAGGCGCGGGCGGTGATGAGGGTGCCGGACCGCTCCGCCGCCTCCACCACCACGACGCCGTGGCAGAGGCCCGAGACGATGCGGTTGCGGGCCGGGAAGTGGCGGGCCTGCGGCTCCAGGCCGATCGGATGCTCCGACAGGCGGAGGCCGCGCCGGGCGATCTCGTCGGCGAGGTCCGCGTTTTCGGGCGGATAGACGTGATCGACGCCGCCGGCCATCACCGCCACCGTTCCGGTGGGGAGCGCCGCGCGGTGGGCCGCCGTGTCGATCCCGCGCGCGAGGCCCGAGACCACCACGAACCCCGCCCCGCCCAGGCCTTCGGCGAGTTGGCGGGCCATCCGCAGACCCAGCGACGAGGCGTTGCGCGCGCCGACCAGCGCGACCATCGGCCGGGCGGCGAGCGTGAGGTCGCCCAGCGCCCAGAGCAGCGGCGGCGCGTCGGGCAGGAGCGCCAGGAGCGGCGGATAGGCGGCCTCGCCTCGCAGGAGGAGCCGCGCCCCCCGTGCGAGGCCCGCGCGGTATTCGGCGAGGGCCACCCCTTCGGGACAAGGGGCGTAATCCTCCACCCCGGCGGCGCGGGCGATGGCGGGAAGCGCGGCCAGCGCGGCGCGGGCGGTCCCGTGCTCGCGCAGGAGGCGCATGAAGGTCACGATCCCGACGCGGCGGGAGCGCAGCAGGCGAAGCCAGTCCAGCCGGTCGTCTTCCTGGGTGGGTGGGAGTGGGGGGTGAGCGGAAGTATCCCCGACCATCCTGAACCTCGCCTGCTACGAGAATCAGTCTTAACGCAGGAAGGTTAACAGGTGGTGAACGGCCCCGGCGTCCCGAAAGTTGACAGCTGTCAACTCACCCGGGGCCGCGCCGTCCTCATCCCGCGACAGAGGTGCGCCGCCGACCCTCAGCCCGCCTCGGGCCGGACAAAGGCGGCCGAATCGTAGATCGTCTCGAAGCGCCGCACCTTCCCCTCGGCGAACTCGATCACGCTCACCCCCCGGTAGCTGATCGGGCGGCCATCCTTCATCGTCCCGTCCGAGGTCCAGACCAGCGCCGCCTGCCCCTCCGATTCGATAAGGTGGCTGAACTCGGACCGGATGCTCTCGAACTGGTGGAGGTAGGTCTCCCAGAACTGGCGCGCGCCGTCGATTCCCTGGTGGGCGATGGCGAGGTTCCGAAGCTCCGCGTCCTCGGCGAAGAGCCGCACGAGCGGCTCGGGGTCGCGCGACTCCTCCGTTTCTTGGAGGGCGTTCGCGAAGGTCTGCGCCATGCCGGGCATCGGAGTGTCTCCTGCTGTTGCTCTCCGCAGAAGGCGCGGGGCGCGGGTCGGGTTCCCGTCACGGGCCCCGTCACGGGCCCCGTCACGGGCCCCGTCACGGGCCCCTTCACGGGCCGCCGCGCTCGGGCTCGATGCCACCGCGAAGCGAGAGCCAGCGGGCCAGGAGGAAGCAGAGGAGCGCCCAGGCCGTGCCCAGCGTCCAGCCCGCCAGCACGTCGGTCGGCCAGTGGACGCCGAGATAGACGCGCGACACGCCCACGGCCACGGTGACGAGGGCCGCGAGGACGATCAGGAAGGCCTTCATGCGCCGCTGCGGCTCGGATCGCGCGAGCATCATGGCAAGGGTGAGCCAGGTCGCGGCGGCCATCATCGAGTGGCCCGAGGGAAAGGAGGCCGCGAAGGTCTCGGTCGCGTGGGGCAAGAGGTCGGGGCGGGGGCGGTCGAAGATCGCCTTTGTGCCGTGGGATAGCGCCTGCCCGCCGGCGACCACGACCCCGAGGAAGAGCGCCGAGCGCGGCTGCCGGCGGATCGCCAGCGCGGCCATGAGGGCGGCCGTCAGCGACAGGAGCACGGTCGCGCCGCCCAGGGCCGTGACGTCGCGCATGGCGGTCCGGAGCGCCGGCGGCCCGAGCGCGCGGCCCGGGTCGGCCGGGTCGCGCAGCGCCAGCAGGAGGCGCGCGTCGAGCCGATGCGTGTCGCCCTCCATCACCTCCTCGGCCAGCGCGGCGAAGCCCCACAGCGAGCCCGCGACGAGGAGGAAGGCGAGGAGGGTCCTGGCTTCGACACGGGCGAGGAGGGGCGGCATGGCGGCTCCGGGCGGCTGGCCTCTTTCAGGTTGGGGCGACGACGGCCGCGCGCAAGGCCCGGCAGGTCAGGGCGCTTCCACCGGGCCTGCCGCCGTATGGCCAGTCGGACGAGCCCGGGCCCTTCCGCTGGGCGCACTGGCGCGGCCTCGCCGGACGCACGGTGCCGGCGGTTTCCTTGGCCTGATCCGGTCGCTCGATCTCGCGCGTGGCCCGGACACTGGGAAACGCAGGGCGGGCTTCAGCTCGCCCTGCGGAGTTGCCTCCCCCGGCTCCGTTCCGACCTCCGGCCAGATCAGGCCGCGGCGCCGCCCACGGTCAGCCCGCCGATCAGCAGCGAGGGCTGGCCCACGCCCACCGGGACCCATTGCCCGGCCTTGCCGCAGTTGCCGATGCCGGGGTCGAGCGCCATGTCGTTGCCGATGGCCCGGATGCCCTTGAGCGCCGTCGCCCCGTCGCCGATCAGGGTCGCGCCCTTCACCGGCTCCTGCACCTGCCCGTTCCGCACCCGGTAGGCCTCGGTGCACGAGAACACGAACTTTCCGCTCGTGATGTCCACCTGCCCGCCGCCGAAGCCCACGGCGTAGATCCCGTCCTTCAGATCCGCGACCATCGACGCCGGGTCGGCCTCGCCCGACAGCATATAGGTGTTGGTCATGCGCGGCATGGGGATGTGGGCGAAGCTCTCGCGCCGGCCGTTGCCGGTGGGCTGGACGCCCATCAGGCGGGCGTTCTGGCGGTCCTGCATGAAGCCCACGAGGATGCCGTCCTCGATCAGCACGGTGCGGTTCGAGGGCGTGCCCTCGTCGTCCACGGTGATGCTGCCCCGTCGGTCGGGAATGGTGCCGTCATCCAGCACGGTGACGCCGGGGGCGGCCACGCGCTGTCCCATGAGGCCCGCGAAAGCCGAGGTGCCCTTGCGGTTGAAGTCGCCCTCCAGCCCGTGCCCGATGGCCTCGTGCAGCAGGATGCCGGGCCAGCCGTTCCCCAGCACCACGTCCATGACGCCCGCCGGGGCGGCCTCGGCGTGCAGGTTGACGAGCGCGATCCGCAGCGCCTCGCGCGTCGTGGCCTCCCAGGTCGCCCGGTCGATCAGGCCCAGGAGCCCGTGCCGCCCGCCCTGTCCATGCCCGCCGGACTCGCGGCGGCCGTTCTCCTCCACGATCACGGACACGTTGAGCCGCGCCATGGGCCGCACGTCGGTCACGAGGTCGCCCTCGGGCCGCAGGATCGCGACCTCCTGGTGCGAGGCGGAGAGCGAGGCCGAGACCTGCACCACGCGGGGGTCGAGCGCGCGGGCGAAGGCGTCGATCTCGCGCAGGGTCTCCACCTTCAGCGCGAACCCCGCGTCGTCGATGGGGTCGGCATCGCCGTAGAGCCTGCGGTTCGTCCGGGGCGGCGGGGCCGCGAGGGTGCCGCCACCCGCGCCGACCGCCAGCCGGGCCGTCGCCGCCGCGCGGACGAGAGAAGGCTCGTCGATGGTGGTGGAATGGGCGTAGCCCGCCGTCTCGCCGCGCACGGCGCGCAGGCCGAAGCCCTCGGAGGCGTCGAAGCTCGCCGTCCGCAGGCGACCGTCGTCGAAGCCCAGCGCCTCGGAGCGGCGGCGTTCGAGGAAGAGCTCCCCGTCGTCGGCGCCCGCCACCGCCTCGCGCAACCGGCGGAGGGCGGCATCGCGGTCGAGGATGTCGTCGAAGGGGCGGAAGGGGGCGGAGGCCATCGGGGAAACTCCTCGTGAGGTGGAGGTGAGGGCGGGTCGGGGCAGGGACCCCGGGCATCGCACGGCTTGTTATGACGGGAAGGATATGGGATGACGCGGCGAACCGACAGGGGGCCTCGCGGCCCCATCAACCATTCGCGCTCTAGAGGACCCGCCCATGCGCCTGCTCCAGACCGTCCGAACGCTCGCAGCCGCCTCGGGGGCGGCCTTCCTCGGAGCCGCCGCCCGGGCGCAGGAGGCGGCAGGCAATGGCGTCGAGGCGACCGTGGACGGGCTGCCGATCATCGGCCAGCCTCGCCCGAACGGCGTCTACTTCCAGCCCTCCGCCACCGGCATCGCCGAGAACACGCACTGGCTCGGCAACATGGTGGACTGGATCATCCTGTTCATCGTGCTGTTCGTGACGGCGCTGCTGCTGTGGGTCATCTACCGCTTCAGCGCGCGGCGGAACCCGAACCCCGCCCAGTTCACCCACAACTCGCCGCTGGAGATCGCCTGGACGGTGGTCCCCATCGTCATCTTGGTGTTCATCGGGTCCTTCTCGCTCCCCGTGCTGTTCAACCAGCAGGAGATCCCCGAGGGCGACGTGCATATCAAGGTGACCGGCTACCAGTGGTACTGGCACTACGACTACCCCGACGAGGCCATCTCCTTCGACAGCTACATGATCGGCTATGGCGAGGGGAACCTGAACGACACGATCCGGGCCGACCTGCAGGCCGCCGGCTTCTCGGACGCGCATTTCAAGCTCGCGACCGACACCGCCGTGATGGTGCCGGTGGGCGCGACCGTGGTGATGACCGTGACCGGCGGCGACGTGATCCATTCGTGGACGATCCCCGCCTTCGGCGTGAAGCAGGACGCCGTGCCGGGCCGGCTCGCGCACCTGTGGTTCAACGCCGAGCAGGAGGGCATCTACTTCGGCCAGTGCTCGGAGCTGTGCGGCAAGGACCACGCCTTCATGCCGATCCAGGTCCGCGTCGTCTCGCCCGAGGCCTACGCGGCCTGGCTGGAGCAGGCCAAGGTGGATTTCCCGACCCCGGCGAGCTGACCGGACGCGGGAGCGGCACCACGTCGCGGCGTCCGGGCCTGTGCCTCGGGCGCCGCGTCCCTATCTGACGCCACGATGACCTTCGGAAGCAGCCCCCCATGAGCGACGCCAGCCTCTCCCCCTCCCTCAGCGTCCCCGGCGAGGCCGGGATGGGGGACTACTGGGAGCTGCTGAAGCCGCGCGTCATGTCGCTGGTGGTGTTCACCGCTCTGGTGGGCCTCGTGGCCGCGCCGGTGGGCGTGCATCCCTTCGTGGCCTTCGTGTCGATCCTCTGCATCGCGGTGGGCGGCGGCGCGTCGGGCGCTCTGAACATGTGGTGGGACGCCGACATCGATTCGGTGATGAACCGCACCAAGGGCCGCCCCGTCCCCTCGGGCCGCGTCGCGCCCGAGGAGGCCAAGGCCATCGGGCTGGCGCTGTCGGGCTTCTCGGTGATGCTGCTGGGGCTGGCCGCCAACTGGCTGGCGGCGGGGCTCCTGGCCTTCACGATCTTCTTCTATGTCGTGGTCTATACCGTCTGGCTCAAGCGCCGGACGCCGCAGAACATCGTCATCGGCGGCTTGGCCGGGGCGCTGCCGCCGCTGGTGGGCTGGGTGGCGGCGACGGGGCAGTTCGCCTGGGCACCGGTGCTGATGGTGCTGCTCGTCTTCATGTGGACGCCGCCGCACTTCTGGGCGCTGGCGCTGTTCGTGCGGGGCGACTACGGCCTCGCCCGCGTGCCGATGCTGACCGAGACGCACGGCGACCGGGTGACGCGCAACCACATCCTGGCCTATGCGGTGCTGCTCGTGCCGGTGTCGCTGGCCCTGGGCCTGACGCCTGTGGCGGGGCCGGTCTACCTCGCGGCGAGCGTGGTGCTGAACCTGCTGTTCCTGGGCGCCTGCTGGCAGGTCTGGCGGCGCGACCGGGCGGCGGCCGAGGCCGACCGCTTCGCGGCGGAGAAGCGGGCGTTCAAGCTGTCGCTCCTCTACCTGTTCCTTCATTTCGGGGCCCTTCTCGCGGAAGCGGGCCTCGGCACCATCCTGGGGGCCTGACATGGCGATCAAGGTCGAGCACGAACTTCATGGACGCCGCTGGGGGCGGAACCTCGGCGTGGGGCTGCTGCTCGGCGCCGTGGTGGCGATCGTCTTTGGCCTGACGGTCGTGAAGATCCTGGCGTTGGGTGACGCGGGCCGGTTCCAGGGCTACGATCACGTGGTGCAGCCGCTGGCCGTCCCCGCCGGCGAGGGAGGCGGCGCGTGACCCCGCAGGCCCGCACCGCGCTGGGCGCCGTGGGGCTGGTGGCCGTGATGGCGGGCCTCAGTTTCGCGGCGGTGCCTTTCTACACCTGGTTCTGCCAGGTGACGGGATTCGCCGGCACCACCTCGGTCGGCACCGGCGAGGGGGTCGCCCCGGTGGAGCGGACCGTCGTCGTGCGATTCGACGCCTCGGTGGACAAGGACCTGCCCTGGTCCTTCCGCCCGGTCGAGACCAAGATGACCGTCCGCATCGGCGAGACCAACCTCGCCTTCTACGAGGCGCACAACCCGACCGACGAACCCGTGGGCGGGCAGGCGGTGTTCAACGTCGTCCCCGACGCGGCGGGCGGCTACTTCACCAAGATCCAGTGCTTCTGCTTCGAGGAGCAGGTGCTGCAGCCCGGCCAGACCGTGCAGATGCCGGTGAGCTTCTACGTCGATCCGGCGATCCTCGATGATCCCGACGGCCGGCACGTCCGCGAGATCACGCTGGGCTACACCTTCTACCGGATGGACCTGCCGGCCGGGGAGGAGACGCAGGCCGCGCTGGCGCCCGCCGGGGGGCCTTTGACAGACGCGCCGCGAGCGTCCATAGACTGACGCCGCGACCGAAGGGGATACGCCACGATGGCCCATGTGAAGAACCACGACTACCACGTCCTGCCGCCCTCCATCTGGCCCTTCGTGGGCGCGGTCGGAGCCTTCGTCATGCTGTTCGGGTCGGTGCTCTGGATGCACGGCTCGGGGCCCTGGCTGTTCCTGATCGGCCTCGTGGCCGTGCTCTACACCATGTATGGCTGGTGGGCCGACGTGATCGCCGAAAGCCGCGTGGGCGACCACACGCCGGTCGTCCGCATCGGGCTGCGCTACGGCTTCATCCTGTTCATCATGTCCGAGATCATGTTCTTCGCGGCATGGTTCTGGTCGTTCTTCAAGCACGCCCTTTACCCGATGGGCCCCGAATCCCCGGCGGTGGACGGGGTCTGGCCGCCCCCCGGCATCGAGACCTTCGACCCCTGGCACCTGCCGCTCATCAACACGCTGATCCTGCTCTGCTCGGGCGCGGCGGCGACCTGGGCGCACCACGCGCTGGTCCACGAGAACAACAAGCAGGACATGAAGTGGGGCCTGTGGCTCGCCATCGGGCTGGGCGTGCTGTTCACCTTCCTCCAAATCTACGAATACACCCACGCCGCCTTCGGGTTCGCCGGCAACATCTACGGCGCCAACTTCTTCATGGCGACCGGCTTCCACGGCGCGCATGTCATCATCGGGACGATCTTCCTCGCCGTCTGCCTGTTCCGCGTCTACAAGGGCGACTTCACCCCCGAGAAGCACGTGGGCTTCGAGGCCGCCGCCTGGTACTGGCACTTCGTGGACGTGGTCTGGCTGTTCCTCTTCGCCTCCATCTACATCTGGGGCGGCTGATCGCCCTTGGGCGGTCCCCGGCCCGACCTGCGCGCGGGGACACCCCCGCGCGTTTCGCATTGAAAGGACGGCCGTTGCGGCGAGTCTGGTTCCCCCTTGTCCTGGGTCTGTTCGGCGTCGCGGTCCTGTGCGGCCTCGGGACGTGGCAGGTCCAGCGGCTCGGCCAGAAGGAGGCGCTGCTGGCGGCCATCGCCGCGCGGATCGGGGGCGAGCCCGAGGCGCTACCGGCGGTCGTGGACCCGGTGGCGGACCAGTATGCGCCGGTGCGGGTCACAGGCGCGCTGGGCGGCGAGGAGGTCCATGTGCTGACCTCGGTGCCGGGGCAGGGGCCGGGCTTTCGGGTCGTCTCAGCGATGACGTCGGGGGACCGGCGGCTGCTCGTGGACCTGGGCTTCGTGCCGGAGGAGGGGAAGGACCTGCCGCGCGTGGCCGAGGGGGTGACGGTGACGGGCAACCTGCTCTGGCCGCGCGAATCGGATTCGTGGACGCCCGCCCCCGACCTGGGCCGCAACATCTGGTTCGCCCGCGACCTGCCCGCGCTGGCGGAGGCGCTGGGGACGGAGCCGGTGCTGGTCGTGGCGCGGAGCCTTGGTGGCGCGGAGCTGGGCACCACGCCGCTGCCGGTGGACACGGCGGGCATCCCGAACGACCACCTGACCTACGCGATCACGTGGTTCGGCCTCGCCGCCGTCTGGGCGGTGATGAGCGTGGCGCTGCTGCGGCGCACGCGGAAGGGAATGGCATGACGCATCCGATCTTCCTCGTGGACGCCTTCGCGGACCGGCCTTTCGCGGGCAACCCGGCGGGCGTGATGATCCTCGACGCGGCCCTGCCCGAGGCGCTGATGCAGGCGGTCGCGATGGAGATGAACCAGGCCGAGACGGCCTTCGTCGTCCCGCGCGAGGGGGGCTGGGACATCCGCTGGTTCACCCCCACGCAGGAGGTGGCCTTCTGCGGCCACGCCACGCTGGCCTCGGCGCACGTCCTGGCGACCGAGCATGGCGCGGCGGGCGCGATTGCCCTGCACACGCGCGAGGTGGGGGTGCTGACGGTCCGAACCGAAGGGGCGGGCCGCTACACACTGGACGTGCCGCGGTTCGATCCCGAGGCGCTGGACCTGTCGAAGGTCGCCCCCCTCGTGCCGGGGGCCGTGGAGGCGTTTCGCGGCGGGGAGGACCTCTTCGCCGTCCTGCCCTCCGAGGCCGCCGTCTGGGCGTTCCGGCCCGACCTCGCCGCCATCGCCGCGCATGGCGCGCGGGGGCTGGCCGTCACCGCGCCGGGCGAGGGCGCGGACTTCGCCTCGCGCTTCTTCGCCCCGGCGGCGGGCATCCCGGAGGACCCGGTGACGGGCTCCATCCATGCGGCGCTGGTGCCGTTCTGGGCCGCGCGGCTGGGCCGCGACCGGCTGACCGCCGTGCAGGCGTCGCGGCGCGGGGGGCGGCTGGAGGGCCGGCTGGCCGGCGACCGCGTGCTCCTGACCGGATCGGCCGTCACCACGCTGCGCGGCCAACTCGACTTGCCCGACTGAGGTTCTTCCATGCGCTACATCTCCACCAGGGGGCAGGCCCCCGCCCTCGATTTCGAGCGGGCCATGATGACGGGGCTCGCCTCGGACGGCGGGCTCTATGTCCCCGAGGTCGTGCCCGTGATGGCGCCTGCGGAGATCGCGGCGCTGGCGGGCCTGCCGTTCGAGGAGGCGGCGTTCCGCGTCATGCGGCCCTTCGTGGGCGACAGCTTCGCGCCCGAGGAGTTCCGACGGCTGATCGGGGCGGCCTATGCGGGCTTTGGCCACGCCGCGCGGGTGCCGCTGGTGCAGCTCGGGCCGAACCACTTCCTGCTGGAGCTGTTCCACGGGCCGACGCTGGCGTTCAAGGACGTGGCGATGCAGCTCATCGGGCAGCTCTTCCAGGCGTCGCTGGCGCGGTCTGGCGGTCGGATCACCATCGTGGGGGCGACCTCGGGCGACACCGGGAGCGCGGCCATCGAGGCGTTCCGGGGCCTCAAGGGCGTGGACGTGTTCATCCTGTATCCGCACGGCCGGGTGTCCGAGGTGCAGCGGCGGCAGATGACGACGCCCAGCGAGGCGAACGTGCACGCGCTGGCGATGGACGGGGACTTCGACGACTGCCAGGCGGCGCTGAAGGCGATGTTCGCGGATCGCGGCTTCGCCGAGGGGGTCGCCCTCGCGGGCGTCAACTCCATCAACTGGGCGCGGGTGCTGGCGCAGGTGGTCTACTACTTCACCGCCGCCGTGAGCTTGGGCGCCCCGCACCGGGCGGTGAGCTTCACGGTGCCGACCGGTAACTTCGGCGACATCTACGCGGGGCTGATCGCGCGCCGCATGGGGCTGCCCATCGACAGGCTGGTGATCGCCACCAACCGGAACGACATCCTGCACCGGACGCTGCTGACGGGCGAACATCGCAAGGAGGGCGTGACGCCCTCGATCAGCCCGTCGATGGACATTCAGGTGTCCTCGAATTTCGAGCGGGCGCTGTTCGACGCCTATGGGCGCGACGCCCATGCCGTGACGCAGGACATGGCGAGCCTGCGGGCCGAGGGCGGGTTCACGGTGGGGCAGGGGGCCATCGAGCAGTTGCGCGAATGGTTCGCCTCGGGCCGCGCCTCGGAGGAGGAGACGGCCGCCGCCATCGCCCGGACGCTGGCCACCACGGGCGAGCTGGTCTGCCCGCACACGGCGGTTGGAATCCACGTGGCGGAGCCCCATCTGGGCGAGGTCCCCATGGTGACGCTCGCCACCGCGCATCCGGCCAAGTTCCCGGACGCGGTCGAGGCCGCGACGGGGATCCGCCCCCCTCTTCCCCCGCGCATGGCCGACCTGTATGACCGGCCGGAGCGGGTGACGCGGGTTCCCAACGACCTCGACGCCCTTCAGACCCTCATCCGGGAGCGCATCCGCCCGTGACCGTCCGCCTTCATACCCTGCCCAACGGCTTCCGCATCGCCACCGAGTCCATGCCGGGCCTCAAGTCCGCCGCCATCGGCGTCTGGGTCCTGGCCGGGGGGCGGCACGAGCGGGCCGAGCAGAACGGCATCGCCCACTTCCTCGAACACATGGCCTTCAAGGGCACCGCGCGGCGCACCGCGCTGGAGATCGCCGAGGCCATCGAGGACGTGGGCGGCTACATCAACGCCTACACCTCGCGCGAGATGACGGCCTATTACGCGCGGGTGCTGGAGGACGACGTGGACCTCGCGCTCGACGTGATCGCGGACATCCTGCTGAACCCCGTCTTCGCCGACGAGGAGATCGAGGTCGAGCGGGGGGTCATCCTGCAGGAGATCGGGCAGACGCTCGACACGCCGGATGACATCGTGTTCGACTGGCTGCAGGAGGCGGCCTACCCGGACCAGCCCTTGGGCCGGACCATCCTGGGCGAGACCGAGCGGGTCGAAAGCTTCGGCAAGGACGACCTGCGCCGCTTCGTGACCGAGCATTACGGGCCGGGCCAGATGATCCTCTGCGCCGCCGGCAGCGTGGACCACGAGGCCATCTGCCGGGCGGCCGAGCAACTGTTCGGACATCTGAGCCCCATCGCCCGGCCGTCGCTGATCCAGCCCGCCCGCTGGCAGGGCGGCGAGCGGCGCGAGATCAAGGCGCTGGAGCAGGTCCATTTCGCGCTGGCCCTCGAAGGGCCGGACTACCGCGACCCGGCGATCCACACGGCGCAGATCTGGGCGACGGCGCTGGGCGGGGGGATGTCCTCGCGGCTGTTCCAGGAGATCCGCGAGAACCGGGGGCTCTGCTACACGATCTTCGCGCAGGCGGGCGCCTACGAGGACACGGGCCTGAGCACGATCTACGCCGGCACGAGCGCCGAGGACATCGTGGAGCTGGTGGGCCTGACCATCGACGAGCTGAAGCGCGCCGCCGACGACATGACCGAGGCCGAGGTCGCGCGGGCGCGGGCGCAGATGAAGGCCGGGATGCTGATGGGGCTGGAAAGCCCGTCGAACCGGGCCGAGCGGCTGGCGCGGATGCTGTCGATCTGGGGGCGCGTCCCCCCGGTCGAGGAGCAGATCGCCAAGATCGAGGCGGTGACGACGCGCGACGTGCGCGACTTCGCGGCCCGCATGGCGGGCAACACCGGCACGGCGCTGGCGGTCTATGGCCCCGCAGAGGCGGCCCCCACGCTCCAGGCCCTGCGGGAGCGGCTGGCGGCCTGAGGAGGCATCACCCGTGATCTTCCGCCGCCGGGAGCTCCGCCTCGAAACCGAGCGCATGGTGCTGCGGCCGCCCGCCATGTCCGACTGGCGGGCTTGGTCGGCGCTGAGGCGCGACTCGGCCGAGTTCCTGCAACCCTGGGAGCCGACCTGGGCGGCGGACCACCTGAGCCGTCGCGCCTTCACCAGCCGCGTCGGCTGGGCGCGGCATTCCATCGCCACGGGGACGGCGGTGCCCCTGTTCCTGATCCGCCACGACGGGGCGCTGCTGGGGGCGATCACGCTGGACAACATCCGGCGCGGCCCGGCGCAGTCGGGGACCACGGGCTACTGGATCGGCCAACCCTTCTCGCGCCAAGGCTACATGCGCGAGGCGGTGCAGGCCATGGTGCAGTTCGCCTTCGGCGCGCTGGACCTGAGCCGGATCGAGGCGGGGTGCCTGCCCGAGAACACCCCCTCGCGCCGCCTGCTGGAGGGCTGCGGCTACAAATACGAAGGGGTGGCGCAGAGCTATCTCCAGATCAACGGGCGGTGGCGGAACCACGTGCTCTACGCCAACCTTCGGCTGGATCGGCGCGGGCGGACGGACGCGGGTTGACGGGCGCTCGCGATTTCGTGCGATGACCGGACGGCAAGGCTCGCTAGGCTGTTCGCCATGCGCCACGCCCTTTTCGCCCTCCCGCTCCTCGCCGCGCTTCCCGCCGCCGCGCAGGAACGCATCCAGAGCAACTGCATCGCCTTGGCCCAGGGGCCGGAGCGGGTGATGCCGGCCAGCTTCCGTCACCCCGTGCCGCTCGACTCGGTGCGGATTTCCTACGTCAACCACGCGATGTTCCTGATCCAGACGCCGACCGTCTCGGCGGCCACCGACTTCACGGGGTTCCTCGGCAACGTGGATTTCCTGCCCGACGTGGTGACGATGAACCATGCGCACGGGACGCACTGGACCGAGTTCCCCGACCCCGCCATTCCCCACGTGCTGAAGGGCTGGGCCGAGGGCGATGTGGCTGCCGACTACCGGCTCGACCTGGGCGAGATGCTGGTGCGGAACGTGCCGACCGACATCCGGGGCCGCTTCGGCGGCGTGGAGCGGGACGGCAACTCGGTCTTCGTCTTCGAGGCGGGGGGCCTGTGCATCGGCCACCTGGGCCACCTGCATCACGAGCCCACGCCCGAGGACTTCGCCCTCATCGGGCGGCTGGACGTGGTCATGGTGCCGGTGGACGGCGGGCTGACGATCGACCACCCGACGCTGGTCCGCGCGCTTGACCGCTTTCGCGCGCGCATCGTCATCCCGATGCACTGGTTCGGGCGTGGGACGCTGGAGTCGTTCCTGTCGGACATGGAGACGGAGGCAGGCTACGCGGTCGAGCGGCGGACGGAGAGCGCGATGACGCTGACGCTCGCGGACCTGCCGGACCGGCCCATGGTGGTCGTGCTGGAGCCGCAACTTCTCTCCGAGGACTGACTTGCCGTCGGGCGAAGGCGGTGCCAGTTGAGGCGCCATGACGCTCCAGCCCGCCACCCCCGCCTTCCTGGACACGCTCCGCGACCGTCTGCCCGCCGCCGCCTTCCGCGAGGCGGAGGAGCGGCACCTGACCGAGCCGCGCGGGCGGTTCCGGGGGACGGGGCTGCTGCTTGCCCCTAGCTCCACCGAGGAGGTGGCGGCGATCCTGCGGGCCTGCGCCGCCGCGCGGGTGCCGGTGGTGCCGCATGGGGGCGGCACGGGCCTCGTGGGTGGGCAGGTCGTGGCCGAGGGCATCGCGCCGGTGATCCTGAGCCTCGCCCGGATGGACCGGGTGCGGGCGGTCCACCCGTCGGAGAACGTCATGGTCGCCGAGGCCGGGGTGATCCTGGCCGAGGCGCAGGCGGCGGCGGCGCGCGCGGGGCGGCTGTTCCCGCTATCGCTCGCCTCCGAGGGCTCGGCACGGATCGGGGGCCTGCTCGCCACCAACGCCGGGGGCACGCAGGTCATCCGCTACGGCAACGCCCGCGCGCTCTGCCTGGGGGTGGAGGCGGTGACGGCGCAGGGGGAGATCTGGCACGGCCTGAGCCGCTTGCGGAAGGACAACGCCGGATATGACCTGCGCGACCTGCTGATCGGCTCCGAGGGGACGCTGGGCATCATCACCGCCGCCGCCCTGCGGCTGGTGCAGCCCCCGGCGGGGGTGGGGGTGGCGCTGCTCGCCGTGCCGTCGCCCGCCGCCGCGCTGGACCTGCTGGGGCTGGCGCAGGGGCGGTTCGGCGACGCCGTGCAGGGATTCGAGCTGATGGGCCGGATGGGCTTCGACTTCCTGGAGGAGACGGGCCTCGGCGCCTCGCCGCTGGCACCGCGCCCTGACTGGTCGGTGCTGGTGGAGCTGGGACTGCCCGAGGGGCTGGACCCGCAGGCGGCGCTGGAGCGGCTGTTCGAGGAGGGGAGCGAACGTGGTTTCGTCGCCGACGGCGTGCTCGCGGCGTCCGAGGCGCAGGCGGCGGCGCTCTGGGACCTGCGGGAGCGCATCCCCGAGGCGAACCGGCGCATCGGCTCGGTGTCCTCGCACGACATCTCGCTGCCCTTGTCCGAGATCGCGCCCTTCATCCCCGAGGCCGAGGCGGCGCTGGCGGCGCTGGGGCCGTTCCGGGTGAACTGCTTCGGGCACCTGGGCGACGGCAACCTGCACTTCAACGTCTTCGCGCGGCGGGGCGTGGACCGTGCCGCCCACGACGCGCTGCGGGGCCGGGTGAAGGAACTGGTCCACGACCTCGTGCACGCGCGGGGCGGGTCGGTGGCGGCCGAGCACGGGGTCGGGCGGCTCAAGGTCGCGGACCTCGAACGCTATGGCGACCCGGTGAAGCTCCAGATGATGCGGGCGGTGAAGGCGGCGCTGGACCCCCAAGGCCTCCTCAACCCCGGCGCGGTGCTGCGCGCCTCCTGACCGCGCCCCCTTAATGCCCCTCGAAGGCGCAGAGCGCGTGGACGCGGTGCCCCGCCGCCTCCAGCAGCCCCCGCCCGCCCAGGTCGGGCAGGTCGATGACGAAGGCGCAGCCCAGCGCCTTGCCCCCCAGCCGCTCGATCAGCGACAGCCCGGCGAGGGCCGTGCCCCCGGTGGCGAGGAGATCATCCACCAGCAGCACCTTCTCGCCGGGGCGGATGGCGTCGTCGTGGGCCTCCAGCACGGCGGTGCCGTATTCGAGCTTGTAGGCCTGCTCCACGGTGCGCCCCGGCAGCTTGCCCTTCTTCCGCATCGGCACGAAGCCCGCCACGAGCTGGTGCGCCACCGCGCCGCCCAGGATGAAGCCCCGCGCCTCCAGCCCCACGACCTTGTCGATCCGCACCCCCGCCCAGGGGTGCAGGAGCTGGTCCACCGCCATGCGGAAGCCGCGAGGGTCGCCGAACAGCGTGGTCACGTCGCGGAACAGGACCCCCGGCGAGGGGAAGTCGGGGATCGTGCGGATGTAGTCCTTGACGTTCATGCGGGTCTCCGGGCCGGTCGCGGCGCGCTTATAGGCCTCCTGGGGCCGGGCGTCACGGCGTCTCGGGCGGGTAGTGGCGGCGCAGGGCCTCGCGGTCCTGGGACCCGAGCCGGGTGACGGAATTCGAGTCCTCGGCGAAGACGGACCGATCATCGTAATAGGGGTTGCGGATGTCCGTCATCAGGCCCATCGCCTGCGTCAGCTCCTCCAGCACCACCGGCACCACGTCCGATCCGGGCAGGTCCTCGGCCAGGACGATGGCGGCGCGGCTGAGGTCGGCCGCGTCGTCCCACCAGACGGTCACCAGCGCCGCCCCGATCGTCTGCCCGTCCACCCCCGACAGGCCCGTGCCCGCGATGGCCTCGCCTTCGTGGATGGCGACGAGGTGGACGACGATGTCGGGCGAATCGCCCCGGGCCGCGCGCCGTAGGCGCAGGGCGGCGCCGGCGGCGTTGATCTCGGCGATGGCGTGGTCCACGGCGGCGGTCATGCGGCCGATCATCTCGGAGGGGTAAGCCGAGGACACCGGCGCGAAGCCCACCACGAGGTCGCGCGCCACCTCGGGCGGCCAGCGGATCGGGTCCAGCGCGCAGGGGCCGCCGGGTGGCGCGCGGCAGGCCACAAGCCGGTGGAAATCCTCGTCCGAGAGCCGGCCCTCCGTCGCCAGGAAGTCGTTCTCCCCGGCCCCGGCCACCTCCGCCGCCAGCAGCGCCGCCAGGAGGAGCGCCACCCGCTTCAAAGCACCCGCCCCGCGACGGCGCGCAGCCGCGCCACCAGCGCCGGGTCGCGCCGGTCGGGGGCCGTCATGATCGCGTGGTCGAGCGCGCGGTCGCAGCCATCGGCGCAGGGGTGACCTTCGTCGCGCAGCAGCGCGGGCAGGCGGCGGGCGAGGTCGCGCCCCCGTTCCACGTTGGCGGCCAGCACGGCCACGATCGCCGCCGCGTCCACCGGCCCGGCCCCGTCGCGCCAGGAGTCGTAGTCCGTCACCGTGCCGACGACCGCGTAGCAGAGCTCGGCCTCGCGGGCGAGGCGGGCCTCGGGCATCGCCGTCATGCCGATCACGTCGCAGCCCCATTGGTCGCGCCAGATCCGCGACTCGGCCCGCGAGGAGAATTGCGGCCCCTCCATGCAGAGGTAGGTTCCGCCCCGGTGCACGGTCGCGCCCGCGGCCTCCGCCGCCTCGGCGGCGAGGGCCGAGAGGCGCGGGCAGGTGGGCCGGGCAAGGCTGACATGGGCGATGCAACCGGTCCCGAAGAAGGACGCAGGCCGCCCGGCGGTGCGGTCCACCATCTGGTCCACGACCACGAGGTGCCCCGGCGTCATCTCCTCGCGGAACGACCCCACGGCCGAGACCGACACCACGTCCGTCACCCCCAGCGCCTTGAGAGCGGCGATGTTGGCGCGGGAGGGCAGCTCGCCCGGCGCGTGGACATGGCCGCGCCCGTGGCGGGGCAGGAAGCTCACTGGCACGCCGTCCAGCCGCCCGGTCAGGATCGCGTCCGAGGGACGGCCCCAGGGAGTCGCCACCTCGCGCCACTCCGCGTCGTCCAACTCCAGCCCGTAGAGGCCCGAGCCGCCGATCAGTCCCAGATGCGCCGTCATGCCCCGTTCCCCGTCGTCCGCCCGAACGTGCCCCCGCCCCCAGGCGGAGGCAACCGGCCCCCACCCCGCGTCAGGCTGAGGGCCGCCGAGGGCGGGCCATCTCAAAGACCTCGCGCACGGCGGCGTAGTCGCGGTAGCCCAGCCGGGCGAGCGGCTGGAACAGCGTCACGTCGAAGCGTCCGTCCCGCAGGCAGTCGTCGCGCAGGTGGATGCCGGTGACGGCCCCGAAGACGGCGTAGTTGGCCTCGCCCGCCAGCCGCACGATCCGGGTGAGCCGGCATTCCAGCGCCGCCGGGGCGCCCTCCACCCGCGCGCAGGCGACCGTCTCGCAGTTCGCCTTGCCGACGCCCGCATGGGCGAACTCGTCCACGTCGCGGGGCAGGGCGGCGGAGCTGGCGTTCATCGCCTCGCGGGCGGCGAACTCCACGATGTTGATGCAGAACACCCCGGTCTCGCGGATGTTGCCCAGCGAATCCTTGGTGCCGTCGCGGTCGGGCTTGGCCTCGCTGGACCCGAAGACCACCTGCGGCGGGTCCGAGGCGACGGCGTTGAAGAAGGAATAGGGGGCGAGGTTGTCCTGCCCCCCGGCCCCGCGCGTGGAGATCCAGGCGATGGGGCGCGGCGACACCACGGCGTGGAAGGGGCTGTGCGGCAGGCCGTGGCCGTCGGCGGGGCGATAGAACATCCGGTGCATCCCTGCATTGACTGGGGCTCCCGCCATGATAGGGGCGGCGCGCCCGGTGGCCAGGGGTGTCGGGCCAAGCGTGTCGGGCGAGGCGTGTCGGGCCAGGCATGTCGGGAAGGTGGCGCGGCCGGTGGGCCGCGAGGGGCCACGGGGAACCAGGAGCAAGGGGCGACGGAAGCGCGATGATGCGGCTGGCCGAGGAGACGGCGGACGACTGGTGGGAGGTCGAGGCGCTGCTCGACCTGTGCTTCGCGCCGGGGCGCGAGGCGCTGTCCTCCTATCGCCTGCGCGAGGGCGTGGCGCCGGTGGCGGCGCTCTGCCTCCTGGCGCGGGACGACGACGGGACGCTCGCCGGCGCGATCCGAAACTGGCCGGTGCGGATCGACACCGCGCACGGGCGGAAATGGGCGCTTCTCCTCGGGCCCGTGGCGGTCCACCCGACCCACCAGGGCGAGGGGCTGGGCGCGGCGCTGATCCTGCGCGCGGTGGAGCTGGCGCGCGAGGGAGGTTGGAGCCGCGTCCTCCTCGTGGGCGACCTGCCCTATTACCGCCGCTTCGGCTTTGCCCGGCTGAAGGGCGTGGGGATGCCGCCCCCCACCAACCCCGAGCGCATCCTGGGCCTGGAGCTGCGCGAGGGCGCGTGGCAGGGCGTGACCGGCCCTGTGATCCGCGCGCTGCCCTGACCCGCGGCCGCGCCGCCCCCTCGCGTCCCCCGTGGCCGACGCAAGGGACGCCTGAGAACCCTTCTACCACGCAAGGATTGCCAAGCGGTTAACGCGCCGGAAGAAACTCGCGCATTGAAACGCGGGGCCGGGCGACCCATTCTCAGGGCATGACCCAAGCGACGCTCAAGGAGGTGAACCCCGACAACCCGCCCCTCCCCCTGGGCGAGGCCGAGCGGGCCGCGATCGCGGCGCTCGCCCGCCGCCAGAGCCGCGCGGGGGGCCTCCTCATGCGCGCGGTGAACCTCGTGGGCGGGTCGGTGGAAGGGGGCCTCCGGGTCCTGCCCAAGCCGGTTCGGGACCAGATCGACAAGGCGGCGCAGGCGGCGCTTCTGCGGAGCTACGACGCCGCCGCGCGCACCCGGACGGGCGAGGGCCGGCTCGCCAGCTGGGCGGCCTTCGTGACCGGCGACCGCGCGCACAAGGCGCTCGCCGCCGTCTCGGGCGCGCTGGGCGGGGTCGGGGGCCTGCCGACCGCATTGGCCGAGCTGCCGCTGGCCACCACCATCATCTTCCGCGCCGTGCAGGGCGTGGCCGAGGCGCATGGCGAAGACCCGCAGTCCGAGCAGACGCGGATCGAGTGCCTGCGCGTCTTCGGCGCCGGGGGGGCCGCGATCAAGGAGGACGTGGGCATGGACACCTCGTTCCTCGGCGCGCGGCTGTCGCTGTCGGGGGCGGCGATCAACCGGCTGGTGTCGCGCATCGCCCCCCGCTTCGGCGCGGTGATCGGCCAGAAGCTTGCGGGCCAGGCGGTGCCGATCCTGGGCGCGGCGGCGGGGGCGGGCACCAACTGGGCCTTCATCGACTATTACGTGGAGATGGCGCACGTCCATTTCGGCCTGCGCCACCTGTCCCGCACCCACGGCGAGGAGGCGGTGCTCGACCACTTCCACAAGGCGCTGGCCGAGGGCGGGATGCCGCTGAAGCGGGCCTGACGCGCTGTCAGGGCTGCCGCGCCAGCCATTCGGTCAGCGCGGGGCGCACCGATTCATCGCCTCGGATGCGGGCGTCGTCGATGACCTTGCGCGCCTCCTTGAGGTCCACCCGGCGGATCAGGCTCTTGACCGGGCCGATGGAGGCGGGGCGCATCGACAACTGCCGGAACCCCATCGCCGCCAGCGCCACCGCCTCGACCGGGCGGCCCGCGTCCTCGCCGCAGAAGGACAGCGGCGTGCCGGCCGAGGCGCAGCGTCCGACGATGCCGGACAGCAGCTCCAGGAACGACGACTCCAGCATGTCGTAGCGCCGCCGCACCCGTTCGTTCTCGCGGTCGGCGGCGAAGAAGAACTGCTTGAGATCGTTGCCGCCCACCGACAGGAAGTCCACCTCGCGGAAGAAGGCGTAGGAGGCGAAGGCGAGCGAGGGCGTTTCCAGCATCGCGCCCACCTCGACCTGCGAGGGCAGGGGATGGCCCAGGATGCTCTCGCGCTCCAGGGCCTTGTTGAACTCGGCGCGGGCGAGGCGGAACTCGCCGGGGTTGGCGACGAAGGGGAACATGACCGTGAGGGGGCGCCCCGAGGCCGCGCGGATCAGCGCCTGGAGCTGCATCCGCAGCACGCCGGGCTTGTCGAGCCCCAGCCGGATCGCGCGCCAGCCCATCGCCGGGTTGGGCTCGTCCTGCGGCTTCATGTAGGACAGCACCTTGTCCGAGCCGATGTCGAGCGTGCGGAAGGCCACGCGCTTGCCCTTGGCCGAGTCCATGACGCGGGCATAGAGGGCCGACAGCTCGGCCCGCCGGGGCATCTGGTTGCGGACGAGAAACTGCAGTTCCGTGCGGAACAGCCCCACCCCCTCGGCCCCCGAGGACGGCAGCGAGGGCAGGTCCGCCATCAGCCCGGCGTTCATGTGGAGCCCGACCACGGTGCCGCAGAGCGACTGCGCCGGCAGGTCGCGCAGGTCGGCGTAACGCTCCTGCGCACGGGCCAGCATGGCGATCTTGTCCTCGAAGGCCTTTCGCACGGTGTCGTCGGGGCGGAGGTGCGCGAGGCCCTGCTCCCCGTCCACGAGCACGAGGTCGCCGTTCAGCGCCTCGGTGACGATGCCACTGGCGCGGATCACCAGCGGGATCGCCCAGGCCCGCGCCACCACGGCGGCGTGGGAGCCCACGGACCCCTCCTCCAGCACGATGCCCTTCAGCGTGCCCTTGCCGTATTCCAGCAGCTCGCCGGGGCCGATGTTGCGGGCGACGAGCACCGGGTCGTCGGGCATGGCGGCGCCGGTGTCGCGGCCCTGGCCTGTCAGGATGCGGAGCAGCCGGTTCGACAGGTCGTCGAGGTCGTGCAGCCGGTCGCGCAGGTAGGGGTCGGACGCCTGCCCCATGCGCGAGCGGGCGTGCGACTGCTCCTTCTCGACCGCCGCCTCGGCCGAGAGGCCCGAGCGGATGTCCTCCTCCATCCGGCGCAGCCACGACCGCGAGTTGGCGAACATCCGGTAGGCCTCCAGCACGCCCACCTCCTCGCCGTCGGCGGCAGGGGTGCCGGCCAGCATCTCATCGACCTGGGCGCGCAGCCTTTCGATGGAGGCGCCCAGCCGCTGCAGCTCCCGGTCCGGATCGTCCGAGATCGGGTTGGTGACGACGACGCGCGGCTCGTGCAGGAACACGCGGCCCGCCACCGCCCCCTCCTGGCCCGACAGGCCCCGGAAGGTGATCGGCCGCTGGTGGCGGGGCGACAGCCCCCCCTCGCCGCCGGTGAAGGCGCCGAGCTCGGTCATCTCGGCCAGCACCATCGCGACCACCTCGAGCGCATACACCTCGTCGGGGGTGTATTCGCGGGCGGCGCGGGACTGCACCACCAGCACGCCCAGCACCTCGCCCAGCCGCTGGATCGGGACGCCGCAGAACGAGGAGAACCGCTCCTCCCCCGTCTCGGGCATGTAGCGGAAGCCGCGCTCGGCCGGGGCGTTGGCGGTGTTCGTCACCGCGCGGTCGCGGGCGGTGCGGCCGACCAGCCCCTCGCCCAGCCGCATCCGGGTCTGGTGCACGGCCTCGGCCTTGAGGCCCACGGTCGCGCACAGCTCCAGCGTGTCGGCGTCGCGGAACAGGTAGATGGAGCAGACCTCGCAGCGCATCGACGTGGCGATGAGCTGCACGATGCGGTCGAGACGGGTCTGCCCGACGCTGGTGGCGGCCATGACCGCGCTGAGGCGACCCAAGAGCTTGCGGCTCTCGCTCTCGGTGCGGTCGGGCATCGTGTCCCCTCGGGGGCTTCTCCCCCGTTGCGTGAAGCGATCAGGCGGCCTTGTCGAGGCCGAAGGCATCATGGAGGGCCTGCACGGCCAATTCCATGTATTTCCGGTCGATCAGCACCGAAATCTTTATCTCGGAGGTTGTGATGACCTTGATGTTCACCCCCTCGGCGGCCAGTGCCTTGAACATCTGCGCGGCGACGCCGGCGTGGGACCGCATCCCGATCCCCACGACGGACACCTTGGCCACGCCCTGGTCGGTCACGAGCTCCTCGAAGCGGATGTCGCCACGGGCCTGCGCCTGGTTCAGCGCCGTCTCGGCCCGCAGCACCTGGTCGTTGGGGCACGAGAAGGTCATGTCGGTCTGGCCGTGCTCGCTGATGTTCTGCACGATCATGTCGACGTTGACCCCGGCCTCGGACAGCGGCCCGAAGATGGCGGCGGCGATGCCGGGGCGGTCGGCGACCCCGGTCAGCGTCATCTTGGCCTCGTCGCGCGAATAGGCGACCCCGGCGACGGCGTTCGATTCCATGATGTCCTCCTCGTCGCAGACGAGCGTGCCCGCCTCGTCGGTCTGTTCCTCGAAGCTGGAAAGCACCCGCAGCTTCACCTTGTAGCGCATCGCGAGTTCCACCGAGCGGGTCTGGAGCACCTTGGCGCCCAAGCTGGCCAGCTCCAGCATCTCCTCGAAGGCGATGCGGTCGAGCTTGCGGGCCTTGTCGCAGATGCGGGGGTCGGTGGTGTAGACGCCGTCCACGTCCGTGTAGATGTCGCAGCGCACCGCGTCGAAGGCGGCGGCGAAGGCGACGGCGGTGGTGTCCGAGCCGCCCCGGCCCAGCGTGGTGATCCGCCCCTCGGGGCTGATGCCTTGGAAGCCCGCCACCACGGCGACGCGCATCCCCTCGCCGAACTTGCGCAGGATGTTCTCGGTCGGGATCGCCTCGATCCGGGCCGAGCCATGGGCCGAGGTGGTCATCACCGGCACCTGCCAGCCCTGCCAGGACCGGGCGGGGATGTCCATCTCCTGGAGCCGCAGGGCCATGAGGCCGGCGGTGACGTTCTCGCCCGAGGAGGTCACGGCGTCGTATTCCCGCGCGTCATAGAGCGGCGCGGTCTCCTGCACCCAGCCCACGAGCTTGTTGGTCTCCCCGGCCATGGCCGAGACGATGACGATGACGTCGTGGCCCTTGGCCACCTCGACGGCGACGCGCTTGGCCGCGCGCGCGATGCGGTCCACGTTGGCGACCGAGGTGCCGCCGAACTTCATGACAAGGATGGACATAAGGGGTCCCCTGGGTTCCGGGCGCCCTCATAATGGGCGGCTCCGGCCGGGGCAATGGCGGTCCGGGCAGAGGAGGCGACGGAACCGACGGCCTGCCGCGTTGCAGCACCGACGCCCCAACGAAGAATCGGACCATGACGACCCTTCCCTCCGCTCCCGGCCTTGCGCCCGCCTACGGCCCCGTCTCGCGCCTCAACCATTGGATCACCGCCGTCGTGATGCTCGCCATGCTGGGCCTGGGCTTCACCCTGGCCTTCGTGGAGCTGGGCGAGGCGCGTCGGCCGGTGATGAACCTCCACAAGGCGGTGGGCACGCTGTTCCTCGCCTTAGCGCTTTGGCGCGTCCTTTGGCGGCTCGCCTGCGGCTTCCCGCCCGAACCCGAGGGCCTCCCCCGCTGGCAGTCCCTCGCGGCCCGCGCGACGCACTGGCTCCTCCTCGCGGGCATCCTGCTGATGCCGCTCTCGGGCCTCCTGATGAGCCTGTTCGGCGGCCGCCCCGTGGACCTGTTCGGCCTCGCCACAATCCCGGCCCTTGCCGAGAGCGAGGCCATCGCCGGCGCCATGAACGTCGTCCACGGCCTTGCCGCCTATGGCGTGGCGGCGCTGGTGGTCCTGCACGTCGCCGCCGCCCTCAAGCACCACCTGATCGACCGCGACGGCGTGCTGGCCCGCATGGCGCCGGGCGCCTAGTTCGCGCCCCGCTTGGGCCGGAAGGGGAGGGGGGCCACGGGAATCCCCTCCTCGATGAGCGCCTTGGCCTCCTGCGGCTTGGCCTCGCCCCAGATGTTGCGCTCGGGCGACCGCCCCTCGTGGATGGCCCGCGCCTCGGCCGCGAAGCTGAGGCCCACGTAGTCCGAGTTCTCCTCGACCTGCCGGCGCATCGCCGCCAGCATCGCCTCGCGCGGGTCGCGGGGCGTGGCGAGGTCGGGCTTGGCCGTGGACACGGCCGGGGCCATCAGCGCCTTTTCGACCTGGGGCGACCCGCATTCGGCGCAGGACAGGAGACCCCGCTGGGCGAGGTCGTCGAAGGCTTTGGCGGACTGGAACCAGCTCTCGAAACGGTGGCCGTCCGCGCAGGATAGGCTGTAGCGGACCATGGTCCCGTGTCCCCGTGCTGACCGCTGGAACATAAGCCCGCGCGCCGCCCATGCAACGGGGCCTAGTGCAACGGTCACGCGGTCGTGGCACGCCGGCCGCGCCCGCGCGATGGACGACGCGCGCCGGGGTGCTATCGTCCCATCGACAATCAGGGAGGCGACGATGCGGCATCTGGTGCTCGGTCTTGGGTTGATCGTCCCAATGCTCCCATTCGCCGCCAGCGCCGCGACCGCAGAGGAGGCGCAAGTGCAGCAGTTCCGCTTCCCCTCCATCGACGGCGGCGAGATCGGCTTCAAGGACTGGGAAGGCCGCCCCGTCCTCGTCGCCAACACCGCCTCGCTCTGCGGCTTCACGCCCCAGCTCGCCGACCTCCAGAAGCTCTGGGACACCTATGGCGAACGCGGGCTCGTCGTGCTCGCGGTCCCCTCCGACAGCTTCCGTCAGGAGCTCTCGACCGACCGCGAGGTGAGCGAGTTCTGCACCCTCCAGTATGGCATCACCATGCCCATGACCGCGATCACCCCCGTTCGGGGCGAGGCGGCGCATCCCTTCTTCGCCTGGCTGCGCGAGACCGAAGGGTTCGAGCCGCAATGGAACTTCAACAAGGTGCTGATCAGCGCGGACGGCGCGGTCCTGGGCACCTGGGGGTCGAACGAGACGCCCACCGGCCCGGAGATCACCGGGGCCATCGAAGCGGCGCTCGGCTCCTGACGCCGCTCCTCATCGGGTCCGAGATCTACCGGGGGTCCAGCTACGGCCCCTGGCATCCCCTCCGCATCCCGCGGGTCAGCACGGTCATGGACCTCGCCCGCGCGCTGGGCTGGCTGCCGCCCGACCGCTACAGGGCGAGCCCCCGCGCCAAGGCCTCGGCCCTGACCGTCTGGCACACCCCCGCCTATGTCGCCGCGCTGGAACGCGCCGAGGCCGCGCAGGCGGTGGACGAGGCGACGCGCGCCCGCCACGCGCTCGGCACCCCCTCGAACCCGGTCTTCCCCGAGATGTTCCGCCGCCCCGCGACCGGCGTCGGCGGCGTGATGCTGGCGGCCGAGCTGCTGCGCGACGGCGGCGCGGTCCATGTCCCCGGCGGCGGCACGCACCACGCCCTCCCCGACCGGGCGAACGGCTTCTGCTACCTCAACGACCCGGTCTTCGCGATCCTGGCGCTGAAGGCGCAGGGCGCGCGGCGCGTGGCCTACGTGGACATCGACGCCCACCATTGCGATGGCGTGGAGCACGCCTTCGCCTCCGACCCCGACACCCTTCTCGTCTCGACACACGAGGAGGGGCGATGGCCCCGCACGGGCACGCTGGCAGACCGGGGGATAGGCAACGCGTTCAACCTGCCCCTCCCGCGCGGGTTCCACGACGATGACATGGCCCGCGTCCGCGACGCCCTGATCCTCCCCGCCGTCGCCGCCTTCCGCCCCGACGCGGTGGTGCTGCAATCCGGCTCGGACGCCATCCTTGAGGACCCGCAGTCCCGTCTCGCGCTCTCCAACAACGCCCATGCCGGCGTGCTGGCGGGCCTTCGTCCCCTTGCGCCGCGCTTCCTGCTGCTGGGCGGCGGCGGATACAACCCGTGGTCGGTGGGCCGCTGCTGGACGCGCCTCTGGGGCACCCTCGCCGGGCACGAGGCCCCCGACCGCCTCCCGCCCGAGGCCGAGGCGGTCCTCCGCGCCCTCCGTTGGGACCGGCGCGGCGGCGGGCGTCCGGTCACGCCGCCCGAGCCTTGGGTCACGACCCTTGCCGACCCCTGGCGCGGCGGCCCGCCCACCGAGGGCGTTGCGGAGCGCCTGCGCGACCTCTCTGACCGCTTGCGCGCCTGGGCCTAGCCCCGGACCCGCCGGGCGACGGCGCGGCCCAGCCCCTCCGACAGCACCAGCGCCCCCGCCGACACCGCGACCGCGACGATCACGAGACGGATCGCCGCTCCTTCTCCGCCGGGAACTTGAAGGAAGGCATAGATCGCCGAGGGCAGCGTCTGCGTCTCGCCGGGGATGTTCGAGACGAAGGTGATCGTCGCCCCGAACTCCCCCATCGCCTTGGCGAAGCCCAGCACTGCCCCGGCCAGCACCCCCGGCAGTGCCAGCGGCAGCGTCACCGTCAGGAACACCCAAACCGGCCGCGCGCCGAGGTCGGCGGCCGATTCCTCCAGATGACGGGGCACCGCCTCCAGCGACAGCCGGATCGGCCGCACCAGCAGCGGGAAGGCCATGACCGCAGCCGCCAGCGCTGCGCCCGTCCAGCGGAAGGCCAGCACGATCCCGCAGCAGTCCTGAAGGACGCTCCCCACCGGCCCGCGCGTCCCGAAGGTCCGCAGCAGCAGGTAGCCGGTCACCACCGGAGGCAGCACCAGCGGCAGGTGGACCAGCACGTTCAGCGCCCCCCGCCCCGGAAAGCGCCCCCGCACCAGCGCCAGCGCCACCAGCACCGCGACCGGCAGGCTCGCCAGCGTCGCCGCCAGCGCCACGCGCAGCGACAGCAGCAGCGCCGCCGTTTCCTCCGGCCCGAGCCAGTCCGTCAGTCGAGCACCAGAAAGCCCTGCGCCTCGAACGCCGTCCGCGCCTCGGGCGAGGACAGGTGATCGAGGAACGCCGCGGCGGCGGGGTTGTCGCGGCCGGCGACCAGCGCGGCGGGGTAGGTGATCGGCGAATGGCTGTCCGCCGGGAAGGTGCCCACCACCGTCACGTCGTCGTCGGCGATGGCGTCGGACCCGTAGACGATGCCGTAGGGCGCCTCGCCCTGCGCCACCAGCGCCAGGGCCGCACGCACGTTCTCGGCCTGGGCCACCAGCGGCTCGACGCTCGCCCAGGCCCCCATCGAGGTCAGCGCCTCCCGACCGTAGATCCCCGCCGGCACCGAATCCACCATCGCCATGGCGAGCCGCCCGTCACCCAGCAGCGCCGCCCAGTCGGTGCCCGGCCCGATCTCCAGAGGCGCGGCCTCCCCGTGGCCCACGAGGACCAGCGTGTTCCCCAGCAGGTCGCGGCGGCTCTCGGCCACGATCACGCCCTTGCCCTCCAGATCGTCCATCCAGTCCGAGGAGGCCGACAGGAACAGGTCCGCCGGCGCCCCTTCCTCGATCTGCCGCGCCAGTTGCGGCGTGCCCGCGTAGGACGCCACGACCTCGTGCCCCGTCGCCGCGCCCCAGTCCGCCGCGATCCCGTCCAGCGCGGTCTTGAGCGAGGCGGCGGCGAAGACGGTCACCTGCTCGGCCCGCGCCGAAGTCGCGGCGAGGAGGAGGGCGAGCGGCAGGGCTTTCATCCGCATGGGGGCTCCAGCGTCAGGCGTTATGTCCGGTCGGATATATCGGACCCGCCCCCCGCCCTGTCCAGCGCTATTTCCGCCCCGACATATCGGCCCGGTCGCGGATGGCGGCGATGTAGGCCGCCCCCTCGGTCAGCAGCAGCGACTCGAGCGCCCGATAGGAGGCCAGCACCGCCTCCCCCTCCTTGGTCAGCCGCGCCCCGCCGCCACCCTCGCCGCCCCGCGACAGCTCCACCAGCGGCGCGCGGAAGGCCTTGTTCGCCTCGGCCACGAGGCTCCAGGCGCGGCGGTAGCTCATCCCCATCGCGACCGCCGCCGCCGAGACCGACCCCGTCTCGCGGATGCGCGTCAGCAGCTCGGCCTTGCCCGGCCCGAAGCGGACGCCTTCGCCCAGGGGGATGCGGAGATGGACGGGAAGATCGGCCGCGCTCATGCCCCGACCATCCCGCGTCCGGCTCCCCGGCACAAGGGCGGGCCCTTGCCCTTCTTTGGCTTCAAATATCCCGGGGCGCGGGGCAGAGCCCCGCACGATCTCACCGCAGCGCCCGCCCCTTGAGGATCGCACCCTCCCCGAACCGCGCCCGGATCGCGTCCGCCGCCCGCTCGGCCCGCGCCCGTCGCGCCGCCTCGGGATCGAGGAGATCCCCCTCCCGATCCGCCCTGGCCCCTTCGGCGATCTCTCCCAGACCCACGCCCAGCAGGCGGAACGGCCCCGGCTCCTCCACCTGGTCCAGCAGCCCCCGCGCCGCGCGATAGATGGCGTCCGCGATCTGCGTGGGCTCGCGCAGCGACACCCGCCGCGTGAGCAGCCGGTGATCCGCCCGCTTCAGCTTCAGCACCACCACCCGGCCCGCCAGCCCCTGCGCCTTGGCCCGCCCCGACACCTTCTCGGCCATGCGCCACAGGTGCCCGTCCAGCACGTTCCTGTCGCTCGTGTCGGCGGAAAACGTCGTCTCGTTCGAGATGCCCTTGGCCTCCCGGCCCGCCCGCACCTCCCGCGCGTCCTCCCCCCGCGCCAGATGCCAGAGCCGCTCCCCCATCGACCCGAACCGCGCCTGGAGGTCGCGCCGCTCCCACCGCAGCAGATCGCCGATCACCCGGACTCCCGCCCGCTCCAGCGCCGCCTGCCCCGCCGGGCCGATCCCCCAGATCAGCCGCACCGGCCGCGGCGCCAGGAACTCCGCCGTCTCCGCCCTCCCGATGACCGAGAACCCCCTCGGCTTGTCGAGGTCCGAGGCCACCTTGGCCAGGAACTTGTTGTGCGACAGCCCCACCGATCCCGTCAGCCCCAGCTCCCGCTCCATCCGCCGCGTCAGCCGCGCGAGCATCACCGCCGGCGGTGCGCCGTGCAGCCGCTCGGTCCCCGACAGGTCGAGGAAGGCCTCGTCCAGCGACAGCGGCTCGATGCGGTCGGTCATCTCATCCATCATCGCCCGGATCGCCCGCGACGCCTCCACGTAGGCGGCGAATCGCGGCTCCACCACCACCGCTTCCGGGCAGAGCCGCAGCGCCTCGAACATCGGCATCGCCGACCGCACCCCCCGGATCCGCGCGAGGTAGCAGGCGGTCGAGACCACGCCGCGCTTGCCCCCGCCCACGATCACCGGCACGTCGCGAAGGGCGGGGTTGTCGCGCTTCTCCACGGCGGCGAAGAAGGCGTCGCAGTCCATGTGCGCGAGGGACAGCGCGAACAGCTCGGGATGCGCGGTCACGCGCGGCGACCGGCAGGCGGGGCAGCGGCGCGGGCCGTCGTCGAATCGATGCAGGCAGTCGCGGCACAGGGCGGGCATGGCCGCAGGATAGCCCAAGGGGGACGGGGATGCAGGACTATATGGGAGCGAAGGGCGCGCTTCTCATCGGCGACCGCCTCCTGACGACATTGCGCGACGACCTCCCCACCATCCCCTTCCCCGGCTTCTGGGACTTCGTCGGCGGCGGCCGCGAGGGCGCGGAGACCCCGCGCGAGACCCTGATCCGCGAGGCCCGCGAGGAGGTGGCCCTCGACCTGACCTGGGCCGACTGGCTGTGGGAAAGCCCCTTCCCGGCGATGATCGACCCCGCGCGCACGAGCTGGTTCTTCGTCCTGCGCCTGCCCCCCGGCGCCGAGCGGCGCATCGTCCTGGCCGACGAGGGGCAGGGCTGGCTCCTCCTCCCGCCCCGACGCTTCCTCTCCCTACCGGGCGCCGTGCCCGCCCTGCAAGACCGGCTCGGGATCTGGCTGGACGGACTAGGAGCGGCACCACGACCCGGCTAGCGTGACGCCGCCACGACCTTTGGACCGAACAAGATGAACCCCCAAGATCTGGGCCTGTCCGGCCCGACCATCGTCCTCCTCCTCCTCGCCCTCCTCATCATCGTCGCGATCGTTCGGGGCATCCGCGTCGTGCCCCAGTCCGAGAAGTTCGTGGTGGAGCGGTTCGGACGGCTGCGCTCGGTCCTGTCGCCGGGCCTCAACCTCCTCGTCCCCTTCCTCGACCGGGTGGCGCACCGGGTGTCGGTCCTCGAACGGCAGCTCCCGACCTCGCGGCAGGACGCCATCACCTCGGACAACGTGCTGGTGGCGGTGGACATCAGCGTCTTCTACCGGATCACCGAGCCCGAGAAGACCGTGTATCGCATCCGCGACGTGGATGCCGCCATCTCGACGACGGTGGCGGGAATCGTCCGCTCCGAGATCGGGCGCATGGAGCTCGATCAGGTGCAGTCGAACCGGTCCTCCCTGATCGCCGCCGTGCGCGAGCACCTGGCGAACCAGGTGGACGACTGGGGGATCGAGGTCACGCGGGCCGAGATCCTCGACGTGAACCTCGACGAGGCGACGCGGTCGGCCATGCTCCAGCAGCTCAACGCCGAGCGGGCGCGGCGGGCGCAGGTCACCGAGGCCGAGGGCCGCAAGCGCGCCGTGGAGCTCCAGGCCGACGCCGACCTTTACGCCGCCGAGCAGCAGGCCAAGGCCCGCCGCATCCAGGCCGACGCCGAGGCCTACGCGACCGGCGTGGTCGCCGAGGCCATCGGCCGCAGCGGCATCGAGGCGGCGCAGTATCAGGTGGCCCTGAAGCAGGTCGAGGCGCTGACCGCGCTGGGGCAGGGCGACGGCCAGCGGACCATCGTCGTTCCCGCCGCCGCCCTGGAGGCGTTCGGGGACGCCTTCAGGCTCTTCGCGGGCCGCCGGCCATGAGCTGGTGGCTGCTCTGGTGGGTCTGGGTCGCGCTGGCGATCCTGCTGGGCGTGCTGGAGGTGCTGCTGCCCGCCTTCGTCTTCCTGGGCTTCTCGGCCGGGGCGCTGGGCACGGCGCTGCTGGTGGCGCTGGGGCTCGACGCCGGGGTGGGCGGGACGCTGGTGATCTTCGCGGGGCTCTCGGCCGTGGCCTATGCCGGGCTGCGCCTCTGGCTCGGCACCGCGCGGGGCCGCGTCCGCATCATCGACCGGGACATCAACGACGACTGAACGGCGCGCCCCCGTCGCCGGGGACGCGCCGCAGGCTCCGCGGGCCACGGTCGCGGAGCCTCGGACCGATCCAGGCGTCAGTGAAGACGCGGCTGGGGACGGCCCGAAATCGAGAGGCCCGGGTCGGACGGGCCCGAATCCGACTGCCGCAGGGCGTGGCGGGCCAGCGCGTCCTCGATCCAGTCGCGCGGGGCGGATTCGGGGGCCTCCACGCGGCAGGGATAGCGGAAGGTGCGCCCGTCCCGCTCCACGTCCACGCGCCCCTCGTAGGCGCCCTGCACGGGGTCGTAGCGCAGCGACTTCACGCGGACGGTCTGCATCGGGATCTCCTGCTCGGCTCGGAGAGGAAACGATGCTGGACTCCGAAAGGTTGCAGTCGGTCGAACGGCTTTCGCCATTCGGGAGTTCGCGGTCAGGGCAGCTCGGCCACGATCGCGCGCGCCGCCGCGCGCGGGTCGGCCGCCTGCCACACCGGGCGGCCCACCACGATGTGGTCGGCCCCGGCGCGGATCGCGGCGGCGGGCGTCTCGATGCGCTTCTGGTCGCCCATCGCCGCGCCCTCGGGCCGGACGCCCGGCGTCACGATCAGCCGGCCCGCCGCCTCGGGCAGCGCCCGGATCAGCCCGGCCTCGCGCGGGGAGGCGATGACCCCATGCGCCCCTGCCGCCAGGGCCCGCGCCGCCCGCTCCGTCACCACGCCCGACAGATCGCCCTCGCGGATCAGGCAGGCGTCGAGGTCCGCGCGGTCCAGCGAGGTCAGCACCGTCACGGCGAGGATGCGGAGCCCCGAACCCGACGCCCCCTGCACGGCGGCGGCCACCACCTGCGGGTCGCCGTGGACGGTCAGGAAGTCGAGGTCGAACCGCGCCAGCCCCCGCACCGCCGCCTCCACCGTCGCGCCGATGTCGAACAGCTTCATGTCGAGGAACACGCGCTTGCCATGCTCGTCCTTCAGCTCCCGCGCCAGCGCGAGGCCGCCGCCGGTCAGCATCCCCAGGCCGATCTTGTAGAAGGACACCGTGTCCCCCAGCGCCTCGGTCAGCGCCAGCCCCGACAGGGCGTCGGCGACATCGAGGGCGACGATCAGGCGGTCATCGGGCATGGGCGGTCCTCCGGGTTCGGGCGTCCTTGGGGGCAGGGTCGGTCCCAAGTCAAGACGGGGACAATTCGATGCATCTTCGGGCGGGCGGACCCTTGCGGGCCACGGACCCGTTACCCACATCGGTTTCAAGGCCCGCTGGGTCGTGCCGCAGGGGCGGGCGATCCGAAGCCGGGCGCTTTGGAAAGGAGATGCCATGAACTTGGAGAAGTTCACGGAGCGGTCGCGCGGATTCCTGCAAGCCGCCCAGACGATCGCGACGCGGGAAAGCCATCAGCGCATCCTGCCCGAACACCTGCTCAAGGCCCTGATGGACGACGACCAGGGCCTCGCCGCCAACCTGATCGACCGCTCGGGCGGCTCCTCCGCTCGCGTGCGCGAGCACGTGGACGCCACCGTTGCTCGGCTGCCCAAGGTGTCGGGCGACGCGCAGACCTTCCTCGACACGACGCTCGCCCGCGTCCTGGACGAGGCCGAGACGATCGCGACCAAGGCCGGCGACAGCTTCGTGCCGGTCGAACGGATGCTCATGGCGCTGGCGATGGTCAAGTCCAAGGCCAAGGAGGCGCTGGACGCCGGGGCCGTGACCGCGCAAGGGCTGAACTCGGCCATCAACGACGTCCGCAAGGGCCGCACCGCCGACACGGCCAGCGCGGAAGAGGGCTATGATGCCCTCAAGAAATACGCCCGCGACCTGACCGAGGCCGCGCGCGACGGCAAGATCGACCCCATCATCGGCCGCGACGAGGAGATCCGCCGCTCGATGCAGGTCCTGTCGCGCCGGACCAAGAACAACCCCGTCCTGATCGGCGAGCCCGGCGTCGGCAAGACCGCCATCGCCGAGGGGCTGGCGCTGCGGATCGTCAACGGCGACGTGCCGGAAAGCCTCAAGAACAAGGCCCTGCTCGCGCTCGACATGGGCGCGCTCATCGCGGGCGCCAAGTATCGCGGCGAGTTCGAGGAGCGCCTGAAGGCCGTCCTCAAGGAGATCGAGGGCGCGGCCGGCGAGGTCATCCTCTTCATCGACGAGATGCACACCCTGGTCGGGGCCGGCAAGGCTGACGGCGCGATGGACGCCGCCAACCTCATCAAGCCGGCGCTCGCGCGTGGGGAGCTTCACTGCATCGGCGCGACCACGCTCGACGAATACCGCAAGTATGTCGAGAAGGACGCGGCCCTCGCCCGGCGTTTCCAGCCGATCCTGGTGAGCGAGCCCACCGTCGAGGACACGATCAGCATCCTGCGCGGCATCAAGGAGAAGTACGAGCTGCACCACGGCGTTCGGATCAGCGACTCCGCGCTCGTCGCCGCGGCGCAACTCTCGCACCGCTACATCACCGACCGCTTCCTGCCCGACAAGGCCATCGACCTGATGGACGAGGCCGCGAGCCGCTTGCGGATGGAGATCGACTCCAAGCCCGAGGAACTGGACCAGCTCGATCGCCAGATCCTGCAACTCCAGATCGAGGCCGAGGCGCTCAAGAAGGAGGACGACGCGGCGTCGAAGGACCGCCTTGCCCGGCTCGAAAAGGAGATGTCCGAGCTTCAGGACCAGTCCGCCGCCATGACCGCCCAATGGCAGGCCGAGCGTGACAAGCTCGACCGTGCGCGCACCCTCAAGGAGAAGCTGGACGAGGCGCGTGCTGCGCTCGATCGCGCCAAGCGCGAGGGCAACCTCGCCGAGGCCGGGCGTCTGGCCTATGGCGAGATCCCGCAGCTTGAGCGGGAGCTGTCCGAGGCCGAGGCGCAGGGCGAAGGCCCGATGGTCGAGGAGGCCGTGCGGCCCGAGCAGATCGCCGAAGTCGTGGAGCGCTGGACCGGCATCCCCACCAGCCGGATGCTGGAAGGCGAGCGCGAGAAGCTGCTCCGCATGGAGGAGGAGCTGGGCAAGCGCGTCGTCGGCCAGCACTCGGCCGTTCAGGCCGTCAGCCGCGCCGTCCGCCGCGCCCGCGCCGGCCTGAACGACGAGGGGCGGCCGCTGGGCAGCTTCCTGTTCCTCGGCCCGACCGGCGTCGGCAAGACCGAGCTGACCAAGGCCTTGGCCGAGTTCCTGTTCGACGACGACACGGCGATGGTCCGCATCGACATGAGCGAGTTCATGGAGAAGCACTCCGTCGCCCGCCTCATCGGCGCGCCCCCCGGCTATGTGGGCTACGACGAGGGTGGCGTCCTGACCGAGGCCGTGCGTCGCCGGCCCTACCAGGTCGTCCTCTTCGACGAGGTGGAGAAGGCCCACCCGGACGTGTTCAACGTGCTCCTTCAGGTGCTCGACGACGGCGTTCTGACAGATGGCCAAGGCCGCACGGTGGACTTCAAGCAGACGATCATCGTGCTGACCTCGAACCTCGGCGCGCGGGCGTTGTCCGAGCTGCCCGAGGGCGCGGACGTGGGCGCGGCCAAGCGCGAGGTGATGGAGGCGGTCCGGGCGCATTTCCGGCCCGAGTTCCTGAACCGGCTCGACGAGCAGATCATCTTCGACCGGCTCGACCGTTCGGACATGACCGGCATCGTGGAGATTCAGCTCCGCCGGCTGGAGAAGCGCCTCGCCGCCCGCAAGATCACGCTGGCGCTCGACGCGAGCGCGAAGCAGTGGCTGGCCGATGAGGGCTACGACCCGGTCTTCGGCGCCCGGCCGCTCAAGCGGGTGATCCAGCGGGCGCTCCAGGACCAACTCGCCGAGATGATCCTCGCGGGCGAGGTCCGAGACGACGAGACGGTGCCGGTCACGGCGGGCCCCGACGGCCTGATCGTCGGCAACCGCGTCGCCGGCTCCGCCCGGAGCGAGCGGCCCGCCGAGGTGGTGGTGCACTGAGCCCTCCGGCCCAAGCCAAGGTCCCGTGGATCGCGAGGTTCACGGGATCCTTGAAGCTGCCTAGAGAAAGTTAATGCTTCGTTAAGATTCAGATGTCACGCCGCCGTGAACTGTGGCAGGAATGTGTCTGCTGACCTTGCGTCAAGCGAGGGTTCGGTATCCTTTCCCAGTTCGGAGTGTGCATATGATGATGAGACCTTGGAAGATCCTGCTGACTGCGGCCGCCGCCGCCCTGTCGGCCTCGGTCGTCAGCGCGGCGACTGTGACGATCTTCGACGACGTGGCGGGCGGCACCGCGACGTTCGACTCCACCGTAGCCGCAGCAGGCGGCACCGTCACGGCGGACACCTGGACCAGCCTCGGCGCGGGCGGCACCTCCATCGACCGGGGCGCCTACACGATCACCCGCAACGACGGCGGCGCCATCTTCCCGACCACCTACGGAGCCCTGTCCGGCGAGGTGATCGACATCTTCCCCGAAGGCGGCGGAAGCCTGCCCCGGACCGACCCGCTCGACTACTTCGTCGGAGGCGTGACCCTGACCTTCGACGACGAGGTGAACTCGCTCGGATTCGAAGTCGGCGACTGGGCAACCTGCTGCTACGACCCAACGACCGACCTCTACATCTCCTTCGACGACGGCGCGCCGATCCTCGTGGCCAGCGCCGACGACTCCACCGACGGCGCCCTCGGCCCGAACGGCGCCTTCGAGATCTTCGTGGCCGCCTTTGACGACTCGGGCTCGTTCAGCACCGTCTCCTTCTGGGGCAACGGCATCGGCGAGGCGCTCTACTTCGGGGGCGAGATCCGCTACGCCCTGCTCGATGAGGGGAGCCTGCCGCCCACGGCTCCCATCCCCGTTCCGGCGGCGGGCTGGTTGATGCTCGCGGCCTTGAGCGGCCTCGCGGCCCTGCGCCGTCGCGGCTCCTGACGCGGGCGCCGGTCCCGGCGGCGCGGCCCGCCGGGATCGCATCCTCCTACGCCAACGTGACAAATCCTTCATGGCTCGCCACGTTATCCTGCCTAGATAAGGCATGAGACAAGGAGACTGCCATGGCGCGACGCTGGACCAACGACCTGACCTGGGCCGACGTGACGCCCCGGGCGGCCTTCCTGAACCGCCGCCAGATCATGGCCGCCGCCGGTGGGCTCGGGGCCGCCACCTGGGCCGGTCCCGCGCTCGCGCAGGAGGAGGCCCTGGAGCCCAACTCCCTGGAGGAGATCCGAGGCTACAACAACTTCTACGAATTCGGCTACGACAAGGGTGATCCGGCACGTCACGCGGACGCGATGGCGACCGAGCCTTGGACCATCAAGGTCGATGGCCTCGTGGACCGGCCCGGAGATTACCCTCTCGCCGACCTTCTCGCCGGCCTGGAGGCGGAGGAGCGCATCTATCGCCTCCGCTGCGTCGAGGGCTGGTCCATGGTGATCCCCTGGAACGGCGTGGAACTGGCCGACGTGCTGGACAAGGCCGGCGTGCGGCCCGAGGCGAGGTTCGTGGCCTTCGAGACGACCGTCCAGCCCGAGGTCATGCCCGGCGTGCAGGCCCGCGTCCTGGACTTCCCTTATGTGGAAGGGCTGCGCCTCGATGAGGCCCGGCACCCGCTCACGATCCTGGCGACCGGCCTCTACGGCGAGCCGCTGGCCAAGCAGAACGGCGCGCCCGTCCGTCTCGTCGTGCCGTGGAAGTATGGATTCAAGTCGATCAAGTCGATCGTCCGCATCTCCCTTGTCGAGGAGCAGCCGCCCGCGACCTGGAACCTGACGAACCCGTCGGAATATGGCTTCTACTCCAACGTCAACCCCGAGGTGGACCATCCCCGCTGGTCCCAGGCGACCGAGCGGCGGATCGGCGGCGGGCTCTTCTCCTCCCGTCAGCCGACGCTGATGTTCAACGGCTACGCGGAGGTCGCGCCGCTCTACGAGGGCATGGACCTGAGAGAGAACTTCTGAGGTGGCGGCGCCGGCGCGCTGGGCGCAGCGGATCAACGGCTGGCTCCGGCGGGTGCCGGCCTGGACGGTCTACCTCGGCGGCGCGGCCTGGATGGTCTGGCTGTTCTGGCGCGGCCTCACCGACTTCACCCTGATCGAGCCCATCGACTGGCTGGAGCGGGCTTATGGCGACGCCGCCCTCAAGCTCCTCGTCGTGACGTTGGCGGTGACGCCGTTGCGTCGCTTCGCGGGTGTGAATCTCCTGCGCTTCCGCCGGGCCCTGGGCCTCCTCGCGTTCTTCTTCGTGCTGGCCCATCTCCTGGTCTGGGCGGTGCTCGACGTTCAGGCGCTCGGCGCGGTCTGGGCGGACATCCTCAAGAGGCCCTACGTGACCGTCGGCATGGCGGCCTTCCTCCTGCTCATGCCGCTCGCGCTCACCTCGAACGACGCGAGCCTGCGCCGGCTGGGTGGGGCGGCGTGGCGGCGGCTGCACCGGCTGACCTACCCGGCGGCCGTCCTCGGGGCGGTCCACTACATCTGGCTGGCCCGGGGCTTCGCTCTCGAGCCCTTGGTCTACCTGTTTCTCGTTCTCGGCCTTCTGGCGCTTCGCTTTCCCGTCCCGAGGCGCGCCCCGGCCTGATCGCGGCTGCGCCTCGTCCTTCCGCTTCGTCACCTGCCGTTCGACTGCATTTTCCTCATTTCCACTCTTGCGCCCGTGGTCGGCCTTGCCTAAATCCGCATCCACGGTCGACGACAGCGGCGCGGCAGCGCGGCGGTCGAGGCCGGGACCACCTGGACGGGTTGGGGAGCGTGAGCCGACGGGAGACTGTCGGTGCGACCTTCGTCCTCCGAGTGGCTCCCCTGCTATTTGACATTCGAATGTATCTTGAAGGGATATGTGGGCGGTTGCTTTAGGCTTGTCGGGATCGACGGTTTGGGGTCGTTTTGCA
>NZ_JAGGJP010000017.1 GCF_017872975.1 Rubellimicrobium aerolatum
GCCACCGCGCGCTCCTGGCCTTCTTTGGCTCCAAGTATCCCGGGGGGAGGCTCCGCAGGAGACGGGGGGCAGAGCCCCCCTCGGCGGTGGACGCGAGGGCGGGCGGCCCGTGGCGGAAACGAGACGGCCGCGCGTGCGGGGACGCGCGGCCGGCAATGGGCCCGAAGGCCCTGACGACGCCCGGCGAATCACCGGGCGGATGAGGCTAGTGCGCGGACAGGCGCGTGATCTCCTCCTTGAGCATGAGCTTCTGCTTCTTCATGCGCGCGATCTCCAGGTCGTCCGTGCCGGGATGGCGCTGGGCCGCCTCGACGGCCTCGGACAAGCTCTGATGCTTGCGGCGGAGTTCTTGCAGATGTCCGTTCAGACTCATGGGTCGTCCTCCATCGTGGTGCGTGCCACGGATCGATCGGATCACAGATTCATGAAACTGTCATGCGACGGGACGCCGCGCCCCCGGATCGGCGGATCCTTGCTCGCATAGGTTGTGACGTGGCCTAATCCCAAGGCAGGGCCGCCCCGTCGCGCAGCACGGCGCGCGCCCAGGAGGACAGGTCCTCGCCGTCGAATTCGTGGCGGGGGGCGGCGTGGACCGGGAGCGGCGCGCGGAGCCGGAAGGGCGCCCGGCCGCCCTTGCGGGCGCGCAACAGGATCGTCGCGGCGGGACGGCCCACGCGCGGGGCCAGGGGGAGCAGCTCGGGCGAGCCCATCGTGGCGGGAAGGGCGGCGAGGAGGTCGGGCAGGCGGGCGGCGCGCTGGATCAGGGTGAGCGTGCCACCGGGCCGGAGGCGGCGGGCGGCCAGCGCCAGCCAGAGCGCGGCGGGCGTGTCGCCGCCGTGGGCGAGGTCGCGGCCGGGGTCGGCGGCGCGGGTGGTGGCCGCACGGTCGTAGTAGGGCGGATTCAGGAGCACCTGGTCGAAGGCGCGGGCGTTCAGGTCAGGCGGAGGTGCGGCCACGTCGCCTTCCCACAGGTCGAGTGCGAGGGCGTTGCCGGCGGCGTTGGCGCGGGCGAGGGCGGCGTAGGCGGATTGGACCTCCAGCCCGGCGAGCCGCAGGCCGGGGACGCGGGTGCCAAGCGACAGGATCGCCGCGCCCGCCCCGCAGCCGAGTTCGAGCGCCGATTCGCCGGGGCGGGCGGGGACGGCGGCGGCGAGGAAGATCGCGTCCATGCCGGAGCGGAAGCCGCGCGCGGGCTGCTCCAGCAGGAGCCGTCCTCCGAGGAAGGCGTCGAGGGTGGTGTCAGAGGCCAGGGTCGATGCCGTTGTCGGTGATGACCACGCGGGCGTCGTCGTAGTCGTCCGGGTGCACCATCAGGCGGCGGGGAAGGATGCCGAGCGAGCCTTCGAGGACGCTCATGTTGTGATCGAGCGGGAAGCAATCTATACCCTCGCCGCGCAGGAGCGCGGTGGCGAAGGCGATCACGGTGGGGTCGGTGGTGCGCAGCAGCTCCCGCATTCTTTGGGCAGGCTAGCCCCGCCCCGCCCCCGATGTCGAGCCCGTGGACCATGCTGATGAGCCTCGATCACGCCCGCGCGAAGCCCCATGACCGCCTCGCGGCGGCGCTGGAGGAGGACCTCCTGGCGGTGGGGGCTCTGATCCGCGAGCGGATGCAGTCCGAGGCGGCGCCACGCATCCCGCAGGTGACGGCGCACCTGATTGAGGCCGGGGGCAAGCGGCTGCGGCCGATGCTGGTGCTGGCGGCGGCGCGGCTGATGGGGGTCGGGGGATCGTATCACGTCCACCTCGCGGTGGCGGTGGAGTTCATCCACACGGCGACCCTGCTGCACGACGACGTGGTGGACGATTCCAAGCAGCGGCGGGGGCGGCCGACGGCGAACCTGCTGTGGGACAACATGAGCTCGGTGCTGGTGGGGGACTACCTCTTCGCGCGGGCGTTCCAGCTGATGGTGGAGCCGGGGAACCTGCGGGTGCTGGACATCCTCGCCAACGCGGCGGCGACGATCTCGGAGGGGGAGGTCTTGCAGCTCGTGGCGGCGCGGGACCTGGGGACCACCGAGGAGACCTATCTGAAGGTGATCCGGGGCAAGACGGCGGCGCTGTTCTCGGCGGCGACGCAGGCCGGGGGCGTGATCGCGGGGGCCGGGGCGGACGCCGAGGCGGCGCTGCGGGAGTATGGCGACGCGCTGGGGATCGCGTTCCAGATCGTCGATGACCTTCTGGACATCGAGGGGACGGCGGCGATCGGCAAGAACCGGGGCGACGACCTGCGGGAAGGCAAGCTGACGCTGCCGGTGATCCGGGCGGTGGCGGCGGCGGACGGGGAGGAGCGGGCGTTCTGGACCCGCGTGATCGCGCGGGGGCAGGTCGAGGACGCGGACGTGGAGCGGGCGCGGGCGCTGATGGAGCGGCACGGGGCTCTGGAGTCCACGCGGGCCGAGGCGGAGCTGTGGGTGGCGCGGGCCAAGGCGGCGCTGGCCCGGCTGCCGGAGCATCCATTGCGCGAGATGCTGGCGGATCTCGCCGACTACGTGGTGGCGCGCGAGGTCTGAGCGGCGTCGTAGGCGGCTTGGGCCGCGAGAACGGACTCGATGTTCGCCTCGGCCCAGCGGGCCAGCGCCCGCACGGTGTCGGAGAGCGTCCGGCCGAGCGGCGTGATGGCGTATTCCACGGTGACGGGAACGGTCGGGACCACGCGGCGCGACAGGAGGCCGTCGCGTTCGAGTCGCTTGAGCGTCTGCGAGAGGACCTTCTGCGAGACGCCTTCGATCTGCCGCCGCAACTGATTGAACCGGATGGGGCCGCCCGCGAGCCGACCGAGGATCAGCAGCGCCCATTTGTCGGCGAGGCGGTCGAGGACGAGGCGCGTGGGGCAGGCGGCGCTGTAGACGTCCCAGGGCGGTGTCGCCGGGGTGACCTGGTGGCCGGAAGGTGCCTTCTTTGCCGCCGCCGCGAGTCGTGCCATGTGATTGCCCGTCGAAACCTGGTTTCCGATGGAAACCGCATAACCGATGGGGCGAAGGATGTCAGGACGGATTCTCGTGCTGGGTGCGACGGGGACGGTGGGCTCGCAGGTGGTGGCGCAGTTGGCCGCGCGGGGGGAGCCGGTGCGGGCGGCCACGCGGCAGGGGACGGTGCCCGAGGGGGCGGAGGGGGTGCGGTTCGACCTTGGCGACGGCTCCACCCACGCGGCCGCCTTCCAAGGCGTGGACCGGGCCTATGTGCTGGTGCCCACCGGCTTCATGGACGTGGCGGAGGTGCTGCGGCCCATCCTCGACCGCGCGGCGGGGGAGGGCGTCAAGGTCGTGCTGCAAAGCGTGCTGGGCGTGGACGCGGACGAGTCCATCCCCTACCGGCAGGCCGAGCTGCAGTTGGAGCGGAGCGGGACGCGGTGGGTCACGCTGCGGCCCAACTGGTTCATGGACAACTTCCATACCTTCTGGCGCGAGGGGATCGTCGGGCACCACGCCATCGCGGTGCCGGCCGGGGAGGGCCGGACGAGCTTCATCGACGCGCGGGACATCGCGGCGAGCGCGGTGGCGGCGTTGACGAGCGACCGATTCGACGGGCGGGCGTTCAACCTGACGGGGCCGGAGGCGCTGACCTATCACGAGGCGGCGGCGATGATCGGGACCGCCACGGGGCGGACGGTGACCTACAAGCCGGTCGATGACGCGAGTTTCGTCGGCATCCTGACCGGGGCGGGGGTGCCGGAGGATTATGCGAGGTTCCTCGCGTCGATCTTCCATCCGGTGCGGGAGGGGTGGACGGCCGCCGTCACCGGCGACGTGGAGGAGCTGACGGGGCGAGCGCCGCGCGGGTTGGCCGGCTACCTGAAGGACAACGCCGCGAAGCTGGTGCCCTAGGCCAGCATCGGCGCGGGGGCGACCCACCAGCCCTGCTTGGCGACCTGGATCACGCGGGCGGCGTTGCGCGCCGTTCCCGCGTCCTTGGTCACCCCCACGCAGGTCGCCCCCGAGCCCGACATCATCGCCGCCAGCACGCCGGGCGTGCGGCGCAGCAGTTCCAGCGCCTCCTTGACGGAGGGCGCCAGCGTCTCGGCGGGGGCCTGGAGGTCGTTGCGGAGGGTCTTGAGCCAAGCGGCGAAGTCCTCGGGGCGCTTGGTCTCGGGCGGGTCGGGGAGAGGCGGGTTCTCCTTGACCGCGAGGGCCTGGAACACGTCCCGGGTGGGGAGCGCCGCGCCGGGGTTGACGAGGACGAGGCCCATCGTGGGCAGGCGCGGCAGCGGGTCCAGCACCTCGCCGCGTCCGCGCATCCGCAGGGGGGCGGGCGCGCGGAGGCAGGCGGGCACGTCGGAGCCGAGGGCCAGAACCTCGGGCGCGTCGGGGGACAGGGGGTCCACGCCCCAGAGCTGGGCCAGGAGCTTGAGCGTCGCGGCGGCGTCCGAGGAGCCGCCGCCCAGGCCCGCGCCGTGGGGGAGGTTCTTGGTCAGGCGGAGGGCCGCGCCCTTCTGGACGCCGCGCGCGTCGCGCAGGGCGCGGGCGGCGCGCAGGACGAGGTTGGTGTCGTCGGTGGGCACGCCATGCGCGAAGGGGCCGCCGACGGTCAGGGTCAGGTCGCGCGCGGGGGTCGCGGCGATCTGGTCGCCCGTGCCGGCAAAGACCACGAGGCTGTCGAGCCGGTGGTAGCCGTCCGCGCCCAGGCCCGTGACGTGCAGCGCGAGGTTCACCTTGGCGGGGGCGAAGCCCTTATCCACCGGAGGTCTCCGCCGGGAGCCCGGCCGCCTCCCGTTCCTCGGCCAGCACGGCGTCGAGGCCCCGGTCGAGCTTGGCCCGGATGCGGATTTCGTCCTTGGGGGCTGGGTCGAGGCTGAGGGCGCGGGTCCATTGGAAGCGGGCCTCGCGCGCGCGGCCGACCATCCAGTAGGCGTCGCCCAGGTGATCGTTGATGACGGGATCGGTGGCGAGGAGGGTGACGGCGGTCTCCAGTTGCGCCACGGCGTCGGTGTGGCGGCCGAGCCGGTAGTAGGCCCAGCCGAGGGAGTCGACGATGGCGCCGCTCTCGGGTTCCAGGTCCACGGCGCGGCGGATGAGGTCCAGCGCCTCGGGGAGATTCTCGCCCCGGTCCACCAGGGAATAGCCGAGATGGTTGAGGAGCTGGGGCTGGTCGGGGGCCAGCGCCAAGGCGGCGCGGAGGTCGGATTCGGTGCCGGGCCAGTCGCCCTGCCCCTCGCGCGCCAGCGCCCGCATGAAGTGGAGATACCAGAGCCGCCCGGTGCCTTCGGGCGTGAGGGCGAGGGTGCGGTCGTAGGCGGCCTCGGCCTCCGCGAAGCGGTCCATGCGGCGGAGCTGGTCGGCCAGCGCCGCCTGCGCCTGCGCGTCCTCGGGGCGGTCTTGGGCGAGGCGGGTGAGGACCTCGAGCGCGGCCTCGTCCTGGCCCTCGGCTTGCAGGAGATCGGCCCGGCCGGTCTCGGCTTCGAGCGACAGCGGGTCGGAGGCGGGCACGAGGGCGTAGGCCTCGCGGGCGAGGACGGTCTGGTCGAGGGATTCGAGGAGGCGGGCGGTGAGGATCGCGGCCTCGGCGTGGGACGGGTTCAGGGCGAGCGCGGCGCGGGCGTAGAGGAGGGCCGCCTCGGCGTCGTCGGGGGCGAGGGCGGCGGCGACGCTGTGGTGCAGCTCGGCCAACCCCTCCTGCGGGGTCGCGACGAGGGCGAAGGGGACGGGCTCTCCGGCGGCGAGGCGGGCGTGGAGGGCGGCCAGGGGGGCGTCGAGGTCGGGGCCGAACTCGCCGTCGATGAGGGCGAGGGCGTCGGGGGCGCGGTCCAGGGCCGCGAGGACCTGCGCGTGGGCGAGGACGGCGCGGCGGGTGTGCTGCATCCCCTCGGATTCGGGGAGGGCGAGGATGGCGTCGGCCCCGGCGAGGTCGCCGGAGAGGGCGAGGGCCAGCGCCTTGTGGTAGAGCGCGAACGGGCGGAAGGCGGGGTCGGCGGCGACGGCATCGAAGGCGGCGGTCGCGGCGGCGGCGTCGCCCGCGCCAAGCTGCGCCCAGCCGCGCGTGAGGCCGTCCACCAGCGGGTTGCCGTCGCGGGCGTCGAGGGCCGACAGCAGGCCGGGCCAGTCGCCGGCGCGGGCCCGGGCCACGTCGAGCACGAGGACGGCATAGGGGCTGGGCAGGCCGGTCTCGGACAGGCGGCGGGCGAGCGGCTCGGCCCGGTCGAGGCGGCCCAAGCCGAGGTTGGCGGCGAGCGCGTTGCCGAGGAGCCAGGGGTTCGACGGGTCGGCGTCGAGGGCCTGGGCGAAGAGGTCGGCGGCGCGGGGGAGGTCGGCGGCCTCCCGCGCGGCGCGGGCGGCAAGGTAGGTGCCCGCCGGGGCGGCGGGCGCGGTCGCGGGACCGTCCTGCGCGGGGAGCGGCCCCGCGAGGATCAGGGCCAGAGCGGTGGCCATCGCCCCGAGGAGGGCGGCCGGTCGTCCCGAAGCGTGCAAGGCGGTGGTCCTTGTCCTGTCCCGCGCCAAGGTAGGAGGCGGCGCGGGCAGGCGCAATCGACGCGGTGGCCGGGGCGGCGAAATCCCGCCCCGTCCGGGAGTCACATGTTCGGGTAGTTCGGGCCGTCGCCGCCCTGGGGAGTGGTCCAGACGATGTTCTGGGACGGGTCCTTGATGTCGCAGGTCTTGCAGTGCACGCAGTTCTGGAAGTTGATCTGGAAGCGGGGTCCCGTGGGTTCCTCGACCACCTCGTAGACGCCGGCCGGGCAGTAGCGCTGCGCGGGCTCGGCGTAGAGGGGGAGGTTGCGGGCGATCGGGATCGTGGGGTCCTTGAGCTTGAGGTGCGAGGGCTGGCTTTCGTCGTGGTTGGTGCCCGAGAAGGCCACGTTGGTGAGCCGGTCGAAGGACAGCTTCCCGTCGGGCTTGGGGTAGGCGATCGGCTTGTGCCGGGCGGCGGGCTCGGTGCTCTCGGCGTCGGTCTTGCCGTGGGAGATGGAGCCGAAGAGCGAGCGGTTCAGGAGCGTCTGCGTCCACATGTCGAGGCCGCCCACGCCGAGGGAGGCCATGAGGCCGTAGCGGGACCAGAGCGGCTTGACGTTGGCCACGGCGCGCAGGTCGCGGCCGATGGCGCCCGCGCGGACGACGGCGTCGTAGTCCTCCAGCACGTCGCCCTCGCGGCCCATGCTGATCGCGGCCTGCGCGACTTCGGCGGCGTGGAGGCCGGAGAGCATGGCGTTGTGGTTGCCCTTGATGCGGGGGACGTTGACCATGCCCGCCGCGCAGCCCAGGAGCGCGCCGCCGGGGAAGGCGAGCTGCGGGAGCGACTGCCAGCCGCCCTCGTTGATGGCGCGGGCGCCGTAGGCGGTGCGCTTGCCGCCCGAGAGGATCTCCGAGACCAGCGGGTGGTGCTTGAAGCGCTGGAACTCGCCGTAGGGGTAGAGGTAGGGGTTGCGGTAGTTGAGGTGGACGACGAAGCCCACGTAGGCCTCGGTGTCCGACAGGCCGTAGATGAAGCCGCCGCCGCCGGCGCTGCGGTCGAGGGGCCAGCCCATGGTGTGGATGACCTGGCCCGCCTTGATGCGGCCCTCGGGGAGCGTCCAGAGCTCCTTCATGCCGAGGCCGTATTTCTGCGGCTCCTGCGCGGCGGCGAGGTTGAAGCGGGCGATCATCTGCTGGGACAGCGAGCCGCGCACGCCCTCGGCGAGGAAGACATACTTGCCCCGGATCTCCATGCCGGGCTCGTAGCTGGGGCCGGGCGCGCCGTCGAAGCTGCCGTCGGGGACCTTGCCGAACTCGCCCGCGACCACGCCCGCGAGGCGGGGCAGGCCGTCGGCGGTCTCGCCCCAGACGGGCTCGGAGCAGCTCATGCCGGTGAAGATCTCCACCCCCAGCGCCTCGGCCTGTTGGCCCAGCCAGCGGCAGACGTTGCCCATGGAGACGACGTAGTTGCCGTGGTTGTCCATGAGCGGCGGCATCACGCGGTTGGGGATGCGGACGCGGCCGCCCTCGCCCAGGACGTAGAAGGCGTCGGAGGTCACGGGCGTGTCGAGGGGGGCGCCCTTGTCCTTCCAGTCGGGGATGAGGGCGTTGAGGCCCACGGGGTCGAGCACGGCCCCGGACAGGATGTGCGCGCCGATCTCGGAGCCCTTCTCCAGCAGGACCACGGAGAGGTCGGGGTCGAGTTGCTTGAGACGGATCGCCGCCGAGAGCCCGGCCGGACCCGCGCCCACGATCACCACGTCGTAGTCCATGGATTCGCGTTCGACCTGCGCCATCGTCCGTCCCTTTCCCTGTCCGGGGACCGAGGTAGAGATTCGCGGAGGCAAGCGCAAATGCGACATGGCGTTGCAGGAGGCGGGTGGAGGCCCTAGCTCTGCGGCACTTGACTTGGGGCCGTGCGGGCGGGTTAGAACCTGCTTCCACCCGCCGCGCCCCGCCCTTTCGCGCGCCCTTGAAGGTTGAGAATGGAAAAGATCCCGCTGACCCGCGCCGGGTACGACAAGCTCGACGCCGAGCTCCGGCATCTGAAATCCGTGGAGCGGCCCGAGATCATCGCCGCCATCGCCGAGGCGCGCGCCCACGGCGACCTGAGCGAGAACGCCGAATACCATTCCGCCAAGGAGAAGCAGAGCTTCATCGAGGGACGGATCAAGGAGCTGGAGGGGGTCATCAGCCTTGCCGAGGTGATCGACACGGCGAAGCTGTCGGGGCCGATCAAGTTCGGCGCGGTCGTCCGGCTGGTGGACGAGGACACCGAGGAGGAGCGGACCTACCAGATCGTCGGCGAATACGAGGCCGACATCGAGCGGGGGCGGCTCAACATCAAGTCCCCGCTGGCGCGGGCGCTGATCGGCAAGGGCGTGGGCGACAGCGTCGAGGTCCGCACGCCGGGCGGCGAGAAGAGCTACGAGGTGCTGGGGGTGTCCTACTCCTGACGCGGAGCGTCGGGGGCTGGGGTCGCCTGCGTATTTGGGACCAAGTTGAGAGGCAGGCGCGGCGTGCGGCAAGGGGCGCGCTGCGGGATGCCTGCGTCTCGGGCCGCGTGATGGCCGGGGCGTTTCGGGCGTAGGGCGGGCTTCAGCCGGCCAGCGTCGGATCGTGGCGGGCCGGAGCCCGCCCTGCGGGGTTGCCGAGGGTGGCGCCCGTTCGTTGATCGAAGGGGGCGTCGGTCAGCCGACCCGCAGCACCATCGTCGTGGCGGCCCGGAAGCGGAAGACGTAGCGCAGCAGGCCCGTCGAATGGCGGGCGACGGCGCGGTAGCCCAGCCGCTCGTAAAGCGCGCGGGCGCGGGCGTTTCCGTCCACCACGTCGAGCCGCACCTCCTGGTAGCCGCGTGCCCGCGCCTCGGCGGCGATGGCGTCGAGGAGGCGGGTGCCGACCCCCCGGCCCCGCGCCTGCGGCGCGACGAACAGGCCGTCCATCAGGAAGCGGACGTTCTCGGTGTCGCGGCTGAGCAGCGCGAGGAGGAGGATGCGCCAGAGCGCCCCCGCGCGGCCGTAGACGCGCGCCATCTCGGCGAAGCCGCCGCCGACCAGCGCGCCCTCGTGGGTCTTGAAGCCGGCCACGCCGAGGAGGCGGCCGTCGTCGTCCCAGGCGCAGACGGCGTGGTCGGGGGAGAGCACCGTCTCGATGAAGCGCAAAGCGCGGTCGGGGGGGCCGAGGGCGCGGCCGAGCTTGTGGCCGAAGGCCTCCCAGTAGAGGGCGGCGATGACGGGCCGGTCGGTGGGGGCGAAGCCTTTGGCGATCTGCATGAACGGGATGGTGGTCAGGACGGGGCGGAAGTCCAGCCGCCCGCGTCAGAGCCAGCGGGCGGCTGCCGCCAGGTCCTCGGGCGTGTTGAGGTTGAGGAAGGGGTCGGGGCCGCCCGGCGGGATGGGGATGTTCACGACGCGGGCGGCGTGGGCTTGGGCGAAGGATTCGACGCGACGGAGGCCCTGGGCGAGGTCGCGGCGGAGCGGGTCGGCCAGCGTCACGGGCCAGAGGGCGGCGATGGGGTGCGCGCGGCCCCCGGAGGCGGCGAGGGCGGGGGCTCCGGCGGCGCGGAGGCGGGCGGCGAGGTCGGCGGGCAGGAAGGGCGCGTCGCCGGGGACGGTCAGGACGTGGGGCGCGCCGAGGGCGGCGGCCCAGTCCATCGCGGCGAGGAGGCCGGCGAGGGGGCCGGGGTGGCCGGGGACGGGATCGGGGAGGACCGGGAGGCCGAGAGAGGCGAAGCGGGCGGGGTCGCCGTTGGCGTTGATCGCGAGGGGGCCAGCCTGCGGGGCGAGGCGGTCGCGGATCGCGGACAGGATCGTGCCGTCGCCCCAAGGCAGGAGGCCCTTGTCGCCGCCGCCCATCCGCCGGGCGAGGCCGCCCGCCACGATCACCGCCGGAAGTTGGTCCATGCGAGGTCCTCCTGCCCGGGGTGTAGGCGCGCGGGGGCGGGCGGGCCAGGGGGTTGAACGGGGGGCCTGGCGGGCCAGCTTGGCGGGCATGACCGAGCATGAGTTGGGCGAGCTGCTGGCGGGGCATCCCGTCCTCTACCACATGGCCGAGGCGGGGAGTTGGCCGTCGATCCGGGCACGGGGGCTCCTGAGCACCTCGGCGTTGCTCGACCTTTACGGCGTGGAGGGCGCGGCGCGGGAGGCGGTGGAGGCGCAGCGGCGGGCCGCGTCGGTGGTGCTGGAGGCGCCGGGGCTGGGGCGCGCGGTGATCCGGGACAACCGGCCCTTGAACGAGGCGCGGCTGGCGCGGGCCTTGCCGGAGGATCTGCCGGTAGCCGAGTGGCTGCGGCTGCTCAACGGGCGGGTGTTCTTCTGGCTGACGCGCGAGAGGCTGGGGCGGCTGCTGGGGGCGCGGCTGTATCGCGACGCAAGCCATGACGTGCTGGAGGTGGAGGCGGCCTCGCTGGTGGCGGCGCACCGGGACAGGATCGAGCTGTCGCCGATCAACTCGGGCGTGACGGACCCGTTCGCCGCGCCACGCGGGCGGGAGACGTTCCGGCCGATCGCGGATTATCCTTACGCCGATTGGCGCAGGGCGCGCGGACGGCGGGGGGAGGCGGTGGTCGAACTGGCGGTGCAGGGCGGGGTGCCGGACATCGTGCGGCACGTCCGGCGGGTCGTGCGGATGCGGGGCGAGGTGGAGGAGGGCGTGGTCTGGGCGCGGGTTGCCCCGGACGTGCTGGAGGGCTAGGCCGGAGGCATGACCCGCGCCGCACGATCCCTGACACCGTTCGCCCAAGGCGTCCGCGACGGGCTGCCGTTCCTCGCGGCGCTCGCCCCGTTCGGGCTGCTGTTCGGGGTGGCGGCGACCGAGGCGGGGCTGGGGTTCGGGGCGGCGATGGGGTTCTCGGCGGGGGTGATCGCGGGGGCGTCGCAGTTCACCGCGGTCAGCCTGATGGGGGACGGGGCGCCGGCGCTGATCGTGGTGGTGACCGCGCTGGCGGTGAACCTGCGGATGGCGATGTATTCGGCGGCGCTCGCGCCCCACATCGGCGCGGCCCCGGTCTGGAAGCGGGCGCTGGCGGCCTACGTGCTGTTCGATTCGGTCTATGCCTGCGCGGCGCAGGCCTATCCGCGGCATCCCGAGTGGTCGGTGCGGGACCGGATGCTCTACTTCGCCGGGGCGGCGGGGCCGGCGGTGCCGATGTGGCTGGCGGTGACCGCCGTGGGTTCGGTGCTGGGGGCGACGATCCCGGCCTGGCTCGCGCTCGACTTCGCGGCGCCGATCTGCTTCCTCGCCATGGTCGCGCCGGGGTTGCGGACGCTGCCGCAGGTGGCGGCGGCGGTGACGTCCGTGGCGGGGGCGCTCCTGCTGGCCTGGGTGCCGTATTCGCTGGGGCTGCTGGTCGCGGCGGCGCTTGCGATGGCGGTGGGGGCCGAGGTGGAGCGGCGGTGGGCCAAGGCGTGACCGTCTGGGGCGTGATCCTGGCGCTGGGGGTCGGGACCTTCCTGATCCGGTTCAGCTTCCTAGGGCTTCTGGGGCGGCGGCCCCTGCCGGAGTGGGTGCTGCGCCATCTGCGCTACACGGGGGTCGCGGTGCTGCCGGGGCTGGTCGCGCCGCTGGCGATCTGGCCCGCGGCCACGGGCGGGCAGACGGACCCGGCGCGGCTCCTGGCGGCGCTGGCGACGGTGGCGGTCGGGGTCTGGAGTCGAAGCGTGCTCGGCGCGATGGGGGCAGGGGCCGGGGTGCTCTATGCGGTGCTGGCGCTGGCGCTGGCGGGGTGGGGGTGAGGGACTCTGCCCCTCGCCGCTGGCGCGGCTCACCCCGGGATATTTGGGACCGGAGGAAGGGCCGGCCGCATAGACTAAATCCCCGCGAAGCCTCCGGGTTCACTCCCGGGCTCGCGGGGACCAGGGGCGCGCGCGAGCGGGAGCACCGGCCGCTATTTAGCGGGCTGGGTCTCAGTGGCATCGAGGGAGAACGCCCGTGGGGCGCCTCGGCCTCCCTGGCCGGGTATCTGGCCGCTCCTGGCCCATCGCGTGTGTCTGCCCCCGGCCTTGTCGGGGCCGGGGTTGCTCTTCGTTGCTCGTCTCTCCTTTCCGCCCCCCGCCGTCGGTGCCGGCCGGCCGCCCCTGCGGGAGGGCCGGGCCGTGCGGCGGGGGAGCCGCTGCGTGTGTGCGGGAGAGAATGCCAGCCAGGCGTTAACGCCGTCCGACAGCAACGAACGCTCAGCCCCCGGTTCGCGCAACGCCCCCGGGGACCGGGCTACGCGCGCGCGGGCCCTTCTTTGGCTCCAAGTATCCCGGGGGGAGCGCGGAACGCGCGGGGGGCAGAGCCCCCCTCGACGGTGGACGCGGGGGGCTCAGGTGTCGGACGGGGCGGGCGGGCCGTGGCGCTCGGTGGTGGTGACGCCGGGGAGGCGGGCGAAGCGGCTGGCCAGGTGCTCGGGGAACCAGGTGCGGCGGATGGGCTCGAAGCCGGGGAGGCGGCGCAGGAGGCCCGAGACCGCGAAGGTGCATTCGGCCATCCCGGCGGGGCCATGGGCCTTGGCGAGGGCGAGGGCCTGCTCGGCCACCTCGGGCGGGACGGCGATCTCCTGCCGGACGTAGTAGTAGCCGTCCTGGGCCTGGTAGCTGAGATACGCCTCCTCCACGGCGGGGGAGAAGCCGAACAGCACGTCGTTCCGTTCCGGCACGCCGGGATGCGTCCAGCCGCCGTAGGGGTCGAACAGAACCCGCTCGCTCCCGCTGATGAGGAGGGCGCTGTGCGCGCCGCTGCCGTCGCCCTCGTTCCGCACGGTGACGAGCGCGAGCCTCGGCGGGCCGGGGTCGCGGTAGCGCGCCTTCATCAGCTCGGCGTCGGGGGCCCAGACGGATTCGGCCCCGGTGCCGCAGCCCCCGAGGAGCGCGAGGCCCAGCCCCGCGAGGACGGCGCGGCGGCGCATCAGCCGTTGACGAGCGCGAGCAGGACCAGGAGGACGACGATGATCGCCGCCATGCGGGTGGCGAAGCGCATGAAGCCCGCGAAGGTCGCTTCCTGGGCGGTGATGTCCATGGTGCCGGGCTCGTGGTCGTGGGTGACGTGGGCCTTGGAGTTGGCCAGGGTCTCGCGGGCGAGGGCGCCCTCGTGGGTGGCGTGCTGGGCCATGCGGGCCTCCTGTTCCGAACTGTCCGGCCGGGGATAGATCATCGGCCCGGCGCTGTCACGCCCCCGTGGGGCTCGTGGGGCCCGTCGGGCCCGTCAGGCGGCGAGGTCGCCGGGCGTGACCGCCAGGACCGCGTCGGCCCCGTCGCGGACCTCGGCCAGCAGGGCCGCGTGCTCGGGCAGGAGGCGGCGGAGGTAGAAGGCGGCGAGCCGGGCACGGGGGCCGTCGCCCGCGAGCGCGGCCTGGAGGTGGGCGCGGCCCCCCAGCACGCGGGCGAAGGCGCGCAGGTAGGCGGTCGCGCCCGCGCCGCGCGCCGAGGGCGTGGCGAGGAGCCAGTCGGTCGCCTCGCGCAGGGACTCGGCGGCCTGCCAGAGCGGCTCGGCCAGCGCGGCGTGGGCGGGGCGGGCGGCGCGGGCGATGCGCTCCACCTCGTCGAGGAGGCGGGAGGCGGCCTCGCCCCCGTCGGACAGCTTGCGGCCCACGAGATCGAGCGCCTGGATGCCGTTGGTGCCTTCGTAGATCTGGGTCACGCGCACGTCGCGGGCGAGCTGGGCCGCGCCGGTGCCCTCGATGTAGCCCGCGCCGCCGTGGACCTGGAGGCTGAGCTGGGCCACGGCGTGGCCGGTGTCGGTGCCGAAGGCCTTGGCGATGGGCGTCAGGAAGGCCGCGCGGGCGGTCCATTGCGGGTCGCCGGTGGCGGCGGCCATGTCGAGCGCCACGGCGCAGTCGAGCGCGATGGCGCGGGCGGCGAAGGTCTCGGCCTTCATATGCGCGAGCATCCGGCGCACGTCGGGATGCTCGATGATCGTGCCGGTGCCGTCCGCGCGGCCCTGGCGGCGGGTGGTGGCCCAGTCGAGCGCCTGCTGGAAGGCGGCCTCGGCGATGCCGATGCCCTGGACGCCGACGCCGAGGCGGGCGTTGTTCATCATGGTGAACATCGCGGCCATACCGCCGTGCGGGGGACCGACGAGCCAGCCCTTGGCCCCCTCATAGCTCATGACAGCGGTGGGGGAGCCGTGGAGGCCGAGCTTGTGCTCGAGCTTGAGGGGGCGGAGCGCGTTGGGCTCGCCGGGGTTGCCGTCCGCGTTGGGCAGGACCTTGGGGACGAGGAAGAGGGAAATGCCCTTGGTGCCCGGCGCGCCGTCGGGGAGGCGGGCGAGGACCATGTGCACGACGTTGCCGGTGAAGTCGTTGTCGGCCCAGGTGATGTAGATCTTCTCGCCGGTCAGGCGGAAGGCGCCGTTGCCGTCGGGCTCGGCCCGCGTGCGGAGGGCGCCCACGTCCGAGCCCGCCTGCGATTCGGTCAGGTTCATGGTGCCGGACCATTCGCCGGAGACGAGTTTCGGCAGGTAGAGCGCCTGGAGGTCGGGGGAGGCGTGATGCGTCAGCGTCTCGATTTGGCCCTGGGTCATCAGGGGGTTCAGTTGCAGCGCGAGGCAGGCCCCCGACATCATGTCGTTGACGCAGGTGGCGAGCGTGAGGGGCAGGCCCGCGCCGCCCCAGTCGGGCGGGGCCGAGAGGCCGATCCAGCCGCCCTCCGCGATGGCGCGGTAGCCGTCCGCGAAGCCGGGCGGGGTGCGGACCGCGCCGTTCTCCAGCCGGGCGGGGTGGAGGTCGCCCGCGCGGTTGAGGGGGGCCAGCACCTCGTCGCAGAGGCGGGCGGCCTCGGTGAGGATCGCGTCCACGGTGTCGGGTGTGGCCTCGGCGAAGCGCGGGGTGGCGGCGAGGCGGGAAAAGCCCGCGACGTGGGCGAGATGGAAGCGCAGCTCGGTGAGGGGCGAGCGGTAGGGCATGGGGTCCTCGGGCCGGGACTAGGCAAGGCGCGAGCGGGAGCCTAGAGGGGCGGCCGAGCAACCTCAAAACGGAACGCCACGTCATGAGCGACACGGGCCGGACTGACCTTGCGACGCGCCGGCTGCGCCCCGACGCGGAAGGGGTCGCGTCGGCGGCGGCGCTGCTGCGGGAGGGGGGCCTTGTCGCCTTCCCGACCGAGACGGTCTACGGGCTGGGGGCGGACGCGGGCGACGGGCGGGCGGTGGCGGGGATCTACGCGGCCAAGGGGCGACCGAGCTTCAACCCGCTGATCGTCCATGTCGCGGACGCCGAGGCGGCGGGGCGGATCGTGGAGGTGACGCCGCTGGCGCGGGAGTTGATGGCGGCGTTCTGGCCGGGGCCGCTGACGCTGGTGCTGCGGTCGCGGGAGGGGGCGGCGGTGTCGCCCCTGGTGATGGCCGGGCTGCCGACGGTGGCCTTGCGCGCGCCGGCGCATCCCGTGGCGCGGGCGCTGCTGGAGGCGGTGGGGCGGCCGCTGGCCGCGCCGTCCGCGAACCCCTCGGGGCGGGTGTCGCCCACGACGGCGGATCATGTGCTGGCGGGGCTGGGGGGCCGGATCGCGGCGGTGCTGGACGGCGGGGCCTGCGCGGTGGGGGTGGAGTCGACGATCCTGGCGCTGGAGCCGGAGCCGCGCCTTTTGCGCGCGGGGGGGCTGCCGGTCGAGGCGCTGGAGCAGGCGCTGGGGCAGAGGATCGCGGTGGACACCGATCCCGCGCGGGTGGCTGCGCCGGGGCAGATGGCGTCGCACTATGCGCCCAAGGGGAGCGTGCGGCTGAACGCCGTGGCGGCGGAGCCGGGCGAGGTGATGCTGGGTTTCGGGCCGGTCGGGGGGGAGCTGACGCTGTCGGCCTCGGGCGACCTGCGCGAAGCGGCGGCCAGCCTCTTCGGTTGCCTGCACCGGCTGGACGCGATGGGGGCCGGACGGATCGCGGTGGCGCCGGTCCCCGAGACGGGGCTCGGGCGCGCGATCAACGACCGGCTGCGGCGGGCGGCGGCGCCGCGCTCCTGATCTTCCTTTGGTCCTAAATATCCCGGGGGAGGCCCCGCAGGGGACGGGGGCGGAGCCCCCTTCCTCACCTCCGGTGGTTGCGCTCGATCCAGTCGCGCAGGCCGTCGGTCTCCTGCCGGGCGTCGCGCAGGCCGTCCATGGCGGCGCGCAGCTCGGCCTGAACCTGGGCGATGTGGCTTTCGAGCTCGGCCTCGCGGGTGGCCATGAAGGCGAGGGCCTGGTCGCGCGTCTCCTCGGCGTCGTGGAGCGCCTGGGCCATGCGGTCGAGCTCGCCGATCTCGGCGCGGGTGACGCGGGTGAAGCGGTTGACCAGCCAGCCGGCGAACCAGCCGAGGGCGAAGGCCGCGAACAGGATGACCGCCGTGGCGATGATGAACTCGGTCCGGTTCACGTGTGCTGTCCCCTCGCGCCCTATCGGTCGGCGTCCGCGCCGTCGTCGCCGCTGGCGGGGGCGGCGTCAACGGGGGGCGGCGCGGTTTCCGAGCGGAGGGGGCCGGGGCGCGGGGCCTGGGGCACGGGGAGCGTCGCCAGGATCGCGGGCGCGACGGGGACCGTGGCCTCGGGGACGACCGGCAGGGCGGGGGCGGCGACGAGCCGGGGCGGGCCAGGCGGTGGCGGCTCGACTGTGACGGCCTCGGCAGGCTCGGGAGCCGTGGCGGTTTCGGCGGGGGGCTCGGTGCCGGGGCGGACGGGAGGGGTGTCGGGGGCCTCGGCCATGGGCTGGGCGGTGGCGTCGTGCGGGGGCTCGGCGCCGGGGGCGAGGGGCGCGGCGGGGGCCGGAACGCCGATCAGGCTGAACTCGATGCGGCGGTTGGCCTCACGGCCGGCCTCGGTCTCGTTGGAGGCGAGGGGGGAGGCCTCGCCGAAGCCCTGGGCCTCGAAGCCCGCCACGGGGACGCGCTGGGCGCGCAGCGCGGCAAGGACCGCCTCGGCGCGGCCCTGGCTGAGGGACAGGTTGGAGGACTCGCGGCCTTGGGAGTCGGTGTAGCCACTGATGCGGAGGCGCAGGTCGGGGCAGCTTCGCAGGATGCCGGCGATGGCGTCGATCACGGGTGCGCCCTGGCGGGAGAGGGTGGCCGAGCCGGGATCGAAGGTGATCTTGGCGGCGTCGGTGACGGCGGTGATCTCGGCCAGGCATTCCTCGGGCGTGGGCAGCGCGGCGAGGGGGTCGAGCGCCTCGTCGTAGGCCACGGCGATGTCGAGCCGCGCGCCGGGGCCCAGCGTCTCGATGGCGCGGGCGGCGATCTCCTCGCGCGCCGCCGCGTCGCCGGTGCGGCCCGAGACGGCGAGGGCGTCGGGCGTGACGGTCACGCGGCCGTCGTGGAGGCGGGACAGGGCCTCGATTCCGGCCAGCACCCGCATGGACCAGCCGGGGGGCAGCCCCTCGGCGCCGGGACGGGTGGCCAGCGTCACGTCGCCCGCGCCGAAGCGGGCCTGGGCGAAGGCGCGGGCGAGGCCGGTCATGCGGGCGTCCTCGATCCGGCCCGACAGGCGGACGCGGCCTTCGGCGTCGAGCGTGGCGGTGAACTCGGGCGGTCCCTGCGGGGCCTCGGCCACCGGGACGGGGCGCTGGGCGTCGAGCGCGAAGACATCGGGGAGCGCGCCGTCCAGCTCGCCCGCGACGCGGTCGAAGAGGGCGCGGTCGGTGCCCTCGGGGGCGACCAACGACACGTCGGCGTCGGAGAAGGTGAGGGTGCCGCCGCCGAGGTCATGGAGCGCGGCGAGGCCCGCCGCCACCGCCGGGCCCCAGTCGGGCGTCGGTGCTCCGAGGCCCAGGCGGCAGTCGAGCGGGCGTTCGGCCCCGGCGGCGAGGGCGGCGGCGAGGATCGTGCCGCGCGACTCCTCGCTGTCCGCCGAGCAGGCGTCGAAGGCGAGGCGGCCCCCTTCGAGCCGGGCGCGGACGGTGAAGGGCGCGATCACCGGGCGGGGGGCGGAGACGGAGAGGCCGAGGCGCAGGCCCTCGGGCTTGAGGCGGGCGAGAAGGGCGGTCAGGCGCTTCTGCTCCTCGGGCGAGTCGGTGATGGCGTCGATGCCGACGCGGCCAGGGGCGACGGAGATCTTGGCGCGGGGCAGCTCCTCCAGCGCGTCGAGCGCGTAGTCGAGCGCGAGGTCCCAGCCTTCGGGCACCGGGTAGTCGCCGGACTGGAGGAGGTCGGCTACGTCCTGGCCGGAGGCGGCCTCCCTCACGTCGTCGGTCAGGCGCTCGCGGTCGGTGTCGGCGGGGATCAGGCCCACGAGGGACACGCCCGCGTCGTTGCGGAGCAGCTCGATGGCGAAGTCGGGGGGCGCGAGGGGCTCGGCCTCGGCGACGTGCAGATTGTCGATGACGCGGCTGGGGTCCACGGCGGAGCCGGCGGCGGAGATGGCGTTGAAGCGGTCGGCCTCGGTCGGGGCCTCGCCTTCGAGGACGACCTGGAGCCCGTCGCCCAGGACGGAGGCCCAGCCCTGGCCCTCGGTGCGGAGGCGGTCGGCCACGGCCTGCACGGAGCGGTCCTCGACGAGGCGGGCGAGGCTTTGGGCGGCCACCGCCGACAGGCCGCCCGCGCAGAGGAAGGCTGCGGCGGCGAGGAGGGGAGGCGAGAGCTTCATGGGTCGTCCGGGCCTGCGGAAATGGCTCCGGCTGTCTAGGACCGGGGCGGGCGGGTCACAATCAACGGCTTTGCGAGGTGGCGGAAAGCCGCGCCCTTACGCGAGGGCGGCGAGGGCGAGGGCGAGGGCCGCGAGGAGGCCCGCGTCGCGGTTGGAGCGGAAGAGGCGCAGGAGCGTCGCGTCGTCGGTGGGGTCGAAACGGCGGAGCTGCCAGAGGAGATGCGCGGCGAGCATGGCGGGGGCGGCGAGCGCCAGGGCGAGGGGAAGGCCAGTCGCGCCGGCGAGGAGGACGGCGAGAAGCAGGAGGGCGACGGCGGCCCCCAGGAAGCGGGCGAGCCAGCGGGGGGTGGCGTCGCCGAAGAGGCGGGCGGTGGATTTCACGCCGATCACCGCGTCGTCCGCGGTGTCCTGATGGGCGTAGATGGTGTCGTAGAAGAGCGTCCAGGCGAGGCCGGAGAGCCAGAGGCTGACGGCGGCGGCGTCCACCCGGCCCGCGTGGGCGGCGTAGGCGAGGAGCGCGCCCCAGTTGAAGGCGACGCCGAGGACGGCCTGCGGCCACCACGTCACGCGCTTGGCGAAGGGGTAGAGCGCGACAGGGACGAGGCTGAGGACGCCGAGAAGGATGGCGAGGGGGGGCAGGGTCAGGAGGATCAGGAAGGCGGTCCCGGCCTGGGCGGCGAGCCAGAGGAGCGCGCCCCTGACGGTCACCTGCCCCGAGGGGAGGGGGCGGGCGCGGGTGCGGGCCACCTGCGCGTCGATGCGGCGGTCGGCGATGTCGTTCCAGGTGCAGCCCGCGCCGCGCATGAGCACCGCGCCCAGCGCGCAAGCCAGTGCGATCCAGAGGTCATGGAGGCCGGGCGCGTGGCCTGTGGCGACAAGGGCGAGGCCGAGGCCCCACCAGCAGGGCAGGAGCAGGAGCCAGGTGCCGATGGGGCGGTCCATGCGGCTCAGGCGCAGGAAAGGGCGCCAGGGGGCGGGGGCGCGGGCGTCCACCCAGTTGGCGGGGGGCGCGTCGGGGACGGCTCCGGGCTCTGGCATCTGGGTCGGGGCGCTCATAGGGTGTCGTCCATGTCCAAGGTCCGCCTGTTCCTAGACCATCCTCTTGCCGAAGGGCAGGGCGTCCCATTGGGGTCCGATCAGGCGCATTACCTGTTCGGGGTGATGCGGCTGGCGGTCGGCGCGCGGCTGGCGGTCTTCAATGGGCGCGACGGGGAGTGGGTGGCGGAGGTCGCGGAGGCGGGGAAGCGCGGCGGCATCCTGCGGGCGGTCGCGCAGGTGCGGGATCAGGAGATGCCGCCCGACCTGTGGCTGCTGTTCGCGCCGATCAAGAAGGCGCGGACGGACTTCATCGTGGAGAAGGCGGCCGAGATGGGATGCCGGCGCATCCTGCCGGTGCAGACGGAGTTCACCAACAGCGAGAGGGTCCGCGCCGACCGGCTGCGGGCGCACGCGGTGGAGGCGGCGGAGCAGTGCGGGGGCGTCTTCGTGTCGGAGGTGGCCGAGATGGCGCGGCTGGGCGACGTGCTGGCGGGATGGGACGGGGGGCGCACGCTCTGGTTCTGCGACGAGACGCTGGCGGGGGGCGTGGGGCCGGTGCCGGAGCGGACGGGGGGGCCTGGGGCGGTGCTGATCGGGCCGGAGGGTGGGTTCTCCGACGCGGAGCGGGCGCGGCTGCGGGGGTTGCCCTTCGCGCGGAGCGTGCGGCTGGGGCCGCGCATCCTGCGGGCGGACACGGCGGCGGTGGCGGCGCTGACGCTGTGGCAGGGGGTGGAGGGGGACTGGCGGTGAGCGGGCCGCTTCTCCGCCCGGAGGTCCGCGCGGCGCTGGCGCGCGGGCGGGAGGCGTTGGCGGGGGTAGCGGTGATGGCAGTGGCGGCGTGGCTGGGGGCGGCGAGCTTTGGCGTCACGCGGCTGGTGGCGGTCGCGCTGGGGCTGGCCGGGCTGGGACTGGTCTGGACGGGCGTGCAGCGGTGGCGGTTCCAGCGCGGCGAGGGCGGGCCGGGGGTCGTGCAGGTGGACGAGCGGCGGCTGGTCTACTGGGGGCCGCTGACGGGCGGGGTCGTGGACCTCGACGATCTGGCGCGGCTGGAGATCGATTCCGATCGGCGTCCGGCGCATTGGGTGCTGACGCTGCGACAGGGCGAGGCACTGGCGGTGCCGGTGACGGCGCGAGGGGCGGAGGGGCTGCTCGACCTGTTCGCGGCGCTGCCGGGGTTGCGGACCGAGGCGATGCTGGCGGCGCTGGCGCGCGAGGGCGGCGGCCGGGTGACGCTCTGGCAGGCGGGGAACGTGGTGCGGCTGACGCGGCGGGGGGAGGGGCGGCGGCTGAACTAGTGGCCGATGCGCTTGCGAAAGGCGGCCTGGGCGGGGACGGACAGGTTGCGGTAGACGGCTTCGAGGAGGTCCACGAGTTGCCTCTCGCGGTCCTTGTCGGGGCCGGTCGCGGGCAGGGCGGGTTCGAGGACGCGGAGGCGGGCGTTCGGGGGCTGGCCCTGCGCGTGGCGCAGGAACAGCTCGCGCAGGCGGCGGAGGTGCTTCTCCTGCCGGCGGGGGTCGGCGACGGGGGCGAACCAGGCGGAGAGCACCGCGTCGGATTTGCGGCCGTCGAGACGTTCGCTGGCGGCGAGGTAGGTGGCGGCGTCGAGGCCCCGGACTCCGGCCCAGCGGGCGAAGGCGTAGTGCCAGCCGCCATCGGCCTTGAGGGCGACCCAGGTGCGCGCATAGGCGAGGCGGCCCGCCAGCTCGGGCGAGCGGCGGAGTTCACGCTCGAAGGCGAGGATGGCCTCGCGCGCCTCGGCGAAGCTGGCGACCAGGGGGGGCGGGTCCGTCGTCATGCGGGCAGGGTTCCGGGTGGCGCGGGCCAAGTCAAGGCCGTCGCGATCCGTTTCCGTGAAGGCATGAAACGGATGGCGCGGCGATCGCGCGCCGGCCGCTCGCATTGACACCGGGGCCGTCGCGCGTCACCTCTCTGCCCGCACGCGATCGTGAGGCCTTCATGTCCATTCCCCAATCCGGCGGCGGCCCCATCGAGCACCCCCGGCAACTCGCCGAATATCTGGAGCAAGGCTGCAAGCCCGCCGAGGCGTGGCGGATCGGCACGGAGCACGAGAAGTTCGGGTTCCTGACCGACACGCTGGAGCCCTTGCCCTACGACGGGCCGCGGTCGGTGCGGGCGGTGCTGGACGGGCTGGCCGCGAAGGGATGGGAGCCGCTGCGCGAGGGCGAGGCGGTGATCGGGCTCAAGAAGGGCCGGGCCAACGTGTCGCTGGAGCCGGGCGGGCAACTGGAGTTGTCGGGCGCGCCGCTGGCGAGCGTCACGGAGACGGCGGCGGAGCTGGACTCGCATCTGGCCGAGGTTCGGGAGGTGGCGGAGCCGCTGGGCGTGGGGTTCCTGGGGATCGGAGCGGCCCCGGTCTGGACGCACGGGCAGATGCCGGTGATGCCGAAGGGGCGCTACAAGCTGATGACGGCCTACATGGGACGCGTCGGCACCCATGGCACGCAGATGATGTACCGGACCTGCACGGTGCAGGCGAACCTCGACTTCGGGTCCGAGGCGGACATGGTGAAGAAGCTGCGGGTCAGCCTCGCGCTCCAGCCGGTGGCGACGGCGCTGTTCGCGTCGTCTCCGTTCTTCGAGGGCCAGCCGAACGGGCATCGGAGCTGGCGGTCGCGCATCTGGCGGGGCCTGGACGACGCGCGGACGGGGATGCTGCCGTTCGCGTTTCAAGACGGTATGGGGTTCGAGCGGTATGTCGATTGGGTGCTCGATGTGCCGATGTACTTCGTCTATCGGGATGGGGCCTACATCGACGCGCTGGGGCAGTCGTTCCGCGACTTCCTGAAGGGGCGGCTGCCGGCGCTGCCGGGCGAGGTGCCGACGCTGTCGGACTGGGCGGACCACCTGACGACGGTGTTCCCCGAGGCGCGGGTGAAGCAGTTCATCGAGATGCGCGGGGCCGACATGGGCGACCGGGCGCACGTGCTGGCGCTGCCGGCGTTCTGGGCGGGGCTGCTGTATGACGGGACGGCGCTGGATGCGGCCTGGGATCTGGTGAAGGGGCTGGACGATGGCACGCGCGAGGGGCTGCGGGTCGCGGCGTCCGAGCGGGCGTTGCAGGGCGAGGCGGGGGGCGTGCGGCTCCTGGACCTGGCGCGCGCCGCGGTGGGGATCGCCGAGGGGGGGCTGAAGGCGCGGGCCCACGCGGGGATGCCGGACGAGCGGGCGTTTCTTGCGCCGTTGTGGGATCATGTCGGCGCGGGGCGGGTGGTCGCGGACGAGTTGCTGGACGCCTATGAGGGCGAATGGGGCGGGGACCTGTCGCGGGTCTATGGGGTCGGGCGGCTCTGACGGGCGCTTGACAGGTCGGGCGGCGGGGCGAACGCTTCGGCGGGTGGCCGGGATGGCCCGGGGGCAGGGGGTGGATGATGGCGGACGAGGCGGAGGCGCCGCGCGAGAAGCGGCCGCAGCGGGTCTTCACCCTGCTGGTCGAGGTCGGGCGCAAGCAGGGTGACGGGCTGCCGGACGGGGCCACGGGCGGGGCGCTGCTGTGCTACGCCTCGGGGATCGACGAGGCCGAGGCGGTGCGCGAGACGGTGGCGGTGCTGAAGGAGGCCGGGCTGTCGCCGCTGGACGTGTCGGGCTACGGCACGCTGGAGGAGCGGCTGGCCGAGGGGCACGACATCGACGCGGACGAGCGGGCACTGATGGACCGGGCACTGGCCGAGAACGCGGTGATCGTGGCGCAGATGACCCCGTTCTACGGCGAGGGCTGAGGCCCTTGCACGGGGGTCGCGCGGGGGCTTAGGTGCGCCCGCCGATGGAGGACCCCCCATGACCGATGCCCTGGCCCTTGCCGCTGACCTGATCCGCTGCCCGTCGGTGACGCCCGAAGAGGGCGGGGCGCTGGTGCTGCTGGAGCGGGTGCTTTCGGGCGCGGGGTTCGACTGCGTCCGGGTGGACCGGAACGGGACGCCGAACCTGTTCGCGCGGAAGGGGCCCAAGGGCGCGGCGCGGACGTTCGGGTTCAACGGGCATACGGACGTGGTGCCGCCGGGGGACGCGGGCCGCTGGAGCGTCGATCCGTTCTCGGGGGAGGTGCGGGACGGGATGCTCTGGGGGCGGGGCGCGGCGGACATGAAGTCGGGCGTGGCGGCCTTCGTGGCGGCGGCGGTCGCGGCGCGATTGCCCGACGATGGGGCGATCGTGCTGACGATCACCGGCGACGAGGAGGGGGACGCGACGGACGGGACCGTGGCGCTGCTCGACTGGATGGAGGCGGAGGGCGAGGCGATGACGGTCTGCCTCGTGGGGGAGCCGACCTCGGTCGAGGCGCTGGGCGATACGATGAAGATCGGGCGGCGGGGGTCGCTGACGGCCCATGTGACGGTGCGGGGCAAGCAGGGCCATTCGGCCTACCCGGAGCGGGCGCGGAACCCGGTCCCGGCGCTGGCGCGGCTGGTGGACCGGCTGTCGTCGCACCGGCTGGACGAGGGGACGGCGCATTTCGGACCGTCCACGCTGGCGGTGGTGACGATGGACACGGGGAACCCGGCGTCGAACGTCATTCCGGCCGAGACTCGGGCAACGCTGAACATCCGGTTCAATGATCTTCACAGCGGGGAATCGCTGGAGCGCTGGCTGCGCGAGGAGGCGAGCCGCGTGGCGGAGGAGTTCGAGGTGGGGGTGGACCTCGCGTGCCGCGTCTCGGGCGAGGCGTTCCTGACGCCGCCGGGGGCGTTGTCCGGGCTGGTCGGGCGGGCGGTGGAGGCGGAGACGGGGCTGCGGCCTACGCTGTCCACCACGGGGGGCACGTCGGACGCGCGCTTCGTGAGGCGGCATTGCCCGGTGGTGGAGCTGGGGCTCGTCGGGCCGACGATGCATCAGGTCGATGAGCGGGTGGAGGCGGCGCAGGTGGAGGGGCTGGCGCGCGTCTATGGGCGGGTGCTGGCGGAGTTCTTTGCGTGATCGCGGTCGGGCGGACGGAGGACCTGGACGCCTGCCTCGCGCTGCGGCGGGCGGTGTTCATCGAGGAGCAGGCGGTGCCGGAGGCGCTGGAGATCGACGGGCTGGATGCGGAGGCGGTGCATCTGCTGGCGACGGTGGACGGGCGGCCGGTGGGGACGGCGCGGCTGTTCGCCAAAGGGGACACGGGCAAGATCGGGCGGGTCTGCGTGCTGCGGGAGGCGCGGGGGCGCGGCATCGGCGCGGCGCTGATCCGCGCGGCGGTGGAGGAGCTGCGGGGGATGGGGCTCCGGCGCGCGAAGCTCGGTAGCCAGGTCCACGCGATCCCGTTCTACGAGGGGTTGGGCTTCGTGGCCGAGGGGCCGGTCTATGACGACGCGGGGATTCCGCATCGGGACATGGCGCGGGCGCTCTGAAACCTGCGTGACGCGGGGGCCGCGGCGCGCTAGCTGTGCGCGCATGGCAGAATTTCCCACCAAGGACGCGATCCTGCAATGGATCGAGGAGAACCCCGAAGCGACGAAGCGCGAGATCGCGAAGGCCTTCGGCATCCGGGGCGCGGCGAAGATCGACTTCAAGGCGCTGCTGGGCGAGATGGAGGAGGACGGCGACCTCCGCCCCCGCAAGCCCCGGCGCGAGCGGGACGAGGGCGGGATGCCGCCCGTCACGGTGATCGAGGTCACCGGGCCGGACGCAAGCGGCGACCTGCTGGCGCGGCCGGTGGACTGGCGCGGCGACGGCGAGCCGCCGGTGATCCGGGTGGAGTTGCGGCCGGGCGACGGGGACCTGGGGCCGCGCGACCGGCTGCTGGCCAAGATCGAGGCGACGCCGGGCGAGGACCAGCCCTATGCCGCCAAGCCGATCCGCCGCATCGCCGCCGCGCCGGCGCGGGTGCTGGGCATCTTCCGCAAGGACAGCCACGGCGGGCGCATCCTGCCCATCGAGAAGGGCGAGGCGCGGCAATGGATCGTGCCGCTGGGCAACGACAACGGCGCGCGCGACGGCGAGCTGGTCGAGGCCGAGCAGGTCGGCTCCAAGGGGCGGCTGGGCCTGCCCAAGGCGCGGGTGACGGAGCGGCTGGGCGATCCGGCGGGGCCGCGGGCGGTCAGCCTCATCGCCATCCAACAGCACGGCATCCCGGACGTGTTCCCGGACAGGGTGCTGGAGGAGGCCGAGTCGATGGCCCCGGCGGGGCTGGAGGACGGGCGGGAGGACCTGCGGGACATCCCCCTTCTCACCATCGACCCGGAGGACGCGCGCGACCGCGACGACGCCGTGCTGGCGATCCCCGACGACACGCCGGGCAACGAGGGTGGCTTCGTCCTTTGGGTCGCCATCGCGGACGTGTCCCATTACGTGCGCCCGCAAAGCGCGCTGGACACCGAGGCGCGGCTGCGGGGGAACTCCACCTACTTCCCCGACCGGGTGGTTCCGATGCTGCCGGACCGGCTGTCGGGGGACCTGTGCTCGCTCCACGAGGACGTGGACCGGGCGGTGATCGCGGTGCGGATGCGGATCGACCGGGAGGGGCGCAAGCTCGACCACGCCTTCACGCGGGGGCTGATGCGGTCGCGCGCCTCGCTCGAATACGGGCGGGTGCAGGCGGCCATCGACGGGCGGCCGGATGAGGTGACCGAGCCGCTGCTGGAGACGGTGCTGAAGCCGCTTTACGGGGCCTATGCGGCGCTGCGGCGGGCGCGGGAGGCGCGGGCGCCGCTGGATCTCGACCTGCCGGAGCGGCGGATCGAGCTGGACGAGGGCGGCAAGGTGGTGTCGGTCGCGTTCAAGGACCGGCTCGACGCGCACCGGCTGATCGAGGAGTTCATGGTGCTGGCGAACGTCGCTGCCGCCGAGACGCTGATCGCCAAGCGGACGCCGCTGCTGTTCCGCGTCCACGAGGAGCCCGAGCCGCTGAAGCTGGAGGCGCTGCGCGAGACGGCGGAGGCCTCGGGGCTGACGCTGGCGAAGGGGCAGGTGCTCCAGACGCGGCACCTGAACCGGCTGCTGGCGCAGGCGGCGGGGACGGACCAAGCGGAGCTCATCAACATGGCGACGCTGCGGTCGCTGCCGCAGGCCTATTACGCCGCGACGAACTTTGGGCATTTCGGGCTGGCGCTGCGGAACTACGCGCATTTCACCTCGCCGATCCGGCGCTATGCCGACCTGATCGTGCATCGGGCGCTGATCGCGGCGCACAGGTGGGGGCCCGATCCAAAGATTGACGGGCTGTCCGAGGCCGACATCGACCGGCTGGACGAGACGGGAGAGGTCATCTCGACCGCCGAGCGGCGGTCGATGATGGCGGAGCGGGACACGCAGGACCGCTATCTCGCCGCGTTCCTAGCGGATCGCGTGGGGATGGAGATTGGGGGCCGCATCTCGGGCGTCGCGCGGTTCGGGCTGTTCGTGAAGCTGGACGGGTCGGGGGCGGACGGGCTGGTGCCGGTGCGGACGCTGGGGGAGGAGTACTTCCACTTCGACGCGCATGACCAGACGCTGACCGGGGGCAACTCGGGCGTGGTCTTCGCGGTGGGGAGCCGGGTGACGGTCAAGCTCGCCGAGGTGACGCCGGAGACGGGCGGGATCGTGCTGGAGTTGCTGACGCTGGAGGACCACCCGATGCCGCGTGCGCGCCGCAGCGGCAAGCGGGGCGCGCCGCCGCGCCGGAAGCTGGGGCAGGAGAAGGCACGGGCGGCGAAGGAACGGCAGGTGAGCCGGCGGCGGAAGTAGGGGCGGAAATCGGCCGAGGTCGGGTCCGACTCAGCTTCCGCGCGAGCGGCGGGGCGGCTAGCCTGTCCGCCAACAACAAGCGGCAGAGGCGGAGCGGCATGGCACGGGGTTGGATGCGGATTCTTCTGGCGGGAGCGGCGGCGCTGGCGCTGGCGTCCTGCGGCGGGGGGATGATGCGAGGGGGACGGGCGATGCCGCAGGCGGACGCGAACGAATGGGCGAGCGTGCCGAACCCGGCGTATGATGTCTGGGTGGCGAGCTTCCTGCCGCGCGCGCGGGGCGCGGGCATCCCCGAGGCCACGTTGCAGGCGGCCTTCTCGCAGGGGGGGTTCATCCCCGCCGTGATCGAGCGGGACCGCAACCAGGCCGAGTTCTCGCGCACGTTGCAGGACTACCTGCTGAGCGCGGTGTCGGACAGCCGGGTGGAGAATGGGCGGGCGGCGCTGGCGCGGCACGCCGACACGCTGGCCCGGATCGAGGCGACCTATGGCGTGGACCGCGAGGTGGTGGTGGCGATCTGGGGGATGGAGTCCTCCTACGGGACGCGCAAGGGCGACGTGCCGGTGGTCCCGGCGCTCTCCACGCTCGCCTTCGAGGGGCGGCGGGCGCAGTTCTTCGAGGGGCAGCTTCTCGCCGCGCTCCGCATCCTTGCCGCCGGGGACACGAGCCCGCAGGCGATGAAGGGGTCCTGGGCCGGGGCGATGGGGCACACGCAGTTCATCCCCACGTCCTTCGAATCGCTCGCGGTGGATTTCACCGGCGACGGGCGGCGCGACATCTGGGGCGAGGACCCGTCGGACGCGCTGGCCTCGACGGCCAACTACCTCGCGCGGTCGGGCTGGCGGCGGGGGGAAAGCTGGGGGAGCCTCGCGTCCGAGGGTTCAGGCGGGCGGGTGATCCAGCCCGAGGGGGCGCCGGCGTTCCGGGTTTACGGCAACTTCGACGCCATCAAGCGCTACAACAACTCGGACGCCTACGCGATCGCGGTGGGGCACCTTGCCGACCGCCTGCGGGGCGGGGCGCCGCTGGCGGGGATCTTCTCCTCGGAGCGGCCCTTGTCGTTGCCCGAGCGGGTGGAGTTGCAGGAGCGGCTGACGGGGCTGGGATTCGACACCGGCGGGACGGATGGAGCCATCGGGCCGCGCACGATCCAGGCGATCCGGGGGTTCCAGGTGTCGCGCGGGCTGCCGCAGACTGGACTCGCGGAGCCGTCGGTGCTGGCGGCGCTGCGATAGAGGACCGCCCTACAGTTCCAGCTGGCTGGAGCTTCAGGTGGCGAGGAAGGCGAGAGCGGCGCGGTAGGCGTCTCGCTTGAAGGGGACGATGTGCTCGGCCAGCCGGGTGGGGTCGTCCCAGCGCCAGTCGGCGAACTCGGGATGCGCGGTGGCGACGCCGACCTGGGCGTCGGTGCCGAGGTAGCGCATCCGGACCCAGGTGATCGCCTGGCCCCGGTAGCGGCCCTTCCAGTGGGCGGGGCGCTGGGGTTCGGGGATGTCGTAGGCGGTGGGCGCGGGAGCGACGGCCTCGACCGCCACGAGCGCGGCGGGGATGCCGGTCTCCTCCTCCAGTTCGCGCAGGGCGGCTGTGGTCAGGTCCTCGCCCGCGTCCACGCCGCCCTGGGGCATCTGCCACGCGGCGGGGTCGTCCGGGGACAAGTCCTTGCGGCGGCCGGCGAAGACCCGGCCCCCGCCATCCGTCAGGATGATGCCCACGCAGGGGCGGTAGCCGTCGGGGGTCACGGCTCGGCGGTCTCCGGGGCCTCCGTTTGCGCCTGGGCGGCTTGCACGGTGGCGGGAGCGGAGGGGCCGAGCGCCGAGAGGCCCTTCAGGATGTCGATGGCGTAGGCGAGCTGGTAATCCTCCTCGCGGAGCTGGGCCGCCGCCTCGGCGCGGGCCTGCTCCTCCTCGATCTGCGAGCGCTCCTCGTCGGAGAGGGAGTCGTTGTTCAGCGCGCCGCGCAGGTCGCCCTCGTGGATCTCGCGCGGGGTCGTGGTCTCCTCCACCTCGTCGGCGGCGGTCGCGGCGGCGTCGGCGGCCGGGGGCTGCGCCACGACGATGTCGGGCGAGATGCCGAGCGCCTGGATCGACCGGCCGGACGGCGTGTAGTAGCGGGCGGTGGTCAGGCGCATGGCGCCGTCCTCGGCCAGCGGCATGACGGTCTGGACCGAGCCCTTGCCGAAGCTTTGCGTGCCCACGACGACCGCGCGGCGGTGGTCCTGGAGCGCGCCCGCCACGATCTCGGAGGCCGAGGCCGAGCCGCCGTTGATGAGGACGACCATCGGCTTGCTTTCGGCGAGGTCGCCGGGGGTGGCGTTGTAGCGGTCGCCGTCCTCGGCGTGGCGGCCGCGGGTGGACACGATCTCGCCCGCGTCGAGGAAGGCGTCGGCGACGTAGATCGCCTGGTCCAGAAGCCCGCCGGGGTTGTTGCGGAGGTCGAGCACGATGCCGTTCACGGCGTCCATGCCGCCCGCCGCCTCGACCTGGGCGCTCAGGCCCTGGCTCAGGTCGGGGAAAGTCTGGTCGTTGAAGGTGGTGACGCGCAGCACGACGGTTTCGCCCTCGGTGCGGGCGCGGACGGCCTGGAGCTTGATGGTGTCACGAACGATGGACACGTCGAAGGGCTGCTCCTGCCCCTCGCGGACGATGGTGAGGGTGATCTCGGAGCCCACGGGGCCGCGCATCATCTCCACCGCCTCGTCGAGCGACAGGCCCATGAGGCTTTGGCCGTCCACGGCGGTGATGAAGTCGCCGGTCACCAGCCCGGCGAGGGCGGCGGGCGTGCCGTCCATGGGCGAGACGACCTTGACCCAGCCCTCCTCCTGCGTGACCTCGATGCCGAGGCCCCCGAACTCGCCCCGCGTCTGGACGCGCATCTTCTCGGCGTCGTCGGGGGACAGGTAGCTCGAATGGGGGTCGAGCGAGGTGAGCATCCCGTTGATGGCGGCCTCGATGAGCTGCTGCTCGTCCACCTCCTCGACGTAGTCGGCGCGGATGCGCTCGAAGATGTCGCCGAAGAGGTCGAGCTGCTGGTAGATGCTGCGGTCGCTGCCCCCGGTCTCCTGCGCGAGGAGCGGGCCGGCCACCTGCGTGGTGACCACGAGGCCCAGGGCGGCCCCCCCCACGGCAGCGATCGCCACTTTCTTCATAGATGCCTCTCAGTCGAGCCGGAACCAGGTGCCGGGGTCCACGGGACCGTCGGCGTTTCGGACCTCAAGGTAAAGGGATTCCGTCCGGGCACTACCCCCCACGGGAACCTGCCCGGTCAACATCGCGTCAGCGTCCGGCGTCTCGCCGCCCATCATGCCCAGGGGCGTGCCCTCGGGCAGGATCTCGCCCGCGTCGCCGAAGACCTGCGCGAGGCCGGCGAGGACGAAGAGCGTGCCCGGCGCGGGTTCGAGGATCGCCACGGTGCCGTAGTCGAGGAGCGGGCCCCGGAAGCGCAGGGTGGCGGTGACAGGCATGGTGACGAGGGCGCGCGGCTCGGCGGAAAGGACGAGGCCGGGGCGGGCGACGCCGGCCGGGTCGGGCTCGCCAGGGCGGCGCAGGATGGTGCCCTCGACGGGGAGGGGGAGCGTGCCGGCCCGCGCGGTCGCGGTGTCGGGGGGCGTCGCGAGGCGCTGGTCCACCGTCTGCCCGAGGCCCGCCGCGAAGGCGTCCAGCGTCTCGGTCGAGGCCATGAGGAGGGCGGTCGCCACCGGGTCCTCGGTGAAGGCGCGGGGCAGGTCGGTGCGGTCGGCGGCGGCGGCGGCGAGGTCGGCCCGCGCCGTCTGCACGCTGAGGAGGCCGTCGCGGAGGGTCTGCTCGGCCTCGGCCTGGGTTTGCTCGATGGCGGAGAGGGTTTCGAGCTCGGCCCGCAGTCCTTCCGCGCGGGCCTGGAGCGCGGGGGCCACGTCGGCGAGGAGCATCCCGGCCCGCGCGGTGTCCAGCGCGCCGGAAGGGTGGAGCATCAGCACCGGCTCGGGCGTCTCGCCCATCGACTGGAGGGCGGCGAGGAGGCCCGCGATCTCGGCCCGGCGGGCGTCGAGGTCGGCCTGGAGGCGGGCCTTGTCCTCGGCCACGCGGCGGAGCGTGTCGCGCATGAGGCCGAGCCCGTCCTCGTAGGCGCGGACCGTCTGGGTGAGGGCGGCGAGGCGGTCGCGCGATCCTTCGGCTGCATCGAGCAGTTGCGCCGCCTCGCGCAGGCGCCGGGCGGCCCGTGCGGCGCCCTCGGCAGTGGTCCCGTCCTGCGCGAGGGCCGGGAGGGCCAGCGCCACGAAGAGGAGGGCGAGCGCCCGCCTCATTTCTGGATGAGGCTCCGGCCGGTCATCTCGGGCGGCAGCGGCAGGCCCATGAGGTCGAGCACGGTGGGCGCGAGGTCGGCGAGGCGGCCGTCGCGCAGCGTGACGTTCGCGGGGCCGCCGAGGAGGATCACCGGGACGGGGTTGGTGGTGTGGGCGGTGTGGGGGCCGCCGGTCTCCGGGTCCACCATCAGCTCGCAGTTGCCGTGGTCGGCGGTGAGGATCATGGCGCCCCCTGCTGCTTCCAGCGCCGCGACGACGCGGGACAGGCCCTGGTCCACCGCCTCGCAGGCCTTGATCGCGGCCGACAGGTCGCCGGTGTGGCCCACCATGTCGGGGTTGGCGTAGTTGGTCACGATCAGGTCGTAGCCCGCCTCGATGGCCCGGACGAAGTGATCGGTGACCTCCTCCGCCGACATCTCGGGCTGAAGGTCGTAGGTCGCGACCTTGGGCGAGGGGGCCATGGTGCGGTCCTCGCCGGGGTAGGGGGTCTCGATGCCGCCGTTCAGGAAGAAGGTGACGTGCGGGTATTTCTCCGTCTCGGCGAGGCGGAACTGGCGCAGGCCATGGGCGGCGACCCATTCGCCGAGCGTGTTGCGGATGTCGCGTCGGGGGAAGACCTGGGAATACCAGGCGTCGTGGCGGTCGGAGTAGGTGACCATGCCGAGCCGGGCGGCGAGGACGGGCGCGGGGCCCCGGTCCCAGCCGGCGAAGTCCGGGTCGGCGATGGCGGCCAGGATCTCTCGCGCGCGGTCGGCGCGGAAGTTGAGGCAGAAGAGGCCGTCCTGGGGTTTCAGGCCGTCATGGCCGTCGAGCACGGTGGCCTCGATGAACTCGTCGGTCTGGCCGCGTTCGGTGGCGAGTTGGACGGCGGTGGCGGCGTCGCGGGCACGTTGGCCCTTGGCCTCGACGATGGCGTCGTAGGCGGTCCTGACCCGCTCCCACCGGTTGTCGCGGTCCATGGCGTAGTAGCGGCCGATCACGGTGGCGATGCGCGCCCCTTGGGGAAGGCCGGCGTGAAGCTGGGCGATGAACCCGGCGGCGGAGGTCGGGGGCACGTCGCGGCCGTCGGTGATGGCGTGGATGGCGACGGGCACGCCGGCTTCGGTGATGGTGCGGGCGGCGGTCAGCATGTGGGCGATGTGGCCGTGGACGCCGCCGTCCGAGACTACGCCGAGGAGGTGGGCGGTGCCGCCCGAGGCTTGGAGGGTCGCGATGAAGTCCTGGATCGCCGCGTTGGCGAAGGTGCCCTCCTCGATGGCGAGGTCGATCTGGCCGAGGTCCATCGCCACCACGCGGCCCGCGCCGATGTTGGTGTGCCCGACCTCGGAATTGCCCATCTGCCCGCGCGGGAGGCCGGCGTCGGGGCCATGGGTGACGAGTTGGGCGTGGGGGCAGGTCTGCACGAGCCGGTCGAAGGTCGGCGTCTGCGCGAGCCTGGGGGCGTTGGCGAAGGGATCGTCGCGCAGGCCCCAGCCGTCGAGGATGCAAAGGACGACGGGCTTGGGCATGGCGGCCTCCTGGGGTTGGGCGGGGCCGTTCTAGACGAGCGGGGCGCGGAGGGGAACCGGGGAGGAAGGGGCTCCGCCCCTCGCGCTGCGCGCTCACCCCGGCGTATTGGGGCCAAGTTGATGGGCACAGGTGCTTGGGAGCGGGGAACGGCATGGCGACGCGCAGGGAGACGGTGGAGGCGATCCTCGACGCGCTTGGGGGCGCGGGCGAGGTCACGGCGCGGAAGATGTTCGGGGAGTATGCGCTCTATCTGCGGGGCAAGGTGGTGGCGCTGGTCTGCGACGACACGCTGTTCGTGAAGCCCACGCCCGAGGGGCGGGCCGTCGAACCGGGGTTGGAGGAAGGGCGGCCCTATCCCGACGCCAAGCCGCATCTCGTGGTGCCCGGCGAGATGTGGGACGAGGGGGACCGGCTGGCCGGGCTCCTGCGCGCCACCGAGGCGGCGCTGCCCAAGCCCACGCCGCGTAGGCGGAGTTGACGGTCACGCCCGATGATAGGGCGTCCCGGCGAGGATGGTCGCGGCGCGGTAGAGCTGCTCGGCCAGCATGACGCGGACGAGCATGTGGGGCCAGACCATGCGCCCGAAGGACAGGAGGAGGTCGGCGCGCGCCGTCACCGACGGGTCGATTCCGTCCGCGCCGCCGATCACGAAGACGGCGTCGCGCCGCTCGTCCTTCCAGCGGTCGAGCCGGGCGGCGAAATCGGGGGAGGTCGGCGTCTCGCCCCGTTCGTCCAGGCAGCAGAGCCAGGCGTCCTTGGGGATGCGCGCCGACAGGAGCGCCCCTTCGGCGGCCATTCCGGCACCGGGCTTGGCCTCGACCTCCACCACCGAGGCCGGGCCGAGGCCCAGCGCCCGGCCCGAGCGGTCGAAGCGAAGGAGGAAGTCGTCGGTCAGGTCCTTCTCGGGGCCGGCCCGGAGGCGGCCCACGGCCAGGATCGTCACCCGCAACGGGTCAGCCCGCGGCGGCGGATCGGGTCGTGGCCCCGGAGGGCATCCACATCTTTTCCAGCTGGTAGAAGTCGCGCACCTCGGGCCGGAAGACGTGGACGATCACGTCGCCCGTGTCGATCAGGACCCAGTCGGCGGTCTCCTTGCCCTCGATCTTGGAGAGGAGGCCGTGCTCCTGCTTGAGCCGGTCGGCGAGCTTTTCGGCGATGGCGGCGACCTGGCGGGTGGAGCGGCCGGAGGCGATCACCATGAAGTCGCCCATCTCGGAGCGGCCGCGCAGGTCGATGGTCACAATCTCCTCGGCCTTGTCGTCGTCGAGGGAGTCGAGGACGACCTTGAGGAGCTCCTCGCTGGTCATCTGGGGACCGGGCGTCCGCCCGGGGGTTGCGGCGGGAGCCGCGTGGGTGTCGGGTGACAGGGAGTCATCCTCCGTATGGCGCGCCGAAGGCCCCGGCGCCGGGCTTGACCCAGAGATAGCATTTCAGGGCCGTTCCCTCAAGGAAGCGGTCCCGCGAATGTGAGCGCGAGCGCGAGCGCGCTGATGGCGGCGAGCCAGGCCCCGGCGACGCGGAGGGCGAGCCGGACGGGGCCGGGCCAGCGGGCGAGCGTCCAGCGGATCGCGAGGGGCAGCGCGAGGAGGAGGGCGGCAGCCAGGGCAAGGGCGAGGAGGGCCGGGGGCTCCATGGCGCGCCAGCCCGCCCCGTAGGTCGCCGCCGCCCCGGCGAGGAGCGCCGTCGCCAGCGCCAGGACGCCGTGGCCCCTTCGCGCGAGCGGCAGGCCCGAGGCGGCGAGGAGGGCGCAGGCGAGGCCGCCGCCCAAGGCGAGGAGGTCGGCGTTGAGGCCGAGGAGCGGCGCTGCGGCAAGGCCCAGCGGGACCGCGAGGGCCGCGCTGGGCAGGAGCCGCGCGCGCCCGGCCACGGCCACCATCAGGCCCGCCGAGAGGAGCGGCAGCACGAGGACGCCGGGGAGGAACAGGAGCCCTTCGACGAAGGTCTGCGGCAGGTCGTGCGCCCGGGCCGGTCCCGCCAGGAGAAGGAGCGGCGCGGCCCGGGCCAGCCGCCTCACGCGATTCCGGCCAGGAAGGCGCCCCCAGTCAGCGCGATGGCCGCGCCCAGGGCTCGCAGCAGCGGGCGGCCACGCCGCAGGGTCGCCTCGCCCACGGCGATGCCGGCGAGGTGGAGGAAGCCCGTCGCGATCACGAAGCCCGCGGCATAGGCCAGCGGGTTCGCAGCGGCGGGCAGCTCGGCCCCGTGGGCATGGCCGTGGAACAGCGCAAAGGCCGCGACCAGCGCGCCGGCCGCCGCCAGCGGCAGCCGCACCGCGAAGGCGACGAGGAGCCCTAGCGCCACGCCCGAGAGGGCTATGGCCGTCTCCACCCCCGGCAGGGGCACGCCGGCGATGCCCAGCACGCCACCGAACGCCATCACCAGCGGGAAGGCCACCGGCAGCGCCCAGAGCGCGGGACGGCCCAGGATCGAGCCCCAGAGCCCCACGGCCACCATCGCCACCACGTGGTCGAGGCCGAGGATCGGGTGCGACAGCCCGCTGATGAGCCCGCCGGCCGTCCCGGTGTGGGCCAACGCCGCGCCGGGCAGAAGAAGGAGCGCGAGGGTCAGGGCGGTCGTGCGCCGCATGGGAAAGCCTCCGGTTCGACTCTGGCGACTCTGGCGGCTGCGACAACCGCCCGCAAGGGGCGCGTGCCGCTTGATGCGCGGGGCGCGAGGCTGTATGTGACGCGACCATGACACGCGTGTTCGACATGGGCGACCGGGACAGGCTCCCCTGGCGGTTCTTCGGAGCCACCCACGGCATTCGCGCGCAGCTTTGACGCTGACGCCGCGCCGCTGGGCGCGACCCTGAACCCCTTCCCGTCACGACACCCTGCCAGGAGCGGACCCATGTCCCCCAACCCCTCCAAGCCCCGCACCCTCTACGACAAGATCTGGGACGCCCACCTTGTCCACGAGCAGCCGGATGGCACCTGCCTGCTCTATATCGACCGCCACCTCGTCCACGAGGTGACCTCGCCCCAGGCCTTCGAGGGGCTGCGGATGACCGGCCGCAAGGTCCGCGCGCCCGAGAAGACCATCGCCGTGCCCGACCACAACGTGCCCACCACGGCGGGACGCGACCTGCACATCGACAACGAGGAATCCCGCATCCAGGTCGATGCTCTGGACAGGAACGCCAAGGACTTCGGGATCAACTACTATCCCGTGTCCGACATCCGGCAGGGGATCGTCCACATCGTCGGGCCCGAGCAGGGCTGGACGCTGCCCGGCATGACCGTCGTGTGCGGCGACTCGCACACCGCGACGCACGGGGCCTTCGGGGCGCTGGCGCACGGGATCGGCACCTCGGAGGTCGAGCACGTGCTCGCCACGCAGACGCTGATCCAGAAGAAGTCCAAGAACATGAAGGTGGAGATCACCGGGTCGCTGCGGCCGGGCGTCACCGCCAAGGACATCACGCTGTCGGTCATCGGCGCGACCGGCACGGCGGGCGGCACCGGCTACGTCATCGAATATTGCGGGCAGGCGATCCGCGAGCTGTCCATGGAAGGCCGCATGACGGTCTGCAACATGGCCATCGAGGGCGGCGCGCGGGCGGGCCTGATCGCGCCGGACGAGAAGACCTTCGAGTATGTCCGTGGCCGTCCCCACGCGCCCAAGGCCGCCCAGTGGGAGGCCGCGCTGAACTGGTGGAAGACGCTCTACACCGACGAGGGCGCGCAGTTCGACAAGGTCGTGACCATCCGGGGCGAGGACATCGCCCCCGTCGTGACCTGGGGCACCTCCCCCGAGGACGTGCTGCCGATCACCGGCGTCGTGCCCTCGCCCGAGGACTTCACTGGGGGCAAAGTCGAGGCCGCGCGGCGGTCGCTGGACTACATGGGCCTCCAGCCCGGCCAGCGCTTGCAGGACATCCAGATCGACACGGTCTTCATCGGCTCGTGCACCAACGGCCGGATCGAGGACCTGCGCGCCGCCGCCGCGATCCTCAAGGGCAAGACGATCAAGCCCGGCCTGCGCGCCATGGTCGTCCCCGGCTCGGGCCTCGTGCGCGCCCAGGCCGAGGAGGAAGGGCTCGCGAGGATCTTCATCGACGCGGGCTTCGAATGGCGGCTGGCGGGCTGCTCCATGTGCCTTGCGATGAACCCCGACCAGCTCGCCCCCGGCGAGCGATGCGTGTCCACGTCGAACCGCAACTTCGAAGGCCGTCAGGGCCGGGGCGGGCGCACCCACCTCGCGAGCCCCGCGATGGCGGCGGCGGCGGCGCTGACCGGTCGGCTGACCGACGTGCGCGAGATCATGGCCCAAGAGCCCGAGCTGGCCTGAGGAGAGGCGACGATGGACAAGTTCACCCACCTGAGCGGCATCGCCGCGCCCATGCCGCTCGTCAACATCGACACGGACATGATCATCCCCAAGCAGTTCCTGAAGACCATCAAGCGGTCGGGGCTGGGGAAGAACCTGTTCGACGAGATGCGCTTCAACCAGGACGGCACCGAGGTCGCGGACTTCGTGCTGAACCGCCCGGCCTATCGCGCCGCCACGATCCTTGTCGCGGGCGACAACTTCGGCTGCGGCTCGTCGCGCGAGCACGCGCCTTGGGCGCTGGCCGACTTCGGCATCCGCTGCGTGATCTCCACGAGCTTCGCGGACATCTTCTTCAACAACTGCTTCAAGAACGGCATCCTGCCGATCGTGCTGCCCGAGGCCGACCGCGACCTCTGCATGAGGGACGCCGAGAAGGGCGCGAACGCCCGCATCGAGGTGGATCTGGAAGCGCAGACGATCACCCTGTCCGACGGGCAGGCGATCCGCTTCGAGATCGACCCGTTCCGCAAGCATTGCCTGCTGAACGGGCTCGACGACATCGGCCTGACGATGGAAAAGGCAGGATCCATCGCCGCCTTCGAGACGCAGGCCTTGCAGTCGCGCCCCTGGGTCTGACCGGCCGGCGGCCCGGCGTCGTCGGGCCGCGCATCCCGGCGCCGTGGCAAAGTGGCCACGTCACGTCCCGGCTCGCATCGAGTGGCAACCTCCAGTTGATTTTCCGAATCGGGCTGCCGTAAAGCTCGGAGCAGGCGAATCGACACGGGTCCGATGTCGCGCGCCGCGCTCCCAGGCATCGGGGCCGCGGGCGCGCGGCCGCGACCCCTCAGGATGGACGGGCGATGATCTCACGCGTTGCCGGGTCGCGAGTTCCCTTCGCGGCGCTTCGTGCGATGGTCATGGCGGCGCTGGCCCTCCTGCCGCACCTCCTTCTTGGCGACGGTAGCCCCGGGGGGCGTCAGCTCGCCGGCCTGTCGGCCTTGATCCTGGCGCTGTTCGTGTTCAGCGAATACGCCAGCCGGTCTCCGATCCTCGTCGAGTTCCGGGATGCCCGTCCCTACAACCGAATCCGCGTCGTCGCCGTCCTGTCCGCCCTGATCCTGGTCTGCCTGGCCATCCGGCACGACCTGTGGCCCGAGTCCTCGCCCGGTCTGACCTTGCAACTCGGGGCGGCCTGGGGCGACCTGCCCGGGTCGCCGGTGCGGCTCCTGGCCCGGACCATGCCCGAGCCGGCCGATCCGGTCCTGGCGCGGACCGTCCTCGACGCGGCGGCGATGGCCTATGGCGTGTCGTTGCTGATGGTCGTGGCTTTCGCCCTCGCGATCCGCCTCGGACAGTGGCCGGGGCGCTCGGCCTTCAACGTCTGGATCAACCTGCCGCAGTTCGATCCCACCGCCGGTGGCGACCTCGTGGGACGGCTGCGGCGCGACGCGCAGGTTAACCTGATCTTAGGACTTCTGCTGCCATGGTTGGCGCCATTGGCCGCCGACCTGCTGGCGGCGCCCTTCGAGGGTGCGGCCCTGCGGGAGCCGGTGGCGCTGGTCTGGACGGTGATGGCATGGGCCTTCATTCCGGCGAGCCTCGCGATGCGGGGGCTCGCGCTTCATCGACTGGCAGCGCTGATCGCCGCCCACCGCGCCCGGCTGCGTCAGGCCGGCGTGCTGCCGCAGGCCATCTAGGACTCCTCGTCCTCCTTCTCGCGGCGGTCCTGGCCCCGCCCCTGCGGGCCGAGCCGCTGCGCGTCGCGACATGGGCCGCCGACCTGAGCCGGGACGGCCCCGGCCTCCTCCTGCGCGACATCCTCAAGGGCGAGGACCCGGGCGTCGCGGGGGTCGTGGCGGTCCTGTCCGCCGCGCGGCCGGACGTGCTGCTCCTCACCGACATGGACTGGGACGGCGACGGGGCCGCCCTGGGCGCCTTGGCCGAGAGGCTGGCCGCGCAGGGACTCGACTATCCCTACCGTCTGGCCCTGCCGGGGAACGCCGGGCTCGATTCGGGCCTGGACCTCGACGGCGATGGCCGCCTCGGCGGGCCCGGCGACGCGCAGGGCTGGGGGCGCTTCGCCGGGGAGGGCGGGCTCGCGCTGCTGTCGCGCTGGCCGCTGGGCGAGGCGCGGGACCTGTCCTCCCTGCTCTGGCGCGACCTGCCGGGCGCGCGCCTGCCCGAGCGGGACGGCCAACCCTTCCCGTCCGAGGCCGCGCGGGCCGCGCAGCGCCTGTCCGCCACCGGCCATTGGGTCGTTCCGGTCGAAACGCCGGCCGGGCCCGCCACCCTGCTGGCCTGGTCGGCGGCCCCGCCCATCGGCGATGGCCCGGAGCGCCGCAACGCCCTGCGAAACGCCGACGAGCTGGCGCTCTGGTCGAGGCTCCTCGACGGCGATCTGGGGCCGGTGCCGGCGGGCATCGTGATCCTCGGCAACGCCAACCTCGACCCGGCGGACGGGGCGGGCCTGCGGGCCGAGATGACGGCGCTCCTGGCCGACCCGCGTCTCCGGGACCCCCGTCCTGCCAGCGACGGCGCGCGGGACGCCGCCGATCCGGGCCACTCGGGTGACCCGAGGCTCGACACCGTGGACTGGCCCGAGGAGGAGGGCGGGCCGGGGAACCTGCGGGTGTCCTATGTCCTGCCCGCGGCGGAGTGGCGGACGCTCGGTTCGGGCGTGGTTTGGCCTCGCCCTGGCGGGCCGCTGGCCGCCGAGGCGGAGGCGGCGGGCCCTCATCGGCTGGTCTGGGTGGACATCGACCGCTGAGCCGGCCCGGCCCTCGGGGAACTCGCTCGGCCAAACTCCACCCATGCCGACGGCGTTGACAGGCGCGTGATCGCTCAGGTTGCGCGGGTATCTTGGCGCTCCTCCCGTGGCGGTGCTATTCTGGATCCCGGATGGACGGGCGGCGAGGCCGGCCCGGCCCGGACCCCCCCAAGCCAGGAGGAATCCCATGGGCGGCACCGCTGATCCCGTCATCGCGTCCCCCAGCGGGAACGCCTGGATCGACGGCATCCTCTACGACCAGGCCTGGTCGTCGGGCGCCGGGACGACCACGCAGATCAGCGTCTACATCGCCGGACGGGGCGGTGCCGAGAGCGTCGGCCCCGACGCCGCCGAGGTGACTGCCGGCCCGCCCGGCAGCCGCGAGGTCGCCGCGATGCGGACCGCCATGGCCGCCATCGAGGAGGTCTGCAACCTGCGCTTTCGCGAGGTGGGCCGGGCCGGCGATGCCGACGTGGTCTGGGCCAGCGTCGGGCAGGCGGATGCGGGCGGGGCCGGGGTGCTGGGCTACGCCTACCTGCCGGGCACCGCCTGGAGCCCGGCGTCCGGCGACAGCCAGAGCCTCATCGCGCTCAACCACGACGCCTACGCGGCGGGCGGCGGCGCGCTGGCCCCGGGAGGCTACGACTTCTGCACCGTCATGCACGAGCTGGGCCATGCCCTGGGCCTGTCCCACACGCACGACGACGGCCCCGGAGGCGACGGCACGCCGGCCCTCCCGGGCGTCGATGGCCCCTGGGACTTGGGCGATGGGCTGATGAACCAGGGCGTCTTCACGATGATGGGCTACAACGACGGCTGGCCGGCCGGGCCCGAGGGGGAGCCGTCCGGCATCACCTCCGGCTACCAGTCCGGGCCCATGGCGCTCGACATCGCCGCCCTGCAATTCCTCTACGGCGTCAACGCCGCGATCCGGACGGGGAGCGACCTCTACAGGCTTCCGGCGGCGGATGTCGCGGGCACCGGCTACGCCTGCCTCTGGGACGGGGGCGGCGCCGACCGCCTTGTCGGCGCCGCGAGCCGGGCCAACACCATCGACCTGCGCGCGGCGAGCCCGGATCAGGCGCCCGGCGGCTTCGTCTCCCATGCCAAGGGCGTGCACGGCGGCGTCACCATCGCCGCTGGCGTGGTGATCGAGAACGCCTCGGGCGGCGGTCAGGGCGACCACCTGTCCGGCAACCAGGCCGCCAACAACCTCCGCGGCCTGGGGGGCGACGACACGCTCCTGGGCCGGGAGGGGCGGGACTACCTCGAAGGCGGGGACGGGGCCGACCGTCTCCTCGGCGAGGGCGGGGACGACCGGCTCCTCGGAGGCGGCGGAGCGGATCGGCTGTCGGGCGGGGCGGGCCGCGATCTCTTCGTGTTCCTCGCCGCCTCGGACAGCCGCGACCGCGCGACCTGCGACCATGTGGAGAACTTCGCGGCCGGTGTGGACCGCCTTGACCTGTCGGCCCTCGGTGGCGGGGACCTGCGACTCGACACGGGGGGCGGCCTCGCCCAGGGCGAGCTGCGCCAGACCGTCTCGGGCTCCAGCCTGGTCCTGCGGGCCAGCCTCGACGACCAGCCAGGGCTCGACTTCCACCTGGTCCTCGACGGCGTGGCCGCGCCTCTCGCCGCCTCCGACTTCCTGCTCTGATCCGCCCCGCTTGACCCCGGGTCCCCCCGGGGCTACGCCCCGCCGCGACCATCCCAGCGGAGCGCGCATCATGGCCCACGACCTTCTCCTCCTCGCCGGCGACGGCATCGGCCCCGAAGTCATGGCGGAGGTGAAGAAGGTCGTTGGCTGGTTCAACGCGAACGGCATGGCCTTCGCCGTCGAGGAGGATCTCGTCGGCGGCTGCGCCTACGACGCCCATGGGCAGGCGGTGTCGGACGCGACCATGGACAAGGCGTTGAAGGCCGACGCCGTGCTGTTGGGCGCGGTGGGCGGCCCGAAGTGGGACAAGGTGCCTTACGAGGTGCGCCCCGAGGCCGGGCTCCTGCGCCTGCGGAAAGATCTGGAGCTCTTCGCCAACCTCCGCCCCGCCAAGTGCTTCGACGCGCTGGCCGACTTCTCCTCGCTCAAGCGCGAGCTGGTGGAGGGGCTCGACATCCTTATCGTGCGCGAGCTGACGGGCGGCGTCTACTTCGGCGAGCCCAAGGAGATTCGCGACCTCGGCAACGGCCAGAAGCGCGCTATCGACACCCAGGTCTACGACACCTACGAGATCGAGCGCATCGCGGCGGTCGCCTTCGACCTCGCCCGCGTCCGCGACAAGCGCGTCTGCTCCATGGAGAAGCGGAACGTGATGCGGTCGGGCGTGCTCTGGAACGAGGTCGTCACCCAGGTCCACAAGGATCGTTACAGCGATGTTCAGCTCTCCCATATGCTCGCCGACGCGGGCGGGATGCAGCTCGTCCGCGCGCCCAAGCAGTTCGACGTGATCGTGACGGACAACCTCTTCGGCGACATGCTGTCGGACGTGGCGGCGATGCTGACCGGCTCGCTCGGGATGCTGCCCTCGGCCTCGCTGGGCGCACCGGACGCGGTGACCGGCCGTCGTCGTGCCCTCTACGAGCCCGTGCACGGCTCGGCTCCCGACATCGCCGGGCAGGGCAAGGCCAACCCGATCGCCTGCATCCTGAGCTTCGCCATGGCGCTGCGCTACTCCTTCGACGCCGGCGAGGCGGCGGACCGGCTGGAGCGGGCGGTCGAGACGGTGCTCGCCGACGGGGTCCGCACCGGCGACCTGCTCGGCCCGGCCGGTGGGGCTGCGGTGAGCACATCGGCCATGGGCGATGCGATTGTTGCAGCCCTTGATGGGAACGCGCGCTGATCCGCCCAGGACCGGGTTGACCCGTCCCGATTCGCGGCCCTAAAGCGGGGGTCGGGCGCGACAGGCCGCGCCCGAGAGGGCCCCATGTCACAGAACGCGAAGGGAGCGATGCTGGCGCTCCTGGCCTTCGGCATCTACGCGACCAGTGATGCCGTGGTGAAACTGCTGGGGGAGGACTACTCGCCATTCCAGCTCGTCTTCTTCTCGACGCTGTTCTCCTTCCCCCTCGCCATGGGAATGATCCTGCACGACCCCAACCCGGGGACGCTCCGCCCGGTCCATCCCGGCTGGGTGGCGCTCCGCTCGGCGGCGACGGTGCTCTCGGGGCTTTCGGCCTTCTACGCTTTCTCGGTGCTGCCCCTGGCGCAGGTTTACGCGCTCTGCTTCGCACAGCCGCTGCTCATCACGCTGCTCGCCATCCCGGTCCTGGGCGAGAGGGTGCGGCTGCGCCGCGCCTTGGCGGTGCTGGCGGGGCTCGCGGGCGTCATGGTGGTCCTGCGCCCCGGCTCGGCCGAGCTGAGCCTCGGCCACCTCGCCGCGCTCTCGGCTGCGGTCTTCGGCGCGGTGGCCTCGGTGATCGTCCGCAAGGTCGGCGCGCGGGAACGGCCGGTCGTCCTGCTCCTCTACCCGATGTTCGCCAACCTCGCGGTGACGCTCCTGTTCATTCCGTCGGTCTACCGCCCGATGGAGGCCGAGCACCTGGGCCTGATCGCCTTCCAGGCCTTCCTGGCCTGGCTCGCCGGGGTGGTCATCATCGCCGCCTACAAGGTGGGCATGGCAGTGGTGGTGGCGCCCATGCAGTATGTCCAGATCCTATTCGCGGCCTTCTTCGGCTATGCCTTCTTCGAGGAGAGCATCGACAAGATGACGGCCGTGGGCGCGGCCATCATCATCGCCTCGGGGCTCTACATCGTCCTGCGCGAGGACAGCCCCGGCATCTCGCGCAGTCGGCCCGTGCTCAGCAGCCGCCTCCGCCCGGACACCGGCATCGGCCCGCGCCCGTTCGGGCTCCAGCGCCTGCTGCCTCGTCGCGCCCGTCCCGCCCCCAACGCCACCCCCTGCGAGTGAGCGGCGAAACGGGCGAAGGGCTCTTGCAAAGCGCCGCCGCGCGGGATACCTCGCGCGTCGTCGGAGTGTAGCGCAGCCTGGTAGCGCACCTGCTTCGGGAGCAGGGGGTCGGAGGTTCGAATCCTCTCACTCCGACCATTTTCCCCAGAAGATCAGCCAGGAACGGCGAAGGGCGCGAGCCTCTCCCAGTCGAAGGCGACCCCCGTGCCGGGCTCATCCGGCGCGACCGCGTGCAGCCGTTCGTGGACAAGCGGCCGCGTCGTGTAGCGGTCGATCGGGAAGCTGTGCACCTCGACCCAGCCCGCGTTCGGCTGCGCGCCGACAAGGCTCACGTGAAGCTCCTGCATCCCGTGGCTGCACACCGGGAGGCCATGCGCCGCGCAGAGCCGCGCCACCCGCAGCCAACCGGTGATCCCGCCGCAGTTCGAGGCGTCGGGCTGGAGGAACGATAGCCGCGCCCGGTCCACCGCGTGTTCGAACTCGTGGATCGTGTGCAGGTTCTCGCCCATCGCCAGCGGCACCCCCGTTGCCTCGGCGATGCGGGCATGGCCGTCGTAGTCGTCGGGGATCGTCGGCTCCTCGAACCACAGCAGGTCCAGGGGCGCGAAGGCCCGCGCCGCCTCTATGGCCTGCGGAACCGACATCGAATAGTTGGCGTCCACCGCGAAAATTCGATCCGACCCCAGGATCTCCCGCACTCCTTCCGCCCGCCGCACGTCGTCGGCCAGGTCCGGGCGTCCCACCTTGATCTTCACCGCTTCGAAGCCTTCGGCGAGGTAGCCCCGAACGTTGTCCATCAGCTTCTCGTAGGGAAAGTTCAGGTCGATGGCCCCCCGGTAGACGCGCGAGCGGTTCGACGCGCCCCCCGCCATGCGCCAGAGCGGCTGGCCCGCGGTCTTTCCCTTGAGGTCCCACAGCGCCACGTCGATGGCCGAGATGGCAAAGCTCGCGATCCCCCCGCGCGCCACGTAGTGCACCCGCCACTGCATCGCGTCGTTCAGCGCCTCGATGCCGTCCGGGTCCTGCCCCAGCAGGAAGGGCCGCAGGTCATGGAGCACCATCGCCAGGATCGCCCGCCCTCCGAGGCCGCCGGTGTAGGTGTAGCCCGTCCCCTCCCGCCCCTCCGAGTCGCGGACCGTCACGGTCACCAGCTCGAAATGCGTGTGGTCGCCGTGCTTGGCGTCCGACATGACCTCGGGAAGCGGCACGCGGAACAGGCGGGCCTGGAGGTCGATGATCCGGCTCATGGCTCAGGCCCTCGCGGCGGCCCGCCCGAGGCGGACCTGCAACAGGATGACGACGAGGAGGAACGTCCCCCGGATCACCGACTGCCAGTAGGCCGACAGCGAGATGACCCCGAGCCCGTTCTCGAAGTTGAGGAGGTTGAACACCAGCCCGAACAGCAGCGCCCCCGCTACCGTCGCCGGCACCGACCCCATGCCCCCGGTCAGCAGCGTCCCGCCCACGACGACCGAGGCGATGGCGGCCAGCTCCCAGCCCTGGCCCTCCAACGGCTGCCCCGCACCGTAGCCCGAGGCAAGGAACACCCCCGCGAGCCCCGCGCAGGCCCCCGAGAAGAGGTAGGCGAACACCAGCGCCCGCCCGGTCTTGAGGCCCATCAGGTGCGCCGCCTCGGCGTTGTCGCCCACCGCCAGCACCGTTCGCCCGAGCGAGGTCCGCTCCAGCACGTGCCACGCGACCAGCACCACCAGGAGGGCGGCGACGATGGTCCAGGGGACCAGCGCCCCGATCTTGTTCATGCCGAGCGCCGTGAAGTCCGAGGTCCAGTCCACCGTCACCGCCTGCCGGTCCGACACGACCAGGGAGGTGCCTCGCGCTGCCAGCATCGTCGCCAGCGTCGCCATGAAGGGCGGCAGCCGCAGCCCGACGATCAGCCCCGCGTTGATCGCGCCCGCCATCAGGCCAGTCGCCACCCCCGCGGGCAGCGCCACCGCCAGCCCCCGCGCGCTCAGCAGCGCCGCCACGACGCTCGCCAGCGCCGCGACCGCCCCCACCGACAGGTCGATTCCCCCCGTCATGATGACGAGGCACATCCCCACCGAGACCAGCACGAACATGGAGTTGTATTGCAGGAACGACGAGACGTTGTAGGCCGACAGGAAGTTGTCGTAGCGCCAGGCCCCGAACAGGATCAGGAGCCCGAGCGCCACCCAGACCGTCAGGTGCGTCCCCTCGCCCAGGGGCCGCGTGAAGCGGCGGAGGTTCAGGTCGAGAGAGGTCATAGGCGCCTCCGGTTGTCCTGAAGGTAGACGGCCACGATGATGATCCCCGCCGTGACGATGAGAGTCGCCTCGTCCGGCACGCCGTTGGCGATCAGCGTGTAGCCCACGAGCTGGATGAACACCGCGCCGAGCAGCGTCCCTAGCACCGGCGCGCGCCCCCCCGACAGCGCCGCCCCGCCGACCACGGCGGCGGCGATGGCATCGAGCTCCATCAGGTTGCCCACCCGCGCCGCGTCCGAGGCCGAGTTGATCGCCACGTCGATCAGCCCGGCGAGCCCCGCGAGCAGCGAACAGATGGCATAAGTCGCGATCTTCACCCGCGCCACCGGTGTCCCGGCCAGCGCCGCCGCCTTCTCGTTGCCGCCCACCGACAAGAGATAGCGCCCGTAGATCGTCCGCCGCACCACCAGCGCCACGACCAGCGTGAGCGCCAGCGCGATCCAGCCCTGCACCGGCAGCCCCAGCACCCGGCCCGTCCCCAGCCAGCCAAAGCCGGGGTTCGAGAAGGTCTGGAGGTTCCCGTTCGTCAACACCTGCGCCACCCCGCGCCCCGAGATGAACAGGATCAGCGTGGCGATGATCGGCTGCACGCCCAGAAGGCTGACGAGCGCCCCGTTGAACAGCCCGCAGGCCATCGCGACCAGCAAGGGCACGGCAATCGCCGCCGCGAGTCCCAGCCCCGGATTCGCGAGGCCCCAGGCGCTTCCGAAGATCAGCGGCGCCAGCGCCCCCGCCACCGCCATGACCGCGCCCACCGACAGGTCCACGCCGCCGGTGGCGATCACCAGCGTCATCCCCAGCGCCACGATGGCGACCGTCGCCACCTGACTTACGTTCACCGCCAGCGTCTGAACCGCCAGGAAGTTCGGCGTCATCGCCACGTTCAGCAGGACCAGCGCCACCAGCACCGCCACCAGCCCCAGGAAGCGCCGGTTCGCCCGCGACCGGCGCGGGGCAGGGGCCTCGCCCACTCCCCCCATGGGCCGGGTCAGGCTTTCCGGGCTCATTCCGCCGCCTCCGCCACCGTCTCCTCGGGCGGCTCGGCGATGGCGTGGATCAGCGCCGCCTCGGTCACGCCGGGGTTCTCCAGCCGCCGCACCGACCGGCCTTCCTGCAGGACGATTATGCCATGCGCCCCCTCAATCAACTCCTCGAACTCCGAGGAGATGAGCAGCACCGCGCAGCCCTCCTCCACACGCTTGCGGATGATGGCCTGGATCTCCAGCTTCGCTCCCACGTCCACTCCCCGCGTGGGCTCGTCGAGGATGAGAAGGCGCGGCTCCAGCGCCAGCCACCGGCCCAGCAGGACCTTCTGCTGGTTGCCCCCCGATAACTCGCGGATGGGCTGGTCCATGTCGGCGGCGCGGATGCCCAGCGCCGCGATGAAGCCCTCGACGATCCGCCGCTCCCGCGCCTCGTCCACGATCCCCAGTCGCGACAGCCGGGGCAGGAGCGCGAGCGTCAGGTTCTCCCGCACCGACAGGTCCGGGACGATCCCCTCGGCCTTGCGGTCCTCGCTCAGGTAGGCGAGCCCCGCGTCGATGGCCTCGCGCGCCGACCCGATCCGCGCCGCGCGCCCGCCGATCTCCAGCGTTCCGCCCGTCACGCGGTCGAGCCCGAAGATCGCCCGCGCCGCCTCGGTCCGCCCCGAGCCGAGCAGCCCCGCGAGCCCCACGATCTCCCCCGCCCGCACCGTGAGGTCGAGCCGCCGCAGCCGTCGATCCGACGACAGTCTCCGCGCCTCCAGGAACACCTCGCCCCCCGTCGTCCGCTCGGCCCGCAGCCGCGTGCGCCCCGCCGCCCGGATCTCCTCGGGGTCGCGCCCCAGCATCCCGGCGATCAGGTCGAGCTTCGTCGTTTCGGCAATCCTCTGCTCGCCCACCGTGCGGCCGTCGCGCATGATGGTCACGCCATCGCAGACCTGGAACAGCTCGTCGAGGAAGTGGCTGACGTAGAGGATCGAGGTGCCCCGGTCGCGCAGGGACCGGATCACCCCGAACAGCACCTCCACCTCCCGCTCGTCGAGCGACGAGGTGGGCTCGTCCATGATGAGCAACCGCGCTTCCATCGACGCCGCCCGCCCGATGGCCACGAGCTGCTGGATGGCGGTCGGGTAGGCACCCAGCGGCCGCCGCAGGTCCAGATCGATCCCGAATCGCCCCAGCACCTCGCGCGCCCGCGCCTCGGCGGCCCGCCAGTCGATCGACCCCCAGCGGGTGCGCGGCTCGTAGCCCAGCACGATGTTCTCGGTCACCGTCCGCTGCGGGACCAGCGTCAGTTCCTGGTAGATGGTGGCGATCCCCGCCCCCTGCGCGTCGCGGGGCGAGCGCAGCTCCACCGGCCGGCCCTGCCACAGCACCTCGCCCGCGTCGCGGCGATACACCCCCGTCAGGATATTGATGAGCGTCGACTTTCCCGCCCCGTTCTGGCCCACCAGCGCATGGACCTCGCCGGGCTGGATGGTCAGCGAGGCGTCGCGCAGCGCCGGCACGCCCGCGAAAGCCTTCTGGACGCCGGTCATGCGGAGAAGAGGCTCGGCCATGCGCGGCACCTCCTGCGGGAAGGCGGGCGCCGCGCGACGGCGGCGCCCGGAGTTGGGCGTCCGACCTTGGGGCCGGACGCCGCGACGGGGCTCAATAGGCCTCGTCGATGTGCTCGGCGGCGTTCTCGGCGGTGAAGATGCGATCCTCCACCTTCACCCAGGGCTCGATGGTCTCGCCCGCCGCATACCGCTTCATCGTCTCGCAGGAGAGCGGCCCGAAGAACGGCGAGGACTCCACCGTCACCGCCATCTTGCCGTCGATGATTGCCTGCAGCGCGTCGCGGGTGCCGTCGATGGACACGACCATGACGTCCTGCCCTGGCGTGCGCCCCGCTGCCTCCAATGCCTGGATCGCGCCGATCGCCATCTCGTCGTTGTGGGCGTAGACGATGTTCACGTCCGGGTGCGCCTGGAGCAGCGTCTCCATGACCCGCCGCCCCTCGTCCCGCGCGAAATCGCCGGTGCGGGACTCGAGGATCTGGAACTTGTCGTTGCCCGCAACGGCCTCGTCGAAGCCGCGCTTGCGGTCGTTCGCGGGCGAGGAGCCCGTGGTGCCCTCGAGCTGGATGATGAGGCCCTGCTCGCCCTCGAAGTTCTCCATCATGTACTCGGCGGCCCGCCGCCCCTGGTCCACGAAGTCGGACCCGAGGAAGGCCACGTAGTCCCGCCCCGCCTGCGCCACGTTCGGATCTACCGAGCGATCCACGAGGAAGACGGGGATTCCCGCCGCCTTGGCGCGCATCACGGCGGGGATCAGCGGGCTTTCCTCGCGTGGGGGCAGGAACAGCACGTCGATCCCCTGTGCGATCATCGAATCCACGTCCGCCACCTGCTTGGCGGCCGATCCGCCCGCGTCGGTGACGATCAGGTTCCAGCCGCAGCTTGCGGCGGTGTCCTGGAAGCTCTTGGTCTCGGCGATGCGCCAGGGGTTGTTGGACTCGCTCTGGGCGAAGCCCACCGTATAGCTGTCCTTCTGTTCCAGCGGCGGCAGGTCCTGCGCCTGCACGAGGCTTCCGAGCCCCAGCACGGCGAAGGCGGTGGCCCCCAGCAGACTACGTCTCTTCATCCTTGCTCCTCCCGGTTGCGCCACCGTCCTCCCGATGGCTTCACGCTCCGGGCCCGTTGCTCAGGCCCAGTTCACGTACATGGTCTTCTTGCGGAGATACCCGTCGAAGCCCCATTTCCCGTCCTCGCCGCCCAGGCCCGACAGGCCCCAGCCGGTGTGGAAGCCCTGCACCAGCTCCCCGTTGGTGCGGTTGCAGTAGATCTCGCCGAAGTGCAGCCCCTCGGCCGCCTGGAACACCCGCCGCAGGTTCCGGCTCCAGACATAGGCCGACAGCCCGTAACCCGTGTCGTTGGCGAGGCTCAGCCCCTCCTCGAAGGACCCGATCCGCCGCGCGGCCACCACCGGCCCGAACACCTCGTCCCGCATCACCGGCAGGTCGTCCGAGCGCACTTCCAGAACCGTCGGCGCCATGAAGTGTCCGTGCGCGTAGCGCCCCTCCGTCAGAGGCCCGCCGCGCAGCAGCACCTCTGCCCCGGCCTCGATGGAGGCCGCCGTCATCGCCTCGACCTTCTCGACCTCGCCCCCCGAAACCTTGGGGCCGAGGTCGGGATCCTCCATCCCCGGCCCGATGCTCAGCGCACGGGCGGCGGCGACGAAACGCTCCAGGAACTCGTCCGCGATGGCCTCGTGCAGGTACATCCGCTCGTTGCAGGTGCAGATCTGCCCGCAGTTGGAGAATCGCGCGGCCACCGCCGCCTCCACCGCCCGGCCGATGTCGGCGTCCTCCATCACGATGAAGGGGGCCTTGCCACCCAGCTCCAGCCGCAGGTTCTTGATGCCCGCCGCTCCTGTCGCGTAGATCTCCCGCCCCGCCCGCGTGGACCCGGTCATCGTCGTCATGTCCGCCCCCTCGACCAGCGCGCGGCCGACGTTGCGCCCGTCCCCGGTGACGACGTTGAACACGCCGGGCGGCAGCCCCACCCGCTCCGCCAGCGCGGCGAGAGCGAGGCCCGAGAGCGGCGTGAACTCGTGCGCCTTGAGCACGAAGGCGTTCCCCGCCACCAGCGCCGGCCCCAGCTTCCGCGTGGCCAGCGCGGACGGATAGTTCCACGCCGTCAGTCCCGCCACGACCCCATGGGGCAGGCGACGGATCCACACCTCCTCCTCCGGCGAATCCGATGGCAGGATCTCGCCCTCGATCCGCCGCGCCCATTCGGCGGCGTAGCGCAGGAAGGTCTCGGTCGCGCCGATCTCGCCCCGCGCCTGGCCCAGGGGCTTGCCCTGCTCCAGCACCACGATACGCGCCAGCGACTCGGCCTCCGCGCGCACGGCATCGGCCAGCGCCAGCACCGCCCGCCCGCGCTCCACCGCCGGGACGCGCGCCCAGGCGGGTTGCGCGCGCCGCGCCGCCTCCAGAGCCTCCTCGGCGTGGGAGCGGGTCCCGCGCGGCGCAGTGGCGACGACGCGCCCCGTGGCCGGGTCCTCCACCTCGTCCACCCCAAGGCCCGACGGGTCCGCCCAGGCGCCATCAATGAACATCCGCGCCGCAAAGGGCCGCCCGTCGGCGATCAGGGAAAGCAGGTCGTCCAGCACCAGCGCATCGCCTTTGGTATGACCAAACCTACCTTATCAGGGCGCAAGTCTCGTCCTCCGTCAAGCACTGTTTCAGGCGCCTCCTTTATTCTGCGCCTGCAAAGGACCTCGATCACGGCGTGCAACTTCCGTTTGCGCCTCGATCAACGGCCGATATAGTCATACCAGATCAGGCTGGACTCCCTCCGCATGACCGACGCCGCTGCCCTCCGCCCCGACACCCGCGCCGCCGACGCCGTCGTGCGCGAGCTGGAGGCGCGCATCGCCTCGGGGGCGCTGCCGGACGGCGCCCATCTCCCGCCCGAGCGCGACCTCATCGACACCTACGGCGTCAGCCGCACCGTCGTGCGCGAGGCCGTGGCCCGCCTCGCCAGCCGCGGCCTCGTGGAAAGTCGCCCCCGCCACCGCCCCGTCGTGCGCCGCCCCGGCGTGGACGCCGCGCTCGCCGCCGCCGGGGGGGTGGTCGGCCACCTCCTGCGCGAATCGGGTGGCGTGAAGAACCTCTACGACACCCGCATCCTGCTGGAGGGCGCGCTCGTCCGCCACGCCGCGCTCCAGGCGCGCAAGGCCGATGTTGCCGCGCTGGCCCGCGCGCTGGCCGAGAACGAGGCCGCCATCCCCGACAGCGACCGCTTCTACGCGACCGACGTGGCCTTCCACGCCGTGCTCTACGAGATCCCCCGGAACCCGATCCTTCCGGCGGTCCACAAGGCCTTCACCGCCTGGCTGGCCGAGCACTGGCGCAAGATGCCCCGCTCGCCCGAGCGCAACCGCGTCAACTTCCTGCGTCACCGCGACATCCTGCTCGCGATCCAGGACCGCGATCCTGACGCCGCCGAGGCCGCGCTCGCCTCGCATCTCAACGCCGCCTGGGAATACGTGCGCGGCACCTTCGAGGGGCCCTGAGCCATGTCGAGGGACGAACACGACTACATCGTCGTCGGCGGGGGCGCGGCGGGCTGCGTCGCCGCCGCGCGGCTGGTGAATCCCGGCGGACATCGGGTGCTGTTGCTCGAAGGCGGCTACTCCCACCGTCACCCGCTCCTCGACATGCCGCCGGGCATCTTCCGCATGATCAACGGCAGCAAGTTCATGCACTACCACACCACGCCCCCGCAGGAGCACCTGGGCGGCCGCGCCCACGACATCCCGCAGGGCAACGTCCTGGGCGGCGGCACGAGCGTCAACGCGCAGGTCTACATGCGCGGCCGCCCTTCGGACTACGAGGCGTGGAACGAGGTCCTGCGCGGCAGCAACGACGGCGCCGACTGGTCCTGGCCCGCCGTCCTCCACCACATGAGACGGATGGAGGACAACAACCGCCTCCACAACGACCTGCACGCCGTGGACGGCCCGCTGCAGGTCTCCGATCCCGGCCACGTCGACCAGATGAGCCGTTGGTTCGTCCAGGCCGTGCAGGCCCTGGGCGAGCCCTTCAACCCCGACTTCAACGGCGCGTCCCAGCGCGGCGTCGGCTTCTACCAGTTCATGAACCGCCACGGGAAACGGTCCTCGGCCGCCTACGCCTTCATCGCGCCGCTGGAAACGAACCCGCGCCTGACCCTGCGCCTCGAAGCCCGAGCCGAGCGCGTCCTGATCGAGAACGGCCGCGCCACGGGCGTCGTCTGGCGCGACAAGTCCGGGCAGGAGCATCGCTCCTATGCCCGCGCCGAGGTCATCCTCGCGGCCGGCGCGCTCATCACCCCCAAGCTCCTGATGTTGTCCGGCATCGGCCCGGCCTCCCACCTGCGCGAGTTCGGGCTGCCCGTCCTGCACGACGCGCCCGGCGTCGGTCGCAACCTCGTGGACCATCCCGAGGTGCCGATCATCTCGGTCGCCAACGGGAAGTACGGCTACTTCAACCAGGGCAAGGGCTGGCGGATGGTCCTGAACGGCCTTCAGTTCAAGCTGTTCGGAACGGGCCGCATCCTCTCGGCGGGGGTGGAGGCCGGGGCCTTCGTCAACCCGACCGACCCCACGGCCGAGCCCACGATCCAGGCCTTCTGCGTTCCCATCGTCTATCTCGACCGCGACCTTCTCAAGGTCATGCGGGACACCCACGGCATGACCATCACCACCGTCGTCGTGAAGCCGAAATCGCGCGGCTGGGTCCGCCTCCGTTCCGCCGACCCCGCCGACAGGCCGATCGTCTCGCCCAACCTCCTCAAGGACCCCGCCGACCTGCGCGCCATGATCGACGGCCAGCGCTTCTTCCTCCGCGCCTTCCAGACCGAGCCGCTGGCCTCGCGCATACAGGGGATCAAGTTCCCCGACCCGGCGCGGCTCGACGACGACAGCCTCGCCGCCCATTGCCGCCGGATGGTGAAGACCAACTACCACCCCGCCGGCACCGCCCGGATGGGCGCGGACGGCGACCCCCTCGCGGTGCTCGACGCCCGGATGCGGGTGCGCGGGATCGAGGGGCTGCGCGTCGCGGACATGAGCGCCTGCCCCGACATCAACGCCGGCAATACGACGGCCCCCGCGCTGATGCTGGGCTCGCGCTGCGCCGACTTCGCCATGGGGCTGGAGTGAGGCCGAACCGGCCCCGCATCCGGCCGCTGGGGAGGGGCGCCGGACGGCGCCCCTTTTCCTATCCCCGGTCGCCCGGCGTCGGCCCCGCGTGGTCGCTCCGCGCGCGGGCCGGCCGCTCGTCCGCCGGCGCGGGCCGGTCGTCCCATCGGTCCGACAGGATGCGCGCCGCGTCGCCCTTGGGGTCCTCGTACTGCCGGTGCCGCAGCGTCCAGACAAAGGCCCCGAGCCCCAGGAGACCCAGGCCCAAGCTCACCGGCACGAGGTAGATCAGCACGTCCATCCTACTTCAGACGTAGCGCGTTGAGCGTGACGGTCACGGACGACACCGACATCGCCAGCGCCGCCAGCAGCGGCGTCGCGAGCCCGATCAGCGCCACCGGCACCGACACCACGTTGTAGGCCGCCGACAGCGCGAAGTTCTCGCGCATCCGCCGCACCGCCTGCCTGGCGATCCGCAGCGCGTCCTCCACGGGCGAGATGTCGCGCCCCAGCGCCACGATGTCCGACGCCGCCCGCGCCGCGTCCAGCGCCGAGGCCGGGGAGATCGACACCAGCGCCTCGGCCAGCGCCGCCGTGTCGTTGAGCCCGTCGCCCACCATCAGCACCTTGCGCCCCCTGGCCGCTAGCGCCTTCACGTAGGCCGCCTTCTCCTCGGGCTTTGCGCCCGCCGTCCAGGCCGGGATGCCGAGCCGCCCGGCCAGTTCCTCGACCGCCGGGGCCACGTCCCCCGATACGAGGTGCAACTCCAGCCCCTGCTTGGCCAGCGCCGTCACCAGTCCTTCCGCCCCCGGCCGCAGCGCGTCCGCGAAGGCGAAGGTCACCGGCTCCCGCGCGCCGATCCGCAGCGTGGTCGCGGTCACCTCGCCCACCTCCGCGCCCACCCAGTCGGCGCGGCCCAGCCGCACCCGCTGGTCCTGCCAGACGCCTTCGATCCCGTGGCCCGGCACTTCGCGCACCTCCGAAACCGGGGCGGGCCGCAGACCCCGCTCGGCCGCCCCCTTGGCCAGCGCCAGCGCCAGCGGATGCGACGACCCCTGCGCCAGCGCCATCGCGACCGACAGGCTCTCGGCGTCGTGCGCCCCAAGATCCAGCGGCTCCGGCGCACCCAGCGTGAGTGTCCCCGTCTTGTCGAAGACCACCGTATCGACCTGCGCCAGCCGCTCCAGCGCCGTCCCCGACTTGATGAGGAGACCCTTCTTGAACAGCTTTCCGCTCGCCGCCGTCACCACCGCCGGCACCGCCAGCCCCAGCGCGCAGGGGCAGGTGATGATGAGCGTCGCCGCCGAGATGTTGATGGCGAAGCGCACGTCCCCGCTCGTCTGCCACATCCAATAGGCGAAGGCGCTGAACGACAGCGTGTGGACCAGCGGCGAATAGGCCCGCGCCGCCCGGTCGGCGAGCGAGGTGTAGCGCGACCGCGCCTCCTCGGCCACCGCGACCAGCGCCGCCATGCGGGCGAGCGACGAGTCCTTCCCCGCCGCCGTGACGCGCACGGTCAGCGGCCCGGTGAGGTTCACCTCGCCCGCGCTCACCACGCAGCCCCGCGCCGCGCGGGCCGGCAGCGACTCGCCCGTCAGCAGCGACCGGTCGATCTCGCTCTCGCCTTCCACGACCTCGCCATCCGCCGGCACCCGCGCGCCGGGGCGCACGGAGATCAGGTCGCCCACCGCGAGGTCGGACACGTTCACCGTCTCCTGGCCCTCGTCCGTCAGCCGGATCGCGCGCGGCACCTCCAGCGCGGCCAGTTCCTGCGCCGCCGACCGCGCGGCCGCCCGTGTCCTATGGTCGAGGTAGCGCCCGCCCAGCAGGAAGAAGGTCAGCATCACCGCCGCGTCGAAATAGGCGTGGTGGCCCCCGTTGAACGACTCGAAGATCGAGATGGAGGTCGCGAGCACCAGCGCGAGCGAGATGGGGAAGTCCATCCCCAGCCGCCCCCGCTTCACCCCGGCCCAGGCCGACCGGAAGAACGGCTGCCCCGAGAACAGCACCGTCGGGATGGCGATGGCGCCCGAGATCAGGTGGAAGATGTCCCGCGTCGCGTCGCCCGCGCCCGACCACACGGCCACCGACAGCAGCATGACGTTCATCATGGCGAAGAACGCCACGCCCAGCCGCATCACCAGATCGCGGCCGATCCGGTCGTTCTCGGTCCCCGACAGCGCCACCAGGTCCAGCGGCAGCGCCTCGTAGCCCAGCCGGGCGACTTCCGGGATCAGGTCCTCGGGCGTCAGGCTCCCGTCGTGCCGCACCCGCAGGCGCCGCAGGCTCAAGTTCACCCGCGCCTCGCGGATGCCGGGCAGGGGGGTCAGGCCCTCCTCCAACTGCGGGATGCAGGCCGCGCAGTCCGCGCCGGGCACCGCCAGCACGATCTCGTTCTCGGCCGCCGCCGCGCCCTTGCCCTGCGCGGCAGGCGCGGTGACGCAGCCGATGCAGCCGATCCCGCCCGGGGCTTCGGTCATCGCCATGGGATCACTCCCCCACCATCACGTCGAGCCGCTGGCGGAACGGCGTGCCGTCCACCGCCACCGCCTCCAGCGCAAGGTGCCACTGGCCCGGACCCACCTCCACCGGCGCGCGCCACGCGCTCCCGTCGAAGGCGAAGGCGAGCGTCTGGTCGAAGGTCCGCACCGTGGCGCGCCCCAGCACGCCCGCCGCCGTCGCGCCTTGCACCGGCGCGCCGTCCGGCCCGGCGATGGTCAGCGTCAGCTCGGCCCCGTCGATGGCCGCATGGGCGGTCCAGCCCAGCGCCTCCTGCGCGTGGCGCTCGGCGTCGAAGGTCTGGCTCGCGACATACGAGTTCTTCACCTCCAGCCCCGGGAAGGTGCCGATCGCCTTGACCGCCATGACGATGTTCACCGCGATGATGACCACGAAGAACGAGGAGAAGATCGCGAAGGCCTTGGGGCCGGTGATCGGCCCGCGGAAGGGGTTCGTCATCTCAGTCGGCCTTTCCGTTGAAGAGGGTGTCCACCGACGCGCGCTCGGCGTCGGCAAGGTCGGTGATCCAGAGCCGCAGGTCGGTGCGCCCGGCCTCCGCCGCCGTGCTGCCGGGGCTCGCCTCGACATAGACGCGCGCATCCCCGGTCTGATCGGCGGGCACGGTGATGATGCCGTTCTCTGCGCCTTCCACCGCCACGTCCAGGTCCGCCTCCGCCGAGTAGGACAGCGAGAAGCGCCGCTCCTCTCCGTGCTTGTTGCGGATGCGGAGGTCGTAGGCGTTGCGGATCGTGCCGTCCGACAGCGTGATGTAGAGCGGGTTCCGCACGGGCGAGACGTCCACCTCGATCGCGGGCCGGATGAACAGCGCCACGATCAGCCCCACGCCCACCAGCGACCAGAGCCCGGTGTAGAGGATCGTGCGCGGCCGCAGGATGTGTCGCCAAATCTTCTTGGCCTTGCCGCCCGCGCGCTCCACCTGCTCGTCCTTGAGGGTGAAGTAGTCGATCAGCCCGCGCTCGCGCCCCAGCTTGTCCATGACCTCGTCGCAGGCGTCGATGCACAGCCCGCAGGTGATGCACTCCATCTGCTGGCCGTTGCGGATGTCGATGCCCATGGGGCAGACGTTCACGCAGGCCATGCAGTCCACGCAGTCGCCCACCAGGCGCGGGGCCGCCGCGACGCCTGCCGCCACGGGCTCCACGCCGGCAAAGGTCACCGCCCCCGACGCCAGCGCCGCCTCCTGCGCGCGGAAGGCGGGCGGCTGGCCTGCCGCGGCGCGCGCCTTGCTGGCCTTGCCGCGCGGCTCGCCCCGCCAGTCGCGGTAGCCGATGGTGATGGTCTCCTCGTCCATCATGGCCGACTGGATGCGCGGCCAGGGGCAGGCGTAGATGCAGATCTGCTCGCGGAAGAATCCGCCGAACAGGAAGGTCGTCGCCGTCAGCGTCAGGACCGTCCCGTAGGCGACGGGGTGGGCCTGCCCGGCGACCAGCTCGCGCAGGAGCGTTGGCGCGTCGGCGAAGTAGAAGACCCAGGCCCCGCCGGTGGCGACCCCGATAGCCAGCCAGATCGCCCACTTGGTCAGCCGCAGCCGCGCCTTGTTCAGCGACCAGGGCGCGTTCCACAGCCGCACCCGCGCGTTGCGGTCGCCCTCGACCCAGCGTTCCGTCAGGATGAACAGGTCGGTCCAGACCGTCTGCGGGCAGGCGTAGCCGCACCAGACCCGCCCCAGCGCCGAGGTGAACAGGAACAGCCCCAGCCCCGCCATGATGAGCAGTCCGGCCACGAAGTAGAACTCGTGCGGCCAGATCTCGATCCAGAAGAAGAAGAACCGCCGCCCGGCCATGTCCACCAGCACCGCCTGGTCGGGCAGTTCCGGCCCCCGGTCCCAGCGGATCCAGGGCGTCAGGTAGTAGATGCCCAGCGTCACCGCCATGATGGCCCATTTGAGCGTGCGGAACTTGCCCGACACCCGGCGGGGAAAGATGGGCTCCCTCGCCGCATAAAGGGAGGGCGTGGTCGACTGGCTCATGGCTCGCTTCCCGGCGATCTTGTTATGGCGACCATCCATGCGCCCAAGGCGCGGACGGCACCTTGACATGGATCAAGCGGACGGGGTCCGAGGGGATGCGGCAGGACGGCGCAGGCGCCGTCGGGCAGCGGCCCGTCCCCTCCAGTCCGGGAGCCGACCTGACCCAAGGTCAGGAATCCCCGACTTGGCCCGATTCGGGGCATGGGCGATCCTCCCCGTCATTGATCGACAGGGAATTGCATCATGCGACTTTTCGACCGCCTTGCCGCGCGCCGCGCGCCCGTGCCTCCGCCGCCCTGCCGCGACGCGGCCGAGCTGCGGGCCGCCCTCCTCGCCCTCGACGAGGTGGACGGGCCGCTCCACGTCCGCGACGGCCGCCCCGAGGACGCGGACCTCACCGCCGAATGGCGGCTGGCCGATCCGCGCTGGTCCTGCGCCGCCGCCGAATCCGGCGTGGCGCGCGTGGCCCAGTTCCTGCTCCGCCTCGACCCCAGGGCGGCCGAGGTCCGCGTCGTCCAGCGCGATTTCGAGATCGGCTGGCGCGCGGGCGCGCCCACGCTCTCCTTCGCCGCCCCGGACGTCCGCGCCTGGCGGCTGGAGCTCGGGCACGGCGCCTTCCCCCCGGGGCGCTTCGACACCCGCGAGCTCGCGCGATCCCTGCGCGAGGTCGCGGCGATCCACGGCTGGGCCTGGCGCCCCGTGGTCTTCGGGCGGCTCTGACCCGCCCCCCGGGTCCGCCCCGCCGGGCGGCCCTCCGTGTTCCCCGTTCCCCTTGTGCCGAGGACCCCCGCCATGACGACCCTTGCCGCCCTCCGGTTCCACCATGTCCCGCTCGACGCCGACCTCCTGCGCGCCCTGCGCGCGGCGCTGGCCCGCCGCCGGCGCGCGGCCGAGGCCAAGGCCGCGCGCCGCCATCTCGACGGCCTGCCCGACCACCTCCTGCGCGATGTCGGCGTGACCCGCTTCGACCTCCCGACCCTCGACCTCTGACGCCCAACAAAAAAGCGGCCCCCAAGGGGGCCGCCGAGTTGGACGAACCAGGAAGGAGGTTCGCCGGGAAGTCTTACTCGCCGCCGCCAAGGCCGTGGACATAGGCCGCGACCGCGTTGATCTCGGCCTGGCTCAGGCCGTTGGCGGGGCGGAACTCCTCGCTCCAGGCGGGCATCACGCCGAACCGGGCGTTGGTGACCGTCTCCTTCAGCGTCTCGGCCGTGCCGCCATAAAGCCAGACCGCGTCGGTCAGGTTCGGGGCGCCCATCTCGCGCATCCCCGTGGCGTCCTCGCCATGGCAGCTCGCGCAGTTGTCGGCGAAGACCACCGAGCCCTGCTCGGCCAGCGCCGCGTCATGCTCCTGCCCGGACACCGCCAGGACGTGGTTCACCACCGCGTCGATGTCGCCGCCCTCCAGGATCTCGCCGAAGGCCGGCATCTCCGACCAGCGCGCGTCGGGCGAGGACTCGTTGCGGATGCCGTGCGTCACCGTCGCCGCGACGTCGGTGATCGTCCCGCCCCAGAGCCAGTCGTCGTCGAGCAGGTTGGGGAAGCCCCCCGCCTGCACGCCCGCCGCGCCGGCGCCGTGGCACTGCGCGCAGTTCGCCCCGAAGACCGAGGCGCCCGCGCTCACCGCGAAGGCCTGAAGCTCGGGGTCCTGCGGAAGCTGCGACAGGTCCGCCGCCGCCAGCCTGTCCATCAGCCCCGACCGCGCCGCCTCGGTGGCGGCGATGTCCGCCGCCACGTCGCCGCGCGTCGAGAAGCCCAGGAGGCCCGAGGTGGCGCCGCTGACCAGCGGCCAGGCCGGATAGGCGATGGTATAGCCCACGCCCCAGACGATGGTGGCGTAGAGCACCCACAGCCACCAGCGCGGCAGCGGGTTGTTCAGCTCCTCGATGCCGTCCCAGGTGTGGCCCGTCGTCTCGATCGACGACGGGATCTTGTCGTTGCGTGTCATGTGCGGGCCTCCGAGGGGATGGCGTCGTCGGTCAGGGGCCGGTCGTCGTGCCGGAAGGGCACGCGCCCCGCGTCGTCGTGCAGCGGCCGGGAGCCCGGCCGCCACGCGAAGACGATCGCCCCCAGGAAGAACAGCGTGAGCCCGAGGAGGACCCACGAATCCGCGATCTCGCGGAGGAGGGAGTAGGTGTCGTGCATCGCTCCCTCCTCAGCGGCTCGCGTCGGGCGTGAAGGTGGAGAAGTCCACCATCGTGCCCAGCACTTGCAGGTAGGCCACCAGCGCATCCATCTCGGACACGCCCGGCAGGCCGTCGGGGTTGGCCACGTGCGCCCCCGGATAGCGTTCGACCAGCGCGTCGGTGTCGCCCAGCGGGTCCGCCTGCACCGTGAAGTCGGCCCGCGCCTCGGCGATCTGCTCGTCCGAGTAGGGCACCCCCACGAGGCGGTGGGTCTCCATCAGCTCGCCGACGTGCTGCCCGTCCAGGAGGTTGTCCGTCAGGTAGGCATAGGGCGGCATGATGGATTCCGGCACCACCGACTGCGGGTCGGTCAGGTGCTGGACGTGCCAGGCGTCCGAGTAGCGGTCCCCCACGCGGGCGAGGTCGGGCCCCGTCCGCTTGGAGCCCCACTGGTGCGGGTGGTCGTACTGCGACTCCGCCGCGAGGCTGTAGTGGCCGTAGCGCTCCACCTCGTCGCGCATCGGGCGGATCATCTGGCTATGGCAGACGTAGCAGCCCTCGCGGACGTAGATGTCGCGGCCCGCCAGCTCCAGCGGGGAGTAGGGGCGGACCCCCTCCACGTGCTCGATGGTGTTCTCGAGGTAGAAGAGGGGGGCGATCTCCACGATGCCGCCGACGAGGACGACGAGGAGGCTGCCGCCGAGAAGGAGCGTCGCGTTGCGCTCCAGGGTCTTGTGATAGTCAAGGAAGGCCATTGGGTTCTACCTCATTCGGCCGGAGTGGCGACAGCGGTGACCTGCACCTTGCCGAAGGCGGTCATCCACAGGTTCCAGGCCATGATGATCGCGCCGGTCAGGTACATCAGCCCGCCCAGGGCGCGGACGACGTACATCGGGAACTTGGCGGACACGGTGTCGGCGAAGCTGTTCACGAGGAACCCGTTCGCGTCGACCTCGCGCCACATCAGGCCTTCCATGATGCCCGTGACCCACATCGACGCCGCGTAGAGGACGATGCCGATGGTGGCGAGCCAGAAGTGCCAGCTCACGGCCGAGAGCGAATGGAGCCGCTCGCGGTTCCAGAGCCGGGGCACGAGGAAGTAGAGCGCGGCGAAGGTGATCATGCCGTTCCAGCCCAGCGCGCCGGAGTGGACGTGGCCGATGGTCCAGTCGGTGTAGTGCGACAGCGAGTTGACCGCGCGGATCGACATCATCGGGCCTTCGAAGGTGCTCATCCCGTAGAAGCCGAGCGAGATCACCATCATCCGCATGATCGGGTCGGTGCGGATCTTGTCCCAGGCGCCCGAGAGGGTCATCAGCCCGTTGATCATGCCGCCCCACGAGGGCATCCACAGGATGATCGAGAAGACCATGCCCAGCGTCGAGGCCCAGTCGGGCAGCGCCGTGTAGTGCAGGTGGTGCGGGCCGGCCCAGATGTACAGGAAGATCAGCGCCCAGAAGTGGATGATCGACAGCTTGTAGCTGTAGACGGGGCGGCCGGCCTGCTTCGGCACGAAGTAGTACATCATGCCCAGGAAGCCCGCGGTCAGGAAGAAGCCCACGGCGTTGTGGCCGTACCACCACTGCACCATGGCGTCCTGCACGCCCGAGAAGACCTGCACCGACTTGGAGCCCCAGATCGACACGGGGATGGAGATGTTGTTCACCACGTGCAGCATCGCCACGGTGATGATGAACGACAGCAGGAACCAGTTGGCCACGTAGATGTGGGGTTCCTTGCGCTTGATGATCGTGCCCAGCGTCACGACGAGGAAGGCGACCCAGACGACCGTGAGCCAGAGGTCCACGTACCATTCGGGCTCGGCGTATTCCTTGGACTGGGTGGCGCCCAGCAGGTAGCCGGTCGCGGCCAGGACGATGAACAGGTTGTAGCCCCAGAACACGAACCAGCCGAGGTTGCCGCCCCAGAGCCGCGCCGCGCAGGTGCGCTGCACGATGTAGAACGTGCTCATGATGAGAGCGTTGCCCCCGAAGGCGAAGATCACCGCCGAGGTGTGCAGCGGCCGCAGCCGGCCGAAGTTGCCGTAGCCCTGGAGCACGTCCAGGTTGAGCTGCGGAAAGGCGAGCTGCAGCGCCACGATCACGCCCACCAGGAACCCCGCGAGGCCCCAGAAGGTCGTCGCGATCGCGCCCGCGCGCACCACGCCGTCGTTGTATTCATCCAGCCGCGGCCCCGCCGCGACCTTCCGCTCGCCCGTGCTGCGAACGGTCCAGATGAAGAGGCCCGCCGCCACGGCCATGACGATGAGCGCGTGGACCTGGTAAGCCAGGTCCCGCGCCCAGTTGGCGGCGATGGCGGCGAACAGGGCGACAACCCCGAACACCGCAATCTTGATCCAATCCCACATGCGGATGTGTCCCTCTGATTCGACCGACCCGCCAACACTCGGCGTACGGCATCGGCAGCGGGTTTCGCAGAGGCAGCGTCGCTGCACCTTGATCCAGGTCAAACGGCTTCGGCTGCTTGGATGATACGCATCAAGGCGCGGGCGTTTTCGGCCTCCTAGAACCGACCCCGCAAAGGAGACGCGCCATGATCAAGACCCTGAGCCTGCTGCTGACCGACGAGCGCCGCGACGCCGCCCCCCTGCGTGCCGCCGCCGCCATCGCCGAGCGCGAGGGCGCGCATCTCGACATCGTGGGCCTGGGGCTGGAGCCGATCCCGCTGGAGACCATGCCCATGGCCGCCGCGCAGATCATCGTCGAATCGGGCCACGCCGAGGCGCAGGACCAGGCCCGCTCGCTCACCGACTGGGCCAAGGCCCGGCTCCCCGCCGACCTGCGCTTCTCCTGCGAACCGCGCACCGTCATGGGCCTCAACATCGGCGCCCTGGCCGCCCGTCTCGCCCGCTACTCCGACCTGACCGTGGTGCCGCGCCCCTACGGGCCGGGCTGCGATTCGGTCGCCGCCGCCGTGGCCGAGGCGCTGCTCTTCGGCTCGGGCGCGCCCGTCCTCGTGGTCCCCGACCGCGAGGTGGACTGGTCCCGCCCCTTCCGCCGCATCGCGCTGGCCTGGAACGGCACCGACGAATCCATGCGCGCCACCCGCGCCGCGCTCCCCTTCCTCACGGCCGCCGAATCCGTGCACGTCGCCATCATCGACCCGCCGCTCCACGCCGCCGACCGCTCCGATCCGGGCGGCGAGCTGTCGCAGTGGCTCTCGCGCCACGGCGTCCGCACCGAGGTCGCGGTCCTCGCCAAGACCCAGCCCCGCGTCGCCGACATCCTGGCCCGCTTCGCGTCGGAAAAGGGCTGCGACGCGCTGGTGATGGGCGCCTACGGCCATTCCCGCCTGCGCGAGGCGATGCTGGGCGGCGCCACGCGGGACATGCTGTCGCAGGTCCCGCTCCCCCTCATCATGTCGCACTGAGGGGTCGCCCCGATGCGCCGCCTTTCAGCTCACCATCCCGCCGTCCATGTCGTCGCCGGTCTCGGCCATGAGGCGTCGGATGTCGGGCACGGTGATGCGGCGCTGGGGGCCGAGCTCCAGGACGCCCTCGGCCTTCAGCGCGCTGATCTGCCGGCT
>NZ_JAGGJP010000018.1 GCF_017872975.1 Rubellimicrobium aerolatum
TATGCAAAACGACCCCAAACCGTCGATCCCGACAAGCCTAAAGCAACCGCCCACATATCCCTTCAAGATACATTCGAATGTCAAATAGCAGGGGACAGCTTTCACGCCCGGCCTCCCCACTTCCAGGGCGGCCCGGCGATCATCACCATCCATCCCGTCCCGCTCGGCCACCTCAGTGGCGTCGCCGTCCGGTGAGGCGTGATCTAGAGACGCCAGCCGGCAGACGCAAGACCCCACACCGCAAAAAAGCCCACGAACCAGACAGTGACCAAACGGCAAGGACCCAGGAGACCAAAGACCAGACAACAAAGAACGCCACAGGACACCACAAGACGCGACCCCAAACCCCAACCCGGCCCAGATACAGCCCCGCCGCTCCCTCAAGAGCAATGGGACGGCGGACCCGGATGCCCGCTCGGCCGTTGTAGAGCCATGTCCGAGACGCAGGTTCACCGCTCGTCCGAAGTGGCCCAAGCCTTCCGGGCGGCGCTCGGGCGTATGGAACCCGGCGGGTCCGAGGGGCCGTTGCTGGTCCTGGGCCACTTCGACGCCGATGGCCTGTCGGCTGCCGCGATCCTGGGCCGGGGGCTGGAGCGAGGGGGACGACGGGTCGCTCTCCGCATCGTCGGCAAGGGCGAGAACCCCTGGTCGCCGGACCTCGGCGCCGAGCTGGCCGGCCACAATCCGGCTGGCCTGCTGGTCACCGATCTCGGCATCCGCGAGGGGGACATCCTCCCGGGCGTGCCGACGGTCCTGATCGACCACCATGTCCCGACCGGCACGCCCGGCGAGGCGGTCGTCATCTCCGGCAATGGATGGGAGCCCGAGCCCACGTCGGCGCTGCTGGCCTACTGGTGCGCGCAGGCGATCGGGCCCGCCGAGGATCTCCTGTGGCTGGCGGCCCTGGGGCTGATCGGCGATATGTCTGGCGAGGCGGGCTTCGCGGAACTGGCCGAGGCGCAGGCCCGCTACGGCAAGACCGCCCTTCGGGACGCCGTGTCGCTGGTGAACGCGCCGCGCCGGACCGTTGCCGCCGATCCGAGCCCGGCCCTCGCCCTCCTCCTCCGCTGCGACTCGCCCAAGGAGTTGCTCCGGGGCGGTCATCCGGAGACCGAGCGGCTGCACGCTGCCAAGGCCGAGGTGGCGGCGGCGCTGGACGCGGCCAAACGGGTCGCGCCGAAGGTGCGGGGCGACGTGGCGCTGATCCGCTTCGCGTCCGGCTGCCAGATCCATCCGCTCATCGCCCAGCAGTGGCGCGGGCGGCTGAGGGACAAGATCGTGCTGGCCGCGAATACCGGCTACCGCGAGGGCTGGGTCCACTTCGCCGCCCGGACGGCAACCGGGACGGACCTGATCCGCTTTTTGGCCGCGCACCGCCCGCCCGGCGCGGACGAGGGCTATGGCAGCGGCCACGCGCAGGCGACGGGCGGCGCGCTCCGGCCGGCCGATTGGAACGCGTTCATCGCCGGACTAGGCTTCCCCGACGAACAGGTGCCCGCATGACCCCTCGCCCCCTCCGCCTCGGCTTTCCCGTGAAGGTCATGGGACAGCCCGACCTCAAGAGCAACGACACGCGGGGCTGGCGGAAGGGACCGCACCTCAAGCAGTCGCTCGAATACGTGGATGCGATCCTCGACTACCTCGTGGCGATCGAGGTGGACATGTATCGGCTGTCCTCGGACCTCGCGCCCTATGCGACCCACCCGGACATGCCGCAGTTTCATGGCATGGTCGCGGAGAGCGACGCGGAACTGGCGGCGTTCGGGCGGAAGGCCCGGGATCTGGACATCCGGCTGTCGTTCCATCCGTCGCAGTTCGTGCTGCTCAACAGCCCCGACCCGGACCTGACGCGCAAGAGCATCTGGGACCTGTCCTCGCAGGCCGAGATGCTGGACCGCATGGGGCTGGGTCCCGAGGCGGTGCTGGTGACCCATGTGGGCGGCGTCTACGGCGACCGGGAGGAGAGCCGGGCGCGCTGGATCGAAGGCTACGGCCAATGCCCCGAGCACGTCCGGCGGCGGCTGGTGCTGGAGAACGACGACATCCGCTTTTCGGCGGCGGACGTGCTGTGGATTCATGAGCGGTGCGGGGTGCCGTTGATCTTCGACTACCAGCATTACTGGTGCCTGAACCCCGAGGGGCTGGAGCTGCGGGCAGTGCTGGAGCGATTCGTGCGGTCCTGGCCCGAGGGGGTGCGGCCCAAGATCCACTTCTCCTCGCCACGCACGGAGATGCGGGAGGTGAAGCGCAAGGTGACGGACAAGGACCGCGAGGCGCTGAAGGCGGGCAAGGAGCTGAGGGGGCAACTGTTGGGAGCACCGGTCAAGCCCACGTCGCGGGTCAAGACGGTGCTGGTGCCGCCGATCTGGACGGGGCACGCGGACTTCACCAATCCCTTCGAGTTCGCGACCTTCATGCGGACGGCGGAAGGGCTCGACTTCGACGTGATGCTGGAAAGCAAGACGAAAGACCTGTCGCTCCTCAAGCTCAAGACGGACCTGCTCCGCTATGCGCCCGACGTGGCGGCGCGGTTCGGCAGCGGACCGGACGACGCGCGCGAAGTGGCCGAGGTGGAGCGGATGCTGGACGAGGGCGTCACCGCCGAGGAGGAGGCGGACGTGGACGAGGGCGGCCTGACGGACGCCCCCGAGGAGGCCAGCGCCTGAGCTACCAGAGCTGGTGGACGTGGGGAGCGATGCGGCTCCGGTAGATTTCGCGCACGACCTCCATGGTGCCCTCGTCCAGGGGTGGCAGGCGACCGGCGGCGGCGTTGGAGCGGGCCTGGTCGGCGGTCTTGGCACCGGGGATGACGACGGACACGGCCTCCTCCATCAGGCACCAGCGCAGGGCCACCTGCGCCAGCGGCGTGTCGCCAGGCAGCGCGGCCTGCACCGCCTCCACCGCGTCGAGGGCCACGTCGAAGGGCACGCCCGAGAAGGTCTCGCCCTTGTCGAAGGCCGCGCCGTCGCGATTGAAGGCACGGTGGTCGTCGGCGGCGAAGATGGAATCGCGCGACATCTTGCCGGTCAGGAGGCCGGAGGCAAGTGGCACGCGGGCGATCACCGCGACGTGCTTCTTCAGGGCCTGGGAGAAGAACAGCTCGGCCGGGCGCTGGCGGAACATGTTCCAGATGATCTGGACCGAAGCGACGTTCGGGAACTCGATGGCCTTGAGCGCCTCCTCGACCTTCTCGACCGAGACGCCGTAGTGCCGGATCTTGCCCTCGCGCACGAGGTCGTCGAGCGCACCGAACACCTCGGGCCGGTAAAAGACCTCGGTCGGAGGGCAGTGGAGCTGGACGAGATCCAGGATGTCCACGCCGAGGTTCGAGAGGCTGCGGTCGATGAACGCTTCGAGGTTGGCCCTGGTGTAGCCTTCGGCCACATGAGGGTTCAGCCTTCGCCCGGCCTTGGTCGCGACGATGGGGCGGTCGCCGCCTCGGTCTTTCAGCACCTCGCGGATGATGCGCTCGCTGCGCCCGTCGCCATAAACATCGGCGGTGTCGACGAAGTTCACGCCCTCGTCCAGCGCGGCATGGAGCGCGGCGCGGGCGTCGGCCTCGCTCACCTCGCCCCAGGTTCCACCGATGGCCCAGGCTCCGAAGCCCACCGCCCCCACGCGCCAGCCGGTCCGGCCGAATTCCCTCGTCAGCATCGTCATGTTCTCCTCCCATGCCGTCGTCCCCACCTGATGCCCCGGGAGGCCGGGCGGGGCAACAGCGGGCGCGCGTCCCGCCGGGGTTGAGGTCGCGGCCGAAACGTGGTGCACGGCGCGCAACGCCGCTGCCGGGGGGCCAGAATGGAAATCTTCACCTATGCGGGCCTCGTGGCCCTGCTCCAAGTCGTCGCCATCGACCTCGTACTGGCGGGCGACAACGCCGTGGTGATCGGCCTCGCGGCGGCGGGGCTGCCCAAGGAGCAGCGCAACCGGGCGATCCTGGTCGGCATCCTGGCCGCGACGGCGCTCCGCATCCTGTTCGCCACCGTCACGACGCAACTCTTGGCCATCACCGGGCTGCTGCTGGCGGGCGGCATCCTCCTTCTCTGGGTCTGCTGGAAGATGTGGCGCGAGTTGCGCGCGGGTCACGCCGCTGAATCCCAGGCCGCCGAGGAGGCGCTGGCCGGAGCGGACCTGAACGCCGATGGCACGGTGGCGGGCGGCATCCCGCGCAAGACCTTCGCCCAGGCGGCCACGCAGATCGTCGTCGCCGACGTGTCGATGTCGCTCGACAACGTGCTCGCGGTGGCGGGCGCGGCGCGCGAGCATTTCTCGGTGCTCGTCATCGGGCTCGTGCTCTCCATCGCGCTGATGGGCCTCGCCTCCACGGTCATCGCCCGGCTGATCGCGCGTCATCGCTGGATCGCCTACCTGGGCCTCCTCATCATCCTCTATGTCGCGCTCCGGATGATCTGGGAGGGCTGGCACGAGGTCGAGGTCGGCGTGCTGGCCTGGGCGGGCCCGCACTGACGCCGTCTCGGGCCCGGCCCGGCGGAGAGGGAACCCACGGCCTCGGCGCGCCTTGTCTCCCGTCCGCATCCAGCCAAGTAGCTGGATGCGGCGCGGAAGGATGGGGGAGGCCCGGCCATCGCCAATGATCTCACCGCTGTCGGACCGGAAGCCTTCGCGCGCAACCCGGGCCTCCACGACCTACCCTGGGTCAGCGTCGCGCCGGACGCGCCGTATTTCCAGCTCGACACCGGCGAGCCTTGGACGCCCATCGGCCAGAACGACGCGGTCACCTGGCCCGAGCTGGCCGGCCTTTTCCGCCGCAGGGACTTGGCCGCCGTGGACCGGCACTTCGACTGGCTGGCCGATCATGGCGTGACCTGCCTTCGGTTGATGATGGAATACGCTCACGGCGAGAACCGCTACCTCGAACGGCCGGTCGGACGGCTCCAGCCCAACATGGTCCGCCTCTGGGACGACATCTTCGCCCTCTGCGCCCGGCACCGGCTGCGGCTCCTGCTCACCCCGTTCGACACGTTCTGGCTTTGGCTCCGCTGGGCCAAGCACCCTTACAATAGGATCAATGGCGGGCCATGCCCGCAAAGGCGGCAGCTCCTGACCCACCGACCGACGATAGAGGCCATCAAGGCTCGCCTGACCTTCATCGTCGAGCGCTGGGGCGGCAGCGGCGTCGTCTTCGCTTGGGACCTGTGGAACGAGATGCACCCGGCCCACATGGGGGACAGCGCCGCGGGTTTCGCGGGGATCGCGACGGAACTGAGCGAGCATGTCCGCGGCATCGAATTGGCGGCCCATGGCCGAAGCCATCCGCAGACGATCTCGCTGTTCGGCCCGATCCTTCGGACGCATCCCGAGGTGGCCGACACGATCTTCCGCCATCCCCGGCTCGACTTCGCGACCACCCATCTCTATGCCGAGGGAACCATCGACGCGCCGCGCGACACCGTGGCCCCGGCGGTCGTCGTAGGCGACCTCGTGCGCGAGGCGCTGGAGCACTGCCCGCCGAGCCGCCCCTACCTCGACAGCGAGCACGGGCCGATCCATACCTTCAAGGACCGCCGGCGCACCCTGCCCGCGCCGTTCGACGACGAATACTTCCGCCACATCCAGTGGGCTCACCTCGCCTCTGGCGGCGTGGGCGGCGGAATGCGATGGCCGAACCGGCACCCGCACACGCTCACCCCCGGAATGCGGCAGGCGCAGGCGGCGCTGGCGGGGTTCCTGCCGCTCATCGACTGGACGCGCTTCCGCCGTCGGAACGTCAGCCGCGAGGTCCGGGTGTCCGATCCGGGGCTAAGCGCCTTCGCCTGCTCCGACCCACGGCAGGCCGTAGTCTGGCTCCTGCGCAACGACAGCCTTGACGGCAAGGGCATGTTGCGGCCGCGCGACCCGGTCCAGGCGAGCCGCGTCGAGCTGCCCGGGGTGGCCGATGGCCCTTGGGAGGTGGTCGCCTGGGACACCCGCTCGGGCCTGCGCTCGTGGGACCGGACGGTCGTCGTGCGGGAGGGCGTCCTCGGCCTTGACGGGATCGAGGTGCCGGCCGATCTCGCGCTCGCGCTCCGCGCACGGGCCTGAGAAGGCGGTCAGGGCTCGGACGCTTCGGAGTCCCGAGGCGCGGGATCGTCGCCGCGCCGCCGTCGCGCGTCGTGCATGGGCCAGTAGCGCTCCATGGCCAGGTAGGTGAAGGAGGCCGACCAGCCGATGAGGAGGAGGCCGTTCAGCGCCTCGACCCCCGCGATCAGCCGGGCGGGTCCCACGGGCACCTGGTCGCCGAAGCCCAGTGACGTGTAGCTCACCACCGAGAAGTAGACGCAGTCCAGCAATCCCGTGACCGGCACGCCGGAGAAGCTCGGCACCTGCCAGACGACGGCCAGGACCCAGTAGGCGATGGCGTAGATCCAGACTGCGACCGTGTGCCCGGCGAAGCAGGCCAGCACGACCGCCACCGTCCGCGCGCGCAGCGGGATGGGCAGGTCGCTGAGGTGAGCCGAGGTGAGCCGAAGCACCTCGTAGAAGGTGAGCACCGTCGCCATCACCAGGACGACCGTGGCCGTCATCGCAGCGATCATTCCGTTCCCCGATCAGGCACGCCCGCGATCAGGAAACACCAAGCGGCCGCGATGCCAAGGCCCCGCCGCGTCCGGGACGCTGGGCCTAGATCGAGACGGCCTCAAGGAGCCGCTGGCGCTCCACCTCCGGCTTCGGCGCGGCGAGCGTCACGGAGCCACGGCTCAGTGCCACGAAGCGGTCGGCGAGCGCGTGGGCGAAGTCGAAATACTGTTCGACCAGCACGATGGCGATGCGGCCCCCGTCGCGCAGCGATTCGATCACGCGGCCGATGTCCTTGATGATGCTGGGCTGGATGCCCTCGGTCGGCTCGTCGAGCAGGAGGACGCGGGGCCGCGTCACCAGCGCGCGGGCGATTGCGAGCTGCTGCTGCTGGCCGCCCGACAGGTCGCCGCCCCGGCGGTTCCGCATGGTCCTGAGGATCGGGAACAGGTCGTAGAGCTCGGGCGGGACCTCGCGCCTGGCGCGGGGCAGGCAGGCGAAGCCCGCCTCGAGGTTCTCGGCCACGGTCAGGAGCGGGAAGATCTCGCGCCCCTGCGGCACGGAGGCGATGCCGGCGCGCGCCGCCTGCGCGGCGGTCGGGTGGCCGAGGTCGCGCCCGTCCAGCGTCACCGTGCCACCGTCGAACGGATGTCGCCCGGCGATCGCTTTGAGGAGGCTGGTCTTGCCGACGCCGTTCATCCCCATCACCGCCGTCACCTCGCCTGGCCGGGCCAGGAGGTCCACGCCGTGCAGGATGCGGCTCTGGCCGTAGCGGAGGGTCAGGCCCCGGACTTCCAGCATTCCCTATCTCCCCAGGTAGACGTCGATGACGTTCGGATCGGCGGTGACGTGGTCGAGGCTGCCCTCGGCCAGCACGCGTCCTTCGTGGAGCACCGTCACCCGGCAGTCGAGCCGGCGGACGAACTCCATGTCGTGCTCGACCACCACCACGGCCCGTGTCCGCGCCGCGCGCTTGAGAAGGTCGGTCGTGTGCTCCCGCTCGGCCACGGTCATCCCGGCCGCCGGCTCGTCCACCAGCAGGAGCTTGGGGTCCTGCGCGAGGAGCATTCCGATCTCCAGCCACTGCTTCTGGCCGTGGGACAGCTCGCCGGCGCGACGGGTGAGATGGGCGCGCAGGCCGATCTCCTCGGCGATGGCCTCGACGCGGACGCGGTCGGCGGCGGTGCGGCGCGCGAGGAGAAGCCGGAGCGGCTGGCGCGGGTTCTTCAGCGCCATGTCGAGGTTCTCGGCCACGCTTTGCGCCTCGAACACCGTCGGGCGCTGGAACTTGCGCCCGAGGCCCAGCCGGGCGATCCGCGCCTCGGAGAGCCCGACGAGGTTCATCCCCCCCTCTCCCCAGAGCACGCGACCCCGGTCGGGCCGGGTCTTGCCGGTCACGATGTCCATGAAGGTGGTCTTGCCGGCGCCGTTCGGCCCGATGATGGCGCGCAATCCGGTGCTCGCGATGGCAAGCGAAAGGTCGTTGATCGCCTTGAAGCCGTCGAAGGTGACGGAGATGGAGTCGACCTCCAGGAGCGTCGTCATGGCTAGCCCTCCTCCCTGCGCCAGGCGCCATCGTCGGGGCCCCAGTCGCCCTGACGACGGGACGGACGTCGCGGCACCAGGTCGAAGAGGCCGCCCAAGCCCTTGGGCGCGAGCAGCGTCACCGCCACGAAGCCCAATCCCAGGAGCACCGTCCACCAATCGGTCCAGCGGATCGTGGCGAACCCCAGTGGCACGTCCGGCACGCCGCCGCTCGTGAACCACGACGACAGGAGCGAGACCAGCGCCGCCCCCAGCGCCGCCCCATAAAGCCGCCCCCGCCCGCCAATGGCGACCCAGACGGCGAGATAGACGGAGGCGAGCGGCGCGACTTCGCCCGGATTGATGATCCCGGCCTGCGGGTAATAGAGCGCCCCGGCGATGGCGGTCACCATGGCGGTGAGCGTGAAGACCAGGAGCTTCGTCCCCTCGACCCCGTAGCCCAGGAAGCGCACCCGCGCCTCGTCGTCGCGGATGGCCCGGATGACCGACCCGCGCCGGCCTGAGGTGAGCCAGGCGAAGAGGACGTAGCCCAGCGCCAGCGCCAGGGCCGAGCCCCAGAGAAACGCGACCGACAGCGTGGCCTGCCCCCAGCCGTCGAGGCCGGGGATGTTCTGGAGGCCCGAGAGGCCGTTGTTGCCGCGCAGCCCCGAGTCGTTCTGGAAGAGCCACAGCGACAGCGCCAGGGTCATGCCCTGCGTGAGGATCGACAGGTAGACCCCCGTCACCCTGGAACGGAATGCCAGCCAGCCAAAGAGGCCCGCCAGCAGGCCTGGCACCAGCACCACCATGAGGAGCTGGAGCCCGAGGCTGTCCGAGAAGGCCCATATCCAGGGAAACTCGTCCGCCCCGACGACGCCGAAGATCTGCGTGGCGACCGCCTGCTCCAGCTCGCGCGGGGTCGGGGGGAGCGGCTGCCCGGCGAGGCTTTGGGCGACGATCTCGGTGGTGCGGGCCGTCATCAGCCATTGGCCGATGGCATAGCCGCCCAGGCCGAAGAAGGCCATGTGGCCGAGGCTCAGGATGCCGCAGTAGCCCCAGACCACGTCCATCGCCACGGCAGCGAGGCAAAGGCAGAGCGTCTTGCCGAGCGTCTTGACGAAGGAGGTGGAGATCAGGCCGACTCCCATACCCTCCGAAAGGAAGCTCACGCCCAGCGTGAAGATCGCGAGCACGAGGAGCGCCCAGAGCACGGAGGGGTTCCCGGCAAGGACGAAGCGGGGCCGGAGGGCAGCGGCGGGCGCGATGGTCATGGCGTCAGGCTCCGGCCGCGCGGCCCTTCATCGCGACGATGCCGCGAGGACGGAACTGGATGAAGGCGATGATGAACAGGATCATGTAGGTCTGCGCGGCGAGGGTGTTGGAGGGGTTGAACCACTCGATCCACTTCTGGAGCACGCCGATCAGCGCCGCCCCGGCCAGCGTCCCCCAGACGTTCCCGACGCCGCCGACGACCACGGTCATGAAGCTCTGGACGATGTAGTCGGAGCCCATCTCGGATGTGACCTTGGCATAGAGCCCGATCGCCACGCCGGCGATGCCGGCGATGCCCGAGCCCAGGCCGAAGGTCAGCATGGCGATGCGGTCCGGGTCGATGCCCATCGACGCCGCCATGCCGGGGTTCTGCGTCACCGCCCGCACTTCCAGCCCCAGCCGGGTGCGCCTGAGGACGACCAGGATGAGCGCAAGGAACAGCAGCGCCAAGACGAAGATGGCGATGCGGATATAGGCGATGCCCAGCACGTCGTTGACGATCCAGGCGCCGTCGAGCCAGCCCGGCGAGGTGAGCGGCCGCGCCTGCGTCCCGAAGATGTTCTTGGCGATCTGCTGGAGCGCGATGGAGATGCCGAAGGTGGCGAGCAGCGTCTCCAGCGGCCGGTGCGCGAGGTGGCGGATCACCAGCCGTTCCATCGCGACTCCGGCCGCGAAGGTGACGGCGAAGGCCAACGGCAGCGCCAACACCAACGACAGCGTGTAGTCGGGCACCAGCGTCTGCACGACGTAGCCGGTGTAGGCGCCCATCATGATGAACTCGCCATGCGCCATGTTGATGACGCCCATGACGCCGAAGGTGATCGCGAGGCCGATGGCGGCGAGGAAGTAGATCGAGGCCAGCGACACCGCGTCGAGCACGATGTCGGCGGTCTGGTAGAGCCGCACCCGCGACTCGGCGGTGCCGAGCGCCCGCTCGGCGGCGGCGGTGACGGCGGGGTCCGTCTCCTCGTAGTCCTGCCAGAAGGCATGGGAGGCGAGCGCGGCATCGACCTCCGCCTCGGTCACGCGGGGCGGCAGGCCGCGCGCGGCGGCCATCGCGTCGTAGGCGGCGTGGCGGGCCTCGTCGGTGCCGAGCGTCGCGGCCGGCGCGTCGCCCACCCGCCCGTCGGCTATGGCGGCGGAGAGGGCGTCGCGGATCTCCGCCTCGGTGACGCGGGGCGGGGCGAGCCCGGCTTCGACCAGCATGACGTAGGCGGCCTCGCGCGGGAGGTCGGCGCTGCCGGGCGCGAGGGTGCGGGCGACGTTGGCCTCCTCAGGGATCGTATCGGCCACGCGGCTCGTGCTGGCGAGGATCTGGTTCAGGACGGCCCGCGCCTCGACGGCGATGTCCGAGCCCAGGTCTTCTATGGCGGCGATGCGCGCGGCCGGATCGGACCCGAAGCGGGCGGCGAGGAGGTCCGCAAGACGTTCCTTGCGGACGAGGATCGCGGGGTCGGATTCGTCCGTCAGCGAGGCTCGCAAGGGCTCGATCTGGTCGGCGGCGGGGTCATTGGCGATGGCGTCGAGGGCGGCCTGCCGCCGCGCGGGATCGGGATCGGAGAGCTGGAAGCGGATCAGGGCCGAGCCTATGACGCCGCGCACGCCGGCGTTGGGTTTCAGCTCCTCGACCTCGCGCGGGCCGGCGCGGCCGGCCTCGGCCCCGTTCGAAACGTCGTGGAGGATATGGCCGTCCCCGTCCGGCTCGCCGACGAAGAACAGGCCGTCGCTCCGTCGCTGGACGACCTCCTTGGCTTGCCAGTGCTGCAGGAAGGCCGGGACCTCCGGGAGGCCGGAGTCCACGAGCCGGCCCAGCACCTCGCCAACCGTGCGGCGCGACGGGTCCGAGATCGCCTCCGGATCAGCCTGGAGCAGATCCTGGAGGCTCTGCGCCGAGGCCGCCGAGGCCCAGAGTGTCACGAGAAGGACGAGGAGGAGTCGCATGGGGCGGACGCGGGGACCGGCGATACGCGGCCCCCGCCCTTTTCTCAGTAGTTGGAGGTGAGCTGGACGCAGGTCTGCGTCTCGGTGTTGTACATGCCGCATTTCAGCTTCTGCCAGTCGGCCTCCAGCACGGCGGATTCGGGCAGGAAGTCGGTCCAGGCGTCGCCCGCGACGGGCTCGGTCTGCGAGATGATGTCGAACTGGCCATCGGCCGTGATCTCGCCGATCAGGACCGGCTTGGTCAGGTGATGGTTGGGCAGCATCTCGGCCACGCCGCCGGTCAGGTTCGGGACCTTCTGCCCCACCATGGCGTCGATCACGGCGTCCACGTCGGTGGTGCCGGCCTGCGTGACGGCGTTCACCCACATGTTGAAGCCGATGTAGTGGGCCTCCATCGGGTCGTTGGTCACGCGCGCCTCGTCGCCGATGTAATCGTGCCACGCTGCGATGAAGGCCGCGTTCTCGGGCGTGTCGGCGGACATGAAGTAGTTCCACGCGGCGAGGTGCCCGACGAGGTTCGAGGTATCGAGGCCCGAAAGCTCCTCCTCGCCCACCGAGAAGGCGACGACCGGCATCTCGTCGGCCGAGATGCCCTGCGCGGCCAACTCCTTGTAGAAGCCGATGTTGGCGTCGCCGTTGATGGTCGAGATCACGCCCACCGGCTCGCCGTCGGCGGCCAGCGCCTTCACGTCGCCGACGATCGTCGCCCAGTCGGACTGGCCGAAGGGGGTATAGTTGACGAAGATGTCCTCCTCGGGGATGCCCTTCGACTCGAGGTAGGCGGCCAGGATGTTGTTCGTCGTGCGCGGATACACGTAGTCGGTGCCGAGCAGGGCGAACTTGGTGATGCCCAGCTCCTCCAGGTAGTAGTCCACGGCCGGGATCGCCTGCTGGTTCGGCGCGGCGCCGGTGTAGAAGACGTTCTTGGACGATTCCTCCCCCTCGTATTGCACGGGGTAGAACATCAGGCCGTTCAGCTCCTCGATCACCGGCAGGACGGACTTGCGCGACACCGAGGTCCAGGCGCCGAAGATCGCGTCCACCTCGTTCACGGTCAGCAGCTCGCGCGCCTTCTCGGCGAAGAGCGGCCAGTCCGAGGCGGGGTCCACGACCACGGCCTCGATCTGGCAGCCCAGCAGGCCGCCCTTGGCGTTCTGCTGCTCGATGAGCATCAGCATCGTGTCCTTCAGCGTCGTCTCGGAGATCGCCATGGTCCCCGAGAGCGAGTGGAGGACGCCGACCTTGATCGGGCAGGCCTCCTGCGCGGCGGCCGTCGTCGCGCCAAAGGCGGCGATCAGCGCCGCGATGGAAAGGCTGGTGGTGTTGGTCATTCCCGGTTCCCTGTCCTCGGCCCGGCCAAGTCCCGGGCTTCCGGGACGCTTGGCGCGCCTCGGGCCTCGGATTATCCTTGCACCGCAGCCATTCCGCTGCCGCCGCGCGGGTCTTGTCTGGCCGGACCGGCCCCGTGCGGCGCTCTCCCGGGCTCCGGCACGCCGGAACCCGAGCCGACCAAAGACGCGGGTTCCCCCGGTGGCAACCGCTCCCGAGCGGCCCTTTCGCGCAAGCCCGGATATTGGTGACGGAATGGGCATCGGCGCATCCGATGCCCAAGTCACAGGCATGACGCAGATGTCCGAGCACCATAGGGTCGGGGCAGCACCACCCCAAGACGTCGCTTACCGGCACCGAGGCGCCGTTTCCCGACATGGCCGACATCGAGGAACGCCTTCCGAGCCGATCGACGGCAGGGCGGGACCGCCGTCTCCGACGCGCCGCAGCTCGGCCCTCATTTTTCCCAAGTTCGCGACAATGGTCGGCGAAGAACCGCGACCTCCTCGCTTGCCTCCCCCGGAAAGGACGACGATGCCGATCAGCCTGCCTTCCCTCCCCGCGCTCGTCGCCCTTCGTGCGCTCCAGGCCGAGGCGGCCGCCGCGGCCGTCCACGCGCTCGACGACGCGCAGCGCGTGCTGGGCAGCTACGACGTCGTGCTGGAGGTCACCGCCGACCTCCCCGAGGAGAGCCGTGTCGCCGTGCTCCGGGCGCTCGCGCGCCGCCTCGCCGCCGCCGACCATCGCACCCGCGCCTGCCAGGCCCGCGTGGACGAGGCGGTGCGCTTCGGGCGGACGCTTCGAGGCAAGCCATCCCCCGTCGATCTGGTCGAGGTGCCCGCCGACCTCTTCGAGATGCTGTCGCCCTATCTCGACGACGCCATGACGCCGGTGCTGCGCGCCATCGCCGGCCGCGCGGGCCGGGGTTGCTCGGCCGAGGTGGTGGAGTCCTACTTCCCGCAGCCGGCTGCCGTCGCCTGACGCGCACGCGCCGGGTCGCGCGGGTGAACCAATCGGGCCCCTCCCTCGTTTCGCTCGGCACACCGAGCCGAAAGGAGCCCTCCCATGCTGACCCGCCGCCATCTGCTGGCCACCGGACTCGCGACCTTCGGGCTCGCCGCCGGAGGGGTCCGGGCGCAGGACGAACTGGCCCTGTCGCAGGTCCTCGCGCCCGAGTTGCAGCCCCGCTTCGTGCCCATCCAGCCCGGCATCCCGGCCGGGCAGATCCACGTCGATCCGAACCGCTTCGCGCTCTACTGGACGCAGGGCGACGGGACGGCGCTCCGCTACGCGGTCGGGATCGGCCGGCCCGGGCTGTACGAGCCGGGGGTCTACACCATCGGCGCCAGGAAGGAATGGCCCTCCTGGAAGCCCACCCCCGACATGGTGGAGCGGGAGCCCGAGCTTTACGGCCCCTACGCCGAGGAGGGGATGCCGGGCGGGCCGGACAACCCGCTGGGCGCGCGGGCGCTGTATCTGTTCGAGCCGGGCCGGGGCGACACCTTCATGCGCATCCACGGGACCAACGCCCCGCGGACCATCCAGGCGGCGGTCTCGAACGGCTGCACGCGGCTCATCAACGCCGACATCATCGACCTTTATGCACGGGTGCCGGTCGGCACGATGGTCGTGCTCTATCCGCGCAGCAGCCTGTTCACGGCCGGGGCCTAGGGTCGGCCACGCGCGCCGGAACAAGTCGATTGACATAGACGACTGTTTCACTAAGGGATCCGTCCAACAGCGTCGCCGTTGGCGCAGCGGAGCACGAGACCCGAGATGAAGCACCTGACCCTTGCAGCCGCGACGATGGCGGCCGGCGCGCTGCCGGCTTTGGCGCAGGACGCCTCCGCCGTCATCGACACCTATGCCGACATCGCCGAGGCCGGCTATGCCGACAGCCATGCGGCGGCCGAGGCGCTGGCGCAGGCCGTGGACGCGCTGATCGCCTCCCCCTCCGAGGGGACGCTGGCGACCGCCCGCTCGGCCTGGCTCGACTCGCGCGTGCCCTACATGCAGACCGAGGTGTTCCGCTTCGGCAACCCGATCGTGGACGACTGGGAAGGTCAGGTGAACTCCTGGCCCCTGGACGAGGGGCTGATCGACTATGTCGATCCCTCCTATGGCGGGCCGACCGATGAGAACGAGGCCGCCGTCGTCAACGTCATCGCGCATCCGACCTTCACCCTGTCGGGCGAGGAGGTGGATGCGTCCGAGATCACGCCCGAGCTGCTGACCGGCACGCTCCAGCAGGCGGCGGGGGTCGAGGCCAACGTCGCCACCGGCTACCACGCCGTCGAGTTCCTGCTCTGGGGGCAGGACCTGAACGGCAACGGGCCCGGCATGGGCGACCGGCCCTGGACCGACTTCGCGCCCGGCGCGGAGTGCACGGGCGGCAACTGCGAGCGTCGCGCGGACTACCTCAAGGCCGCGACGGACCTGCTGGTGCAGGATCTCGCCTGGATGGCCGGGCAGTGGGGCGAGGGCGGCGCGGCGCGCGAGGCGGTCGCCGCCGATCCGGCCGCCGGCCTGACGGCCATGCTGACCGGGATGGGTAGCCTCTCCTACGGCGAGCTGGCGGGCGAGCGGATGCGGCTCGGCCTCATGCTCAACGACCCCGAGGAGGAGCACGACTGCTTCTCGGACAACACCCATGTCAGCCACTTCTACGACGGCGTCGGCATCCGGAACGTCTACCTCGGGACCTACACCCGTCCCGATGGCAGCACCGTGTCCGGGCCGTCGCTGGCCGACCTCGTGGCGGCCAAGGACCCCGCGCTCGATGCCGAGATGCGCGCCAAGCTCGACGCGAGCGTCGCCGCGCTGGGGGCGATGAAGGCGGCGGCCGAGGGCGGGCTGGCCTACGACATGATGCTCGATCGCGGCAACGCCGAGGGCGAGCGGCTCATCATGGCGGGCGTGGACGGCCTCGTGGACCAGACCCGCAGCATCGAGCGGGTCGTGGCGGCGCTGGCGGTCGGTGGCGTGACCATCGAGGGCTCGGACAGCCTGGACGCGCCGGAGGCCGTGTTCGAGTGACCGGACGGGCGGCCATGACCGGGCCTCGCCTGCTCCTCGCCGCCCTTGCGGTCGCGGGGAGCGCGTCATTGGCCGCGCCCCTGCTGGAGCCGCCGGGGGAGCCGCATCTGGCCATCGTGCCGCGCACGCCCGAGGAGGCGGCGCGGATCGCGGCCGTGACGGCGCTGGCGACCGACTTCTCGGCCCCCGCGAAGTTCGAGGACAAGCCCGCCGGCGCGGCGACCGTCCGCGCGCGGCAGAGCCGGGACGCCTTCTCGCAGTTCTCGGGCAACCTCGGCTTCGAGGGGCAGCTCGACTTCAAGATCGGCAACGGGCTGTTCCAGAAGAACTGGGTGCCCTCGCCCTCCTCCACGTTGGCCTCGGACGGGCTCGGGCCGCTGTTCAACGCGCGATCCTGCCAGGGCTGCCACGTCAAGGACGGGCGCGGGCAGCCGCCGGATGGGCTGTCGGACGGGCCGGAGGCGATGATCCTCAAGGTCTCGGTCCCCGGCGGGCCGGAGGACGCGGGGGCGGACATTCGCGACTACCTCCTCGCCACGCCCGATCCGGTCTATGGCGGGCAGATCCAGACGGAAAGCGTCGCCGGCCAGCCGCCCGAGGCGCGGCTGGAGATCGTTTACGAGGAGTTCGCCGTGCCGCTGTCGGAGGGCGAGACCGCGAACCTGCGGCGCCCGACCTACGTGCTGCACGACCTGGGCTTCGGCCCCCTCGCCCTCGGCGCGGTGCTGAGCCCGCGCGTGGCGCCGCAGATGATCGGCCTGGGATTGCTGGAGGCGGTGCCGACGGCCGACATCCTCGCCCTGGTGGACGAGGAGGACGCGGACGGCGACGGCGTGTCGGGGCGCGCGAACATCGTGCACTCGGCCGAGTTCGGGATGCCGATGCTGGGCCGCTTCGGCTGGAAGGCCGGGGTGCCCACGGTCAAGGAGCAGTCGGCCGCCGCCTTCGCGGGCGACATGGGGTTGTCCACCTCGCTCCACCCCGACGCGCATGGGGAATGCACCGAGGCGCAGGCGGCCTGCCGCGCCGCGCCGCACGGGGGCGACCCCGCCCGAGACGGGCTGGAGGTGGACGACGAGGCGCTGGACCTCGTGGCCTTCTACTCGCGCAACCTCGGCGTCCCCGCCCGGCGGGGCGAGGATGACGCGCAGGTGCTGCGGGGCAAGGAGGTGTTCCACGACACCGGCTGCGCGTCGTGCCACCAGCCGAGCTTCGTCACCCACCGGCTGGAGGACCGGCCGGAGCAGAGCTTCCAGCTCGTCTGGCCCTACACGGACCTCCTGTTGCACGACATGGGCGAGGGGCTCGCGGACCATCGGCCCGAGGGGCGCGCGACGGGCACGGAGTGGCGCACGGCGCCGCTTTGGGGCGTCGGGCTGACGGAACAGGTGAGCGGGCGGGCGACGTTCCTGCATGACGGGCGGGCGCGGAGCCTGCTGGAGGCGATCCTCTGGCACGGCGGCGAGGCGCGGCCGCACCGGGATGCCGTCGTGGAGATGCCCAAGGCGGAGCGCGACGCGCTGATCGCCTTCCTGGAGAGTCTGTAGATGCGCCTTGTCCTTGCCCTTCTGGCCTGCTGCGCGGGTCCGGCCGTCGCGCAAGAGCGCGCCGAGGTGATCCGCGACGTGGTGGGGAACCACGTCCTGCCGCGCTATGCCGCGCTGGACGAGGCCGCGCAGGACCTCGATGCCGCCGCGCAGGCGGACTGCGAGCCGGAGTCGCCCGCGCTGCGGGAGGCCTATGGCGAGGCCTTCGACGCCTGGATCGCGGCGAGCCACCTCCGCTTCGGGCCGTCCGAGGTGGAGGATCGCGCCTATGCGCTGGCCTTCTGGCCCGATCCGCGCGGGGACACGCCGGGGGCGCTGCGGGCGCTGATCCTTGAGGAGGACCCGGTCGTCGGGACGGCCGAGGGCTTCGCCGAGGTCTCCATCGCGGCGCGGGGATTCTACGGCATGGAGTTCATGCTGTATGACGAGGAGTTCGCCGGGTTGGGCGCGGAGGGCTACCGCTGCGACCTGATCCGGGCGCAGGCGCGCGACATCGCCCTGATCGCCGGGGCGATGCAGGAGGAGTGGACGGGGGGCTATGCCGACCTGATGCTCCGGCCCGGCGGGGACCGCTACCGGAGCGAGGCGGACGTGATCCAGGAGTTCTACGACGCGCTCGGCGCAGGGCTGGAGTTCACCGCCGATTCGCGGCTGGCGCGGCCCATGGGCGAGTTCGACGATCCCAAGCCCGCGCGCGCCGAAGCGCGGCGGTCGGGGCGGTCGCTGCGGCACGTGCGGATCTCGCTCGCCAGCCTCCACGACCTCGCGGAGCGGCTGATGCCGGAAGGGGTCGTGCATGACCACCTTGGGGCGGCCTTCGACCGCGCGGAGACCCTGGCCGCGCGGCTGGACGATCCCGTGTTCGCGGGCGTGAGCGATCCGACCGGGCGCTTCCGGGTCGAGGCCTTGAAGGGCGCGGTGGACCGGATCAGCGCGGTCGGCAACGAGGAGCTGGGCGCGGCGCTGGGCGTCGCGGCCGGCTTCAACGCTTCGGACGGGGATTGAGGCATGGCGACGCGACGCGGATTCCTGGCGGGGCTGGCGGCGGCGGCGCTGGTGCCGCGCCCGACCTGGGCCGACGTGGGCAGCCCCGACTTCCTCGCGGCGGCGAAGATGCCCGAGGGGGATTACGCCTTGGTGGGGCTGACGCGGGACGGGCGGGAGGTGTTCCGCCTCCCCCTGCCCGACCGGGGCCATGCCGCCGCCGCCCACCCCTCGCGCGCCGAGGCGGTGGCCTTTGCCCGGCGTCCGGGGACCTTCGCGGTCGTGATCGATTGCCAGAGCGGCGAGGTCCGCGCGCGGCTGGACGCGGCGGAGGGGCGGCACTTCTACGGGCATGGCGCCTACAGCCGCGACGGGCGGCTGCTGTTCACCACCGAGAACGATTACGGGGCCAACCGAGGCATGGTCGGCGTGCGCGACGCGACCGCCGGCTACGTCCAGATCGACGAGTTCCCGACCATGGGCGTCGGCCCGCACGAGATCGCGCGGATGCCGGGGACCGACATCCTGGTCGTGGGGAACGGGGGCATCGCCTCGCACCCGGACGCGGGGGACGTGGACCTCGACATTCCGGCGATGAAGCCGAACCTCGCGTATTTCAGCGAGGCCGGGTCGGTGCTGGAGGTGGTGGAGCTGGAGCCGGGCTTGCGGCGCGATTCCATTCGCCACCTCGCGCTGCGCGAGGATGGGCTGGTGGCCTTCGCGATGCAGTGGCACGGGGACGAAGGCGAGCCCGCGCCCCTTCTCGGGCTGCATCGGCGGGGGGAGGACGTGCGGCTGCTGTCCGCGCCCGGCCCGATGCAGGCGGAGATGGACGGGTATGCGGGGTCGGTCGCCTTTTCGCGCGATGGGAGCCGCGTCGCCATCTCCTCGCCGCCCGGCGGGCAGGCGCAGGTCTGGAACGCCGACAGCGGCGAGTGGATCGGCCGGCTGCGGCTGCGGGACGTGTGCGGGCTGAGCGCCGGGCCGGACGGGTTCACCGCGACCACGGGGACGGGCCTCGTCGTCGGGTTCGGCGGCGAGGCGGTGCTGTGGGACGTCGCGCACCAGGGGGCCTTCGACAACCATCTGGTGCGGCTGGCGGCGGATCTCTAGCACGGTCGCGCAGGGGTGCGGCGCCCGCGCGAGGGCGGGGGCGTCGTCGGGGGTGGAACCGGGGCGGGGGCCTTGGCCGATCCGCCCCCGGCGGAAGGGCCAGGACTGCATCTTGTCTCCTTGTGCTGACGATGGGTTCGGGGCGCGGGGAGCGCCGGTTGGGGGTGGCGCGAGGGACGCGCCTTGGCGATGTCGGTGGATGTGGGGCGCGCGGGGAATGCGCGCCCATGGGGTGATTCGGGGCTTTGAGGCCCGATCTGTTCCCACGATAGCAGACGGGGATGAAGGAACGGTTAAGGGCGGCACCGGACCCCGATGCCGCCCTCAGGATCTCTGCGAAGCCCGATCAGAACGGGCTGTCGGGGTAGTAGTAGTTCGCCGCGTTCTCGGGCGTGACCAGCTCGGAGCCGATGATGAAGCGGCCGGCCACGGGGGCGTCGGAGACGAGGCCCACGGCCGTCATCTCGATGGCGGTGGCGATCATCGCGGGCGGATAGGTGACGTTCGCCGGGATCATCGGGTCGCCCTCCTGCGTGCGCTGGATCATCTCCTTCATGCCCGCGCCGCCGAGGACGAACTTGACGTCCGACCGGCCCGCCTGCTCGATGGCGGCCAGCGCGCCCACGGCCATGTCGTCGTCCGAGGCCCAGACCGCGTCGATCTGCGGATACTTGGACAGGAAGTCCTGCATGACGGTGAAGGCGTTGTCGCGGTTCCAGTTGCCGTGCTCCATCGCCAGCACCTCGATGCCCGAGCCGGCGATGGCCTCCTCGAAGCCGGCCACGCGCTCGTTGTCGATGGTGGTGGGGATGCCGCGCAGGGCGACGATCTGGCCCCCCTCGGGGAGGGCCTGGGCCATGAACTCGCCGGAGACGCGGCCGAAGCCGGGGTTGTCGCCGGCGACGTAGAGGTCCTCGATGCCGGGCTGCGAGAGGCCCCGGTCCACGACGGTGATCCAGACGCCCTGGTCCGCCACGGCCTTGACCGGGCCGGTCAGCGGCTCGGATTCGAAGGGCAGGACCACGAGGGCGTCGATGCCGCGCGTGGCGACCATGTCCTCGATGTCGCTGACCTGCTTGGCCGGGTCCGAGGCGGTGGCGAGCACGAAGTCGAGCTGGGGATAGGCTTCCTCCAGCCGCTCCACGGCCGCTTGGGCGAAGTAGTTCATGCCGCCCGCCCAGCCATGCGTCGCGGCGGGGATGGAGACGCCGATCACCTGCGTCTCGTCCTGGGCGGCCAGCGGGCCGGCCAGCAGGGCGAGCGCGGCGGCGCCCGTCAGGATTCGTTTCATGTGGGTCCTCCCCTTTGGTGGTTGTTCGTTCGTCAGCCCTCGGGGCGTTGCTCCCGTTGCAGGATCACCGCGAGGACGATGATGACGCCCTGGATCGCGCCGTTGAGATACGGGCTGACCCAGTCGGTCAGGTTCAGGAGGTTGCCGATCAGCGACAGGATCAGCACGCCGACGACCGTGCCCCAGACGCGGCCGAAGCCGCCGCGCAGCATGGTGCCCCCGATGATGACGGCGGCGATGGCCTCCAGCTCCCACAGGACGCCGGTGGCGGCGGAGGCGCTGCCCAGGCGGGGGACATACATGATGGTGGCGATGCCGACGAGGAGGCCGAGGCCCACGTAGGTCAGCAGGCGCACCCGGTTCACGTCCACCGAGGAGTAGCGGGCCACCCGGTCGTTGGAGCCGATGGCGGCGCAGTAGCGGCCGAAGGCGGTCTTGCGCATCGCGATCTCGCCGAGGATCGCGACGAGGAGGAAGACGAGGATCGGCCAGGACACGCCCAGGAGCCCGCCGTAGTAGACGGGCCCGTAGGCGTCGCGGAGCGCGAAGTCCAAGGACAGCGTGCCGCCGTCGGCCACCCAGGTCACGAGGCTGCGGTAGATGCCCATGGTGCCGAGGGTGACGATGAAGGCCTCGATCCGCATTCGGGTGACGAGGATGCCGTTGATCCAGCCCGCGAGGAGGCCGCAAAGGAGCGCCACCCCCATGCCGGCGAGGATGGTCGTGGCCCCGGCCCCGAGCGACGGGACGAGGGCGTTCATCACCAGGATCATCAGGCCCGCGATGAAGGCCGCCATGGAGCCCACCGAGAGGTCGAGCCCCCCGGCGGTGATGACGAAGGTCATGCCCACCGCGATGATGCCGATGAAGGCCGAGCGGGCCAGCACGTTCGTCACGTTGGCGTAGCTGAGGAAGTTGGGGTTCATCAGCGCGCCGGCGATCACCAGCACGAGGAGGGCGACGATCGGCCCCAGGACGTGCAGGTTGATCGCGGGCCGCGCGCGGGCGGCTCCGGGCCGGGCGGTGGTGGTCATGCCGGGGACTCCTGGGCCACGGTTGCGTTGCGTTCCGTCCCGAGGCCCATGGCGAGGCGCACGATGGCGTCCTCGGTCTTGGTCGCGCCCTCGACCTCGCCGGCGAGGCGGCCCTGCCGCATGACGAGGACGCGGTCGGACAGGCCGATGACCTCGGGGAGTTCGGAGGAGACGACGACGACGGAGGTGCCGGCGGCGGCGAGGCGGTGGATGAGGTCGTAGATCTGCTGCTTGGTGCCGATGTCGATGCCGCGCGTCGGCTCGTCGATGATGACGATGCGGGGCTGCGTCAGCATGGTCTTGGCGAGCAGCAGCTTCTGCTGGTTGCCGCCCGACAGGTGGCCCGCGCGGGCGGCGCGCGAGGGGGCGCGGATGTCGAAGTCGCGGATGGCGGCGTCGAGGGCCGCCTCCTCGCGACGCCGGTCCACGAAGGGGCGGGCGAAGTCGCGTAGGGAGGGCAGCGTCAGGTTCTCGCGCAGGTCCTTGTCGAGGAGGAGGCCCCGGCCCTTGCGATCCTCGGTCAGGTAGGCGAGGCCGAGCGTTTGGGCGTCGCGGGGGGTGCGGATCGCGACGGGGCGGCCGTCGATTTCCACGGTGCCCGCATGGCGGCGCAGGCCCGCGAGGCCCTCCATGGCCTCGGTGCGGCCCGAGCCGATGAGGCCGGCGATGCCCAGCACCTCGCCGCGCCGGAGGTCGAAGGAGATGCCCTCGGCGTGGCCGGGGACGGACAGGTTGCGGACGCGGAGGGCCACGTCGGTCCCGAGGGGCGTCGCGCGGCGGGGGTAGAGGGCGGACAGGTCGCGGCCGACCATGGCCTCGGCCATCCTATCCTCGGTCATGTCCGCCGTCGGGCGGGTCAGGACCACGCGGCCGTCGCGCATCACCGTCACCCGGTTGGAGATGCGGCGCACCTCGTCGAGCTTGTGGGAGGTGAAGAGGAGCGCCACGCCCTCGGCCCGCAGGCGGTCGATCTGGTCGAAGAGCGCGGCGGATTCGCGGTGGGTGAGGACGGCGGTGGGTTCGTCCATGACGAGGACCCGCGCCTCTCGGCCGAGGGCCTTGGCGATCTCCACCATCTGCTTGTCGGGGGTGGACAGGTCGCGGACGCGGGCGCTGGGGTCGATGCGGGCCTGGAGGCGGTCGAGGAGGGCCGCCGTCCGGTCGCGCATGGCGCGCGTGTCGAGGACGAGGCCGCGCCGCAGCTCGCGGCCGAGGAAGACGTTCTCCTCGACCGTGAGCTCTTCGGCGAGGTTGAACTCCTGGTGGATGAGGACGACGCCCTGGGCCTCGGCGGCCTGGCTGTCGGGGAAGCGGGCGGGGCGGCCGTCGAGCAGGACCTCGCCGGAGGTGGGGCGGAGGTAGCCCGTCAGGATCTTCATGGTGGTGGACTTGCCGGCCCCGTTCTCGCCGATCAGGGCGTGCACCTCGCCGGGGCGGAGGTCGAGCGAGACGGAATGGAGCACCTGCACAGGGCCGAAGCTGCGGTCCACCGAGGCGAGCGCAAGGCGCGGCTCGGCGGGCGGGTGCCCGTGCTGAGGCCCGAGCTGAGGCCCGTGCTGCGGCATCCTCCGTTTCCCCCCTTCGGGCCGCCATTCGGCGTCCCCCTGCGGCCCCCCGCGTGTCCGTCCCGTTGCGGGGCGCGCGGCGGGGTCCCTCCCCTTGGGGGAAATCTATCGGCCCCGCGCCGCAGGTCAACGCGCCAGACGCCCTGCGCCCGCGATTGACGCGAGGGGATTGTCCGGCATTCTAACGGCTTCGACGTGGAGGGCATGGGATGGACGCGGGGCCGCTGGTGGTGCTGCTGCATGGGGTGGGCGCGCGGGGGCGCGACCTGGAGCCGCTGGCGCGGGCCATCGCGCGGGGCCTGCCCGGCGCGCGGACCGCCTGCCCCGACGCGCCGGAGCCCTGCGACTGGGACGCGGGGACGCGGCAGTGGTTCAGCCTGACGGCGGTCGCCGAGGAGGAGCGGCCCGCGCGGGTGCGGGCGGCGCGGGCGGGCCTGGACCGGGCCATCGGGGGGATCGTGGCGGCGGAAGGGATGTCGGGGAGCCTGGGGCGGGTGGCGCTGGTGGGGTTCTCGCAAGGGGGGACGATGGCGCTGGACGCGGTGGCCTCGGGACGCTGGCCGGTGGCGGCGCTGGCGGCGATCGCGGGGCGCTGGTCGATCCCGGCGCCGATGCGGCCGCCGGGCGGGACGCGCGTCCTGCTCCTCCATGGGGAGGCGGACCCGGTGGTGCCGGTGGCGGACGCGGGGCGCGCGGCGGCGGCGCTGGAGGGCGCGGGGCTGGCGGTGCGGGTGGCCACCTATCCGGGCGTGGGCCATGCCATCCCGCCCCGGGGCGTGGCGGCGGTGGTCCGCTTCCTGGCCGAGGCCCTGGCCGGGGAGGCTGGGACGGACACCGCCCCGCGCCCCGTCCCCGGCCCCGGTTCCGGCCCCGGCCCCGGCGGCTGGGCCTGACCACGGCGGCGACGCCCACGACGGCGGCGGAGGGGGGAGGTGGCGGGGGCGGCAGCCGGGCGGGCGGACGCGGGCCAAGTTTCGGATTGCGGTCGGGCCCCGGAATGCGGCACAGGACGCCCGATGGCCCCGCCGTGGCCCGAAGGACGCCTCCCGACCCGTGACCTCCTGGCTTGCCCCCTCCTCCCGCCCGGCCTTCGTGCGCCGCCTGCTGCTGCGGACCCGGGCGCGCGCCGCCCTGCGGCGGACCCTGGACCTCCTCGACCGCGACAGCCGGTCGCGCCGCCGCATCGACCTGCTGCGCGCCAAGCTGTTCAGCCTGGGCTTCACCGAGGAGCCCCTGGCCGACCTGGAAGCCGTGCTGCGCTCCGGGCGCCGCCCCCTCGACCGGGCGCTGGCGGGGCGGGAGCTGGCGGTCTGGCACCTGCGGCGGGGCACGGCGGACGGCTTCCGCGACAGCCTCGGCCTTGTGGCGGCGGCCCGCAGGCAGGGAGCGCCCGCCGACCTGCGCCGCCAGCTCCTGTCGGTGGAGCTGCTGGCGCTGCACGGCCTGGGCGACGCCGAGGCGGGCCGCGCCGCCCTGGAACGGGCGGAGGCGGCGGGCGAGGTGGGCGTGGACGCGCTCCTCGCCTGGTCCAACTTCCAGCCCGGCCCCGAGGCGCGGGTGGAGGTCATCAACGCCGCGCTGGCGCGGCACGGGATCGCGCCGCTGGCCCTGCTGCCCGAGGCGCCGGGGCTGCCGGCCTACGACCGGCTGGCGGCCCCGGGTCCCGCGCCGGGCTCGGCCGGGCGGGACGGGCCGCGCGTCACCGTGCTGATGGCGGCCTACGAGGCGGCGGCGACCATCGGCACCGCCCTGCGGTCGCTGCGCGCCCAGACCTGGGCCGACCTGGAGATCCTGGTGCTCGACGACGCGAGCCCGACGGACGCGATGGCCCGCGTGGTGCGGGCCCACGCCGCCGAGGACCCCCGCATCCGGCTGATCCGCCTGGAGCGCAACGGCGGGGCCTACATCGCGCGCAACCGCGGGCTCGACGAGGCGACGGGCGAGCTGGTCACCATCCACGACGCCGACGACTGGTCGCACCCCGCCAAGATCGAGACGCAGGCGCGGTTCCTGCTGGAGACCCCCCGGGTGATGGGCTGCACCTCGGAGCAGGCGCGGGTGCTGGACGACCTGAGCTTCCGCAAGCTGCGGGGCGGCGGCGGCTTCGTGACCTTCAACACCTCGTCCTTCCTGTTCCGCCGCGCCCCCGTGCGCGAGGCGCTGGGCTACTGGGACACCGTGCGCTTCGGGGCCGACAACGAGCTGATCCGCCGCGTCCAGCGCGTCTGGGGCGGCGGGGCCTTCCGCAAGCTGCCGACCGGGCCGCTGTCCTTCCAGCGCGACGCCGCCACCTCGGTCACCGGCGACGCGGTGAAGGGGATCGACGGCGGCTTCCACTATTACGGCGTGCGGCGGGACTACTTCGACGCGCAGCGCCACCACCACGTCCACGCGCGGTCGCTGCGCTATTCGGGCCGGCCCGGCGAGCGGCCCTTCGGCGTGGCCCCGATGATGCTCCCGCATCCGCCCGACCCGGTCCCGCGCCGGTTCGACGCCGTGTTCGTGGGCGAGTTCCGCCTCGCCACGCCCGCCGTCCTGGCGCTGGCGGCCGAGATCGCCGCCCGGCGCGCGCGGGGCGAGGTCCTGGGGCTGGTGGAGGCCTACGACTACCGCTTGGACCTGCCCGCCAACGCCGGGATGTGCGCCGAGCTGCGCGCCCTCGTGGATGGGGCGACGGTGCGCGCGCTGGTCTATGGCGAGGAGGCGGTGACGGCGCGGCTCGTGCCCGTGGGCCGCCCGACCCCTCTCGACCGGCTGCGCTTCGTCCCCCGGATCGTCGTGGAGGCGGAAGGGGACGCCGGCCCGGCGGCGCGCTGAATGGCGGGTGGAACTTGCCCTCGATGCAACCGGGGGTATAACTCGGGTCCGTGGCCCGCCGGGTCGATCATGCAGGGGCCCGATGAACATCCTGATCTGCGAGGACGACCCGATCATCGCCATGGACCTCGCCTGGACGCTGGAGGAGCTCGGCCACGCGGTCCTGGGGACGGTGGCGAGCGCCGCGCAGTGCCTGAGCCGCTGCGAGGAGCGGCGGCCCGACCTCGTGACGGTGGACCTGACGCTGATCGACGGGCGCACGGGGCTGGGGCTGGTCGCGGCGCTGGCCGAGCGGGGCATCCCGTCGATCATCGTCTCGGGCGAGGCGCGGCTGGTGCCCCGGCCGACCCCGGCGCTGGCGGTGCTGGAGAAGCCCTTCCGGGAGGACCTGCTGGCGCGGGCGCTGTCCGACCTGGACGGACCGAGGCGGGCGTGAGCGCGCGGGGCCGGGCCGGGCCCCCCCGCCGGCCGCGCCGATTGTTCCCCGGAATCGAACCGTGCTAGGGTTGCGCGCATGAATGTCCCCGTTCCCGACCGCGCGACCGCGACCGCCCCGGCGGGGCGGCACCTGATCGTGGCGATCGGCGCCTCGGCGGGCGGGTTGCAGGCGTTGCGCGCCCTGCTGGCCGAGGTGCCGGCGGCGAGCGGGATGACCTTCGTGCTGGTGCAGCACATGGGCGCGGGCGAGGACGGGCTCCTGCTCGACGCGGTGCGGCCCCTGAGCCCCCTGCCCGTCGAGATGGCGGCGCCGGGCGCCCCGGTCGCGCCGGGACGGCTGTTCCTGGCGCCCGCCGGGCAGGTGCTCCGGCTGCGGAAGGGGCGGTTCGCGCCGCGCCCGGCGCGCGGCGCGGTGGAGCGGCGCACGGCCATCGACCGGTTCTTCCAGTCGCTCGCCGCCGACGCGGGGCCCTGCGCGGTGGGGATCGTGCTGTCGGGATTCGGCTCGGACGGGGCGCTGGGGCTGGAGGCGATCCGGGCGGCCGGCGGCCTTGCCATGGCGCAGGCCCCCGAGACCGCCGCCCAGGGGGAGATGCCCGAGAGCGCGGCCTCGGGCGGGATCTGCGACCACGTGCTGGCGCCCGCCGACCTCGCCCGCGCGCTGCTGGGCCATGCCGAGCACGTGGGCCGGCTCCCCGACGGGGCCGAGCGGGTCGCGCGCCACCGCGAGATCCACGCGAGCCTGCCGCAGGTCTGCGACGTGCTGAAGCGCGTCACCGGCAACGACTTCCGGCACTACAAGCCGACGACGCTGGTCCGGCGGCTGGAGCGGCGGATGCAGGTGCTCCAGGTGGCCGGGATCGGCGACTACCTCGACCGGCTGGAGGCGGAGGAGGCCGAGGCGCGGACCCTGTTCCGCGAGCTGCTGATCGGGGTCACGAGCTTCCTGCGCGACCCCGAGGCCTTCGAGGCGCTGGCGGCGCGGGCGCTGCGGCCGCTGCTCTCGGGGCGCGCGCGCTCGGACGAGCTGCGGATCTGGGTGCCCGGCTGCGCCACCGGCGAGGAGGCCTATTCCATCGCCATGCTGGCGCGCGAGGCGATGGACGGGCTGGAGAGCCCGCCGCGCGTGCAGATCTTCGCCACCGACATCGACGAGCGGGCGCTGGCCGCCGCCCGGCGCGGCAGCTACCCGCAGGGGATCGCGGCGCAGGTGGGGCCCGAGCGGCTCGGGCGGTTCTTCGTCCGCAAGGGCCGGCGCTACCAGGTGACGCCCGAGCTGCGCGAGATGTGCCTGTTCACGGCGCACAACCTGGTGTCGGACCCGCCCTTCTCGCGGCTGGACCTCATCTCGTGCCGCAACCTGCTGATCTACCTGGGGCCGCATCTCCAGAAGAAGCTGTTCCCGGTGTTCCACTACGCGCTCAAGCCCGGCGGCTACCTGTTCCTGGGCTCCTCCGAGAGCCTGGGCGGGCACGGGGAGCTGTTCCGGGCCGTGGACGCGCGGGCGCGGCTGGCGCAGCGCAAGGAGGCGCGGGGCGTGCCGCCCGGCGGCCTGCGCGAGTTCGGCGGCCAGGGACTGCCGGGGTTCCGGGGCGGCGAGACGCTGGCCGGGACCATGGGCGAGCCCGACCTGGGCGCCATCGCGCAGCGCATCCTGCTGACCGAGTTCGCGCCGCGCTACGCCATCGTCGGCGACCAGGGGCAGGTCGTTCACCTGTCCGAGGGCGTGGAGCATTACCTGCGGCCGCCGGTGGGCAGCTTCTCGCAGAGCATCACCCGCATGGCGCGGCGCGGGCTGTCGGCGGGGCTGCGATCGGCCCTGACGGAATCGGCGCAGCGGCGGCGCACGGTGGTGCGCGAGCTGCCGGCGGTGCAGACGCTGGAGGGCTCGGCGCGGGTGCGCCTCACGGTGCAGCCGATGCCGGAGCTGGGCCACGGCGAGGGGCTGCACCTCATCGTCTTCGAGGACCTGGGCGGCCCCCTGCCCCGCGCGCCCGGCGAGGCCGCCGCCGCGCGGCCCGACGCCGAGGCGATGATCGAGGCGCTGGAGCGCGAGCTGGCCCGCACGCGGGAGGAGCTGGAGCGCGCCGCGCAGGACCAGGAGGCCGCGAACGAGGAGCTGAAGTCCTCGAACGAGGAGCTCCTGTCGATGAACGAGGAGCTGCAGTCCGCCAACGAGGAGATGGAATCCTCGAAGGAGGAGGTGCAGGCCGCCAACCGGCGGCTGGAGCAGGTCAACGCCGACCTGGAGAACCTGCTGCGCTCCACGCGGATCGCGACGGTGTTCCTCGACCGCGAGGGGCTGGTCCGCAGCTTCACGCCGGCCGCCGCCGAGATCTACAACCTGCGCCCGAGCGACCTCGGCCGCCCGCTGGAGGAGCTTCGCAGCCGGCTCCGTGACCTGCCGGACGTGCCGGGCTTCGCGGACGTGGCGGGGCTCGACAGGCCACTGGAGCACGTCGCGCGCCACGCCGACGGGCGCTGGTTCCTGCGCCGCGTCCTGCCCTACCGCGACGGCGAGGGACGGGCGGACGGCGTGCTCGTGACCTTCGTGGACATCTCGGTGCAGACGCGCGCCGAGGAGGAGCGCGCGCGGGCGGCGGCGCTGCTGTCGGCGGTGGGCGAGACGACGCCCGACCTCATCTACGTCAAGGACCGGCAGGGGCGGCTCCTGTACGCCAACCCGGCGACGCTGCGTGTGATCGGGCGGCCCGCGTCGGAGGTGCTGGGGCGCACGGAGGCGGAGTTCCACGACAACCCCGCCGAGACCGAGGCCATCCTCGCCGCCGACGCCGGGGTGATCGCCGCCGGCGAGACCCGGGTCGTCGAGGAGCGCTTCACCTCGCCCGACGGGGTGACGCGGACCTTCCGCTCCACCAAGTCGCCGATGCGCGACGACGCGGGGGAGGTGGTGGGCCTGGTGGGCGTCACCGCCGAGATCACGCAGGCCAAGAAGGCCGAGGAGGCGCTGCGCGCGGCGCTGGAGTTCAACCGCCGCGTGCTCGACAGCTCGGGCGACTGCATCAAGGTGCTGTCGCTGGGCGGCCGGCTGGAGAGCATGAGCAGCGGCGGGATGCGGGTCATGGAGGTGGACGACTTCGCGGCGCTGCGCGGGTCGTTCTGGCCGGACTACTGGGAGGGCGAGGCCCGCGACGACGCCCTCGCGGCGCTGGAGGAGGCCCGGCAGGGGCGGACGGGGCGGTTCCGGGGGCCGGCGCCCACGGCCAAGGGCACGCCCAAGCACTGGGACGTGGTGGTGACGCCGATCCTGGGCGCGGACGGGCGGCCCGAGAAGCTCCTGTCGATCTCGCGCGACATCACCGAGGAGCGCCGCGCCGAGGAGCGGCTGCGCGAGGCGGCGACGGTGGTGGAGAACATGGACGAGGGGTTCCTCGTCATGGACGAGGGCTTCCGCGTCAAGCAGATCAACGCCGAGGGGCTGCGGATCGACGGCCGCCCCGCCGAGGCGATCCTGGGCCGCCACCTGCTGGAGGTCTGGCCCGAGTCGGAGGCGCTGCCGACCTGGCCGCTGTATCAGGCCGCGATGGCCGAGCGGCGGCCCGTGGAGGCGGTCTACCAGCACCGATCGGACGCCCACGACGTGTGGCTGGAGGTGCGGGCCTACCCGGTGGGCGACGACCTCGCGGTGTTCTACCGGGACGTGACCGACCGCGAGCGGGCGCGCGAGGCCCAGGCCGCGAGCGAGTCCCGCCTGCGCGAGACCTCGCGGCGGCTCGACGCGGTGCTGGCCAACACGATGATGGCGGTCTTCGTCATGGACGAGCGGCAGCATTGCGTCTTCGCCAACGCCGCCGCCGAGAGGCTGACCGGCTACCGCCTGGAGGAGATGCAGGGGCGGCCGCTGCACGACGTGATCCACCACACGCATCCCGACGGCCGGCCCTACGCGCTGGAGGACTGCCCCATCGACCGGGCCTTCCCCGAGAACAACCAGACCCAGGGCGAGGAGGTCTTCGTCCACCGGGACGGGCGGTTCTATCCGGTGGCCTTCACCGCCTCGCCCATCCGGGACGAGGCGTCGCGCACGGTCGGCACCATCATCGAGGTGCGCGGCATCGGCGAGGAGCGCGCCGCCCGCGAGGCGCTGGCCGAATCGGAGGCGCGGTTCCGCACCATCGCCAACGCCATGCCGCAGATGGTCTGGTCCACCCGCGCCGACGGGCATCACGATTACTTCAACGACCGCTGGTACGAGTTCACCGGCGTCGCCCCGGGCTCGACCGACGGCGCGGGCTGGGCGGAGGCCTTCCACCCCGAGGACCGGGAGCGGGCCGGGGCGCTGTGGCGACGCTGCCTCGCCACGGGGGAGCTCTACGAGATCGAATACCGGCTGCGCCATCGAGGCGGCGCCTTCCGCTGGGTGCTGGGCCGCGCCCTGCCCGTCCGCGACGAGGCGGGAGCGATCCGGCGCTGGATGGGCACCTGCACCGACATCGAGGACCGCAAGCGCATCGAGGCCGAGCTGGCCGAGGCGCTGGCGGTCAAGGAGGTGCTGCTCCAGGAGGTGAACCACCGCGTCAAGAACAGCCTCCAGCTCGTGACCTCGCTGCTGATGCTCCAGGCGGGGCAGGCGCGAGACCCGCAGCTCCGTCAGGCGCTGATGGAGGCGCGCGGGCGGCTGTCGGTGGTGGCGAGCCTGCACCAGCGGCTCTATTCGACCAGCCAGCACGACCGGGTGGACTTCGGCGACTACCTGCGCGACCTCGCCGAGGAGACGCTGCGCTCGCTCGACCCCTCGGGGCGGGTGACGCTGGCGGCCGAGGTCGAGGCGGGCGTGGTGGTGCCGTTGCAGCAGGCGGTGCCCCTGGCGCTGGCGGTCAGCGAGATCATCACCAACGCGGTGAAATACGCCTTCCGCGACCGGGCCGGCGGGCGGGTCGAGGTGACGTTGCGGCAGGGCCCCGAGGGGGCGCGGATCGAAGTGGCCGACGACGGCGTTGGCCTGCCGGAGGGCTTCGACCCTGCGCGGTCGGGTGGCCTGGGGATGAAGATCGTCACCGCCCTGGTGCGGCAGGTCCGGGGCGAGCTGGAATTGGCGGGCGACGCGCCCGGGGCGCGGTTCGTCATCCGCCTGCCGGCCCGGCACCTGGCCCAGCCGGAGCCGGACGGGGCGGGAAGCCCATAGGAAGGGAGAGCCCGTTGCGGGTGCTGATCGTCGAGGACGAGGCCCTGGTGGCCTTGGAGCTGGAAGCCATGCTGGCGATGGCCGGCCACGAGCCGGTGGGCTCGGCCGACGACCTGCCTTCGGCGCTGCGCGAGGCGGAGGCGGGGCGGCCCGACCTCGCGCTCGTGGACGTGCGGCTCGGGGCGGGCGGCAGCGGGATCGAGGTGGCGGCGGCGCTGCGCGCGCGCGACCTGCCCGTGCTCTTCGCGACCGGCAACTGCCCTGCCGAGGCTGGTCGCGCGCTGGCGCTGGGCTGCCTCCACAAGCCGTTCAGCGACTTTGCCCTCGCCTCGGCCATGCAGGCCGTCGACCGCGTGCTGCGCGGCGAGCGCCGTCCCGATGTCCTGCCGGCGGCCTTGCACCTTTATTGAGCGCGCGGCCCGCGGCTCAGACCCCGGTCTCGCGGCGAACGGCCTCGGGCCGGGACGGCGCGGTGGCGCGCTCCTGCCGGCGGCGGCTGGCGTTGAAGGTGAGCACCTGCGCCAGCGAGCCCGCCGGCGGCCCGTCGCCGTCGAGCTCGGCCGCGGCCCGCTCCAGCCGGCGGAGCGCGTGGTCGAGGGCGCGCGTGCCGTGGCGCTGCTGGTAGGCGCGGGCCTGGTCGATGAACTGCCCCACGTGGTCGGCCAATGTCATGTCGTCTCTCCGGTCTGGGCGCATGAGGACCTCCTCATGCGGTGGCGTGCCCGGCCTTGGGGCGCGCGGGTTCCTGGGCGCTGCCGTCCGCCAGGGCGTCCTGGCTCAGGATCAGGGCCCGTTCGGCCTCGATGGCGCGCAGCATCGCCTCCAGGGCGCGGGCGGTCCCGGAGAATCCGGTGCGCGCCGCGATCAGGGCATAGGCGCTGCCTTGCCGGTGCAGGGTGTCAAGCTCGTCCAGCCTCGTCATGTTCTTCTTCCTTGATGGAAGTTGCAGGAATGAGTCGAGGTTTGCGCCATCTCGGTTAAGGGCGTCTTAACGGGGCATGGGGACGGAACGGGAGGCCGGCAGGAATCCGCGCGGCGGCGGCGGGCGGGCGCGGGCTGGCCCTCGGGACGCCGGCGGGCCTAGAGTGGCGCGGGACCGGGATGGGAGGGGCGGGCGTGACGACGAAGGGCGGAGCGGCGTCGGACGGGCGTCGCGGCGGGCTCGCGCCGGACGCGGCCGGGCCGACGGTGGTCATCGGCGAGATCCTGGTGGAGATCATGGCCACGACGCGCGGGCCGGGCTTCCCGGAGCCGATGCCGCTCGTGGGCCCCTTCCCGAGCGGCGCCCCGGCGATCTTCGCCGACCAGTGCGCGCGGATGGGCGGCACGGCGGGCCTCGTGGCGGCGGTGGGCGACGACGACTTCGGGCGGCTCTGCCTGCGGCGGCTCGCGGCGGACGGGGTGGACGTGTCGGCGGTCCGCGCCTGGCCCGACGCCCCGACCGGCACCGCCTTCGTGCGCTACCGCGACGATGGATCGCGCGACTTCGTCTTCAACATCGCGCGGTCGGCCGCCGCCCTGGTGAGCCTCGACGAGCCGGCGCGGCGGCTGATCGCCCGCGCGGGCCACCTCCACGTCATGGGCAGCGCCTTCGCCATCCCCGGGCTCCGGCCGCTGCTCGATCACGCGCTGGATGCGGTCCGCGACCGGGGCGGCAGCGTGTCGCTCGACCCCAACCTCCGCAAGGAGCTTGCCGGGGACGGCGAGGCGCGGGCGAGGCTCGACCGGGTGATCGACCGGGCCGACCTGCTGCTGCCGTCGGGGGAGGAGCTTCTCGTCGCGGCCGGCGCCGGGGACGAGGACGCCGCTCTGGCGGCGCTCTTCGCGCGCGGGGTGGGCGAGGTGGCGCTCAAGCGCGGGCGGGAGGGGGCCACCTGGTTCGGCTCGGACGGATCGCGCCACGACGCACCGGCCTTCGACGTGCCGGAGGTCGATCCCACCGGCGCGGGCGACTGCTTCGGCGGCGCCTTCGTGGCCGTCCGCCGGCTCGGCCTGATCCCCGAACGGGCCCTGCTTTATGCCAGCGCGGCGGGCGCCCGGAACGTCACGGTCCTGGGGCCGATGGGCGGCGCCGGGACGCGGGCGGAGCTCGACGCCTTCATCGCCGCCACCCCGAGGCGGGGCTAGGCGGCGCGGCCTCAGGCGCTCCAGGTCCGCAGCGGGCCCGTGTCGATGTGGGTGAACGCGCGCTCGTGGTAGCGTCCGACACCGCCGACCTGCAGCCATTCGGCGTAGTCGGCCACCTGCTCCATCGGGACGCCCTCAAGCCGGATGTCGGAGGCGCGGCGGCGCGTGTGATAGCTGTTGGACGCCGCCCCGCCGCCCTGCCGCTGGAGCATGGCGTTGGTGCGCCGGGTGCGGAAGCCCGACAGCAGCTCGATCCGGCCGGAATGGCCGTCCTGGCGCGCGGCGGTCGAGAGCGCGGCCAGGGCCCAGTAGAGGCGCGGGTCGATCTCGGGGTGCCGGTTCTCGCGCCAGTCGCGGAACATCCAGTCGAGAGCGCGGATCGCCCGGCCGTCGTAGCGCCCGTCGTCCGCGAAGCGGAGCGCCAGATGCTCGTGGGTGTTGGCGTTGGTGATGTCGAGATAGGTGTCCGTCGCCGGGATCAGGCCGTCGAGGCGGCTGCCCGGCCGCCAGGGCGACGGCAGGGCCTCGTAGCGGCCCGCGCAGCCGCCGAGCACCGGCAGGGCCGCCCCGCCGGCGAGGAGGCGAAGGGCGGTCCGCCGGGCGGGGCGGGCCGGAGCCTGAGGATCGCGGCACGTCATGCGAGTCTCCATCGAGCGATTCCGATCTCCCGGCTCCGGACGCTAGCACCGGGCCCGCGCGCCGGGAACGGCCCGGCGCGGCAAGGGCGACGGCCTGTGGCGGCGACGCAATGCCGCCCCGCCGAAATGAAATGGGGCCGCGCGTTTCCGGAATTGCGCGATTCCAGCCCGTCGCAGCCTCCATGCGGGCTAGAGCCTTGCGTTCCCCGGTTCGGGCGCGGCGCGGGTGCCCGGCCCCGGGACGGTTGCCATCGTGGAAAGACTATTTCCTTAAATTGCTGGAACTTGCCGGTTACGGCGCGCGCGGTGCGGCTGTAATCTGCCCCCATGGCGCCGCCCTCCGCGCCGGCTGGGGCAGCTTTCCCGGAGAAGGATCAGGCATGACCGCGACGACCATCACAGTTTCCACGCAGCAGGAACTCAGTTCCGCCCTGGCGCGGGCAACGGGAGGCGAAACGATCCTGCTCGCGCCCGGGGATTACGGCGATCTGGCCCTGCGTTCCTCGAATTTCGCGTCGCCCAGCCCGGCCGTCACCATCGCGTCGGCGGACCCGGCCGATCCGGCGAGCTTCTCCGGCCTCGGCCTGCATGGCGTGTCGAATCTCAGGCTCGATGGGCTCCTGTTCGACTACACGTTCAGCTCGGGGGATCCGGCCTTTTCATCTCCGTTCGCGGTGTCCGGTTCGACGAACATCGCCATCGTCAACTCCGTGTTCGACGGGGACGTGGCGCAGGGCGTGTCGTCGGTGAGCGACGGCTACGGCACCGCGAGGGGCCTGAGCGTCTCGAACAGCAGCGGAGTCACCATCGAGGGGAACGAGTTCCGCGTGTTCTATCGCGCGTTGGTGGTGGGCAACTCGAGCGACATCCTCGTCAAGGATAACGATATTCATTCGATCCGCATGGACGGGATGAACTTCGCCGATGTCCAGGGCGTCACCATTGAGGGCAACTACATCCACGACTTCCAGGCGTCGCTGCTGTCGGGCGACCATCGCGACATGATCCAGTTCTGGACGACAGGCACGAGCGAGGCCAGCCGCGACATCGTCATCCGCGACAACCTCCTCGACATCGGACTGGGCGACAGCACGCAGTCCATCTTCATGCGGAACGAGGAGGTCGACTCCGGGCGGGCGGGCGAGGAGCTGTTCTATCGCAACGTGCTCATCGAGAACAACACGATCATCAACGCCCATCTCCACGGCATCTCTGTCGGCGAGACGCTGGGCCTGACGATCCGGGACAACTCCGTGCTCCACGCCGACGGGCGGCTGGCGGACGGGCAGGACCCCAGCGTGGAGATCCCCCGGATCAGCGTGGCCGCCGCCTCGACCGATGTTCTCATCGAGGGCAACCTCTCGGGAGGCATCCGTTCCGCGACCGACTTCCCGACCTGGACGGTGCGCGACAACATGACGGTACAGGACCAGAACCCCCTCGCCGAGGGCTGGTACGGCGACCTGTTCATCGCCTCGACCCTGGCGAACGACGCCGACCTGCGGCTCGTCGCGCTGCCGGGCGGCGAGATCGCAGCCACGGGCGTCGGCTCCTCCGCCACCAGCGCGGCGGGCCTCGGCCTCACGCCCCTGTTCCACCTTTCGGCGCCCGATGCCGCCACGCGGGTCTTCGACGCCTCGGTCTCGTCCTATGGCGCCGGCTACCTCCCGGCGGGCACGAGCTTTCACTGGACCTTCGGCGACGGCACCACGGCCGAAGGCGTGAAGGTCGCCCATTCCTACACGCAGGGCGGCACCTACGCCGCCGTCCTCACGGTCACGCTGCCCGACGGATCGTCGGCCACGGAGCAGCTCGACATCGTGGTCCGGGAACCCGAACTCCTTCGGCTGGGAAGCACGGGCTTCGTCGCGACCGAGGCGGGCATCGAGAGCGCGCTCGGCGCGGTGGCGCAGATCACGGCGGACGGGCTCCAGCTCGGCGCGACGGGCACGACGGTCGCGGTCGAGCGCGAGCACGTGGCCGACGTGGTGGGCAGCGACGACATGACGATCGCCTTCAGCCTGGACGCCGACCGGGCCGGGGCCTCGGGCGAGCTGTTCCGGCTCCATGGCAGCTTCATCGCCGCGGTGAACACGGCGGGCGAACTGGTGTTCCAAGTGATGCGGGACGATGAGGCCACTGCCGTCGTCACAACGGTCGGAGCCGCGCTGAACGCGACCGCCGACGTGTGGCACGACGTGGTGATCGACCTGCATGAAGGGGACCTGGACATCTGGGTAGACGGGCTGCTCCGGGCGCACATGGACGACCTGGGAGTCGTGGGCGGCACGGGATTCGGCTCTCAGATGCTCATGTTCGGCAACCCCTGGGGGCGCACGAACTTCGACGGCGACCTGGGCGCCTTCGTGCTCTCGGATGATGACGGGAGCTTCGCGGACAGCCCGGAAACAATCGTGATCGAGGCGGAGCTGCGGAACTTTTCGGACCCAAACCTTCTCGTCCCGGCCACCTCCGCCATCGAGGCGTTCGGGGCGGCCTTCGGCGATTTCCTGCCCGCCTGGGCCGACGCCTTCAACGACCTGCCGGAGACGAGCGCGGGGGCGGCCTGAGCCGAATGCGGGCCTGGGGTCGCACCTTTGGTTCGTTCGGGCCCGCGGTGGGCTGGCTCTCGACCCGCCGGGACAAGGACCGCGACTCGGCGTCCCGCCGTAGGTTGCCTCATGGATGCAGGGGATGTCGCAAGTTCCGTGGAAGGGAGCGGCGAACCGACTGGAGGCTCCGGCGCGGCATCGGACCTTCAACTCAGGCGTCCCGCCGTCCTGTCGGGCTGCGGCCCGGTTCCCGCTTCGGCGCTCGGACGGGCATCGCGACGAGTCGGCTGGGGCGCGGGACAATGGAGGTCGAGGGCCTTCGTCAAACTTGGCAAATCGGCGCACGCGTCGGGACTCGGCCTTGGCAGAAGGCCGGACGGCGGGAACCGGTCCTGCGATCGTTCGCCCAAGCCACCCGCCCTGCGCCAATCCGATCGCCGAGGGTGTCCGGGGTTCGGTGAGCCCTCTGACGGAATGTCGCGCGGCAGGGTGCAATTGGGGGGTGAGGCGTCGCCAGAGGCGGTCCCTGTCGCGGAGCACGAGAGCTCGGATAATAGGTGACGGGGCTGGAGGTTAGGGGAATGGCCGCCTACGGTGCGCGGTCAGGCGTGATCGGGCCGCGGTGGTGCCTGCAAGTCCCGTCCGTGGGCCTGCCGAAGGGAGAGGCCCGAATGGCGAGGATGCGACAGGCCGCGAGCCGGTCCATCGCGCGGATCGAGCGGCGGTTGGGTCCGGGAGCGATCTTGGCGACGGTACTGCCGGGGCAGCGGTGGGATCGGGAGGAGGAGCCTTCGAGGACCGGGCGGGGGAGACCGTGCGACTTGGGTCGGCCGCTCTGCGGCCGGGCCGGTGGCGGGTCGCCTCGGTGGCGCGGGCTGCGGTCCGAGCGCGGCGTCGGCCGGCGAGCCGCCCGTTCCATGGCGCATGTTCGAGGTCCCGTGGCCCGGCGACGGTTGGGACGGAGAACGGTAGTGTCTGGACGGGCCGCGACGGGGCTTGGAGACCGGCAGCCGGATCGCGGTTCGGCCGCCCGCGCGCCGGGAATTGGTCGGGTGGACGCACCTGCAAGCGTCGCGTGGCCTTGGTGGCCCGGCAAGCCCCCAGGAGCGGACACGCGATGTCGAGGACGGACCGCCCCCACCGAGCCGGCAGGCGGCAACCGCCCGCCGCCCGGATGCGCCGGGCATGGTTGCCGGGCAGTGGCAGGCAGCGTTGAGACTGCGAATGAAAGCCTGCCGATCAGCCGGCGACGCAACGCATCGTAGCCGGAACCGAAGCCGTGTCGGCCATGCACGCCCGAGTAGTGGCTGTCCATGTCGGTGCCGCGAGCCATTTGAGCACGTCTGGCGGACGGGTATCGGCGGCTCGCATTCCGTCCTGGCCGGGGCTGGCGGCGGTCGTCGCCTGGGTCTGGGCCAGCATCGGACTTCCGACCCGGGATGGAAGGCGCGACGGCGCTCGCCTTTCCCGCCGCCGCGCTAGGTCGTCGGGCAGGGCCGGCGGAGGGAGCAGCATGGTCGAGGCGACATCGCGCCATTGGCTCCGCGACCGCGAGGGGGACGAATCCGCCGAGGTCACCTATGTCGAGCTGTTCTTCGACCTCGTCTTCGTCTTCGCGATCACCCAGCTCTCGCATTACCTGATCGACAACCTCACCGCCGAAGGGGCGATGCGGGCGCTGCTGCTGTTCCTCGCGGTGTGGTGGGTGTGGATCTACACCTCCTGGGTCACCAACTGGCTCGATCCGGAGCGGACGCCGGTGCGGCTGCTGATCTTCGCGCTGATGCTCGCCGGGCTGATGATGTCCATCGCCCTGCCCGGCGCCTTCGAGGACCGGGGCCTCGCCTTCGCGCTGGCCTATGTCGCCATGCAGGTCGGGCGGTCCTTCTTCATGGTCTGGGCGCTGATCCTCGCCCGCCACGACGGACGGATCAACTTCCAGCGGGTGGCGGTCTGGCTGCTGCTGTCGGGCGCGTTCTGGATCGCCGGCGCCTTCGCCGAGGGCGACGCCCGCTTCGGGCTCTGGACGCTGGCGGTGGGGATCGAGCTCCTGTCGCCCTCCATCGGCTTCTGGCTGCCGGGCCTTGGGCGGGCCTCGCCCGAGGACTGGGACGTGGAAGGGCCGCACTTCGCCGAGCGCTGCGGGCTCTTCATCATCATCGCGCTGGGCGAATCGCTCCTCCTCACCGGGGCGACGCTGGAGGAGCACGAGTTCACGCCCGCCAACCTCGCGGGGCTCGTGGCGGCGCTGGCGACGGCGGTGACGATGTGGTGGATCTACTTCGACACCGGCGCCCGCCGGGGCGAGCGCGCGCTGGAGCGGTCGGAGACGCCCGGTCGGCTCGCGCAGATCGCCTATACCTACCTGCACATGCCCATCGTCGCCGGTATCGTCGTCACCGCCGTCGGCGACGAGAAGGTGCTGGCCGACCCCCTGGGCGTGAGCGACTGGGGCGTGGCCGCCACGATCCTGGGCGGTCCGGCGCTGTTCCTCCTGGGCAACCTCCTGTTCAAGATGGCTGTCGCGGGGCGGCTGCCGCTGTCGCATCTCGCGGGGCTCGTGGTGCTGCTGGCGCTGGCGCTCGCGCCCTGGGTGGTCGAGCCCCTGCTCCTGAGCTGGGGCTCGACGGTGGCGCTGCTGGTCGTGGCGGCGCTGGAGTGGCGGCTGGCCCGGTCGCGCACCGCCGCCGCCGCCAAGGTCACCTGAGGGTCAGAAGCCGCGCAGGTCCTCGGGCAGCAGCTCCTCGGGCCAGTTCTGGAAGCAGACCGGCCGGAGCCAGCGGCGGATGGAGAGCGTGCCCACCGAGGTCGCCCCGAAGTTCGTCGAGGCCGGATAGGGGCCGCCGTGCACCATGGCGTCGGCCACTTCCACACCGGTCGGGAAGCCATTCGCCAGCACCCGCCCCGCCTTGCGCGCCAGGACCGGCGTCAGCCGCCCGGCGAGGGCATGATCGCCCGCGTCGAGCTGGAGCGTCACGGTGAGCTGGCCCTCCATCGCATCGGCGACCGCGAGCATCTGATCCTCGCCCGTCACGCGGACCAGCAGGCCCAGCGGCCCGAAGACCTCGTGCGCGAGCTCGGGCTGGGCCAGGAAGTGCTCGCCCGTCACTTCGTAGAGGAAGGGCGTGGCGTTGCGGCCCGAGGGCTCGGAGACGTGGAGCGCACGGACGCCCTGCCCGCCGCCGATGCGCTGGGAGCCCTCGCGATAGGCGGTGGCGATGCCGTCGGTCAGCATGACCTGCGGCCCGACCGTGGCCAGGCCATCGGCCGCGTGGCGGGCGAAGGCGTCGGCCTCGTCCCCGTCCAGCGCCACGGCGATGCCGGGGTTGGTGCAGAACTGGCCCGCGCCCATGGTGAGCGAGGCGACCCAGCCGGTCGCGATTTGGGTGCCGCGCGCGGCCATCGCCTCGGGCAGCACGAACATCGGGTTGACGGAGCCGAGTTCCCCAAAGAAGGGGATCGGCTCGGGCCGGCGGGCGCAGAGGTCGAAGAGCGCACGGCCCCCGGTGAGCGAGCCGGTGAAGCCCACTGCGCGGATGACAGGGTGCTGCACCAGCGCCTCGCCGGTCTTGCGGTCGCCGCCCTGGATCAGGGAGAAGACGCCGCGCGGCAGGTCGAGTGCCTTGATCGCGGCGAGCACGGCCTCGGCCACCACCTCGCCGGTGCCGGGGTGGGCGGAGTGGCCCTTGACCAGCACCGGGCAGCCGGCCGCCAGAGCGGAGGCCGTGTCGCCGCCCGCGACCGAGAAGGCCAGCGGGAAGTTCGACGCGCCGAAGACCGCGACCGGGCCGATGGGAAGCTGGACCAGCCTCAGGTCCGGGCGGGGCAGCGGCTGGCGGTCGGGGAGTGCGGCATCGTGCCGGCGGTCGAGATAGGCGCCCTCGCGGATGTGGGACGCGAAGAGGCGAAGCTGGCCGATGGTGCGGCCGCGCTCGCCTTCGAGGCGGGCCCTGGGCAGGCCGGTCTCCAGGTGTCCGATCTCGGTGATGGCGGGGCCGCGCGCCTCGATCTCCTGGGCGATGCGTTCGAGGAAGGCGGCCCGCGCCTCGCGCGTCAGCGCCGAAAAGGCGGGGAAGGCGGCTTCGGCGGCCTGGGCGGCCCGGTCCACCAAGGCGGGCGAGCCCAGGGCGAAGTCGCGCCCCTCGCCCGTCCAGGGCGAGGATCGGAACGTGCCCTCCCCCGCCACCCATTCGCCCGCGATCAGGTGCCGGCCTTGGGCCGGCCCCACAACTTCGCCATCCGCCATGATGCGATCCTCCGTCTTTGGACGTGCTATCTCGCGTCGCGGGGCGCGGAAGTCCACAGGCGACGGGGAGATGTCCGCCATGCAGGCGGTGACCGGCCACCGAACCAGCAGACTTTACATCATCTTTACAGAACGTCGTTCGGCATGGCAAATTCAGTGACAAAATTGCGGCGCCGGTGAACCGGACGGGGACGGCGGGGGTGTATAGGCCTATCCCTGGACTCGGGATGGAGCGTCGGGCGGCGGCGCCCGGCTGGAGCTGGGACCATAGGCCCGGCACGAGGAGGAGGACATGATGCTCGACAACGAGCTGCATGCGGCCAGGGAGGCAACCGGGACCGCGGCGAAGGACGGGGCGCAAGCCTATTACGACAGCTACACGGCCTCGCTGGCGGACCCCGACCGATTCTGGGGCGAGCAGGCCCGGCGGCTGACCTGGATCAGCCCGCCGACCCGGATCAAGAACACCTCGTTCGAGAAGGGCAACGTCTCGATCAAGTGGTACGAGGACGGCACGCTGAACGTCTCGGCGAACTGCATCGACCGGCACGTGGCCACCAACCCGGACAAGGTCGCGATCATCTGGGAGGCCGACAACCCCAAGGCGCCCTCGCGCCACATCACCTACCGGGAGCTGCTGGAGGAGACCTGCCGGATCTCCAACGTCCTCAAGGCGCATGGCGTCAAGAAGGGCGACCGGGTGGTCATCTACATGCCGATGATCCCCGAGACCGCCTTCGCGATGCTGGCCTGCGCCCGCATCGGCGCGATCCATTCGGTGGTGTTCGGGGGCTTCTCGCCGGATTCGCTGGCGAACCGCATCAACGACTCGGACGCGAAGGTGGTCATCACCGCCGACTTCGCGCCACGCGGCGGCAAGACGACGCCGCTCAAGTCCAACGCCGACGCCGCGCTTCTCCACTGCTCGGACAAGGTGAAGTGCATGGTGATCCGCCACACCGGCGGGCAGATCCACTGGACGCCGGGCCGCGACATCGACCTGACGGATGAGATGCGCAAGGCGCCGTCCTACTGCTCCTACGCCGAGATCGGGGCCGAGGACCCGCTGTTCATCCTCTACACCTCGGGCTCGACCGGCAAGCCCAAGGGGGTCGTCCACACCTCGGGCGGCTATCTCGCCTATGCGTCGCTGACGCACGAGGTCTGCTTCGACTTCCAGCCGGACGACATCTGGTGGTGCACGGCGGACGTGGGCTGGGTCACCGGGCACAGCTACATCGTCTATGGGCCGCTGGCGAACGGCGCGACCGTGCTGATGTTCGAGGGCATCCCGACCTGGCCCGACGCCGGGCGGTTCTGGGACGTGGTGGACAAGCACAAGGTCACGCACTTCCACTCGGCGCCGACGGCGATCCGGTCGCTGATGGCGCAGGGGCCGGAATGGGTGGACGGCCACGACCTGAGCAGCCTCAAGATGCTGGGCACGGTCGGCGAGCCCATCAACCCCGAGGCCTGGAACTGGTATCACCAGCACGTCGGCAAGGGGAAGCTGCCGGTCATCGACGCCTACTGGCAGACCGAGACCGGCGGCCACCTGATCTGCCCGCATCCCTACGGGACCCCGCTCAAGCCCGGCTCGGCCACGACGCCGTTCTGGGGCATCAAGCCGGTGGTGGTGGACGCCGCCACGGGGCAGGTGCAGGAGGACATGGGGACGGAAGGGGTGCTCTGCATCGCCGATAGCTGGCCCGGTCAGGCCCGCACCGTCTGGGGCGACCACGCGCGGTTCGAGGACACCTACTTCTCGCAGTATCCCGGCCTCTACTTCACCGGCGACGGCTGCCGGCGGGACGAGGACGGCTACTACTGGATCACCGGCCGCGTGGACGACGTGCTGAACGTCTCCGGGCACCGCATGGGCACCGCCGAGATCGAATCGGCCCTCGTCGCCCATGAATGCGTGGCCGAGGCGGCGGTGGTGGGCTTCCCGCACGACATCAAGGGCCAGGGCATCTACGCCTATGTCAGCCTGATGCGCGGCGTGGAGCCCACCGAGGAGCTGCGCAAGCAACTGGAGACCTGGGTGCGGCAGGAGATCGGCCCGATCGCCAAGCCGGACCTCATCCAGTTCGCCCCCGGCCTGCCCAAGACCCGCTCGGGCAAGATCATGCGGCGCATCCTTCGCAAGATCGCCGAGAACGACCACGGCACCCTGGGCGACATCAGCACGCTGGCCGACCCCGGCGTGGTGGACGACCTGATCGCCAACCGCATGAACCGCGGCAAGGACTGAGCTCAAGGCCCCGGCCCGGGGACAACCGGGCCGGGCGACCCCCGAGAACCGCGACGAGGCTCTGCCCTCCCATGAGGAGGGGCGGGCGGAGCCACGCCAAGCGTCGCGGAGAGAGACCGCCGGCAACGACCGGCTCCCAGAGGAGGAAGGGAATGGCATCGATCGACGCAGGGACCGGCGGAGTGAACCGCACGCGTCCCATGACCGCCGAGGAAAAGAAGGTCATCATGGCCTCCTCGGCCGGGACCATCTTCGAATGGTATGATTTCTATCTGTATGGCTCGCTCGCCGCGATCATCGGCGCGCAGTTCTTCACGCCCTTCCCCGAGGCGACGCGCAACGTCTTCGCGCTCCTCGCCTTCGCGGCGGGCTTCATCGTGCGGCCCTTCGGGGCGCTGGTGTTCGGGGCGCTGGGCGACCTCGTGGGCCGGAAATACACGTTCCTGATGACGATCCTCATCATGGGGGCCTCGACCTTCCTGGTGGGCCTGCTGCCCAACTACTACCAGTGGGGCGTCGCCGCGCCGATCATCCTGATCGCGCTGCGGATGTTGCAGGGCCTCGCGCTCGGTGGCGAATACGGCGGGGCGGCGGTCTACGTGGCCGAGCACGCGCCCATCGGCCGGCGCGGCTACTACACCGCCTTCATCCAGACGACCGCGACGCTGGGGCTGCTGCTGTCCCTCGTCGTCATCATCTCGGTGCAGGGCTACGTGAACGGCAACTGGCCCGACCAGCCGGTGCTGGACGCGGCGGGCGCGGCGATGACCAACCTCGACGGCTCGCCGATGATGCAGAAGGCCTTCAATGCCTGGGGCTGGCGCATCCCGTTCCTGGGCTCGATCATCCTGCTGCTGATCTCGCTCTACATCCGGCTCCAGATGCACGAATCCCCGGCCTTCAAGGCCATGAAGGAGGAGGGCACCGCCTCCAAGGCCCCGCTCAAGGAAGCCTTCGGCACCTGGAAGAACGGCAAGATCGCCCTGATCGCGCTGTTCGGCCTGACCATGGGGCAGGCGGTGGTCTGGTATTCGGGCCAGTTCTACGCGCTGTTCTTCCTCCAGAACGTCATCAAGGTGGACAGCTTCACGGCCAACGTCCTCGTGGCCTGGTCGCTGATCCTGGGCACCGGCGGCTTCCTGTTCTTCGGCGCGCTGTCGGACCGCATCGGCCGCAAGCCGATCATCCTGGCGGGCTGCCTCATCGCCGCGCTGACCTACTTCCCGGTCTTCGAGGCGCTGACCCGCGTCGCCAATCCGGCGCTGCACGCCGCGCACCAGACGCCGGTGACGGTGACCACCAACCCCGAGGACTGCTCGTTCCAGTTCAACCCGACGGGCACGGCCAAGTTCACCTCGTCCTGCGACATCGCCAAGGCCCAGCTTGCCCGGACCTCGGTCAACTACACCACCGTCGAGGACCCGGCCGCGACCGCCGCGACCATCCAGATCGGCGACGCGGTGATCCCGTCCTATGACGCCGGCGCGCTGACCGGCGCCGACTTGGCCGCCGCCAAGACCGCCTTCGACGCGAGCGTGGCCGACGCGCTCCGCACCGCCGGCTACCCGCTGGTCGCCGCGGACAACGCCACCGTCGCGGTGGCCTCCAACTTCGTCGACATCTTCACCGGCCAAAAGCTCGCGATCGTCGCGATCCTCACCTACCTGATCCTGCTCGTCACCATGGTCTACGGCCCCATCGCCGCCATGCTCTGTGAGCTGTTCCCGACCCGCATCCGGTATTCCGGCCTGTCGCTGCCCTACCACATCGGCAACGGCTGGTTCGGGGGCCTGCTGCCGGCGACCGCCTTCGCGATCTCGGCGCAGTCGGGCAACATCTACTCGGGCCTCTGGTACGCGATCATCGTCGCCGCGGCGACGGTGGTGATCGGGGCGATCTTTGTCCCCGGCGGCACGCAGAGCAAGTCGATGTTCACCGACGACCCGGAGCACAAGGTCCACCACTGACCTCTCTTGGCCCTAGGCCTACACGCGACCGCCCCCGGAGTTCCTCTCCGGGGGCGGTTCGCGTTTTCAGGGCATGATGCGAAGGACAAAGTGCCGGATCGTCATCACCACGGCGAGCAGCACGAGGTTCGCCAGCACCCCCACCGCCACAAGCTGCCAGAAGGGCGCGGCGGCGTTCTGGCCGAGGGTGGCGGGGATGATGAAGGCCACGAACAGCACGCCCGCCGCCAGTGGAAGCCATCGGCCCGTCACGGCCTCGGTCCGCAGCATGGTCACGACCAAGGCCACGATCAGGCCCAGCCGGAACGGATCGAAGATCTGCGCGGTCAGTATCTCGCCCAAGGTCATGTCGCGGCGCCTCCCTTTTTCGCCCCTGACAAGGTAGGGGATGCGCCGCCCCGCCCCAAGGGGGTCACAGGAGTCCCCGCCCCGCGAGGTTCCGCATCAGCGCGCCCGCGCCGAAGGTCCATTCGGGAACCTCGGTAGACAACCCCACGACGCTGACCAGCGCCCCAAGTTCCGGGCAGGCGATGGTCACGCGGTCGCCCCCGTGGTGCGTGAAGCCCTGGCCGGGCGCATCCCGGTCCTCGACCGGCGCGAAGAGCGTGCCGAGGTAGAGCAGGAACCCGTCGGGATACTGGTGGTGACGCCCGCGCGCCTGGGCCACGAGGTCGAGCGGGTCGCGGCTGATTTCCCTCATCGACGACCGGCCCTCCATCCGATAGCCGCCCTCGCCTTCCACGGTTAGCGTCAGCTCCAGGCCGCGCACGGCATCCATCGCGAAGCCGTCGTCGAGCAGGCGGACGAACGGCCCGAGGGCGGCCGAGGCGTTGTTGTCCTTAGCCTTTCCAAGGAGCAGCGCCGAGCGCCCCTCCACGTCGCGCAGGTTCACGTCGTTGCCGAGCGTGACACCCCGGACGCGGCCGCGCGAATCGCAGGCCAGCACGACCTCGGGCTCGGGGTTGTTCCAGCGCGACACGGGGTGGAGCCCGACCTCGGCCCCCCAGCCCACGGCGGCCATGGGCGGGCATTTGGTGAAGACCTCGGCGTCCGGGCCGATGCCGACTTCCAGGTATTGCGACCAGAGCCCCTCGGCCTGGAGCAGGCGCTTGACCTCGGCTGCCGCCTCGGACCCCGGACGCAAGTCGCGCAGCCGCTCGCCTACCACGGCGCCGACGCGCGCCCGGATCGCTTCGGCGCGGGAGGGGTCGCCGCCCGCGCGCTCCTCGATCACCCGCTCGATCATCGACCGGGCGAAGGTCACGCCGCAGGCCTTGACCGCCTGGAGGTCGGCGGGAGCGAGGAGGCGCGTCGCCTCGGGGTCGCCCGAGCGGGCGGCGTCCAGGCTGGTCTCGGCGATCTCCTCGGCGCTTCCCAGGTCCTCGCCCGGCGCGGTGCGCGCGTGGTCCGCCACATCGTCCCGTTCGAGAAGCGCGCTCAGCGTCGGGGCCTCGCGCGAGGTGATGTCCACTACGCGGCCCCCGCGCAGCGCCACGACCGAGGGGCCGATCCCCCCGCGCCAGACCCGCCCCACGAAGAGCCCCTCCCCCGGCAGCCCGAGGCCAACCCCCTGATCCATCCCGTCCCTCCTTTGTTTCGGACAGGGTGCCAGCCGGGCGGGCCGACCGGAAGGGGGATCACTCCGCCGGCGTGCCGTGGTCGGGGGGCGAGGGGACCAGACGCCCCGCCCAACGGCCCAGCGCGTCCATGTAGGTCAGCGCCACCGGCACCACGACCAGCGTCAGCAGCGTCGAGGACACCAGCCCTCCGATCACCGCGTGCGCCATGGGGGCGTTCTGCCCGCTGCCGCCGTGGAGGTTCAGCGCCAGCGGCAGCATCCCGAAGATCATCGCCAGCGTCGTCATCACGATGGGCCGGAACCGCGTCTGCCCCGCTAGCACGAGCGCATCGTAGAGGTTCGTGCCCTCGCGCGCCCTCTGGTTGGCGTTGTCCACCAGCAAAATCGCGTTCTTCACCACAAGTCCCATCAGCATGATGAAACCGATGGCCGAGAAGATGTTGAGCGTGCTCCCCCCGATCAGCAGGCCCGCCAGGACCCCGATCAGGGCCAGGGGCAGCGACATCATGATGGCGAGCGGCTGAAGGAAACTGCCGAACTGCGAGGCGAGCACAAGGTAGATGAACACCACCGCCAGCCCCAGCGCGGTCAGCGCCGAAGCTCCGGACTCGGCCAGTTGCTCCGCGTCGCCGCCCTGGATCACCCGGTAGCCGGGCGGCAGGTCGAGCGCCTCGGTCGCGGCGTTGACGGCGGGCAGCACCTCGCCCAGCGTCACGTCGGCGAGGTTCGCCGTCACCGTCACCGTGCGCGACAGGTCGGTTCGGTTGATCTCGGACGGCCCCACTGACGGCACGAGAGTCGCCACCTGATCGAGCCGGACCAGCGCGCCCCCGGCGCTGGCGATGGGCAGCGCGCCCAGCGCTCCGGCGTCGGTCCGCGCCGCTTCGGGAAGCTGCACGTTGACCGCGTAGCTCTTGCCGTCGGGCGAGGTCCAGTCGCCGACGTTGGTGCCCCCCAGCAGCGTCGAGAGCGAATCGCCCAGGGTGGCGAAGCTCACGCCCAGGTCGTCCGCCGCCTCGCGGTTCAGCCGCACCGCCAGCACCGGCTCCACGTCCTGAAGGCTGGTGGTCACGTCGGAGAGCCCCTCGACCGCCTCCAGCCGGCGCTGGAGGTCGGCGGCCAGCCGCTCCAGCTCCACGAAGCTGTCGCCCGAGAGCGTGAGCTGCACCGGCGCCTCGACGCCGCCCAGGCCCCCCGCCGCGCCGATCGTGACCTCGATCCCCGGCACCGCCCGCAGCGCCTCGCGCACGGGCTCGGTCATGTCCTGGGGCGCCCGCGTCCGCTCCGCTTGCGCGACCATCGTCACCTGGATCGTCGCCTGCGTCACCCCGCTCGCCGTGGTGCCGGAGTTCACGGTGGCGTAGGTCCGCGCCACCTCCGGAAATTCCTTCAGCACCGCGTCCACCTGCCGGATCTTGGCTGCGGTGCGGTCGAGCGACGATCCGGCGGGCGTCTCGATCTCCACCTGGAAGCGGCCGTCGTCCACGGCGGGCGCGAACTCCGTCCCGACCATCGGCACCAGTGCGAAGCTGCCCACGAAGGCCAGCCCCGCCACCCCCAGCGTCAGGAGGCGATGCCGCAGGGCCCCCCGCACGAGGCCGCCATAGGCCCGGCCCAGCGCCTCGAAGAAGCGGTCGAAGCGGTCCACCAGCCGCCAGACCGGCCCCTTGGGCGCGTCCGGGTCGGCCGAGGGGTCGTACCAGACCGAGGACAGCATCGGGTCGAGCGTGAAGGCCACGAAGAGCGAGATCAGCACCGCGACCGAGACCGTCACCCCGAACTGCAGGAAGAATCGCCCGATGATCCCTTCCATGAAGGCCACGGGCAGGAACACGGCAACGATGGAGAGGGTGGTCGCCAGCACGGCGAGGCCGATCTCCTCGGTCCCTTCCAGCGCCGCGCGGCGGTGCGTCTTGCCCATCCGCAGGTGCCGCACGATGTTCTCGCGCACCACGATGGCGTCGTCGATCAGGAGGCCGATGGCGAGCGACAGCGCCAGCAGCGTCATGATGTTGAGCGTGAAGCCCAAGGGGTAGATCACCGCCATGGCCCCGATGACCGAGATCGGCAGCGTCAGCCCGGTGATGAGCGTGGAGCGCCAGGAGTTCAGGAACAGGAACACGATCACCGTGGCGAGGATCGCTCCCTCGACCAGCATGTTCTGGACGGACAGGTAGCTTTCCTCGACCTCCACGGCATTGTCGCTGACGACCTCGATCCGCACGCCCTCGGGCATGTCGTTCGCGTTCATTTCCTCCACCACTGCGCGGATCGCCTGCGCGACGGCGACGGTGTTGGCGCCCTGCTGCTTGACCACGTCCACCGCCAGCGCGGGCCGCCCGTCAAGGAGTGCCAGTGAATCGGTCTCGGCCGCCGCGTTCTGGATCGTCGCCACGTCGCCCAGCCGCACGGGCAGTCCGCCCTGAGTGCCCACCGTCAGGTCGAGGAAGTCCTCGGCTCGCTCCACGCGGCCCTCGACGGTCACGCTCTGAACGGTCGTCGCCGATTCGATGTCGCCCGCCGGGTTGTCGCGGTTCTGGGTCAGGAGCGCCTGCGTCACCTGCTCCACCCCGATGCCGAAGGCGTTCATGCGGTCGGGGTCGAGAAGCACGTCGATCTGCCGGGGCGTGCCGCCCACCACCGAGGCCCGCCCGACCCCCTGGATCGCCAGCAGCCGGCGTGCGATCACGTCCTCGGCCAGCGCGGTCAGCTCGCGCGGCTCCAAGGCCCCCGTGACGGCGAGAGAAACGATGGGCTGCTCGGCCGGGTCGAAGCGGAGGATCTGCGGCTCCTCCACCGCGTCGGGAAAGGCGGCCTCGACCTGGGCGAGCTTGTCGCGCACGTCCTGAGCGGCGTCGGCGGAGTTCACCTCCAAGTCGAAGAACATCACGACGATGGCCGCGCCGGGCTGCGCGGTCGCCTGCACCTCGTCGATGCCGGCGATGGTGCTGACCGCCTCCTCGATGGGCTCGATCACGTCGGCCTCGACGGCCTCCGGGCTCGCTCCGGGGTAGGACACGACGGCGGCCACGACGGGGAAGTCCACGTCGGGGAACTGCTCGATCGGCAGCCGCGAGAAGCTGACGAGGCCGAAAACCATGATCGCCACCATGACCATGGTGGCGAAGACCGGCTGGGCCACGCTGATGCGGGTCAGGAACACGTCAGAACTCCACCAGCTCGACCGCCTGCCCCGGCTCCAGCCCGGTCAGCGGCGCGACCACCACGCGGTCGCCGGGGCTCACCCCCTCGACCCGCACGAGGCCGCCGGGCCATTCCTCTCCCGCCGTCACGTCCCGTCGGGCGAGGGTGTCGCCCTCGATGACGAGGACATGGGTGCCTTCGTTCTCAGTGCTGGCCTCGCGCAGCGCGTCGCGCGGCAGGGCGAGGACGTCCACCGCCTCGGCGGTGACGATCTCGCCCGTGGCGAACATCCCGCCGCGCAGCAGCCCTTCGGCGTTGTCCACCGCGACATAGACCGGCAGGGTGCGCGTCCCCTCGGCGGCGACAGGGGCGATGCGCTCCACGGTGCCAACGAACGTCCGGCCCGGAAGGCCGTCCACCCGCAGCTCGACCTCCTGCCCCGCTGCGACCGCCACTCCGGCCGAGACGGGGGCCGCGCCCTGCATCTCCATCCGGGACAGGTCCACCAGCGTGAGGAGCGGCGTCCCCGCCGCGACCACCTGCCCCGGCTCCACGTCGCGCGACGCGATCACGCCCGAGAACGGCGCGCGCAGCGTCGCCCCCTCCAGCGCCAGCTCGGCGGAGCGGACCTGCTCCTCCTGCGCCTGGAGGTTGGCGCGCTGCGCCTCGGCGTTGGCCCGCGCCTCGGCCAGGGTCGATTCGGCCTGCACGCCACGCTCGGCCAGCGCCTCGGCCCGCCCGAGCTGCTGCTCGGCCAGCGCCAGTTGCGCCCGCGTGGCGGCGGCGTTGCTGCGGGCCAGTTCCACGTCGAGCGTCAGCCGCTCCACGTCCACCTGCACGAGCACCGCGCCCGCCTCCACCCGGTCGCCGGGACGGGCCGCGACGGACTCCACCCGGCCTCCGGTCTCGGCGGACAGGTCGGCCCGCCGTTCCGGCGCCAGCGGGCCGATGACCTTGACGGTGCGCCGCAGCGTCAGGGGCGCTACCTCGGTCCATTCGTCGCCGTTGACCTGCATCGCGACCGGAGCCGCCGGAGCGGCGGCGACGGCTTCGGGGGCCGCCACGCGCTGCCACCACATCCAAGCCCCCGCACCCGCCGCCAGCACGACCAGCAGAGCCACGACCCAAGGCCAGCGCCGCCGCGACGGGAGGCCCTGCCTCACCCGCTCCGCCGCCGCGCGCTCGCGCCGCGTGAGCGCCCAGTCGGGCTTCGCGGGGGCCTGGCCCTCGGTGGTGTCGATCAGGTCCTTGGCCATCCTGCCACTCGCTTCCCGCGGCAGGGATCGCCGCCCCCCAAGGGTGGGCTTGGCGGGCTTCGGGTTCAAGGCCGCCCGCGCGGGCGTGACCCGCGACTTATGGCTCCTGCGCTACTCCGCCGCGAGCGGCGCCTGCACCGGCCGCCCTGTCTCGTCGAAGCGGTGCAGCATCCCCGGCCGGGGCTGGAGCGACACGGTCGCCCCTTCGGGCACCGCGACCTTGCCGGGCTGGCGGACGATCAGCGGCTCCTTGGAGCCGATCTCCACGAACAGGTAGTTGTCGCTCCCCAGGTCCTCGGCGTGGATCACCTGGCCCTGCCAGATCCCCGCCCCCTGCGGCACGAGGTCGATGTGCTCGGACCGGATGCCCAGCGTCGCGCAGCCATGCGCCCGCGCGAAGTCGCCGTCGAGGAAGTTCATCTTGGGGCTGCCGATGAACCCCGCCACGAACACGCTGTTCGGATGGTCGTAGAGCTCGGTCGGCGTGCCCACCTGCTCCACGAGGCCGTCGCGCAGCACGCAGATCCGGTCCGCGAGCGTCATTGCCTCCACCTGATCGTGCGTCACGTAGATCATCGTCACGTCGCGCATGTCGTGGTGCAGCTTGGCGATCTCCAGCCGCGTCTGCACCCGCAGCGCGGCGTCGAGGTTCGACAGCGGCTCGTCGAACAGGAACACGCGCGGGTCGCGCACGATGGCCCGGCCAATGGCCACCCGCTGCCGCTGCCCGCCCGAAAGCTGCTTGGGCAGCCGGTCGAGAAGGTGGTCGATTTGGAGCATCTGGGCCGCCCGCCGCACCCGCGCGTCCATGTCGGCCTTGTTCGACCCGCCCAGCTTCATGCCGAAGGCCATGTTGTCGTAGACGGTCATGTGCGGATAAAGCGCGTAGCTCTGGAACACCATGGCGATGCCGCGCTTGGACGGCAGGACGTTGTTCACCCGCTCTCCATCGAAGTAGAGGTCGCCGGTGCTGATGCTCTCCAGGCCGGATATGAGGCGCAGCAGCGTGGACTTCCCGCAGCCCGACGGCCCGACGAAGACCATGAACTCCCCGCGCCGGATCTCCAGGTCGATGCCCTTGATGACGTTCACCGCGCCGTAGGTCTTGGTGACGTTGCGAAGCTGGATGTTGGCCATGGCTTACCCCTTGACGCCGCCGGCGGTGAGCCCCGCCACGATCTTGCGCTGGAACACGAGGACGAGGATGATGAGAGGCACCGTCACGACGACCGACGCCGCCATGATCGGCCCCCACGGGATCTCCTGCACCGAGGCGCCCGAGAAGTTGGCGATGGCGACGGGCACCGTCCGCTGCGTTTCGTCGATGGTGAAGGTGAGGGCGAACAGGAACTCGTTCCAGGCCCCGATGAAGGCCAGGAGCCCCGTCGTCACCATCGCCGGCCAGAGGAGCGGCAGGAATACCTTGGTGATGATGACCCAGGGGCTCGCCCCGTCCACGATGGCCGCCTCCTCGATCTCCACGGGCAGGTCGCGCATGAACGTCGTCAGCACCCAGACCGTGAAGGGCAGCGTGAAGATCGTGTAGGAGATGATGAGCGCCCAGGGCGTGTTGTAGAGCCCGAGCCAGTTGATGAGCTCGTAGAGCCCCGACAGCACCGCGATCTGCGGGAACATCGACACTGCGAGGATGGTCAGCAGCAGCAGCCCCCGCCCCCGGAACCGCACCCGCGCCAGGGCGTAGGAGGCGGTCACGGCCAGCAGCAGCGCCGCCAGCACCGTCACCGTCGCCACGAAGACCGAGTTCAGGACGGAGCGGAGGAAGCTCGCCCGGCCCAGCACCGTCTCGTAGTTGGAGAAGTCCCAGCTCTGCGGCAGGTAGTTGACCCGGAACAGGTCGGTCCCGGTCTCGAAGCTCGACAGCACCGCGTAGTAGAAGGGAAACACGGCGATCAGCACCACCAGCGCGACGCCGATGTAGAACATCACGTTCCAGAAGATGGACGACGCCGTCATCAGCTCCGCTCCCCCGTGAGGTCCACGCGGCCCAACCAGATGTAAAGGCCGACGAAGATCAGGATGATGAGGAACAGGAGCGACGACTGCGCCGAGCCCTCGGCGTAGTCCCCGAACTCCCGGATGTTCTGGAAGCTGATGACGGACATCGTCACTGTTCCTTCGGACCGGGGCGTCAGCACCCAGATCAGGTCGAAGATCCGCAGCGCGTCGAGCAGGCGGAAGATCACCGCCACCATCAGCGCGGGCTTGAGCAGCGGCAGCGTCACCCGGAAGAACACCTTCACCGGATGGATGCCGTCGATCTTGGCCGATTCATACATGTCGCGCGGGATCATCTGGAGCCCGGCGAGCATCAGCAGCGCCATGAACGGCGTCGTCTTCCAGATGTCCACGATCAGCACGGCGATCATCGCCGTGTCGGGCCGCGCCGTCCAGGCGATGGGCGAATCGATCAGCCCCACCGACAGCAGCATCGAGTTGATGATCCCGTACTGGTCGTTCAGCATCCAGCCCCACATCCGGGCCGAGACGATGGTTGGGATCGCCCAGGGGATCAGGATGGCCGCGCGCACGAGGCCGCGCCCCTTGAACTCGGCGTTCAGCATCAGCGCGACCAGCAGGCCCAGCACCGTCTCCAGCCCGACCGAGATGATGGCGAAGCGCACCGTGTTCCAGACGGCGTTCCACCAGTCGGGGTCGGCCAGGACGCCGCGCCAGCGGATGTCGCCGTTCTCGCGCACACGCCAGGTCAGGTAGTTCTCGAAGCCCACCCATTCCGCGCCGCCGCTAAAGATGTTGTTCGCGTCCGCGTCGGTGAAAGAGAACATGATCGACCGGAACAGCGGCCAGGCCGCCACGAAGAACAGCATCAGGAGCATCGGCGCCAGGAACCAGAAGGCGGCGCGCACGCGCTGCTGCTGGAGCCCCGTCTCGCGGGCCATCGCCCGTTCGGTCGCGGCGGTGATGGTGGTGGTCATGGCGCCGGTCCTCCCCCCGGTGTCGGGCGGCCGTCCCGGAACCGGGGGGCCCTGGCCCGGATCGGACCGGGCGGCGGCGTGGCCGCCCGGTCCGGGATCGTCACTCCTCCAGGAGGTCCTGCAGATCGATCTCCAAGTCCTCCAGCGCGGTCGCGGCGTCCTCCTCGCCCGAGATGACGCTGTGGACGGCGGTGAAGAACAGCGTCGAAACCTCGTTGTAGTTGGCTTGGGTCGGCGCCGAGGGGCGCGGCACGGCAGTCTGGAACACCTCGACCCAGCGGGCGAAGTAGGGGTTCGCCGCCAGGATCTCCTCGTCCGAATAGAGCGCCTGGAGCGTGGGCAGGTTGCCCTCGTTCAGCGCGCGCTGCTTCTGCGCCTCGGCCGAGCCGAGATACAGCGCGAGATCGATCGCCGCCTCCTGATTGTCGCCATAGCGCGACACGGCCATGTTCCAGCCGCCCAGCGTCGCCGCCGAGGTCGCGCCCTCGCCCTCGCCCATCGGCAGGGGCGCCACGTCGAAGAGGCCCTTCACCGCCGAATCGTCGCCGTTGCCCAGCAGGTAGGCGTAGGGCCAGTTCCGCATGAAGACCGCGTTGCCGGTCTGCCAGACCCCGCGCGATTCCTCCTCCTGGTAGGCCAGCACGCCCTCGGGCGAAATGGTCCCGACCCAGCCCGCTGCCATCTCCAGCGCGGCGGCCGCCTGCGGGTTGTTGACCGAGATGGTGCCGTCGGCTTCGACGATCTGGCCGCCGCCGTTCGACTTGATCCATTCCAGCGCGTCGCAGGTCAGCCCCTCGTAGGCGTTGCCCTGCCAGACGAAGCCCCACATCTCGGCGTTGCCCTCGGCCCGCTCGGCGTCCTGGATGAACTGCGCGGTCTCCTGCAGCTCGGCCCAGGTGGTCGGCACCTCGCGCCCGTGCTTCTCCAGGAGGTCGGTGCGGTAGTAGAGCGCCGGGGCGTCGGTGAAGATCGGCATGGCGACCAGCTTGCCGTCCACCGTCTGCGATTCGACGATCGAGGGGAAGTTCTGCTCGATCAGCCCGGCTTCCTGCGCGTGGGGCAGGAGGTCCACGAAGTGCTCGGCCAGTTGCGGCGCCCAGATCACGTCGGTCTGGTAGAGGTCGATATCCCCGTTCCCCGCCGCGAGCCAGAGCCGGTATTGCCCGAACTGGTCCGAGGTCGAGGCCGGCATCGGCACGAGCACGGCGTCGTTGCCGGTCCGCTCCTCCCAGGGGGCCACCAGCGCGTCGAAGTTGGCCACCGCCGCGCCGACGGCGCCCGAGACGACCGTCACCTCGACGCCCTGCGCGCCTGCGGCCGAGGCGGACAGCGCCGCCACGATGGCCAGCGCGGACGACCGCAGCGCGACCGCCTTCATCTTGTGGGTCATGGGATCCTCCCGGATGTCGGCGGGTGCCCGCCGTCTTTTGCTATGGCTTCGGATGACCTTCCGAAACGCTTTGGACGTTAGCTGACCCGCGTTCGGCGCGTCAACCGGCTTCATCCTTCGCTTGGTCCTAAGTTACGCCGCCCGTTCGATCCGTCAACGAATCCCTCCGCCGCGTCGCAGCGGAAACCGGGGCGACCGAGCCCCTCTCGACCAACCGCACCTCGCCCACCATCTGCAGCTCGGCCAGCGGCGCGCCGTCCACCGCCGCCGCCAGCAGCCGCGCGAGGTGCGGCCAGCCCCAGGCCAGTGGCGACCATGTCGCCGTCAGCGGCGGGTCGAAGGCCCCGACGCGGAACCCCGGCAACTCGTCGTCGTGCGCCACCACCGACACGTCCCCCGGCACCCGCAGCCCCAGCGCCCGCAGCGCCTGTAGCAGCCCCGCCGCCAGCCGCGCATTGCCGCAGACGACACCCGTGGGCCTCGGGCCCCCCTCGCCGAACAGAGCCACTCCCGCGAGCAGCCCCTCCCCCTCGCTCATCGGTCCCCAGCGATGGAGCCCCGGCGCCTCGGCGATCCCCGCCCGCGCCAGCACCGCCCGCCAGCCCTTGTGGCGCGAGGCCGCGTAGGTCCGCCCCCGCGGCCCGTTCAGGAAGGCGATGCGCCGGTGCCCGGCCGCGACCAGCACCTCGGTCAGCCGCTCCGCGACAATCCGGTTGTCGATGTCGTAGAACGAATAGTCATGCGGCTCCTCGATTCTCCCGTGGATCACGAAGGGCACCCCCGCCCCGCGCAGGAACTCCACCCGCCGGTCCCGCCTCTCGGGGTCGAGCAGCACGAAGCCGTCCAGCGCCCCCCCGCCGGTCAGTCGCCGATAGACCTCCACGATATCGTCCTGCGGGTCGGCGATGTGCAGCACGAAGGCCCGACCCAGCCGCGACAGGTGCTGCGACAGCGTGCCGACGATCTGCACGAACATCGCGTCCTCGGCTTGCGGCGGGATGTCCGGCAGCACCAGGCCCAGCATCCCCGACCGCCCCGTCGCGAGCCGCCGCGCCGAGACGTTCGGTTGGTAGCCCAGTTCCCGCGCCGCCGCCCTCACCCTCTCGCGCGTGTCGGCCGCGACGTCGGCGTGGTCGTTCAGCGCCCGGCTCACCTGCGTCACCGACAGGCCGAGGTGGCGGCTCAGGTCCCGCAGCGTGGTCATGAACCCCTCCCGCGAAGCCCGTTGACCGCGTTCCCCGCGCTTCTAGGCTTCTCGCGAAGCTTGCCATTCCGAAACGCTTCGGACAAGCCGGGCGTCACAGGGGGAGGGGACGGCCATGGACAAGGACTGGTGGCGCGGCTCGGTGACGTATCAGGTCTACCCGCGCAGCTTTCAGGACTCCGATGGCGACGGCGTGGGCGACCTGCCGGGCATCACCGCCCGGCTGCCGCGGATCGCCGATCTCGGAGTCGATGCCGTCTGGCTCTCGCCGGTGTTCCGCTCGCCCATGGTGGACATGGGCTACGACGTGTCCGACCACCGCGACATCGACCCGACCTTCGGCACGCTCGCGGACTTCGACGCCCTGGTGGCCGAGGCGCACCGCCTCGGGCTCCGGGTCCTCATCGACCAGGTTCTGAACCACGCCTCCACCGACCACCCGCTGTTCCGCGAAAGCCAGAGCAGCCGCGACAACCCCCGATCCGACTGGTTCGTCTGGGCCGACCCCCGCCCGGACGGCACGCCGCCCAACAACTGGCAATCCGTCTTCGGCGGCCCGGCCTGGGAATGGGACGCCCGCCGCTTCCAATACTACCTGCACAACTTCATGGTCGCGCAGCCCGACCTGAACTTCTGGAACCTCGCCGTGCAGGACTGGGCGCTCGACACGCTGCGCTTCTGGCTCGACCGCGGCGTGGACGGCTTCCGCTTCGACACGGTCAACTTCTACTTCCACGACCGCCAGTTGCGCGACGACGCCGCCGATTTCCGCGTGAAGGCCCGCCCTGCCTTCAAGACCTACGACATGCAGTATCACCTGTTCTCGAAGAACCAGCCCGAGAACCTCGCCTTCCTGAGCCGCATCCGCGCCCTCATGGATTCCTACGGCGCGACGGTCACGGTGGGCGAGGTCGGCGAGGCCCACCATCCCATCGAGATGATGGGCGACTACACGTCCCAAGGCCGCCTCCACATGGCCTACAGCTTCGAGATGATGGAGGACCGCTTCTCCGCCACCTTCTTCCGCGAGACGATCCAGCGCTTCCACCGCCTCGCCCCTCAGGGCTGGCCCTGCTGGGCCTTCTCCAACCACGACGTGCCGCGCCACGTCACCCGCTGGGCCGCCCACGCCGCCGACCCCGACCGCTTCGCCCGGCTCTGCGCGATGCTGCTCCTGTCCTTCGAGGGCTCGATCTGCCTCTACCAGGGCGAGGAGCTGGGCCAGACCCAGACCGACCTCGCGCTCTCCGAGATCATCGACCCGCAGGGCCGCGTCTTCTGGCCCGAGGACAAGGGCCGCGACGGCTGCCGCACGCCCATGATCTGGGAGGCCGACGCCCCCGGCGGCGGCTTCACCACCGGCACCCCCTGGCTCCCCCTCAAGGCCCCCCAGCGCGCCCGCGCCTTCGACCGGCCTCGGGCGCAAGCCACCCGCGACACCTACAAGGCCATGCTCCGCCTGCGCCGCGAGGAACCGGCGCTTCGCCACGCCCCCACGCGGTTCCTCGACGCGCCTGAGCCGATCCTGCTGTTCCGGCGCGGCGACCTGCTCTGCGCCTTCAACCTGTCGGCCGAGCCCGCCGCCACGGCCCTCCCCGGCAGGGGTGCCCCTCTCCTCGCGCAGGACGCAGCATGGCAAGGCGGTCGCCTGACCCTCGGCCCCAACGGCGCGCTGATTTCCCGCTTGACCTGAAAGGCCTGCGGATGGTGGGGTTCCACCCCACCATCCGCCTCACCTTGGCCGTCCGGGCCTACGCCGCGGCCGTCACCGCCCCCGGAACACTCCGCGTGGCAGGAACACCGTCAGCAACCCCAGCGCCGGCAGCCACGCGCAGACCCGATACACAAACTCGATCCCCCTCGCGTCGGCCAGCGCCCCCAGCCCCGCCGCCGCCAGCCCGCCCATGCCGAAGGCGAGCCCGAAGAAGATCCCGTTGATGAGCCCGACCCGCCCCGGCACCAGCTCCTGCGCGAAGACGACAATGGCCGGGAAGGCCGAGGCGATCACCACCCCGATCACGAAGGTCAGCCCGACCGAGGCCCAGAGGCCGGCGTAAGGCAGCGCCAGCGTGAAGGGCAGCACCCCCAGGATCGACACCCAGATCACCGCCAGCGGCCCGATCCGGTCGCCGATCGGCCCGCCGCCGATCACCCCCAGCGCCATGCCGCCCAGGAACACGAACAGCATGAGCTGGGACTGCTGCGCCGTCAGCCCGAACCTCTCGATGACGTAGAAGGTGTAGAAGGACGACAGCGACGAGGTGTAGGCGTTCTTCGTGAACACCAGCACGCCCAGCACCAGCAGCGCCCCCAGCACCCGTCCCCGCGACAGCGCCGGACTCTCGTGGGCGGCGCGGACGGCGCGCGGGGCCGCGACCGGGCGGCGGCGGTGCCACTCAGACACCCAGCGCAGCACGCCGATCCCCACCGCCGTCAGCACCGTGAAGGCCAGGAGGCTCGGCCGCCCGAAGGGCGCGACGATGAAGGCGGCGAGCAGCGGTCCGACCGCGTGCCCGACGTTGCCGCCCACCTGGAACACGCTCTGCGCCGTCCCGTAGCGCCCGCCCGAGGCCGCACGCGCCACGCGCGAGGCCTCGGGGTGGAAGATCGACGATCCGACGCCGATCATCATCGCCCCCAGCACCAGCATCGGATAGTTCGGCGCGAGCGCCAGCACCACGATCCCCAGCAGCGTGGACCCCATCCCCAGCGGCAGCGCCAGCGGCATCGGCCGCTTGTCCGTCACCACCCCCACTACCGGCTGGAGCACCGAGGCCGTCACCGTGAAGGCGAAGGTCAGGAGCCCGATCTGCCAGTAGTCCAGCGCGAACTCGTCATGGAGCAGCGGGTAGATGGCGGACACCAGCGACTGCATGATGTCGTTGATGCAGTGGCACAGCGCCACGCCCCCCAGCACCCCCCAGGCCGCGCCCGGCGCGCCCGCGAAGGCCCCGCCCATTCCCTGAGCCGTCGTCGTCATCGCCCGCCTCGTCCGCCGATCCTCGCCCCCGGCGGGCTACGCCGCCGCGATTCCCCGTGCAACAGGAAAGCGGGACGGCCCTCGCCGTCCCGCTTTCCCCGTCCGTCCTCCGGCCCGGCCGGAGCCCGAGCGCCGCCCGCCGCATCGCCTCCGTAGGGCAGGGTTTCACCCCGCCATCGCCCCGACGCCTCGAAGGCCGACCTACGCCCCGGTCGCGGAGCCTCCTCTCAGGACTGCCCGCCCTTGCGGCCCGCCTCGGCGGCGCGGGCGCGGTTGTTGGCGAAGTTCCCTCCCGAGGATTCGCCGCCCTTGCGCCCGGCCTGCGCCGCCCGCGCGGGGTCGTTGCGGAAGTTGCCTCCCGAGGCCTTGCCGCCCTTGCTGGCGATGGCCCGCTGCTTCTCCGGGTCCATCGCGGCGAAGCCCCGAGGGGGTGCGCTGGTGCCTTCCTGGTTCGCCATGCTGGCCTCCTGTCCGACTGGCTGAATCGCCTCCGAACCGGGCAGCGGGCCGAATGTTCCCCCGCGCCTCGCACAATGAGAAAGGCCCGCGCCGGGGCGCGGGCCTTTCGCTGCGTCGGCCGCCTGGGGCCTCAGCCGACCAGCTCGAGCCCCGAGAAGAAGAACGCGATCTCCTGCGCCGCCGTCTCGGGCGCGTCGGACCCGTGCACACTGTTCTCGCCCACCGACTCCGCGAACTCGGCGCGGATGGTGCCGGGCGCCGCGTCCTTCGGGTTGGTCGCGCCCATCACCTCGCGGTTCTTGAGCACCGCGCCCTCGCCTTCCAGCACCTGCACGACGACGGGACCCGAGGCCATGAAGTCGGTCAGCTCGCCGAAGAAGGGCCGCGCGGCGTGAACCTCGTAGAACTTCTCGGCTTGGGCGCGGGTCAGCAGGATGCGCTTCTGCGCGACGATCCGCAGGCCCGCCTCCTCGAACTTGGCGGCGATCTTGCCCGTGAGGTTGCGGCGGGTCGCGTCGGGTTTGATGATCGAAAGGGTGCGCTCGATGGCCATGGCGTGGTTTCCTTCAGGCCCGGGCCCCGTGCCCAGGCGTCCGGCCGCGCCCCTATCACGCGCCGGAGAGCCCGGAAACCCCCCGCGCCGCCCGCCCGTGCCGCCCGCCCGTGCCGCCGGTTGACGCCCCGCCCCTCTTGCGTCAAAGCTCCCGCGCTTCCCCGTCAGCCCAAAGGGTCCCGCGATGCTCCGCCTCGACGACATCTCCTATTCGGTCGAAGGCCGCCCGCTGATCGAGCACGCCTCGGCCACCATCCCCACCGGCCACAAGGTCGGCCTCGTGGGCCGCAACGGCACCGGCAAGACCACGCTGTTCCGCCTTATCCGGGGCGAGCTCACGCTCGACACCGGCTCCATCGAGATCCCCCGCGGCGCCCGCATCGGCGGCGTCGCCCAAGAGGTTCCCGGCAACGAGGTCTCCCTCCTCGACACGGTGCTGGCCGCCGACACGGAACGGGCCTCCCTGCTGGACGAATCCCACACCGCCACCGACCCCCACCGCATCGCCGAGATCCAGACCCGGCTGGCCGACATCGACGCCTGGTCCGGCGAGGCCCGCGCCACCGGCATCCTCAAGGGCCTGGGCTTCACCGACGAGGAGACGCGGATGCCCTGCTCCGCCTTCTCGGGCGGCTGGCGGATGCGCGTGGCGCTGGCCGCCGTGCTCTTCGCCCAGCCCGACCTGCTGCTGCTCGACGAGCCCACGAACTACCTCGACCTCGAAGGCGCGCTCTGGCTCGAAAGCTATCTCGTCAAATACCCTCACACCGTCCTGATCGTCTCCCACGACCGGGAACTCCTGAACCGCTCTGTCACCGGCATCCTGCACCTGTCGGAGAAGAAGCTCACCTACTGGAACGGACCCTACGACCAGTTCGCGAGGCAACGGGCCGAGCAGCGCGCCAACCTCCAGGCCCAGGCCAAGAAGCAGGAGGAGCGCCGCGCCCACCTCCAGTCATTCGTGGACCGCTTCAAGGCCAAGGCGTCGAAGGCCAAGCAGGCGCAGTCCCGCGTGAAGATGCTGGCGAAGATGGAATCGATCCGCCTCCCCGAGGACGACGCCCGCACCGTCTTCACCTTTCCCAAGCCCGAGCCTCTTTCCCCTCCGATCATCGTCACCGAGGACGCGGCGGCGGGCTATGGCAACCACATCGTCCTGCACGGCCTGAACCTCCGCATCGACCAAGACGACCGCATCGCGCTCCTGGGCCGCAACGGCGAGGGCAAGACGACGCTGGCCAAGCTGCTCTCCGCCCGCCTCCAGCCCGCGCGCGGCCGCCTCACGCGGTCCAACAAGCTCCGCATCGGCTTCTTCGCCCAGCATCAGGTGGACGAGCTGCACGTGGACGAGACGCCGCTCCAGCACCTCCAGCGCCTCCGCCCCGACGAAGGGCAGTCCCGCCTGCGCGCCCGCCTCGCCGGCTTCGGCCTCCTCGCCGCCCAGGCCGAAACGGTTGTGGGCCGTCTGTCGGGGGGCCAGAAGGCGCGGCTGTCGCTGCTCCTCGCCACGCTCGACGCGCCCCATCTCCTCATCCTCGACGAGCCCACGAACCACCTCGACATCGAGAGCCGCGAGGCGCTGGTCGAGGCGCTGTCCGACTACGAGGGCGCGGTGATCCTGGTCAGCCACGACATGCACCTCCTGTCGATGGTGGCCGACCGGCTCTGGCTGGTGAAGGGCGGCCGCGTACGCCCCTACGAGGACGACCTGGAGGCCTACCGCGCGCTTTTGCTGGCCGGCGACCGGGCGACCGAGGCCAGGCCCGAGAAGCCGAAGGCGCCGAGACCCTCGCGCGAGGCGATCCTGTCCATCCGCGCCGAGGTTCGCAAGTGCGGGGAGCGGCTGAAGAAGATCAATGAGATGCGGGACAAGCTGGCGACCAAGCTGGCCGACCCCGAGCTTTACGAGGATGTCCGCAAGGGCGAGTTGGAGACCTGGAACCGCAAGTACGCCGAGGTCATGGAGGGCCTCGCCCGCGCCGAGGAGCTCTGGCTCGCCGCTCAGGAGAAACTTGAGATGGCAGAGACCCCTTGACAGCTCCCCATAATACCGAGGTTTGAGCGTCAATGAGTTGGAAGCAGGTTCCACGCTGCCGTGTAGCGCGACGATCTGGGTGAGGTGAGCGCGACAATCTGGATGGGAAGCGTGGGTGTCGCGACGAGGTTGAGCATTGCGGCGTCGTGTGCCGCG
>NZ_JAGGJP010000019.1 GCF_017872975.1 Rubellimicrobium aerolatum
AGCGCCGCCCACGGACTGGCCGCAACCGACCTCGACGGCGATGACCGCACCGCAGGCGCCGTGGACCTCGGCGCCTACGAAGCCGGAAGCGGCGCCACGCCAGCCACGCCGGCCACGCCGGCCACGCCGGCCAACCACGCCCCCACCGGCCTCGCGCTCTCGGCCGCCACCGTGGTCGAGACGGCCACCGCCGGCACCGTCGTTGGCACCCTTCAGGCCAGCGACGCCGATGGCGACACCCTGAGCTACGCCCTCTCGGGCGACAGCCGTTTCGCGCTCAACGCAATGAACCAGGTCGTCGTCGCCTCGGGCGCCAGCCTCGCCGTCAGCGCCGACCAGACCGTCAGCCTCAGTGCTACTGCTTCCGACGGCCAAGGCGGAACCACGACCGCCACCGTGAAGCTGACGATCATCGATGCGCCCGCCACTGGCGCGACCCTGCACGGCACCAGCGGGAACGATACTCTGACCGGAACGAGCGCCGGCGACAGGCTGCTGGGCTACGAGGGCAACGACATCCTGACCGGGAACGCCGGCAATGACGTGCTGGAGGGCGGGAACGGCGCGGATCGCCTGCAAGGCGGCGCGGGCGACGACCGGCTCATCGGCGGCGGCGGGGCGGACCACCTCTACGGCGGCGCTGGCAACGATGTCCTCGACGGGGTGAACGGCGCGGATGTGTTCTTCTTCGCCAAGGGCGACGGCCAGGACCAGGTGAATGCCTTTGTCGACAACATCGACACGCTCCGCATCGACGATGCCCTTTGGGACGGCGGCGCCAGGACGGCGGCGCAGATCCTGTCCTACGCCAGTCTCGTGGGGACGGATGCCGTATTCGACTTCGGCACCGGCGATACCCTGACGGTCCATGGGGTCAAGTCGCTGGCCATCCTCGCCGACGACCTGATCTGGTTCTGATCCGGCGGCCAGCACGCGCCACCCGGCTCGAAGGGGCTGGGTGGCGTCTCGCGTCCACCCGGTTCGGTCGCCGACGGCTTCTCAGGCAGTGGCGGCCGGCGGCTCGGGCGTGCGGCGGAAGAGATGGATGCAAGGGAGCGTGAGCAGCGCGCCCAGGAGGTAGGGCGCACCGAGGAGGTGGCCCCCCGGCACCGACGCGCCCCAGGCGAAGACGCCTGTCATCGCCAATGGCCCCACCACCTGCGCTGCCGAGCGGACCGAGGCCACGACGCCCTGCGCCTCGCCCTGCGCGTCCGGGGGCGCGAGCCTGGAGATGCGGCTTTGCAGGACGGGGACCGTCACCTCGGCCAGCGAGGACAAGGGGCAGAGCAGGAGCGCGATCCAACCACCCAGCGGGGTGGGCGGCAGCAGCGCGAAGACCACGAACCAGAGCACCGAGGTCCAGAGACCGAAGAGGATCGTTCCCCTTTCCCCGAACCAGCGGAGATAAAGCCCGAGGCCCTGCGCCTGCGACCACGCGGCGGCGACGCCGAAGGCGGCCAGCGACAGGCCGATCTCCCAGGGCGTCCAGCCAAAGGCGGCCTTGCCCCAGAAGGACCAGATCGCGACGTAGGAGATGTAGCCCAGGTCGAACAGGAACAGGATCAGGAGGAGCGGCCCGACGCCCCGCAGCCCCGCCACCGCCCGCATGGACCCGACGGGATTGGCCCGCGACAGATCGAAGGGGCGGCGGGTGGCATCGGTCACCGTCTCGGGCAGCGCGACGGCACCGAAGGCGAGGTTGGCCGCCGCCAGCGCCGCCGCCGCCCAGAAGGGCGCGCGCGGGCCGATCTCGCCCAGGAGACCGCCGAGGACCGGGCCAAGGATGAAGCCCGACAGGAAGGCCGCGCCGAGGAGGCCGAAGGCGCGGGCGCGGTCCTCGGGGGCGGTCACGTCGGCCATGGCGGCGTTGCAGGTGGCGTGGGTGGCCGCGGCGACCCCGGCCACCACGCGCAACGCCACCAGCACCCCCATCGACGGCGCGAGCGCGCTGCCCAGGTAGTCCAGCGCCATGACCGCCAGGGAGGCGAGCAGCACCGGCCGCCGCCCGAAGCGATCCGACAGCGCGCCCAGCACCGGGGCGCAGAGAAACTGCATGGCCGCGTAGACGGTGGCAAGCACCCCGCCCCAGAGCGCCGCGCCGCCAATGGCCCCGCCCCCTATGGAGGCGATCAGGTCGGGCATCACCGGATAGACGAGCCCGATCCCTACCGCGTCGAGGAACAGGGTTGCCATCAGGAAGGGCAGGGGCGAGCGCATGGCCCCGACCTAGACCGCCGCGCGCCCGGCCACCAGCTTGGGCGCGGCGTTTCGCGCCCGCCCGTGTCCGTCCGGCCCGTATCCGTCGGGTTCAGTCAGCCCCGCCCGGCCTCGGTCTGGCAGAGGTCGAGCCAAGCGCGGAGGACGGCAAGCGACTCGGGTTCGTCGAGGAAGGGGACGTGGCCCCGCCCCGGCACCTCGGCGGCGATCATGTCGGGGCGGCGTCGGCGCATCTCGGCGAGGGTGGTGCGGGACAGGATGTCGGACGCCTCGCCCCGGAGCGCGGCGAGCGGCAGCCCCGCCAGCGCGTCGAAGGCGGGCCAGAGGTCGGGGAGCGGCGCGTCGCCCGGCGGCAGGAAGGCCTCGCGCAGGCGGGGGTCGTAGCGAAGCGCGAGCCCCTCAGGCGTTTCCTCGTAGTGGTTTCGAACTTCGTGGAGCCAGCGGTCGTGCGGAACGTCGCGAAAGCCGGTCCAGAGCCGCGCGCGCGCCCGCGCCGCCTCCTCCCATGTCGCCTGCGCGGGACGACGGCCGAGATAGCTCTCGATCACGCCCAGGCCCTTGCGCTCGATCACGGGGCCGATGTCGTTGAGGGCGACCCCCAGCAGCCGGCCCCGGGCCATGAGGCCGAGCGCCATGGCCACCAGGCCCCCGCGCGAGGTGCCGACGATCGCGGCGCGGCTGATCCCGAGCTGGTCGAGCAACGCCAGCGCGTCCGCTGCCTCCTGAGGGACGGTGTAGGTGGCCGGACCCGTCCAGTCCGACCGCCCCCGCCCCCGCGCGTCGAGCCGCAAGAGCCGCACACCCGGCAGGTGCGGGGCCACATGGTCGAAGTCGCCGCCATTCCTCGTGAGCCCGGCAAGGGCGAGCAGCGGCAGGCCCCCGCCTTCGTCCGAGTAGTGGAGGCGCGCGCCGTCGGCGGCCCTGGCGAAGGGCATCAGCCGGCCTCCGCCGGGACCGGGTCGAGGAGCGCGTGCAGCTTCAGGACGACGGCCCAGCTCCGGGTGGTGCTAGGCACGCCGATTCCGCGGTCGAAGCGGTTGGCGATACGCGACTGGCGGAAGCCGTGCGGCGCGTGCAGGTAGGCCACCCGGCCCCGGACGACGATCCCGTCCTCGCCGTCGCCCAGGGTCGAGAGCGCGGCGACTCGGGCCGGGTCCGGCTCGGCCCCCATGACCGCCACGTGCAGGGCGCCATCCCTGGCGGTGGCGGAGGGAAAAGGGTTGCCGGCCACGATCTCCAGCCACTCCACGCCGGAAACGACCTGGAGGTCGTTGCGGAACCCGATCTCGCGCAGGAGCGCACCGGCGGCGCGGGCGGCCACCTCCTCGGACGCAAGGGAGCAATCCAGGACGGCGTTGCCGGTGTGCCCTATGACGCGGACCCGGTCGAAGCCTTCGGCCCCGAGAACCGCGCGTAGGAGACGCGGGGCGACCTGCACGCGGCCGCCCACGCCGCGAAGGAGGAGGACGAAGCTCGTCATGCGTCGATGGCCGAGTTGAGCTCGTCGCCGAGGCTGCGCTCGTAGGCGGTCACGTCCATCCACGCGGGCTCCAGCACGTTGCCGTCCGGGTCCGAGATGCTGCGGGCGTACATGAACCCGTGGTCCTGGATCATGTCGTTGTCCGTCCCGCCCGCGCGCAGGCCCGCCGCCATGAAGGCGTCCACCTCCTCGCGCGAGGAGCGGGACAGGGCGAGCAGCACCGAGGTCGCGCGCGCGGGGTCGCCGATGGGGCGCGGCGTGAACTCGGCGAACCTCTCGCGGGTGAGGAGCATCAGGAAGATGTGCTCCGAGACGACGACGCAGGCGGCGCGGTCATCCGAGAAGCGCTCGTCGAAGGAGAAGCCCAGCGCGGCGTAGAAGCTCCGGGCGCGGGACAGGTCGGTGACGGGCAGGTTGACGAAGGCGATCTGGGACATGACGGGCTCCTTCATGGGACAAAGCCTAAAGGAGCCCCGCGCGCCGGCCAAGCCTAGAGGTTCTCGGCCTGCGGCATTCCCAGGACGTGGAACCCGCCGTCCACGCGCACGACCTCGCCTGTGGTGCAGCGCCCAGCCTCCGAGCAGAGCCAGACCGCCGTGCCGCCGATGGCGTCGAGCGTGGCGTTTGCGCGCAGCGGCGCGTTGGCCTCGGTGTGCCGGAAGGTCGCTCTCGCGCCGCCAATGGCCGCGCCGGCCAGCGTCTTCATCGGGCCGGGGGAGATGGCGTTGACGCGGATGCCCTCGGGCCCGAGGTCGTTGGCGAGGTAGCGCACCGCTGATTCCAGCGCCGCCTTGGCCACGCCCATCACGTTGTAATGCGGCGTCACCCGGTTCGAGCCCTGGTAGGTCAGGGTGAGGATCGTGCCCCCCTGCGGCATCAGCGCCCGCGCGCGCCTCGCCACGTCAATCAGGGAGTAGCAGGAGATGACCATGCTGGTCCTGAAGTTCTCCCGCGTGGTGTTGATGAACCGGCCGTGCAGTTCGGACTTGTCCGAGAAGGCGATGGCGTGGATCAGGATGTCGAGCCCGCCCCAGCGATCCGCCACCGCGCCGAAGGCCCGGTCCAGCGAAGCGTCGTCGGTCACGTCCGCGTCCACCAGGAAGTCCGAGCCAAGGGATGCCGCCAGAGGGGCCACGCGCTTGCCGAAGGCCTCACCCTGGTAGGTGAAGGCCAGATCCGCCCCGGCGCCATGGAGCGCCTTGGCAATGCCCCAGGCGATGGAATGATCGTTGGCGACGCCCATGATGAGCGCGCGCTTGCCAGACAGGTTCATGAAATGGGTCCGTTCAATCGAGGGGCTTGCTCAGGAGCATCGATCCGTTCGTGCCGCCGAAACCAAACGAATTCGTCATCACGGTGTCGAGGCCCGCGTTTTCCACGAGCATCGTGGCGATCTCGCCCTCCCGCAGGGCGGGGTCGAGGTTGTCAACGTTGATCGACGGCGCGATGAAGTCGTCCTGCAGCATCAGCAGGCAGTAGATCGCCTCCTGCGCTCCGGTGGCGCCCTGGCTGTGGCCGGTCATCGACTTGGTCGAGGAGATGGGCGGGTGGTCGTCGCCGAAGACGCGGCGCACGGCCTCCACCTCGGTCACGTCGCCCACCGGGGTCGAGGTGCCGTGCGCGTTGATGTAGCTGACCCGTCGCCCCTGCGGGAGCGTCGAGAGCGCGAGCTTCATCGCCCGCTCCCCGCCCTCGCCCGAGGGGGCCACCATGTCCGCCCCATCCGAGGTCGCGGCGAAGCCCGTCACTTCGGCATAGATTTTCGCGCCGCGTGCCAGTGCCCGCTCGCGCTCCTCCAGCACGACGATGGCCCCGCCCGCCGCGATCACGAAGCCGTCGCGGTCGCGGTCGAAGGCGCGGGACGCTCGGGTTGGCTCGTCATTGAAGTGCGACGACATCGCCCCCATCGCGTCGAAGAGCGCCGAGAGCGTCCAGTCCAGCTCCTCGCCGCCGCCCGCGAACATCACGTCCTGCTTGCCCATCTGGATCTGCTCGGCCGCCGAGCCGATGCAGTGAAGCGAGGTGGAGCAGGCGGAGGTGATCGAGTAGTTGATCCCCTTGATCCGGAACGCGGTGGACAGGTTCGCCGAGACCGTCGAGGACATTCCCCGCGGCACCATCAGCGGCCCGATCCTCTTGGGGCTGCCGGTTCGCAGCACCGTCTGCGCCGCCGCGAACAGGTTGGACGTGGACGGCCCGCCCGATCCGGCGATCAGGCCCGTTCGCTCGTGGCTGACCTCGGCCTCGGTCAGGCCCGCGTCGGTGATGGCCTGCTCCATGGCGAGATAGGCATAGGCCGCGCCGGGGCCCATGAACCGCATCCGGCGCTTGTCGATGTGCTCGGCCGGGTCGATCTTGAGCGTGCCCGCGACCTGGGAGCGGAAGCCGTGCTCGGCCATCTCCTCGGATCGCTCGACGCCCGAGCGGCCGGCCTTGAGGGCGTCCAGCACCTCGGCGGCGCTGTTGCCGATGGGGGAGATGATGCCGATCCCGGTGACGACGACGCGGCGCATGGTCAGCCTCCCTGGGCCACGGCGAGGCCCACCCGCATGTCCTTGACCTCGGCGACCAGCTCGCCGTCGGCCTCCACCCGGCCGTCGGCCACGCCCATCTTGAGCCGGCGGTCGATGACCCGCGTGAAGTCCACCTGATAGCGCACGAGCTTGCGGTCGGGCCGGATCATGCCCGACAGCTTCACCTCGCCTACGCCGAGCGCGAAGCCCTGGCCCTGCCAGCCGCGCCAGCCGAGGTTGAAGCCGGTGAGCTGCCAGAGCCCGTCCAGCATCAGGCAGCCGGGCATGACCGGGTTGCCGGGGAAGTGGCAGGGGAAGAACCAGAGATCCGGGCGGATGTCCAGTTCGGCCACCACATGGCCCTTCGCCGAAGCGCCGCCGTCGCCCGAGATGTCGGTGATGCGGTCCATCATCAGCATCGGCGGCTCGGGAAGCTGGGCGTTGCCGGGGCCGAAGAGATCCCCCCGGGCGCAGGCCAGCAGCGCCTCCCTGTCGAAGTGTCGCGGGAAGTCGGGCATAGGCCGTGGGTCCATCCGGTTGTTGCGCGCCGCGCGATGCCTTATCACCCAGCCACCAAGGGGGGCAAGGGCGGGGAGGTTCCGGTTGAATCGGGGTCCGCCGACGACATATCCTCGTGAAGCCAGGGATGAAGGACAGACCAAGCCGATGCACGACGACAGGACGGACGCGACGGCCGGGGGACGGGGCAAGGCCTGGCTCGCGCGCGGGGGCTTGCGGCCCACGCGCCAGCGCGTCTCGCTCGCGCAGCTCCTCGTGGGGGACGGGCGCGACCGGCACGTCACCGCCGAAAGCCTCCACCACGCCGCCACCCGCGCCGGCGAGCCGGTGAGCCTCGCCACCGTCTACAACACGCTGCGGGCCTTCTGCGAGGCGGGCCTGATGCGCGAGATCACGGTGGACGGCTCCAAGAGCTACTTCGACACCAACATGACCGACCACCCCCACTTCTTCTGGGAGGAGGAGTGCCGTCTGTCCGACGCGCCGGCCTCGGAGCTTGAGATCCGGCGGCTGCCCCAGGCTCCCGACGGCGCGGAGATCGCGGCGGTGGACGTGGTGATCCGGCTGCGGAAGGTCTGAGGCCGCGCCGGGCCTGACGGTCGCGGGCCGGCATCCTTGCCTTGCCGCGTCCGAGGGCCTATGCCCGTGCCGCCCCAGCGCGAGGTCGCTCCGATGACCAAGAAGCTCTTCGTCAAGACCTACGGCTGCCAGATGAACGTCCATGACGGCGAGCGCATGGCGGAGCTTCTGGCCGGGCAGGGCTACGAGCAGACGGACAAGGCGGAGGAGGCCGACATTGTGCTCCTCAACACCTGCCACATCCGCGAGAAGGCGGCGGAGAAGGTCTATTCCGACATCGGGCGGCTGAGGCCGCTGCGAGCCGCCAGGCCCGACCTGCGGATCGCGGTGGCGGGCTGCGTGGCGCAGGCCGAAGGGGAGGAGATCCTGGCCCGCGCGCCGATGGTGGACCTCGTGGTCGGGCCGCAGAGCTACCACAACCTGCCCCGGCTCATGGCGCGCATGGAGGCGGGCGAGAAGGTCGTGGAGACCGAGTTCCCGCCCGAGGACAAGTTCGACCACCTGCCCACCCGCCGCCTGCGCGCGCCCACGGCCTTCCTGACCGTGCAGGAGGGCTGCGACAAGTTCTGCGCTTTCTGCGTCGTGCCCTACACGCGGGGCGCCGAGGTGAGCCGGCCGGCCGAGCGCATCCTGTCCGAGGCCCGCGCCCTGGTGGCGCAAGGGGTCCGCGAGATCACGTTGCTGGGCCAGAACGTCAATGCCTGGCACGGGGCCGACGGCGGCCTCGCGGCGCTGGTGCGCGCGCTGGCCGCCACCGAGGGGCTGGATCGCATCCGCTACACCACCTCGCATCCGAATGACATGGACGAGGCCCTGGTCGCCGCGCACGGCGAGGAGCCGAAGCTCATGCCCTTCCTGCACCTCCCCGTGCAGTCGGGATCGGACCGGGTGCTCAAGGCGATGAACCGAAGGCACGAGGCCGAGGGCTACCTGCGGCTCGTGGAGCGGCTGCGGGCGGCGCGGCCGGACCTTGCGCTGTCCTCGGACTTCATCGTGGGCTTCCCCGGCGAGACGGAGGAGGATTTCCGGGCGACGCTCGGCCTCGTGGAGGCGGTGCGCTTCGCCTCGGCCTTCACCTTCGCCTACTCGCCCCGGCCGGGAACGCCCGCCGCCGGGCGGCCCGGCGTGCCGGAGGAGGTCGCGCATGACCGGCTCCTGCGGTTGCAGGCCGTCATTGCCCGCCAGCAGCGCGAGGCGCAGGAGGCGGTGGTGGGGCAGGTGGTGCCGGTCCTGTTCGAGAAGCCGGGGCGGATGCCGGGGCAGATGGCCGGCAAGTCCGAGCACCTGATGGCCGTGGCCGTGGACGGCCCCGAATCCCTGCGCGGCGAGATCCGGCCGGTGCGGGTGACGGCGGCGTTCCAGAACTCGCTGGGGGGCGAGATCGCGGCCTGAGACGGCGGGCGCCTGCAAATCGCGCATCGGACCGCTTCGGCCTCGGACCCGGAAGCCACGCCGCGCGTTGCCTTGCCAGCGGCCTCTCGCGGCGCTTGCGCCATCGTCCGGGCCGCGCCACCATGGGAGACAGGGCGCCTGGGGCCGCGCTGCGCGGCCCGCCGCCCCCCGCAGGAAGGAGACACGACCCTGCCCGTGACCGCGCTGAACGCCTCCGCCGCCGCCCCCGCCAACGGCGAGACCCTGCTCGAGTTCCCCGACAACCGCCTCCTCATCGACCTGTGCGGCGAGCATGACCGCAACATCGCCATCCTGGAGGACCGCATCGGCGTGCAGATCCTGCGCCGGGGCAACCGACTTTCGGTGATGGGCGACGGGGACGCCCGCGCCCGCGCGGCCGAGGTGCTGCGCGCGCTCTACCAGCGGCTCGAATCGGGCAAGGGGCTGGAGAACGGCGACATCGACCGCGAGCTGCGGATGGGCTCCGCCCTGCGCGAGACCGGGCCGCAGGCCGGCGACCAGACCGAGATGTTCGGCGAGGGGCCGAACGGCCGGATCGAGATCCGCACCCGCCGCAAGGTCGTGGAGCCCCGGACCGAGGCGCAGAAGGCCTATGTCCGCGCCCTCTTCGAGCACGAGCTGGCCTTCGGCATCGGTCCTGCGGGGACGGGCAAGACCTACCTCGCCGTCGCCGTGGGCGTGTCCATGTTCCTGGGCGGCCACGTGGACAAGATCATCCTGTCGCGCCCCGCCGTCGAGGCGGGGGAGCGGCTGGGCTTCCTGCCCGGCGACGCGAAGGAGAAGGTCGATCCCTACATGCAGCCGCTCTATGACGCGCTGAACGACTTCCTGCCGCAGAAGCAGGTGCAGAAGATGATCGAGGAGAAGATCATCGAGATCGCGCCGCTGGCCTTCATGCGGGGCCGCACGCTGAGCCACGCCTTCATCGTGCTGGACGAGGCGCAGAACGCCACCTCGATGCAGATGAAGATGTTCCTGACCCGCCTGGGCGAGGGGTCGCGCATGGTCGTCACGGGGGACCGCACGCAGATCGACCTGCCGCGCGGGGTTCCCTCCGGCCTCATCGAGGCGGAGCGGCTGCTGGCGGCGGTGCCGAAGATCAGCTTCAGCCGCTTCACCTCGCGCGATGTCGTGCGGCACCCGCTGGTGGCCGCCATCGTCGAGGCCTATGACGCCGACGCGCGCGCCCGCGAGAGGCTGGAGGACCCCGACTAGAGAATGATGGACGATCCGCTCGTCGAGACGCTGACCGAGGATCACCGCTGGGAGGACCTCGGGCTGGAGGAGTTGGCCGAACGGGCCTGCCGCGCCACCCTGGAGCGGCTGGGACTGGACCCCTCGGCCTACGAGATCAGCCTGCTGGCCTGCAACGACCGGCGCATCGCCGAGCTGAACGAGGACTTCCGCGGCAAGCCGCAGCCGACCAACGTCCTGAGCTGGCCCTCGGAGGAGCGGGGCGCGCAGAAGGCGGGCGAGATGCCGCACCTTCCCGCGCCCGAGCCGCCGATGCCGGTGGGCCTGGGCGACATCGCCATCGCCTGGGAAACCTGCGCCCGCGAGGCCGAGGAGGCGCGCAAGTCCCTGGAGGCCCACGCGACGCATCTTCTCGTGCACGGGACGCTGCACCTGCTGGGCTTCGACCACGAGCGCGAGGTCGACGCGGAGCTGATGGAGGGGCTGGAGACCGAGATCCTGATGGGCCTCGGGCTTGCGGACCCCTATGCTCCTGGGGCAGAAGGGGCCGCCACCACGAGGATCACCGATGGCTGACGCCAGCACCCCCACGCCGCGCCGCGACGAGGGAAGCGACGACCCCTCCGAGGGTCCGAGTCGCGGCTTCTTCTCGCGCATCATCGAGGCGCTGAGCGCCTCGGATGGCGACGACGAGAAGCCCGACACCCGGCCCGCGACGCCGACATACCACAGCCTCGTCAACCTGCGCCGGATGCGGGCCGAGGACGTGGCGATCCCGAAATCCGAGATCGTCGCGGTGCCGGTGACGATCGGCCTTCCCGACCTCGTGGAGGAGTTCCGGGAGTCGGGGCGCACCCGCATCCCCGTGTACGAGGGGAGCCTCGACCAGCCGCTCGGCATCGTGAACCTCAAGGACGTGGCGCTGAAGCACGGCTTCGGGCGCGGCGCCGACTTCGACCTCCGCGCCATGCTGCGGCCGCTGCTGTATGTGCCGCCGTCGATGCCGCTGGCGACGCTGCTCCAGAAGATGCAGGCGGAGCGCATCCACATGGCCCTCGTGATCGACGAATACGGCGGCACGGACGGCCTTTGCACCATCGAGGACCTCCTTGAGACGGTGGTGGGCGAGATCGACGACGAGCACGACGTGGCCGAGCCCCAGCACGTCTCGCGCGAGGGGGAGGGGGTCTGGATCGTGGACGGCGCCACGCCCATCGAGGAGTTCGAGGACGCGATCGGCCTGGACCTCACCGCGCACGAGGAGATCGACGCGGAGGAGGTGGACACCATGGGGGGCCTCGTCTTCCTGCTCGCCGGGCATGTCGCGCAGAAGGGCGAGGTGGTCGCCCACCCGGACGGCCCGCTGTTCGAGGTGCTGGACGCCGACTCGCGCCGCGTGCGGCGGCTTCGCGTGCGGCTGCCTCCCTCGGGCCGGTGATCGGCGCGCAGGTCCTCGGGACGGCGCCCGCGCGGGTCGCCGCCTGGCCCCGTCCGGTGCGGATGGGGGCCTTCGCCGCCTTGGGCGCCGTGCTGGCGCTGGGGCAGGTGCCGGTCTCCTGGCCGGTCGCCGCCTTGGCCGCGCTGGTGCTGGCCTTCGCGCTGGCCCGCGGGGGCGCGGGCTTTGCCGAGGGATGGGCGCTGGGGCTGGGGCACTTCGCGGTGGCCTTGCGCTGGATCGTCGAGCCCTTCCTCGTGGAGCCGGAGCGCACGGGCTGGATGGCGCCTTTCGCGCTCCTGTTCATGGCGGGGGGACTCGCGCTGTTCTGGGGCGCGGCCTTCGGGGTGGCGCGGCGGCTGCGGCTGGGCGTGCTCGGGCTCGCCGCGCTCTGGGCGGGGGCGGAGGCCCTGCGGTCGGTGGTGTTCACCGGCTTTCCCTGGGCGCTGGTCGGCCATGTCTGGATCGACACGCCGCTGGTGCAGGTCGCCGCCGTCACGGGGCAGCAGGGGCTGACGCTGCTCACGCTGCTCGCGGCGGCCGTCATGGCCGAGCCCCGCATGGGGTTCGGGCGGCTGGCCGTGCCGGTGGCGCTGGTCGCGGGGGCCGTGCTGCTGCGGCCCGGTCCGGCGCCCGTCCTGGGCGAGGAGGCGCCGGTGGTCCGCATTGTCCAGCCGAACGTGCCGCAGGCCCAGAAATACGACCCGGAGAAGATGCCGGGGCATCTGGAGCGGCTGCTTGCCCTGTCCGCGCGGCAGCGGGAGGACGCCGATCTGGTGGTCTGGCCCGAGACGGCGCTCCCCGACCTGCTGGAGTGGGCCGGGCCGACGCTGGCGCTGGGGGCGGAGGCCGGGGGCGCTCCGGTCGCCACGGGGGTCGTGCGGCGGGACGAACAGGGGCGGTTCTTCAACAGCCTCGTCGTGACGGACGAACGCGGCGAGGTGCGCGAGCTTTACGACAAGGCGCATCTGGTGCCCTTCGGGGAATACATCCCGTTCCGGGGGAGCCTGACGCAGATCGGGCTGGGCGGCCTTGCCGAGATGCAGGGCGAGGGGTTCGCCGCCGGGACCAAGGGCGCGCTGATCGACCTGCCCGGCATCGGTCGGGCAAGGCCGCTCATCTGCTACGAGGGCATCTTCCCCGAGGAGTTCGGGGCCGAGAGGCCGCGCCTCCTGCTCCTTGTCACCAACGACGCCTGGTTCGGCAAGGATGCCGGACCGCAGCAGCATTTCGCGCTCGGCCGCCTGCGGGCGGTCGAGTTCGGGCTGCCGCTGGTGCGGGCGGCCAACACCGGGATTTCCGGGCTGATCGACGGGACGGGGCGGGTGCTGGCGTCCCTGCCGCTCGACACCGCCGGGGCGCTGGAGGTGCGGTTGCCCCCGGCGCTCGCGCCCACGCCCTACGCGCGGCTGGGGGATTGGCCCGTCTATGGGCTCGGGCTCCTTGTCCTGCTCGGCGCGGCGTTCCGCCGCCGGGGGATTGACCCGAGGGGCGGGCAGGCATAGCCATGTCCGAACCCCCGTCACAACGGCTTCCTGGCGTGACGGGCGAACTTGAATGGAGCAACCCCCATGTCCCGCCTCGACTATGTGTTCACCTCGGAGTCCGTTTCCGAGGGGCACCCCGACAAGCTCTGCGACCGCATCTCGGACGCCGTGCTCGATGCCCTTCTGGCCGAGGACCCGCTGGCGCGCGTCGCCTGCGAGACCTTCGCCACCACCAACCGCGTCGTCATCGGCGGCGAGGTGGGCCTGCGCGACCAGGGTCGCCTGCGGGCCTTCAAGGGCAACGTGGAGGGCATCGTCCGCGAGGCCGTGCGCGACATCGGGTATGAGCAGGACAAGTTCCACCACGCCACCGTCGAGGTGACGAACCTGCTCCACGAGCAGTCGGCCCACATCGCCCAGGGCGTCACCGGCGAGCGGGGCGAGGAGGGCGCGGGCGACCAGGGGATCATGTTCGGCTACGCCACCCGCGAGACGGCGGAGCTGATGCCCGCGCCGATCCAGTATTCGCACGCCGTCCTCCGCCGCCTCGCCGAGGCGCGGAAGTCCGGGGCCGAACCCTTGCTGCGGCCCGATGCCAAGTCGCAGATCAGCCTGCGCTACGCCGGCGGGCGGCCGGTCGAGGTCACGTCCATCGTGCTGTCCACGCAGCACGAGTCCGAGGCGCAGACCAGCGCCGACATCCGCGCCATCGTGGAGCCCTATGTCCGCGAGGTGCTTCCCGACGGCTGGATCATGCCGGCCACGAAGTGGTGGGTGAACCCGACGGGGGCCTTCGTGATCGGGGGTCCGGACGGGGACGCGGGGCTGACGGGGCGCAAGATCATCGTCGACACCTACGGCGGCGCGGCCCCGCACGGGGGCGGCGCGTTCTCGGGCAAGGACCCGAGCAAGGTGGACCGATCCGCCGCCTATGCGGCGCGCTATCTCGCGAAGAACGTGGTGGCGGCGGGGCTGGCCGACCGCTGCACGATCCAGTTGTCCTACGCCATCGGGGTCGCCCGGCCGCTCACCATCTATGCCGACCTGCACGGGACGGGCGTCGTCGATGCCGCGCTGATCGAGCGGGCCATCGATCAGGTGATGGACCTCACCCCGCGCGGCATCCGCGAGCACCTGGGGCTGAACCGGCCGATCTACGCCCGGACCGCCGCCTATGGGCATTTCGGCCGGACGCCGGACGCGGACGGCGGCTTCTCCTGGGAACGGACCGATCTTGCCGAGGCGCTGCGGCAGGCGGTGGCGCTGGCGGCCTGAAGGGGCGCCGATCACGCGCGCGTGTTTTGCCGGATCGGGCGCGCGCCCTTGTTCTCCCGTGTCATCGACGCGGGAGAGCATGGAATGGCGCAGGACATCTTCACGGCGGGCCTGTCCCGGCGCGGCTTCATGGCGGGGGCGAGCGGGATCGCCGCAGGCGCCGTGCTGGCGGGGGCCGCGCAGGCGCAAGAGTCCGGCCAGGGCGCGGCGGAGGTCGTGCGCGGGGAGGACCCGCCGAACCGGCTCGTGGGCCGTCCGGCCGAGATCGAGACCGAGTTGCGCCAGCCCGAGGCGCGGCGCGTGGGCTGGGCCGTGGCGGGCCTGGGCCACTTCGCCACCTCGTATCAGATCCCGGCCTTGGGGCGGGCGCGGTATTCGGAGCTGAAGGGCCTTGTCTCCGGCAACCCCGAGAAGGCGGCCGAGATCGCCCGGCGCACGGGGGTGGCCGAGGGGAGCGTCTATTCCTACGACAGCTTCGACAGCATCCGGGACAACCCGGAGATCGAGGTGGTCTATGTCGTCACCCCGAACTCGCTCCACCGCGACCTTGTGATCCGGGCCTTCGAGGCCGGGAAGCACGTCATGGTCGAGAAGCCCATGGCGACCACGCCCGAGGACGCGGAGGCGATGATCGCCGCGCGGGACGCCGCCGGCAGGAAGCTCATGGTCGCGTATCGCGCGCATTTCGAGCCGATCAACCTGATGACCGCCACGATGATCCGCGAGGGGCGGATGGGGGACCTGAGCTTCCTGTCGTCCGACCACCACCGGCCGCTGGTCCCGGAGGACCCCAAGGACCAGTGGCGGATGAAGCGCGACCTTGCGGGCGGCGGATCGTTCACGGACATCGGCATCTATTCCCTGAACGGGGTGATCTGGTTCATGGGCGAGGCGCCCGAGGCGCTGTCGGCGCGCACCCATAGCCCTCCCGGCGACGCCCGGTTCGCGGAGGTCGAGGCGGTCTGCACGGTGCAGTTGCGGTTCCCGTCGGGGCGGCTCGCCACGCTGTCCTCGGGCTACATCGCCGACAAGAAGCGCATCGACGTGTGGGGGTCGGAGGCGGTCGCCGTGCTCGATCCGGCGACCGAATACATGGGGAACCGGCTGATGGTCTCCATGGCCCAAGGGACGCAGGAGATGCAGTCGGAGTTCGGCAGCCAGGTCCAGTTCGACCGGGAGATCGATCACCTGAGCCAGGCCATCCTGACCGACAGCGACGTGAAGACGCCGGGCGAGATGGGGCTGCGCGACGTGCGGCTGATCGCGGCGGTCTACCGGTCGGCCGCCGAGGCGGGGCGGTGGATCGAGCTGAACGAGGACGGATCGGCGCGCGGTTGACTTGACGGGGGCGGAGGGCGTGCCTATCCGCCCGGTCCCATGACCGACGAACCGGATCGCCAGTGGCGCAACTTCTATGGCCGGACGCGGGGCAAGACGCTCCGGCCCCTTCAGCGCGAGCGGCTGGAGGAGGTCTTGCCGAGGCTCACCCTGCGCGGCGTCACGCGGGAGGAGAACCCCGCGCGGGCCGTGCTGGAGGGGGTGCCCGAGCCGCTCTGGCTGGAGATCGGGTTCGGGGGCGGGGAGCATCTCGTTCACATGGCGAAGGCCTACCCGGAGGTGACGATCCTCGGGGCGGAGCCCTACGTGAACGGGATCGCGCAGTTCCTGGGGAAGCTGGAGGCCGAGGGCGTGGGGAACGTCCGCGTGCATCCGGGGGATGCGCGCGACCTGCTGGAGGTCCTGCCCGAGGGGTGCCTGGGACGCGCGTTCCTCAACTACCCGGACCCCTGGCCCAAGGCGCGGCACCATCGGCGGCGCTTCGTCACGCCCGAGCCGCTGGGGCTGCTGGCCCGCGCGATGGCGCGCGGCGCGGAGTTCCGCGTCGCGACCGACATCGAGGATTACGTGCGCCAGACCTTGGAGGAGGTGCCGCAGGCGGGTTTCGAGTTGCTGCGCGGCCCGACCGACGACGCCTGGGGCGACTGGACGCGGACGCGCTACGAGGCCAAGGCGCTGCGCGAGGGGCGGTCGCCCCATTACATGACCTTCCGTCGTCGGTAGCGGCGGGCTATGACGCCCCCCGAACAAGGAGGCGCCATGTCCGGCCACGGCCAACCCATCCCGATGACCGCCCGTCCGGGGCATCCCCTGAGCGGCGTCGCGCACGTCCCCGGCGACAAGTCGATCTCGCACCGCTCGCTCATCCTCGGCGCGCTGAGCGTGGGGGAAACCCGCGTGACGGGGCTGCTGGAAGGCGAGGACGTGCTCGACACCGCGAAGGCCATGCGGGCCTTCGGGGCGGAGGTCGAGAAGCAGGGCGACACCTGGAGCGTGCACGGCGTGGGCGTCGGCGGGTTCGCCGAGCCGTCGGACGTGATCGACTGCGGGAACAGCGGCACGGGCGTGCGGCTGGTCATGGGGTGCATGGCGACGACCGCCATCACGGCGACCTTCACGGGGGATGCCTCGCTGAGAGGCCGCCCGATGGGCCGCGTGACGGAGCCGCTGGCGCTGTTCGGCGCGCAGAGCTTTGGCCGCCAGGGCGGTCGCCTTCCGATGACGGTGGTGGGCGCGCGCGATCCGCTGCCGGTGACGTATGCGCTTCCGGTGCCGTCCGCGCAGGTGAAGTCGGCGGTGCTGCTCGCGGGGCTCAATGCCCCCGGCGAGACCGTGGTGATCGAGCGGGAGGCCACGCGGGACCACACCGAGCGGATGCTGCGGGGGTTCGGGGCGGAGGTGCGGGTCGAGGACTCCGCCGAGGGACGGGCCATCACCTTGGTCGGACAACCCGAGCTGCGGGCGCAGAGCATCGTCGTGCCGCGCGATCCCTCCAGCGCGGCCTTCCCCGTCTGCGCGGGGCTGGTCGTGCCGGGGTCGGACGTGCTGGTGCCGAACATCGGGCTGAACCCGACGCGGGCGGGGCTGTTCGAGACGCTGCGCGAGATGGGGGCGGACCTGACCTTCGAGGGTCTGCGCGACGAGGGCGGGGAGCCGGTCGCGGACCTTCGCGCCCGGTTCAGCGGGGCCTTGCGCGGCGTCGAGGTGCCGCCCGAGCGGGCGGCCTCCATGATCGACGAGTATCCGATCCTGTCGGTCGTGGCCGCCTTCGCCGAGGGGCCGACCGTGATGCGCGGCGTCAGGGAATTGCGCGTCAAGGAGAGCGACCGGATCGACGCCATGGCGGTGCTGCTCCGCGCCGCGGGCGTGGAGGTCGAGGAGGGGCCGGACTGGATGATCGTGCACGGGCGCGGGGCGGAGGGCGTCGAGGGCGGCGCCACGGTTTCGACGCGGCTCGACCACAGAATCGCCATGTCGGGGCTGATCCTGGGGATGGCGGCGCGGCGCGGCCTGGGGATCGACGACGGGTCGCCGATCGCCACGAGCTTCCCCGCCTTCGAGACGCTGATGGCGGGCCTGGGGGCCGCGCTGGTTCGGGGATGAGTGGATGAGCGGCGAGGCCGAGGCGAGGGGCACCGGGCCCGAGGGACCGGCCGGGCCGGAGGGGCCGGGCGAGGGGAGCGCCGAGGGCCGGGCGCTGGCCCGCGCCCGCGCCGTCTGGGCCGAGAAGGAGGCCCGCATCGCCGCGCACGAGGCCCTGCTGGAGGAGCGGGCGCTGGTCGCCAGCGCCAGGCGGCGGCGCGTCACCCGCATCGTGCTGCTGGTGCTGGCCGGCGTGTTCTGGACGATGGCGGCGGTGCGGCGGGGGTGGCTTCCATGGTGGTCCTGACGGTCGCCATCGACGGCCCCGCCGCCGCCGGCAAGGGCACCATCGCCAAGGCCCTGGCGCGCGAGCTGGGGCTGCGGCACCTCGACACCGGGAGCCTCTACCGCGCCGTCGCGCTGCGGGTGCTGGGGGGCGAGGACGCCGTGGCGGTGGCGCGCGGCCTCGGCCCGGATGACCTCGCCGACCCGCGCCTCCGGCAGCCCGAGGTCGCGCAGGAGGCGAGCCGCGTCGCCGCGATCCCGGAGGTTCGGGCGGCGCTTCTCGACTTTCAGAAGGCGTTCGCGCGGGCCGAGGGCGGCGCGGTGCTGGACGGGCGCGACATCGGCACGGTGGTCTGCCCGGAGGCCGAGGTGAAGCTGTTCGTGACCGCGAGCGCCGAGGCGCGGGCCGCCCGGCGCCACGCGGAGCAGGTCGCCGCCGGGCAGGAATCGAGCCTGGAGCGCACGCTGGCGGAGATCCGGGCGCGCGACGCCCGCGACGAGGGGCGCGACCACGCCCCCCTGCGCGCCGCCGGGGATGCCGTGGTGATCGACACCTCGGGGCTGGGGATCGACGAGGCGGTCGCCCGCGCTCTCGGCGTCGCCCGCGCGCGGCTGGGGCGCTAGGGCGGGCGCCAGGATCGCGTCGAGCGGCTCGTCGGGCTGGAAGGTCCAGGGGGGCAGGTCGGCCCAGGGGGTGGCCTGGATCGCCTGGGCGAAGCCCTCGCGGAGCGCCGAGGCGTGGGCCGCGATGGCGAGGGGGCCGGCGGACGAGCGCAGGAGCGCCGCGAAGGCCAGGAGCGCGCGGCGGCGCGCGAAGGCGAGCGCGGGGATGCCGCCGCCCATCACCCGCAGGCGATGGTCGAGCCGTTCGAGCCAGGCGCGGTGGTCCCGGCGGTCGGGGAGGTCGTCGTCGGCGGCGTCGTCGAAGGGCATGGCGGGGCTCCGTGTGCGGGAAAGGGGCGGGAGCCCGGAGGATCGCAGCGAGAGGTTAACGCCGTCCGACAGCAACGAACGGTCAGAGGGCGATTCGCGCAACGCCCCCGGCGGCTGCGCGCGGGGCGATCCGGGAGAGTGCTTCGGGGCGGGGCGGCGGACGACCTGAAGGGTTGCCTTCGGCGAGTGCCGGACGGAAAGGCGGCGCGGGGACCGAGCGGGGGACGCGGATGCGGGAACGGGTCGTCTGGATCGACGTGGCCAAGGGGCTGGGGATCGTCGCGGTGGTGGTCGGGCACGTCAGCCATGGCCGAACGGGGGCATGGCTCGTGGCCAAGGAGGCGGTGACCCTGTTCCATATGCCGCTGTTCTTCCTCCTGTCCGGCCTCGTGGCGCGGCCCCTCGCGCCGCTGACTGGCGCGGCGCGGCGGGCGCGGAGCCTCCTGCTGCCTTACCTGTCCTTCTTCCTCCTGCTGGTGGGGGTCGTGGTGGCGGAGCAGGCGGCGGCGGGCGGGCCGCTGACGCTCTGGCGGACCCTGTGGGCCGCCGTGCTGGGGGGCCCCTACCTTTACGGCTACTTTGGCCCGTTCTGGTTCGTGACCTGCCTTTGGGCGGCGCTGGTCGCCTGGGACGCGGCGGCTCGGGTGGCGGCGCCGCGCTCGGCGGGGATGGCGGCGCTGGCGGGGCTGGCGCTGGCGGCGGCGCTGCTGCTGCAGTCCGCCCCGCCGGGGCCGCGCGTGCCTTTTTCGCTGGACGCCGTGCCGCTGGCTTTTGCCTGGATCTGGGCCGGCGGCTGGCTGGCCGAGGAACGGATCGCGTCGCGGGGCGTGCTGGCCGCCGCGCTGGCGGTGGCGGCGATCTGCGGCGGGCTGGCGCTGGCGGGCTGGGAGTTCTCGTTCGACATGAGGGGGGGCGACTACGGCCCGCCGGGGGCGGGGCTCGCGCTGGCCTGGGCGCTGGCGGTGCTGACGATGCGGGGGGCACGGCTCCTCGCGCGGGTCCGAGGGCTTGGACCGGCGCTGGCCTCGCTGGGGCGGGCCTCGCTGGTGGTGCTGTTCCTGCACCACGCGATCCAGGTCATGCTGGCCCGGCGGGGCGTCCCGCCGGGGGCGCTGGTCGCGGTCGCGGTGGCGCTGCCCTGGGCGGCCCATCTGGCGCTGTCGCGGAGCCCGCTGCTGGCGCTGGCCTTCCTGGGTCGCGCGCCGGCCCGGCCGTCCATCGCGGCCCGCGCGGCGGCCTGATTCCCTCGGGCCGGGGCGTCGCGCCTTGGCGCTTGCCCCGCGCGCCCTTGTGCGCTAGGGGGGCGCGTCCCATATGGGGACGACTTCCCCCCCAGACCGGCGGATACAACCGCCAGGCCCGAAAACCGTGCAAAAGGATACGCATTTGGCAGCCAGCACCAGCATGGCGGAGTTCGAGGAACTCCTCAAGGAATCGTACGAGATCGACACGCCGTCCGAGGGGACGGTGGTCAAGGGCCGCGTCATCGCCATCGAGGCGGGCCAGGCCATCATCGATGTCGGCTACAAGATGGAAGGCCGCGTCGATCTCAAGGAATTCGCCCTCCCCGGCGAGCAGGCCAACGTGAACGTCGGCGACGAGGTGGAGGTGTTCCTCCGCAACGTCGAGAACGCCCGTGGCGAGGCCGTCATCTCGCGCGAGATGGCCAAGCGCGAAGAGGCCTGGGACCGTCTGGAAAAGGCCTACGAGCGCGAGGAGCGCGTCGAGGGCGCCATCTTCGGCCGCGTCAAGGGCGGCTTCACCGTGGACCTGGGCGGCGCCGTGGCGTTCCTGCCGGGCAGCCAGGTCGATGTCCGTCCCGTGCGCGACGCCGGGCCGCTGATGGGGCTGAAGCAGCCGTTCCAGATCCTCAAGATGGACCGTCGCCGCGGCAACATCGTCGTGTCGCGCCGCGCGATCCTCGAAGAGTCGCGCGCCGAGCAGCGCGCCGAGGTCATCGGCAACCTCTTCGAGGGCCAGACCATCGAGGGCGTGGTGAAGAACATCACCGAATACGGCGCCTTCGTGGACCTGGGCGGCGTGGACGGCCTGCTGCACGTGACCGACATGGCCTGGCGCCGGGTGAACCACCCGAGCGAGATCCTGTCGATCGGCGAGTCGATCAAGGTGCAGGTCATCAAGATCAACAAGGAAACCCACCGCATCAGCCTGGGCATGAAGCAGCTCCAGGAAGATCCGTGGGACACCGTGGAGCGGAAGTATCCGTATGGCTCCACGCACACGGGCCGCGTGACCAACATCACCGACTACGGCGCCTTCGTGGAGCTGGAGCCGGGGATCGAAGGCCTCGTGCACGTGTCCGAGATGTCCTGGACCAAGAAGAACGTCCATCCCGGCAAGATCGTCTCCACCTCGCAAGAGGTCGAGGTCATGGTGCTGGAGATCGACAGCCAGAAGCGGCGCGTGTCCCTGGGCCTCAAGCAGACCCAGCGCAACCCGTGGGAGGTCTTCGCCGAGCAGTTCCCCGAGGGGACCAACGTCGAGGGCGAGGTCAAGAACATCACCGAGTTCGGCCTGTTCGTGGGCCTTCCGGGCGACATCGACGGCATGGTGCACCTGTCCGACATCTCGTGGGACCAGCGCGGCGAGGACGCCATCCAGTCCTTCCGCAAGGGCGACACCGTGAAGGCCAAGGTCATCGAGGTGGATGTCGAGAAGGAGCGCATCTCGCTCTCGATCAAGGCGCTGGAGAACGACCCCTACGCCGAGGCGATCGGCGGCGTGAAGCGCGGCGACGTCATCACGGTGGCGGTGTCGAAGATCGAGGACGGCGGCATCGAGGTGGACTACGAGGGGATGAAGTCCTTCATCCGCCGGAGCGACCTGTCGCGCGACCGGTCGGAGCAGCGGCCCGAGCGGTTCCAGCCGGGCGACAAGGTGGACGTCCGCGTGGTGAGCGTGGACGCCAAGGCCCGCAAGCTGGGCCTGTCCATCAAGGCCCGCGAGATCGCCGAGGAGAAGGAGGCCGTGGAGCAGTACGGCTCGTCCGACTCGGGCGCGAGCCTCGGGGACATCCTCGGCGCGGCGCTGCGGGAGCGTAGCTGACGCATCGGGACGCCCGGCCGGACGGTCGGGCGGCTTGAGGAATGGGGGGCCTCGCCGGTTGGCGGGGCCCTTTTCCGTTGGGGGTGGGGGCGGTTCGCCGGGGCGGGGCGCGCGATCGGGAGGCCGGGGCGCGGGCGGGGGCGTCGCTGGCGTATTTGGGCCAAGTTGAGAGGGAGGGGCGAGGGCGGCCGAGGGGTCCGGGATGGGCCTGTCGGGTCGAGGCCCGGGCGGGAGAGGCGGCAGGGTGGGGCCCCCCCCCGTGCGGGGGCGGTGCGCCGACGCGCGGCCGACGAGGGCCTGGGGCCGAGGACGGGGCGGGGGAGGGCGCGGGGGCGCCCTCCGGGGGGCGCGTCAGAACGGGGCGGGGAGGGGGGTCTCGTCGGTGCGGGGGGGCAGGACGGGGTGGGGGACCTGGGGCTGCTCGCCGGTCAGGCCGGTGAGGAAGGCGGCGATGGCGCCGATGTCGGCCTCGGCGAGTTCCGTGCCGAGCTGGGCGTTGGCCATGATGTCCACCGCCTCGGGCAGGGACCAGACCGCGCCGGAGTGGAAGTAGGGCGGCGTCAGCGCCACGTTCCGCAGGGGCGCGGCGCGGAACACGTAGTCGTCCGAGGCGGTCTCGGTCACGGCGAAGCGACCGCGGTCGCCCTCGGGGAGGACCTCGGCGCCGGGACGCTCCACGACGCCGAAGGGGTAGTAGTCGTGGCCGCCGAAGTTCACGCCGTTGTGGCAGCCGGCGCAGCCCGAATCCATGAAGAGCGCGAGGCCGCGCTTCTGCTCGGGCGTCATGGCCGCGTCGTCGCCGTTCACCCAGCGGTCGAAGGCCGCGCCGGGGGTGACGAGGGTTTCCTCGAACTCGGCGATGGCGGTGGCGAAGTTGGCGAAGCTCACCGGCTCGGCCTCGTCGGGGAAGGAGGCGGCGAAGGCCTCGCGGTAGGGCTCCATGGAGTTGAGGGTGGCCACCACCTGGTCGGGGGTGTTGTTCATCTCCACGGCGGCCTGGACGGGGCCCATGGCCTGCTCGGCCAGGTCGGCGGCGCGGCCGTCCCAGAACTGCGCGGCGTTGAAGAGCGCGTTGTAGACGGTGGGGGCGTTGCGCGGGCCCTTCTGCCAGCCGTGGCCGATGGAGGTGGGGAGCGCGTCCACGCCGCCCATCCCGACGTTGTGGCAGGTCTGGCAGGAGAAGAGGCCCGACGACGACATCCGGGGGTCGAAGAAGAGCTGGGCGCCGAGCTCGCGACGGGCGGCCTCGATCCCGTCGGCCGGGGGCGCGGCGGGGAGGATGACGCCGAAGAGGCCCTGCGCGGCGTCGCGGAGGTCGGCGTCGGTGGCGTAGCCGGGGGCGATCTCGGCGGCTTCGGCGGGGGCGGCGGGCTCCTGCTGGGCGAGGGCGGCGGTCGCGGTGGCGGCGGTGGCGAGAAGGACGGTGAGTCTCATGCGTTCCCCCATGGCTGGGCCCGCGACGGTCGGGCGGGCCTCACGGGGGGGTGATCTGGCGCGGGGCGCGGGGGGATCAAGCGGGCCGTGGGCGCGCGGGAGCCGCCCGCTTCGTTCGGCCGTTCGCTGCCGGGGCTGCGCGGCAGGCCTTTGAGCGGGCGAGACTTTCGCCTATGCTGGAGACAAGGCGGGGCGAAGCGCGCCATTGTTGATCGTTGCTGGGGGTGAGATGATCCGGTCCGAACTGATTCAGAAGATCGCGGAGGAGAACCCGCACCTCTACCAGCGCGACGTGGAGAAGATCGTCAACGTGATCTTCGACTGCATCGTCGCGGCGATGGCCAAGGGCAACCGGGTGGAGTTGCGGGGCTTTGGCGCCTTCTCGGTCAAGAAGCGGGACGGGCGCACCGGGCGCAACCCCCGCACCGGCGAGGCGGTGACGGTGGACGAGAAGCACGTGCCGTTCTTCAAGACCGGCAAGCTGCTGCGCGACCGGCTGAACGGCAAGGTCGGCGGCGTCGCCGGGCCGGACGACGCGGCGGACCTGGGCGACGACGAGGACGACGCCGCCTGAGCGGGGCCGCCGCGCGGCGGCGCGAGGGCGCATCCGGGCCGGGTCGGGAGGGCGGGGGCGGCCGTCGTCCGTCGTCCGTCGTCCGTCGTCCGGGGGCCGGCCCTTCTTTGGCCTCAAGTATCCCGGGGGGAGCGCGGCACGCGCGGGGGGCAGGGCCCCCATGCGACCGAAGGGCCGGGCGGCCCCGCGCGACGGCCCCGCGCGACGGCCCCGCGCGACGGCTCGTGGAGTTGCGTCCATCGCGCGGGGGTGGCATCTGTCGGGGTGCCGTCCGCGACGGGGCGGCCTGACGGGGCCTGTTGCCATGAGATTCCTCAAGACCGCCTTCTGGGGGCTCGTGGCCCTCGCTCTTGTCACCGTGGGGCTGGCGAACCGGGGGCTGGTGACGCTGCGGGTGCTGCCCGAGGCGCTGGGGGCCGCGCTGGGCCTGTCGCCGGACCTGGACCTGCCGCTGTTCCTGGTGATCTTCCTGGGCGTGGCGCTGGGGCTGGTGCTGGGGCTGGTCTGGGAATGGATCCGCGAGATCCCCGAGCGGGCGCAGGCCCGCGCCACCGCCCGCGAGCTGGAGCGGCTGCGGCGGGAGCTGGCGCGGACCCGGGCCGAGGTCGCGCCCAAGGACGACGTGCTGGCGGTGCTGGACGCCCCGGCGCTGCCGGCGCGGCGGGCCTGATGGCCTTCCGCGTCACCGGGCCGGGGGCCGCCGGGGCGCGGGCCGCCGGGCGCGCGGGCGGGTCCGGGGCCGGGCCCGTGCGGGTCAAGCTCTGCGGGGCGACGACGCCCGCGCAGGTCGAGGCGGCGGCGGCGGCCGGGGCGGGCTACGTGGGGCTGGTGTTCGTTCCGCGCTCGCCCCGCGCGCTGGGCGCGGAGGCCGCGCGGGCGCTGGCCTGGGCCGCGCCGGTGGGCGTGGCGAAGGTCGGGCTGTTCGTGGACCCCACGGACGACGATCTGGCGGCGGTGCTGGACCGGGTGCCGCTGGACATGGTGCAGCTCCATGGGTCCGAGGCGCCGGAGCGGGTGGCCGAGGTGCGGGCGCGCTGGGGGCTTCCCGTCATGAAGGCGGTGGGGATCGGCGGGCCGGCCGACCTGGAGCGGGCGCGGGCCTACGAGGGGGTGGCGGACCAGCTCCTTCTCGATGCCAAGGCGCCGGCGGGCGCGGCGCTGCCCGGCGGGAACGGCGCGGCCTTCGACTGGGGGCTCCTGGCCGGGCGGGGCTGGGCGCTGCCCTGGATGCTGGCGGGGGGGCTCACGCCCGGCAACGTCGCCGAGGCGGTGCGGGTGAGCGGCGCGCGGCAGGTGGACGTGTCCTCGGGCGTGGAGAGCGCGCCGGGGGTGAAGGACGAGGCGCTGGTGCGGGCCTTCGTGGCGGCCGCGCGGGGCTAGGCCCGGCGGCGCCGAGGCGTCGGGGAGCCCGGCGTCAGGTGCTCCGGCGGCGGAGCGCCAGGAGGGCGGCCAAGCCCAGCGCCAGGAGGGGCGCGGTCGCGGGGAGCGGGACGGGGGCGAGGCGCGGCAGCGGCGCGTCGAGGTCCGGGTCCGCGACGTAGGTGCCGCGCGCCAGGGCGGCCTCGGTCAGGACGAACTCGCCGGCCGCGTCGTCCCAGCCCAGCAGCCGGCAGTCGCCCGCGCAGGTCCAGGTGCCGTTGGCGGACAGGTCGAGGCGCCCGCCGAAGGGCAGCCAGGACCAGAGCGTCGGCGCCGCGCCGTCGTTGACGAGGAGCGTGAAGCTCGCGTCGGTCAGGGAGCCCCGGAAGCGGCTCTCGCCCCGGACGGTGCCGGCGGGGGTCAGGGTGCCGTAGGCGAGGATGCCGAGGTCCACGCCCAGGGCGGCAAGGGTGTCGGGCACGTCGAAGAGGGCGAAATACGCGCCGTCGGTGGCGGCGGAGGGCAGGCCCACGAGGAGGCCCGCGCCGGTGCCATCCGGCGCGAAGGGCTGGGTGGCGGTGTCGGCGGGCAGGCCGATGGCGGCGAGCACCTCCTCGCGGGTGATGGTCGCGGCGCCCGTGGGGGAGGCGAGGGCGGTCGCGGCGGCGAGGGCGAGGAGGGTGGCGCGCATGGGGGGCTCCTTCCGGATCGGGCGGCGCGGCGAGGCCGGTCGGGGGAGCCTCTGCGCGACGCGTGTGGCGTTCCTGGGACGAGGGCGGGGCGATGCCATGTCCAGGCGCCGGAACGCCGGTCGCGGGGCGATGTTCCCGGGGCGGCGCGGTTGCCCCGGGATCGGGCGGGAGCGGGGGGCGCGGCGGGAGGCCGCGCCCGGACGGGGCTCAGGCCCTGCGGCGGCGCAGCGCGGCGAGGCCGGCGAGGCCGAGGGCGAGGAGCGGCGCGGAGGCCGGGAGGGGCACGGCCGAGGGCGCGGCGGCGAGGCCGTAGGTGCCGGTGGTGATGACCCCCGCGGTGATGAGGAGGTCGCCCGTCTCGGGGTCCCGGTCGTAGGTGGCGCAGGGGCCCGAGCAGGTCCAGGTGCCGTCGGCGGCGAAGTCCATCTGGCCGAGGATCTCGGGGTAGCCGGTGACGTAGGCGCCGTCGGCGATGATCGCGGGCGCCATCAACAGGCTTCCGGTGAAGCGCTCCACGCCGTCCACGAGGCCGACGGAGGTCAGCCATCCGGCCGCGAGGACGCCGAAGTCGGCGGTGGCGTGGTCCACGCTGTCGGGCGTGTCGAAGAAGGCGATGTGGGTGATCTGTTCGTAGAGCGGCGTGGCGAGGGTGTAGAGCCCGCCGAAGGCCGAGGCGAAGCCGTGGGCGGCGAGCGGCGCGAGGGTCGCGTCGGCGGGCACGATCGCGGACAGGTCGATGGTGGCGGCCTGGGCGGCGGGGGCGAGGCCCGCCGTGGCGGCGAAGGCGAGGGCGGCGAGGAGGGGCTTGGGCATCGGGGACGGATTCTCTCGTGACGCGCCGGAGGTGGCGCGGGGGCGGGCGTCGGGCCGGAGCGTGGCGGAATTGAGGCGGGTGGCCGGTCGGCGCGGCAACAATCTGTTGCCGGCGCGGCGCGGCGGGGGCAGGTCGGGCGCGCGGGCGGTGCCGGGCCGGGAAGATCGCGGGCGGGGGTGGCGCGCGTGTGGGCGAGGGTTCCGCCGGGGGCGGGATCGCGCTAGAAGCCGGGGCTGACAGGGGGATCGCGCGACGCTCGCGCGCGCCGACAGCAGGAGGGGCCGCCATGCCGGACACGCGACAGAACAGCTTGAGGGCCGGGCCGGACGGGACGGGGCGGTTCGGGGAGTTCGGGGGGCGCTTCGTCTCGGAGACGCTGATGCCGCTGATCCTGGCGCTGGAGGACGAGTACGAGCGGGCCAAGGACGATCCGACCTTCTGGGCCGAGATGGACGACCTGTGGGAGCATTACGTGGGGCGGCCGTCGCCGCTGTATCACGCCTCGCGGCTGACGGAGCATCTGGGGGGGGCGAAGGTCTATCTCAAGCGCGACGAGCTGAACCACACGGGCGCGCACAAGATCAACAACGTGCTGGGGCAGATCATCCTGGCGCGGCGCATGGGCAAGACGCGGATCATCGCCGAGACCGGGGCGGGGCAGCACGGGGTCGCCACGGCCACGGTCTGCGCCAAGTTCGGGCTGCAATGCGTGGTCTACATGGGCGCGCACGACGTGGAGCGGCAGGCGCCCAACGTGTTCCGCATGAGGCTGCTCGGGGCGACGGTGGTGCCGGTCACGAGCGGCCGGGGCACGCTCAAGGACGCGATGAACGACGCGCTGCGGGACTGGGTGACGAACGTGCGGGACACGTTCTACTGCATCGGCACGGTGGCGGGGCCGCATCCCTATCCGGCGATGGTGCGCGACTTCCAGTCGATCATCGGCAAGGAGGTCCGCTGGCAGATGGAGAAGGCCGAGGGGCGGCTGCCCGACACGATCGTCGCGGCGATCGGCGGCGGGTCGAACGCCATGGGGCTGTTCCATCCGTTCCTTGACGATCCGAGCGTGCGGATCATCGGGGTGGAGGCCGGGGGCAAGGGCGTCGATGACCGGATGGAGCATTGCGCCAGCCTGACGGGCGGGCGGCCGGGGGTGCTGCACGGGAACAAGACGTATCTGCTCCAGGACGACGACGGGCAGATCCTGGAGGGGTATTCGATCTCGGCGGGGCTCGACTATCCGGGGATCGGGCCGGAGCATTCGTGGCTGCACGACATCGGGCGGGCCGAGTACGTGAGCATCACCGACAAGGAGGCGCTGGAGGCGTTCCAGCTCTGCTGCGCGCTGGAGGGGATCATCCCGGCGCTGGAGCCGTCCCACGCGCTGGCGCACGTCATGAAGATCGCGCCGGCGCTGCCGCGCGAGCATCTGATCGTGATGAACATGTGCGGGCGGGGGGACAAGGACATCTTCACCGTGGCCAAGCACCTGGGCGTCGAGGTCAAGGCCTGACGCCACCCCGCTCGGCCGGGCGGCCCCGCCCCCGAGTCCCTGCCCCCGAGTCCCCGCCCCCGAGTCCCCGCCCCCGCGTCCCCACCCTGGGGCGCGGGGGTTTTCGTGTCCGGTCGCGGGCCTAGGTGCGGGGAAGGGGGTTGGACGGCGGCGGGCCCCGGGCGAGGATGCGGGCGAGGTGTGCGGGAGGAGGGCGCGATGCGGCGGCTGGCTTGGGCGGTGGCGGGACTGGTGGCGCTGGGGCCGGGGGCGGCCGGGGCGCAGTCCTCGCCCGCCGAGCAGGTGGTCGAGCAGCTCCGGGCGCAGGGCTACGAGGAGTTCCTGGTGACGCGGACGCTGCTGGGCCGCATCCAGGTGATCGCCGAGGGCGGGCCGGGGCGGCGCGAGATCGTGTTCAACCCGCGCACGGGGGAGATCCTGCGCGACTACGCGGAAGGCGCGGCGGAGGAGGGCGAGCGGGCGCCCCGGCTGTTCGAGCGGTGGAGCGCGCCGGCGGCGGAGCCGGCTCCGGCGGCGTCGCAGGGGGTGGCCCCGGCGGCGGGGGATCTGGCGGCGGGGGATCTGGCGGCGGGGGGTCCGGCGGCGGGGGTGCCGGAGCGGGCGGGCGAGGAGGAGCGGGCGGCGGAGCGGGGCTCGGGGGATGCGGGGGGCAGGGATTCGGGGGGCGTTGACTCGGGGGACGCGGATTCGGGGAGCGGGGACGGCATGGCCGGGAGCGCCTCCGGTGGCCGGGAGGATGGGGACGGCTCGGGCGGGGACGGCTTGGGCCGGGACGGGGGCGGCGCGGGGGAGCCGGGCGCGGCCCCGGCGAGCGGCTCGGACGCCGCCGGCGGGAATGGCGGCGGGTCGGATGAGGGCTCGGACGGCGGGAGCGGCGGCGGCGACGGGAGCAGCGGCTCCGAGGGTGGCGGGAGCGGCGGCGGCGGCGGGTCGGACGGCGGCGATGGGGACGGTGGCGGGTCGGACGGCGGGGGGTCGGACGGCGGAGGGAGCGACGGCGGGGACGACGGGTCGGGCGGTGGCGGGTCCGAGGACGGCGGGTCCGAGGATGGCGGGGACGGAGACGGCGGCGGCTCGGACGGCGGGAGCGATGGCGGCGGGAGCGACGGCGGATCGGACGACGGCGGCTCCGGCGGCGACGATGGGGGCGAGAGCGGGAACGGGAAGGGGGCAGGCGGCGGCAATGACCGGCGGGACGGCGGGAGCGACGACGGTGGACGCGGGAACGGCGGGGGAAGCGGGACGGGCGGCGGGTCCGATGAGGGTTCGGACAACGGCGGGAACGGGAGCGGCGGGAACGGGAGCGGCGGGAACGGGAGCGGCGGGAACGGGAGCGGCGGGGACGGCGGGGGGAACGGGAACGGCGGCAAGGACGGCGGCGGGAACGGCGGGAACGGGAACGGCGGGGGCGACGGCGGCGGGGGGAACGGCGGCGGGGGGAACGGCGGCGGGCAGGACGACTGAACGGGGGGGCCGGACGGGGAGGGCGGCTTGGAGCGGACCGGAATCATCGTCGCCGTCCTGGCGGTCCAGGCCGCCTCGGGGCTGGTGTTCATCGCCAACATCGCCTTCTCGGTGCTGGGGATCGCGCCGGTCGCCTGGGTCGTCCACGAGCTGACCGAGATCGGCGCGGCGCTGGGCCTCGTGCTCGGGACCGTGCTGGGGGGCCTCGCGCTGCGCCGGTCCCGCGCCCGCGCGCTGGTCGCCGAGGCGCGGCTGCGGGCGGCCTCGGGGGCGTTCATGGAGCTGCTGGACGAGCGCTTCGCCGCCTGGGGCCTGACGCCGGCCGAGCGGGACGTGGCGCTGTTCGCCATCAAGGGCCTGAGCACGCCGGAGATCGCCCGGCTGCGGCAGGTGAGCGAGGGGACGGTCAAGGCGCAGACGGCGGCGATCTACCGCAAGGCGGGGGTCGCGGGGCGGCCGCAGCTCCTGTCGCTGTTCATCGAGGACCTGATGGAGGGGCCGCTGGAAGGGCGCGAGCGGGGGTCGGGGCGGGCCGCGTCGTGAGGGCGCGCGGAGCGAGGGGCCAGGCACCTTCGGCGACGATTCCTGGCCCTGGCGGATGGGGGCGTCAGTCCGCCGCGTGACGCCGGAGCGTTTCAAGCGGGACGATCTCCAGCGCGCGGCGGTGGGTCGCGGCGAGGCGGACGCGGGGGGCGCAGCCTTCCTCGTGGGCTTGGAGGAAGCGGGCGGCGCAGAGGCACCAGGAGTCGCCGGGCTTCAGGCCGGGGAAGCGGAACTCGGGGCGCGGGGTGGAGAGGTCGTTGCCCAGGTATTTCGACAACGCGAGGAACTCGGCGGTCATCACGGCGCAGACGGTGTGGGAGCCGTGGTCGGCGGCGCAGGTGTCGCAGGCGCCGTTGCGGAAGAAGCCGGTGAGGGGGTCGGCGGAGCAGGGGGCGAGCGGCTGGCCCAGGACGCTGAGGGACGGGTCGGGGCGGGACGGATCGGGGCGGGACGGATCGGGGGTCATGGCGGCCTCGCGGTTGCGACGGGGGATGTGGGGCGGGCGGAGGGCGTGGGAAGGGGGCGCGCACCATCCGGCGCGTCGGGGATCGGGGATGGACGGCGACAGGTCGCGCGGGGGGCCGAGGGCGCGAAGGGCGTATTTGGGCCAAGTTGAAGGGCCGGCGCGGGAGGCGAGAGGCGGATGGCTCTCCGACGGCCGCGCCGGACGGGAGACGGACGGGAGACGGACGTGAGACGGACGGGCGACGGGCCGGACGCGGGCGGGTGGTCGGCCGGGGTCCGCCCCTCGCCTCCCGGCCGGCGCCGCGTGGGGCCCCCGCGATGGCCATGGGCGGACCCCATCCGATGAGGTCACCGGAAGCGGTCGGCGAGCCGTTGCAGCGGGGTGCGGGGGTCGGCTGCGGGCTGGCGCGTCTCGGGTTCGGGCGCCCTGGGCGCGGCGTCGGGCGCGGGCCTGGACGGGCGGGGGGGCGAGAGGCGCAGGGCGACCTTGTTCTGGAAGGTGGCCCAGTCGAGCGCGGGGAGGGCGGGGGCGCCGTCCTCGACGCCGCGGAGCATGTCCTCGACCCAGCCCTCGCGGTCGGCCTTGGCGAAGTCGTGGAGCACGTAGCCGGGCACCGCGTCCTTGTGGCCGGGGTGGCCGACGCCCATGCGGACGCGGTGGTAGGCGTCGCCCACGTGGGCGTGCAGCGAGCGCAGGCCGTTGTGGCCGGCGTGGCCGCCCCCCGTCTTGACCTTGAGCTTGGCCGGGGCGAGGTCGATCTCGTCGTGGAACACGATCAGGTCGGCGGGGGCGAGCTTGAGGAAGCGCATCGCCTCGCCCACCGCCTGGCCCGAGAGGTTCATGAAGGTCTGCGGCTTGAGGAGGAGGACCTTCTCGCCGCCCAGGGTGCCGTCGGCGGTCAGGGCCTGGAAGCGCGCGCGCCAAGGGCCGAAGCCGTGGGCGGCGGCGATGCGGTCCACGGCCATGAAGCCGATGTTGTGGCGGTGGCGGGCGTATTGCGCGCCGGGGTTGCCGAGGCCGACGAGGAGTTTCATGGGGGGCGTTGTAGCGCGGGGCGGCCTCGAAGGAAACGGGCGGAGGTCGCGGGCGACGTGACGCGGGCGGCGGGGCGTGGCACGAGACGGGGCGGAGGTGCGTCGTGGGGCGAATCGAGCTGTATGGAATCCTGGCGGTCGCCATCGTGGCCGAGGTGGTGGCGACGAGCGCGCTCGCCCGGTCGGCGGGGCTGACGCGGTGGGGGCCGTCGCTGGTGGCCTTCGCGGGCTATGGGGTGGCGTTCTGGCTGCTGTCGCTGGCCTTGCAGGTGATCCCGACGGGGATCGTCTACGCGATCTGGTCGGGCCTGGGGATCGTGCTGATCGCCGGCGTGGCCTGGATCGGCCAGGGCCAGCGGCTGGACGCGCCGGCGGTGCTGGGGCTGGCGCTGATCGTGGCGGGGGTGCTGGTGGTCAACCTGTTCTCGGGGACGGTGGGGCACTAGGGCGGGCGGGGCCTGGGGCGGTGATCCTGCCCCCGGAACGGAGACGGGACCCCGAAGGGTCCCGTCGGTCGATCCGCAGGGCGGCCGGGCCGTCAGGAGGCGGCGGCGTCGTCCTCGTTGTCCGAGGAGCGCAGGCCCGAGGGGGCCGAGATGTTGGCCACGACGAAGTTCCGGTCGATCACCGGCCGGGCGCCGGCGGGGAGCGGGATGTCGTTGATGTGGATGACGTCGCCGATGTTGCGGCCCGTCAGGTCCACCTCTATGTGGTCGGGGATGTCGCCGGCGGTGACCTCCAGCTCGACCTGCGGGCGGACGACGACCAGCGTGCCGCCGCGCTTGAGGCCGGGCGCCGCGCCGTGGTTGGTGAACTCCACGTCGATCAGCAGGTTGATCCGCGTCGTGGGCGAGATGCGGAGGAAGTCCACGTGCGTCGGCAGGTCCTTGACGACGTGGCGCTGCACGCCCCGGCAGACGACGCGCTGGTCGGGCTGCCCCTCGACCTTGAGGTTGAACATCGTGCTGAGGAAGTGGCCGGCCTTGAGCCGCTTCATCAGGGCGTTGAATTCCAGGTTGATCGGGAGGGGCTGCTCGCCCCCGCCGTAGACGATGCCAGGCACGTCGCCGTCGCGGCGAGCGGCGCGGGCGGCCCCCTTGCCCGTCCCCGCGCGGACCTGGGCCACGAGATCGATGACCTCACCAGCCATGGTGTTCTCCAATATGAAAAGGGGCCGCCCTCCAAGGGTGAACGGCCCGGTTGAGGGCGGTCCCTTAGCGCAGGCGGGGGGAAAAGGGAAGGGGCGCGCCCTTGGCTTTCTTTGACTTCAAGTATCCTGGGGGAGGCCCCGAAGGGGACGGGGGCGAAGCCCCCTCGCGACGGCGGCCGGCGAGGCTTGCCGACGCCGGCGGGGCGGACCATCCTGCCCGGCGCGGGGACGGCCCCGCCATGAGCGCCAGTCCGGGACGGCCCGGCCGTTTGGAGGGGGAGGGCCGGCATGGCCTGGATCGCGTTGGTCGTCGCGGGACTGCTGGAGGTCGTCTGGGCCACGGCGATGAAGCAGTCGGAGGGCTTCACCCGGCTGGGGCCGAGCGTGGTGACGCTGGCGGGGATGCTCCTGAGCTTCGGGCTGCTGTCCTGGTCGATGCGGGTGCTGCCCCTGGGGACGGCCTACACCGTCTGGACGGGGATCGGCGCGGTCGGGGCCTTCGCGGTGGGCGTGCTGGCGCTGGGCGAGGCGGCGAGCCCGCTGCGGCTGGCGGCGGCGGGGCTGATCGTGGCGGGGATCGTGCTGATGAAGGTGGCGTCGGAGTGAGGCGGCCGGGGATGGCGGCGTGGAACGTCGCGCGACGGCGCGAAAACTCCAGCGCCTGGAGTAACAATCGGTGATCCGCGCGGCGTTGCGGGCGGCACGGGAGATTGCGAGAAGCGGCCCATGCGCCGTCCCCGGTGCGCGTTTTCCGAAACCCCGACCCCAGGTGATCCCATGTCCGTCCTGACCGCCGTGCGCCTGTCGGCGCGGCCCAGCGCCGCCTTTGCGTCGCTGGGGCTCTTCTGGGGGACCTGGGCGGGCTACGTGCCGGTCGTGAAGGGGGGCCTGGGCGTGGACGACGGCACCTTCGGGCTGCTGCTGCTGGGCTCGGCCTGCGGGCTGGTCTCGGCCATGTGGATCGCGCCGCGCACGGACAAGGCCTTGGGCGCGCGGGCGATGCAGGTGCTGGCGTCGTGCTTCGCCCTGGCTTGGCTGCTGCCGACCCTGGCAGGCGGGGCCGTGCCGTTCTTCGGGGCGCTGGTCGTGGTCGGGCTCTGCTCGGGGCTCCTGGACGTGACCATGAACGCGCGGGTGTCGGAGCGGGAGGCCGTCACGGGGCGGAGCCTCATGAACGCGGCGCACGGGATGTTCTCGGTGGGCTACACGCTGGGGGCGCTCTGGGCGGCGGTGGCGCGGACGGCGGGGCTGGCGCCGGTCGCGGCGCTGGCGGGCGTGGCGGCGCTGGTGCTGGTGGCCATGGTGCCGTGGATGCGGCAGGAGCCGCACGTGGTCCCCCATCCGGCAGCGGGGCGGGGGCGCTATCCGTGGGTCGCGATCCTGCTGTGCGGCGGCGTGGTGCTGGCGGCCTTCATGACCGAGGCCGCGACCGAGGCCTGGTCGGCGCTCCACATCGAGCGGACGCTGGGCGGGCAGGCGGCCGAGGGGGCGCTGGGCCCGGCGATGCTGGGGCTGACCATGACGGTCGGGCGCTTCGGCGGGCAGGTGGTGGCCGAGCGGCTGCGCGAGGTGGCGGTGGTCGTGGGCGCGAGCGCGCTGGCGGCGCTGGGCGCGCTGGTGGCGGCCTGGGCGCCGGGGCCGGGGGTGGCCTATCTGGGCTTCGGGATGTTCGGGCTGGGGGTGTCGGTGATCGGGCCGATGGGCCTTGCCTTGGTGGGCAAGATGGTGCCCGCGCATTTCCGCACCGAGGCGATCAGCCGGGCGGCGGTGATGGGCTTCTCGGGCTTCTTCTTCGCCCCCGTGATCATGGGGCTGGTGAGCCAGGGCTTCGGGCTGCGCTGGGCCTTCACCTGCATGGCGGTGCTGGTGGCGGGGGCGATCCCGCTGGCGCTGCTGCTGGCGCGTCGGCCGGCCGCGTTGCAGCCGGCCTGAGGCGTCAGGCGGATCGCCGGAGCCAGAGCGCGGCGTAGGGCGGCACCAGCAGGGTGTCGTTGTCCCAGCGGAGCGGCTGGCCGAGCGCGTCCTCGTGCGGGCCGTCGAGGCGGAGCGCCCATGCGGCGATGCGCTGCTCGGATTCCGTGACGTTGAGGACGCAGGTCACGGGCTCGGCCTCGTCGGCGCGCAGGTAGGCGAAGAGCGCCGGGTGGCCGGTGTCGAGGATGCGGGTCGGGACGTGGCCGGCGAGCGCGGGGAGCCGCTTGCGGGCGGCGAGGATGGCGCGGGTGCCGGCGTGGATGCGGGCGGCGGGGCCGGTGGGATGGCGCGCGAGGTCCCAGGGCATCCGGGGGCGCTGCATCCAGCGGCCGTCGTCGCGGAGGTCGGGGTCGGCCTCGTAGGAATGGTCGTTCAGCAGGCCGAGTTCATCGCCCATGTAAAGGAGCGGGATGCCGCCGAAGCTGGCGATCAGCGCGTGGCCGAGAAGGATGCGGGCGATGGCGAGGTCCGTCTCGGCCGGGTCCTTCGCGCGTTCCAGCCCGGCGAGCGAGGCGAGGCTGCCGTTGGTGCGGCGGTCGCCGGTCGCCTCGTTCGTCTGGAAGTCGGCGCCGCGGGCGAAGCTGCCGGGGAAGGTGCCGTTGTAGAAGTCGGCGAGGAAGCGGCGGTGGGCGTGGGCCTGGAGATGGGGGACATGGGCCGCGTCCTCGTCGGTGATGGCCCAGCCGATGTCGTCGTGGCAGCGGATGTAGGTCGCGAAGGACGCGCGGGTGAAGCGTTCGGGGAAGTGGGTCTTGAGGACGTGGGTCATCAGGCGCGTGTCGCGCGAGGCCAGCGACGACCAGAACTGCACCATCAGGTTGTTGTGGTAGGCCAGTTGCGCGACCTTCCCCTCGTGGCCGCCCTGGCCGAGATAGGGGACCAGCTCGCGGGGGCCGACGATGGCCTCGGCCTTGTGGATCACGGCGGGGGCGGCGGCGCGGGTGGCCTGCACGAGCGCCTGGAGGATGTCGTGGACCTCGGGGAGGTTCTGGCAGGTGGTCCCCATCCGCTTCCACATGAAGGCCACGGCGTCGAGGCGGAACACCTCCACCCCCTTGTTGGCGAGGTGGAGGATGGTGTCGAGGATCGCCAGGAACACCTCGGGGTTGGCCCAGTTCAGGTCCCACTGGTAGGCGTTGAAGGTGGTCCAGACCCACGCCCCCAGGTCGGGGTCGAAGGTGAAGGAGCCCGGCGCCTGGTCGGGGAAGATGTCGATCAGTGATTCCCCGTAGGCGCGCGGCAGCGTGTCGTCGTCGAAGATCAGGTAGAATTGCCGGTAAAAAGGGTCGCCGGCGCGGGCGCGCGTCGCCCAGTCGTGCTCCCTCGCGGTGTGGTTCAGCACGAGGTCGAGGCAGAGCGACAGCCCCTCGGCGCGGAGCGCGGCGGCGGCGGCTTCGAGGTCGTCCATGGTGCCCACGCGGGGGTCGATCCGGCGGTAGTCCATCACCGCGTAGCCGCCGTCGGATTGGCCGGGGCGGGGCAGGAGGCAGGGCATCAGGTGCAGGTAGGTCACGCCGAGGTCGCGCAGGTAGGGGATCGCCTCGGGCAGCGCCGAGAGCCGGCCGGTGAAGCGGTCGGCGTAGGCCACGTAGGCCACCATCTCCTGGGAGAGGAACCAGTCGGGGTCCACGTCGCGCGCGAGATCAAGGGCGCGGAGGCCGGCGGGCCGGGCGGCGGAGGCGGCCTCGGCGAGGGCGCGCACGCGGTCGAGGAGGGCGGGGATGTCGTGGGCGTCGCCATACAGGCGGGCGAGCGGGCCGCGCAGGTCGCGCAGGGCCCGGCGCCAGCGGAGCGGGAAGAACGGATCGGGCTCGGCCATGGCGCATCCCCCTGCGGACCTTGCCCGCCGGGTTAGGGCAGGCGCGGGGCCGGGGCAAGCGCGGCGACGGAACGGGAGGGGAACACGGGCGGCCTTAACCTCCTGTTTGCAGGTCGGGTGGTAGGATGGGGACGTGAAACCTGTGGTGCGTGATGAAATATCTTTTCCGTTTGGCGCGTCGCCCGTCGGAGGTGGCGGGGCTCCTCCTCGTCCTGGCGCTGTTCTGGCTGGCTCACCGGGCCGACCTGCTGGAGCGGTTCTTCGCCTTCTCCCGCGCCCACGAGGACTGGGAGCTGGACGAGATCTTCTCGCTGGTGGCGGTGGCGGCGCTGGTCGCGCCCCTGCTGCTGTGGCGCTGGAACCGCAGCCTCGCCCGCGCCCACGGCGAGACCGCCGCCGCCCAGGCCGAGGCGCAGCGCGTCGCGCTCCATGACCCGCTGACCGGGCTGCCCAATCGGCGGGGGTTGCACCACCGGCTGCGGGACGCCGCGCGGACCGGGCGGGCGCTGACGCTGCTGCTCCTCGACCTCGACCGCTTCAAGCCGGTCAACGACCTGCGCGGCCACGACGCGGGGGACGAGCTGCTCTGCGCCGTGGCGGGGCGGCTGCGCCGGATCGTGCCGGAGGACGCGCTGGTGGCGCGGCTGGGCGGCGACGAGTTCGTCGTCGCGGCGGGGGGGGCCTGCGGACCGGGCCGGGGCGCCGCCCTGGCCGAGCACGTCCTGCGCGGCCTGTCCGAGCCCTTCGACTTCGACGGCTGGTCGGCCAGCATCTCCTGCTCCATCGGCATCGCCGACGGGGAGGAGGGGGTGCCCCCGCCCGAGCTGCTGCGCCGCGCCGACCAGGCGATGTATCGCGCCAAGCAGGCGGGGCGCGACGGCTGGGCGCGCTACGACGCGGCCCTGGGCGAGGCGCTGCGCGTACGGGCGGCGCTGGAGCACGACCTGCGCCGCGCGCTGGCCGAGGACCGGATCACGCCGTTCTTCCAGCCGATCTACGACCTGCCGGGGCGGCGGCTGCGCGGCTTCGAGGTGCTGTCGCGCTGGAACGACCCCGAGCGGGGCTACGTGCCGCCCGACCTGTTCATCCCCCTGGCCGAGGAGCTGGGGCTCATCGAGCGGCTGAGCGAGCAGGTGCTCGACCGCGCCTGCGCGGCTCTGACGGGCTGGCCCACGGATCTGCCGATCTCGTTCAACCTGTCGCCGCGCCAGTTCGCCGACGCCTCGCTGCCGCGCCGCGTCCTGGGCATCCTCGATCGCCACGGCCTGCCGGGGTCGCGGCTGGAGATCGAGATCACCGAGCGGGCGGTGCTGGCCGACCTGGAGGTGGCGCGACGGATCATCGCCCAGCTGGCGGCGGTGGGGGTGCGGATCTCGCTCGACGACTTCGGGACGGGGACGTCGAGCCTCGCGATCCTGACGCAGTTGCCCATCGACCGGATCAAGATCGACCGGAGCTTCATCGCCGAGGTGGACCTGCTGCCCGAGCGGGGGAAGATCGTGTCGGGGGTGCTGGCGCTGGCGCGGTCGCTGGGGCTGGACGTGACCGCCGAGGGCATCGAGCGCGACGAGGAGCTGGCCTTCCTGGCGGAGCGGCGCTGCGCGCTGGGCCAGGGGTTCCTCCTGGGCCGCCCCCAGCCGGCCGAGGGCGTGGCGGCGATGCTGGAGGCCGAGGCGGGGCGGGCCGCCGAGGCGCTGCGGGCGGCGGTGTAGGGCGGGGCGGGCGGTGGCAGCGGGGCAGGTTCGTCGTCCCGGCGGGGTCCGGGATGGGTGGGCTGGTCCGGTCCGGGGCGCACGCAGGGGAGGCGAGCCCGGATCGGGGCGGAGGGGCCGCGTCCGGCGCGAGGTCTCCGCGGCGGGACCGGGACCTCGGGCCGGATGGCTCCGCACCGGGATCGAGCCCGGGAGGTCAGGCCGCGTGGGCGCCCTCGGCGAGGGAGCGGACGAAGGCCAGCACCTCGGCGGGGCTGCGGCCCTGCGCGATCTCGGCCACGATGGCCGAGCCCACCACCGCGCCGTCGGCCACGGCGGCGATCTCGCGCGCGGCCTCGGGGGTGCGGATGCCGAAGCCCACGATCACGGGAAGGGAGGTCTGCGCCTTGATGCGCGCGACCTCGGGGCCCACGTCGGCGGCCTGCGCGGCGGCGGCGCCGGTGATGCCGGTGATCGAGACGTAGTACACGAAGCCCGAGGTGTTCCGCAGCACCCGGGGCAGGCGGCGGTCGTCGGTCGTGGGGGTGGCGAGGCGGATGAAGTTCAGGCCCGCGGCCTGGGCGGGCAGGCAGAGCTCCTCGTCCTCCTCGGGGGGGAGGTCCACGACGATGAGGCCGTCGATGCCGGCCTCGCGCGCCTGTTCGAGGAAGAGCGGCACCCCGCGCGAATGGATGGGGTTGTAGTAGCCCATCAGCACGATGGGGGTCTGGTCCCCGGTCGCGCGCAGGTCGCGGGCGATCTGGAGCGTCCGGTCGAGGGTCTGCCCCCCGGCAAGGGCCCGCTGCCCGGCGAGCTGGATCGTCGGGCCGTCGGCCATGGGGTCGGTGAAGGGGAGGCCGAGCTCGATGATGTCCACGCCGGCGGCAGGAAGGCCCAGCACGATCTCGCGCGAGGTCTCGTGGTCGGGATCGCCCGCCATGACGTAGGCCACGAAGGCCTTGCGCCCCTGGGCGCGCAGCCGCGCGAAGGTGTCGTCGATCCGTGTCATCTGCCTGGGCCCCCGTTTGGAACGGGGATGCGTCAGGACGCGGCGAAAGGCAAGGTCCCGGACGGCCGGCGGGGCGCCGGCCGAGGGGGCCCCGGGACGGGAGGACCGTCTTGCCGAAGCGGCGGCGGCGCTCCGGGCCGGGAGCGCGCGGACGGGGCGCGTCCGGAAGGCCGGGTGGGCATGGGCGATCCAGGATGGGGACGGCCGGACGCCGGCCACGCGCTCCGGTCCGACGCACGGGCCGCGCCCGGGCCGATGGCGGCCGGGACGCTGGCTCGCGTCGGCCGGGCGTCGCGCGACCTGCGCGCCATCTCGACGATCCGGCACGCCCGAACCCCGCCGCCCGGGGCCGAGCCGCTGGGGCCAGCGGACCCCGCCCGGGCCTGCCCCGATGCCTCCGCGTCGGGAACCTCCGGGCCAGCGCTCCTTCGGCGATCCGAGCGGAACGATCGAGGCTGGCGCGGACTCCGCTGCCGACGTGGGCGGACAGGCTCACCAGCGATGGCGCTGGGACGGACCCTGGCCAGTGGACCTGAGCGCCGGCTGGAGCCGTTCCTGCCGCCGTCGCATCCGGCGCGTCGGCGCCCGATTCATGAGGAGGGTCAGCGACGTGCGCCTGGAACCATGACCGCCCTTGCGTCCTTGCCGCCCCGCAGCCTGACCCAAGCCGGGCGGGAAAGGGCGAATCCTTGGCCCGCCGCCTTGGCCCAGCGTGACCGACGTCCGGCAGGCCATCCTCGTCGCCCTCGCCGCAGCCCTGCCCATGCGCTGCCCGTCCCGTGGCGAGCCATCCCAGCCGAAGCGCCCGCCGTGATCCGCCAGGAGGGCGACAGGCCGGATCGACACTCCTCCGGGCCATGGCGGCTGGCTGGGCGCAGCCTTCGGGATGGAGGGGCCGCCGGTCATGGAAGGTGGCGAAACGGCGGCCGTGCGTCGTCCGGTCGAAGCGGCGCTGGCGGGGGGGGGGCGTGGGGATGGGGATGGCGCCCGCCGTCGCCCGGGCCGGCTGGTGGCGTGGCGGGCCGAAGCCCGCCCTGCGGAAGCGATGGGAGCGGGAGGGACATGCGGGCAGGGCGGCGCGGACTCCCGGGAGGGTGCCGCTGGCCTGGGACGCTGCGGGGAGGGGACGCGTTGATCGGCGGGTCCGTCACTGCACGCCCCGCTGCGCCGCGCGCGGGTGCGGAAGGAGGCGGAGCCCGATCTCCACGAGGTCGCCCGTGTAGACGCCGCTGCCCCGCGCGCGGGTGCGGAAGGAGGCAGCAGGTGGACGATACGCCTCGCCCCCGGCCTCCGCTGCCCCGCGCGCGGGGCGGCAGCCCCGCCGACGCCTGCCTCTGCGACGCCTGCGAGGCTGCCGCCCCGCGCACGGGTGCGGAAGGAGGCCTCCGATCCAATGCCGTCAAGGCCGAGGTGCTCCCCGCACCCACGCGCGGGGAGAGGACGCCCGCAGTCCATTGAGGGTGCGGGCGTTGGCATGGCGCTTCCCGCACCTTCGGGCGGGGAGAGGAGGTTGGCCGGCAGACGAGTGCGGCCAGTATCTCGTCGCTGGCCTGGGCGCGCGTGCGGGAGGGGAAGGGCCAATATGTCCGGGCGCCACGGACCGGGCGGCCTGGAGTCCGTGGATCTCGGAACGGGGCCGCGGGAGCCGGGCGGTTGGCGGTCCCGCCCGGCTCGACGGCCCGATGTTCGCCGGGCGGCGCGCGGTTCGGTAGCGGCGGGCCCCGCCCGGCGGTCGTCCCTTGCCGCAAGGGGGCCGCCGCGCCGCGAGCCGGCGCGGCGGCCCTTGGGGTCACCCTTGACGTCAGGCCACGGCCTCGGGGAGCGCGGCGGGCTGGGCGGCGGGCTGGGGGGCGGTGTCGATCATCCAGCGGGTGCCCCAGCCATCGGTGAAGGCCCCGAAGCCGGGGGACCAGAAGGTGGGGGCGTAAGGCATCTCGACCGCGCCGCCGCCGGACAGGGCGTCGAAGAGGCGCCGCCCCTCGGTCGTGTCGGGGGCGGTGAGGCAGATGGAGCTGCCGGCCATGGGCCGCGCCTGCGACCAGTCGGAGGCGTAGAGCAGGCCGTCGCCGATCCGCACGCAGCCGTGCAGGACATGGTGCGGTTCGCCGCCCATGGATGCGCCGGGCGGGGCGTCGGCCTCGCGCATCAGCTCGGGCTCGGGGGAGCCGAAGGCGCGGGCGTAGGCGCGGAGCGCCTCCTCGCAGGTGCCGGGGAAGAAGAGGTAGGGGATCGGGGTCATGGTCGGTCCTCCGAGGGTGGGATCGGGCGTCGGGGCGAAAGGCCGGAAAGGTCCCGCCTCGGGCCAAGCGGGAGCGGAGCCCGGCGGTGGTCCCGGGCGAAGGTCGGCCCGTGCGCGCCGTTCCCCGTGCGCGCCGTTCGTGGGGCGCGGGCGAGTCGGCGGCGTGGGATCCGAGTATCATGTTCCCGTTACGTTCCAAAGTGCCGACTTGCCCTCACGTCATTTTTCCGCCGATGCGGGGTGAATCGGGCACGGGCGGTCCCTAGATCAGGGAGCATGAACTACGTGCTCGCCCTCCTCCTCCCGCCCTTGTCGATCCTCCTCGCGGGTCGGCCGATCCTCGCCGTCGTGGTGTTCCTGTTCTGGCTTCCCGCCATCATCTTCTCCGGCGGGCTGGGGCATCCGATCTTCGTCCTGCTCGCCTGGATCATCATCTGGCAGAAGCAGGCGGATCGGCGCGCCGGGCTCTAAGGTGGGTCGGAGCCGGCCGATCCGGGGTCGGGCGCCGAGGGTGGACGACTGTCCGAAGTGGTCGCCGTCGCGGACGGTCGGCCCGGGACGCGCTTGGGTCCCGGGGCCAGCCTTGGCCGGGAGCCTCGGGTCTCCGGAGGTCGAGGCGGCGAACGTCGTGGGCACCCGCCAGGGGAGTTCATGGCCGACCTCATCGGCTCGGCCGTCATCGGGTCTCATGGGCTGCCGGGTGGGGGCGCGGCCACCCCCGTCGATCAGGCGCCGCCGCGCGGGGCGGGCAGGCTGTCCAGCATCCAGCCCGTGCGCCAGCGGTCGGTGAGCCGCGCGAAGCCGGGCGACCAGGCGGAGGGCTGGAACGGGGTCTCGATGGCCCCGCCCTCGGCCAGGGCATCGAAGACGCGCCGCCCCTCGGCCGGGCCGCAGAGCGTCACGGCGAGGGTCGCGCCCGGCGGCGGCGCGTCCCGCGCGGGGTCGGTGATCGTGCGCCAGCCCCTGGGCGTCCGCAGGGCGGCGTAGACGACGGCCCCACTCGGCCGGAAGATCGCCGCGTAGGCGCGGCGGGCGTCGGAGCGACGGTCGGGGCGGGGGTCCTCAAGCAGGAGGCGGGGAATGGTCATGACCGATTCCTTTCCATGAGGCGCCCAAGTATACGTCGTTCCTGTTTTGTTCTCAAGCCTTGCTTGCGGTCGGGCGCGGGCCGCCCTAGAAGCGCGGCGTTTTGGCCACGGAGGGCGACATGGGCTTTCGCATGGGGATCGTGGGGCTGCCCAACGTGGGCAAGTCCACCCTGTTCAACGCGCTGACGCGCACCGCCGCCGCGCAGGCCGCGAACTTTCCGTTCTGCACCATCGAGCCCAACGTGGGCGAGGTGGCGGTGCCCGACGCGCGGCTGGACAAGCTGGCGGGGCTGGCCAAGAGCCGCCAGATCATCCCCACGCGGATGACCTTCGTGGACATCGCGGGCCTCGTGAAGGGCGCGAGCCAGGGGCAGGGCCTGGGGAACCAGTTCCTCGCCAACATCCGCGAGACCGACGCCATCGCCCATGTACTGCGCTGCTTCGAGGATGGGGACATCACCCATGTCGAGGGGCGCGTCGATCCGGTGGCCGACGCCCAGACCATCGAGACGGAGCTGATGCTGGCCGACCTGGAATCGGTCGAGCGGCGGCTCCAGAACCTCGCGCGCAAGGTCAAGGGCGGCGACAAGGAGGCGCTGGAGCAGGAAGGGCTGCTCAAGCGCGCGCAGGCGGCGCTGTCCGAGGGGCGGCCGGCGCGGACCGTGGAGGTCGCGGAGGACGAGCGGCGGGCGTGGCGGCTGCTGCAACTGCTGACCGCCAAGCCGGTGCTCTATGTGTGCAACGTGGCCGAGGAAGATGCGGCCACGGGCAACGCCCTGTCGGCGCGGGTCGCCGCGATGGCGGCCGCCGAGGGCAACTCGCACGTGGTGATCTCGGCCCGGATCGAGGAGGAAATCGCGCAACTGCCGCCCGAGGAGCAGGCGGAGTTCCTGGAGACGATGGGGCTGGAGGAGGCGGGGCTCGACCGGCTGATCCGGGCGGGCTACGAGCTGCTGCATCTCCAGACCTACTTCACGGTCGGCCCCAAGGAGGCGCGGGCCTGGACGATCCCGGCGGGGACGCTGGCGCCGCAGGCGGCCGGGGTGATCCACGGCGACTTCGAGAAGGGGTTCATCCGGGCGGAGACGGTCGCCTACGACGACTACGTGGCGAATGGCGGCGAGTCCGGGGCGCGGGACGCGGGCAAGCTGCGGCTGGAAGGGAAGGGATATGTGGTGCGGGACGGGGACGTGATGCACTTCCTGTTCAACACGTAAGGGCAGGGGGCTCTGCTCCCTCGGCCCGTGCCGGGCCTCACCCCCGGGATGTTTGGTGCTGAAGAAGGGCGTCAGGCCTTTGTCGACCCGAGTCGGGCAGGACGGGGTCACGGGACAGGCGGGGACGCCGATGACCGTGCTGAAGGAGGCCACCCCTGGCGCCCCAGGCGACCGGGGGGGGGGGTCGCTTCCGGCTCTTCTTCCAACGTCGGACGTCCGAGGAGTTCCGGGCGCCCGGAGAACCATCCGGGGGCTGGTTTCCAGCGAGGAAGGCTGCGAGCAGGAGGCGCGACGGGGCGGAGCTTCCGTGACGCAGCCCGTCACCCCTCCTTCTCCGTCGTGAAGGCCAGGGGATAGCCCGCGCGCGCGCCCATGTCGGTGGCCTGCCGCGCCTTGGTCTCGGCGACCTCCTGCGTGTAGACCGCGACGACGCAGGCCCCCTTGCGATGGGCGGTGAGCATGACGCCCAGGGCCTCGCCCTCGGTCATGCGGAACACCGCCTTGAGCACCTTCACCACGAAATCGCGGGGCGTGAAGTCGTCGTTGAGAAGGATGACCTTGAAGAGCCGCGGACGCCCGGTCCGCGTCTCGGGCTTGGGGAGGAGGACGGTCTCGGGCATGGGCGCGTCGCGCGGCTGAAGCGGGGTCGGGCGGAAAGGTAGCGCGCTCCGGCCCGATCGGAACTCGCTCCTGGCCCTTCTTTGGCTTCAAATATCCTGGGGGGAGTCGCGCAGCGACGGGGGGCGACGCCCCCCTGCGGCGCCTCCCGCTCAGGCCGCCATCAGCCGCTCCAGGTGCTCGCGCGCGGCGAGGAGGTCCTGGCGGAACCGTTCCGTCTCCATCTCGCGGGCCACCGGGTCGGGGAGGCGGAGGAGGAAGCTCGGGTGCACGGTCAGGAACACCGGCAGGCCCTCCGGGCCTTCCTCGATGGTGCCCCGCCGCTTGAGGATGCCCTCGCGCGAGCCGGTCAGCGATTCGGCGGCGGTGGCGCCGAGGGCGACGACCAGGCGGGGGCGCACCAGCTCGATCTCCTGGCGGAGCCACCAGCGGCAGGCGGCGATCTCGCCGCTGGCGGGGCTGGCGTGGATGCGGCGGCGGCCCTTGAGCGCGAACTTGAAGTGCTTGACGGCGTTGGTCAGGAACAGCTCGCGCCGGTCGAGCCCCGCCTGGGCGAGGATGTCGTCGAGGAGCTGGCCGGCGGGGCCGACAAAGGGGCGGCCCTGGAGGTCCTCCTGGTCGCCCGGCTGTTCGCCCACCAGCATGAGCGCGGCGTTCGGCGGCCCCTCGCCGGGGACGACCTGGGTCGCGTCCGCGTGGAGCGGGCAGCGCGCGCAGGCGGCCTCCTCGGCGTGGAGGGCGGCGAGGCTCCCGGTCTCGGGCAGCAACGCGGGAGCCTTGGGGCGGGCGGCGATGGCCTTGGCGTAGAAGGGCGCGCGGGTCGGCGCGGCCTCGGCCATGTCGCGGACGCGGGTCTCGGCGTTGGCCAGGAGGTCGGGGATGGCGGCGGTCTCGGGGAGGTTCTTCCAGTAGCGCTTGGGCATCTCGGCCAGCATCCGCGCTGTCTTGACGCGCGCCGGGTTGAAGATGTGGCGGAAGTAGGTGAGCCATAGATCCTCGGCCGCGTCCTCGGGCAGGTCGGGCTTCTCGGCTCCGTCCTCGAAGCGCACCGCCCCGTCCTCGCAGTGGAGGATCAGGTCGGGCGTCGCGATGGAGAAGTCCATGTCGGCGAAGCGGCGGGCGAAGAAGGGGGCGGCGGGCTCCAGCGTGAAATGCGCGGGCTCGAACCAGGCGGCGAAGCGGCGGCGGGGGGCGGTGCGGTCGCCGATCTCGCGGAAGCGGACGAAGGCCTTGAGCTTGTGCAGGTCGCGGTGGACCGCCCGCTCCATCTGGCGGAGCGCGAGGAGGTCGCGGTCGGCGGGGTCCCGCATGAGCGTGGGCTCGGTCCGCAGCCGCCAGAGCACGGCGTAGAGGCGGGCGAACCGCTCGGGGTGGGCGTGCCAGCAGACCTGGGCGGCGAGGTGGACGAAGCTTTCCGGGACGCGGATCGCGCCGGCCTTGGCGGCGGGGGGCGGCTCGTCCTCGGCCCAGAGGACGGACTCGGCGGGGCCGCGGCTCCAGGTGATCGCCTCGGGCGGGATGCGCGCGGAGAGGCAGGCGCGCGCGGCCTCGCGCCAGGCCTCGGCGGTGCCGACCTTGGGGAGCGTCACATGGGGCATCATGTTCATGTATTGTTCGCGCATCCGAGTCGCAACATGGCGAAAACGCCCCCGAGGGGGAAGGGGTCCCAGGTCGTGGCCGGAACGCCTCAGAACAGCGAAAGCTGCTCGGGCTCGGGAGCGAAGCGGGCGCGAAGGCCCTCGCTGTCGAGGAGCGCGCCGGGGCTCCAGTCGGGCAGGGTGATGAAGGGGCGGGCCTTGGTCAGCGACGCGCCCATGCGGAGGAGGTCGTCGTAGCGGAGCGTCCGGTGCGGGCGGGCGCGCAGGATGCGGTCCACCGTCTTGGTGCCGAAGCCCGGGACGCGGAGCAGCATCTCGCGGGGCGCGCGCTGGACCTCCACGGGGAACCGCTCGCGGTGCCGGAGCGCCCAGGCGAGCTTGGGGTCGATGGCGAGGTCGAGGTTGCCCTCGCCCGCGATCTCCTCGGGCGCGAAGTCGTAGAAGCGCATGAGCCAGTCGGCCTGGTAGAGCCGATGCTCGCGCAGGAGCGGCGGCTTCACCAGCGGGAGCTTGGCGCTCGAGTCCGGGATGGGCGAGAAGGCGGAGTAGTAGACGCGCTTGAGCCCGTAGGACCCGTAGAGGCGGGCCGACTGCTTGAGGATCGTCGCGTCGTCGGTCGGGTCCGCGCCCACGATCATCTGTGTGGACTGGCCGGCGGGGACGAATCGGGGCGCGGGCTTGCCGCTGTGGGTCCGGTCCTGCGCCGCCTCGCGACGGAGGCGGATGTCGGCCATGTGGCGGCGGATGGTGCCGGGGTCCTTCTCGGGGGCGAAGGTGGCGAGGCCCTGTTCCGTGGGCAGCTCGATGTTGACCGACAGGCGGTCGGCGTGGCGGCCGGCCTCGGCGATCAGGTCGGGGTCGGCGCCGGGGATAGTCTTGAGGTGGATGTAGCCGCGGAAGTCGTGCTCCTCGCGCAGCGTCCGCGCGATCCGCACCATGTCGCGCATGGTGTCGTCCGGGCTCCTGATGATGCCGGACGACAGAAACAGCCCCTCGATGTAGTTGCGGCGGTAGAATTCGAGCGTCAACTCCACCACCTCCTCGGGGGTGAAGCGGGCGCGCTGGACGTTCGACGACACCCGGTTGACGCAGTAGGCGCAGTCGAAGACGCAGAAGTTGGTCATCAGGATCTTGAGCAGCGACACGCAGCGGCCGTCCGGCGTGAAGCTGTGGCAGATTCCGTTGCCGTCGGTCGATCCCAGGCCCTTGCCATCGCGCGAGTCGCGCCGGGATGTTCCCGAGGAGGCGCAGGAGGCGTCGTAGCGGGCCGCGTCCGAGAGGATCGCGAGCTTGTCATGGAGGCTGAGCGTGGTCATGGCGTTCAGGTAATGTTCCGGCCCTCCCGGGGCAACCATGTGCGGCAAGTTGCCTAGGGCCGCGCGGCGGGGCTATGATGCGGCGCGCGGGCGGGCCTATGGTCCTTCCACGCTCCATCGGGCGTCCGCGCGCGACCGGCCTTCGCGCCGGAGCGGGCGGCTGGCCGGGCGAGGACGGAGGAGCGGAGGCGCGCATGATCGAAGGCGTGATCGCCCTGGAGAACGCGGTCCTGGAGGGCCGCGCGGAGCAGTCCTACTGGGACGCGCCCCAGAGCGACCAGATCGAGGGCTTCGCGACCGAGTTCAGCGTCGATGCCGGCGAGGCGGTCCGCTTCAAGGTCAACGTGAACGGCGCGGCGGCCGACGACCTGCCCTATCGGATGGAGATCTTTCGGCTGGGCCATTACGGCGGCGCGGGCGCGCGCGAGGTGGCCGAGATCCTGAACCCCGACGGCACGGTGCAGCCGCCGCCCCTTTGGGACGAGGCGCGGGCGCTGGTGGACGCGGGCAACTGGTCGGTGACCGACGAATGGGTGGTGCCCGCCGACGCGGTGTCGGGTGTCTATCTCGCGCGGCTCCAGCGGCTCGACGCGGAGGGGGCCCCCGTCGAGGGGGCGACCAACCAGATCCCGTTCGTCGTGCGCGAGGACGACCGGGCGGCGGACATCGTGCTCCAGACCTCGGACACGACGTGGCACGCCTACAACGCCTGGGCGGGGAACAACGGCGAGGCGGGGCCGAACTTCTACGGCGACCCCTCGGGCCGGGTGAACCACCCGCCGGTGGCCGATCCGGGCCTCGGGGCGCAGAACCGCGCCTATGCGCTGAGCTACAACCGGCCCTTCATCACGCGCGGCGGCGGCGGCGCGGCCTGGGGCGGGCAGAACTACCTGTTCGGCGCCGACTACGCCGCGATCTCGTGGCTGGAGGAGAACGGCTACGACGTGTCCTACATCTCGGGCGTGGACACCGACCGGCTCGGGGCGGACTACCTGCTGAAATACGACGCCTTCATCTCGGTCGGCCACGACGAATACTGGTCGGGCGACCAGAGGGCCAACGTGGAGGCGGCGCGGGACGCGGGCGTCCACCTGCTGTTCTGGTCGGGGAACGAGGTCTACTGGAAGACCCGCTGGGAGGCGTCGATCAGCGCCGACGGGACGGCGCACCGCACGCTGGTCTGCTACAAGGAAACCTGGGCCAACGCCGACCCCAACGCCGCGCCCGAGGACTATGCCAACCTCGATCCCTCAAGCATCTGGACGGGGACGTGGCGCGACACGCGCTTCCTGCGGGCGCGGGACGAGGCCGGCACCTACATCGCCGGCGGCACCGCGCCCGATCCGATCTCGGGCCTTTATCCCAACTGCCATTGCGCGGAGAACGCGCTCACCGGGCAGTTCTTCGTGGCCGACGGGACCGGCGAGTTCGGGGGCGCGCTGGACGTGCCCGCCTCGCACGGGGCGCTGCGGGTCTGGCGGAACACGGCGGCGGCGGACGGCGAATTCGACCTGGCGCCGGGGATCATCGGCTACGAATGGGACCTGGTCCCCGACGACGCCAACCGGCCGCCGGGCCTCGTGGAGTTGTCCGAGACGGTCCTGCCCTGGGGCCAGCTCGTCAACGACATGGGCAACCTCGCCGCACCGGGCCGGGCCACGCACAACCTCACGCTTTACCGGGCCGAGAGCGGGGCGCTCGTGTTCGGGGCGGGGACGGTGTTCTGGTCCTGGGGCCTGAGCGACGCGCATGACGGGTCGCCTTACGACGCCCGGGCCGAGAGCGCGGCGATCAAGCAGTTCACCGTCAACCTGCTGGCCGACATGGGCGTCCAGCCCGCCACGCCCGAGCCGGGGCTGGCCCGGGCCCGGCCCTCGACCGACCGGGCGGGCGCGCGGGCGACGCTGGACGGGCTGCCCACGCACGTCCCGGCGCAGTCGCCCGTCCTCCTGACCGGGACGGCGACGGACGACGACGGCGACCCGGCGACGACGGACGGCGTGGTGGCGCTGGTCGAGGTCTCGGTGGACGGCGGCCGGAGCTGGCACCCGGCGCAGGGCACGACGCGCTGGCGCTACGCCTGGCAGCCCGAGGCGGAGGGGCCGCACGAGATCCGGGCGCGGGCGATAGACGACAGCCTGAACGTCGCCGGGCTGGCCCTCGACGGCGGACGGGTGCAGGTGACGGCCCCGCTCCGGCCCGCGACCTTCAGCCTGTTCGAGGCGACCCGTCCGCCGCAGGCCGACACGGTGGTCTTCGACGACGGCCGGTCGGTGCAGCTCGGCATGAGGTTCCAGGTCGGCCTGCCGGGCGAGGCCACCGGCATCCGCTACTGGCGCACCGACGCGGACGCGGGCGACTCCGACATCCGCCTGGGGCACCTGTGGCGGGACGGCGACGGCGCTCTGCTGGGGACGGCGACCATCGCCTCGGGGTCGGGGCAGGTCGGCTGGCAGGAGGGGACCCTGCCCGAGCCGGTGCCGCTGGAGCCGGGGACGGGCTACATCGTGTCCTACCTGACGGCGAACGACTACCTGGCGACATCGGGGTTCTTCGCCGCCGCGAACGAGGCGGCTTTCGACGGGGTGGAGGACGGGGCCTTCTCGGACCCCTTCGGCGTGATCCGGGCGTTGCCGGACGCGGCTCCGGGCGGGAACGGGGTCTTCCGCTACGGCGGTGCGCTGGTCGCGCCCTCCGAGACCTTCGTGTCGTCGAACTACTGGGTGGACCTGAGCTTCCGCCCGACGGTCCCCGAGGCCCATGTCGATCTGCGGCAGTCCGAGGATCTCGCGTCCGGGCCGCCGTGACGGCGCCCGCCGCGCGGGCCCGGCCGCCGGCCCGATCCGTTCCGGGACCGTGGCGGATGAGCCGACGGGCGTGACCGGCACGGCGCCCCAGGCATCGCCCCCGCGCCATCGGCGAACGGCGGTGCCGTTCGGGTGTTCGGGCGGCGGTGAACCCCGGTGCCGAACGCGAAGGGATCCAATACGCTGCCGCAGTGCGTCTTCTTGAAAGGACGAGGAAAAAGATGGTGCTGCGAGAGAGGATTGAACGCCCCGGTTTTGGCTTCGGACCCCTTGTTTGTAAGGCTTTCGTCGCGCCTCTGGCAAGGCTGGTGTAGAACCCCGGTGGATAAGGGGTCACGGGAGGACTTCCCCGCCTGCCAGCCGTTCAAGCACCCGCTGGACTTGCGAGGCCGACCACGTTCCGCCCCGCGCGGTGGACACCCCAGCCCCGTTCAGCGCATCCGCAATGGCCCGCAAGGTCTCCCCTTGTGACCGCAGGGGCTGGACGATCCCGGCGACCCGTTCCGCGTTGGCCCTGGCCTGAGCCTGGACAGCGACGTTCCGGGCATCTGTCTTGTCCCGCAGCCCCCCGAGCTTCACGCCACGGGCTTTGGCCTGTCCAAGAGCGGCCCTGGTTCTAGCGCTGATGAACTCCCGTTCCTGCTCGGCAAGAGCGGCATAGATATGAAGTTGGAACTTGTCCGCGTGGGGCATGACTGCAACCCGTAGGCGCACCTTTGGGTCGTCCATGAGGGGGGCGATGAACGACACCTTGCGGGACAGCCTGTCGAGCTTGGCAACCAGCAGCGTTGCACCTGTCTGGCGGACCAGTGCCAGTGCCTTTCCTAGCTCGGGCCTCTCGTCCTCGGTCCCGCTCTGCACGTCCGTGAAGGTGCCCATCACTTCCCACGGAACATCGGCAAATCCTTCAAGGAACAGCTTCACGTCCCGCTCCTGCGCCTCAAGGCCCAACCCTGACCGGCCTTGCTCCTTCGTGCTGACCCGGAAGTAAGTTACATAACGCTGCATCGCTGAACCCCTGTGCCTGTGACAAGAGGTTTAGGGCAGGCTGTTGCAAACGTCAACGTTCGTTGTGAGTGTTACAAAGAGGGGTCAGACACGACGGGCGGGGGCGGCGCAGCGCCCATCCTCAAGGCCGGGGAGCGATGCGCCCGATCCAAGCAACATCCGCCTGCCTCATGCCGCCTCGCCCCTCGCCCATCAGGCCCCACCCCCACACGGGGGACTCACGCGGGAAGCCTTAGACATGATTGCCCTCTCACGGTGCTGCGGAGAACATCCGGGGGGTTCTCTCCTCGGTGTCCTTGCTCCGCACCGTCACGACAGCCTTGGCGATTGACCTGCTGCCCGTTTTCTGGACCGCGCCGAGCTGGACTTTTCCAGTTTAGGCTTGGGCCGAGGAGACGGAGAGAGACCATGAAGAGATCGAAG
>NZ_JAGGJP010000020.1 GCF_017872975.1 Rubellimicrobium aerolatum
CCGCGACGGCACGATCAAGGCCGTCCACGTCCAGCCCGGCGCCCAGATCGACGCCAAGGACCTGCTCGTGGAAATGGAGTGAGCGCCTCTCCCACGGAACCTCGCGGCCCCGCAGCGTCTTCTAGCGACAATTGCGCCGCCCTCCCGATAGGGCGGCCTCGTCGTCCCTCGCCATAAGGCCCGACCATGATCGAACTGCTTTCCGACCCGGCCGTCTGGGCCTCGTTTCTCACCCTCGCGGTCCTTGAAATCGTGCTGGGCGTGGACAACGTCATCTTCCTGTCCATCATCTCCGCGCGCCTGCCCGAGCATCAGCGGGCGCGGGCGCGCTTCATCGGACTGATGCTCGCTCTCGTGATGCGTGTCCTCCTGCTCCTGTCGATCGCCTGGATCATCGGCCTGACCGAGCCCTTCGTGACTATCGCCGGCTTCGGGCTGAGCTGGCGCGACATCATCCTGATCGTCGGAGGCTTCTTCCTGATCTACAAGGGCGCGACCGAGATCTTCCAGGACGTCGAGGGCGACGGCGGCCACCACGGGTCCGCAGCGGTCGCATACGCCTCCTTCACCGCGGTCATCGCCCAGATCGTCGTGCTCGACCTCGTGTTCTCGCTGGACAGCGTCATCACCGCCGTGGGCATCGCCGACCACGTCCCGGTCATGGTGGCGGCAATCGTGCTGGCGATCATCGTGATGATGGTCGCCGCGAATCCCATCGCCAGCTTCATCGAGCACCACCCCTCGACCAAGATGCTGGCCCTGGCCTTCCTGGTGATGGTCGGGATGGCGCTTGTGGCCGACGGATTCCACTATCATTTCGAGCGTGGCTTCATCTACGCCGCCATGGTTTTCGCCGGCGCTGTGGAGGCGCTCAACCTCTGGAAGCAGCGGCGGCAAAGGCGACTGGCGGCGGCCGAGCGGGGTCAGCCGGCCGCCTGATGACCCCGGGGAAGAGGCGTGCTTTCCCCCTTGCGGCCCTTCGCGGCCATGAGTAGACAGCCCCTCACGGAGCGCGGGCGTAGCTCAGGGGTAGAGCATTACCTTGCCAAGGTAAGGGTCGAGAGTTCGAATCTCTTCGCCCGCTCCAATCATCCGGCAGACAGGGCGGCTTCGGCCGCCCTTGTCGTTTTCACGATCCCGACGAGGCACGGACGCATCCGGTTGCCCCTTGCACCTCTCCGCCTTCTTCGGTAGAGAGCCGCCCACGGAGCGCGGGCGTAGCTCAGGGGTAGAGCATTACCTTGCCAAGGTAAGGGTCGAGAGTTCGAATCTCTTCGCCCGCTCCAATCATCCGGCGTGACAGGGGCGGCCTTCAGCCGCCCTTTTCGCATTCAGGCCGCCGCCCGGGCATTCACGAAGACCGCGTAAAGCGAGGTCGTGGCCGCCAGGAACAGGCGGTTGCCGCGCGGCCCGCCGAAGCAGAGGTTCGCCACCCGTTCGGGCACCAGGATCTTGCCGAGTAGAGTGCCGTCCGGCGCGAAGACCTGCACCCCATCCCCGGCCGAGCACCAGACGTTTCCCCGCGCGTCCACGCGCAACCCGTCGGGCGGCCCTGGCTCGACCTGGGCGAAGACGCGCCCGGGCCCCAGCCGACGGCCCTCAATGTCGAACACCTTCAGGACCGACGGCACCGAATCGTCGTGGCTTGACCCGCTTTCCGCCACATAGAGCCGGCTCTCGTCGGGCGAGAAGGCAAGGCCGTTGGGCTGGACGAAGCCGGTTGCCATCCGCTCGGGCTCCCCCCCGCCGGGCGGGATGCGGTAGACGGCGTTCTCCTCCTGCTCGGGCACCGACTCGTAGCCCTCGTAATCGGACAGGATGCCGTAGGTCGGGTCGCTGAACCAAACCGCGCCGTCGAGCGCCACGATCACGTCGTTGGGCGAGTTCAGCCACTTGCCCCCGAAGCTCTCGGCCAGCGTCGTTGTCGTGCCGTCGTGCTCGGTGCGGACCACCGAGCGCGTCCCGTGCGAGCAGCTCACCAGCCGGCCCTCGCGGTCGCGCGAATGGCCGTTGGCATAGCCGGCCGGGGCGCGAAAGACCGTCAGGCCCGTCCCTTCCGTCCAGCGCATGATCCGGTCGTTGGGGATGTCGCTCAGATAGAGCGCCTGATGGGCCGGGAACCACACCGGCCCCTCGGCCCAGCGCAGGCCGGTCCCGAGGTGATCAAGACGCGCCGAGGGCTGGATCAGGGCGCGGAAGCGGGGATCGTGGATCTCATAGATGGACATGGTCCCTCCGTCGTGACGGAGGAACCCTAGCACCGGCGGGCCGGCTTACGAGAGCGAGCCCGCGCCCTGGTGCGCCTTCTGCGTCAGCTTGGTCGCGATCTCGTAGAACTCCTCGGGCGCGTAGTCGGGCGTGAAGGCCGAGGGCTGGCCCACGAGGTCGTGGATGCGCCCGCCGTCCGGCATCCCCTCGACCACCATCAGCTCGCCCGGCGGATCGTCGGGCAGCGCCATCTCGCCCTCCCAGATGCCCCGGATCGAGCCGTAGTCCGACGGCGAGAAGGTGTAGAGCCGCCGGTGCGACCCCTCGGCCAGATACTTCTGGCACTCGGGGATGCGGTCGAGCGGGATGTTCGGTGTGGGAAGCATCTGCTCGATGGCCACGCCCGTCAGCTTCTTGAGCGCCAGCGCGTAGGCGTGCGCGTGGACGCTGCCCCGCACCAGCAGGTAGCCGCAGACCTCGCGCCCCGTCGGGTCCGAGAGCGTTTCGTAGACCCGCAGCTTGTGCAGCCGCGCCCCGCATTCGAGGTGGAAGTTGTGCAGGAGGTCGAAGACCACGTTGCCCGTGGTCGTCACCATGTCCACGTTCCAGCTCATGCTGTTGGAGTTCACGGGCACCGCGCCGCCGCCGTGGCTGAAGAAGCTCGCGGCGGACCGGATCTCCTGCATGGCCTCGAAGGGCGACATGGAGATGTCGCCGCCCGTGCCTGAATCGTCCGCCGCCGAGTCCGGGCCGTTGTTGAGCATCGCCACGCCGTTGGAGACCAGCTCCACGTGCCCCAGCTCCTCGGCGGTGATCGCGGCCACCAGCTCGTAGAAGGGCTTCAGCTTGGACTTGGAGCGGAAGTTGAAGCTCTGGAACATGTAGTTGCCCAGGGTGGACATCTCGCCGTACTTGCCGCCCAGGAGTTCCTGAAGCGCGGCGCCGGCGTTGGGGTCCTGTTTCTTCGGTGCGGGAAGCTCGGCCTGGAGTCGATCGACACGCAGGAACATCGGGGAGGCCCTCCTTGCTGATGGCGAGGAGGCAACTAGTCGGGCCGGGCCGGACGGCCAGAGGCCCGCGACGAAGCAGCGACAAACCGCTCCGATGCGCACGAAGGGCCGGAACGGTTCCGGGGGCGCGGCGTTCGTCAGGCTGAACGTCCACCGGATGGAGAGACCCATGCCCGCCGCGAACCTCGAAAAGCTGTTCCACGACGGCCTTCGCGACATCTACTACGCCGAGCGCAAGGCGCTGGCCGCGCTCAAGAAGCAGGCGCGCGCCGTGTCGAGCCCCGAGTTCAAGCAGGCGCTGGAGCAGCACCGCGACGAGACCGAGGGCCAGATCGAGCGCCTCCAGCAGGTCTTCGAGACCATCGGCAAACGCCCGCAGGGCAAGACCTGCGCCGCCATCGACGGGCTGTCCGAAGAGGGCGATGAGATCATGGACGAATACAAGGGCTCGCCCGCGCTCGACGCCGGCCTCCTGGGCGCGGCGCAGGCCATCGAGCATTACGAGATCTGCCGGTATGGCACGCTGGCGTCCTGGGCCAAGCAGATGGGCAACGCCGAGGCCGAGCGTCTTCTGCGGGAAACGCTGGCCGAGGAGGAGAAGACCGACAAGCTGCTGACCGAGTTGGCGGAGAGCGTCATCAACGCCGCCGCCGATCAGGCCGAGGCCGCCTGACGGCCTTTCGGCTTCGGACGCGGCATCGTAGGCTCCGGGCGCGCCCTGCCCGGAGCCTTTCCCATGGACCGCCTCGCCTGCGACCGGATGTTCCTCGCCGTGGTCGAGGCGGGGAGCTTCGCCGGCGCGGCGCAGCGGCTCGGCACCGGCTCCGGGCAAGCCAGCAAGCTGGTGGCGCGGCTGGAGGCGGAGTTGGGCGTGCGGCTCCTGCACCGCACCACCCGCGCGCTCCAGCTCACCGAGGCGGGTCAGACCTACCATGACCGGCTCCGGGTGCTGGTCGAGGACCTCGACGCGCTCGACGCCGAGGTGCGGAGCCAAGGCACGGTGCCGCGCGGGCGGGTGCGGATGACCGCACCCATGGCCTTCGGCACCCTGCGCGTCGCGCCGATCCTGGCCGAGGTGGCGCGGGCGTACCCGGAGATCGCGCTGGAGGTGCAGTTCACCGACCGGCTGGTGCGGCTGGTGGACGAGGGCTTCGACCTCGCCGTGCGGGTGGGGCGCGCCGAGGATTCGACGCTGGTCGCGCGCCGGCTCGGGGAGGCGCGCATATTGGCCGTGGCCTCGCCCGCTTACCTCGCGGCGCGGGGACGGCCCGAGGCGCCGCGCGACCTTGCGGGCCACGACTGCGTCATCGACCTCAACCGCCGCGACCCGCACCGCTGGACCTTCGCCGGCGGCGTGGCGGTGGCGGTGCGCGGGCGGCTCACCTTCTCGGATCCCACGGCCTGCCTGCTGGCTGCCGAGGCGGGGCTCGGCGTCGCGGCCATGCCGGACTTCGTGGCCACCGAGTCGCTGCGGGCGGGCCGGGTCCTGCGGCTTCTGGAGGCGCACGAGGACGCCCCGCTTCCGATTCATGCGCTGATGCCTTCGGGCCGGCACATGGCCGCCAAGGTGCGCGTCGTGGTCGAGGCGCTGGCCCAGGGGTTGCGCGAGGGTTGAGGTCACTCCTTCCTCCGGGGATGCAATGTTCTTCCGGCAGCCCGGATTATCGTCGGTCCGGATGAGTCGTAGATCGGTCGCGTCGGCCCCGAGGGGGCCATCACAGGGATGACCGCCATGACCTTCGCCACCGCTTCCGCCTCCCGCGCCCAAGCCTCGCAGGCCGATCTTGCGGCCTTCCTCCTGCGCGTCGCCATGGGCGTGCTCTTCGTGCTGCACGCCTGGATGAAGATCGCCGTCTTCACGCCGTCCGGGACGGCGGCCTACTTCGCCTCCATCGGGCTGCCGGGCGTCCTGGCCTACCTGACCATCGCCGCCGAGCTGCTGGGCGGGCTCGCCCTGATCGCCGGCGTCGCCACGCGCTGGGTCGCGCTGGCTCTGGTGCCGGTCATGGTCGGCGCGGGCTGGTTCGGACACGCCTCGGCCGGGTTCTTCTTCTCGAACGCGGGCGGCGGCTGGGAATATCCGGCCTTCTGGACCGTGGCGCTGGTCGTCCAGGCGCTGCTGGGCGATGGCGCCTATGCCGTCGGCAACCGCGCGGCCCGCTGAGGGCCGCCCATTCACCGGAGTGATGCCATGTCCACTGCATCCGCCCCCCTGGAGATCGGCCGCGTCGCGCTGGTCGTGAACGACCTCGCGGCCGTCCGGGACTTCTACCAACGGGTCATCGGCCTTGGCCACCTGGGTGACGGCGAGGGCGTGGCATTGCTCGGCGCGGGGGACCGCGTGCTGCTGGAGCTGCGCGAGGACCGGGCGGCCCGCCGCGCGTCGCGGCGCGAGGCGGGGCTGTTCCACACGGCGTTCCTGCTGCCCGACCGCGCGGGGCTGGGGCGCTGGCTGCGGCACGTGGCCGAAGCCCAGGTCGCCGTGCAGGGGGCGTCGGACCACCTCGTGAGCGAGGCGGTCTATCTGGCCGACCCGGAGGGGAACGGCATCGAGGTCTATGCCGACCGGCCGCGCGAAGATTGGCCGCGCGAGGGCGGGCGCATCCGCATGGACACGCTGCCCATGGACGTGCCCGGCGTGGCTGCGGCGGCCGACGGCCCCTGGACCGGGGCGCCGGAGGGGACCGTGGTCGGGCACGTGCATCTGCAGGTCGGCGACGTGGGCGAGGCCGAGGGCTTCTATCACGGCGTGCTCGGCTTCGACGTGGTGACGCATTACCCCGGCGCGAGCTTCCTCGGTTCGGGGGGCTACCATCACCATCTGGGCGCGAACGTCTGGAACAGCCGGGGCGCGCGCGGACGCGCGTTCCCGGCCACCGGCCTCGCGGCGGTGGAGATCGTCGCGGAGGGGGCCGCGCATGAGGCGCTGGTCGCCCGCGTGGGCGGCGCGGAGGTCGCGGACCCCTGGGGCACGCCGATCCGGCTGAGCCGGAAGGAGGGCTGAATGCTGGTCGAGGGCAAGTGGGTCGCGGACTGGCAGCCGGTCCAGGCCAAGGACGAGAAGGGCGGCTTCGTGCGGCAGGTGTCGTCCTTCCGCAACTGGATCACGCCGGACGGGAATCCGGGGCCGACCGGCACCGGCGGGTTCAGGGCCGAGGCGGGGCGCTATCACCTGCTAGTGGCGCTGATCTGCCCCTGGGCCTCGCGCACCCTGATGGGGCGGGCGCTCAAGGGACTGGAGGGGGCGATCTCCGTCTCGGTCGTGGAGCCGGAGCTGAGCGCGCAGGGCTGGCGCTTCGCCGAGCCCGAGGGGGTGACGGGGGCGAGCTTCCTGCACGAGGTCTACACCGCCGCCGATCCCGTCTTCACGGGGCGCGCGACGGTGCCGGTGCTGTTCGACAAGGCCAGCCGCACGATCGTCTCGAACGAGTCGGCGGACATCCTGCGGATGCTGAACGACGGCTTCGGCGACCTCGCCCAAGGGCCGGACCTCTACCCCGAGGACCTGCGGGGCGACATCGACGAGCTGAACGAGCGCATCTATCGCCGCCTCAACAACGGGGTGTATCGGGCGGGCTTCGCCACCACGCAGGACGCCTACGAGGAGGCGTTCGAGGAGGTGTTCGCCGAGCTTGGGGCGCTGGAGGCGCGGATGGGCGACGGGCGGCGCTTCCTGTTCGGGGAGCGGCTGACCGAGACGGATATCCGGCTCTTCGTGACGCTGGTGCGCTTCGACGCCGCGTATCACGGGCTGTTCAAGTGCAACCTGAAGCGCGTGGCGGACCATCCGGCGCTGGAGGGCTTCCTGCGGCGGGTGCTGGACCTGGCCGGCGTGCGCGGGACGGTGAGCCTGTCGCACATCAAGCGGGGCTACCATTCGATCAAGGCGCTGAACCCGACGGGGATCGTGCCCAAGGGGCCGGCCCTGGAGTGGGGAGCGGGGCTCTGACGCGCCGCCCGCCGAAGGGGGGGAGGCGCGGCGCGGGTCGGGATGGGCGTCGCGGGTGCGGGTCATGCCGGGCCTCCTTGCGGGGGGGTTGGGGGATCGGGGGAGCGGCCCCGGAGGGTCCGGGGCCGCGGGAGGGGGCGCGGTCAGGCGCCCCGGATGCGGGTGGCGGGGCCGAGGACCGTCGCGGGGGCGATGAGCCACAGGAGGTCCGGGGCGGGGAGGCGGCGCGGCGGGAGCTGCGCGAGACCGAGGCCGAGGCCGAGCATCAGTCCCACCCGTACACGGTGGCGGTGGTGCCGGTCGCCCGCACCTTGGCGGGGCGCAGCGGCAGGATCTGGCCGGCCTGCACCGCGTAGGTGAGGCGGGTGCCCTGCGCGTCCTCGATCACGAGGTCGCCGGCCGTCTGGCACCAGAGCGCGCGGGGGCGCGGGTCGATGGGCTGCGCGTCCGAGGGGACGATGGCGAAGTGACGCTCGCCGGGGCTGTCGAGGCCGCGCTGGTGGGTCGAGAAGTGGTCGGGCATGAAAGGTCCTCCTGGTGGTTGCCTGCGAGCAAACTACCGGGGAGGGACGGACGGATTCCTACAGCAACGAACGCTCGGGGGGCGGTTCGCGCAACGGGGGCCTGCGCCGTTTCCGCAACAGCGGGCGAGGCCCCTGCCCGTCCGGGGTCAGGCGTCGGCGGAGAAGGAAAACTCCATCCGGTGTAGATACTTGTCGCCCGGCCGCAGGGTGCTGTCCGGGAAATGCGGGTGATTCGGGGAGCCGGGGAACCGCTGGGTTTCGAGCGTGAAGCCCGCGAATCGCCGGAGAGGCGTGTCGTTCTTGCCACGGATCGAATCGGTCAGGTAGCCGCCCGCGTAGAGCTGGACTCCGGGCTGGTCGGTCCGCAGGAGGAGGCGGCGGCCGGAGGCGGGATCGAGGGCCTCGGCGCAGGCGCGGAGGCCGTCGGCGTCGGTGGGATCGCCCAGGACCCAGTTGTGGTCGTAGCCGTTGCCGTAACCTGCGGTTGATTCCAGACCGGACTTGATCCCCGTGGACGGGGGCGGAGGGGCCGGTTCGGAGGTCTCAGGACCGGACTTGATCCCGGCGGGCTGGGGGTCGTCTCCCGTTCCGGTTGCGCCCAGACCGGACATATGCTGGCCGATGGGCTTGGGGGTCGTGAAGTCGAAGGGGGTGCCGGCGACGGCGCGGACCTCGCCGGTCGCGAGGAGCCCGGAATCGACGGGGGTGGTGAAGGGGGCGGCGAGGCGGAGGTGCTGGCCCAGCACGTCGCCCTGCCCCGCGAGGTTGAAGTAGGAGTGATGGACGATGTTGACGGGCGTCGGCGCGGTGGCGGTCGCCTCCATGGTGATGAGGAGGCGGGCGTCGGGGGTCAGCTCGTAGGTGGTGCGGAGATCGCAGGCGCCGGGATAGCCCATCTCGCCGTCGAGGGAGGTGGCGGTGAAGGTGGCGCGGGTGGCGGTCGCCTCGGCCAGAGTCCAGGTCTTGCGGTCGAAGCCGTCGCGGCCGCCGTGGAGGTGGTTGGGGCCTTCGTTCAGGTCGAGCTGGTGGTCGGTGCCGTCGAGCGTGAAGCGGCCCCGGCGGATGCGGTTGGCGTAGCGGCCGCAGGTCGCGCCGAAGTAGGTGGTCGTCGCGAGGTAGTCGTCGAGGGTGTCGAAGCCGAGCACGATGTCGGCGGTGCGGCCGTCGCGGCCGGGGACGTGGAGTTCCGTCAGGCGCGCGCCGTAGGTGATGAGGCGGGCGCGGAGGCCGCCGTTCGAGAGCGTCACCGCCTGCACGATCTGGTCGCCGATGCGCCCGAACTCCGTGACCGCCATGCCCTGCCCTTTCCGGTTGCCGTGCCGGAGAGTTGGCGGCGGGGCGAGCGGTGTCAACGGCGGCGGAGCCAGCCCATGACGATCGGCGCCCCGAGCAGGACGAGGACGAGGCGCAGGAGGTGGTGGGTGACGACGTAGCCCAGCTCCGCCCCCGAGACGATGGCGAGGACCGTCATCTCGGCCTGCCCGCCGGGGGCGAAGGCGAGGAAGGCCTCGACCGGCGGGGCGAGGCCGAGGAGGAGGACGGCCTCGGCCACTGCGCCGGCGAGGATGGCGAGGATCAGCATGAACAGGGCGGAGAGGGCGATGGTGCGGCGCAGCTCGCGCAGCGTGACGCCGACGTAGTGGGTGCCGATGCCGAGGCCGATGAGGAACTGCGCGAGTTGCAGGGCCTCGCGCGGGGGGCGGTCGTGGATGACGCCGGTGAGGGACAGGGGGAGCGTCAGGAGGAGCGGCCCGAGGATCGCCGCGCCGAACAGGCCGACGCGGCGGGCGGCCTGCCAGCCGAGGAGGGCGGCGGCGGCCATGATGGCGAGCTCGTGCGGCGGGATCGTGGTCGCCGCCGCGCCGAGCGGGCGGTCGAGGCGGACGCCGTAGAGGGTGGAGAGCAGGATCGGCGCGACGGTGACGATCACCGCGACGCGGGTGGCGTGGATGAGGCCGAGGGCGCGGGCGTCGGCCCCGGCCTCCTGCCCGAAGAGCACCATGTCGGAGGCCCCGCCCGGCATGGCGGCGAAGAAGGAGGTCGCCGGGTCGAAGCCGCCGACGCGGCGGAAGAACGGGATGCCGACGAGGCCGATCAGCGCGACGTAGAGGGGGACGAGCGCCAGCGACAGCGACATCGCCGGAAGCTGGGCGAGGATCGCGGGCGTGATGGAGGCGCCGACCGCGACGCCGAGGATGGTGCGCGCGGCCTCGGAGGCGAGGCCGAGGCCCTTGAGCGGGGCTCCGAGGAGCGCCGCCAGCAGGCAGGCCAGCATGGGGCCGAAGAGGAAGGGGAGCGGGAGGTGGAGGGCGAGCGCCGCGCCGAGGCCCGCCAGCGCGACGGCGAGCGTGAGGAGGCGGCGGGCGGCTGGCCCCACGCGGGTCACACCCCGGCGGAGGCGAGCGCCTCCTCGGAGTGGGTGACCGCCGGGGGGGCGGCGAAGTGGGGGGAGACGAGCGCGCGCCAGCGGGCGAAGGACTCGGAGCCGCGGAACGTCTCGGTGTGGTCCTGGAGCGTCGCCCAGTCCACCAGGAGGCGGTAGAGGCCGGGGGATTCGATGACCCGGTGGAGGCGGACGCCGTGGCAGCCGGGGGAGGCGAGGAACAGGGGGATGGCCTCGGCCACGGCGGCTTCGAAGGCGGCCTCATGGCCGGGGGCGATGGCGAGCTCGGCGGTTTCGAGGATCATGGGGGCGTTCCGGTTGGGGGGTCAGACGGCCTGATGCCGGCTGGCGCGGCGGCGCAGGACGTGGGGCAGGACCACCAGCAGCACGGCGATGAGCAGGAGGCCGAGGGCGATGGGGTGGGTCAGGAACACGGTGGCGTCGCCCTGGGAGATGGCCAGCGCCCGGCGGAACTGCTGTTCCGCCAGCGGCCCGAGGATCAGGCCGACGATGGCGGGGGCCACGGGCACGTCGAGGGCGCGCATCCCGAAGCCCACGAGGCCGATGATCCAGAGCATCGCCACGTCCACGAGGTTGTTGTTGAGCGTGTAGGCCCCCATCGTCGCGAAGACGAGGATGCCGCCGTAGAGCCAGGGGCGCGGGATCGCCAGGAGCCGGACCCAGACTCCGGCGAGCGGCAGGTTGAGGACCAGCAGCATGACGTTGCCGATGTAGAGGCTGGCGATCAGGCCCCAGACCAGCTCGGGCTGGCTGTCGAAGAGCGCGGGGCCGGGCTGGATGCCGTATTGCTGGAAGGCGGCGAGGATGATGGCCGCCGTGGCCGAGGTGGGCAGGCCGAGCGCCAGGAGCGGGGCGAGCGTGCCGGCGGCGGAGGCGTTGTTGGCGGCCTCGGGGCCCGCGACGGCCTCGATGGCGCCGTGGCCGAACTCCTCGGGGTTCCGGGCGAGGCGCTTCTCGGTCAGGTAGCTGAGGAAGGTGGGGATCTCGGAGCCCCCCGCCGGCAGGACGCCGATGGGGAAGCCGATCAGCGTGCCGCGCAGCCAGGGCTTCCAGGAGCGGGCCCAGTCCTCGCGGCTCATCCACATGGAGCCCTTGAGGGCCGAGATCTCCTCGGGCTCGTGGCGCAGGCGCGCGGCGGTCCAGAGCGTCTCGCCCACGGCGAAGAGGCCGACGGCGACGATCACCACGTCGATGCCGTCCAGGAGCTCGCGCACGCCGAAGGTGAAGCGCATCTGGCCGGTCTGGAGGTCGATGCCGACAAGGCCGAGGGCGAGGCCGAGCATGAGGGAGAACACCCCGCGCGAGACGGAATGGCCGAGGAGCGCGGTGACGGTGGTGAGCGCCAGGACCATGAGGGCGAAGTATTCGGCGGGGCCGAAGAGCAGCGCGAGCCGGACCATGAGCGGGGCGGCGAAGGTGAGCGCCAGCGTGCCGGCGGTGCCGGCCAGGAAGGAGCCGATGGCGGCGGTGGCGAGGGCCTGCGCGCCGCGCCCCTTGCGGGCCATCTGGTTGCCGTCGATGGCGGTGACGATGGAGGCCGATTCGCCGGGCGTGTTGAGGAGGATGGAGGCGGTGGAGCCGCCATACATCGCGCCGTAGTAGATGCCGGCGAACATGATGAAGGCGGCGGTGGGGTCGGAGCCGTAGGTGACGGGCAGCAGCAGCGCGATGGTCAGCGCCGGGCCGATGCCGGGCAGCACGCCGATGGCGGTGCCGAGCGTGACGCCGAGGAGCGACCACAGCAGGTTGAGCGGCGTCAGCGCGACGGCGAAGCCGTTGAGGAGGGCGGAAAGCGTGTCCATGGCGAGGGGTCCCGAAGGCAGGGCTCAGGCGATCAGGCCCAGGGCCACGAGGAGGGGCTCGATCCAGCGGCCCAGGGGCAGGCTGAGGCCGAGGAGCGTGTCGAAGACGAGGAAGACCAGCGCGGCGAGGACGAGGCCGATCAGGGCGTTCGCGACCCAGGCGCGGCCGCCGAAGCCGCGCGCCACGCCCATGAACAGGAGCGTGGCCGCGACGATCCAGCCCAGCCGTTCGAGCAGGAGCACGAAGAGGAGGAGCGTGCCGGCCACGGTCAGGACGGCCGGCCAGTCGATGGCGGGGATGGGCACGGCCGGGCTGGTGTTGGCCCAGGTGTCGTAGAGGAGGCGCAGCCCCACGCCGAGCAGGCCCAGCGCCACCAGGGCCGGGAAGGCCCCCGGCCCCACCACGCTGCGCGCGGCGATGGCCGGGGCGGTCCAGGTGCCCCAGGCGATCACCCCCGCGAGGGCGCAGGCCACGAGTCCGAGGATCAGCTCCCCGATGCGGAAGGCGGTCATGGCCTGCGGTCCCGGATCAGAGGATGCCGGCGTCCGAGAGCGCGGTGCGGACCCGCTCCTCCTCCTCGGCGAGGAAGGTCGTGAACTCCTCGCCGGCGAGGTAGGTGTCGGTCCAGCCGCGTTCGGCCAAGGCGGCCTTCCAAGGCTCGGAGGCGACCATCGCGTCGATGGCGGCGGCGAGGGCGGCCCGGTCCTCCTCGGACATGGAGGGATGGGCGGCGATGCCGCGCCAGTTGACCACGGCGAGGTCCACGCCGCCTTCCTGGAAGGTCGGGATCTCGATGCCGGGGATGCGCTCGGGCCCGGAGACGCCGAGGGCGCGCAGCTCCCCGGCCTCGATCTGGGGCGCGAACTCCTCGTAGCCGGAGATGCCGACGGTGGTCTGGCCGCCGAGGATGGAGGCCAGCACCTCGCCCCCGCCGGAGTGGACGACGTAGTTGATCTGGGTCGGGTCCACGCCCGCCGCCTTAGCGAAGAGCCCGGCGATCACGTGGTCGATGCCGCCGATGTTGCCCCCCGCCCAGGAGACCGCGCCGGGATCGGCCTTCAGCGCCTCGACGAGGCCGGCGAGGTCCTGGATCGGGGAGTCGGCCGGGACCACGATCACGTCGTTCTCGCCCATCAGGCGGGCGACGGGCACGGTGTCGGCCAGCGTCAGGCCGGACTGGGTGGTGAGCACGCCGCCCACCAGCGCGAAGCCCATCACCAGGGCGGCGGGGCCGCGCGGGCTGGAGGTCACGAACTGGGCGAGGCCGACGGTGCCGCCGCCGCCGGCGACGTTCTCCACCTCGATCCCCGAGGCGAGGCCCTGCTCCTGCATCACGGTCTGGATGACGCGGGCGAGCTGGTCGTAGCCCGAGCCGGCGCTGGCCGGGGCCAGCAGCGACAGCGAGGGCAGCGGCTCGGGCGCGGCGTCCTGAGCGACGGCGGGCGCGAAGGCGGGCGCGGCCAGCAGGGTGGCGGTGGCGAGGACGGCGAAGGCGCGGCGGCTGAGGCGCATGGGGTGGTTCCCTCCCGAGGTGGCGGCGGCCTCGGGCGGGCCGCCTTGATGGTGGCGGGCACAATGCGGCGGCGGTTCGGGCGGGTCAAGCCGGGTCGGTTCAAGGCGCGCGGGCGGGGACGGCGGCCGGCCTCGCCCGCGTCGGATCGCCCGGCGCCCCACGGGGTCGCGGAGGGCGTCGAGGAAGGCCGCGTTCATTCGGCGGCCAGGGCGTGGGGGCTGGGAGGACGCGCGGGGCGGTCGAGGTCGGCGAGGAGGCGGGCGCGGGTCGTGGCGGCGGCCTCCATCGCGGCGGCCTTGACGGGACCGTAGCCGCGAATCTGGTTGGCGAGGTCGAGGAGCTGGAGCGCCGTGGGGGCATTGGCGTCGGTGAGGCGGGCGAGGACGAGGGCCACGTCGGATTCGTAGGTGGCGAGCAGGGCGCGCTCGGCCCGGCGTTCGGCGGTGCGGGCGAAGGGGTCGAAGGGGGTGCCGCGCAGGTGGCGGAGGCGCGCGAGGAGGCGGAGGACGGGGAAGATGCGGGGGCCGAACTCGCGCTTGGGCGGGCGGCCGTCGGGGCGGGAGGACCGGAGGCCGGGGGGGACGAGGTTGAGGGCGATGCGGGCGTCGCCCTCGAAGGCGTCGGCGAGGCCCTGACGGAACGCAGGGGCGGTCAGGAGGCGGGCGACCTCGTATTCGTCCTTGGGGGCGAGGAGGCGGGCGTAGCCGGTGGCCGTGGCGCGGGTGATCCGGTCGCGCATGGCGGGGTCGGAGAGGGTCCGCGTCCCCTGCCCCACCCTGTCCACCAGGGCGGCGTAGCGGGAGGCCAGGCGGCGGTCCTGGTAGGCGGTCAGGTGGGCGCGGCGGTGGGCGACGATCTCCGGGATGGTCATGTCGTCCTGCGCGCGGCCGGGGGGCCGGGGGCGCGGCAGGCGGGCGGTGTCGTGGGCCAGGAGGCGGCCCCAGGCGAAGGCGTCGAGGTTGGCCGGCACGGCGACGCCGTTGAGGCGGATCGCGTCCTCGATGGCGGCGCGGGAGACGGGGACGAGGCCCATCTGCCAGGCATGGCCGAGGAGGAGGATGTTGGCGGCGATCTCGTCCCCCGCGACGGCGAGGCCGGCGGCGGTGAAGTCGTGGAGGTGCGCGGCGCGCAGGTGGCTGCGGAGGAGCGATTCGGTGTCGCGTTGGCGGAAGTCGAGGTCGCGGTCGAGGACGAAGCCGGCGACGGGGACGAGGTGGGTGTTGACCACGCCCACGGTGCGGGCGGGGTCGCAGAGGAGCGCGGCCTCCTTGGACACCGCGACGACGGTGTCGGCGGCCAGCAGCAGGTCGGCGGCGCCGGTGACGATGCGCGGCTCGGTCAGCGGGCGGTCGCCGGGGCCGAGGCGGATGTGGCTGAGGACCGCCCCGCCCTTCTGCGCGAGGCCCGCCATGTCGAGCACCATGGGCGAGAGGCCGTCGAGATGGGCGGCCATGCCGAGCACCGCGCCGATGGTGAGGACGCCGGTGCCGCCCACCCCGGCGACGGCGATGTTCCAGGGGCGGTCCAAGGGCGCGCGCGGGGGATCGGGGAGGTCGGAGGCGTCGGGCGGCGCGGCGGGGGCGAGGCGGCGGGGGCGGCCGCCGCGCACGGTGACGAAGGAGGGGCAGAAGCCCTTGAGGCAGGAAACGTCCTTGTTGCAGGAGCTTTGGTTGATGCGGCGCTTGCGGCCCATCTCGGTCTCCAGCGGCTCGATGGCGACGCAGTTGGACTGGGCGGAGCAGTCGCCGCAGCCCTCGCAGACCTCGGGGGAGATCCAGAGGCGGAGGTCGGGGTCGGGGAGCGTGCCACGCTTCCTCCGCCGGCGCTTCTCGGCGGCGCAGGTCTGGACGTAGATCAGGGCGGTGACGCCGGGGAGGTCGCGCAGCTCGCGCATCGTGGCTTCGAGGGCGTCGCGGGGGCGGAGGATCGTGCCGGGCGCGAGGGTGGCGGGGTCGAAGGATTCGGGGGTCTCGGCGAGGAGGCGGATCGTGGCCACCCCCTCGGCGTGGAGCAGGTGGGTCAGCCGCTCGGGCGTCAGCGGGCCGTCGAGGGGCTGGCCGCCGGTCATGGCGACGGCGTCGTTCCAGAGGATCTTGTAGGTGATGCGGGTGCCCGCCGCGACGGCCTGGCGGATGGCGAGGTGGCCGGAATGGTGGAAGGTGCCGTCGCCGAGGTTGGCGAAGCGGTGGGGTTCGTCGGTGTAGCGGGAGAGCGCGGTCCAGGGGACGCCCTCGCCGCCCATGTGGGTGATGGTCTCCGTGCTGCGGTCCATCCACTGCGCCATGTAGTGGCAGCCGATCCCCGCCATGGCGGTGGAGCCCTCCACGACGCGCGTGGAGGCGTTGTGCGGGCAGCCGGCGCAGTACCACGGCTGGCGGAGCACGGGGGGCTGGTGCTCGGTCATGGCACGTTCGAGGCGCTCCAGGCGCTCGGCGCGCTCGGCGATGCGGGCGCGCAGGTCGTCGGGGAGGCCGTTGGCGAGGAGGCGGTCGGCGATGGCGCGGGCGACCTGGGCCACCGTCAGGCCCGCCGAGAGGTGCAGGAAGGGGCGGTCCCTGTGGTCGAACTTGCCGACGATGCGGGGGCGCACGTCGGCCCGCCAGTTGAAGAGCTGCTGCTTGATCTGGTGCTCGATGATCTCGCGGCGCTCCTCGACCACGAGGACTTCATCGAGGCCCATGGAGAAGGCGCGGACGCCCTCGGGCTCCAGGGGCCAGGGCATCCGCACCTTGCAGATGCGGACGCCGATGCGGTGCAGCTCGGGGGCGCCGAGGCCCAGCTCGCGCAGGGCCTGGTCCACGTCCTCGTAGGCCTTGCCGGAGGCGATGAGGCCGAAGCGGGCGTGGGGGGTGTCGAAGGTCACCTCGTCCACCCGGTTCGCGCGGGCGAAGGCGCGGGCGGCGTAGCCCTTCCATTCCTGCAGACGCTCGTCCTGCACGAGCGGCGGGTCGGGCCAGCGGATGTTGAGGCCGCCGGGGGGAAGCTCGAAGTCGGGAAGGACGAACCGGCGGGATTCGGGGGCAAGGTCCACGGTGGCGGTGGTCTCGACCGTCTCGGAGATGACCTTGAAGCCGACCCAGCAGCCGGAGAAGCGCGACATGGCGATGCCGAGGAGGCCGAGGGGGAGGAACTCGTGGATGGAGGAGGGGTAGAGCACCGGCATGAGCGCCGAGATGAAGGCGTGGTCGGACTGGTGGGGGATGGAGGAGGATTTCGCCGTGTGGTCGTCCCCGGCGATGGCGAGGACGCCGCCATGGGCCGAGGTGCCGGCGGCGTTGGCGTGCTTGAGCACGTCGCCCGAGCGGTCCACGCCGGGGCCCTTGCCATACCAGATCCCGAGGACCCCATCCCTGGTGGCGCGGCGGGAGAGCGGCACCTGCTGGCTGCCCCAGACGGCGGTGGCGGCGAGATCCTCGTTCAGGCCGGGCTGGAACGTGATGTCGAGCGGGTCGAGGAAGCGGCGGGCGGCGAGGAGCTGCTGGTCGAGGCCGCCCAAGGGCGAGCCGCGATAGCCGGAGATGAAGGTGGCGGTGTCGAGGCCCGCCGCGCGGTCGCGGCGCATCTGCGTCATGGGGAGGCGGACGAGGGCCTGGGTGCCGCTCAGGAAGACCCGTCCGTCCGTGGCCGCGAACTTGTCGTCGAGCGAGACATGAGCGGTCATGGCCATCCCGGCGGCGATGCGCCCCGGGGCCGGCGACGTGTCCGTGCCATCGGTCCGGTTCCTCCCGCCCGGAGGTTCGCGCCGCCGGGTCCGTGACGGATGGAACGCCCGGACCCCGCCCGGGTTCCCCCGGCCGGAACGGAACGGGCCGGCCCCCGGGGGAGGCCGGCCCGCGCCCGACGCCCGGGGCGTCGGCCTAGAAGATCAGGATGTCGGAGCTGGACAGGTCCACGTCGGTCGAGAACGACGCCACCAGGGTCAGCCCGCCGGCGGCGCTGCCGTTCGCGTCATACCAGAGCAGGTCGTCGTCGCGGTCGAAGACGAAGCGCGTGGCGGCGTTCTGGGCGAGGTTGTCGTCGCGCGACTCGAAGAAGGCGGACGGCAGGTCGCCTTCGCCGACCGAGGCCAGCGCGTCGAACCCACCGGAGCCGATGCGGAGCGTGTCCGATTCGCCGCCGCTGTTGCGGAAGTCGGTGATGATGTCGCCGGCATCGGCCACGCGGTAGAAGATGAAGATGTCGTTGCCGTCCCCGCCCGTCAGGGTGTCGAGCCCGGTGCCGCCGCTCAGCCCGTCGCGGGCCGCCCCGCCGCTGAGGAGATCGTTCCCCTCGCCGCCGAACATCCGGTCGCGACCCTCGCCGCCGGAGAGGACATCGTTCCCTTCCTGGCCGTTGAGCCGGTCGAGGCCGTCGTTGCCCGTGAGGCGGTCGTCGCCCCCGTTGCCGTCGAGGCGGTCGTTGCCGTCGCCGCCGGCGATCTCGTTGTTGCCGCCGTTGCCCGAGATGCGGTTGGCCGCGCCGTTGCCGGTGGCGTTCACGTTGCCGCCGTCGGTCAGCTCGGCGTTCTCGATGCCCGAGGCCAGGGTGATGCTGACGCTGGAGCGGACGATATCGGTGCCGTTCGAGCCCGACTCGCTCACCACGTCGGCCGTGGAGTCGACGATGTAGGTGTCGTCGCCATCGCCGCCGGTCATGCGGTCGGCGCCCGCGCCGCCCGAGAGCAGGTCGTCGCCCTCGCCCCCCGACAGGCTGTCGTCGCCGTTGCCGCCGAAGAGCTGGTCGCGGCCGCTGCCGCCCAGGAGCGTGTCGTCGCCGTCGAGGCCGGTCAGCGTGTTGGCGGCGCCGTTGCCCGCGATGGTGTTGGCGAGATCGTTGCCGGTGCCGTCGATGGCGCTGGAGCCGGTGAGTTCCAGCCTCTCGAACTGCGCGCCGAGGGTGAAGCTGAAGCCGGCCTGCACGAGGTCGCTGCCGCCGCCCGAGCTTTCCGCGAGGATGTCCCCGGCGGTGACGACGTAGGTGTCGCTGCCGGCGCCGCCCAGCAGCGTGTCGATGCCGCCGCCGCCGTTGAGGGTGTCGCGGCCGCTGCCGCCGCGCAGGACGTCGTTGCCGCGCGCGCCGGAGAGGTTGTCGTTGCCGCGCCCGCCCGAGAGCTCGTTGGCGGCGTTGTTGCCGCGCAGGGTGTTGGCCAGCCCGTTTCCGGTCCCGGAGAGGGCGCGGGTGCCGGTCAGGGTCAGGTTCTCCAGGTTCGCGCCGAGCGCGAGGCTGACGGACGAGAGGATGGTGTCGGTGCCGCCCGAGGACAGCTCGGTGACGCGGTCGCGGGTGGAGTTCACCACGTAGGTGTCGCTGTCCCGGCCGCCCGCCATGCGGTCCCGGCCCGAGCCGCCGTCGAGGCGGTCGCGGCCGGTGCCGCCGGACAGGGAGTCGTTGCCGGCGCCGCCGAGCAGCCGGTCGCTGCCCGAGTCGCCGGACAGGCGGTCGGCGCCGGCCCGGCCGTTGATGGTGTCGTTGCCGCCGCCGCCGCTGAGGGTGTCGCGGCCGGAGGTCCCGTTCAGCACGTCGCGGCGCGAGGAGCCCCTGGCGACCGCCAAGCCCACCACGGCGGACGGAATGTCGGAAAGGCTGGTGGAACTTGTCGTCATGATCTCTCCCGGGAGCGGATAGGACTGGATGGGGCCATCCGCCCGCAGTCATTCCCCGCCTTGGCGCGCAAGGCAAGGGGTCACGATGTCCCGGCCCGCTCTGGCGGGGGGCCGGGACGTGATGGGACGGGACGGGCGCGCGGCCCCGGTCCTCGGGGCGTCAGTAGCCCGGCGCGTCCTCGGCGAACCACTTGGCCAGGAGCTCGTTCAGCGAGCCGTCGGCCTTCATGGCGGAGATGGCCTCGTCGAAGCGGGCCCGGAGCTCGGCGTCGCTCTCGCGCAGGCCCATGGCCATGCCGCCGCCGAGGGGGACCGGCTCGCCGATGAAGGTCAACTCGCCGCCCGAGGACTCGACGATGGGGGCGAGGAAGTCGGTGTCGGCGAACACCGCGTCGGCCTCGCCGTTCCTCATGGCGGCGACGGCCTCCTCCTGGGTGGCGTATTCGAGGAGCGTGGCCCCGGTGCCGGCGACGTGGCTGGCCTGGATGGTGGTGGCCTGGGCGGCGACGACGGCGCCGGCCGGGTCCACGTCGGCGGACAGGCCCACGTAGCTGGAGGGCGTGGCGGGGATGTAGTCCTGGGTGAAGTCGATGACCTCGTCCCGCTCGGGCGTGATGTTCATCCCGGCCATGATCGTGTCGTAGTTGCCCGACACGAGGTTGGGGATGATCGAGTCCCATTCGTTGGTGACCCACTGGCAGGTCAGGCCCGCGCGCTCGCACAGGGCGTTGCCGAGCTCGATCTCGAAGCCGTCGGGCTCGCCGGCGTCGTTGATGAAGCTGTAGGGCGGGTAGCCGCCCTCGGTGCCCATGCGGACGACATCCTGGGCGGAGGCGATCCCGGCGGCGAGCGCCAGGGCGGAGGCGAAGGCGAGGGTCTTCATGGCGGCGTCCTTTGGTGGCCGTGAGCGTCGCCCCCGATCATCGGGGCCGCGCGGGCGGCGGCAAGGGGCGCGACCCAGGTTTCGCGCCCCCTGCCCCGGCTGACGCGGCGTCGCGGCGGGCTCAGGCGGCCAGGAACTCGCGCACGAAGGGGGTGAGCGGGCGGGCCTTGATGTCGGCGGGCTTGCCCATCTGCTCGATGCGGCCCATCGACATGACCACCACGAGGTCGGCCAGCTCCATCGCCTCCTCCTGGTCGTGGGTCACGAAGACGGTCGTGAGGCCCGTGGTGTCGTGGATGTCGCGGAGGCCCTGCCGCAGCTCCTTGCGGACCTTGGCGTCGAGAGCGCCGAAGGGCTCGTCCAGCAGGAGCATCCGGGGCTCGATGGCGAGGGCGCGGGCCAGGGCCACGCGCTGCCGCTGGCCGCCGGAGAGCTGGGACGGGTAGCGTGCCGCGATGTCGGGGAGTTGGATGAGGTCGAGGAGCCTTGTGACGCGCCGGGTGATCTCGGCGTTGGGGGGGCGGGTGGCGCGGGGGCGGGCGCGCAGGCCGTAGGCGATGTTCTCGAACACCGTCATGTGGCGGAAGAGCGCGTAGTGCTGGAAGACGAAGCCCGCGCGACGCTCCTGCACGCGCAGGCCGGTGGCGTCCTGGCCGTCGAACAGGACGCGACCGGAGGTCGGCTCCTCCAGCCCGCCGAGGATGCGCAGCAGCGTGGTCTTGCCCGAGCCGGACGGCCCGAGCAGCGCCACCAGCGCGCCGGAGGGGAGGGCGAGCGAGACGGGGTGCAGCGCGTTGGCCGAGCCGAAGGTCTTGGCGATCTCGTCGATCTCGATGTGCATGGCGGGAATCCTCAGTGGCGGCCGGAGGCGGCGAGCTGGTCGGCGTAGCGCCATTCGAGCAGGCTCTTGAGCGTCAGGGTGACGAGGGCGAGCAGCGTCAGGAGCGCGGCCATGGAGAAGGCGGCAACGGACATGTATTCGTTGTAGAGCATCTCGATCATGATCGGCATGGTCGCCGTCTCGCCCCGGATCTTGCCGGACACGACGGCGACGGCCCCGAACTCGCCCATGGCGCGGGCGTTGCAGAGCAGCACGCCATAAAGGAGCGCCCAGCGGATGTTGGGCAGGGTGACGGTCCAGAACATCCGCCAGCCGGAGGCGCCGAGGGTGAGCGCGGCCTCCTCCTCGGCCTTGCCCTGCTCGGTCATCAGGGGGACCAGCTCGCGGGCGACGAAGGGGAAGGTGATGAACATGGTGGCCAGCACGATGCCGGGGACGGCGAAGACGATGGGCAGGCCGTTCCCCACCAGCCAGCCGCCGAGGAGCGAGTTGGTCCCGAACAGCAGCACGATGCAGAGCCCCGCCACCACCGGCGACACCGAGAAGGGCAGGTCGATGAGCGTCAGGAGCCAGGCCTTGCCGCGCCAGTGGAACTTGGTCAGCGCCCAGGCGGCGGCGACGCCGAAGAGCGCGTTGAGCGGCACCGCCACCGCCGCCACCAGCAGCGTGAGGCGGATGGCGGACCACGCGTCGGGGTCGGACAGCGAGGCCACGGCCACGGCCGCGCCGTCGCGCAGCGCCTCGACGAAGACGGAGGCGAGCGGGACGACGACCAGGAGCGCGAGCAGCGCGAGGACGACGAGGGTCACGGTCCAGCGCAGCCAGCGCGGCTCCTCGGTGCAGCCGACCGCGCGGGCGCGGGGGCGGGCGGGGGCGGTGGCGAGGGGGGCGGATACGGTCATGTCGGCCACGGTCAGGCTCCGGCGGTGTGGCGGCGGCTCCAGACCTGGATCAGGTTGATGAGGAGCAGCAGGACGAAGGAGATGGCGAGCATGGCGACGGCGATGGCGACCGCGCCGTCGTAGTCGAACTCCTCCAGCCGGATGACGATCAGGAGGGGCGCGATCTCGGTCTGGAAGGGAAGGTTGCCGGCGATGAAGATGACGGAGCCGTATTCGCCGACCGCGCGGGCCAGCGCCAGGGCGAAGCCGGTCAGCAGCGCGGGCGTGAGCATCGGCAGGATCACCCGCCGCCAGGTGGTCAGGCGCGAGGCGCCGAGGGTGGCAGAGACCTCCTCCACCTCCTTCTCGATCTCGGCGATGACGGGCTGGACGGTGCGGACCACGAAGGGCAGGCCCACGAAGACGAGGGCGATCCAGATGCCGAGTTCCGTGTAGGCGACGCGGACCCCGAACCAGTCCTGGATCGGGCCGCCCAGCGCGCCGTTCGGGGCATAGAGGGCGGTCAGCGCGATGCCGGCGACGGCCGTGGGCAGCGCGAAGGGCAGGTCCACCGCCGCGTCGATCAGGCGGCGGCCGGGGAACTCGTAGCGCACCAGCACCCAGGCCAGCGCGAGGCCGAAGACGAGGTTGAACAGCGCCGCCACCAGCGCCGCCCGGAAGGACAGCACCAGCGCCGCGAGCACGCGCGGGGAGGAGATGGTGGCCCAGAGCTCGGCGGGGCCGATGCCCGCGGCGCGGATCAGGAGCGCGCCGATGGGCAGCAGCACCACCAGCGACAGCAGCGTCAGGGTGATCCCGAGCGAGAGCCCCCACCCCGGCAGGGGCGAGGGCGCGCGGAGGCTCCAGGCGCCGGGGCGCGTCGTCACTGGCTCCCCTCCGAGTAGATCTGGTCGAAGATGCCGCCGTCGCCGAAATGCTCGGGCTGCACCTTGGCCCAGCCGCCGAAGTCGGCGATGGACACGAGTTCGATCTCGGGGAAGCGGGCCACGTCGTCGGGGTTGGCCTGTGAGGCGTCCCAGCCGCGATAGAAGTTCTTGTAGATGATGGCCTGCGCCTCGGGCGTGTAGAGGAAGTTCAGGTAGGCCTGCGCCAGCTCGCGTTCGGCGTCGTCGGCGAGGTTGCCGTCCACCCAGGTCACGGGCGGCTCGGCCAGCACGGAGACGGTGGGCACCACGATGTCGAACTGGTCGTCGCCGAGTTCGTTCAGGGCGAGGTAGGCCTCGTTCTCCCACGCCAGCAGCACGTCGCCGATGCCGCGCTGGGCGAAGGTGGTCGTGGCCCCCCGCGCGCCCGAGTCGAGCACGGGGACGTGGCGGTAAAGGTCGCCCACGAAGGTCTTGGGGTCCTGGCCGTTGCGTTCCGCCCAGGCCCAGGCGGCGAGGTAGTTCCAGCGCGCGCCGCCGGAGGTCTTGGGGTTGGGCGTGATGACCTCCACGCCCTCCTTCACGAGGTCGCCCCAGTCCTGGATGCCCTTTGGGTTCCCCTCGCGGACGAGGAAGACGATGGTGGAGGTGTAGGGCGAGGAGTTGTGCGGGAGGCGCGACTGCCAGTCCTCGGGGAGGAGGTCGGTCCGCTCGGCGATGGCGTCGATGTCGGAGGCGAGCGCCAGCGTCACCACGTCGGCGCTAAGGCCGTCGATCACCGCGCGGGCCTGGCTGCCCGAGCCGCCGTGGCTCGCCTCGACCTCCACGGGGTCGTGGCCCTGGGATTCCCACCAGGCCGAGAAGGCCCCGTCGATCTCGCGGTAGAGCTCGCGCGTGGGGTCGTAGGAGACGTTCAGGAGGCTGGCCTGCGCGGCGGCGGCCTGCGGCAGGGCCAGCGCGAGGAGCGCGCCCGCCCCGAGGAGGAGGCTGCGGGGAACGGCGGCGAGGGAGGTGATGGCGCGGTTGTGCATGGCGACCTTCATCGTGACCAGGGTTCGCGGGTCCGGCCCGCGTCGCCCCGAATATCGACCGAGTTGATCGTGTTTCGCAAGCCTGAATCTCGTCGAAGTTTGTCGTGATTTCGGGCGCGGGCCGGAAGCCGCCGACGCCGGCCCGGGTCAGGCCGACAACGCGGGGCGGCGGGATTGGTTGCGCGTCAGGCGGCGAAGACCTGCGCCGCCGCCCCCGGCGAACGGGTGAGATCGGCCAGGGTCAGCGATTCGATGAGGACGAGGTAGCTCCAGAACACCTCGGCGAAGACGCGGCGGATGCGGCAGGTCTCCTCGTCGGTGCAGTCGTCGCAGCGGGCGTAGTGGCGCCGCGACAGGCAGGGGAGCGGCGCCATGGGGCCGTCGATGAGGCGGAGCAGCTCGTGGATGGGGACGGTGGCGGGATCCTTGTCGAGGACGTAGCCCCCCGAGCGGCCCCGGATCGAGGAGATGATCCCGGCGTTGCGGATCTCCAGCAGGATGTGTTCGAGGAAGCGCTTGGGCGCGCCGGAGCGGCGGGCGATCTCCTCGATGCGGAGCGCCCGGCCCTCGGCCTCGCGCTCGTCGGCGAGGACCATCAGCGCCTTGAGCGCATACTTCATCTTCTGGGTGATCATGTCGCCCTAGGGCCTAGCGGAACCGGGGCGGTTCTTCAACGCCGACGACGGCCCGCGAGGGTCGCGCGCCCGGGGCGGCGGGCTCAGGCCCCGCCGGCGGCCGACCCGGCGAGGAGCACCTCGCAGGGGCCGAGCGTCACCCGGTCGGGCAGCGGGCCCGCCGCCCCGGAGAGCCAGGCCGGATCGCGCGCGGCCTCGATGGTGGCGGGGCCGAGGATCGCGCCGGTCGGGAAGGGCGCGGGGACGGTCGCCGGATCGAGGGTGGCGTTGGCGAGGATGGCCCCCTCCTCCCAGCTCAGGCCGTGGAGGCCGGGGACGGGATCGACATGGACGACCCTCTCGGCCGCGGCGTTCAGCGCGGCCACGGCCTGGAGGATCGGGCGGGCGCGGCCGTCGCGGTCGAGGAGGCCGAAGGGGCCGTCCGGCGCGGCGAGGGCCACCGCCTCGGCCCCGGCTCGGGCGGCGGCGGCGCAGGCGGCGACGGCGTAGGCGGCGGCCATGAGCCCGTCCTGCCGGGGGTCGCGGTCGGTCATGGTCCGGCGGACGCCCTGCGGGTTGGGGCGCAGGCCCGCGCCGTAGGGATTCGACCTCATGCCGATGGACACGAGCCCTAGCCGCAACCCCCGCCCGCCGGCGATGGCGCGGGCGTCGGCGAAGACCTGCGGCAGGGCCTCCAGCGATTCCAGCACCGAGGCGTCGTCGGCGGCGTGGGCGATGGCCGAGCTGCCGTGCGTGACATAGTGGCCGACCTCCCCCGCCCCCGGACGGTTCGGCTCGGCGGCGTCGGCGAGCAGCGCCAAGCCGATCCGCGCCTCGGGGAAGGCGGCCTGGGCGGCGGCGGCGCAGTCCTCGGGCCCCGGACCCTCGGGCCGGGCGGCGGCGGGCTGTCGGCCCTTCAGGAAGCCTTCGGGCAGCGCGACCACGTGGCGGGGGAAGAGGCCGGCGCGGGCGAGCCGCAGGGCCAGCGCCTCCAGCGCCGGGCCGGGCTCGGCTTCGACGGGGAGCAGCGCCTCGATGTCGAGGGCGCCGCCCAGGGCGAGCGTCCCGCAGGCCGCGCGCAGGGTGGCGTCGTCCTCCTCGCCGGCCCGCAGGCGCAGGAGGAGGCCGCGCGCCGGGAAGGGGCCGCCGGGGCGAAGCCAGCCGGGCTCGGCCGCCAGAAGGATGTCGGGCATCCGGGCCGCGACGGCGCCGGCCGGGCCGCCGGCCACGACGGATTCGGGGGCGGCGTCGCCCAGCCTGATCGCGATGCGTTGGGTCACGGCCTCTCCTCGGGCGATGGGCCGGGCGACGGGGGGCGAACCCGGATGATGTCGCCCGGGGCCGCGTCCGCTCCCCTTGTCCCGGCTCTCCGACGATAGGGGGGCCGGCTCTGCCGGGGCAAGCGGGTCAGAGCCATCCGCGCCACTTGAAGTAGGCCCAGGTGCCGAGTGCCGAAAGAAGCATCAGCGCCAGCGCCGCCGGATAGCCCCAGGTCCAGTCCAGCTCGGGCATGTCGTGGAAGTTCATGCCGTAGACGGTGCCGATCAGCGTCGGCGGCAGGAACAGCACCGCCACGACCGAGACGATCCGCACCGTCTGGTTCTGGCTGAGGTTCACCATCCCGAGCGTGGTGTCGGTGGCGAGGCCCACGCGGCCCGACAGGAAGTCGGCATGGACCTCCAGCGCCTGCATGTCGCGCAGCATCGACTTGACGAAGGGCTTGGTCTCGCGGCCGGCGTCGCCGTGGTCGCTCCAGAGGCTGAACACCGACAGCATCCGCTCCACCGTCAGCAGGCCCAGGCGCACGCGCGCCACCATCTCGCCCTGCCGGCCGGTGGAGCGGAGCGCCTCGGCCAGCTCCTCGGAGGTCAGCGCCTCGTTGGTGCCGGCGTAGACGCGGGCGGCGATGGCGTCGAGCGCGTGGCCGGTCGCCTCCAGCAGGTCGGCGAAGCGGGCGACGATCTCCTCCACGAGGCCGAGGAACAGCCGGGCGGGGGTGCCGCAGCCGGTGGAGGAGCGGTCGGCGCGGGTCGGGTAGGTGTCGAAGGGGCGCGGCGCGTGGTGGCGCACGGTCACGAGGCGTTCGGGCGTCAGGATGAAGGTGACGGGGCCGGTGACGTGCCGGCCGTCCGGGGTCTGGCCGGGCAGGATCACCGTCATGTAGTCCGCGCCGTCCTCGCGGTAGAAGCGGTTGGAGATCTCGATCTCCTCCATGTCGGCGAGGGACGGCACCTCGATGCCGAGCTCGCCCGCGACGCGGGCCGCCTGCTCGGGCTGCGGGCGGTAAAGGTCGATCCAGATGGCGTCGCGGAGGTCGGAGCCGGGCGGCACGCGCTCCAGCCGTCGGTCCGCGAGGCGGTGGATGTGGATCATGGACGGCTCCGGCGGGGCGACGAGCGGGGCGACGGGGAGGACGGCGGGGAGGACGGCGGGCAGGACGGCGGGGGCAGTCCTAGCGCGGCCGGGCCGGGGGGGCCACCCCGCGCGGGTCAGGAGCCGGGCGGCTCGGCCCAGGCCCAGGGGCGCGTGAAGGCCCCGAGGACGCGGGCCACCTCCTCCTCGGCGACGGGGCCGGTGGGCCGCAGCCGCGCCACGAGGCCGAGGCGGCGGTCCTCCACCACCTCGGCCACGCAGGCGGCGACGCCAGCCGACGCCAGCGCCTCGTCGTAGACGCGGCGGATCGCCAGGCGGCGAAGGTCGGGCTTGAAGATCTTGCCCACGGCGGTCTTGGGCAGCTCGGGGAGGATCTCCAGGTGCCGGGGGGCGGCGGCGCGCTCGTGGACACGGGACCGGGCGTGGGCCAGCAGCTCGGCGTCGGTCGCGGTCGCGCCCTGGACCAGTTCGACATAGGCGCAGGGCACCTCGCCCGCGTGGGCGTCGGGCTGGCCGATGGCCCCGGCGAAGGCCACCGCCGGATGCGAGCAGAGCGCGTCCTCGATCTCGGCGGGGTCGATGTTGTGGCCGCCCCGGATGATGATGTCCTTGGCCCGCCCGGTGATCCAGAGATAGCCATCGGGGTCGCGCCGCCCGAGGTCGCCGGTGCGGAGCCAGAGCGGCTCGCCGTCCGGGCCGGGGTAGACGACGGCGGCGTTCCGGGGCGCGTCGGTGTAGGTGCGCCCGGCCCAGACGCCGGGGGAGGCCACGCAGATCTCGCCCACGGTGTCGGGCTCGCAGTCCATCTGCGTGTGGGGGTCGATGACGCGGACCTTCGTGTAGGGGAAGGGGATGCCGATGGAGCCGATCTTCTTGGTGCCCTGCGGCGGGTTGATCGCCACGAGGCAGGTGGCCTCGGTCAGGCCGTAGCCCTCGCAGATGGTGACGCCCGCCGCCGTCTCGAAGCGGCGGTAGAGCTCGGCCGGGAGGGGCGCGGAGCCGCAGAAGGCGAGGCGCAGCGAGGAGATGTCGGCGTTCACCGGGCGCTGCATCAGCGCCGAGATGGCGGTCGGCACGGTGATGAGGAAGGTGACGCCCCAGCGCTCGACCAGCTTCCAGAAGTTGTCGAGGACGCCCTCGCCCCGGTAGCCCGCCGGCGTCGGGAAGACGATGTGCGCGCCCGAGGCGACGGAGGCGCCCAGGGCGACCACGGCGGCGAAGACGTGGAACATCGGCAGCGGGCAGATCATCGTGTCGGTTTCGGTGAACAGGAGCCGGTGGGCGACCCAGCCGTTGTAGATGAGGCCGCGATACCGCTGCTGCGCGAGCTTGGGCAGGCCGGTGGTGCCCCCCGTGTGGAAGCAGGCGGCCACCCGGTCGCCCGCGCTGTCGGGGAAGGCGAGGTCGCGGGGCTGGCGGGCGAGCTCGCGGCGGAAGTCGAGGACGCGGGCCTTGTGGGCCGGGCGATGGCGGGGGCGGATCAGCGGGACGATCCAGCGTTTCGGGCCGGTCAGGTAGCGCAGGAGGTCCACCTCCAGCACCGCCTGGACCTCGGGGGCCAGCGCCATGGCGGCGGCGGCCTTTTGCGCGATGTCGGTCTTGGGAAAGGCGCGCAGCGTCACCAGCACCTTCGCGCCGGTCTCGCGCAGGATGCCGGCGATCTGCTCGGCGTCGAGCAGCGGGTTGATCGGGCTGACGATGCCCGCGACCTGCCCGCCGAGATAGGCCAGCACCGCCTCGGTGCAGTTGGGGAGGAGGTAGGCCACGGTGTCCCCCTCGCCCACGCCCAGGGATCGGAACAGGTTGGCGGCCTGCGCCACCTGCGCGCGTAGCTCGGCCCAGGTCAGCGTCTCGGCCGGGGCCCTGGGGTCGGACAGGAGCTGGAAGCTGGAGGCCGGGCGGTCGGGGACGCGGGCGGCGGTGCGGCTCAGGACGCCCCAGGTGGTGCGCGGCAGGTCGCGGTCGTCCCAGGGGCCCTCGGCCTCGATGGCGGCGCTGTCGCCGGGACCCGCGAAGGCCATGGCCCGTCCTCCCCCCGTGTGGTGGCGGGCCGCCGTGGTCCGGCGATCCCGTGCCGCCAGCATGGAAGGCGCGAGGCCGCGCCGCAACCCCCGGGTGCGCTCACTCGGCGGCGGCGAGCCCTTCGGTGAACTGGAGCCGGGCGAGGCGGGCGTAAAGGCCGCCCTGCGCCACTAGCGCGTCATGGGTGCCCTCGGCCACCACGCGGCCCTCGTCCAGCACCACGATGCGGTCGGCGCGCTTCACGGTGGCGAGCCGGTGGGCGACGATGATCGTGGTCCGGTCGCGCGACAGCGCCTCGACGGCCTGCTGCACGGCGCGTTCCGATTCGGCGTCGAGCGCCGAGGTCGCCTCGTCGAGCAGCAGCAGCGGCGCATTCCGCAGGATGGCGCGGGCGATGGCGATGCGCTGCTTCTGCCCGCCGGACAGCATCACCCCACGCTCGCCCACGAAGCTGTCATAGCCGTCGGGGAGCCGGGTGAGGAAGTCGTGCGCGGCGGCGGCGCGGGCGGCGGATTCCACCTCGGCATCCGTGGCGTCGGGCCGGCCGAAGCGGATGTTGGCGCGCGCGGTGTCGCCGAAGATCACCGGGTCCTGCGGCACCAGCGCGATCTGGCGGCGGAGATCGGCGCGGGCGATGTCGCGCAGGTCGGTCCCGCCGATGGCGACGCGGCCCGCCTGCGGGTCCCAGAACCGTTGCAGGAGCTGGATCACCGTGGTCTTGCCGCTGCCCGAGGGGCCGACCAGCGCCACCGTCTCGCCCGGCCGCACGGTCAGCGTCACGCCGTTGAGCGCGCTGCGGTCGGGCCGGGTCGGGTAATGGAAGGTGACGCCCTCCAGACGGATCTCGGAGGTCGCGAGGCGGGGCGCGGGGAGCGGCGCGGGCGGGTCCTGCACGGCGTCGGGCAGGGTCAGCAGCTCCACCAGACGCTCGGTCGCGCCGGCGGCGCGCTGGACCTCGCTCCAGACCTCGGTGAGCGAGCCCGCCGCCCCGGCGACCAGCACGGAATAGATGACGAACTGCACGAGGCTGCCCACCGTCATCGCGCCGGATTCCACGTCGCGCGCGCCGATCCACAGGACGCCCACCACGCCCGAGAAGATCAGGAAGATGACGATGGCCGTCATCACCGCGCGCAGGCCGATGCGGTCGCGGGCCGATTCGAAGCTGCGTTCCGTCAGGTCGCGGAAGCGGGCGCGCACCGGCCCTTCGGCGGTGAAGGCCTGCACGGTCTGCGCCGCCAGCAGCGATTCCGACGCCGCGCCCGAGGAGGCGGCGATCCAGTCCTGGTTCTCGCGGCTCAGCCGGCGCAGGCGGCGGCCGAGGATCACGATGGGAATGATGATCGCCGGCACGATGAGCAGCACGAGCCCGGTCAGCTTGGCCGAGGTCCACAGGAGCAGCGCCATGCCGCCGAACAGGATCAGGGTGTTGCGCAGCGCCACCGAGATGGAGGAGCCGATCACCGACAGGATCAGCGTGGTGTCGGTGGTGATGCGGCTCAGGACCTCGCCGGTCATCAGGCGCTCGTAGACGGCGGGGCTCATGCCGATCATGCGGTCGAAGACGGCGGCGCGGATGTCGGCGACGACCCTCTCGCCCAGCCGGGTCACGAGGTAGTAGCGCAGCGCCGTGCCCAGCGCGAGCAGCAGCACGATCGCCATCGCCGCCCCGAAGTAGCGGTCGAGCAGCGCCGTCCGGTCCACGCCGAAATGATCGACGATGCGCCGCGCCGCGATGGGCAGGATCAGCGAGATCCCCGCCGTCAGCACCAGCGCCACGAGCGCGAGGCCGAGGAGCCCCCGGTAGGGCTTCAGGAAGGGCCAGAGCGCGGCCAGCGCGCCGACGCGGCGGGAGGACGGGCGGTCCTCGGAGGTCTGTCGGGGGGCTCGGGCCATGTCTGGGGTCTCCTGGACGGCGGGGGGATACGCCCGGCGCGCGGTTGCGGCAAGGTCGCGCTCCGGTGGCGGCGTCAGCCCCCGGCGAGGATCGGCAACTCCACCGTCTCCCGGTCGCCGCCGGTGTCGAAGGTCACCTCCACCCGGTCGCCCACCGCGCGGGCGTCCAGCGCGGCGAGGAGGTCGTCGAGCGTCGCCACCGGCTCGCCGTCCAGCGCCGTGACGACATGGCCGGGGCGCAGGCGGCCGTCGCGGAGCACCTCCGCCGGCGCGATCCCCGCCCGCGCCGCCTCGGAGCCCTGCTGGACGTCCAGCACGACCGCGCCCTCCAGCCCCTGCCGGTTGACGGCGGCGTTGATGCGCGGGTCGAAGCCCAGGCCCAGCGTCGGCGGCGTGTAGCGGCCCGTGCGGATCAGCTCGGGCACCACGCGGGCCACGGTGGCGGCGGGGATGGCGAAGCCGATCCCGGCGCTGCCGCCCGAGGGGGAGTAGATCGCCGTGTTGACGCCGATCACCCGTCCCGAGGAGTCGAGCAGCGGCCCGCCCGAGTTGCCGGGGTTGATCGCCGCGTCGGTCTGGATCAGCCCCCGCCGGATCGTCCCCGCCTGATCGGAGGGCAGTTCGCGCTCCAGCGCCGAGACGATGCCGGTGGTCAGCGTCCAGTCGAGCCCGAAGGGGTTGCCGATGGCGAAGACCCGCGCGCCGACCTGCGGCGGCTCGGGCGGGGCGAGGGTCAGAGGGGGCGGCAGACCCTCGCCGTCGATCAGCAGCACCGCGAGGTCGTGCACGGTGTCGCGCCCGACCAGCGTCGCGTCGAAGGCGCGGCCGTCGGCAAGCTGGACGGAGGCCGCCGTCGCCCCCTCGATGACATGGGCGTTGGTGACGACATGGCCCCGCCCGTCCCAGAGCCAGCCCGAGCCGGTGCCGAGCGGCACCTCGCCCGCCGACCGGCCGAAGAGGTCGCGCCGCGAGGCCGAGGTGGAGATCGCCACCACGCTGTCGCGATGCGCCCGGAACAGGTCGATGGTCGCCGCCTCGTCCGACCCTTCCGGCGCGACGGTGATGACCGCGGCGGGGCCCGCCGGGACGGGGACGGCGGCCTGCCGGTCCCCGAGGAGGCCCGCCCCCTCCAGCCCCAGGCCGATTCCCAGGCCCAGGGCCAGCGCCACGATGACAGCGAAGATCAGGCCGCGCACGCCGCCTCCCTTGTCCGGGGCGCGGGGGCCACCCCACTGGATCGTGCCTTGACCCGCGCCATGTTCCGCCCTTCAACCTAGCCACGCCACCCGCCGCCTCAAGGACCCTCCGCGAGGCCCCCACGACCAGGAGAGACCCGCCTTGCGTTCCGCCCTTCGACTCGCCGCCCTGGCGCTTGCCCTGCCCGCCGCCGCCCAGGCCCTCACCTGCGGCGACGACGCCTCGGGCTTCGAGGCCTGGAAGGGCGAGTTCGCCGCCATCGCCGCCGCCAACGGCGTGGGGGAGCGCGGCCTCTCGGCCCTGACGGGCGCCAGCTACGCGACGCGCACCATCGAGGCCGACCGCAACCAGCGCTCCTTCCGCTATCCGCTCGACGAGTTCCTGCGGATCCGCGGGGCGGAGACCATCGTGGCGCAGGGCTCGCGGATGCTGGCCGAGAACGCCGAGTTCTACGGATCGCTGGAGGCGGCCTATGGCGTGCCCGCCGGGGTGCTGATCGCCATTCACGGGATGGAAACGGGCTTCGGCAACTTCATGGGCGATTCCAACGTCGTGTCGGCGATCACGACGCTGGCCTACGACTGCCGCCGCTCCGAGTTCTTCCAGCCGCACGCCCTGGCGGCGCTGGCGCTGGTGGACCGGGGCTGGGCCTCGCCCCAGTCCATCGGCGCGCGACACGGCGAGCTGGGGCACACCCAGTTCCTGCCGGGCAACGTCCTGCAATACGGCCAGGACGGCAACGGCGACGGCCGGGTGGACCTGAGCGACCTCGCCGACGCCATGGCCTCCACCGCCAACTTCTTCCGGCAGAAGGGCTGGCAGCCGGGCCTGGGCTACCAGGAGGGCGAGCCCAACTGGCCGGTCCTCCAGCAATGGAACGCCGCCACCGTCTACCAGCAGGCCATCGCCCTGATGGGCGCGCGCATCGAGCCCTGACGGGGGGCGGTCAGGCGGGCTCCAGGGCCCGCCGCCGCCGGACGGCGCGCGCCGCCTCGAAGCGGACGCCGTCCCGGCCGCTCCGCTTCACCGCGTAAAGGGCTTCGTCCGCGCCCGTCCGGGCCGTGTCGAGGCCGAGGGGGCTCTCGGTCCAGACGCCGCCGATGCTGGCGGTCACCGCCACCTCGCCCTCGGGAAGGTCGAAGGGTCGCGACCGCAGCAGGTCGCGCAGGCGAGCCGCCGCCCTCGCCCCTTCCGAGGCGTCGAGGCCTGGCATGGCGATCACGAACTCCTCGCCGCCGGTCCGGCCCAGCAGGTCCTCGGGCCGCAGCGCCTCGCGCAGTCGCTCCGCCACGCCCTTGAGCACGGTGTCGCCCGCCGCATGGCCATAGGCGTCGTTCACGCGCTTGAAGTGGTCAAGGTCGCAGCACAGGTAGGCCAGCCCGGCGTCCTCGGGGAGGCGGCCCAGCGCCCGGTCCAGCCCGCGCCGGTTCAGCAGCCCCGTCAACGGGTCGCGCTCGGCCGCGTGGGTCAGGCGGCGCTCCCGCTCGGCGGCCAGCCGCTCCCGTTCGAGAAGGAGACCCACGAGCGTCACGCCCGCCACGTGCAGCGGCACGTGGACGGGGAGCACCTCGCCCAGCAGGACCCTCAGCATCCCCGGCGGGGCGGTCAGCATCGCCGCGACATGCGACAGGCTCAGGATCGCGAGCCCCAGCAGGGCCCGCCACGACATCGACGGACGCGGCCGGGTCAGACGGTTCCAGAGCCAGCCGGCCCCGGCCGCGACCACAAGGATCAGGCAACCCGCCAGGGCCCCCGCGCCGCCGAGCCCCAGCCGCGCCGCGACCGCGATCAGGACGGCGATAGCGGCACCCGGGGGCGACAGGTAGGCCCCGGCCAGCGTGACCGGGACCGAGCGGAGGTCCACGATCCAGCCCTCTCCCAGCGGGGTGCCCTGCCACATGGCGAAGGCCGCCGCCGCCCCGCAGAGCGCCCCCAGCCCCAGTTGGCCCCGGCGTGGCCGACGGGCATGGCGCAGGACAGCCCCATAGGAGGGGGCCAGGAGGCCCATCAGGGCAAGGGTGCCCGGGATGGGCTGGAACAGGTCGGTGGTGAGGTGCATGGAGCCGGCTCTTGAGTTCGGGCGCTTGTCTCAAATGAGGATTAACGATCCGTTAACGACTGTTTCCTGACCCTGCGGAACCGCCCGGATGACGGACGCGCCTTCGTGGCGCCGACCCAGCGCGGACAGGTTCGGGACCAGGCGGCCGGTCAGGAATCGGCAGGATTTCGCCGATCAGTAACCGGGCCCGGGGGCGACGATCCTGGACGGACGTCACGACCGAGCCAAATTCAGAGAATCGCAGCAATGAGGGCCTTGGTCCTACCTCGTGGGAGCGTGCCCTGGAGGCGAGGCCCATCCGGGGGCTCAATGGGGACGCCACGTCCCACGTCGTGGCATCGCCGACACCGGGTTGGCCATCCGGCGCCTCGGCACGTTCTTGGCCAGCGCGACCGAGCCACTCGGGACCGGGGCTCCTCGCGTCAGGCGAGCCCGGTCCTGACCGGGACGGGCTGCTCCTCCGGCTGGCGACGCCCCTGCCCCGCCGCCGGGGAAACCGGCCCTAGAGCACCACGATGCCCGAATGCTTGGCCTTGTCCTCGGGCTCGACGTGGATGGTGATGTGCGCGGGCTCCAGCTCGGCCTGCAGCGCGCGCTCCAGGCGGTCGCAGATCTCGTGGGCGGCGGCGACCGTGGTCTCGCCCGGCACCACCAGGTGGAACTCCACGAAGGTGTGCCGGCCCGCGTGCCGCGTGCGGACGTCGTGCGCCTCCAGGGCGCCATCGGCGTTGAGCGAGATCACCTCGCGGATGCGGGTCAGCAGGTGCTCGGGCACGGCGGCGTCCATGAGGCCGCCGACCGACTCGCGCACGAGCGCCCAGCCCGACCACAGGACGTTGACGGCGACCAGCGCCGCCAGCGCCGGGTCGAGCACCGCCCAGCCCGTCGCCGTCGCCAGGAGCACGCCGATCAGCACGCCCACCGAGGAGATCACGTCCGTCAGGAGATGCCTGCCATCCGCCACCAGCGCCGGCGACCGCAGGCGGCGGCCGCGATGGATCAGCACCCAGCACCAGACGCCGTTGACCGCCCCGGCCAGGGCGTTGACGAGCAGGCCGGCGGGGGCGGCGTCCAGCGGCCGGGGGTCGCGGTAGCCCTGCCAGGCCTCGCTCAGGATGACGAGGGCCGCCACCACGATGAACACGCCCACGACCACGGCCGAGAAGTACTCGGCCTTGCCGTGCCCGTAGGGATGCTCGGCGTCGGCGGGCTTGGCGCTGGTCCGGACGGCCAGGAGCGACACGACGGCGGTGACGACGTTGACGATGCTTTCCAGCGCGTCCGAGAAGAGCGCGATCGACCCGGTGAGCCACCATGCGGCGAACTTGAGCCCGAGCACGAGGAGTCCCACGACGATGCTGGCGGCCGCGATCCTCTGAACCCCTTGCATCGCGCCTCCGTCCTCCTCGCGGGGGCCACGCGCGGTGCCGCGGCCGGGAGCGCCCCCATACAGCACGCCGGCCCCAAGTCCAGAGTGCCGGACCGGGTCGGCGCGCAGGCTAGGCGCATCCGTGGCGCCACGCCAGACGACGGCAACCCGAATGAAACGGAGGGCGGAAGCGTGGTGCCCGGGGGCGGATTTGAACCACCGACACGTCGATTTTCAGTCGACTGCTCTACCCCTGAGCTACCCGGGCACGGGGACGCGGGCGAGGCCGCATCGGGTGGCGGCCTTCTAGGCGAGCCCGCCGGGCCTGTCCAGAGGTGCCGTAAGGGAATATCGGCCCGGTCCTGGAAGCCCTCCGCGCGCCGCCGCCGCCCCCAGGTCATCGACGGCCCGGCCCGGGATCGGCCCAAGACCGGGGGGACCCTTGGCCGCGGGGCGGCTCCGCCGCCTGCCAGGGACGCCGGACGGGAGCATGGACCGAACCGGCTCCCGCCCGAGCGGGCCCTCAACGCTGCGGTCGGGAGCTGCCGCAGGACTAGGAACGTGACCGGTCCTGGTAAATAGCTTCTTTCGGAGGAGGCCGACCCGGTTGGGGTTCCCCAGGACGGATCGATCTTCCTCGGGGTCCGGGGCGACCACGCCCCCGGCCACGGCCCGAACGCCCGTTCCGCGACGCGGGACCGAGCCTTTCGACGCACGGTCCGGGCCTTTCCCACTGGACAACCGGACGCGGCTGCGCCATGTGAATGAACGTTCATTCACTTACCTGGGGGCCGCTGCCGCCGTGCGCCACGAATCGCTGACCCAACCCCCGGCGCAGCCGGCCGACGCGGCCGAGGGCGCGTCGCGCGGGGATGCCCTGCTGGCGCTGGCGCGTCAGGCCTTCGTCGAGAAGGGCTTCGACGGCGCCTCCATGCAGGACCTCGCAAGGGCGGCGGGGATGAGCGCGGGCAACTTCTACCGCTACTTCCCGTCCAAGGCCGCCCTCGTCGAAGCGCTGATCGCCCGCGACTTCGCCGGCGTCGAGGAGGCGTTCCGCGCCATCTCGGCCTCGGACGACCCGCTGGCCGCCCTGCGCGCCACGCTGCGCGGGCGGGTGACCGAGGACTGCGGCAAGGACCACACCCTCTGGGCCGAGATCATGGCCGTCGCCGGCCGCAAGCCCGAGGTGGCCGTCCTCCTCGACCGCTTCGAGCACGGCATCGTCGCGCGGATCGTGGACGTGCTGGCCCTCGTCGGCCAGACCCCGCCCGAGGAGGCGCAACGGCGCTTCGGCGCCCATGCGCGGTTGATCGTCCTGATCGTGCGCGGCGCCATCTGCGGGCACGGAACCCCCGAGGACGGGGGCCCCTCCCCGGCGGATGGCGACCTCAACGCCCTCATCTTCCATACCATAGACCGGCTGATCGACGACGTGCTCGCCGAGAAGGATCAATGACATGACCGCCCTGCCCCTCCGCGCGCTGCTCATCGCCCTGCTGGCAGCCCCGCCCGGCCTCGCCGCCGCGCAGGAGGCGCCAGCGGACGCGCCCGCCGCCACCGCGCCGACCGCCGCCCTCCCCGCCATCACCGTCTCGGAGGTGGAGCCCGTCGCGCTGACCGACCGGGTCGTGGCCTCGGGCCTCGTGGACGCGGTGGAGGAGGTGGCGGTGCAGCCCCTGGTCGAAGGGCAGCCCATCGACGCGCTCTTCGCCGACGTGGGCGACACGGTGGAGGAAGGGCAGGTCCTCGCCCGGCTCTCGACCTCGACGCTGGAGCTGGAGCTGAGCCAGCTCGCCGCCAACCGCGCCTCGGTCGAGGCGCAGATCGCGCAGGCCGAGGCCAGCCTCGTGCAGGCCACCGCCAACGCCGAGGAGGCCGAGCGCGTCGCCGGCCGCAACGCCGAGCTGGTCGAGGCCGGGTCGGTGCCGCAGGCCACCGCCGACCAGACCGCCGCCGCCGCCGCCGCCTCGCGCGCCGCCGTGCGGGTGGCCGAGCAGGGCATCACCTCGGCGCGGGCGCAGCTCGCGCTCGTGGACGCGCAGGTCGCCAACGCCGAGCTGCGGCTCCGCCGGACCGAGGTCCGCGCGCCGGTGGCGGGCCTCGTGGTCGCCCGCAACGCCCAGGTGGGCGCCATCGCCTCGGCGGCGGGCGAGCCGATGTTCATCCTCGTCCGCGACGGCGCGATGGAGCTGCGCGCCGACGTGTCCGAGCAGGATCTCCTCAAGCTCGCGCCCGGGCAGACGGCGAACCTCCTGGCGATGGAGGGATCGGACCCGATCCCCGGCCAGGTGCGGCTCGTGGAGCCCGCCATCGACCCCGAGACGCGGCTGGGCGTGGCCCGCATCCGCATCGACGACCCGGGGCGGGTGGTGAAGGGGATGTTCCTGACCGCCGAGGTCATCGTCGCCCGTCGCGAGATGCTCGCCGTGCCGGTGAGCGCCGTGGGCACGGGCCCCGAGGGGGCGAGCGTGCTGCGCGTCGCGGACGGCGTCGTGCGGCGGGTGCCGGTCTTCGTCGGCATCCGCGACGGCGGGCTGATCGGCGTGTCGGGGCTGGGCCGGGGCGACCTCGTGGTCACCAAGGCCGGCGCCTTCGTGCGCGACGGCGACCGCATCAACCCGATCCCCGCCGGGGCCGCCGGCACGGACACCGCCGCCGCGGCGCAGGCCGCCACGGCCAGCCAAGGAGCCACGGAATGAACTTCTCCGCTTGGGCCATCCGCAACCCGGTCGCGCCGCTCCTCGCCTTCGCGCTGCTGCTGCTGCTGGGCTGGCAGAGCTTCAACGCCCTGCCGATCACGCGCTTCCCGTCCATCGACGTGCCGCTGGTCGCCGTCACGGTGACGCAGGAGGGCGCGGCCCCCGCCGAGCTGGAGACGCAGGTCACCAAGATCGTCGAGGATGCCGTGGCCGGCATCGCCGGGGTCAAGACCGTCACCTCGACGGTGGTGGACGGCCAGTCCTCCACCGCCATCGAGTTCCGCATGGAGATCCCGACCGAGCAGGCCGTGGACGACGTGAAGGACGCCGTGGACCAGGTGCGCGGCGACCTTCCGGCCGACGTGGACGAGCCGCGCGTCGTCAAGATCGACGTGGAGGGGCAGGCGATCCTGACCTACGCCGTCAGCGCCCCCGCCCTGACCTTCGAGGAGCTGTCCTGGTTCGTGGACGACACCATCAAGGGCGAGCTCCAGGGCCGCGCCGGCGTCGGCCGGGTGGACCGCTACGGCGGCGCCGACCGGGAGATCCGGGTGGAGCTGGACCCGCTGCGGCTGGACGCCTACGGGATCACCGCCGCCGCCGTCAGCCAGCAGCTCCGCGCCACCAACGCCAACCAGGGCGCAGGCCGCAGCGAGCTGGGCGAGGGCGAGCAGGCGATCCGCCTGCTGGGCGACCGGGGCGACGCCGAGCGGCTGGCGCGCACGACCATCGCGCTCCCCTCGGGCCAGCAGGTGCGGCTGGAGGACCTCGGCACCGTGACCGACACCTTCGAGGAGCTGCGCTCCTTCGCGCGGGTGGACGGGCAGGAGGTCGTGGTCTTCGCGGTGTTCCGGTCGAAGGGCGCGTCCGAGGTGTCGGTGGACGAGACGGTGACGCAGGCGCTGGACGGCATCCGCGCGGCGAATCCGGGCGTCAGCATCACCAAGGTCGATGACACGGTCTTCTACACCTACGGCAACTACGAGGCCGCGCTCCACACGTTGCTGGAAGGGTCGATCCTCGCGGTGCTGGTCGTGCTCGCCTTCCTGCGGAACTGGCGCGCGACGCTGATCGCCGCCGTGGCGCTGCCGCTGTCGGCCATCCCGACCTTCTGGCTGATGGACCTGCTGGGCTTCTCGCTCAACCTCGTGAGCTTCCTGGCCATCACGCTGGCGACGGGCATCCTGGTGGACGACGCCATCGTGGAGATCGAGAACATCCAGCGGCACATCCGCATGGGCAAGACGCCGTATCGCGCCGCCATCGAGGCGGCGGACGAGATCGGCCTCGCGGTGATCGCCACCACGTCCACCATCGTGGCGGTGTTCGTGCCCGTCAGCTTCATGCCGGGGATTCCGGGGCAATACTTCCGGCAGTTCGGCCTGACGGTCGCCATCGCGGTGCTGTTCTCGCTGCTGGTGGCGCGGCTCGTCACGCCGCTCATGGCGGCCTACCTGATGCGCGACAAGGACGGGGCGGGGCACGGGGAGCAGAAGGACGGCCTGTTCATGCGGGCCTACATGGCCTTCGTGAGGGTGACGCTGAAGGTGCGCTACCTGACGCTGCTGGCCGCCTTCGGCATCCTGGGCGTGTCGCTCTACTTCATGGCGCAGGTGCCGGGGTCGTTCATCCCGCCCGAGGACGTGAGCCGCTTCCCCATCTCGGTGGAGCTGCCGCCCGGCGTCACCCTGGAGGAGACCGAGCGGACGACGGACGCCATCCACGCCCGCATCGCCGACGTGGACGGCGTGCAGAGCGTGTTCGTGCTGGGCGGCTCCTCGCCCACCGGCGACATGGACGTGCGACGGGCGAGCGTCACGGTCATCCTCGACCGGCTCGACAACTCGCTCGAACGCAAGCTCCTCGACCTCGCGGAGCGGGTGCCGGTGCTGGGGGCCCTCGTGCCGGACGTGCCGCCGCACGGGCGCGTCCGCCCGCAGGCCGAGATCGAGCAGGAGGTCTTCGCGCGGCTGGCGGGCATCCCCGACATCCGGGTGCTGAAGCTCAACGACCGGGGCGAGCGCGACATCTCGTATTGGGTCAAGGCCGACGACCCCGAGGCGCTGGCCGAGGCCGTCGCCCGCATGGAGGCGGCGCTGCGGGGCGAGCCCACGCTCCAGGCCGTCGCGACCGAGGGCGCCCTGCCCCGGCCCGAGGTGCAGGTGACGCCGCGCGCCGAGGAGGCCGCCCGGCTGGGCGTCACGACGGCGGCCATCGCCGAGGCGGTGCGCGTCGCCACCATCGGCGACATCGAGGCGGCGCTGGCCAAGGTGAGCGTCGGCGACCGGCAGATCCCGGTGCGGGTGCAGCTGAGCGAGGCCGCGCGCGAGGACCTGTCGCGGATCGCCGCGCTCCGCATCCCCACCGCGAACGGCGGCTCGGTGCCGCTGAACGCCGTGGCGGACGTGGAGATCGCCGAGGGGCCGTCGGTCGTGGAGCGGATCAACCGGCAACGCTATGTCACCATCGGGGCGAACCTGCCCCCCGGCGTGGCGCTGGGCACCGCGCAGGCGCGGTTCGACGCGATCGTCGGCGGGCTGGAGCTGCCGGCGGGCGTCGTCGTCACCGCCGCCGGCGACGCCGAGATCCAGGCCGAGATGCAGCAGAGCTTCGGCAACGCCATGCTGCTCGGGCTGCTGCTCGTGCTGGCGGTGCTGGTGCTGCTGTTCCATTCGGTCATCCAGCCCTTCACGATCCTGTTCTCGCTCCCCCTCGCCATCGGCGGCGTGGCGGCGGCGCTGATCGTGACCTCCAGCCCGCTCTCCATGCCGGTGCTCATCGGCATCCTGATGCTGATGGGGATCGTGACCAAGAACGCCATCCTGCTGGTGGACTTCGCCATCGAGATGCGGGCGCGGGGGATGAGCCGCTTCGACGCCATCGTCGAGGCCGGGCACAAGCGGGCGCGGCCGATCGTGATGACCTCCATCGCCATGTCGGCGGGGATGCTGCCCTCGGCGCTGGGCGTGGGCGAAGGGGGATCGTTCCGCGCGCCCATGGCGACGGCGGTGATCGGCGGGATCATCGTCTCGACGGTCCTGTCCCTGGTCATCGTGCCGTCCTTCTTCCTCATCATGGACGACATCCAGCGGGGCCTGAGCTGGATGTTCAGCCGGTTCGTGGGCGCCAAGGAGGCCGAGCCCGAGGAGCCGGGCGCGGCGGAGCTGGCGGCGGGACTCGCCGCGCGGCGCGCGGAGATCGCGGCCCTCGAATCGCGGCTCGTCCGGCTGGAGGCCGAGGGCGCGCGTCCGGTTCTTCATGTAGCCGAGTAGGGTCGTCAGCATCGTCGGGCCTCCTTTCGGGTCTGGCGGTTTCGGGGGGGCGTCCGGGCCAGGGGTCCGGGCGCCGTTGTCTCGTCGTGTGGGAATCAGCATAGCCGGAGAGCGTTGACGGAGCCTGACGGCAACGAACGCCCAGCCCCCGTTTCGCGCAACGCCCCCGGCGGTTGCGCGAATCACGTCAGGCCACACGCGGAACGGGCTGCGGGCGGCCCCGGCCGGGCCGTTCGGGGGCGCGGAAGCGGATTGTCACGAACCCGTTTCAGTCGTCTACTACGCCCCGCGAAGCCGAGCGGACGGAGAGCCCGGCACGACCTGAGGGGAGACGAGGATGAGATCGACCATCTGGATGGCGGGGGCCGCCGCGGCGCTTCTGGCCGGGGCCGCCGGGGCGCAGGACGCCGCCGTGGACCTCGACGCGCTGTATGCCGCCGCGCAGGAGGAAGGGATGCTGACCACCATCGCCCTGCCCCATGACTGGTGCAACTACGGCGCGATGATCGAGGGCTTCAAGGCGAAGTTTCCCGGCATCGAGGTCAACGAGCTGAACCCCAACGGGTCGTCGGCCGACGAGCTGGAGGCGGTGCGGGCCAACAGGGACAACACCGGCCCGCAGGCGCCGGACGTGCTGGACGTGGGCCTGAGCTTCGGCCCGGCCGCGCAGGAGGAGGGGCTGGTTCAGCCCTACAAGGTGTCGGTCTGGGATTCGATCCCCGAGGGCGCCAAGGACCCCGACGGCCACTGGTATGGCGACTACTACGGCGTCACCTCGTTCGTGGTGAACACCGACCTCGTGGACCCGGTGCCGGCCTCCTTCGCGGACCTGCTGAAGCCCGACTACGCGGGCATGGTGGCGCTGGCGGGCGACCCGCGCACGGCCAACAACGCCGCGATGGCGGTGATGGCGGCGGGGATCGCGCGCGGGGGCGAGCCGGGCGCGGGGACGGCCGAGGCCGGGCTCCAGTTCTTCAAGGAGATGAACGAGGCGGGCAACTTCGTGCCCGTGGACGCCTCGTCGGGGTCGCTGGCGCAGGGCACGACGCCCATCGTCGTGGACTGGGACTACAACGGCCTGTCCACGCGCGACCAGATGGCGGGCAACCCGCCGGTCGAGGTGGTCGTGCCCTCGGACGGGCTGGTGGCGGGGGTCTACGTGCAGGCGATCTCGGCCTATGCGCCGCACCCGAACGCCGCGAAGCTGTGGATGGAATACATCTACTCGGACGAGGGGCAGCTCCACTGGCTGTCGGGCTACTGCACGCCCATCCGCTTCACCGACATGGTGGCGCGGGGCGTGGTGCCGCAGGAGATGCTGGACAAGCTGCCGCCCGCCGAGGCCTACGAGGCCGCCGTCTTCCCGAGCCTGGAGCAGGTGACGACCCATTCCAGCGCCGTCCAGCAGGGCTGGGACACGGTGGTGGGCGCCGAGATCGCGGCCGAGTGACCGCAACGGGGCCCGGCGGCGCGATCCGCCGGGCCCTTCCCCCCTTGAAAGGACTCCCGGATGCCCGACGGCGCCCTGGCGGCCCCCGCGAGCGGGGCCGGACCGACAGCGCGGAGGCCGTGGCGGCCGCCGCTCGACTGGGTGGGCGTCGCGCCGTTCCTGGTCGTGGCGGTGCTGTTCCTGATCCTGCCGACGCTGCACATCGTGCAGGCGGCGTTCCGGGACGGGTCCGGTTCCTTCACTCTCGACAACCTGTGGGGGCTGAACGAGCCGTCGATCCGCCAGGCCTACTGGACCTCCATCCAGGTGAGCTTCCTGTCGGCGCTGATCGGCTGCGCGGCGGGGTTCGCGCTGGCGGCGGCGCTGGTGCTGGGGGGGCTGCCGCGCTGGGTCCGGGCGCCGATGATGACCTTCTCGGGCGTGGCGTCGAACTTCGCGGGGGTGCCCCTGGCCTTCGCCTTCATCGCCTCGGTCGGGCCGGCGGGGCTGTTCACGCTGCTGCTGCGGAACGAGTTCGGCATCAACCTGCGCGCCCATGGGTGGAACCTGTTCTCCACCTGGGGGCTGATCCTGACCTACCTCTACTTCCAGATCCCCCTGATGATCCTCATCATCACGCCGGCGCTGGAGGGGCTGCGGCGCGAATGGCGGGAGGCCGCGGCGTCGCTGGGGGCGACGGGCCTGCAATACTGGCGGATGGTGGCCGTCCCGATCCTGCTGCCGTCGATCCTGGGGACGCTGTGCCTGCTGTTCGCCAACGCCTTCGGCGCGGTGGCGACGGCGATGGCGCTGGCGGGGCCCACGTTCAACATCGCGCCGATCCTGCTGTTCAGCCAGATCCGGGGCGACGTGCTGGGCAATCCGGGGCTGGGCTACGCGCTGGCGCTGGGGATGATCGTCATCACCGGGGTCGCGAACGCGCTGTATATCGTGCTGCGCGCCCGGTCCGAGAGGTGGCTGCGATGACCCGTCCCGCCGCCTGGGTGGCGCTGGTGCTGGGGCTTCTGTATTTCGTGATCCCGCTGTGGGGGATGGCCGAGTTCAGCCTGCGGATGCGGCGGGGGGTCTATTCGCTGGACGCCTACGGGTCGGTGCTGGCGAACCCGGAGTTCCAGCGGACCTTCGGCTTCTCGGTGCTGATGGCGGTGGTGACCATCCTGGTGGGCGTGCTGCTGGTGGTGCCGACCGCCTACTGGGTGCGGCTGCGGATGCCGCGCCTGCGCCCGGTGGTGGAGTTCATCACGCTGCTGCCCCTGGTGATTCCGGCCATCGTCATCGCCTTCGGCTATATCCGGCTTTACAACACCGGGTCCTGGCTGCCGCTGACCGGGACCGCCGGGGGGGCGAACGTGCTGCTGCTGATGGGCTACACGATGCTGGCGCTGCCCTACATGTATCGCGCCGTCGATACCGGGCTGGCGTCGGTGGACGTGCGCACGCTGACCGAGGCGTCGCAGAGCCTTGGCGCGGGCTGGGGGACGATCCTCGGGCGGGTGATCCTGCCCAACGTCGTCGTCGCGGTGCTGTCGGGGGCCTTCCTGACCTTCGCCATCGTCATCGGCGAGTTCACCTTCGCCGCGCTGCTCGACCGGCCGGCCTTCGGGCCCTTCATGCAGCGGGTGGGAGAGGACTCGGCCTACGAGCCGTCCGCTCTCGCCGTCATCGCCTTCGCGATCACCTGGGCCTGCATGGGCCTCATCGGGCTGGTGACGCGGACCCAGAAGCACACGCGGGCGGGGGCCTGAATGGCGTATCTCGACATCCTGAACTTGCAGAAGTCCTTCGGGGCGAACCGGGTGGTGCGGGACTTCTCCCTCCCCATCGACAAGGGGGAGTTCGTGTCGCTGCTGGGGCCGTCGGGCTGCGGCAAGACCACGGTGCTGCGGATGGTGGCGGGGTTCGAGACGCCGGACGAGGGCGCGATCCGCATCGAGGGGCGGGACGTGGTGCCGCTGCGGCCGAACCAGAGGAACATCGGCATGGTGTTCCAGAGCTATGCGCTGTTCCCGAACCTGACGGTGGCGGGGAACGTGGGCTTCGGGCTGAAGGTCGCGGGCGTGGCGGGGGCCGAGACGCGGGCGCGCGTGGCCGAGATGCTGGAGCTGATCGGGCTGCCCGAGATGGGCGGGCGCTATCCGTTCCAGCTTTCGGGCGGGCAGCAGCAGCGGGTGGCCTTGGCGCGGGCGCTGGCCCCCCGGCCTCGGGTGCTGCTGCTGGACGAGCCGTTGTCGGCGCTGGACGCCAAGGTGCGGGTCCGGCTGCGCGGCGAGATCCGGGAGATCCAGCGGCGGCTGGGGATCACGACGATCTTCGTCACCCACGACCAGGAGGAGGCGCTGTCCATCTCCGACCGCGTGGTGGTGATGAACGGCGGCGTCGCCGATCAGGTCGGCACGCCCTTCGCGATCTACAACCAGCCGGCGACGCCCTTCGTCGCGGGCTTCGTCGGCGCGCTGACGCCCATCGAGGCGACGGTGGTCGATCCGCGCGCGGGCACGGTGTCGTCGGGGGGGATGGTGATGCACCTGGGCCGGGCGCTGCCGATGGCGGCGGGGACGGTGGTGCCCATCGCGCTGCGCCCGGAATCGGTGCGGCTGGGGCGCGAGGCGGGGCGGGAGATCGTGCTGCCCGCCACCGCGCGGGCGGTGGAGTTCATGGGGTCGGTGATCCGCATCCGCGCCGAGGCGGGGGGACAGAGCTTCCTCCTCGACACCTTCAACCGGGCCGACGCGCCGCCGCCGCAACCGGGCGAGCCGGTGGAGATCAGCTTCTCGGGCCGCGACGTCATCGTGATCGGAGGCTGACATGATCCCGTGGGACGCGCCGGGCCGCTTCTGGCGGGGCAACCTGCACACCCATTCCGACCGCAGCGACGGGGCGCTGCCGCCCGAGGAGGTCTGCCGCCGCTACCGCGCCGAGGGCTACGACTTCCTGGCGCTGACGGATCACTTCGTGGGCGCCTATGGCTATCCCATCGTGGACACGGTGCCCTTCCGCACCGACCGCTTCACCACGATCCTGGGGGCCGAGCTTCATTCGGGCGCCATGGCGAACGGCGAGCTGTGGCACATCCTCGCCGTGGGCCTGCCGCCCGGTTTCGCGCCGTCCCGCACGCCGACGTTCCAGCCGATCCCCGATCAGGAGAGCGCGCCGGACCTCGCGCGGCGGGCGGTGGAGGCCGGGGCCTTCGTCGCCATCGCCCATCCGCAATGGTCGGGGCTGACCGAGGCCGACGCCCGGTCCCTCGCCGGCATCGTCCACGCGGTCGAGACCTACAACCACGGCTGCGCGGTGGGCTGCGACCGGGCGGACGGGTTCCAGATGCTCGACCTGCTGCTGACCGAGGGGCACCGGCTGACCCTTTGCGCCACGGACGATGCCCATTTCACCGAGCCCGACCATTTCGGCGGCTGGGTCATGGTCAAGGCCGAGGCGAACGAGCCCGAGGCGCTGCTGGCGGCGCTGAAGGCGGGGGCCACCTACTCCAGCCAAGGGCCCGAGATCCGGGGGATCGAGCTTTCCGGCGACGCGCTGCGGGTGGACTGCTCGGCCGCGGCGGCGATCATCGTCTCGGGGCGCGGCACGGCGTCGAAGGCGATCCATGGCGAGTCGATGACGACCGGCGTCATGCCGCTCGGGCGGTTCGAGGGCTCGCCTTGGCTGCGGGTGACGGTGGTGGACCGGGCGGGGCGCAAGGCCTGGGCGAACCCGATCTGGCGCTGAGGGCCGGGCCGGAACATCGCGCGGGCTCGGCGGTTTGACGGGCGTCCCTTCCGCCGAGGTGCCCATGAGCCTGGACCATCGACCCGACGCCACGCCCCCTGCCCCGACCCCTGCCCCGACCTGGGGTGCGACCTGGGGCGCGACCTGGGGCGCGACCCTGGACGAGGAGGGGCGCGTCCGGTTCCGGCTCTGGGCGCCCGGAGCCGAGGCGCTGGCGCTGCGCGCCAGGGGCCGCGACCGGCCGATGGCGCGCGGGGGGGACGGCTGGTTCGAGTTGCGGGCCGACGACCTGCGGGCGGGGGACGATTACCTGTTCGTGCTGCCCGACGGGACGGCGGTGCCCGACCCGGCCTCGCGCTGGCAGCCGCAGGGGGTGCACGGCCCCTCGCGCCTGATCGACCCCCGCGCCTACCGCTGGCGCTGCGGGGCTTGGGCGGGACGCCCCTGGGAGGAAGCGGTGATCTACGAGCTGCACGTCGGCACCTTCACCCCCGAGGGCACCTTCGCGGGCGCGGCGCGGCGGCTGCGCGAGCTGGCCGGGACGGGCGTGACCGCCATCGAGATCATGCCGGTGGCGCAGTTCCCCGGCGCGCGCGGCTGGGGCTACGATGGCGTGTATCCCTATGCGCCGCACGCCGCCTACGGCGCCCCCGACGACCTGCGGGCGCTGGTGGACGCCGCGCACGAGGCGGGCCTGATGGTGCTCCTCGATGTCGTCTACAACCACTTCGGGCCGGACGGGAATTACCTGGGCCTCTACGCGCCGGGCTTCTTCGACGAGGAGCGCCACACCCCGTGGGGCGCGGCCATCGCCTACGAGCGCGCGCCGGTGCGGCGGTTCTTCATCGAGAACGCGCTGCACTGGCTGCGGGAGTTCCGGCTCGATGGGCTGCGGCTCGACGCGGTGGACCACCTGCGCGACCGCTCCGAGCCCGAGATCCTGGTGGAGATCGCCCGCGAGGTCAGGGCGACCTTCCCCGACCGGCCCATCCACCTGACGACCGAGGACAACCGCAACGTCACCCATCTCCACGCGCGGGGGCCGGGGGGGTCGGTGCCGCTGCATAGCGGCGAGTGGAACGACGACTTCCACAACGCCGCCCATGTCGTCGCGACGGGGGAGGAGGAGGGCTATTACGCCGACTTCGCCGGGGACCGCTGGCGGCTGCTGGCGCGGGCGCTGGCCGAGGGCTTCGCCTATCAGGGCGAGATCGCGCCGTCGTCGGGCGAGGCGCGGGGCGAGCCCTCGGGCCACCTGCCGCCCGTGGCCTTCGTGGACTTCCTCCAGAACCACGATCAGGTCGGCAACCGCGCGGGGGGCGAGCGGCTGTCGGTGCTGGCGGACCCCGCGATGCTGCGGGCGCTGACGGCGATGCTGCTGCTGTCGCCGCACATCCCGCTCCTGTTCATGGGGGAGGAGCATGGCGAGACGCGGCCCTTTCTGTTCTTCACCGACTACGAGGGGGAACTCGCGACGGCGGTGCGCGAGGGGCGGCGCAAGGAGTTCGCGGGGTTCCAGGCCCATGGCGGGGATGCGGAGGTGCCCGACCCCAACGACCCCGCGACCCTTGAGCGGTCCCGGATCGACTGGGACCGCCGCGCCTCGGCCGAGGGGCAGGCGCGGCTGGCGGAGGTGCGCGACCTGCTGGCGCTGCGGCGGGACCGGATCGTGCCTCACCTCGCGGGGACGGGGCCGGGCTGCGGCGCGGTGCTGTCGCACGAGGGGGGCGCGATCGCGGTGGACTGGCGGTTGGACGGGGGGTTGCTGCAACTGCGCGCCAATCTGGGCGAGGTGGCCCGTCCCCTGCCCCCGGCGCGGGGCGAGCTGCTGGTGGCGACGGGCGATCCGGGCACGGCGCCGTCGGTCGCGGTGCATCTGGACGCGGGCGCGCGCCGGGTGCGGCCCGTTTAGGCGAGATCGGGCTCGGCGAGGTAGGGCGCGACCAGCGCGCGGAGGTCCAGCCGCGCGCCCAGCCGCGCGGCGAGGAGGTAGAGACCGCCCAGCTTGCGCTGCACGAAGATCGCCTCGGCGGGCGGCACGCGCCAGGCGCTGCGGTCCTGGGCCAGCGCCGTCCCCCGGTCGCGCAGCACCTGGAGGAGGTCGCTGCGCCCGAAGTCGAAGGGACCGTCGTGCAGCATTGCCCCGGCGGCGAGGTCGAAGAGGGCCAGCGCCTCGGCCCGGTGCGCGGGCGGCGTGCGGTCGTCGAGCGCCCCGAAGGCCCGGAGCGCCGCCTCGGCCGCCGTCCGATCGCGGTCGCGGGCGGCCAGCAGCATCCTCCGGTAGAGCCGCGCGAGGTCCGGCGGCACCGACCGCGTCGCCCCGAAGTCGAGCAGCACCACCCGATCCCCGTCCCAGCGGTAGTTGGCGAGGTTGGGGTCGGTCTGCATCCAGCCCAGCCGGAACAGCTCCGCGAGCCCCAGGTCGAGGATGGCCGCCGCCACGCGGTCGCGGGTCGCCTGCGGGGCGCGGGCGAGCGACTCCAAGGGCTCGCCGGGCTCGTAGGTCATGGCGAGGACGCGGGGGGTGGACAGGTCCGCCGCCACCTCGGGCACCCGGAAGCGGGGGTCGTCCGCGAGGAGCGCCCCGAACCGGCGGAGGTGGCCGGCCTCGGCCGCGTAGTCGGCCTCCTCGCGCAGTTGCCGCTTGGCCTCGGCGAGCAGGGGGGCGAGGTCGAGGCCCTCGGGCGCGAGGCGCGAGAGGCGCAGGAGGGCGGCCACGTTGTCCACGTCGCTGTCGATGCTGCGGGCGACGCCGGGATACTGGACCTTGATGGCGAGGTCGCGGCCCTCGTCGTGATCGGCCCGCAGCCGCGCCCGGTGGACCTGCCCGATGGAGGCCGCCGCCAGGGGGCGCGTGTCGAAGTCCACGAAGCGCCCGCGCCAGCCCGGCCCCCATTCGCGGTCGAGCACCTGCCCGAGCTGGCGCGGCGGCATCGGGTCGGCCCCGGCGCGCAGGCGGGCGAGGATGTCCGACAGCTCGGGCGGCAGGAGGTCGCCCGCGTCCATCGACAGGAGCTGCCCCATCTTCATGGCCGCGCCGCGCATCTCGGCCAGCCGGTCGGCGACGCGCCGGGCGTTGGCGGGGGTGAGGAGGAGGTCGCCCATCCCCGGCCTCTCGCCCCGCGCCAGGGCGCGGGCCCCCTCGGCCAGCGTGCCGCCCGCGACCCCGGCGGCAAGGCCGCCCAGCCGCGTCAGCCGCGCGAGGCGGCCCGAGGGGATCGGCGTGCCCTTGGGGCGGGGGTCGCGGCTCATGGCCTCTCCTGCGGGTCGGGTGGCGGCGCCCGGACCACCTAGCCCGGGCGCGGGGAAGGCGAGCCGAATCAGCCGCAGGGCGGCCGCGAATCACCCCCGCGCCATGCCGGGACGGCCACCGCTCCGGGCCGCCCCAAGCGACGCGAGCGCTAACATCCCACGTTCAACCGCCACTTGCCATCGGCGGGTTTCCGTCCAGCGAAGCGATCCGGAGGCGCCGATCCGCCGGCCATCCGGCCAGGGAAAGGCGCGATCTCGCTGCTTCGCAGCGAAACGACCGGCAGGGACCCGCCACCCGGCCCGCCGGGCGTTTGCCCGCGCGGCGAGCCTCTCCTAACCAGCGTTCCATAACGAGGGGAACCTGAACACAATGACCATTTACTATGTATCGGCTTCTGGCGGTTCGTCGGGCGACGGGAGTTCCGGCTCGCCGTTCCGCACGATCGGGCAGGCGATGGGGTCCA
>NZ_JAGGJP010000021.1 GCF_017872975.1 Rubellimicrobium aerolatum
CGGCGGCGAAGGAGCGGTAGTACTTGATCTCCTCCAGCCGCGCGAGCTCGCCCTCGTCGCAGCGCGCGCACACCGCGCGGTGGCGGATCGGGCAGCCGGAGCAGGACTCGGGCTCGGCGGCCAAGCGCTTGAGGGCGGGGGCAGCGGTCGGGGAACGACGGAGGAGCGTCTGGTCGAAGGGCATGCCGGGGGAGGCCTCGCGATGGGGGAGGAGGGGCGCGAACGACACGAACACACGGAACGGGGATGGCGCCTATAAGGGGATCGGAACCCCGTTTGGCAACCATTGATGCAGATCAAGGCGGGGCCTGTGGCCCTGTGCCGCAGGGCGCGCGAGGGAACCGTCAGAGGGGCAGGGGCGAGACGCCGATCACCCAGGGGTGCAGCCAGAGGAGGGCGAGCCAGAGCGCCAGGGCCAGCGCTGCGCGGGGCAGGAGGCGGAGGCCGGTGCCGCGCCACCACGCCCCGTCGAGGAGGGGGGCGAGGGACAGCAGGGGGTGGGCTGCGAAATAGACGGGGGCCCGAGGGCCGAGCGCGGCGCGGGCGCGGGCGTCGAAGAGGGGCATGGCGCCGAGGGCCAGCGCGAGGAAGAGGCCGAAGAGGATCACGTGCGCGAGGTCGCCGTTGGGGGCGAGGTGCGCGCCGGACCAGAGGGCGAGCGACCAGAGCAGCGGGTGGCGCGTCAGGGCCGACAGGTCGGGGCGGGCGGATGCGCGGGGCTGGCGGGGGCCGCCGAGGGTCACGGTCGGGGCGGGCAGGCCGAGGGCGGCGAGGAGCACCGCGAGAGGGACGAGGAGGTTCGGGACCCAGCGCGTCCAGGGGACTTGCGGCCAGAGTTCGAGGTAGGGAGCCTGGCCGGCGGCGACGATCACCCAGGCGGTCACGGCGAGCGAGATGAAGCCGTAGATCGAGAACCAGGCGCGGCGGCCAAAGGCGGCGAGGAGGCGGGACCGGACGCTCGGGCGCGTGGGGACGAAGTGCGTCAGGAGGAACGCCCCCATCGCCAGCGTGAATCCGGTCCAGCCGGTCATGGGGCGGCTCCGTCCACCTCGGCCATCAGGCGGGTGAGATGGCGGCCGTAGGCCCAGGCGGCGGGGAGGCCGAGGACGGCCCCTCCGGCGGCGGACCACCAGGGCGACAGGATCGGCACCCCCAGCCAGCCCAGGAGGAGCGAGGCGAAGAACACGTTCAGCCCCATGGCCCCGGCCGCGAAGGGATAGAGGCCCGCGACGAGCTTCCAGCCGGGGCTCATCGCCGCGACACCAGCCATTGCACCGCCGCCAGTGCCAGGATCATCGCGACGGAGGCGATGGCGAACCAGAGCTCGGCCTCTGTCGTCTGGGCGGCGGGGACGGGGGGCGCGAAGCCCTCGGCGGCGGCGAATTGGGGCGCCAGCAGGAGGAGCGCGAGGAGGAGAAGTTCGAGGAGGGGCATGGGTCAGGTCTCCCGTGTGAGCGAGTGATAGATGTCGGGCAGGGCCTTGGGCAAGCGGGCCGGGTCGGGCAGCAGCGTGAAGCCGGCGCGGCCGAAGATGCGGGCGAACCAGTCCTGGCCGTCGGCGTCGATGACGACGCCGTGGACGGACTGGCCCAGCGCGCGGGCCTCGCGCACGGCCATGCGGCTGTCCTCGATGCCGTGCACGCCCTCGTAATGGTCGAGGTCGTTGGGCTTGCCGTCGGTCAGGATGAGGAGGAGGCGCTTTTGGGCGCCTTGCTCGGCCAGTTGCGCGGAGGCGTGGCGGATGGCGGCGCCGAGGCGGGTGTAGTGGCCGGGGCGCAGGCCGCCGATGCGGGCGGTGACGGTCGCGGACATCGGCTCGGCGAAGGACTTGCAGCGGTGCAGGAACACGCGGTCGCGGCGGAGCGAGGAGAAGCCCCAGACGGCGAGGCGGTCGCCCACCTTGTCGAGGCCCGCCGCCAGAGCCGCCACCGAGTCGCGGGCGGTGTCGATCACGGAGCGGTCGCCGGTCACGGCCTCGGTGCTGCGCGAGCAGTCCACGAGGAGGGCCACGGCGAGGTCGCGCTCCGTCGCGCGGGAGGCGAGGTGGAGGCGGTCGCTGCCCCGGCCCGTCGCGCGGAGCTGGGCGCGGGAGGCCACCACGGCGTCGAGGTCGAAGTCCGCGCCGTCCATCTGCCGGGGGAGCGTGACGCGGCGGGGATGCAGCGCCTCGAACTGGCGGCGGACGCGGACGGCGAGGCGCGGGTCGGGCGTGACCGGGGCGGGGCCAGGGTCGGCCTCGGCCTCAAGGATGCGGGTGTGGTCGGCCATGTAGGACCGGGTGCGGTGGTTCCACTCGGGGTAGGTGAAGCGGTCCGACAGGCGCTCGTGGTCGGCGTCCTGCGGCGCGAGGTCGAGCGAGACGCGCAGGCGCGAGGCGGCGCGCTTCCAGTGCTGGGACAGGGTGATGTGGTCCTGGTCCTCGGCGGCCTTGGCGGCGTTGTCGGCATCGTCGTCGTCGGTCAGGCGGGCGAGGTTCAGGCTCTCGGCCCAGGACAGGATGCCCTCGAAGCGGTAAAGGATGAAGCTGTCGCGGCGGTTGGCCTGGTCGCGCTCCTCGCGCTGGCCCTTCTTGCGGGCTCCGGCGGCAAGGGCGGCGGGGCCGGGGTCGGCCTCGGGCGAGTCGGCGGCGCCGCGCCCGGGGGCCGGGCGGTCGAGGCGCGGCCAGAGCGGGATGGGGGCCAGGGGCACGTAGCCGCGCGGGGCGTGGAGGGTGCCGGCGTCGAACTCGCGCAGGAGGGCCTGGGCGCGGTCGTGGAAGGGCGGCGGGCCGCCGAGCACCCAGAGGGCCAACTCCTCGACCGCCGCTTCGGTGGCGGAGGCGGGACGGGCGGGGCGATGGGCGCGGAGATGGGCGGCCATCGTGGAGGCGGTAGGGGCAAGGCCGGGGCAGAGGGCGCGGGCGCGCAGCGTGGCCCGCTCCATGACCCGCAGATGGGCCATGTCGGCGAGGAGCGGGTCGTCGGCTGGAGCGGGGGCCTCGGCGACGGCGGCGAGGGCGGCGAGCCAGAGATAGGCGGCGCGGTTGAGGTCGCGCGTGGGGAAGGCGTCGATGGTCGGCGGCAGGCGGAGGCGTTCGCCGTCGAAGCTGGCGCGATGCTCGCGCGGGTAGTGGCCGGCGATGCGCTCGCCCAGGTGCCGGCGGCGGGAGGCGACGGTCTCGGGGGCGGGGCCGATCTCCACGCCGGCCGCGCCGCCCAGGGCGCGGAAGAGGATGGCGACCGAGGCGCGCATCTCCTCCAGCGTCACCGCCTCTCCGGCCGCGCCCTCGGGCGCGGCGGCGAGGCGGCTGGCCCAGTCGTGCCACAGGTTGCCGACGGTTTCTTCGGGTTCCATGAGGTCGAGCGCGGCGTGGACGGCGTGGAGCATGGGTCCGGCCCTTATCCGAAGACGGTGGCGGCGAGGTCGCGCAGGGCGGCCTGGGTGTCGGCGTCGTCGCTGAGCGGCTCGATGATCGCGGCCTCGAGGGCGCGGTCCACCGGCATCCCCCCGGCGATCAGGCTGCCCGCGTAGACGAGGAGGCGGGTGGAGACGCCTTCCTCCAGGTCCATGCCCGACAGCTTGCGGATGTGCCCGGCGAGGCGGACCAGCGCCTTGGCGCGGGGCTCGTCCAGCTTCGTCTCGTGCTGGAGCACGCGGGTTTCCAGCTCGGGCGCGGGGAAGTCGAAGCCGATGGACAGGAAGCGCTGGCGGGTCGAGGGCTTCAGCTTCTTGAGGATCGACTGGTAGCCGGGGTTGTAGCTGGCGACCAGCATGAAGCCTGGCGGCGCGGCGAGGTCCTCGCCCGTGCGGTCGATGAACAGGCGGCGGCGGTCGTCGGTGAGGGGGTGCAGGACCACCGTCACGTCCTTGCGGGCCTCCACCACCTCGTCGAGGTAGCAGATGCCGCCTTCGCGGACCGCGCGGGTCAGGGGGCCGTCGGTCCAGACCGTTTCGCCGCCCTGGAGGAGGTGGCGGCCGATCAGGTCGGCCGCCGAAAGGTCGTCATGGCAGGCGACCGTGAAGAGCGGCAGGTTCAGCCGGGCGGCCATGTGCTCCACGAACCGCGTCTTGCCGCAGCCGGTGGGGCCCTTGAGCAGCAGCGGCAGGCCGCGGGCGTGGGCGGTGGCGAAGAGATCGCATTCGTCGGCGGAGGGCTGGTAGTAGGGGACCGCGCGGGTCCCCTTGGGGTGAATGTGGGCGTTCATGGCTCACTCTCCCGGTTGCAGGTTGGCGCGGATCACGGGACCCGGCGTGACGGCCTCGCGGCGGACCGCGACGAGGCTCCAGATGAAGAGGATCGCGCCGAGGACGACCGCCGCGCCGGCGCCGAAGCGCATGACGTAGAAGAGCACCAGCTCGTCCTGCACTTCCATGTAGTAGAGGCCCATCACCCGCTGGAGGTGCGTCTGGATGGTGCCGGCGAAGGTGAGCGTGAAGGTCATGAAGGCCACGCCGCCCGTCATCAGCCAGAACGAGGCCATGTTGAGCACCTGGTTGTAGGGCGCGCGGCCCCGCAGGTGCGGCACGGCGTAGGTCATGATCGCGAGGTTGAGCGCGACATAGGCCCCGTAGAAGGCGAGGTGCCCGTGGGCGGCCGTCACCTGCGTGCCGTGGGTGTAGTAGTTCACCCCGTGCAGCGTGTGGAGGAACCCCCAGACGCCCGCGCCGAAGAAGGCGACGGTGGCGGAGCCGAGCGACCACAGGAGCGCGGCCTTGTTCGGGTGGTTCCTGCGGCCCTTCCAGACCATGACGAAGGAGAAGCTCATCATCGCGAAGAAGGGGACGACCTCGAAGGTCGAGAAGATGGAGCCGATCCACTGCCAGTAGCCGGGCGCGCCGATCCAGAAGTAGTGGTGGCCGGTGCCGAGGATGCCCGAGAAGAGCGCCATGGCGACGATGACGTAGAGCCACTTCTCGATCACCTCGCGGTCCACGCCGGTCAGCTTGAGCATCAGGAAGCCCAGGATCGCGGCCATGACCAGCTCCCAGGTGGCTTCCACCCAGAGGTGGACGACGAACCACCAGTACATCTTGTCGAGCGACAGGTTGTCCGGGTTGATGAAGGCGAAGACCCAGAGGAGCGACAGGAGCCAGAGGCCGAGGAGCAGGATGTTCGTGATCGCCGTCTTGCGCCCCGCGAGCGAGGTCATGGTGATGTTGAACAGGAAGATCAGCGCGCCGACCAGGATGCCGAGCTTGACCCAAAGCGGCTGTTCGAGGAACTCGCGGCCGCCGTGGATGCCCCAAAGGTAGCTCGCCACCGCGCCGAGCGTGCCGACGGTGAAGAGCGCGAGCTGGACCCAGGCGAGCTTGACGGAGAACAGCTCGCGTTCGGCCTCCTCGGGGACGAGGTAGTAGGCGGCGCCGAAGAAGCCGAGGAGGATCCAGACCACGAGGGCGTTGGTGTGGATCATGCGGACGACGTTGAAGGGCAGAAGCTCCGACAGCGTGTTGGGCGAGATGTAGATCCAGCCCGCGAGGAGCCCCGCGAGGACCTGGACGGCGAAGAGGCCGAGCGCCACGGCGAAATACGCCAGCGCGACCTTCTGGGATTGATACTTCATCGGGGGATTCTCCTCAGCCGGCGTCGTTGGGCGGCCAGTCCTGGGTGTTCGTGTCGTCGGCCCAGCGCAGGAAGTCGGCGAGGCCGCGCGTCTCCTCCTCGGTCAGGTCGAAGTGGGGCATCTGGCGGCGGCCCTCGATGCCGGAGGGCTGGGCCTGGATCCAGGCGTCGAGCACCTCGTAGGCGCCCTCGGGGTCCTCCTGGACGCCCCAGCGGGTCATCACGTTGCCGAGCTCGGGCGCGAAGTAGGCGCCCTCGCCGTGGAGGGTGTGGCAGTTGATGCAGCTCTCGCGCTCCCAGACGTGCTTGCCGAGGATCACCTCCTCGGTGAGCGGCGGGGTCGCGGCGTTCGCGATGGTGTAGTGGCTGTGGGTGACGAGGGCGGCGAAGACGGCCACGAAGAACAGCGATCCTCCGTAGAACACGTTTCGCGCCCTGGCCTTGGTCAGGATCTCCGACATGGGCTTCCCTTGGGCGGTGGTTCGGACTGGAGCCGTCCTAGCCTTCCGGTTGCGCCGCGAGGTTGCGGTTGCGCAAAGACCGAGCGATTTGATCGGAGGCATCGTGGAGGAACCCGGCAGGAGCCGGGAACCAAGGGAGACACGTGCCATGCGCGCCCGCGCCGCTTGCAAGGGGTTGGACATCGACGACCCGGACCTGCCGCTGTCGCGGCTCTTCGAGGCGTGGCCCGACGCGGGGCTGGCCTTCGTGGAGCGCAGGATGCTCTGCTTCGGCTGCCCGATCGCGCCCTTCCACCGCGTCGCGGATGCGGTGCGGGAGTACGGGTTCGACGAGGAGGCCTTCCGCGCGGAGATCCGGGCGGCGGCCGGCCTGGCCGGTTGACGCGTGCACGACGCGCGGCGGCTGGGTCTTTGCGGCCCCGTCCCGGCGCGGTCCTGCGCGGGGGTGGGTCCTCCCAGGGGGGCGTCCGGTCGCGCGGCGTCCCTTCAAACAGCGAGCGGCCCAGCGACGGGGAGCCTCCGCGAGCGCGGGCGGTCCTTGGGCACGTGCGAGGAGAATGCCAGCGAGGGGTTGACGAAGTCCGACAGCAACGGGCGTTGCGTGTTGCGTGGCATTTTAGGGATCGGGAGTGGGGTCGTCGTAGGGTGGGGTTTCACCCCACCGATCGGGGCGGCGGCGAGAGCGGCCGGCGAGGCGCGGGCGGCTCCCGGCGCATGGTGGGGTGGAACCCCATCCTACGGTGAATGGCTGGCGTCGGGGGCGTCAGGCCGTCGCGCCGGACAGGAGCACCAGCTTGTGGGGCTGCGTCACCACGATGCGCTTGCGGCGGCTTTCCACGAGGCCGTCCTTTTCCCAGGCGGACAGAAGGCGGCTCACGGTGTGGAGCGTGGTGCCGGTCATCTCGGCGATGTTGGCGCGGGTGACGGGGAAGGCGATCTCGATGCCGCCCTCCACGGCGCGGCCGGTCTGGTTGACCATGCGCAGGACGCAGGCCGCGACCCGCTGCTCGACCGCCTGGGTCGCCAGCGCCGCCATGTCGTCGTGGAGCTGGTCGAGCCGCTGGCCGACGGTCGCCCAGGTCTCGGTCGCGAAGCCCTCGTAGCGCGACATGAAGCCGGGCCAGAGCCGGGTGGGCCAGGAGAGGGTGAGCGCCTCGCTCGCCGCGACGGCGGTGGCGGGGTAGGTGGCGCGGCCGAGGGCGGGCGCGATGCCGATGAGCTGGCCCGGCGGGATGTGGCGGACGATCACCTGCTCGCCGCCCGGCAGCACGCGAACCACCCGCGCCACCCCGTCGAGCAGGAGGAAGAAGCGGTCGGCCTCGTCGCCGCCGCGGAAGATCTCGGTGCCCTCGTCGTGGCGCCTGGAGGTGGCCTGGTCGAGGATCTCGCGGATCTGGGCGCGGTCGAGCTTGCGGAAGGGGGGCAGGGGGGCGATCAGGCTTTCGTCGAGCTTCTTCACCTTCGGCCTCCGAGTTTGACCTGGCGCAAGGTCCGGCGAATCGAACTAGCCTAATCCCGGCCTCGGAACAAACCGGAATGCCTTGAAAGGACCGAACCGATGACCGCCAAGATCCTTATCGCCGCCGCCGTGGCCGCCCTGGTCGGCGGCGCCGCCGGGGCCGAGACCATCCAGGTGCAGATGCTCAACAAGGGCACGCAGGGCGCCATGGTCTTCGAGCCCTCGTTCGTGACCGCGCAGGTCGGTGACGTGATCGAGTTCGTGGCCACCGACAAGGGCCACAACGTCGAATCCATCGAAGGGATGCTGCCCGAGGGCGCCGAGGCCTTCGAGAGCAAGATGGGCGAGGGCTACAGCCTGACCGTCACCGCCGAGGGCCTGTATGGCGTCGCCTGCAAGCCGCACATGATGATGGGCATGGTGGGCCTGGTGCTGGTGGGCGAGCCCACCAACCTCGACGCCGTGACCGCCGTTGCCGCCGAGGAGCTGCGCGGCAAGGCCAAGTCGCGCTTCGAGGAAGATCTGGCGCAGGTCGCCACGGTCAACTGAGGCCCGGTCCCCGACCCTGACGGCCGACCCTGCGGGGCGGCGGGCGAGGGCCTGCCGCCCCGTTTCCTTTCCAGATCGAAAGCGATCCCCGATGTCGTCCCCCCGTTCCCCCCATGCCGGCCCGGCGCTTCTGAGCCACGGGTTCCGGCCGTTCTTCCTGCTGGCCTCCAGCTTCGCGACTCTCGCCGTGCCCGCCTGGATGCTGGCCTGGACCGGGCGGCTGGAGCTGGCCGGTCCCTTCGTGCCGACCGACTGGCACATCCACGAGATGATCTACGGCTTCGGCGGCGCGGTCGTGGCCGGGTTCCTGTTCACCGCCGTGCCGAACTGGACGGGCCGGATGCCGGTGCGCGGCTGGCCGCTGGCGGCGCTGGGGGGGCTCTGGGCGCTGGGGCGGGTCGCGGTCGCCGGGGGGTTGCCGCTGGGCGCGGGCGGGGTCGCGGTGGTGGACGTGGGGTTCCTCGCGGTCGTGGCGGCGATGATCCTGCGCGAGATCGTGGCCGGGCGGAACTGGCGCAACCTGATGGTGCTGATCCCGGTGACGGTGCTGCTGGCCGGGAACGCGGCGTTCCACGCCGAGGCGATGCGGGAGGGGAGCGCCGACCTGGGCCGGCGGCTGGGGATCGGGGTCATGGTGTTCCTGATCCTGCTGATCGGCGGGCGGATCATCCCGAGCTTCACGCGCAACTGGCTGGCCAAGCGGGGCGCGGAGAGGATGCCGGTGCCGACGAACCGCTTCGACATGGCCTGCCTGATCGTGAGCGCGGTGGCGCTGCTGGCTTGGGCGGTCGTGCCGGGGCCGGTCACGGGCGCGGGGCTGGCGGTCGCCGGGGTGGCGCAGGCGGTTCGGATGGCGCGGTGGCGGGGGGGCGTGACCTGGCGCTCGCCGCTGCTGGTGATGCTGCACGTGGCCTTCGCCTTCGCGCCGCTGGGGCTGGTGGCGACCGGCGCGGCGGAGTGGGGGTGGTGGCCGCTGGCGCTGGGGCTGCACCTGTGGGGCGTGGGCGCGATCGGGGGGATGACGCTCGCGGTGATGATGCGGGCGACGATGGGGCACACGGGGCGCGAGCTGGTCGCGGGGCCTTGGCTGTCGGCGGCGTTCGGGGCGGTGGTGGTCGCGGCGGCGCTGCGGTCGGTCTGGCCCGAGGCGGAGGTCGCGGGCGTGACGGGGCTGGACCTCGCGGCGGCGCTGTGGACGGTGGCCTTCGGGAGCTTCGTGCTGAAGGCGGGGCCGTGGCTGGTCGGGCCGTCGGCGGGGCGGCGGACGGTCAATCCCTGAGGGACGCAGGGGCGCGGAGCGTCGGGCCCGGAGGTCAGCCCTCCGGGCCTTTTTCGTGGCGGGCCATGGCGGATTGAAGCGAGAGGGCGATGCGCTCGGCCGCCGCGATGACGTGCGCGGCGCCTTCGGGGGGGCAGACCTCGGAGGCCGTGGCGCGGAAGAGGGCGAGCCAGCGGGCGAAGTGATCCGGCCCGGCGGGGAGGCCGACGTGATGGGCCACGGGGCGGCCGTGGTAGCGGCCGGTCATCAGCGCGACGGAGGACCAGAAGGCGGTGAGGCGCTGGAGGTGGGCCTCCCAGTCCGTCACGCGGGCGGCGAAGACGGGGGCGAGGAGGGGGTCCTGGCGGACGCGGGCGTAGAAGGTCCGCACGAGGCGGTCGAGGATCTCGTCCGAGAGGCCCGTGCGTGCCATCAGGGCGGCGGTCATCTCGGGGCGGAGGGAGGCGGGCGCGGTCATGGGGCGGGGTCTAGCGCGTCGGGGGCCGGGGCGGGCTGCGGCGCGTCGTCCCGGACGAGGCGCAGGCCGAGGTGGTCGGGCGGGACGCCCGCCGCGCAGCCGCCGGCGCTGGCGTCGCGCACGAAGTCGATGACGGTGGCGCGGTGGCGGCCTTGGGCGATGCGGGCGCCGCAGAAGTCGTCGCGGGTGGCGGGGGCGCCGGTCGCGTCGAGCGTGCCGGTGGTGGCGCAGTCGGCGGTCCATTCCCAGACGTTGCCGGCCATGTCGCGCAGGCCCAGCGCGTTCTCGCCCCAGCCGCCGTGCGGGCGGAGGGCGGGGTCGGCGTCGGATTCGGATTCGCGGCCGTAGCGGGCGAGCCAGCGGGCCGAAGGGTCGGCGGAGGCGACGCCCAGGGCGTCGTCGTGGAAGCGGTCGGCCGCCGCGCGCTGCCATTCGGCGTCGGTGGGGAGGCGCCATGTCGCGCCGGTCGTCCCAGAGAGCCAAGCGGCGTAGGCGGTGGCGTCATGCCAGTTGAGGCCGGTCTGGGGGGTATCGGGCGGGCCGGGCTCCAGCTCGGCGCAGGCGTTGTCGGCCACGCAGAGCGCGTAGTCGGCGCGGCTCACGAGGTCGCGCATGATGGCGAGGGGGTGGTCGGAGGTCGCGCGCAGGAGCGGCGGGTCCACCTGCCGGCCGTCCTGCCGCCAAGTGCCGGAGGCGCGGGCCTCCCAGATGGCGGGGGGCAGGAGGATGGTGGCGGGCGCGGGCAGGGGCGGGGTCGCGGGCGGCTGGAGGAGCCAGCCGGTCGCGCCGAGGGCGGCGAGGAGGAGGGCGGCGAGGGGGGTCTTCATGGCGGGCTCCCGGTCGGAGAGGGCGGGCGGGGGTGGGGGAGGGGTCGGGCGGGACAGCGGCGAAAAGGGGGCGGCCCTGGCGGGCCGCCCCCTTTCTGGAGTGTTCGCCGGGAAGGGTCGAACGTATCAGGGCAGCGCGGTCCGCAGCTCCAGATCGGCGTCGTAGGGGGTGGGCGCGGTGACCTGCTCCATGAGGTCGTTGTTCCAGTCGCCCTCGACCTTGACGTGGGCGGTCGCGCCGAGGTTCACCGCCTCGATCAGATTGTGGTTCACGTAGGCATAGAGGCCCGGCTGGAGGAACCTGTAGAGCGCCGCGCCCGAGGAGCCGCCGCGGATGAACCAGGTCTCCTGGTCCACGGCGGGCGGGTTGTGGAACTTGCCATGCTCCCACACGAGGTCGCCGTGGCCGCCGATCAGGTGGGGCCGGGTGTCGCGGTTGGCCTGGTTGTGGACGAAGAGCACCCGCTCGCCGACCCTGGCGGTCAGGGCGTTGTCGCCCGTCAGCGCGCCGACCCGGCCGTTGAAGACGACGTGGCTGGGGATGAGCCTGTTCATCACCTCGAGCGTGTCGGGGTAGGATTCGCCCACGTCGGCGAAGCGCTTGTAGGCCCCGGTCTCGTCCTTGGGGATGTAGAAGTCGGTCTCGCCGATGTAGACGACCTTGTCGTAGGCGACCGACTTGCCGAACTGGTCCTTGAGGCCCTCGCGGGGGAGGACCATGATCGTGCCGGACATCCCCGAGACGACGTGCCAGGGGATCATCGGGCCGCCGGGCGCGCAGTGGTAGGTGAAGACGCCGGCGCGGGTCGCCTTGAAGCGCAGCACCGTCATCTCGCCGGGGTTGATGAGCGTCAGCGCCCCGCCGCCCAGGCCGCCGGTGGCGGCGTGGAAGTCGATGTTGTGCTGCATCATGTTGGTGGGCGGGTTCTTGAGCGTCAGCTCGACGTAATCGCCCTCGTGGACGATCATCATCGGGCCGGGAACCGAGCCGTTGAAGGTCATCGCCTGGAGCCAGGCGTCGTCGGCGACCTGGATCTCCTTTTCCTGGATCCGCATCTCGAATTCGACGATGCGGGGGCCGCCGGGGGCGACCTGCTCGTGCTCGTGGACCTGGGGCGGCGCGACCAGCTCGCGCTTGATCCGGGTCAGGCCCGAGAGATCGCTCGGCGCCGCGACCGGGACGATCGCCTCCTCCTGGGCCTGGGCGTTCCGCACCAGCGCCGGGGCGGCGGCGAGCCCGGCGCCGATCATGAGGGCGGCTCTGCGCGACAGCATCTTGTCCTCCGTGGGTTGAGTGTCACGGAGGAGAATGCCGCAAGGGCGGGGAGCGGACGTTGCGCTTTCGCAAGCTTCGCGGCGATCAGGAGAGCGGCAGGGGATCGGTGCGGGGGGCGGCGAGGGCGCGGGCGTCGTCGTGCGGCGCGTCCTCGGGGGTGGGCCTGGCCTCGCGCTCGATCATGCGGCGGACCTCGGGGGGCCAGGGGCCGCGATGCAGGGCGCGCAGCGTGTCGATGAGCGAGGCGTCGTCGCGGGTGAGGCGGTTGTTCAGGCGCACGTAGTCGTTCCAGGTGGGGGCGTGGTAGCGCTCCACCCAGAGCTCGGGGTCGGCGAGGTCGCGCAGGAGCGTCCAGTTGTGCGCGCCGTCGCGGCGGCGGACGCGGCGACGCTCGGCCATCGCGGCGAGGAAGGCGGGGGCGTCGGACTCCGCGATGCGCCAGCCGACGGCGATGACGACGGGGCCGGTGCGGCCCTCCACGGGGAGGGCCGTCGCGGGGGCGTCCCATTGGCGGAGGGGGGCGAGGTCGCGGCCCCCGACCTCGGGGAGCGGCAGGAGGAGGCCCAGGGCGGCGCAGGCGAGGAGGACGCCGGCGGCGACGAGGAGGGCGGCCTCCAGCGAGCGGTTCTCGGCGATGGTGCCCCAGAGCCAGCTTCCCAGCGCCATGCCGCCGAAGGCGGTCATCTGGTAGAGCGACAGCGCGCGGGCCACGACCCAGCGCGGCGTGGCCATCTGCACCGAGACGTTGAAGCTGGAGAGCGTGAGCACCCAGCCCGCCCCGGCGAGGAGAAGGGCGGGGACGGTGACGGCCATGCCGAGGTTCAGCGCCGTGACGGCGGCGGCGGCGGCGAAGGCCAGGCAGGACAGGCGCACCAGCGTCTCGGTCGAGAGGCGGGCGCGGAGGCCGGTGCTGGTGAGCGCGCCGCCCACCGCGCCGACGCCGAAGGCCCCGAGGAGGAGGCCGTAGGTGAGGGGGCCGCCGCCCACCAGCTCGCGCGCGATCAGCGGCATCAGGGCGGTGATGGCGCTGGCCCCGGTGCCGAAGGCGAGGCTGCGGGCGAGGACGGCGAGGGTGCGGGGCGACATGGCGACGTAGCGCAGGCCCGCGAGCATGGCGGCGCCGAGGGTCTCGCGCGGGAGGGTGGACGTGGGGCGGTCGGGGCGCCAGCGGGCGAGGACGACGAGGAGGGCCACGTAGCTGACCGCGTTGACGGCGAAGGCGGCGGCGGCCCCGGCGGCGGCGACGATGAGGCCGCCGAGCGCCGGGCCGACGCCGCGGGCGATGTTGAAGCCCATGCTGTTGAGCGCGACGGCGGCCGGAAGGTCCGGGCGGGGCACCATGTCGCCCACCGAGGCCTGCCAGGCGGGGGCGTTGAGCGCCGAGCCGCAGCCGATCAGGAAGGTGAACAGCAGCAGCAGCCAAGGCGTGAGGAGGCCCATCCAGGCGGCGAGCGTGAGGAGGACCGAGACGGTCAGCATGAAGCCTTGGGCGACCAGCAGCACCTTGCGGCGGTCGTGGCTGTCGGCGATGGCGCCCGCCAGCAGCGACAGGAGCATGATCGGCAGCGTCACCGAGGTCTGCACCAGGGCCACCATGTCGGCCGAGGGCGCGATGCTGGTCATCATCCACGAGGCCCCGACCGACTGGATGAGGCCGCCGAAGTTCGAGACCATGGAGGCGAGCCAGACCGCGCGGAAGAGCGGATGGCGGAAGGGGGCCAGCGCCGAGGACGGGGCGGCGGAGGTGGTGTCGGGGGTGGCGGTCATCCTGTCCTCTGGGTCGCGGGCGCAGGGTTGTCCGCCCTGGGACCGCCCGTCACGAACCCCGGTCTCGGGAGCTGGGTTCCCCCCTTCCGTCGCGCACAGGTGCCGTGCGCGTCGCCGTATTGCGGCGGCGAGGGCGGTATGGGACCACGACGCCAGCCGTGGCGCCGCCTCGGCGAGCCTGTCCCTCAGAAGGAGACGCCGCGCATGGCCCCTATCCCCACCGCTCCCGCCTGGTCGCTGACCTGGGCCCCCCGGATGCTGAGCGTCCTTCGGATCGTGTCCGCGCTGATCTTCATGGCGCACGGGACGCAGAAGATCCTGGGCTTTCCGGCCTCGGACATGGCGCCGCCCGTGGGGTCGCTGATCTGGGTCGCGGGGATGCTGGAACTGGTGGGCGGCGCGCTGCTCGTGCTCGGGCTGTTCACGCGGCCGGTGGCCTTCGTGCTGTCGGGGCTGATGGCCGCCGCCTATTGGATGGCCCACGCGCCGCAGGGTCCGTTCCCGGCGCTGAACGGCGGCGACGCGGCGATCCTGTATTGCTTCGTGTTCCTCTACTTCGTCTTTGCCGGGCCGGGGCCGTGGAGCCTCGACGCCGCGATGGGACGGCGCTGAGCCGGCGGCCCCTCGCCCGTCCGGGCGGGGCGGCTATCCTTCGTGGGATGGTTCCCGTCGCGAGGTCGTGCCGATGATCCCCTCCGCCCCCCCGCGCGCCGAGGTCCGCGTCGAGATCGTGCGGCCGGAGGGGCTCGCGGAGATCGAGGGCGAGTGGGCGGCGCTCTGGACGCGCTGCCCTGCGGCGTCGCCCTTCGGCGCGCCAGCCTGGGCGTTGTCCTGGGCGCGGCACTTCGCGCCGGGGCGCTGCGGGGCGGTGGCGCTGCGGGCGGATGGGCGGCTGGTGGGCCTCGTGCCGGTGTTTTGCTGGAACGGGGCGCTGCTGCTGGCCGGGACGGGGCCGAGCGACCGGGGCGAGGCGCTGCTGGAGCCGGGGTTCGAGGCGGAGGCGGGGCGGCTGCTGGCGGCGTTGCCCCTCGCCGCGCCGGAGCCGTTCGAGCGGATCGACCTCCAGCAGCTTGGGGCGGAGTCGCCGCTCTGGCTCGCGCCGCTGCCGGCGGGGTGGCGGGAGGAGCGGGGGGCGGGGGAGCCCTGCCTCGTCGCGCCGCTGGTGGGCGAGGGGGGGCTCGGGGCCGTGTCGGGGCGGCAGCGGGCGCATTGGCGCAAGTCGCTGCGGATGCTGGAGCGGGAGGGCGGGACGGCGGGGCTGGTCGCGCCCGCCGAGGTCGGGGCGGCGGTCGGGGACCTGCTGCGGCTCAACGGCCTGCGCTGGGGCGCGGCGGGGGTGCTGGCCGATCCGCTGATGGAGCGGCTGCTGCGCGAGGCGGGGCCGGCGCTGGCGGCGGCGGGGCTCCTGCGGCTGTGGGAGGTCCGGGTCGGGGCCGGGCGGATCGCGGCGCTGATGGTGCTGGCGGGGCGGGGGGCCCATCACGGCTACAACGGCGGGTTCGATCCCGGATGGGCGCGGATCAGCCCGGCGGCGATCCTCGTGGGGCTGGCGATGGAGGGGGCGGCCGCCGAGGGGGCGGGACGGTTCGACTTCCTGCGCGGGGGCGAGGGCTACAAGCGGGTCTGGGGGGCCGCGCCGGTGGCGATGGGGCGGCGGGTCATCCGGCCCGGCTGAGGAGGAAGGTCGCGGCGTCCCAGAGGGCGAAGTCGCCGGTCGCGGCGCGGCGGAGGCGGAGGCCGTTCGGCGGGGCGAGGACCGCCAGGTCCGCGCGGTCGGCGTCGGGGTCGCCACGATAGGAGTGGTTCAGGATCAGGAGGTGGCCGCCGGGGCGCAGGACGCGGGCGGATTCGGCGAGGTGGGCCTCGGCCAGGCCGGAGTCCACGAGGTAGGGGAACACGTCCGCGGCGAGCACGAGGTCGGCGCTGGCGTCGGGGAGGGGGAGGTCGCGGCCCGAGGTGACGGCAAGGGTGACGTTCGGCAGGCCGGCGCAGCGGTCGCGGGCGGCGGCGATCATGCCGGGGGACACGTCGAGGCCGGTGATCCCGGCGGCGTGGGGGGCGAGGGTGGCCAGGACGCGGCCGATGCCGCAGCCGATCTCGACGACCCGCGCCTCGGGGGGAAGGAGGTCCCAGCCGAGGATGCGGTCCACGACCTCGCGCGTCGCGGCCCGGAGGAGGTCGGGGTTGCCGAGGGCGTAAAGGGCGACGCCGCCCTCGGGCGCGGCGGCGGCGAGGCGGTCGAAGACGCGCGCCCAGTGGGCGGGGTCGGCGGATTCGGCGTGCTCCACGCCCGCAAGGACGGACTTGACGAGGCCGAAGGCCTGGGGATTCGCGCGCCAGAGGGCGCGCGCGGCGGCGAGGCGGGGGCCGGCGGCGTCGAGGGCAGCCGCGACCTCCTCCGGGGCGGTCGCCACCATGGCGAGGCGCAGGAGGAGGACGTTGGGCGGCAGGTCGCCGCGCGCGCAGGCGTCGAGGAGGGCCTGGGCGATCATCGGGCGCGGCTCGGGGTCAGCCGGGGAGGCCGTAGCGGGCCGCCGGGCGGTCGCGCGAGGCGCCGGCGGCGACCGCGCGCTCGGCGGCGACGTAGGCCTCCCAGTCGCGGACCTCGGGGAGGGAGGGGATGTAGACGGGCTCGTCCATCTCCAGGGCCTTGAGGGAGGCGGCCACCAGATCGTCGGCCTGCATCACGCGTTCGGGCGGGAAGTTGGAGAGGGAATTGCCGGCGATGGCGTGGAAGTCGGTGGCGATCACGCCGGGGATGAGGAGCTGGACCCGGATGCCGGTCCCCTCGGCCTCGGCCTGGAGGGTGCGGGTGAAGGCCATGACGAAGGTCTTGGACGCGCCGTAGCCGGCGTTGCCGGGCATCTGCATGAAGACCGTGCCGGAGGCAACGTTGATGAGAGCGCCGCGCCCGCGCGGCCGCATCGCGGCCATGGCGGCGTGCGAGAGGCGGGCCAGCGCCAGGACGTTCACGCGAAGCATGTGGTCGAGCGCGTCGGGGTCGAGTTCGCCCACGCGGCCGCGCGCGGCGTAGCCGGCGTTGTTCACCAGGAGGTCGATGGCCGGGTCGGCGGCGAGGCGGGCGGCGACGGCGGCGACCCCCTCGGGCGTGGAGAGGTCGGCGGGGAGGGTCTCGGCCTTGGTGCCGTGGCGGTCGTGGAGGTCGCGGGCCAGCGCGTCGAGCCGGTCGGCGCGGCGGGCGACGAGGACGAGGTCGGAACCGGCGCGGGCGAGCCGTTCGGCGTAGGCGAGGCCGATGCCGGCCGAGGCTCCGGTGACGAGGGCGCGGGAGGAGGGGGGCATGGCGGTCTCCGGGCGATAGGCCCGGGGAGGGGTAGGGCGCCGGGCCTGCTTGTCCATGGGGGAGGGCGCGCGGGGTGCTGGGTGGCCCGGGAGCGGGGCGGGAGGCATGGGCGGGGGCGTCAGTAGGCGCCCTTGCCGCCCAGGAGGCGCAGGGGCGTCAGCAGCAGCACGTAGAGGTCGAACCAGATCGACCAGTTCTCGATGTAGTAGAGGTCGTGCTCCACCCGGCGGCGGAGGGATTCGGGGTCGTCGATCTCGCCGCGCCAGCCGTTGATCTGCGCCCAGCCGGTGATGCCGGGGCGGACCTTGTGGCGGGCGGCGTAGCCATCGACGATGGCCTCGAACGATTCCTGCCGGGAGGAGACGGCGCCGGGGACGTGGGGGCGGGGGCCGACGAGCGACAGCTCCCCCGCGAGGACGTTGAAGAGCTGCGGCAGTTCGTCGATGGACCAGCGGCGGATGACGCGGCCGACGCGCGTCACGCGGGGGTCGCCGCGTGTGACGACGCGGCGGGCGAGGGGGTCGCAGCTCTCGGCGCGGAGGGACCGGAACTTCCACATCAGGACGGGGCGCTGGTTGTATCCGTAGCGGAGCTGGCGGAAGAAGATCGGCCCCGGGCTTTCCAGGCGGACCGCGAGGGCGGTGAGGAGGAGGACGGGCGACAGCAGCAGGAGGGCGACGGCCGCCCCCAGCAGGTCCATCGCCCGCTTGGCCGCGAGCTTGCCGCCCCGGATGGGGCGCGACATGACGCTGACGAGGCCGCCCGACGCGCCCAGCCCCTCGAAGGGGCCGCGGCGGCGGAAGGTCGGGTCGGCCGAGAAGTCGGACAGGCGCACGTCCACGGGCAGCACCTCGACCAGCTTGAGGATTTGGCGGATGCGCTGTTCGGCGCTGAGGGGGATGGTGACGATGAGGAGGTCGATCTCGGCGGAGCGGGCGAAGGGCAGGAGCACCTCGAGCCGCCCGAGCTTGGGCACGCCGGCGACCACCGGGGGGGAGCGGAGGTCGTCGCGGTCGTCGAACATCCCGCAGACGCGGATGTCGTTGTCGGGCGATTCGGCCAGGGTGGTGATGACCCGTTCGGCCCGGTCGCCGCCGCCGAGGATGATCGCCCGCCGTTCGGTCAGGCCGTAGTCGAGCGCGGTGGCGGCGAGCAGCGCGCCCAGGCCCCGGGCGGGGAGGAGGGGCAGGACGGGGGCCAGCGCCCACCAGCCATGGCCGTCGAGCGCGGCCAGCGCCACGCCGAGCGCGAGGAGCGGCGCGGCCCCGGACCAGAAGCGGCGCAGGACGCGGAGGCGGTAGAGGCCCCAGGCCCAGAGCGCGAAGGTGCCGCCCAGCGCCCCGAGGACCGCCAGCAGGGCGGCGCGGGCGGGCGCGTCGTCGCCGCGCCCCGACAGGTCGGCCGCGAACCAGAGGCCCAGGCCCAGCGCCGCGGCGTCGAGCAGCAGCGCCACCCCCGAGACCGCGGCGGGCGGCAGCGAGGAGCGGCGGAGCGTGCGCGCGACGGTGCGCGCGCCGACGGGCAGCTCCCCCTCCGCCACGGCGGGCGGCGTCGCCATGGTCGCCGACGGCTGCGCTGCGATCTGCGCTGTCATCCCCTGCCCTCCCCCTGGTTCCTTCGTTCCAGGCCATCCTAGCGCACGGAGGTTAACATCCCGTCACCGCCGGACGGGCGCGGCCGACATTTCGACCGGCCTGCCGGTTCCGCGCGGGCGGGAATGAGCGGGCGGGGATGAGCGGGCGGGGTCAAGCGGGCGGGGCGAGGTGGCGTTGGCGGGGGCCGTCCTAGTCGAGGAGGGCCAGCTCGGTGCGGTTGCGGACGTCGAGCTTCTTGAAGATGTTGGTCAGGTAGTGCTTGACCGTCTTCTCGCTGATGTCGAGCTTGCTGCCGATCTCCTTGTTGCAGAGGCCGCGCCGGACCAGCCGGCAGACCTCGTGCTCGCGCTCGCTCAGGCGGATGCTGCGCTTGGCGTTCACCACCTCGACGTTGCGGCTGATGTCGGCCAGCATCCGCGCGCCCAGCTCGGGCGAGACGTAGGAGCCCGCGCCGTGGACGCGCTGGATCGCGGAGCGCAGCTCGGTGCCGCTGATGCCCTTGAGGATGTAGCCGCTCGCGCCGGAGCGGAGCGCCTCGAGCACGTCGCCGTTCTCCTCGGAGACGGTCAGGATGACGACCTTGGTGCGCGCGCCGGACTGCGCGATCTCGCGCAGGGCCGAGAGGCCGGAGCCGGGCAGGCTGAGGTCGAGGAGCAGCACGTCGGGGTCGTGGTCCCGGACGATCTGGATGGCCTCCTGGGCGGTCGAGCCCTGGGCCACGACGCGGGCCTGGCCCGAGCCGTCGATGGCGTGGGCCACCCCCTCGCGGACCAGGGGATGGTCGTCCACGATGGCGATGCGGAGAAGGTCAGACATGGTGAACCTCAGGCTTCACGAGGAAAATGACCGATGATGGTGGTGCCCCGGCCGGGCGTGCTCAGGATGCGGAACTCGCCGCCCAGGCTCTCGACCCGGTTGCGGAGCCCGGCGAGCCCGAGCGGCTGGCGCTTGGCGTCGGGGCTGGAGGAGGGCCGCGACAGGCCGGGGCCGTCGTCCGCGACCTGGACGAGGAGGCCCGCCGCGTCGCTGCGGACGCCCACCGCGCAGGGCGCGCCGTGGGCGTGCTTGAAGGCGTTGCTCAGCCCCTCCTGGACGAAGCGGCAGATCGCCAGCTTGACGGGGTTGCTGGGCTCGTCGAGGTCGTCGGGCAGGGTCAGGCGCACCTCGGTCGAGGTGCGGTGCCGGTGCTTCATGACGATCGTGGACACGGCGGCGGCGAGGGGGAGGCCCTGCATCTGCGGCAGGGCGAGGCCCGCCACCATGGCCCGCACCTCGGTCATGGCGTCGTCGAGCATGGACTTGACGAGGAGGTAGTTGCCGTTGTGGACGCCCCCTTGCGGGAAGAGCTGCTCCAGCCGGAGCGAGGCGATGGTGAGGAGCTGGCCGATGCCGTCGTGGAGGTCGGCCCCGATGCGGCGCATCTGCGTCTCGGAGTCCTCGGCGCTGCGCGAGGAGGCCTGCTGGATGCGGCGGCGCAGGAACTCGTTGTGGTGGAGGAGGCGGGTCAGCTCGGCCACGCGGGCCTCGATCTCGGCGCGCTGGCGCTGGATGGTGGCGCTGCCGCGATCGACCAGGCCGTAGACCCCGGCGAGGAGCCCGAGGCTGACCAGGGCGACGATGGCCCAGGTCTGCGTGCGGGTCCAGCCGAGGATGGACAGGAGCGCCGCGCCGTCCTGGTAGAACTCGGCCACGGCGACGACCGGGCCGCCGGGGGCGGAGCGGATCGGGACGTAGACCTCGAAGACGCGCCGGCCGGCGAGGGTCTCGCTGTGGAGGTGATCCTCGGACTCCACGGCGATGCGGCCGGCCACGGCCTCGGCGAGGCTGCCCGCGACGGGGAGGGTGCGGCCCTCCAGCCCGGGGTCGGAGGCGAGGAGGATGCGGCCGCCGGGGGTCCAGAGCCGGGTCTGGAGCACGTTGAGGCCCTTGGAGATGCGGGCGAGGTCGGCCGAGATGGCGGCGCGGCTTTGGGGCGACAGGTCGCCGGTGACGGCCAGCTCGCCGATGTAGGGTTCGAGGAAATGTTCGAGGAAGATGGCGGCGCGGTGGCCCACGTCCTCCTCCACGGCGTCCTGGATGCGGGTGGACACCCACTGGCCGAGAAGCGCGACGGCCAGCAGCAGGAGGACGGATGACAGGAGAATGAACTGACGGGAGAGGCTGAGCGTTGACCAACGAGGGATCGTCTCGACCACCATCCTCAACCGCCTGACGTTGAACGCACCACGACACCCGCACCCGACCCGGGCCAACATGGCCCTAGGTCGCACTTCCTTGGTCCGTATCTAGTCCATCGTCCCCCCTCCATCAACAATGATGCGGGGGTGCGACTATGTTTCACCACCGGGTTGAAAAGTCTTGCGAATGTCGTGTCGCGGTTGCGCGACGCGAGGCGGCGGCGCGGAGCTTGGCCTCGGAGGCAGGGGCGGGGATGGTCCTGCGACCCGGCGGGTCGGGGTCCGCAGACCTACGGCCGTATGGCAATTCCCTGCTCATTGTCGCAAAAATGGAAACAGGGGAGAATACGCCGGTCCCTGGCGCAATGCCGACATCCTTTCGTTCCGGCCCGTGCCCGGGCCAACGCCCCTCACATGGCCGGAGGGGCGCCGGGAACCGGCCGCCGCGTGAGGCCGCGGCTTGCGGCGCGACCGCCGGCGGTTCGCTGCATGGGGAAAGGGTCCGAGCATGGCCACCAGCTTCAATATCAATATCCACGATCTTGAATACATCCTGCGGCAGATCCGCATCGGCGAGAGCGTGAGCCGCGACGGCCTCACCACCACCGAGGCCATCATGCTGGAATACGGCGTCTCGGCGACGGACGCGGCACTCCTGCCCGCCGGCATCCGCACGGTGGACGGCAGCGACAACCAGATCCTGCCGGGGCGGGAGCGGGTCGGCGCGGCGGGCGAGCTGTTCCCGCGGCTGCTGGACCCGGACTACCAGGACCCGGAGAACGACGAGGCGCCGTTCTTCAACGTGGGGAACACCGATTACGAGGCGCCAGGCAGCGTGGTCGATGCCGACCCGCGCACGATCTCGAACCTGATCGTGGACCAGACGGCGGCCAACCCGGCGGCGATCTATGCGGCGCTGAAGGTGAACGGGGTCGAGGGCGTCAAGGCCAACGAGGCGGTGGCGGAGATCACGGACGCCTACCAGGCGACCGTCGGCGTCGCCGATCCCGACGCGCGGGCGGCGGCGCAGGCGGCCTTCGAGGCCGTGATGGCGAAGCATGAGCTGGAGCTCGGCCCCGAGGGCGGCATCCGGATCGAGAACCTGTCGCCCGACATCGGGCTGTCGCCGTCCTTCAACAACTTCATGACCATCTTCGGCCAGTTCTTCGACCACGGGCTGGACCTCGTGGCCAAGGGCAGCAACGGCACGGTCTTTGTCCCGCTCGCGCCCGACGACCCGCTGATCGCCGGGGCGGACAAGGTGTTCGGGACGGCCGACGACCTGAACCTGAACCTGCGGTTCATGACGCTGACGCGGGCGACGCCGACGACGGTGGACGGCCAGGCGCAGCATCGGAACGGCACCACCTCCTGGGTGGACCAGAACCAGACCTACACCTCGCACGCCTCGCACCAGGCCTTCATCCGCGAGCAGGTGCGGGTGGACCACGGCGACGGGGAGAGGGTGTATTCCACCGGCAAGCTGCTCGACGGGACCGACGAGACCGGGTCGCGCGACGGCGCCATCGGCACCTGGGCCGACGTGAAGAAGCAGGCGCTGGAGGTGCTGGGCATCCGGCTGGAGAACAGCGACGTGCTGCGCGTGCCGCTGCTGGCGACGGACGCCTACGGGAACCTGATCCTGGGACCGAACGGTTACGCGCAGATGGTGATGGCGCCGGACGCCACCCACCCGACGCAATGGCTGAAGGAGGGCACCGCCGCCGGCATCAGCACGGCGGGCAGCCGCGCGGCCGGGCCGGCCTTCCTGGAGGACATCGCCCACAACGCGGTGCCGGGGACGACCTTCCTGAATGACCACGACGGCAACCCGGCCACGCCGGCGATCCCGACCGTCGTGCAGGCGGACTCCGACGACGTGGCGGGCAACGCCATCGCCACCGACGCGCGCGGCAACAAGGTCGCCTACGACGACGAGCTGCTCGACAAGCACTTCATCACCGGCGACGGGCGCGGCAACGAGAACTTCGGCCTGACGGCGGTCCACGCGATCTTCCACTCGGAGCACAACCGGACGGTCGAGGCGAACAAGGCGACCATCCTGGAGCACGGCGACCTCGCCTTCCTCAACGAATGGCTGCTGGTGGACGTGGACGCGGTTCCCACCAGCCCGGCCGACATCGCCGATCTGGTCTGGGACGGCGAGCGGATGTTCCAGGCGGCCCGCTTCTCGACCGAGATGCAGTACCAGCACATGGTGTTCGAGGAGTTCGCCCGGCGCATCCAGCCGGCGGTCGATCCCTTCGTGTTCACCAACACCGCCGACATCGACCCGTCGATCCTCGCGGAGTTCGCGCACACGGTCTACCGGTTCGGCCACTCGATGCTGACGGACACGGTGGACCGGATCGACAACGACCTGAACCCGATCAACGAGCCGGGGACGAACGAGCAGTTCTCGCTCATCGGCGCCTTCCTGAACCCGCAGGCCTGGAACGACACGGCCGACAACATCGACGAGATCCAGGCGGCGATCATCCGCGGCCTGAGCATGGACAAGGGCTCGGAGATCGACGAGTTCATCGTCCCGGCGCTGCGGAGCAACCTGCTGGGCCTGCCGCTCGACCTCGCGGCGCTCAACATCGCGCGGGGCCGCGAAACGGGGGTGGCCTCGCTCAACGAGACGCGGACGCAACTGTATAACGACTTCGGCATCGCCGACCTCAAGCCCTACGAGGGCTGGAGCGACTTCGCCCAGAACCTCAAGAACCCGATCTCGCTCATCAACTTCATCGCGGCCTACGGGACGCACCCGCTCCTGCTCGACGACGCCTCGCTGGAGGAGAAGCGCGCCGTCGCGACGGCGCTGGTGCTGGGCACGGAGCTGGTGCTGAAGCGGGACACCGACGCGGATGGCGTGCTGGAGGATGTCGTCGTTCCCATCGACGAGCAGGACCGGCAGGACTTCCTCAACGCGCAGGGCGACTACGTGACCGAGCGCGGCGGCCTCGACAAGGTGGACCTCTGGATCGGCGGCCTCGCGGAGAAGCTGAACGAGTTCGGCGGGATGCTGGGATCGACGTTCAACTTCATCTTCGAATACCAGATGGAGCAGCTCCAGAACGGCGACCGGCTCTATTACCTGTCGCGGACGCAGGGGCTGAACCTCCTCAACCAGCTGGAGGCCAACACCTTCACCGACATCGCGATGCGGAACTCGGACCTGGGCGACGTGTATGCGCCGCACATGAACGCGAGCCTCTTCACGACGCCCGACATGATCCTGGAGCTGGACCGGGCCATCGCGCAAGCCGACTACAACGGCGCCGCCGCCGGACGGGACCCCACCTGGGACGATCCGATCCGCCAGAGCATCGACCCCAAGGTGCGCCGCATCGACCCGGGCGTGACCGACGCCAACGGGCACCAGGTTGGCGGCACGCTGATCTTCCGGGGCGGCGAGCACGTGGTCCTGGGCGGCACCGAGGGCAACGACACGCTGCGGGGCGACCTGGGCATCGATGCGCTCTGGGGCGACGGCGGCAACGACTACCTGAACGCGGGCCAGGAATCCGACCAGGTGTTCGGCGGCGACGGCGACGACATCATCGAGGACCCCTTCGGCGACAACTTCCTGCGCGGCGAGCGGGGCAACGACGTCATCTCCTCGGCGCGGGGCATCAACCTGCTGTTCGGCGGCGAGGGCTCGGACGCGGCCTTCCTCGGGCAGGACGCCTCGGAGGTCTTCGGCGACGAGGGCAACGACTTCATCCTCGGCGGCTCGGGCGCCGACCTCCTCATGGGGAACGAGGGCGACGACTGGATCGAGGGCGGCGAGGGCTTCGACACCATCGCCGGCGACAACTCGGAGCTGTTCTTCAACTCCACGATCATCGGGCACGACGTGGCCTGGGGTCAGGGCAACGACCAGGACTACGACCTGGAGTCGGGCGACGACATCGCCCTGTCCGGCATCGGCGTCCAGCGCTTCGAGGGGATGTGGGGCTTCGACTGGGCCAGCGCCAAGTATGACACGGCCGGCGTCAACTTCGACATGCGCATCCCGATCTTCACCTCGGTCCCGGCCGAGATCCTGCGCGACCGCTTCGACCTGATCGAGGCCTTCTCGGGGTGGCGGTTCGCCGACACGCTGAGGGGCGACGACATCGGCTCGGCGCTGATCGAGCCGGAGGTCGATGCCACGCCCGACGAGAACGCGCTGAACCAGGCGGGCGTGGACCGCATCGACGGCCTGGGCGCGTGGCTGCGCGGCACGCCCAGCACCCCCGTCACGGCGCGGCCGGTGCTGGACGTGCGGCAGACGCTCGTGGATCTCGGGGTCTCGACCAACGCGGCCGAATACAACAGCGGCAACATCCTGATGGGGGGCGACGGCAACGACATCTTCGAGGGCCGGGGCGGCTTCGACCTCATCGACGGCGACTCGTGGCTCAACGTCCGCATCAAGATCGTGGTGGGCAACACCACCTACTCGGCCGAGTCGCTCAACAGCTCGCGCCTCGTGGCGGGGGCGACGGCGGGCAAGGTCTACTTCCTGGGCCCGGATGGGCAGCCGGACTTCACCCGCGTGGCCTTCGGGGGCGCCTCGCTCCAGAGCCTGCTTCTGAACCGGACGATCAATCCGGGGCAGATGTCCATCGTGCGGGAGATCCGGCCCGACACGACGGCGGGCGACACCGACACCTCGATCTACCGCGGCCTTTCCTCGGAATACAACATCGAGGGCCGGGGCCTGCGGATCGACCTCAACGGTGACGGCGACCTGCGCGACCGGGGCGAGGAGGTGATCCAGAACGCCTTCGACGTGAACAACGACGGCTTCATCGCGATCACCGACACCGCCGGCGCGACGCGGGGGGCGCTGGTGGACGACACCGACTTCATCCGCAACATCGAGATCCTCGACTTCGTGGACGAGGACATCGACCTGCGGGGGAACATGGGCACGGTGCTCGACACCGAGCTGTCTTTCGAGCCGCTGGCGCAGCCCGGCAACGGCCTGCCCGCCATCGGGACGGCGCTCGGCGTGCTGAACACCGACGTGGAAGGGGTGACCATCTCGCTGTTGACCAGCAACACCGACGCGTTCAGCGTCGGGCCGGTCGGCGACGTGGCCAATGTCCTGAGCACCACCCGGGTGCTGACGCAGAACACCTCCAACGTCATCAACCTCCTGCTGAGCGCCCAGTCGGGCACCATGATCGAGGTGGTCACGCTGCGGGTGGGCAGCAACGCGGCGGACGCCGCGCTGGACGGCGGGGAGACGATCGACATCCTCTACGGCCTGAACGGCAACGACACGCTGTCCGGGTTCGGGGCCGCCGACGTGCTCTATGGGCAGGGCGGCGCCGACACCATCTTCGGCGGGGACGGCAACGACTACATCGTGGGCGGCATCGGCAACGACCTCATCGACGGCGGCGCCGGGGCGGATCGCATGTTCATGACCTTGGCCGAGGGCACGGACAACGTGAACGGCGGGCTCGGCTTCGACCGGCTGGTCATCACCGGGACGACGGCGGCCAATCTCGTGACGGCGGTCCTGGCGGGCAGCGCCATCACCTCGATGACGGGCCTGTCGGCCATCGCCGGGGTCGAGTCGCTGGTTCTCGACGTGGGCGACGGGGTGGACCGGCTGACCTACGCCACCCTCTCGACGAGCGCGGTGGTGGACCTGGAGACCGGGACGGCGACGGGCTTCGCCTCCATCGCGGGCTTCGAGCAGGTGGCGACCGGCAACGGCGCCGACTCGCTGCGGGGCGACGCGAACGCCAACTCGCTCAACGGCGGCAACGGCAATGACCAGCTGATGGCGACGGTGGACGAGGCCGCCGACATCATGAACGGCGGCGCCGGCGTCGATACCGCGAGCTACGCGGCCTTCACGCGCGCGCTGACCATCGACCTGGCCATCGCCAACACCCGCGTGACCGGCAGCGCGGAGGACGCGGCCGCCTTCGACACGCTGGCGGGGATCGAGAACCTCATCGGCGGCACCGGGGACGACACCTTCTTCGGCAGCACCGCCGCCAACAGCCTGTCGGGCGGCGACGGCAACGACACGCTGTCCGGCGGCAACGGCAACGACATCCTGTCGGGCGATGCCGGCAGCGACACGCTGATGGGGGGCCTGGGCTCCGACCAGCTCGTGGGGGGGCTGGGGGACGACCTCTTCATCTTCTCCACCCTCGCGGAGTCGAGCACGACCATCACCGACTCCATCGTCGGCATGGAGGGCGCGGGCGAGTCCGGCGGCGACATCATCGACATCGGCGGGCTGTCGGGCACGGTGTTCGACTTCATCGGCACGGCCGCCTTCACGGTCGGGTCGGCGACCCAGGTGCGCTACGTGGCCTCGGGCGCGGACCTGCTGGTGCAGATCGACACCGACAGCGACATCGGCATCGAGGCGCAGATCCGGGTGCTGAACGCGTCCACCCTGGATCGCTCGGACTTCGCCCTCTGAGGTGCGGGCGGCCCGGGCGACCGGGCCGCCACCCATCCCACGATCGCACGAAACGCGACCGCCGCCCCGATGGGGCGGCGGTTTCCGCGTTCGCGCGGCGGGGACTCAGGCGCCGTAGCCGGCCTCCAGCGCGATCTTCACGAGGTTCGAGAAGCTGCGCGCGCCCATCTTGTCCATGATCCGCGCGCGGTGGACCTCGACGGTGCGGCAGCTGATCCCGAGGTCGTGGGCGATGGCCTTGTTCGCCAGCCCGGCCACGAGGAGGCCCAGCACGTCGCGCTCGCGCCGGGTGAGGTCGTCGAGACGGCTCCGGGCGTGGATGTGACGCCCCGTCGCGGCGCGCGGCGCGGGAAGGCGGGCCTGCGCCTCCTGAAGGGCCGCGAGCAGCGCCTCGCGTTCCCAGGGCTTCTCGAGGACGGTCACGGCCCCGGCCTGCATGGCCTGGACGGCCAGGGGCACGTCGGCGAAGCCGGTCAGGAGGATGGCGGGAAAGGGCAGGCGGCGCCCAGCGATCACGCGGAGGCAGTCCAGCCCGTCCATGCCCGGCAACCGCAGGTCGAGCAGGACCGGGCCGGGCGTGGCGTCCTCGACGCAGGACAGGAAGGCCTCGGCCGAGTCGAAGCCGCGCACGTGGTAGCCGGCGAAGCCCAGCAGGAGCTGGAGCGAGCGCCGCACGCCGTCATCGTCGTCGATGACATAGACCGTCGGGTCAGGCATGGTGGTCCTCCTCGGAGAAGCCGGGCAGGGTCAGGGCGAAGGTCGCGCCGGGCGCGGGGCCCCGCAGGAGCCGAAGGCTCCCGCCATGGGCGCGGGCGATGTCGCGGCAGAGCGGCAGGCCGTGGCCCAGGCCACCTGCCTTGGTGGTCACGTTCGGCTCGAAGATGCGGTCGCCCAGGCCGGGTGGCACGCCGGGGCCGCTGTCGGCGACGCGGACCTCGGCCCCGCCACCCAGGCAGGCGGCGGCGCTGACGCGGATCTCGCCGGGGGTCTCGGGGCCGATCGCCTCCAGCGCGTTGCGGAGGAGGTTGGCGAGCGCCAGCTCCAGCAGGAGGCGGTCGGCGCGGACGGTCAGGCCCCCGGGGATCTCCAGCCGGAGGGCGACGCGGCGGGCGGCGGGCCCGGCGAGGGCCAGGAGCCGCGCTTCCTCGATCAGGGCGGCCAGCGGCTCGGGCCTTGGCCGGAGCTCCTCGGCGACGAGGCGGCGTAGCGCGCCGAGGATGCGCCCGGCCCGCTCCGACTGCCGTCCGATCTCCTCGACGAGGCTGCGGCTGAGGTCGGGGTCCGAGCCCCCGGCCAGGAGGTCGCGGCAACTGGCGGCCAGGCCCGAGAGGCTGGCCAGGGGCTGCGCGAGCTCGTGGACCAGCGCGGGCGCGAGCCGGGCGGCGAGCTCCGGCACGGGACGTCCCGCGGCAGGCGAGGCCGGCCCCGTCACCGGCGCTGCCCCTGGTCCTGGGATGGTGTGACCGGGACGCAATGACCCGGTCGGAGCCGCCGGGGCGGTTCCGTCATTCGGAAAGGACGCAAATCGATTCCCCCTCGAATTCGCGCCGCAACAGGGATTCGGGTCGAAATCTCGGCCCGGATTTCGTCCCCTCAAGATTATTCGGACCTTCTCCGGGGATCAACGCCGCCGAGGTCGAAGGTTCGTCCTGCGACCAAGGTCCGGCCCGGTCGGACCATGGTCCGAGGGTCGCGGCGGATCGGCCCTGCCGGCCGTGTGGCGAGGGACGGCCGCGCCCTGCGCGGAGGCCGCGTCGGGACGGGTGATCCGGCCAGGATCATGGCATGGGAAGCGTCGGAAAAGAAGGCGGATGGCGAAACCCGGATCGGGCGTGGCCGATCTTCGCGCAGCCTCGGCGGTTCTCGGCCCGGACCTCCCGCCGCCTGCGGCGCGGGAACCGCCGCGCGGCTGCGCCGTTCCGCCCGAGCCTTTACCCCCCTGCCCCGCCCGCGCGGGACAAGCCCGGAGGACGCCGGACCCATGGCCGACGACATCCTTGATTGCTGCATCGTCGGGGGCGGCCCCGCCGGGCTCACGGCCGCGATCTTCCTGGCGCGGTTCCGGCGGCGGTTCCGGCTGATCGACGGGGGCGAGAGCCGGGCGTCCTGGATCCCCCGGTCGCACAACCACCCGGCCTTTCCTGGCGGCATCAACGGCGAGGAGCTGCTGGCGCGGATGCGGGCGCAACTGGAGGAGTTCGGGGGCGGGCGGCGCGAGGGGGTGGTGACGGCGCTGTCGCGGCAGGAGGACGGGACGTTCCGGGCCGAGACCGGCGGCGGGGCTGTGGTGGCGCGGAACGTGCTGCTGGCCACCGGGGTCTGGGACAACCTGCCCCCCGTGGAGGACGCCATCGGCAAGGTGCGCGCCGGCCTCATCCGGCAATGCCCGATCTGCGACGGCTACGAGGTGCGGGGCCGGGCGGTCGCGGTGCTGGGCGGCGGCGCCGACGCGGCGGGCGAGGCGCTGTTCCTGTCGCGCTACACCGACGATCTGTCGCTGGTGACGATGGGCGGGCCGCTGGAGGTCGGGCCGGAGGACCGCGCCCGCGTCGAGGCGGCGGGCGTCCGCATCGTCGAGACGCCGCTGCGCGGGATGGAGGCCCATGGCTCGGGCGAGGAGGGCAGGGCCGAGGTGAGCCTGCACCTGGAGGACGGAACGGCGCTGCGGGTCTTTACCGCCTACAGCGGGATGGGGGTTCGGCCGCGCACGGACCTCGGCGCGATGCTGGGGGTGGAGCTGACGGGGGAGGGGCGATTCCTGACCGACGCCCACCAGCGGACGAGCGTGCCGGGCGTCTATGCGGCCGGCGACGCCGTGACGGGGCTGAACCAGATCGCCGTGGCCATGGCGCAGGCCGAGATCGCCGCCGTGGACATCCACAACGCCCTGCGGCGCGAGGAGGGGCGAACGCTCTGCGCCTGACGGGCGACGATCCGCCGAGAGGCGGCGGCGCGGCGCGGCGGATTTTCCGCTTCCATCGGGCGGCTTCGTGCTAGCCTTCGGGGGCGTCCGCAACGAACCGGGCGCGTCCCGCGCGCGGGGGTGGCCCCGCCCGGGCAACATGGAGGAGGAACCACATGGCCACGCCCAAGCTGCATCCCGCCTTGGACGACGGGATCGCCCCGACCTCGCCGGACTTCGCCGGCGGCGTCCTGGTCTGCGCCTGCGCCGACCGGCCCGTGCGCGTGCGGGTCGAGGGGCAGGTCGCCCACAACCACGCCTGCGGCTGCACCAAGTGCTGGAAGCCCGACGGCGCCATCCTCTCGGTGGTGGCGGTCGCGCCGGTGGACAAGGTGTCGGTGCTGGAGAATGGCGACAAGCTGGAGGTGGTGGACCGCGCGGCGCTCATCCAGCGGCATCGCTGCCGGGAGTGCGGGGTCCACATGCATGGGCCGGTGGAGCGGGACCATCCGTTCAAGGGCCTGAGCTTCCTGCATCCCGAGCGGTTCGAGGAAGGCGGCTGGATGCAGCCTGGCTTCGCGGCCTTCGTGTCCTCGGTCATCGAGGCGGGGGTGGACCCGGCCGAGATGGACGGCATCCGCGCCCGCCTGCGCGAGATGGGGCTGGAGCCCTACGATTGCCTGTCGCCGGCGCTGATGGACTACATCGCCACCTGGACCCTTCAGCACAGCACCCAGTCCGCCGCGCAGGCCGCCGCCGAGACCGCCGACGCCTGACCGGGGCCGTCCCGGGCGGGTTCCGGTTTCCCGCCCGGGCGGCTAGGCTGAGGGGGAGCAGCGTCGGGAGGACGGATGGAAACGGTGTCGGACTGGGCCTCGCACGGGGGCCGGCAGATCGTGTGCAGGCATGGATCGGAGGCCACGGGAGGAGAGATGACCTTCGCGGTCTTCCTGCCGCCGGCGGCGAAGACGGAGCCCTGCCCAGTGCTGTGGTATCTCTCGGGGCTGACCTGCACCCACGCCAACGTCATGGAGAAGGGGGAATACCGTCGCGCCGCCGCCGAGGCGGGGGTGATCGTGGTCTGCCCCGACACCTCGCCGCGCGGGGACGCGGCGGATGATCCGGCCTACGATCTGGGGCAGGGAGCGGGGTTCTACCTCGACGCGACGCAGGCTCCCTGGGCGGGGCGCTACAACATGAAGCGGTATGTCACCGAGGAGCTGCCGGCGCTGGTCGGCGCCGAGTTCCCGGCGGACATGGACCGGCAGGGCATCTTTGGCCATTCGATGGGCGGGCATGGGGCGCTGACGCTGGCGCTGTCCCTGCGGGGGCGGTTCCGGTCGGTGTCGGCCTTCGCGCCGATCGTGGCTCCGTCGCTGGTCCCGTGGGGCGAGAAGGCGTTCGGGGCCTATCTGGGGCCCGAACGCGCGGCTTGGCGCAGGCACGACGCGGTGGCGCTGATCGAGGATGGGGCGCGGGTGGACGAGATCCTGGTGGATCAGGGCGAGGCCGACAATTTCCTGGAGCGGGAGCTGCGGCCGGAGCTTCTGGAGGCGGCTTGCCGGGACGCGGGGATCGCGCTGACGTTGCGGCGGCAGCCGGGCTACGATCACTCCTACTACTTCATCTCCACGTTCATGGCGGATCACGTGCGTTTCCACGCGGAGCGGCTCACGAAATAGGCGCCGTCGCTCACGTTGCGGTCATCGGCCTTTGCCGCGGTTGCATCCCGCGGCATCTCCGGGCGGGATGGATCGGGGCCGTCGTCGCGGCCCGATTCCGTTCGTCCCGGAGTGTCCCTTGATGATTGAACTCGCCTTCGTCGTCTGCCTGAGCGCCGATCCCGCCACCTGCGAGACGCGGGCGCTGCAATTCTCGGACGTGTCGCTGACCAACTGCACGATGGCGGCGCAGCCGCAGCTCGCCCAATGGGTGATGGAGCATCCGGGCTGGCGCGTGCAGCGCTGGACCTGCCAGCCGGTCGGGACCTCGCGGGAGATCTGACCCGGCCCGCGCAAGGCGCTGTGGACAAGGCCCCCGGAAGGGGCTTTGATGGGTCCGGACGCATGACACCTGGGGAGGAGAGTCATGGGACGGATCGCCACGCTCGCGCTGGTCGCGGCGCTGATGGGGCCCGGCGCGCTGCGCGCCGAGCGGGCCTTCGACATCGTGTTCCGGAGCGGCACGCTCGATGGGCTGCCGGGGGGGACGCAGCTTCTCTATGATGGCGGCGCGGCCGTGCCCGACGGGGGCTGGAGCCGGGTCGTCGTGGACCTCGCGGGGGACGGGGCCGCCGTCGTGCAGGGAGACCGGGCCGATGGGGCGGAGCCGCTTGGCCGGTTCGACGCCGGCGTGGGGAACCCGGTGGCGATGGTGTTCCTGGAGCGCACGGTGCGGACGATCTCGGAGGCGACGGGGGGCAGCCCCTTCTACATCCGCAACCGCATCCGCGACGCGCTGGCCGGGGAGGTCGCGGTCGCGGCGGTGACGGTGCCCTGGGACGGCGGCACGGTCGAGGCGACGGAGGTGGCCCTGTCGCCCTTCGCCACGGACGCGCATCGGGCGGACCTGGGCCGCTTCGCCGACCTGGAGATCCGGGTCGTCGTCTCGGAGTCGGTGCCGGGCTGGTACCATTCCATCCGCGCCGAGGCCCCGGCGGGGGCGAGCGCGGAGGCCTATGACGCCTCGCTGGCGCTGGTCGAGGAATGAGGACGCTGGCGCTGGCGCTGCTGGTCGCCGCGACCGGGGCACGGGCGCAGGAGGACCCGGCCATGGGCCTCAACGACTACCCGACGGCGGCGCGGGCGGAATACGTCTTCGCCTGCATGGCGGTGAACGGCCAAAGCCGTGAGGTGCTGGAGCGTTGCGCCTGCTCCATCGACCAGATCGCGGCGATCCTGCCCTATGCGCGCTACGAGGAAGCCGAGGCGATCCTCGCCCTCCAGCAGACCGGCGGGGAGAGGGCCACGCTGTTCCGCGACAACGCGCTGGTGCGGGGCGCGGTGGCCGACCTGCGCCGCGCGCAAGCCGAGGCGGAGGTGCTCTGCTTCTAGGTCGCCGGCTCCTTGGGGAGGGTTTGCTCCCAGGTGTTGCCCTCGGTGTCGTGGACCTTCACGCGGAAGCCGGACGCGCCGTTGTCGATGTAGCGGAAGCGGAAGACCGGGTTCTCGGACACCGAGATGCCGCCCGAGAGGGCGAAGAGCCGTTCGTCGCCCTGCCAGACCTCCATCTCGTCGATGAAGTGGGCGGGAATCCAGAGCTGGGTGACCTGATCGCGCTGGAGGCCCGAGAACTGCGGGTGGCGGATCATCACCTGCGCCTCTCGGCGGCCGTCGGGGGCGGCGCCGAACTCGCGCAGGCGCATCTCGCCCGCGCCGGCCATCGCCTCTCCGGGCGGGCGGCTGGCAGGGGCGGAGCAGCCGCCCGACGCCTTGACGAAGGCCCCGGTCATCAGGAGGTCGCCGCCGGCGGTCATCGCCAGGGCGCGAACGTTGGAATACTGGTTGACCCGCACGCGCATCTCGAAGTCGAGCGGGCGCATCGCCTCGCCGAAGACGATCTCGGCGGCGACGGGGGCCGGGTTCTCGTCGATGACGAGGGTGATGTCCTGGACCCAGGGCGAGCCGGGGGGCTGGACGAGGCGGATCGGCACGGTGGCCGCGTCCTCGGCCCGGATGGGGGCCTCCAGCGTCAGCGCGCCGTCGGCCGGGATCGGGGCGGCGTCGCCGAGGATGTCGTAGGCGAGATCGTTCCAGGTGGGGCTGGGCTGGAGCGGCGTGCCCTGCGCCCCGGCGGTGCCGGCGGCGAGCAGCAGGGCGAGGAGCAGTCGGGTCATGGCGGGCCTCCCATCCGACGCCATATCGCGGGAACATAGCACGGATGGCGCGTGTGGCGACGGATTTCGGAGGCGGCCATGATCGACGTTCTCGTGATGCTTTGCGGGCTGGACGGCGGGGGCTGCGCGACGCGCGCGGTGCCGGCGGGGGCAACGACCTGTGCCGAGGCGCGGGCCGCCGCCGCGCCTCGGCTGGTGGCCTGGGAGCGGGCGGCGCGGGTCGAGGGGGTGCGCTGCGGGGCGATGGACGCGCCGGCGATGGAGTTCGAGGAGGTCGCGCCGGGGCTGTTCGTGCATCGGGGCGCGGTGGCGCTGGCCGACGCGGCGAACGGCGGCGACATCGGCAACACGGTGATCGTCGTGGGCGCGGAGGCGGTGGCGGTGATCGACCCCGGCGGCTCGCGAGTGCTGGGAGAGGCGGTGGTCGCGGCTGTGCGCGGACTCACCGACCGGCCGATCCGCTTCGCCATCCTGACGCATGGGCACCCGGATCACGTGCTCGGCGCGACGGCGCTGGCCGACGCGGGTGCGGAGGTGGTGGCTCCGGCGGGGCTGGCCGAAGGGCTGGCGCTGCGGGCCACGCCCTATCTGGAGCAAGGGGCGCGGCAGGTCGGGGCGGCGTTCCTGGGCAGCGAGGTGCCGGAGGTGGACCGTGACGTGACGGACATGGAGGTGCTGGACCTGGGCGGGCGGGAGATCGAATTGCGGGCCTGGCCGGTGGCCCATTCGGGCGCGGACCTCACGGTGCTGGACCGCGCGACGGGGACGCTGGTCGCGGGGGATGTGGTGGTGGAGGGGCATCTGCCGACGCTCGACGGCTCGTTGGCCGGGTGGCTGGGGGTGCTGGACGCGCTGGAAGGGAGCGAAGCCACGCGGGTGGTGCCGGGGCATGGCGGTCCGGTGCTGCCCTGGCCCGAGGCGGCAGGGCCGGTGCGGCGCTACCTGGGGGTGCTCGGGGCGGATGTGCGGGCGCTCCTGGCCGAGGGGGCCACGCTGGGCGAGGCCGCGGCGGTCGCGGCGGCGGGGGAGCGCGGGGCCTGGACGCTGTTCGACGAGCACAACCCCCGCAATGCCACGGTGGCCTACACGGAGCTGGAATGGGAGTGAGGGCTAGCCCGCCGCCTTGAGGAGCATCTGGGCGATGACGTAGGCGCGCTGCTCCAGCAGGATGGGGGACTCGCAGACATAGGTGAGGGCGCGGGCGCGGTCGTTGAAGACGCGGACGTGCCAGTCGATCCGGGCCTCCACCTCGTCCATGCGGTCGAAGTCGGGGTTTTCGGCAGCTTCGAGCCAGGCCATCTCGGCCCGGAGCGAGTCCAGCTCGGACGACAGGCGGGTCTGGTTGCGGGCGTAGCGGGTGATCCCCGACAGGATGCGGGCGCGCTGGCGGTCGATGTGGTCGAAGGTGGCCTGGAACAGGTGGCCATAGCCCGGGAGGCCCAGGTCGGGGTGGTCGGCGGCGGCCTCGGCCACGAGGGCCCGGGCCTCCTCCTCGGAGACGCGGCGGAGGGCGAGGCGGGCGGCCAGCTCCTCCAGGTCGGGGGAGAGGGGGGCGACCTCCTCCCCAAAGGGGTGCGGCCACATCGCGGCGGGAGAGAGATGCTCCACCTTGCGCTGGATGCAGGGCCATTCGGGATCGGACGGGTCCGCCGCCCGAGCCGGCGCCGCGAGGACAAATGCCAACAGGACCGTCGTTCCAAGCCGAGTCATGAGCGCCTCCCCGCGCAGCCTACGACCAAAGTATGAATAGTTCGTTGCGTAGTTGAAATCGGTCCTTGCGACGACACCATACTGTTCCAAAGAATAGACTAAAAAGGGAGGGGGTCCATGCGGGCGCGGGCGGCGGTTGCGGTGGGGGCGGGGTTGCCCTTGGAGGTGATGGAGGTGGAGCTGGGGGGGCCTCGGGCCGG
>NZ_JAGGJP010000022.1 GCF_017872975.1 Rubellimicrobium aerolatum
CTCACAGATCGGTCAGCGGCTCATGGCCCGCCCTGATCGGCAGACCCCCCGGGAGAGGCCAGCCGGGTGGTCCAGACTCGGGTAGCAGCTCATCGTCAGCTCCGCTGACATTACAGATGGATCCGATTTCGGGAGGCAGGCCATTGGACTACGTGCGTGAGGGCGATACCCTGGTCATCACGAAGCTGGACCGCCTAGCCCGTTCCGTGGCCCACCTGCTCGACATCCTCGCCAAGCTGGACGCCAAGGGTGTCTCCCTCCGCATCCTGTCCATGGGGATCGACACGGCTACGCCCACGGGGAAGCTGATGCTGACCGTGCTGGGGGCCTTTGAGCGGGAAATCATGCTGGAACGGCAGCGCGAGGGCATCGCCAAGGCGAAGGCGGAGGGACGCTACAAAGGGCGGGTTCCCACCGCCATGAAGCAGGCCGACCAGATCAGGAGGCTGGCGGTGGAGGGCATGACCAGGAAGGCGATTGCCGAAAGGCTGAACGTGTCCGAACGGTCGGTCTATCGGGCCTTGGAGGACAAGCAGGACAACCCGGCCTGACGGGATCAGGCGTGAGGGGCTGACGTGTGGGGAAGGGGGTTCGCAAGAAGACCGAAAACCCTTCCACATCAAGCCTCTAAGCCTTGTCGATGGGCGATGGCGGAGACGAAGGGATTCGAACCCTCGAGACGGTTTCCCGCCTGCACCCTTAGCAGGGGTGTGCCTTCGACCACTCGGCCACGTCTCCGCCGCCGGTCCTATCGGGGGCAGGGCCGGAAAACAAGGCGAAAACGACTGGTGCAAGCGCCACCGCTGCGACCGGGCCCAAGCCCTTCAAGACACCCTAAAGCAGGCTCTGGCACGCGGTTCTGGCGGTCCTCCGTCCCAGCGCCTTGAAACGGGCCGTGAGCCGCCCGATCAACCTCGCCCGAAGCCGAGGTCGCCCCGGGGACCGCCCTCGTCCTGTCGCCGCCCCGGCGGCGGGGCTGCCCCCGGCCGAGAGGCTTGCCCTGCGGCCCCCGGGATCCCGAGCCGAAGGGGACAGCGCGTCCGCGTCATGCTCGGAGCAGCCCGACAGGACGTTTCGCAGGCCCGGGACCTCCCGGAACGCCCGGGCGAACTCGGCCCCCGCGCCAGGCACGCCCCCCTCCGGCACGCCCTCGGCTGACAGGCCCCGCGATCCGCCGCAGGGACGGTCGCGGCGGCCATCCGGAGAGGGGCGGTCCGGGGCCGGCACGGGGCGTCCGCCTGGTCCTCGGCGCGGCGAAGGCCCCCGCGTCGGGCCGGGCGGTCCCGGACCCCCTGCCCTTCCGCCCCGGGCTCCCGGACAGGTCCCCACTGCGCGAGGAACCCCGGCCCCGCGGGGTCGCCCAGGCGCCGCCGCCCCGCCGTCCGAACACCCCGGACGACCCCCCTGCCCTCCCCCTTCGCACCCGTCCCGGCCCCCGCCAGATTCCGCTTGCCCCGACTCGCTTTCTCCGCCACTCACTTACGCGTGAGAGTGAGAAACGCGAATTGAGCCGTAACACCAAGGCCCAGATCCAGCTTCCCCTGCGGGCGCCCCAGACCCGCATCGACCGCCTCGTGGGCGACCACGCCCGCGCCCTCTCGGAACGGCTCCTCGCGCATCGCGCCCAGCTCTTCCCGCCCGACTCGCGCAAGGAGCTGCGGCGCTTCGCCTCCGGCGAGGTCGCGGACCTCCTGGGCGTGACCGACGCCTATCTCCGCAAGCTGTCGCTCGAAGGGCGCGGCCCCCAGCCCGAGACCGGGCCCGGCGGCCGCCGGCTCTACTCGTCCGGGAACATCATGGACCTGCGCCGCCTGCTCGAACAGGGGGCCAAGGCGCCCGGCACCTACCTGCCGGGGCGGCGCGAGGGCGACCCCCTCCAGGTGATCTGCGTCGTCAACTTCAAGGGCGGCTCGGGCAAGACCACCACCGCCGCGCATCTGGCGCAGAAATGCGCGCTCGACGGCTACCGGGTGCTGGCCATCGACCTCGACCCGCAGGCCTCGCTCTCCGCCCTCCACGGCGTCCAGCCCGAGTTCGACCTGAACGACGGCGGCACCCTCTGGGACGCCATCCGCCACGACGACCCCCTGCCCCTGGGCGACGTGATCCGCCGCACCTACTTCACCAACCTCGACCTGATCCCCGGCAACCTCGAGCTCATGGAGTTCGAGCACGAGACGCCGCGCCTCCTGGCCGCCAAGGACGCCGCGCAGGCGGCGAGCCCCTTCTTCACCCGCATCGCCGACGCCCTGGCGACGGTCGAATCCGACTACGACCTCGTCGTCATCGACTGCCCGCCGCAGCTGGGCTTCCTGACCATGGCCGCGCTCTCGGCGGCCACCGCCGTCCTCGTCACCGTGCATCCGCAGATGCTCGACGTGATGTCGATGTGCCAGTTCCTCCTGATGACCTCCGAGCTGCTGGGCGTCGTGGCCGGGGCCGGCGGCAACATGGACTACGACTGGCTGCGCTACCTCGTCACCCGCTACGAGCCCGGCGACGGCCCCCAGAACCAGATGGTGAGCTTCATGCGCGCCCTGTTCGGCGACCACGTCCTCAACCACACGGTCCTCAAGTCCACCGCCATCTCGGACGCCGGCCTGACCAAGCAGACCCTCTACGAGGTGGAGAAGGGCGCCTTCACCCGCTCCACCTACGAAAGGGCGCGCGAAAGCCTCGACGCCGTGAACGGCGAGATCGAGGCGCTGATCCAGAAGGCCTGGGGGCGCTGATGGGACGCAAGAACCTGCTGAGCGGCCTGCTGAACCCCGCGCCCGCCGGGCCGGACGCAGCCCCCTCCCCTTCCCTGGCCCCTTCCCTGGCCCCTGCCCCGCCCGAGCGCGCGCGCCCCAGCCGGGGCGCCATCGGCGCGGTCAGCCAGTCCATCGCCGACCTCAAGGCCCGCGCCATCCTGGAGATCGACCCCTGGACGATCGAGGCCGGCGGGATGCAGGACCGCCTCGAGTCCGACGCGGCCGAGGACGCCGAGCTCGCGCGCTCCATCGCCGAATACGGCCAGCAGGTCCCCATCCTCGTGCGCCCCCACCCCGAGAAGGAGGGCCGCTACCAGATCGTCTACGGCCGCCGGCGGGTGCTGGCGCTGCGCGACCTGGGCCAGCCGGTCAAGGCGCTGGTGCGCGACCTCGACGACCATGCGCTGGTCATGGCCCAGGGGCAGGAGAACACGGCCCGGCGCAACCTGAGCTTCATCGAGAAGGCGAGCTTCGCCTACCAGATGACCGAGGCCGGCTACGACCGCAAGGCGATCTGCGACGCGCTCGCCATCGACAAGACGGCGATCTCGCGGATGCTGTCGGTGGTGGAGCGCATCCCCCAGGACCTCATCCGCTTCATCGGCGCGGCCCCCTCGATCGGGCGCGACCGCTGGTTGCAGGTGGCCGACATGTACGCCTCCCGCCCCCAGGACAGCGAGACCGTCCAGAGCCTCCTCGGGCTGATGGTGGACGGCGGCCCCTCGGACGAGCGTTTCGCCGCGCTCCAGACCTATCTGGAGCGTCCGTTCCGGCCGCGCCCGCCCGATCCGGCGGCGCCCCGCACCCCGCGCGCGCCCACCCGCCCGGTCCGCACCGCCGACGGCCTGCGCCTGGGCGCGGCCCGGCGCAGCGACACGGCGGTGGTGATCCGGCTCGACCGCGCCCGCAGCCAGGGCTTCGAGGACTGGCTCCTCGACCGCCTGCCCGACCTTCACCGCGACTGGCTCAAGACACGCGGCGATTGAGTTCCACAACCCCAAAGAGAAAGGAGAACGGGACAGCCCAAACGAAAAGCCCCCCAGGACGGCGGACCATCCCGGAGGGCGTTAACTCGGCTCCCTAGCGCGCCAACGCTAGAACGAGGCATTTTTCACACGCCGAGCTAGCGCCTTTTTCGCAAGCCTGTCAACACCGGCCCTGGGCCGGCTGGACGTTTTCGTCCCTGCGACAGCCATGAAGCACATCGCGCTCACCCCCTTCGGGCGGGCTCCGGCGACGCTTGCCCAGGTGGCGGCGGCCCGGACGGCCCCGCCCTGCCCCGCCGTGGACAAATGGACCCTCTATGCGCGGCTCCGGACCGCCCGCGTCCGGCTCGGCGTCAGCGACCGCGACCTCGGGGTCCTGCACGCCCTCCTGAGCTTCCTGCCCGAGCGGGAGCTTCGCGACGGCGAGCCGCTGGTGGTCTATCCGTCCAACGCCACCCTCTCGGACCGCGCCCACGGGATGCCGGAGAGCACCCTGCGCCGCCACCTCGCCGCCCTGGTCCGGGCCGGCCTGGTCGCCCGCCGCGACAGCCCCAACGGCAAGCGCTACGCCGCCCGCAGCCGCGCCGGCGAGCTGGTGGCGGCCTATGGGTTCGACCTCCGCTCGCTCCTGCTCCGCGCGCCCCTCATCGAGGCCGAGGCCCGGGCCGCCGAGGCCGAGGCCCAGGCGCTCCGGGCCCGACGCGCCGAAGCCGTGGTCCTGCTGCGCGACGCCTCGAAGCTCGCCGCGCTGCTCGGAGCCTCGGAGGCTGCCGATCCGCTGGACGGGGCCCGAAGCCTCCTGCGCCGCCAGCTCGGTCCTGAGCAGGTCGCCGCGCTGGTCCGCGATCTGTCCGGGCTTGTGGACAACCTTCGCGCGCGCCTCGCCCCGGCAGAGGAGATGAGCGGCAATGACGGCCAGAATGAGCGGCACCAACAGAGTCCTATCCAGAAGGATCATGATCCGATTGGCGGCCACGAGGACGAGGCGGCGGACGCGGCCAGCCGGGCTTGCCATGAAATCGAAGAGCCGGTGCGGCCGAGGTCCCATCGGGCAGGCGGCGAGGCCGCCATCCCCCTGGCGCTGGTCCTGAAGGCCTGCCCCGAGCTTCTGACCTACGCGGAGGCGGAGCCGCGAAGCTGGCGGGACCTGGCGGCCCTGGCCGAGAAGGTGCGGGGCTACATGGGCATCGCCTCGACGATCTGGGTGGAGGCGCGAAGCCGGATGGGGCCGGACCTGGCGGCGGCGACGGTGGCCGTGATGCTCCAGAGGTTCGGGGAGATCCGGAATCCGGGCGGCTATCTCCGGCGACTGGTGGAGCGTCACGCCGAGGGGCGGCTCAATCTGAGCGGGCTGATCTTCGGGCTGCTCGGGCGGCAGGGGGCGTGAGGACGGAAAAGTTGACAGCTGTCAACTTTCGCACGCCCGGCGGATGGGGCGGTGCAGAGTTGCCGGCTGTCAACTTCGACACGGGCGGTCGGCGCAAAGTTGACAGCTGTCAACTTTTCATCGGGCGAGGGCGCGGCGGAGCTGGGCCTCGGGGCCCTCGCCGTGGCGGGCGCGTTCCACGATGGTAAACAAATGGTTAACGCGCGTTGCCCACAGCGCGCCGATCAGGGCCTTCTCGCGGGTGTCGGCGGCGGTGGCGAGGTGATCGCCCTTGTATTCCACCACCAGGAGGCGGCCGTCGGTCAGGCGGGCGACGAAATCGGGGTAGAACCGATCCGAGGCGGTGGGGAGCCAGAAGCTCGACCGGTGGCGGGCAGGGTTGCGGGTCCAGACCTCCACCTCGGGCAGGGAGTCGAGGGCCTGGGCGCAGGCGATCTCCTCGGGGTTGAGTCCGGGGTCGATGCGGTCGGGGCCGAGGAGGTGGCGGCGGTAGCGGAAGGGCGAGGCGACGGTGGGGAGGTCGGCGTGGCTGTCGCGGTCGAAGCGGGCGACGCCCGAGGGGTCGGCGCCGAGGTCGGCGTCGGGGCCGAACAGCGCGGACTGGTAGGCGTCCCGCCGGGCGGCGGCGCGGCTCGCGTCGAGGCGGGCGCGGGCCTTGGCGGCGATGGGGTGCTGCCAGTCGATCACCACGTCGAGCGGCAGGCCGCGCGCGGTCAGCAGGTGGCCGACGAGGCGGGCGAGCCAGGCGTGGAGGTCGGGCTCGGGCAGGTCGGGGGCGCGGCAGCGGGCGGTGAGCCACTGGACCAGCGTCGCCTCGCGCGCCGCATCGGGGGGCTGGGGCAGGCCGGGCAGGACCGGCGTGGACCGGGTGGAGCGGGAATAGCGCAGGCGCTCCCCCTCCATGTCGATGTCGAGCACCTCCTCGGAGCGGTCGAAGGCGAGGTCGGCCTCGGTCAGGATCGCGAGGGCCGGGTCGGGCGACCAGTCGGCGCGGTCGAAGATCTCGCCGGACTCGGCGCGGAACAGCTCGCCCTGGAGCCGGACGGCGAGGAAGGGGACTTCGAGGACCGCGCCCCGGTCGGCGGGGCTGCGGGCGGCCTCGACGCGGGCCTCGTGGCGGGCGAGGAGCGCGGCGAGGGCCGGGCGCTCGGGCAGGGGGGTGAGGGCCGCGAGCGCGGCGGCGACGGCGGGGGCCACGTCGCCGCGCACGCCGACGCGCAGGCCGCCGGGGGAGGGGAGGTAATCGACGCCCGCCTCCTGCAAGCCGCCGAGGGTGGCGCGCGCCTCGGGCGTGTCGGGGAGCAGGCAGTCGAGCACGGGGCGGGGCGCGACGGGATCGGGGTCGAACAGGGCGCCTTGCGCGTCCTGCGAGACGGCGGCGGGGCGCAGGCCGTCGCGCACCTCGTCGTCGGTGAAGCCCATGGCGGTCAGCCGTTCGCCCAGCGAGGCCGCGACCTCGGTGAAGTCGGGCTCGGACACATGGGCGTAGGCCATGTTCAGGGCGGGGTCGGCGCGGCGGCGCGCGCCCGGCATCCGGAGGACGCGGCCGAGGATCTGCTCGACCGCCGTCGCGCTGCGGAGGCGCTGGGTGGCGCAGAGGACATAGGCCTGCGGGCAGTCCCAGCCCTCGCGCAGCGCGTCCACGGTGATGACGTGGCGGATGGGGCAGGCGGGGTCGCCGAGGTCCACGCCGTCGAGGTCGCGCCGGTCGCCGGTGGCGATGGCGATGGAGGCGGCCGGGGCGAGGGCGGCGTCGATCAGGAAGGCGCGCAGCTCGTCGGCGGTGGGGTGGCCGGTGCGGTCCTGCGCCTGATAGAGCACGATCGGGCGGAGGGGGTCGCGCGCCTGCTTTGCCTTTTCTGTCAACAGGTTACGGGTCGCGACGGCGCCACGGACGGCCTCCTCCCAGCCCGGATGGGGGCGGACGCGGATGGGGAGCTTTATCATCTCCTCGTCCTTGAGGGCCTGGGCGGTGACGGAGAACAGGATGTTCTGCCGGTCGCGGGGGGTGGCGGTCAGCTCCACGATCAGGGACGGGTTCAGGCGGGCCTGCATCTCGCGGGTCAGGCCGGTGACGGCGTTGTGCGCCTCGTCCACGATCAGCACGGGGCGGTGCGCGTGGCAGAGGTTGGCGAAGGAGAACTTGACCGCGCCGGGGGTGGGCCGGGGGCCGGCGCGGGTGGCGGCGGCGTCAAGGTCGGCGGGGGCGACGGTCTCCATCCCCTCGGTCGGGAGGGGGCCGAAATGCGGCTCCAGATCCTCGCGGTGGCCATAGACCTTGCGGCCGAGGGTGTTGGTCACGCGGAAGGCCTGGATCGTGGCGACGACGATCACGGCGGCGGTGGCGAGATCCTGGGGGAGCAGGGATTCGAACTCGGCCACGTCGAGGACGCGGACGCGGCCGAAGTGCGCGTCGAGCCGGGCGCGGTAGGGGTGGCGGGGGTCCTTGAGCGCCGCGACCGTCTGGGCGCGGATCATGTCCGAGGGCGCGAGCCAGAGCGCGAAGGGGCGGTCGCGCCCGAGGAAGGGGGCGGCGACGGCGAGGGATTCCCCCGCCAGCAGCGTCTTGCCGCCGCCGGTGGGCAGGCGGAGGCAGACATGGGGCACGTCCGGCAAGCCGGGGAGGGGGGCGTAGGAGCGGGGCAGGGGGGTGCGGCCGAGGAGGCGGGATTCCTCGTCCTGCCGGGCGACCTCCTGCGCGAAGGCGCGGGCGGGGCCCAGGGCGGGGGTGGCGTCGAGGACGCGGCGCAGCGCGTCGAGCGCGGCCTGCTGGTAGGTCTTCAGGTCCATCAGGGGCGTCCGGGCAGGTCGAAGGGGGTCTGGCGGAAGGTCACGTCGCGCGCTTTCAGCGCGGGCGCGGACAGGCGGCAGGCGGCGCCATAGACGGTGAGGGGGCCGGAGGGCGCGGCCTCGCGCAGGAGCTTCAGCACGTCATGGGTCAGGACGTTGCCGCCCTGGGGGGAGCGGTCCTTGAGGATGCCGTTGTACAGGAGCGCGATGGCGCGGCCGCCGTGGTGGCCCAGGACCGGGCCGGGCGGGGCGTCGGAGGAGGGCAGGGGGGTCCGCGTCTCGGCCAGCCAGACATGGGCGGCGAGGTCGGCGTAGCGCACGGCGGGGTCGATGCGGCCGTCCGCGTCGTAGACGGCGGGGCCGAGGGTGCAGAAGCGGAAGGCGCCGCCGCCCTGCCAGCCCACGGCGGGGCTGATGCCGCCGCCTTCCCCGTCGATCACGCGGCGGAGGCGGAGCGCGCAGTGGGTGCGGGCGTGGTCGCCCATCTCGATGCCGATCCAGCGGCGGCCCATCTTGTGCGCGACGGCGGCGGTGGTGCCGGAGCCGAGGAAGCTGTCGAGCACGAGGTCGCCGGGGTTGGTGGCGATGTGGAGGATGCGTTGCAGGAGGCGTTCGGGTTTGGGGGTGTCGAACGAGTCTGCTCCGAAAAGAGTGTTTACCTCCTGTTTTGCCTCCCCAGTGTGGCCGACTTCTTCATGTGGCCACCAAGACCATGGCACTAAACCTTCAACTTCGCTCAAATAACGGATCACTCTCGGAACGCCGGATCCATTTCTTCCAAACCAAATTCTGCCATTAGCGCGGAGCCTGTGATACTCAGGTTCCAGCATGGCCCAGTGTCGCCCTGAAGGAGGCCGATGAATCGTGCCATCCGGTCCTTCTATGGGATACTCCATATTGGCCCTTAGACCCGCTCCGGTGAAAGATATTGACTGCCATGGTCCACGAGGATCATCGTTCGGGTTCTGATAGGCGCGGCTGATTTTGGCGTCTGCTTGAATGCGATTTCTAGATTTTTTAAAGAGTTCAGGGTCCGGTGAGTAAACCAAGATGTGTTCGTGAACGTCGCCAATCGCGGCGTTGTTCTCTCGTGAATATCTCTTCTGCCAAGTTAGATTAGCAATAAAATTCCGCCTTCCGAAAATCTCGTCCATCAGCACCTTGAGGTAATGCCCCTCCCGGTCGTCGATGCTGACCCAGATGGAGCCGTCCTCGGTCAGGAACTCGCGCAGGAGCCGGAGGCGGGGCGCCATCAGGGCGAGCCAGGTCGCGTGCTCCAGCCCGTCGTCGTAATGCGCGAAGGCCGAGCCGGTGTTGTAGGGCGGGTCGATGTAGATGCAGCGCACCCGGCCGGCGTGGAAGGGGAGCAGCGCGCGCAGGGCCTGGAGGTTGTCGCCCTGCACCAGGAGGCCCGCGTCGGGGGCGGAATCGGGTGCGGGGGCGCCGTGGGAGAGCGCGGGCTCCTCGCGCAGGGTGCGGAGGGGCACGCGGGCGTGGGCCGCGAGGTCGGCCTCTCGCGTGAGCCAGTGGAGCTGGGGCATGGGGGCGTCGCCTGTCGGTTGCCGCGCGAGTTAGGCCAAGCGGGCCCGTGGGCGCAAGGCGGCGCGGGGCCGGGGGGGGACGGTCAGAGCCGGTGCTCGCGCAGGGACCCGGGGGGGAGGGCGGCGCGCGCGGCGTCCAGCACGTGCCGGTGGTGGGTGAAGAGGACGACCTGGACCGTGCGGCCCAGCTCGGCCAGGGCGGCGAGGCCGGGCGCGAGGCGGTGGTCGTCGCTGGTGATGAAGAGGTCGTCGGCGAGGAAGGGCAGGGCCCCGTGGTCGGCCGCGTGCCGCTCCACCGCGCCGATGCGGAGCGCGAGGTAGAGCTGGTCGCGGGTGCCCTCGCTGAGGCCCTCGACCTCGCAGGTCGAGCCGTCGGCCCGGACCGCCACCAGCACCGGCGCGTCGCCCTGGCCGTGCCGCACCTCCAGCCCGGCCCAGGGGATGGCGCCGCCCGAGGCGATCAGCCGGAAGATCTCGCCGGCCCGGCGGAGGAGGGGGTGCTCGTTCTCGGCGCGGAAGCGTTCCATGGCGCGGTCGAGCAGGTGGCGGGCGGCCTCCAGCCGCATCCAGCGGTCGGACAGCGCGGCGATGGCGTTGCCGGCGTGGCGCATCTCCTGGGCGGCGTCGGCGGCCCCGGCCCGGCCTTCGAGCGCCTGGAGGCGCTGGCGGGCCGAGGTCTCGGCCTGGGCGGCGGCCTGTCCGGCCTCCTCGATGCGATGCGCCTCGTCGTCGAGCGCCTGGAGGGCGGCGGCGCGGTCGTCGGGCGGGACGGACCCGGCCTCCTCGCGCAGCGCGGCCTCGTCGAGGCCGTCGCCCGCCGACCGGAGGCGGTCCCTCTCGGCGGCGGTCTCGGCTTCGAGGGTCCGCCGGTGCCGGCCTTCGGCGGCGGCGTCGAGCGGGTCGGTTTCCTCGGCGAGGCCATGGGCGCGGCGGAGGGCCCGGCAGCGGTCCCGCGCCTCGGCGAGGCGGAGGTCGAGCGCGGCGGCGCGGCGGCGGGTTTCGAGGATGCGGGCGGACAGCTCGGCGGCCCGGTCGATGCGGAGGTGGTCCTGCTGGAGCCGGTCGCGCAGGGCCCGGATGGCCGTGGCGGGCCCGTCGGGGTCGTGGTCGGGGTCGAGGTCGGCGGCGATCGGGCCCAGGTCCGCGAGCAGCGCGCCGAGCCGGGCGCGGACCTCCCGCACGTCGCGCCGGAGGCCGTCGAGGCGGCTGCGGGTCTGCGAGCGGTTGCCCCATCGCTCCCGGATGTTCTGCCAGTGGAGGAGGGCGGCCTCGGCCTCGGCGACGGAGGTGGTGGGGTCGAGGTGCAGGCGCGCCATGGCGTCGGACCAGGATCGCCGCCAAGCGTCGAGATCGGCCTCCGTCCGGGCCACGTCCGCGCCGAGCCGCGCGAGCCGCCGCCCCGCCTCGGCGCGCGCGAGGGCCCGCGACCGCTGGTCGGCCCAGGCCTGCTGCGCCTCGGCCAGCGCCCGCTGGACCCGGCGGAGGAGGTCCCCGGGCGATCCGTCCGTCGCGTCCGCCAGCCCGAGGAGGCCGGCCGCCGCCCGCAGGTGGTCGCGGACGCCCTCGGCGAGCCGGCGGGCGGCGCTCAGGGCCTCGGCGGCCTGCCGGCGCTCGGACAGGAGGCGGAGCACCTCGTCGCGCTGGCGGAGCCAGTCGAGCATCGCGGGCGGGGCGTCGGGGTCCGCGATCAGGCCGGCCCAGACCCCCGCCCAGCGGTCGGCGTGGTCGCGGAGCTGCCCGAGCGTCAGGTCGCGCGCGGCCCCGGCCGCGTCCCGCCCGGCCTCCAGGCCCTTGCGCCGGATCGCCAGGTCGGCGAGCCGCTGGAGGCGGAAGGTCTCGGCCTCGCGGCGGTCGGCGAGCGCGTCGGCGTGGCGGAGGAGGGCCTCGAAGGCGGCGGGGGCGTCGCCGGGGGCGGGCCGGTCGTCGAGGTCGCCGTCGAGGCGGGCGCGCAGGAGCCGCCAGGCGCGGTCGCGGCGGTCGCGGGCGGCGCCGACGGCGGCGGGCGAGGGGATCTCGCCCAGCTCGCCCAGGCCCTCCTCCTCGGCCGTGGTCGCGAGGAGCCCCGCCTCGGCCTCGCGGCGGCGGCGCTCGGCGTCGGCCAGGGCGTCGTCGAGCTCCTGCCGCTGCCGGGCGAACTGGGTCACGACCTCGCGCGAGGGGGCGGGCCGGGCCGCGAGGTCCTCGGCGCCGCCCTGCCAGGGCGTCAGGCGGCCGAGCCCTTCCCGCAGGTCGCGCTCGGCCGCGGCGTCGCCCCGCTCGGCCTGCGCCAGCCGGTCCTCCGACGGCCCGAGCGCCAGGGCCTCGGCGAGCCGCGCGGCGGCCTCGGCGGGGTCGGGGACGGGGAGGGGATGGGCCGCCTCGGCCTCCTCGACCGCGTCGCGGGCCCTGTCGCGCTCGGAGCCGAGGGCGTCGAGCCGGGCGCGGAGGTCCTTTCCCCGCCCGGCGAGGTCGCGGACGTGGGCGATCAGGAGGTCCGAGGGCATGGAGTCCCCGACCGCATCGAGGTCCGGCGGCCGGCCCAGCCGGGCGAGGTGATCGGCGATCAGCCGGTCGTCGGCGGCGAGGGCCTGCACGAGCTTGGGCTCGTCCGACTCGTCCTTGAGGAACTCGCCGAGCGTCACGTGGAGGGCGTCGATCTCGTCCCGCCGGGCCTCGAAGCCCAGCGGGGCCGGCGCCTCCGCCGCCTCGCGGACCAGCTGGGCCAGCGCGTCCCCCTCGTGGCGCAGGGCCCTTTCGGCGTCGCGCGCCTCGTCGGCGGCGGCGCGCCATTCGGCTTCGAAGCCCTCGGGGAGGCGCGAGGTCGGGGGCGGGAGCGCCGCCAGACGCTCGGCCCGCTGGTCCAGGGCCAGGAGGATCGGGCCCACGCGCCGGATGCGGTCCAGCCGGGCGCGGCGACGGCGGAGCGCGGCCGCCTCGTCGGCAAGGCGGCGGCGGGTCTCCAGGGCGGAGTCGAGCGCCTGCTCGGCCTCGCGCCATTCGTCGCCCCGGAGGGCGTCGGCGCGCATCCTCTGCTGGGAGCTGGTGAAGCGGTCGATCTCGCGCCAGAGGGGCTTGGTGGAGGCCTTCCGGGCGCCGAGGGCGCCGAGGTCCGCGAGCTGCCGCTCGATGCGCGACCGGGCCTCCCCGACCCGCGCCAGCCCGCTCCCGGCCTCGAAGAGGCTCCGCGTGAGGTCGCCGCCCGCCTGGAGCATCGCCGCGCCGCCGTCGCGCAGGCGCGCGTGGTCCAGGCCGAACATCCTCTCGAAGAGGCCGCGGTCGGCCGATCCGAGGAAGCGGTCGAGCGCGCCCTCCGGGAGGGGCGCCCCGGTCTCGCCCAGGAGCGTCCGGTCGCGGCCCTTGCGCCGCTTGAAGGCGAGCCTCTCGCCGGCGTCGTTCGTCACCGTGGCGGCGAGGCGGAGCTCGGAGGTGTCCCAGCGGAAGCCGAAGGGCGTCCGGTGGGGGAAGCCGAAGAGGAGGTCGCCCACGGCCGCGAGCAGGGTGGACTTGCCGGCCTCGTTGGGGCCGAAGACGACGTGGAGGCGGACGCCGTCGCCCCCGAGGTCGAGCGTGCGGTCCGCGAAGTGCCCGTAGCGTTCGAGCGTCAGCCGTTCGAGCCTCATGCGGGGGCGTCCTCGGACGCGAGGTGGTGGAGGAGCAGCGCCTCGGCCTCGGCGAGCAGCCGGTCGAGCCGGTCGGCGCCGATGCCGTCGAGGCCGCCCTCGGCGCGCGCCGGCGGCGGAACCTTGGCCAGCCCGCCCTCGAGGACGCGCAGGAGGTCCGCCCTCTCGGCCGGGTCGTCCTGCACCTCGCGCAGGAGGCGCAGGAGGTCGGAGAAGCCCTCGCCCAGGCCGGGCGCGGCGGAGGGCGGCCGGGTGCGGACCTCGATGCCCTCGATCCAGACATCCTCGCCGGCCTGGATGGCGACGGAGTGGCATTCGTCCTCCAGCCGCACGGGATCGCCCGCCAGGGCGCGATGGGCGGGGCTCGCCCCGGTCAGCACGAGGCGCACGGCCAGGGTCCGCCCCTCGGCCGCCCGGACCGCCTCCCGCAGGGCGGCCGAGACCGGCCGGCAGAGGTCGCCGATGGTGTCGGCCGAGGAGGCGTCGACCTCGAGCCGGGTCCATCGCACGACATCGACATGGACCTCCTCCAGATGCCGGACGCGGCCGCCTTCCACGGTGACGACGGTGAAGCCCTTGGCGCCGGGCTCGTTGACGTGGCGGCCCTGAAGGTTGCCGGGGAAGAGGACGGGCGGGTCCTCGCACAGCAGCTCGCGCCCGTGGACGTGGCCGAGGGCCCAGTAGTCGTAGCCCCTGGCGAGCAGGTCCTGCAGGTCGCAGGGGGCGTAGGTGTCGTGGCCGGCGTGGCCCGTGGCCGAGGTGTGCAGGAGGCCGATGTTGAACAGCCCCGGCCGGGCCGCCGGATAGGCCGCCGCCAGGTTCTCGGGCACCTTGCGGGTGGCGAAGCTCTGGCCGTGGACGGCGGCGCCATGGCCCGGAACCTCCCAGGTCGAGGCCGACCGGCTCGGGAACTCGTGGACGTTGGCGGGCCAGGTCAGGCGCCGGGCGATGACGCTCTCGGCGTCGTGGTTGCCCCGGATCATGGCGACGGGGATGCCGGCCCCGGCGAGCCGGCTCAGCTGCCGGACGAGGAACAGCCCGCTGCCGTGGTCGGCCCAGTTGCCGTCGAAGACGTCGCCCGCGATGAGCACGAAGTCGATCCGTTCCCGGATGGCGTGATCGACCAGGCCCTCGAAGGCCCGCCGGGTCGCCCCGACGAGACGCTCGGCCCTGTCGCCGGATCGGTCCCGGAGTCCGGCCAGCGGGCTGTCGAGATGCAGATCCGCCGCATGGATGAACCTCATGCGACCCCTCGCGTCGGTTGGCGGCCATCCCCTACGGCCGCGCTCAGGCCCGCAGGGTGGAGGAGGTCCGAGGCCGGGCAAAGGGGAACGGATGGCGAACGCCCGTCTTTGGGCCGTCACTGTTGCCTCGGCGACAAAGGAAGGGCGAGCGAGCGCATCCGCGCGATCGCGGGGGAGCCGGGCGCCGGCTGGTCCGCCTCCTTCGGCCGCGCCCAGGCAGCTTCGGATCTGGGCGTGCCCGCCCGTGTCCGCTACGCTTGCGGCCTGCACCCGGACCGGAGCCATGTTGGAACGTCACGCCCGCGAGATGTGGAGCAGCCTGGGCCGCGCGATCGGCGCCGCAGGCGACGCCGATTTCCAGGCCGCCGTGCGCGCCTTCCTTGCCGGCCACGTCGCCTTCGACAACTACCTCCTCATCGCCTATGTCGGCGCCGAGCCGCCGGTGATCCTGTCCCGCGCCAGCGCGTCGCCGCTCGTTCACGCCGGGATCGAGAGCGACTACGCCCGGGCGCACTACCTGCTCGACCCGTTCTACATCGCCCACCTCGCGGCGGTGCCGGCCGGCGTCCACCGCCTGACCGACCTCGCGCCCGACAAGTTCCGCGGCACCGCCTACTTCGAGCGCTACTACGAGCGCACCACGCTCCTGGACGAGCTGGCCTTCTTCGCCTACCCGGCCAACGGCTGGACCCTGAACATCTGCATCGGCCGGGACGAGACCTCGGGCCTGTCCTTCAGCAAGGCCGACCTTTGCCGCGCCCGCGCCATCGCGCCCGTCGTCACGGCCCTCCTCGAAACGCGGTATGCGTCGGCCTCCCTGCACGAGCAGCGCGCCAAGTCCGATCCGGTCGCCGACCTGCGCCGCCGCCTGCGGTCCCGCGAGGGGATCGAGATCACACCGAGGCAGGCCGAGGTCGCCATGCTGATCCTGCGCGGTCACTCGGCCAAGTCGATCAGCGACGTTCTCGGCATCAGCTGGCAGACGGTGCGCGTCTTCCGGCGGCAGCTCTACGAGCGCTGCCGCGTGACATCGCAGGCGGAGCTCTTCGCCAAGGTCATGCCGCTGCTCTGACGCGCCTAACGCAACGGGGTTATATACCCCTGCGTCCGGGGCCTGCTACGATTTCCCTGGCCCCCTTGCGTTACTCCGGGAACGAGGCGGCTCAATCCAAAAAAACAGGGAGTATGTCCAGATGGACGCAGACATCCGAGACGGCCAAGGCCACCTCAAGCGGACGCTCGGTTTGTGGGCGGTGGTTCTGTTCGGCCTCGCCTACATGACCCCGATGATCGTCTATGGCACCTTCGGCATCCTGTCCGAGGTCAGCCATGGCATGGTGCCGACGGCCTACCTGATCGCGCTTTGCGCGGTGCTGCTGACCGCGGTCAGCTACGGCAAGATGGCCTACATCTTCCCGGTCGCCGGGTCGGCCTACACCTACGCGCGCAAGTCCATCGGCCCGAGCGTCGGGTTCATGGTCGGCTGGGCGGTGCTGCTCGACTACTTCTTCCTGCCCATGGTGATCTGGCTGATCGGCGCCGCCTATCTGGGCGAGGCCTTCCCCGCCGTTCCGACCCAGGTCTGGCTGATCGGCTTCATCTTCATCACCACCGTCATCAACATCATCGGCATCGCCTTCGCCAGCAAGGTGAACTTCGTGCTGATGGTGATGCAGGCCCTGATCGTCGCGGCCTTCATCCTCCTCTGCATCCATTATGTCAGCGCCTCGCAGGGCGCGGGCGGGCTCGTCTCGGCCCGACCGTTCTTCAACGCCGAGGTGAGCTTCTCCTTCGCCTTCGCCGGCGCCGCCATCGCCGCCTACTCCTTCCTGGGCTTCGACGCGGTGACCACGCTGACCGAGGAAACCATCGACCCGAAGCGCAACATGCCGCGCGCGATCTTTCTCATCGCCCTGATCGGCGGCGCGATCTTCGTCACCGCGGCCTACTTCGCCCAGCTCGCCCACCCGGAGACCACCTTCGAGAACGTCAGCGCCGCCGCCTTCGTCATCGCGGCCAGGATCGGCGGCGACATCTTCGCGGCGGTCTTCCTGATCGGGCTGGTCGTCGCCCAGTTCGCGTCGGGCCTTGCCGCGCAGACCTCCGTGGGGCGGCTGCTCTATGCCATGGGCCGCGACAGCGTGCTGCCCAGATCGGTGTTCGGCTACATCCACCCGCGCTTCAACACGCCGGTCTACAACCTGATCCTCGCCAGCCTGGTCGGGCTGATGGCCCTTTACCTCGATGTGGCGACCTCGACGTCGTTCATCAACTTCGGCGCGTTCCTGGCCTTCACCTTCGTCAACCTGTCGGTGATCGCGCTGGTCCTGAAGAAGCACGAGGCGATGCGCGACACGGGCGCGCTCACCGGGCTGGTCGTTCCGGCCCTGGGCGTGGCGTTCAACCTTTACCTGCTCGTCAGCCTCGACACCAAGGCGATCACGCTCGGATGCATCTGGCTGGCCCTGGGCGCGGCCTATCTCGCCTATCTCACCCGCGGCTTCTCGCGCCGGCCCCCCGAGGTCAGCTTCAACGCCGCCTGACCGTTTCCGCCATGGCCCGACCTGCCCCCGAGGCGGCAGGTCGGGCCCCGATCCCGAGCCCCACCGGGAGGGCCTCATGAGACTCGCCGTTTTCCAGTCGCACCCCGCCCGTGCCGACAAGGCCGCCAACCTGGCCCGCCTGCGCGAGGTCGCGCGGGCCTCGGCCCTGGCGGGGGCCGACGTGCTCGTCTGCTCCGAGCTTTTCCTGACGCGCTACAACATCGGGGCGGAGACGCGTCGCCTCGCGGAGCCGCTCGACGGCCCGTCCGTGAGCGAGGCGCGAGGCATCGCCCGCGACAGCGGCTGCGCGATCGTCCTGGGCTATCCCGAGCTGGCCTGCGGCGCGGTCCACAACAGCGCCGCGATGATCGGGGCCGATGGGGAGGTCCTCGCCAACTACCGCAAGATCAACCTGTTCGGGGATGCCGAGAGGTCGCTCTTCGTCCCAGGCGACAGGGTGCCGACGGTTCCCTACAAGGGCCGCCGGATCGCGCTGGGGATCTGCTACGACATCGAGCTGCCCGAGTTCGGCCGTCTGGCGGCCGCCGAGGGCGCCGATCTCCTGCTCGTGCCGACCGCGAACATGGCCCCCTACTGGGAGGTCCCGACGACTATGCTCCGCGCCCGCGCCCTCGAGAACCGGCTGACCATCGCCTACGTCAACCTCCATGGACGGGACGAGACCTACGACTACACCGGCCTGAGTGGCGTGGTCGGCCCCGATGGCCTCGACCTCGCGCGAGCCGGCCGCCAGTCGGAATGCCTGCTGATCGTCGATGTCGCGGCGTGACCTGATCGCGGTCGGCGCCAGGGGGCCGGATGGGCTGGGGGAGCCGCGCCGCTGCGGGCCCAGTGGCGACCCGATCGGACGCTCGGAGGACCTCCGCGAGCGGGCGAAGCGTGGGATGGCGTCCTGGAATGGTGGTCTCGGGGCCGGAGTGGAGGCGCGGGAGCAAGTCCGGTTGCCGCGCGTCCTTGTCATCTCGCCGGAGGTGCCCGGACCTCGATGCCGCGCTCCGGCTCCTTGCGATGGGGCTGCAACGATCCGGCCCCATCGAGGCGGGTTGGGCTGTCCTGACCCTGCACCGACACCGCCCTGGACCGCCGGCGTTCGCCGCCGGTCCGACTGCTTCCAGCAAGGGCATGGGTTGCCTTGCCAACGGGGCTGACTCAGACTCGGCCCATGCCGATCGCCCCCGAGAACCGCTGGCTGTACCCCATCGACTGGCGCGAGCTGTCGGCGTTGATCCGCTTTGGGCGGGCCCGGGGCCGCTGCGAGCGCTGCGGGCGGCCGCACGGGCGGGACGTGGTTCACCTGGGCGACGGCTCGGGCATCTGGTGGGACGAGGAGCGCGCGGCTTGGCGCGACGGCCGGGGCCGGCGGGTGCGGGGCCTGCCGCCGCCCGGCGTGCTGGAGGCGCGGCAGCCGGCTCTGCACGGGCTGGAGGCGGCCCCCCGGCTGCCAGTTACCCGCGTGGTGCTGGCCAGCTGCCATCTTGGGCACGACCCCAGCCGCAACGGCCCGCGCGACCTCGCCGCGCTTTGTCAGCGCTGCCACATGCTCCACGACGCCCCCGAGCACCGGCGCACCCGCTGGCGCAAGGCGCATGCGCGGCGCGCCCTGGGCGATCTGCTCGGGCGCTAGAGGGGCGACGGCCGCTACGGCGGCTCGGTCCAAGGCTTGGCTGAGCTCACGGGAGCACATGCGCCGGGTGCGCTGATCCAAAGAGCCTGAACGACATAGGTCATCTTTCTTGACATAACTTCGGTTATGCGACTTCGGCCTGTAGGTGGGGCGCGTTCCGCTTTTGACCGCGACAGGACGTCAGCTGAGGAGAGTCCGTAGATGGTGCCATCTCCGAGCTGTCCAAATACCTGATCGAGGGTGCACAAGCCAAGATGATCAATGCCCGTCCTGCGCTGAGGCTGAGCGACAGTCATGTGCAGGTAGCTGAAGTCCGTGGCACGTGCTGGCTCCGCAGGGCAGCGCCGAAGCCGAACCTGAGGATCTTAGCGCGAACGATCGGCAGCACCGAAAGCGCCACCTTGCGGCCTCCCCATACCGCGGTTTCATTTCACATCTAGCGCGGGCAGCATTAAAGATGCAAGATGCGTTTGCATTTTACCATGGGGCGGTCATGCCGTTTTACATCAGAGACTCCATCAACCTAGGTCCGTTCAAGGTCAACGTCTCCAAATCAGGTCTGGGTATCTCTGCCGGTGTGAAAGGTTTCCGGATCGGGGCCGGGCCAAAAGGCCATTATATTCATGCCGGCAGGAATGGCGTTTACTACAGAAAAACATTGGGAAGCCTTGGCCGAAATGCGAAACCCACACCCACTCAAGGAACAGATTACACCTCCCAAATCGCTAAGATCGCGCCGAACGAAAAGCTGCCGACTTACATGACCGAGGACGGTATCCTCATGCGGCGCATCATTTCTGCCGAGGCGGACGTACTTGTGTCAGAAAGTCATTCCGAGGCTTTGAGCAGCCTCAACGAGGCGCGTGAGCGCCCTTCATATACGCTCATGCTCTGTGGTGCCGCTGGGATCGGCCTTTCGTTGTCGTTCGTATCACAGAACTTGGCCGTCATTGGCCTGTTTGCTATCCTTCTCGTCGCGGCATACGTCATCGGGAACATGATCGACGTTCCTCGACGCAACGTAGTTTTTGCCTATGACCTCGAACCAGTGGTGGAAGAGCGATACAAGGCGTTCTTGGACGCGATTGACCGGATCGCGAACGCTCACAAGATGTGGTTCGTTAAGGCAAAGGGTGACATCACGAACTTGCATGCTTGGAAGAAGAACTCTGGCGCCTCGGAGCTGGTGGACAGTAAAGAGACGGCTGTCTCCTACGCTCTGCCCAAGGGCATCGCCTCGAACATCACTCCGCCTATGATCGTCATTGACGGAAAGAACTGCTACTTCTTCCCGGACTGCCTACTTATAGAAGAAAACAAACGGTTCGGCGCGGTGCGCTATGAAAACATGCGCACTGCCGTTCGCGATCAGCGCATGATTATGGACTCCGCCCCGTCTGACGCCAAGGTTGTAGGGCAGACATGGAAATACGTGAACAAGAATGGCAGTCCGGATCGCCGCTTTAATAGCAACCGGCAACTGCCAATCTGTTTATTGGAAGAGATCGGCATGATCAGCGAAGGAGGATTTAAGGGCCTGTTACAAGTCTCAAAGCATGGCATCGGCGGGGCGTATGTCACCGCCATTACTGAGCTTGGGTCGGTTACGAAGGAATTGAAGGACGCCGAACCTCTTCTCATCACTAAGAACATCTAATGAAACCGGTGTTTAAGTATTGAGGACCTATGAGCAAGCCCCTTGCGTCCGACAATCTCTGGGCGGTTCTTGCGCCGCTTCTGCCTCCCGACCTACTGAAGCCCAAGGGCGGCGACCCTGCTGCGGCAACTGCGTAGTCCTGGCCGGCATCATCTTCGTCCGCGCTCCGGCATCCCGTGGGAGATGCTGCCGCGCGAGCTGGGCTGCTCTGGCATGACGTGCTGGCGTCGTCTGTGGGACTGGCAGGAGGTGGGTGTTTGGGCAGGCCTGCACCGTGTACTGATCGAGCGCTTGTCGGATGCGGGGCACTTGGACTGGAGCCGTGCCTCTCTCGACAGCGCCGCGGCAGCTGCCAAAAAGGGGGGCCATCGCCCTGGTTGCCGCGCCTACCGTGAACCTGACGCTTCCGTTGTTTAAGGCGGCTTACCTTAGCAGCCCGGCTATTTAAGCCGATGGCCTGTTGCTTAAACAACGTGTTCCAGTCATGGTCCGGACATGGCTGACGCTCCACCCCCCAACGGCCGGCTCGGCCGCCTTGTCGAGACGCCCGTGGCCGGTGAGGTCGTGCGCGCCTTCGTACCCCCGCCGCTGCCACCCGACCCGGCCGTGGACGTGCTCTCGCTGCTTCACCGCCTCGGCCTCGCCGAGCGCGCCCTGGGCCGGCTCGACGGCATCACCGTGCTCCTGCCGCGCCAGGAGCTGTTTCTCTACATGTACGTCCGCAAGGAAGCGGTGCTCTCGTCGCAGATCGAGGGCACCCAATCGACCCTGACCGATCTCCTTCGGCTCGAGACCGAAGCCCAGGCCGGCGAGCCGATCGACGACGTCCGCGAGGTGTCGAACTACGTCGACGCGATGATGTTCGGGCTTGAGCGCCTGGAGGAACTGCCGCTCTCGCTCCGGCTCATCCGCGAGATGCACGCCCGCCTCCTGCAAAGTGGGCGAGGCGGCACCAAGGATCCCGGCGAGTTCCGCCGCTCGCAGAACTGGATCGGCGGCAGCCGCCCCGGCAATGCCCTCTTCGTCCCGCCGCCCGTCACCGAGCTCGACGCATGTCTGGGGGCGCTCGAGGTCTTCATGCACGAGGAGCGCTCGCAGCTGCCGGCCCTCATCAAGGCCGGGCTCCTCCACGTGCAGTTCGAGACCATCCACCCGTTCCTCGACGGCAACGGGCGCATCGGGCGCCTACTTGTGACGCTCTACCTCTGCGTCCACGGCGTGCTGCGCAAGCCGCTCCTCTACCTCAGCCTTTACCTCAAGACCCACCGCGCCGACTACTACCGGCTCCTCCAAGAGGTCCGCGAGCGGGGCGCCTGGGAGGCGTGGCTCGAGTTCTTCCTCGACGGCGTCGCCGAGACCGCCAACCAAGCCTTCGACGCGGCGACCTGTATCGTCGAGCTATTCCGCCAGGACCGCGAGCGCATCACGGCCGAGAGCGACCGCGCGGGCTCGGCACTCCGCGTGCACGAGCTGATGCAGCAAACCCCCTACGTCACGAGCAACCAGCTCGTCGCGCGGACCGGCCTGTCTGCGCCGACCGTGAACGCCGCGCTGGCCGATCTCGAGCGCCTCGGCATCGTCGAGGAGGTCACGGGCCGGCGGCGCGGTCGCGTCTTCGGGTACCGCCGCTACCTCGCTATCCTCAGCGAGGGCACGGACCCGTTGCCGGCCAGCTGATCGCAGCCGGGCTAGCCTCACGAGCATGGTCTCGGTGGCGAACAGTCCTCGCTGGACATTTCACCTGTATGGTCAGCTCCGCTAATAGAATTTAGATTATGTGGCAAACCCTTGGCTAGCGGTTTGACCGCTGTTCCATGAGATCGAAGGTATCGAGAGCCTCTTCCTCCCGCTGTTCGAAGTTCCTGACGCGGTCTTCGAGGTGCAGGAGCGAAAGCCCAAGGTCATAGCGGTCCGAGACGATTACCTCCTCCACGACCGGCTCTCCCGAGAACCAAACCCCCGCCGGGTGGCTCACGCCATCGGGTGGAATTTCCGAGGCTCCGGTGGCAGCTGGTGAAGCCGTCGGAACTTCCATTGGGGATCTTCCCCGCGTGCGGAAGAACGCGCCCGAGCGCAGCGCGGGAGTGCTCGACTTCCCCCAAAGCACATAGCCGTCGCGAGACATCACCAGAACGGCGCGCCTCTCCGTGAGGCTCAGCCATTGCAGGACGCAGGCTGTGATTGAAACACCGTAACGCTCCTCTGCGAGCCGCCCCAGCTCGGCAAGGCTCACCCTAGCGCGCGCCGGCACCTGCCGGCGGAAGTCATCGAGCGGCATGAGGAGGCGCGCGGCGAAGCGGTTGGCCTCCGCCTCCTGTGGGCTTCTCTCATGATCCCAGGTGGCCATGTCCTCGGGCCAGCAGCGGAAGCCTCCGTCGGGCGCAAGGTGCCTGTGGACCAGGAAGTGACCCAGCTCGTGGGCGACCGTGAACCGGCGCCGCCCCGGATGGCGAATGGCGTCGCTGTAGGCGATGCCCCATCCCTTACCGCGGCGGCGTCCGTCGACCAGCGCACCGTCACACCCGTCGAGGGGCCTCTCTGAGACTCGCGTGACGGGCGCGTCGCGATCGATCACCGGCGTCCACTCAAGGGCGAGCCGCTCGACGTCGATGGGGAAGCGATCCTCACCAAGGGACTGGCGCAGGATCATGGAGGCCTTGTTGGCCCACCAGTCCGGTCCTCTGTCCGCCTGTGAACTCACTCGTCGTCCCAGAGATCCAAAGTCTTCTGCAGCTTGGCTTTAGTCTTGGGATCGAGCGCCACGTAGCGCCGGAAGAAGACCTTGTCCTCGGGCGCAAGGTCCGCCTCCGAGTTGATCGGCGTGCCGATCAGGAAGTCGACGGTGGTGCCGAGAGCCGCAGCGATGCCGGAGAGCTTCTCCGCCGAGGGCCTGGGCGGGGCTTTGTTCTCGAGCTCCCAGACGTAGCTCTTGCTCGACCCCGACATCTGCGCGAGCTGATCGAGGGTCAGACCCCGCTCCTTGCGCAGCGACCTGAGCCGCTCCCCCATTGGCGTGGCCAAGACTCCCCTCCCCGCATGACTTTCTTGCTTTGGTTCGGTGTAGGCGCACAAGGAGTCCTTGACAACTGGTTCCTCAACGTCGAGTTCGGAGTAGCGATACTCGGCGATGGCCCAAGCTGAAAACGGTCGAAGGTCGCGAAGCCACGACGGGACAGAAGGACTGCCTCGAAATGAACAAGCTCAACGACCTAGCCCGCCTTCGCCGACCCGAGACCATCGTTGACCGGCTCCTCAAGCTCGTGGCCGTTCGCGTCGAGCTGCCGCCGAGCTACCACGCGCTCGCCTGCGACCGCAAAGCCGCCCTTGAGGCCCACATCGAGCGCGCCGGCAGCGTCCTCGAGCACCTCGTCGTCCTCTTCTACGTCCAGGGTTCGATGGCGATCGGAGCCACCATCCGGGCCCGCTATCGTGAGGACGGTTACGACATCGACATCGTAGTCGAGCTGCGCCTCCCGCGTTCCACGCCGCCGAACGTGGTCCTCGACATGCTCTTCCAAGCGGTGAAGGGCGAGCCGGACTCCCGTTACCACGACTGCACCCGGCGCCAGACCCGCTGCGTCACCGTCGAGTACGCCGACGGCATGCACGTCGACCTCACGCCCTCGATCCTGGTCGAGCCGCTGAGCCCCCGCCGGAGCGTGATCCCGCACGCCAAGCCAGAGGAGCCGCGGTACATGGACCGCATGGTGCGGATGAACGCTTACGGCTTCGCCGAGGAGTTCAACGAGCGCAACCCGCCGGACTGGGTCTTTGCCGAGGACTACGCGGAGATCCGCAAGAGGATGGATCCGGGCTCCATCGCCATCGCGGCGGCCGAGTCCGAGCCCGTGCCGGCGCATTCCTCGGAGGTGGGGGGAAAGTCGACCACGGTGGTCGCCCTCCAGCTCATGAAGCGCAACCGGCTCCTATCCTATCGGCTCCGCGACGGGGTGCGGATGCCACCCTCGGTGATGATCTCCTCCATCGTGCTCGAGGCCGCGCGGCCCGGGCGCACGCTCACCGAGGCGTTGACCGAGTCCGTGGACCACCTCCGCCGGCGCCTTCAAGCGGCCCAGGACGCAGGCGTGCTGATCGACGTGCGCAACCCGCGCGATCCCGAGGACCGCTTCACCGACCGCTGGCCCGCCACCCTCGAGGACCAGCGGCTCTATATTAGCGACCTCGAGCGCCTGGCCCGCAGGCTCGATGACCTTCAGCGTGCGGAGTCGATGAAGGAGCGGTCCGACATCCTCGTCGAGCTCTTCGGTGAGGCCCCGGCCCGCGATGCCATGGCCGAGATCGTGCGCGAGGTGGCACCTCACGAGCCCTCTACGACCCGGCCGGCGTCTCCGGCTCCAGCGGCCTTGACGGCCCCGGTCCTCCTGGCGCCGCGCATCGCACCGGCGCAGCCTGTGCGGGCGCCGCGCAACACCAACTTCGGGGGAACCTGGACATGGCCCGAGAACTGATCTCGCTCGAGGAGCAGGTGAGAGCGATGCGCGCCCTCTGGCCGGGGTTCGAGGCGGTGCCGGGGATCGGGCCTGGTACTGTCGTCTGGTTCGGGGATCTCACTGGCTTCGAACGCAAATTCCACCTCTTCATTCAGTACGGGCTGCCGCTCCCGGGCCGGCGCGAGATGTGCCGGCTGATGCCCGAGGTGCGGGCGCTCCGCCCTAGGCTGGTGCCGAACCCGGATGCGGCTGAGGAGGCTCCCCTGCCCCACGTCTACTTCGACCTGTCCGACTTGGCTGGCTCTCCGCTTTGCCTTTTCGACCCGCGCCTGCGCGAGTGGGACGGAAGCCTCCTGATCGCTCGGACCACGATCCCCTGGGCCGAGCGGTGGCTCTGGAACTACGAGCTCTGGGAGGCCACAGGCGAATGGCACGGGGGCGGCACGCACCCCGAACCCGACAAGGAGAAGGCTCATGCGTGAGGCCGACTACGATCACACGGTCCCCCGGCGCTCCGAAGGCACGAGAACGACATTGAGGCCTGCGCAGCCTTGGCCGGAGGAGAGGCCGTTTAAGCTCCTCTCCATCGACGGGGGCGGCATCCGGGGCCTGCTGCCGGCCTTGGTTCTGGCCGAGATCGAGCAACGCTACCTCGGTGGCGAGCCCATCGGGCGGCACTTCGACATGATCGCGGGAACATCTACGGGCGGCATCATCGCGCTCGGGCTCGGTCATGGGCTTTCGGCCCGGGAGATCGCTGCCTTCTACATCGAGCGCGGCGAGAGGGTGTTCCCGCCGGGCAACTGGATCACCCGGCCTTTACGCTCGGCCTTCGGCTGGGTGGGAATCACCCACGACCGCCGTGTCCTCGAGGCGGAGTTGCGCCGCATCCTGGGCCACGAGACATTCGGCAACTCGCAGGTGCCGCTCTGCATCTCTGCTTTCGAGGGGCGCTACGGTGAGCCCTACGTCTACAAGACCCCCCACCACCCCGACTACAAGCGCGACGGCCGTGAACGGATGGTCGACGTTGGCATTGCCACCGCGGCTGCGCCCACTGTCTACCGGGCGGTCGAGCGGGACGGCTATGCTCTCCTCGACGGCGGCATCTGGGCCAACAATCCGGTTATGGTGGGGGTGGTGGATGCACTCTCCTGCTTCGCCATCGAGCGGCGGCAACTCCACGTCCTGAGCCTTGGCACGGGGCGCGAGCGCTTCCGCGTCGGCCGCTGGGCCCGGGTCGGGGGGAAGCTCCTCTGGGCGGGGCCGTTCGTGAGCGCCGCGATGGCCGCGCAGTCCCACAACGCGCTCGGTCAGGCGGGCTTGCTCCTCGGCCGCGACCGCATCACCCGCATCGACGGGCCCGAAACCACTGAACTCGTCGACCTGACGGAGGTGCGGCGCGCTGTGAAGGAGCTTCCAGGCATCGCGCGCACTCTGGTCGACGGCATGGGGCAGCAGGTCGCGGACCAGTTCCTGACCGGGGATCAACGCGAGGCAGCTTGATTGTCTCAGCTTGGATGATGCCGCGTTGCGCGGACTGCCCAGCTAAGCAGTGGCTTGACCACTATTGATGATTGCCGCCTGTCTCTCCCGGTCGCGCCCTCATCGAGTTCGCCTCGGAAACTGTCGTCCCAAGGGTAGAAGCATGGGCGCTTACTAGCGCTTATGCATCGTGATCGTCGCGATCCCAAGGCTCGAAAATGTCGACCTCGCCCATCTCGATCTCGTGGAACCGACCCTCGAGCGCACCCTCGAGGAATGCGAACTCTTCGTCGGCGGTCCCCTGATGGTAGACGCCGAGCGTGATCGTCGCTCGGGTGGCGAACTCTTCCTCGACCTCGATTTCGCGTCCACCCATCCCTAGGGACTCCTTGTCCACGCTGTCCCAGACCGAGAAATTCAGTTCCACATGCACCTTTACTGTGAGGCTCACGGGCAAACTGACCACAACCCGCATCACCTCGGTATCGCTTTGAACGTCGATGATGTCGATGTCCGCCTCCTCGGGCCACTCGACGCTCTGGAGCTCCGCGCCCCAGATATAGATTTCCACCTCGCCCGACGACGGATAGGCATTGGCGGTAAACTCGGTCCGCTCGATATGGTCCGCTATGTTCTGCCGGATCTCCTCGCTGCCGTCATCGCCCTCGGCCAGCCATTCGTAGATTGCCTTTCGCAGGCCCAACGGGGCGTTGGTGATGAGGCCAAGCGCCTCCTCGATCTCCCGCACGACATAGAGACGCTTAGAGCGCTCGCAGAAGGCCCGCCAGTCACCGTCTTTGGAGACGACCAGGATGCCGCCGTCGCGTCGAACCGCCTCGCGCTCCAAGGCGTGCAGCGCCAGCGCGTCAGGAAACTCGTTCTTCTTCTTACCGGACCCGAAGGGAGGATCACCCGCGAAGTAGCCGGCAAAGAGCGTCGCGGTGTCCACCAGTGCGGCGTCGTCCAGAATTACGCACCCTGTTCTATCAACGAAGTCCTGCCAACGCTGTCTCGCCGCGGCCGCGGTGTCGCGCCCACCTGTCACCGATGCGAGTAGGTCGTCTCGGCTCGGCGTTGCGGTTTCGAAAGCGTTAAGCGCCTGACCGATTGCCTTCTTTGCCGCGGACAGTGCTTCTTTGGCGCCCCGTTCGAGGTGTGCCAGCACCTCCTTCGCGATGGTGCCAGACATGAGGAAGTCGAACGGTCGATCCTTCAGGCTCGACAGCGCTTGCAGCGCCCCAGAGTTCAGCTGAAGACCCTTTTCGTCGAAGATGCTCGTGTCCACCGTGATCGCCGTGATCCGGGTTTGCGCCAGGAGCGCTCGCAACCCTGTCTCGTCTTCGATGGGCATGTCAGTCTTCGCTCCGGCGTTGCTCGCATTCTTTTGCGCAGCGGCTCTTGCCACCGCAACCTTGGTCAGGGCCGCTTCTGCGTACCAAGCAAGGTTTGTCGATCCCCAGACTGTGGCAGCGATGGGTGAGCCGGTCGAGGAGCGCGGTGGTCATCTTGGCGCTGTCGGCTGGCCTCGTGACCGCTCAGCGGAGCATCTCCACAGCCACCCCGACCAGGTCACCCACTGTCGCCCAGGCCTTGTCGGTGGTCAGGACCGTGGCCTTGCGGCTCGCAGCCAGGGCCAGGCAGCTCCGGTCGCCCAGGGACAGGCCCTGCCCCCGTGTCGCGGCCCGCAGCGCGCCCGTGGCGTAGGCCCCAGCCTCGTCAAAGGGCGCCACGGCGAGGTGAAGCGGCGCGAGAAGGGCGCGGGCGGTGGCCGCGTCGGCCCCGAGGTCGTTCAGCTTGGTGGCCACCTCGGCGAGGTTCACGGTCGAGATGACGGCTTGGGACAGCACGGCCGCCACGCGCTCGGCCCCGGGCTCGCCGTTGATGAGGCACATGAGAGCGGAGGCGTCGAGCACGTAGGGGCCTTGCCCTCCTCCCGTTCCCGTCGCCCTACCGGTCTCGGGTCCAGCGACGTCACTCACGCTCCGCCTCCGCGCGCCGGTCGGCGATCAGCTCCTCGGACAGGAGCCGCCCTTCGGGATTGAGCTCGCGCATGCGCGCCTGCACGCGCCGGATGGCCGCCGCCAGCGAGCGGACCCGGAGTTCTCCGTCGTCCAGCTCGACAACGACCGTGTCCCCGGCCGCAATCCCCATCTCGCGGCGGAACGCGGCCGGGATGACCAGCTTGCCCCCTTCCACGATCTTGACCCGCTGCGATGGCATGGCCCGGCACCTCCCTCGACCTCGTTCACCAAGCCTAACATCTGGATCACATAGGTCGCAACCATTGTCATGGGTCCAGTGGGCGCGGGAAGGTTCTTCCACCTGGATAGGTCTGGACACGAGAATGGGGATTGCCCTCCAGCTTGACGTCTACCAGCTGTCACTTAGGGTATACCCCAGCCGAGCAGCCGCATCGGACACCTGCATGCGTCCAAATAGGGTTGCTTTGGGGCGTGTCGGACAGTAGCGTGAGCGGGTCTAGAGCCCAACAAGACAGAATGCCTCGCCTATGACCCTCTATGGCTATGCTCGCGTGTCCACGACCGACCAGGACCTCTCCTTGCAGGAGATGGCACTCCGGCAGGCCGGCTGCCAAGTGATCCGTGCCGAGAAGCGGACCGGGACCTCGCGCGAAGGCCGCACCGAGCTCGAGCTGCTGCTCCAGTTCCTCCGCCCCGGCGACACGTTGGTCGTCACCCGCATCGACCGGCTCGCGCGCTCCCTCAAGGACCTGCAGGACCTCGTCCACGAGCTGAGGGCCAAGGGCGTCAGCTTGCGCGCCACCGAGCAGCCGGTGGACACCTCCACCGCCGCCGGCAAGGCCTTCCTCGACATGCTGGGCGTCTTCGCCGAGTTCGAGACCAACCTGCGCCGCGAGCGGCAGATGGAGGGCATCGCCGCCGCCAAGGCGCGCGGCGTCTACACGGGCCGGAAAGCCAAGATCGATCCGGAGGAGGTGCGTCGGCTGCACACGGAGGAGAGGCTCAGCCCCACGGCCATCGCACGCCGGCTCGGCATCGCGCGGTCGAGCGTGTACCGGTTCCTGCCGGGGGCGGGGCAGGCCTGATCGTCAGCCGACTTCAACTACGACACCCGCCGCAACGGACGACCCTGAAAAGAAACCACACCAGGAGGCTAGGCGCGCAACGCGATCCTGCGGACCACGCGCCATCTCGGACGAGCCCTTTGGAAAAAGTGGAGCGGCAATCACCGACGAAGTCTCATCGAGGCCAAGATGCAATGCCTGAAGCTCATGGGGGAGCGGCTCTCAGCCCGAACCTTTGACGCCAAACCGCCGACTTCAGATCTGCGCCGCCCTCCTCAACCGCTTCACCGCCCTCGGCACGCCCAAGACCAGGCGTGTTGCGAAAACAGTTGGGGATTAGGGGAAGCTCGCCCTCAGCCGGCTTTCCGCAACAGAGCGCCTTGGTAGGCTGAAGAGCTTGCGCGCCTCGAATCGCCCGGGTCGCATCAGAGCACCGCAGCGGCCCGGCGTATGCGGATGCCGAGCTCCGTGCTGCGGGCGAGGTGGCCGGCTATCTCGTCCTGGAAGCGGTCGAGCTGGGTCACGATCTGGTCGAGCGAGCCGCCTGCGCGTCGCAGGACCGCTCCTTCGATCCGGCACAGCATCCGGATCGAGTTGAGGCCCGAGACATGGGTTCTCATCTCGGACAGGCGAGCCTCCATCCCCTGCGCCTCGCGCGTGACGCGCTGCAGGCTGGCCGCGGCGCGAGTTCGGTACTGCGCAGCGATGTCGTTGAGGCGGGCGGCCTCCTCGGCCGGGTCGGTGCCCCCGATCTCCTCGTCGTGGGCGAAGAGCTCCGCCATCTCGGCCAGGATGGCGGCGGCGTTGCGGAGGAAGAGACCGTCGCCGAGCGAGCGGGCAATGGAGGCGAAGCCCCCCTCGCCGCTCAGGGCGCGGCTTTGCAGCCAAGTGGTCATGTCATCGGTCAGGACCGCGAAGTTGGAGGAGATCGCGCTGACCGGCCGGCCGAGGTCGCCCAGCTCGGAGGAGGCGATCCGAAGGTTGATGGCAATCATGCGTGCGACGTCGAACATTGCCCTGAGGGCATCGAGCTCCGTCTCGTGGCCATCAGCGGCCTCGGCCGTCGCGAGCGCCTCGGCGACGGAGGGCACGGGGCGGCCCGTGACATGACTGCGGTGCAGCACCTCGGCCCCCAGGGCGCGGGCCTGGAAGGCGTCGTAGCCCGGGAAGCCGGCCTGAGCGAGACGGGCGAGGAGTTGGCGGGCGCTGTCGGCCGAGGCGACGCTGGCCACTTCCTCGGTCAGGAGGTCGGCGTAGAGCGCCTTGACTTGGGCGAGAAGCTTGCTCCCTGGCTTGATGCGGACCGACAGATAGCCGTCGGCGAGGGGCACGATCACCGCGAAGACCCAGTAGCTGCGCCCGTCCTCGGATTGGTTGCGGACGTAGGCACCGGTGGCGAGCCCGGCCTTGATCCGATCCCACATGAGGTGGAACACCGCCTTGGGCATCGCAGGGTGGCGGACGAGCTTGTGAGGCGCGCCGATCAGCCGGTCCCAGGCAAAGCCCGAGACCCGCTGGAACACGCGGTTGCCCGAGCGAATCACGCCGCGCGCATCGGTGCGGGAGAAGAACATCTCGTCGAAGCCGAAGGGAACCTCACCTTCGAGCGCGGTGAGGGCAGGAATGCGGGCGTGTGAGTCGGTCATGATGCCGATCGTCGCACGCCGACTTTACCAACCGGTTACCACAAAGTCAGGGTTCGCTCCGGCCCGCCGCCCGCTCCCGCGCCCGCTCCAGCGCCAGGCGCGCTTCGCGACAGATGATGAGGACGCCTGCAGCGATGACGATCGCGGCGGCGAGGAGGGTGGTGCCGGTGGGGACCTCGGCAACCCGTGCTGTCGGACGCGCGCATGAGCTTGGTCTGCATCATCGGCAGGTCGCAGGTCGACGCCACGCGCGAACAACTCGTCGTCAAGAAGGACGGGGATGGCCGGACCTGTAAGGCAGCAGAGCCTCAGGCCGCCCGATGACACCCCTTTGGTTATCTCTAAACCCTGGGGCAACGGACTGCCGGTCCTGGTGGTGGCGGGAGGAGCCCCCGGGGGTCGGGCCGGGGGCTCCGGCCAAGGTGCCTGGTCTCCGTTTCAGCCTTGACACCGGCGTTGTTGCGCAACTCGAGTTGAGGCCGAGTTCGCCCCTTTCCCCTCGAGATCAGGCGACGCGCGTGATTTCGGCCCTGCCCAAGGCCGAGAAGCGGTTCATGAGGGCGATGCGTGTGTGGATCTCGGCGGCTTGGCGATCGGGGTCTCGTAAGGCGATGCGCTCTCCGAAGCTTTTGAGGCGCCGCATCTGAGCCTCAATCCGGCTGCGGGCGTGATACCCCGTCAGTCGCTTCCAGAGGGCTCGACCGAAGCGTTGGGTCGCCCGCAGGGTCTCGTTTCTCGCCTTGGCAGCGGGGCAGTCTTCCTTCCAGGCTCGACCGTTTCGACGGATGGGGATGACGGCCGTACCGCCTCGGTCGCTGATCGCGGTGTGACAGGTCCGGGTGTCGTAAGCGCCGTCGCCCGTCACTGTGCCGATGGGCTGGTCCACCGGGATCTGCGCCAGCAGGCCTGGCAGGACAGGGCTGTCGCCTTCACGGCTGGGGGTAAACTCCACTGCCCGGATATCCCCGGTGGCCGCATCCATCGCCAGATGCACCTTGCGCCATTGCCGCCTGCGGCCGGGCCCGTGCTTGCGGACCTGCCACTCACCGTCGCCCCGCATCTTCACCCCGGTGCTGTCGACGAGCAGGTTGAGATTGCCGTGCGACCGGCGGAATGGAACTTGGATGGTGACGGTCTTCTGCCGCCGACACAGGGTGGAGTAGTCCGGCACCGGCCAGTCGAGGCCCGCCAACTCGAGCAGGCTCGCCACCATCCCAATCGTCTGCCGCAGAGCGAGCCCGAACAGGACCTTAATGCTGAGGCAGAACTGAATGGCGGCATCGGAGAAGGTTTGCGGTCGACCCGCGCGATGGCTCGCAGGCGCAAGCCACTCCATCTCGAGATCCAGCCAGACCAGCAGGGAGCCACGCCTGCGCAGGGCGGCGTTGTAGCTGGACCAGGTCGTCGTGCGGTAGCGGGCGGGGGCAGGCTTGCTCATGGCCGCCCAAATAAGCAGGCAGACCCGCCGCGCGAGCCCCCTCGCTCATGGGTTACGCAACAACGCCAAGGCTTTGAGTCATAGGGTTCGAGGATTGCGGCTGAAAGATGTTGATCGATGTAGGATCAGAGCCTGCATCGGCGCCCTTGTGACATGGCGCCCAATAGGGCTAGGAGTCCGGAAACTAGCATGAGGCCAGATGCCGGCACTGGCACGGGCAGAGGCGGAACGACGCGTGTCGGCGTGACCGGACCCAAGGGATCAGCAGACCCATCTGTCGGATGCGAAGTGATCACGGTTGTCCAGGGCTGCCCGAAATCTTCTTCCCACGTTTCAGTCTCAGGGATCCAGCCCGCCGGTATCCAAGGAGTGGAGCCCTCGGGGAGCGAAGCCTCTGTCGGCAGATCGTCGGGATGCGTCGTAGTGGTCGGACTGGTCGCCTTCACAGCCACTGCCGGGAGAGTCCCAGCTCCGTTGAAGATCAAGGCCAAGAGTTCGGCGTCGGTTAGATTGGGGAATCGGTCATAGAGAGGCAGTCCCGCAGTTGGCATGCAATTCGACACAAAAAGGATCATTGTCGAACGCCAGATGTCTTCGAACTGGCTTTTGTCATACAGATGCTCCATGACCCATTCTGAGTCTGGGTAGTTGCACAACTCGATCGGATCATCCTCGAAGCCTTCAAGCTCGAGCGTTCCGGCGGCAACTGGGAGCCGTGCAGCCAACAGGATCAGGCCAGCAGCGGCAACGACTGCTGCGCCGGAACGGCTATGGGAACGAAGATCACCTACCGACATAAAGCACTCACTCAAAGCAAGGGGCCGGACGTCCGCTGCCACACCGGCGCCCTCCATTCCACTAGTTGCGTGCTGCGGGACATAGGGCATGACACTCGTCCCTGGTCTGTGGCACGAGCGCCACTGACTCGGCGCCACGCGACATGAACCGACAGCACAACCGTCGCTAAACTTGGACCATATGGCGATATCAAGGCATGAAGCGGGCCACCTTCGACATGGAGAAGGCAGGGTCCGGGCTCCCGCTGTAGAACAGTGGGCGGCTCAAGACCATCTTAGACTCCACACGACGGTGTACGCTCTGATCCAGCGGGTTTGAAAAGATGCGAAGTCCAGATCAGATGGAAGGTCGACGTTTAGCAGTGGACTGGTTGAGGGCAGGCCAGCGATGCTCCAGTCGATTGCTTTTGGCGCATGTGATAAGGTATCCAAGCTAGCCTGTCGGATTACCTTTGAGCAGAAATGATAGGCGGCGCAGGCACCTGCCCAATTTTGGCCGGAGTGCTCCAGCAACCGGGTTCGTGGGCCCCAAGCTTTAAAGAAGCCAAGATCGAGACTCATGCAAATGCCCAACCTTATCGACCCTTCTGTCTGTCTTGCCACCGTGGAAGTGTTCCGCAAGGTTCCAGAAATTCGGTTGAGGATTGCGATCGACACGTTCAGAGAATTTGTTGAATTGGCTGCTCTGCATCTGGATGGGGTCAGGCCAAGCGGGTGGGCCGATTACCGCTTGTTCCCGGATCTGCGACCGGAAGACTTGGAAGGCTTGATCCTGATTGGCAGATTTCGACAGGCCTATATGACACCTAAAGGCGCTCGTCTGCTAAAACGCTTGATACAACATGATCTTGTTCCGCGTCGGCCGGGAGCGGGCGCAGCGAACTTCACAGAGCTCGACGCCTACATCAATTTGGAAGCCGAACTGGTGCGACGTACGATAGAGCGGCGGGCGCAGAAAGAGGCTGGCCGCCAAAGCAGGGCCGAGGCCGTGACCACGTTCGCTGCGCGGGTGGCTCACCTGGTGCATAATCCTGAAGATGCCCGACCGGAGGAGCTCAGCCGCAAGCTCATCATGGCTGTTTTCCTTCAGAAATTCGGCAAGGGCGTCGGTGGCTCCGTGACTCTTGGTGGCATTCGCTGCTTCAAGGGATTCCCACAGGATGATCCCGCAGAAACCGATTGGGAGCAGCGATGGCAAAACCTCGATACGATCTATTGGCTGGATGCTACAGGGTTCCGCCACGGTGACCTGACAGCCCGGAGACACCGCCGGCCCGCTCTTGAAGAGGCACTCGTGCGGGAGCGCTAGGTTGGGGCGACAGCAGTACGGAAAGGCAGGTGATCTTCCCCCGCTTCGGTGGACACGGGGTTAGCTCGCCATCTGCTCGGCCTGTTCGGGCGTGAGATAGCCGAGAGCCGAGTGGATGCGAGCGCGATTGTAGTAGCCTTTGACCTGACCCCTTGTTTCTCCTCTAGGGGCTGCTGGAATCCGGACCCAACGGAAGGGATCGGACATGAAGCGAAGCAGGTTCAGTGACGAGCAG
>NZ_JAGGJP010000023.1 GCF_017872975.1 Rubellimicrobium aerolatum
GCCACCGCGCGCTCCTGGCCTTCTTTGGCTCCAAGTATCCCGGGGGGAGGCTCCGCAGGAGACGGGGGGCAGAGCCCCCCTCGGCGGTGGACGCGGGGGCTCAGACCCGCTGGTAGCGCGCGCGCGCGCCGCGCTCGATGGCGGCGGCGTGGAGGCGGTCGAGGCTCAGCTCCTCGCGGACGGCCTCCAGCATGTCGGCCTCGGGGCCGCTGATGCGGCCGTCGGCGGCGGCCACGTCGCAGGCCAGCGCGTAGGCCGTCTCCCACAGCCGCTCGGGCAGGAAGCGGCGCACCAGCTCGAACAGGCGGTCGAGGCCGTCGTCGTCGTTCATCAGGCGCAGCATCATCGGCCCCATGGCCTGGAGCTTGGCGCCGTCGTAGTCGGCGAAGGCGGGCAGGTTCTCGATCAGGTTGGAGATCTGCAGCAGCTCGGCCGTCCGCACGTTGCCGTCGGCCACCGAGACCGCGAGCATGATCGCCACCAACGAGTCCTGCGGCGAAAGGATGGTGGTCTCGGGCATGGGGCATCGTCCTTTGGGTCCGGGTCAGGTTTATTGACGCGCGGCCCCCCCGGCAATAGGGAGGCCCCCGGCCGTCCCCGGCCCCTTCGTTTCCCCCGATCCGATCCAAGGAGCGCGATCCATGTCCTCTCTCCGCGACGCGGCGATGGTGTCCAGGGCCTGGCCCTTCGAGGAGGCGCGCGCGCTGCTGAAGCGGGTGGAGGCCCGAGGGGGTTCGGCGCCGGCCAAGGACCACGTGCTGTTCGAGACGGGCTACGGGCCGTCGGGGCTGCCGCATATCGGCACCTTCGGCGAGGTGCTGCGGACGACGATGATCCGCCGCGCCTTCGAGGTGATCTCGGACATCCCGACGCGGCTGATCGTGTTCAGCGACGACCTCGACGGGATGCGGAAGGTGCCGGAGAACGTGCCCAACGCCGAGATGCTGCGGCTGCACCTGCAGCAGCCGCTGACGAGCGTGCCGGACCCATTCGGCACGCACGAGAGCTTCGGCCACCACAACAACGCCATGCTGCGGCGGTTCCTGGACACCTTCGGGTTCCAGTACGAGTTCATGTCGGCGACGGAGTTCTACCGCTCGGGCGCGTTCGACCCGACGCTGCGGCTGGCGGCGGAGCGGTACGACGACATCATGGCGATCATGCTGAAGTCGCTGCGCGAGGAGCGGCAGCAGACCTATTCGTGCTTCCTGCCGATCCACCCGGAGACGGGGCGGGTGCTTTACGTGCCGCTGAAGGAGGTCAACGCCCGGGAGGGCACCATCACCTTCGACGACGGGTCCGGGCGGGACTGGACGCTGCCGGTGACGGGCGGTCACGTGAAGCTGCAATGGAAGCCCGATTTCGGCGCGCGCTGGGCGGCGCTGGGCGTGGACTTCGAGATGTACGGGAAGGACCACAGCACCAACACGCCGATCTACGACGGCATCTGCGAGGTGCTGGGGGGGCGGGCGCCCAACCACATGGTCTACGAGCTGTTCCTCGACGAGGAAGGGGGCAAGATCTCCAAGTCGAAGGGGAACGGGCTGACCATCGACGAGTGGCTGGAGTATGCGGCGACCGAGTCGCTGAGCTACTTCATGTTCCAGAAGCCGCGCACGGCGAAGCGGCTGCACTGGGACGTGATCCCGCGCAACGTGGACGAGTATCACCAGAGCCTGCGGGGCTATCCCCAGCAGACGCCGGAGCAGCAGCTCGGGAACGCGGTGTGGCACATCCACGGGGGGAACCCGCCCGCGTCGGACATGGTGGTGCCCTTCGCGATGCTCCTCAACCTCGCCAGCGTGTCGGGGGCGGAGGAGAAGGCGGTGCTGTGGAACTACCTGCGCCGTTATGCGCCGGACGCGAGCCCCGAGACGCATCCGGGTCTGGACGCCGCCGCCGGGTATGCCGTGCGGTATTTCCAGAACCACGTGAAGCCCATGCGGACCTTCCGCGCGCCGACCGACAAGGAGAGGGCCGCGATGGTGGACCTTGCGGCGCGGCTGCGGGGGCACGAGGGGTCGCACGACCCGGAGGAGTTGCAGACCATCGTCTATGCGGTGGGCAACGAGCACGGGTTCCAGCCGCTGCGGGACTGGTTCAAGGGGCTTTACGAGGTGCTTCTGGGCGCGACGGAGGGGCCGCGGTTCGGCGGCTTCGTGGCGCTCTATGGCGTCGAGGAGACGGTGCGGCTGATCGAGGAGCGGCTGGCGGCCTGAGCTAGGCGGCGTCGCGCAGCGTCCACCACGTCCCCCAGCGGTCGGTCAGCGCGCGGGCGTCGCCGGCGAGGAGGCGGCGGCCGAGCGGCAGGGCGCGGGCCATCAGCTCGGCGTGGCGGAGGGTGGCGAGGTCCTTCGCCTCGGACTTGAGGACGGGGGCGAGGTCGGCGGCGTCCAGGCGGTCGCGGAACACGGCGAGGTCGTTGACGAGGCCCAGCACCTCGCCCAGGTCGTCGGCGGCCTTGATGTGCGGGTCCATCATCGCCGGCCAGATCGGGCGCAGCAGGCGGGCCTGATACCAGTGGTCCTTCACCCGCTTGCGCCATTCGTGGAGCGCCTCGGGCGAGGGCTCGCGGCGGGCGGCCTTGAGGGCGCGGCGGGCGGCGGCCCAGGTGGCCTTGAGTCCGGGCTCCAGCGCGTCCCAGCCCTCGCGCCGGAGGCGCCAGCCCTCGGACCGCAGGATCAGGGAGTCCATCACGTCGGCGAAGGGGGGGAGCAGCTCGGCCTCGGCGCGGGCGTCGTGGTGGGCCGCGGCGGCGCGGAAGGGGGCGAGGAGGGCCTCGCGCCGGTCGGAGGGGATGGTGGCGGACAGGGACTCGGCGGTGGCGAGCTGCACGGCGGCGTCGCGCAGGCCCGAGAGGCCCTGGCCCGCGTCGCGCAGGACGGCGTTCTCGGCCGACGCGACGGCGAGGACGGGGCGGGCGAGGCGCAGGAGGCCGCGCAGCTTCTTGACGGTCTTTCGCATCTCGTGGACGCGGGGGGCGAGGTCGCCCGTCGCGCGCACCATCTCCAGCGCGTGGGCCGCCTCCTCGCGCGCGATGCGGCGGAGCGCGGATTCGACGCTCTCGTCCTCGGGCGTGATGGCGTAGGGCATGGCGGCTCCTGTCGGTGGCGATGGTGAAACTTATGTGAGGGTGGGAACGTGTCACGCAAGTGACAAGCCCCCGCCGGAGGACCCGCCATGCGCCGCCTGACCATTCTTGCCGTGATGCTCCTCGCCGGCCCCGCCCTGGCGCAGGACGCGGAGGACCGCGCGGAGATCGCCGAGGTCATCGAAGACCAGTTGTCGGACTTCGTCGCCCGCGACGTGGCGGGGGCCTGGGACCATGCGAGCCCGACGATCCAGGGGATGTTCGGCACGCCCGAGAGGTTCGCGCGGATGGTCGAGGGGGGCTATCCGATGGTCTGGGACAACCGCGACGCCGAGATGGGCGCGCTGCGCGAGGAGGACGGCGCGCTGCGGCAGGCGGTCCGGGTGGAGGACGCCGAGGGGCGGGGGTGGCTCCTCGACTACGAGATGGTCGAGACGCCGGAGGGATGGCGGATCAACGGCGTCGGCGTGCGGCCCGCGCCGGACCTCGCGGCCTGAGGCGTGGCGCGGCCGCCTCGGGCGGCGGAAAATGCTGCGCTGCGGCGAGAGGGCGCTAGGCGGCGGGCCGGAAGGCTGTCAGGGTGGCGCGCATGAACGCCGCCGTCCCCCTGTCCCGGCCCCAGGTCCCCCGCGCGCAAGGCGAGGTGCGGCTGTCCGCGCGCGCCCAGGGCGGGGTGACGCGGCTGGGGGATCTGCGGGCGCAGGGCTCGCTCAAGGCGCTGTTCCCGCGCGGGGCGGGGGATGCGCTGGAGGTGGTGACGCTCAACACCGCCGGGGGGCTGACCTCGGGCGACCGGATGCGGCTGGAAGCGCGGGCCGAGGCCGGGGCGCGGCTGCGGCTGTCCACGCAGGCGGCGGAGCGGGCCTATCGCGCCGGCGAGGCGGAGCCCGCGCGGGTCGAGACGCGACTTTCGGCGGGGCCGGGCGCGCGGATCGACTGGCTGCCGCAGGAGACGATCCTTTACGACGGGGCGCGGCTGGAGCGGCGGCTGCTCGCGGACCTGGAAGGGGACGCGACGGCGCTGCTGGTGGAGCCGCTGGTCTTTGGGCGTCTCGCGCATGGGGAGGTGCTGCGCGAGGGACGGCTGCGGGACCGGTGGGAGGTGCGGCGGGACGGGCGGCTGCGCTTCGCGGACGCCTTCCGCGTCGAGGGCGACATCGCCGCGACGCTGGACCGGGCGGGCGTCGGCGGCGGGGCGCGGGCGATGGCGACCGTCGTGGTCGCGGGACCGGGGGCCGAGTCGCATCTGGCGGCGGCGCGCGCCCTTTGCGCGGGCACGGGTGGCGCGGGGATGATCGAGGACGGGTTGCTGTTCGCGCGGCTGCTGGCGGCGGATGGCTTCGCCTTGCGCCAGGCGCTCGTTCCGCTCATCGTCCGGCTGTCGGGCGCGGCCCTTCCGAAAACGTGGACCCTTTAGAATGCAGCTCACCCCCCGCGAGAAGGACAAGCTTCTCATCTCCATGGCCGCCGAGGTGGCGCGCAGGCGGCTCGCCCGCGGCGTCCGGCTCAACCATCCCGAGGCCATCGCGCTGATCACCGACGCCGTGGTGGAGGGCGCGCGCGACGGGCGCAGCGTGGCCGACATGATGGAGGCGGGAGCGAAGGTCGTGACGCGCGAGCAGGTCATGGAGGGCGTCGCCGAGATGATCCCCGAGGTGCAGGTCGAGGCGACCTTTCCCGACGGCACGAAGCTCGTGACCGTTCACCAGCCGATCCGCTGAAGGAGCCGCGCATGATCCCCGGAGAGATCGTCACCGCCGAGGGCGACATCACGCTGAACGAAGGCCGCGAGGCGATCACGCTGATGGTCGCCAACACCGGCGACCGGCCGGTGCAGGTGGGCTCGCACTACCACTTCGCCGAGACGAACGCGGCGCTGGACTTCGACCGGGACGCGGCGCGGGGACGCAGGCTCGACATCGCCGCCGGGACCGCCGTGCGGTTCGAGCCGGGGCAGCGGCGCGAGGTGCGGCTGATCGCCTTTGGCGGCGACCGGGTGGTGCACGGGTTCAACGGCCGGGTGGGCGGGCCGCTGTGAGGGCGCTGGCCGTCCTCCTGGCGCTGGCGGCGGGGCCGGTCGCGGCGCAGGACTGCGGCGCGCGGCCCACGCAGGCCGAGATGAACGCCTGCGCGGCCGAGGCGTGGCGGGCCGCCGACGCGGAGCTGAACCGGGCCTACGGCCAGGCGCTGGAGGTCGCGCGGCGCATGGACGCGCGGGGCGATGGCGCCCCCGAGCGGACCCTGCGCGAGGCGCAGCGGGCCTGGGTGGCGTTCCGCGACCTCGCCTGCGCGGCCGAGGCGCAGCCGTTCCAGCCCGGAAGCATCACCGGGCTGATCGCGGCGGGTTGCCTCGAACGGCTCACACGCGCGCGGACGGACGATCTGGCCGCCTATGTCGGAGGACTGCAATGAAGCCCTACCAGCCCTGGACCTCGGCCGTGGCCTTCTGGACCATGATGGCCGAGGCGCAGATGGTGATGACGCTGCGGATGATGGGAATGATGGGCGTGCTGCCCGCCCACAAGCGCGAGAACCACACCATGATGGCCGAGAAGGCCCCCGCCTTCGCCGAGGCCGCGATGGCGGCGGGCGCGGCGATGATGACGGGCAAGAGCCCGGACGAGATCGCGCAGGCCGCCATCCGCCCGGTCGCGCGGCGCACCCGCGCCAACGTCAAGCGGCTGACCAAGCCGCGCGCGCCCCGGACGCCCAAGCCCTCCTGAGCCGGCGGTTCGCGGGGTGCCCGGAAAGCGGGCGTTCCGCATCCGGGCGGGCGCGCGACGGCTGGAATCGCGGCGCGGGGCTTTGACAAGGCGCGCGGCCCGGGGCCTTGTGGGGCCGCAGATCCCGAGGAGCCCGACCCGATGCCCAGCCTGATCCCCCGCCGCGACTACGCCGCCATGTTCGGCCCCACGGTGGGCGACCGGGTGCGGCTCGCGGACACCGAGCTGTGGATCGAGGTGGAGCGGGATCGGACCACCTACGGCGAGGAGGTGAAGTTCGGCGGCGGCAAGGTGATCCGCGACGGCATGGGCCAGAGCCAGCGGGCGCGGGGCGAGGGGGCGGTGGATACCGTCATCACCAACGCGCTGATCCTGGACTGGACGGGCATCACCAAGGCCGACATCGGCCTGAAGGACGGGCGCATCCACAGGATCGGCAAGGCGGGGAACCCCGACACGCAGCCGGGGGTGGACATCGTGATCGGGCCGGGGACCGAGGCCATCGCCGCCGAGGGGCGCATCGTCACCGCCGGGGGGATCGACAGCCACATCCACTTCATCTGCCCCCAGCAGATCGAGGACGCGCTCCATTCGGGGCTGACGACGATGATCGGCGGCGGGACGGGGCCGGCGCACGGGACGCTGGCCACCACCTGCACGCCGGGGCCGTGGCATCTGGGGCGGATGATGATGGCGGCCGACGCCTTTCCGATGAACCTGATGTTCGCGGGGAAGGGGAACGCCTCGCTGCCGCTGGCCTTGGAGGAGCAGGTGCTGGCGGGGGCGGCCTGCCTCAAGCTGCACGAGGACTGGGGGACGACGCCCAAGGCCATCGACACCTGCCTGACGGTGGCGGACGACCTCGACGTGCAGGTGATGATCCACACGGACACGCTGAACGAATCGGGCTTCGTGGAGGACACGGTGCGCGCCATCGGGGGGCGCACGATCCACGCCTTCCACACGGAAGGGGCGGGGGGCGGCCACGCGCCGGACATCATCAAGATCTGTGGGGAGGAGTTCGTCCTGCCCGCGTCCACCAACCCGACGCGGCCCTTCACGGTGAACACGGTGGACGAGCACCTGGACATGCTCATGGTCTGCCACCACCTCGACAGGTCGATCCCCGAGGACGTGGCCTTCGCCGAGAGCCGCATCCGGCGCGAGACCATCGCCGCCGAGGACATCCTGCACGACATGGGGGCGTTCAGCATCATCGCGAGCGACAGCCAGGCGATGGGGCGGGTGGGCGAGGTCATCACCCGGACGTGGCAGACGGCGCACAAGATGAAGGTGCAGCGCGGGCGGCTGGCCGGGGAGACGGCGGCGAACGACAACCTGCGCGCGCGGCGCTATGTCGCCAAATACACGATCAACCCGGCCATCGCGCACGGGATCGCGCATGAGGTGGGCAGCGTGGAGGAGGGCAAGCGCGCCGACCTCGTGATCTGGAGCCCGGCCTTCTTCGGCGTGAAGCCCGAGATGGTGCTGATCGGCGGCACCATCGTCAGCGCGCAGATGGGTGACCCCAACGCCTCGATCCCGACGCCGCAGCCGGTCTATTCGCGGCCGATGTGGGGCGCCTACGGGCGGAGCGTGGAGCGGTCGGCCGTGACCTTCGTCAGCGCGGTGGCGCATGACGCCGGCATCGGGCGGACGCTGGGGCTGGCCAAGGACACCGTTGCGGTCAGGAACACGCGGGGGCTGCGGAAGGGGGACCTGAAGCTCAACTGCGCGCTGCCCAAGGTGGAGGTGAACCCCGAGACCTACGAGGTGCGCGCGGACGGGGAGCTTCTGACCTGCGAGCCCCTGGACCGGCTGCCGATGGCGCAGCGGTATTTCCTGTTCTGAGGCGGGTGGTGGCGGGGTCCCGGTCCTCCGAGCCTGCACGGGCTGCATGGCTGGCCTGTCGAACGGGCGGTGGTGCGCTGCGGTGCGGCATCCCACATAGGGGTCACGGGAGGACAACCCCCAGACCCGAGGACCGCAACGATGGCCATGATCGCCGACACCCACCACCACGCCCTTTCCCACACGCTCGCCGCGCCGTTCCGGGCGCTGTGGTCGGCCCTGCTGCTGATCGCCGAGGCGAAGGGCTGCATGGCCGAGGTCGAGCGCCTGAACCGGCTCTCGGACGCGGACCTCGCGGCGCGCGGCACCTCGCGAGAGGAGCAGGTCCGGCGCATCTTCGGCGTCCGCGCCGCGATCTGAACGCGGGGCCGCGATGAGCGGCCTTCTCCGCGCCACCGCGCTGCGCCGCGCCCATGCCGGGCGGGCCGACGACCGCGTGACGCTCGCCTACGAGGATCGGCTGATCCGGCGCAGGCGCATCGTCACGGACGGGGGCCTTGCGGTCCTCGTGGACCTGCCGGGTGCCGTGGGGCTCGATGACGGCGACGCGCTGGAGCTGGACGACGGGCGGCTGGTGGTCGTCCGCGCGGCCCCGGAGCCGCTCCTGGAGGTGCGGGGCGACCTCGCGCGGCTCGCCTGGCACATCGGCAACCGCCACGCTCCGGCCCGGATCGAGCCCGACCGCCTGCTGATCCGCCGCGACCGCGTGCTGGCGCGGATGCTGGAGGGGCTGGGGGCGGCGCTGCGCGAGGTCGAGGGTCCCTTCGTCCCCGAGGGGGGCGCCTATGGCGAGGGGCGCGTGCTGGGGCATTCGCACGGGGCGTCGGACGGGTCGGGCCTGGGGCATCTCGGGTCGTCCGATGAGCCCTGACGGTGCGGCCGTCCTGTCCTCGGCGCAACTCCTGACGCTGGCGCGCTGGCTGTCGCCGGCCTTCCCGACGGGGGGCTTCGCCTGGAGCCACGGGCTGGAGCAGGCGGCGCGCGACGGGACGGTGCGGGACGCCGCGACGCTCGGGGACTGGCTCGGGGACGTGCTGCGGCATGGCGCGGGCCGGACGGACGCCATCCTGATCGGGGCGGCGCATCGGGCGTCCGAGGACGATTTGGCGGAACTGGCGGAACTGGCGACCGCGCTCGCCCCCTCGCGCGAGAGGCGGGCCGAGGCGGCGGGGCAGGGCGCGGCCTTCGCGCGGACGCTGCGGGCGCTGCACGCTTGGGACCTGCCCGACGCGCCCTTTCCGGTCGTCTTGGGCCGGGCGGCACGGCTGGGCGGGTTGCCGGCGCGGCCGGTGGCGGAGGTGGCGCTCCAGGGCTTCGTCACCACGCTGGCGCAGGCGGCGCAACGGCTGATGCCCCTCGGCCAGACGGCGGCGCAGGGGGTGGTGCTGCGGCTCGCCCCTGTCTGCGCCGAGGTGGCGGAGGCGGTGCGGCTGTCCCCCGACGACATCGGCTCCTGCGCCGTGGCGGTGGACATCGCCTCGCTGCGCCATGAGGGGCTGGAGCCCCGCATCTTCCGGTCCTGAAGGAGCACGCATGACCGACGCATCCCCCCATGGCCCGCTCAAGGTCGGCATCGGCGGCCCGGTGGGCGCGGGCAAGACCACGCTGACGGCGGCGCTCGCCCGCGCGCTGAAGGACGAGCTGTCGCTCGCCGTCATCACGAACGACATCTACACGCAGGAGGACGCCGAGGCGCTGATGCGGATGCAGATCCTGCCCGCCGACCGGGTGCTGGGCGTGGAGACCGGGGGCTGCCCGCACACGGCGATCCGCGAGGACGCGTCCATCAACCTCGCCGCCGTGGCGGAGCTGCGGGCGCGGCATCCGGGGCTGGAGCTGGTGCTGATCGAATCGGGCGGGGACAACCTCTCGGCCACCTTCTCGCCCGAGCTGGCGGACGTGACGATCTACGTCATCGACGTGGCGGCGGGCGAGGAGATCCCCCGCAAGGGTGGCCCCGCGATCACGCGGTCGGACCTCCTCGTCATCAACAAGACCGACCTCGCGCGCCATGTCGGGGCTTCGCTGGAGGTGATGGAGCGGGACGCCCGGCGGATGCGGGGGGACCGGCCGTTCCTGTTCACGGCGCTGCGGCACGGGCGGGGCGTGGCCGAGGTGGTGGCGCACCTGAAGGCGATGGGGGGGCTCTAGCCTACCACTCCCGCGAGGCGATCGGGTTCGGGGGCAGGGGCACCTCGGGCGTGGCCGGCGCCTCCGCGCCGTCCGAGGCCGTGAGCCGCGCGCCGCCCAGCACCTCGTCGAGCGCCTGGGGCGAGGCCCGGGGCGGCTCGGGGGCCGGGCTGGGGGAGGGGTCGGAGGGCGGGGGCGGCGGCGTGGGCTCCTCCGCGACCGCCGTGGGCTGGCCGCGCTGCTCGAAGACCTCGGTCGAGATCAGGAGCCGCTCCACGATGCAGGCGCGGTCGCCCTCGCAGGCCTGGCGGCGGGCCAGCAGCGCGTCGGCGATGCGCCGCGCCTCCCGCTGGCCGATGCGGGCGGCGAGGCGGTCGTAGGCGGCGACCGTCCGCCGCTCCAGCGCGGCGAGGCCGGGGTCGGCGCAGATCGCCGCCTCGGTCCGGGTGGAGGCGTCGCGGCAGTCGAAGGACGGGCCGTCCTGCGCCCGGAGCGCGGCGGGCCAGAGCAGGAGGCCGGTCAGGAGGAGGGGAATCGCGGGCGTCATGCGTGGGTCCGGCAAGGTCGCGGCCCAACGCCTCGGGGGCCCCGGCGTTCCGCGGGCATTGACGCGGGGGGCGGCGGTGGACTTGAGTGGGGCGAGGGGACCGATGGAGCCGGGATGACGCCGCGCCTGCACCTGAGCGATGCCGGCTGGCCCCGGGGGATCGAGCCGGGGGCCCGGTCCATCCTGGACGCCCTTCCCTCCATCGTCTTCGTCACCGACGCCGCGGGCGCGACCGTCTACGTCAACGCGGAATACGAGCGCTACACCGGACGGTCGGCCGAGGCGCTGCTGGGCCACGGCTGGGCCTCGCTGGTCCATCCGGAGGACCGGGCGCCGACCGAAGCCGCCTGGGCCGGGGCGCTGCGGGCCGGAACGCCGGTCGAGGTGGAGTATCGCCTGCGCGGCGCCGACGGGACGCATCGCTGGTTCAAGGGCCGCGTCGCGCCCCAGCGCGACGCGGCGGGCGGGCCGGTGCTGCGCTGGGTCGGCACCTGCACCGACATCCACGAGCTCAAGACCGCCGAGGCGCAGTCGCGCGAGGCCGAGGCCTGGCTTCGGCTGGCGCAGGAGGCCTCGGGCGCGGGAACCTTCGCCTGGACCCCCGCCACCGACGAGATGCGGTGGTCGGCCGAGTGCAAGGCGATCTTCGGCCTGCCGCCCGACGCGGCGATGACGGACGGGCTGTTCATGTCCCGCGTCCATCCCGACGACCGCGAGGCGGTGCGGGCGGCGGTCGCACGGGCCTTCGACCCCGCGGGGGACGGGCGCTACGCGCTGGACTACCGCGCGCTCCGGCCGGACGGGACGGTGCGCTGGGTGGACGCGCGGGGCCGCGTCCTGCCCGGCCCCGACGGGGGGCCGCGCTTCATCGGCACCGTGCTCGACGTGACGGAGGCGCGGCGGACCGCCGAGGCGCTGGCCCTCGCTCTCGAGGGCAAGGAGGCGCTGCTCTACGAGGTCAACCACCGGGTCAAGAACAACCTCCAGATGGTGACGGGCCTTTTGGCGATGCAGGCCGCGCGCAGCCACAACGCCGAGACGCGGCGCCACCTGCGCGAGGCGCAGTCGCGGATCGGGGTGATGTCGGCCATCCACCAGAGCCTCTACAGCCTCGATACCCATGGCGAGGTGGACATGGTGCCGTTCCTGCGCCGCCTGGCCGGGGACACGGTGGCGGCCCAGGGCGAGGGCCGCATCGCGCTGACCGTCGCGGGCGAGGGCGAGGCGGTCATGCCGCTGCGGCGGGCGCTGCCCCTGGCGCTGATCGTGAGCGAGCTCCTGACCAACGCGCTCAAGTACGCCTTCGCGGCGGGCGCGGCCGGCACCATCCGCCTGCGGGTGGAGCCGCGGGGCGGCACGCTCCGGGTCGAGGTCGCGGACGACGGCGCGGGGTTGCCCGAGGGGTTCGAGCCGCGCAGGTCCACCGGCCTCGGGATGCGGATCATCGCCGCCTTGGCCGCGCAGGTCGGCGGCGAGGTGGCGGTGCTGCCGGCCACGCGGGGCGCCGCCTTCGCCGTCGAGGTGCCGCTGGGCGCCGGGGACTGACCCGCGCGCCTCAGGCCGCCCCGTCGGCCAGGGCCGGCCCCCGGGGCGGGGCCGCGCGGCGGGCGGGGAAGGGCAGCACGATGGCCGCGCCCCCGGGCGGGGGGCCGCGCCGGCCCGCGCGGATCTCGGGGCCGAGCAGCACCAGGTTGGAGCGCCCGGTGGCGCCGGTCGCCCGGAACTCCGCGATCAGTCGTTCGAACCAGTCGGACAGTTCCATGTCCCATCCCTCCGCATCACCCGGGACCAGCAAAGCACGGCCCGGTAAACGGCGTGTCACCAGCGCCGCCGCCGGACGGGAAATCTCTGCGCGTCGTTAATCGGATCTTAGCGATCCGCGCCGCATGAAGGGCCGATGCCACCGGGTCCCGGCGGCGACCGGAGCCCGCGATGCCATGACGCCCGTTCCCCGAGCCAAGCCTTCCCGATCCCCGGGACCGGCCTCCGGCCCCGTCCTTCCCCCTCACCCCACGGAGCTGCGATGCGCCCTCCCGAATCCGTCCGGCGCGACCGGGACGACCTGACCTATCCGGTGCGGGTCCGCTTCCGCGTGCCGTCCCACGACCCCGGCCCCATGCTGGAGCGGGTCCAGTCCTGGCTTCGGGCGGAGCTGGGCGCGCGCGCCGTGGCCCACCTCGTCACCGGCGGGGACGGCCCCGTGCTGGAGGCGCACTTCCTCGATCTCGGGGAAGCGGCGCAATTCCAGGACGCCTTTCCAGCGCTGGAACTGTCGGCGGCCCAGCTTGGCGGCTGAGGCGCATCCTGTCGGGAAGGATGGTGGAGTCGAGGGGGATCGAACCCCTGACCTCGTCATTGCGAACGACGCGCTCTCCCAACTGAGCTACGACCCCACGGCGGCGTATGTGGACCGGGCGGCCGGCGGTGTCAAGCGGCCCCGGGCGGCTCGCCGAGGTCCCCCGGCGTCAGGCGGAAGGCCTGGCCGAAGCCGCCGTTCAGGAACGCCGACCAGGGCGCGAGGCGCAGCAGGAGGAAATCGGCGAAGTCGTAGTAGAGCGTCGTCTTGGGATGCGCGGCGAGCCAGCCCTCGCGGTGCGCGGCCTTGTCGGCGGGCTCGGCGCGGGCAAGGAGCGTGAGGCGCGGATGGGTCAGCGGGTCGCCCTTGGGGCCGGGCTCGCCCACCAGGAGCGAGCAGGCGGGATCGGCCCGGAGGGCGCGCGTGTGCATCGCCAGCGTGGAGACCAGGGCCAGCGCCGCCGTCCCGTCCCAGCCGACGGCGATCCGGGTCACCGCGGGCGAGCCCGAGTCCGGATCGAGCACCCCGAGCGCGCCGTGCCGGGCCTCGCGCAGGAGGCGGCGGGCGAGGGCGCGGGCCTGGTCGTCGGTGGGGCGGATCGGATCGGGGCGCGGTTCGGGGCGCGGCTCGGCCATGGGGTCACTCCTTGGGGGCGAAGGGGGCGGTGAACTCGGCCCGGCCGGTGGCCTTGTCGTGGACGCAGGCCAGCCGGTCGGTGCCGGCCGGTTGGGTCACGGCGAGGAGGGCCACGCCAGGGCGATTGGAGCCGAAGGGGTTCACCTCCACGCGCGCCTCGCCGGGGCGGTCGAGCGCCGCGAGCCAGGCGGCGCGGACCTCCTCGCAGGAGGTGGTCCAGACGGCCTCGCCGTCGGCGAGGGTGGCGGACAGGAGCAGGAACGGTCGCATCGGGGGCCTCCGGGCCGGTCGGGGGGAGAACACCACGTCGGGCGATCCGGGGGAAGCGGCTCGGCGTCCGGGGGCCCCGGCTCTCGGTCCTGGCGGGCGGGTCGCGACGCGGGGCCGGCAGGGACTCTGCCGCTCGCCGCTGGCGCGGCTCGGGGCCGTCATGCAGTTCGATCCAGTCTCGAACGGACTGACCTGCAAAACAGGGTCTTACCGAGGGAACTGGCCCCTCTTTCGACCGGACACTCAAGGTTAGCCATGGAGGCCCAGGTTCATGCCCGAGCACGTGCTTGGAGACTGCGGCCTCCTGTATGCTTGGGCGTGAGCAAGTCCGCCCCCGCCCGCCACCGCACGACGAACTGGCCTGATTGCGATGCGGCGCTGCGTCGACGGGGCTCCCTGCTGGCGTGGTTGGCCCCGAATCGGGGACGACCTGAGGCGTTCTCGGATGCCGCCATCCAGTTCTGCCTGTCGATCAAGGTCGTCTTTGGCTTGGCGCCACGGCGGACGATCGGGATGGTGGAACGCCTAGCTCGAAGATGGCAGGGCTGGACTGGCCGGTGCGGGACCGCTCCACGCTCTGCCGCAGGCAGATGACCGTCGACATCCACATCCTCTTCCGGCGCGGGGACGATCCCCTGGACCTGCTGGTCGACAGCACGGCATGAAGATGCGCCGCGATGGCGGGTGGCAGGTGCGCCGACATGGAGCGAGCCGACGAGGGCAGCGGCGCAAGGTCCACCTGGCCATGGACATGGCCACCGGGACATCCGTGGGGTGGGGTTCGCCTCCAGCCGGGAGGGCGACAGCCCGGTCCTGTCGGACCTGCCGGCGCAGATCCCGGCCGAGCCGAGCATGGGCGCCATCACGGCGGAGGGTGCCTGCGACACGCCGACCTGCCACTCGGCCATCGCTGGGCGGGGCGGCACCGCGGTCATTCCCAACCGCAGGAACGGCCGCCACTGGTTCGAGGATGGCCCCGCCGCAAGGGCCAGGAATGAGATCCTGCGAGCCTCGAGGCACTTCGGTCGGGCGTTCTGGTGGGGGCTGACAGGCACCCACGCCCGAAATCGCATCGAAGCCCCAATGCGCCGCCTCGAAGCTTTCGGCGAGCGGATCGCCGCACGAGACCCCGACCGCCAGACCGCTGGGATCCACACCCGTATCGCCCTCTTGAACCGCTTCTCGGCCCTGGCATGGGCCGCGACCACCCGGGTCGTCTGAACTCAAGGGGAGAGGGGAAAACTCGACCTCGGACCGAGCTACGCAACAACGCCATCGGGAGAGGTAAGCGGCGCTGAAGGTCAAGAGACTGACGTGGCAGCATGGCGAACCGGAGGACCTGGTGACGGATGGGCTCAGGTCTTGCAGGGCAGCCCTGAAGGACATTGGAGCCGAGTTTCGGCAAGTCACCGGGCGATGGGAGAACAACCGGGTCGAGGACTCCCACCTGCCTTTCCGACGACGCGGGCGCCATGCTGCGGTTCAGGCGCATCCACCCCTTCAGACGGTTGCTGCGGTCCACAGGGCGATGCACCGCCATTTCAGCGCCGAGCGGAGCCGCACCAGCCGAGATCACGACTAGCAGGCCCGAACTGCCGCTCTCGCCGAGTGGCGGGCGCTCCGCGCCGACTGACGCTCAGCGCGCCCGCCGCAACCGGGACGAGTTCGCATCCGTCCGACAGCACCGCCAAGCTCGCAGCGCCTCCATGTCCGTCGCTTCACCCCGGACTCTTGCAGGCTCCTGCTCGTGAGGGGACGCAACCTCCGCGCGGCGTTTCGCCTTGCTTCACCGACCGCTTGCCAAGGTCCGCATCGGCCCACGACGGCAACCGGTCCGGAGCCGACCCTCGACCGCCACGCCGGCGGGCGGGCCCGCGTCGATCCTGCCACGCCCGGCGAACCCGTGACGATCGATGTCCGGCGGGCCGACGCGGGCCGGGTCGCGGGCGCATCCGTCCGGCGGCGCGGCGAGGCTGGATGCGCCGGTGGCCTTGGGGCTTGAGGCCGGTGGACGAGGGCCTCGACAGAACCTAGACCCTGGAACCCAGGCCGACGACGCCAGTCGCGCGTTGCCTGATCCGCGCCAGCATGGACGAGGAACATGACCACCATCACCTTCATCGGGGCGGGCTCGACCGTCTTCACCAGGAACATCGCGGGCGACATCCTGCACCGGGAGGCGCTGCGGGGCGCCACGATCCGCCTGATGGACATCGACCCGAAGCGGCTGGAAGAGTCCGAGGTCGTGGTGGGCAAGCTCGCCCGGACGCTCGGGGGCCACGCCAGGGTGGAGGCCCACACCGACCAGCGCCGCGCGCTGGAGGGGGCCGATTTCGTGGTGGTGAGCTTCCAGATCGGCGGCTACGAGCCGGCGACGGTGACGGACTTCGAGGTGCCCAAGCGGTTCGGCCTGCGCCAGACCATCGCCGACACATTGGGGATCGGCGGGATCATGCGGGGGCTGCGGACGGTGCCGCATCTGTGGTCCATCTGCGCGGACATGATGGAGGTCTGCCCCCAGGCCATCATGCTGCAATACGTGAACCCCATGGCGATCAACACCTGGGCGATCGGGGCGAAGCATCCGGCGATCCGGCAAGTGGGGCTCTGCCATTCGGTGCAAGGCACGGCCTGGGAGCTGGCGCGCGACCTCGGGATCCCCGTGGAGGAGATCCGCTACCGGGCGGGCGGCATCAACCACATGAGCTTCTTCCTGAACTTCGAGCACCGCCAGCCGGACGGCTCCCACGTGGACCTTTATCCGGCGCTGCGGCAGGGCTACCGGGAGGGGCGCCTCCCCAAGCCCTCGCACTGGAACGCGCGCTGCCCCAACAAGGTGCGCTACGAGATGCTGATGCGGCTGGGCTACTTCGTGACCGAATCGTCGGAGCACTTCGCGGAATACACCCCCTGGTTCATCAAGCGCGACCGGCGCGACCTGATCGAGCGCTTCGGCATCCCGCTGGACGAATATCCGAAGCGCTGCGTCGAGCAGATCGCGCGCTGGGAGAAGGAGGCGCGGGAGCATCGGGACGCGGAGGGGATCATGGTGACGCCCTCGCACGAGTATGCGTCCAGCATCGTCAACTCGGTCGTGACGGGCGAGCCCTCGGTGATCTACGGCAACGTCCTCAACGAGGGGTTCATCCCGCAACTTCCCCACGGCTGCGCCGTCGAGGTTCCGGTCCTCGTGGACGGCAACGGCCTCCAGCCCACGCCCGTTCGGGACATCCCGCCCCAACTGATCGCGCTGCAACGAACCAGCATCAACGTGCAGGAGCTGACGGTCGCGGCGCTCCTGACCGAGAGCCGCGAGCACATCTATCACGCGGCGATGCTCGATCCGCACACGGGGGCGGAGCTGGACCTCGACCAGATCTGGGCGCTGGTGGACGAGCTGCTGGAGGCGCATGGCGGGCTCATGCCGCAATGGGCCCGGCCGGAGGCGCGGACGAAGGCGGGATGACGGATGGGACGGGGCCGGCGCGAGCCATGGCCCGTCCCGAGGTCCATCGACGTTCGGAGCCGATGGCCCGGCGGAAGCCAAGCGGCGGCCGTTTCGGGCGGGGCGGCGGTCTGGCCCGGCCGAGCCGCCGGCGTCCGTGGCCCCCGCTCAGGCCTGGAGGGCCAGGGGCAGGGCGCGGTGCTCGCGCTTGAACTCCGAGGGGGTCATCCCGGCCTTCTTGCGGAAGCACTTGTTGAAGGCAGAGACCGAGCCGAAGCCGCTGTCCATGGCGACCTGCAGGATGCTCGCGTCGTCCCTCGTCAGGAGCGCCTGGGCGTAGGACACGCGCATCAGGCTCACGTATTCGCCGAGCGACATGCCCGTGGAGCGCTTGAAGACGGTCATGGCGTATTTGGGGTGGATGTCGGCCGAGGCGGCGATGTCCACGCAGTCGATGTCCTCGCGGAAGTTCTCGGCGATGAAGCCGCAGATGCGGCGGATGCCCTGGAAGCTCGCCTGCTCGGCCTGCGCGCCGGGACTGGGGTCGGCGGCTTCGAGGATCTCGTGCGGCTCCAGGCCGATTCGTTCGAGGCGGAGGAGCAGCTCGTCGATCCCGTGGCGCACGAGGCGGGCGTCCTTGGACGTCAGGTAGCGCGCGCGTCGCGTGAAGGCCGGGGCGTCGTCGGGCTGGGGCTCGCTCGCAAGCAGCGTCGCGCCCCGCATGAGCCGCTGCTGCAACTCGGGCGCCAGGCGCAGCCGGAAGAAGTGGAGGAGCGGCAGGTGGATGGCGTGGAAGTAGGTGTCCGCCCGCGTGTCCACGACCCGGTGCGGCAGGCCGCCCCAGAAGAGCGCGACGGTTCCGGCCTCGAGCCGGACGCGGTGGCCGTGCATCTCGTATTCGACGCCGCCGCGAAACACGAAGTTGACCTCGGCCTGGGCGTGCCAGTGGGGCGCGGCCATGATGCCGGGTTGCTCGCAGCTGACGACGATCTCGTTCGGGACCCTCTCGACCCGGCTGGCCCTGGGGTCCCAGTAACGCTTTCCGTCCATCTTACCTTTCGCGCAGTCTGTCTTTGGATCGGCCGAGACGCGACCCGGCCTTGGCCCCAAGTTACGGGGAGGCCCCGGAAGCGGGCAACACACAATGGGAGGAACCACCATGCGCGCAGCCACCGCGCCCCTGGCGATCGGCCTGGCATCCGTCGCCGGGCTCGCCCAGGCCCAGGACCTGTCGGGCGAGGTCTCGATCTGGAGCTGGAACGTCGCCGCCTCCTCGCTCGAGGCCGTGGCCGAGGGCTTCATGGCCCAGAACCCCGGCGTGACCGTCACCGTGGAGGATCTCGGCAACGATCAGGTGTTCGACCGGATGCTCGCCTCCTGCGCCGCGGGCGGCGGGGACCTGCCCGACATCGTCTCGGTCGAGAACCACGAATCCGAGATCTTCTGGGCGCAGTTCCCCGACTGCTTCGCCGACCTGCGCGGCCTGGGCTACGACGAGGAGCTGGCCTCGCAGTTCCCGGCCTTCAAGCGCGCGGAGCTGGAGCCCGGCGGCGTGGCCTACGCGATGCCCTGGGATTCCGGCCCCGTCGCGATGTTCTATCGGCGCGACTTCTACGAGGCCGCCGGCGTGGACCCCGAGGCGATCGCGACCTGGGACGACTTCATCGCCGCCGGCCAGAAGGTGCAGGAGGCCAACCCCGACGTCACCATGACCCAGGCCGACCTCAACGGCGACACCGAATGGTTCCGGATGATCGCGAACGAGCAGGGCTGCGGCTACTTTTCGGACGACGCGCAGGCGATCACCATCAACCAGCCCGGTTGCGTGGCGGCGCTCGACACCGTCAAGAGGATCTACGACGCGGGCCTGATGACGGCCGCCAACTGGGACGAGAAGATCCAGTCGAACACCGCCGGAACCGTCGCGACGCAGATGTACGGCGGCTGGTACGAGGGCTCGATCCGATCGACCGCGCCCGAGGACCAGGCGGGCAGGTGGGGGGTCTACCGGATGCCGTCCGTGACGGCGGGCGGGCCCCGCGCGGCGAACCTCGGCGGATCTGCGCTCGCCGTCGCGAGCTCCTCGGACGCCAAGGAGGCGGCCTTCGCCTTCCTCCGCTACGCGCTCGGCACCAACGAGGGCCAGGTCACGATGCTGCGGGAATACGGGCTGGTGCCGTCGCTCCTCACGGCGGTCGATGACCCCTATGCCGCCGAGCCGCTGGAGTTCTGGGGCGGCCAGCCGGTCTGGCAGGTGATCCTGCCGACGCTGCCCGACATCAGCCCGAGCCGGGGCACGCCGTTCTTCGGCGACGCCGATTCGGTCCTGCAAACGGTGCAGACCTCCTACCTGAACGGCGGCTACGAGAGCGCGCAGGCGGCGCTCGACGACGCGGCGGGCCAGGTCGAGCTGGTGACGGGCCTGCCCGTCGCAGCGGCGCAGCAGTAGCCTTCCCGCGATCCCATGGCCCGGCCCGACCGGTCGGGCCATGGGGGCGATCCGTCGTCCGTCGTCCTGTCGAACCCCGCACCCGAAAGCCCGCCCATGCGTCGCAGAACCGGCACGGCCTACGGCTTCCTGACGCCTTACCTCCTGATCTTCGCGGTCTTCTGGATCTGGCCGATCCTTTATTCGTTCTGGCTGTCCTTCCTCGCGACGCGGCAGCTGCCCTGGACGTTCCGGCCGGCGATGACCTGGGGGCGGCTGGCGCAGGACCCGGCCTTCCTGAACGCGCTGGAGAACACGCTCCTGATCCTGGTCGTGCAGGTGCCGGTCATGATCGCGCTGGCGACCGTGCTGGCGGTGCTCCTGAACTCCTCGCTGCTGAGGGCGCGCGGGCTCATGCGCTTCGCCTTCTTCGCGCCGGTGGTGGTGGGCGAGGTGGCCTACGCGGCCGTGTTCCGCCTCATGTTCACCGCCGACCGGGGGATCGTGAACAAGGTCCTGGAAGCGGCGGGCCTGCCGGCGGTGGACTGGTTCTCGGACCCGACGGCGGCGATGGCGCTCATCGTCATGGCGGTGACCTGGCGCTGGGCCGGCTACAACGCCATCATCATCCTGTCGGGGCTCCAGTCCATCCCCGACGACGTGTACGAGGCGGCGACGCTCGACCGCGTCTCGCCGATCCGGCAGTTCCTCTTCATCACGCTGCCGCTGCTGCGGCCGGTGATCCTGTTCTGCGTGGTGCTCTCGGTCATCGGGACAATGCAGCTCTTCGCCGAGCCCTTCCTCATCACCAACCGGGGCGGCCCCGGCGGCGCGACCGAGACGCTGGGCGTCTTCCTCTACCGGCAGGGCTTCACCGTGCTGAACTTCGGCTACGCCTCGGCGGTGGCCTACACCATCGCGGCGATCGCTGTGCTGATCTCGCTCCTCAATCTCTGGCTGGGACGGGAGCGGGCATGACATCCAGATCCTCCCGGCGCCTCTGGCGACAGGTGGCGCTCCACGCGGCGCTGGGACCCCTGGCGCTCCTGTGGCTCCTGCCGCTCTGGATGATGCTCGTCTTCTCGACGATGCCCGAGAACGGCATCTTCTCGCCCGACATCGAGCTCCTGCCGCGCGGGGAGTTCTGGGCCAACTTCCAGGCCCTGCAGGCCGAGACGGGGTTCCTGCGGACGCTGTTCGTGTCGGTCGTCGTGGCGCTGGTGACGACCGGGCTGTCGATCCTGCTGACCTCGATGGCGGGCTGGGCGCTGGTGCGCTACCGCTTCCGGGGGCGGTGGCTGGTGACGGCGCTCATCTTCGGGACGCTGACGCTGCCCTACTTCGTCGTGGTGATCCCGCAGTTCATCCTGGTGGCCCGGGACATGGGCCTCCAGAACACCTGGTTCGCGCTGATCGTGCCGCCGCTCTTCAACTCGCTGGGCGTGCTGTTCATGCGGCAGGCCTTCTCGATGATGCCGGGGGAGCTCTTCGACGCGGCGCAGGTCGAGGGCGTGACGGAATGGCGGATCTTCACCCGCGTGGCGCTGCCGATGGCGCGGCCCACGCTCGCGGCGCTGGCGATCATCCTGTTCCTGGCAAGCTGGAACAACTACCTCTGGCCGCTGCTGATCGCTTCGGACCCCGCGATGATGACGGCCCCGGTCGCGCTCGGGACGCTGATCGGGTTCACGCGGGTGTCCTGGGCGTCGATCATGACCGGGGCGGTGCTGCTGACGCTGCCCATGGTCGTGGTCTTCGTCTTCTTCCAGCGATTCTTCATGTCGGGCATCACGGCGGGCGCGGTGAAATGAGGGGATCCCCATGGCAGGCGTGACGCTGAGGTCCGTTCGCAAGGCGTTCGGCTCCGTCGAGACGATCCACGGCGTGGACCTCGACGTGCGGGACGGCGAGTTCGTCGTGTTCGTCGGTCCCTCGGGCTGCGGCAAGTCCACGCTGCTGCGGATGATCGCGGGCCTCGAGGACGTGACGGCGGGCGAGGTCGCCATCGGCGGGCGGGTCGTCAACGACGTGGAGCCCGCCGACCGGGGGACCGCGATGGTGTTCCAGAGCTACGCGCTCTACCCGCACATGACGGTGGCGCAGAACCTGTCCTTCGGGCTGCGGATGAACGGCAACCCGCGCGAGGACACCGAGCGGCGCGTGGCGCAAGCGGCGCGCATCCTCCAGATCGAGCCGCTGCTCGGCCGCCGGCCCAGGGCCCTGTCGGGCGGCCAGCGGCAGCGGGTGGCCATCGGGCGGGCCATCGTGCGCGAGCCCGAGGTGTTCCTGTTCGACGAGCCGCTGTCCAACCTCGACGCCGAGCTGCGGGTGCAGATGCGGGTGGAGATCGCGCGGCTGCACGGCGAGCTGGGGACGACGATGATCTACGTCACGCACGACCAGACCGAGGCCATGACGCTGGCCGACCGGATCGTCGTGCTGCGGGCAGGGCGGGTGGAGCAGATCGGGCGGCCGCTGGACCTCTACGACCACCCGGTCAACCAGTTCGTGGCGGGCTTCATCGGCTCGCCCCGCATGAACTTCCTGGCGGCCGAGTCGCTGGGCGGCGGACGGCTTCGGCTGACCGGGCAGGGTGGGGCGGAGATCGCGCTGCCGGCGGCGCAGGGCCTTGCGCCCGGGCAAAGGGCGACGCTGGGCATCCGGCCCGAGCACGTCCTGGGGGCGGGGCAGGGCGAGTGCGACCTGCCCCTCGTCGTGGACGTGGCCGAGCACCTGGGCGCCACGAGCTATCTCTACGGCAACACCAAGGCCGGCGAGCCGCTCGTCGTGCAGGCCGGCGCCGCGAGGGGCGCCCATGCGGGCGACCGGCTGACGATCTCGATCCCGGCGGCGCGGGCCTATCTCTTCGATCCCGACGGCCGTCGGATGACCTGACCCCCTCCCCCCCCAGCGAACCCGACCTCCCCGAAGGACTTCCCATGCGCTCCGAGACGCCCTGCAACGACTCCTGGATCTTCGCGGAGGGCTTCGACCCCGCCTGGGTCGTGGCCCCCCTGCGGGGCGAGGCCGTCGAGCTGCCCCACACGGCGGTCGAGCTTCCGCTGTCCTACTTCGACGAGACCGCCTACCAGCGGCCCTTCACCTACCAGCGCGAGATTCCGTGGGAGGACCGCTTCGAGGGGCGCGAGGTCGCGCTGGTCTTCGAGGGGGCGATGGCGGACGCCCGGGTCTGGGTGAACGGGCAGGAGGTCGCCCGGCACCGCGACGGCTACACCCCGTTCGAGGCGCGGCTCACGGGGCACCTGCGACGGGGCGACAACCTCGTGACCGTGCGGATCGACGGGTCGGAGAACCCGGTCATCCCGCCCTTCGGCGGGCGGATCGACTACCTGACCTATGCGGGAATCTACCGCGAGGTGGCGCTGCGGGTGACGGCGCCGGTCTGGATCGCGAACGTCAAAATCGAGACGCCCGAGCCGCTGGCGGCCGAGACGTCCGTGCGCGCGCGGGTATGGCTGGCCGGCGACGGGCGGGCGGCGCGGATCGCGGCGCGGCTGCTGGACGCGGACGGCCGAGAGGCCGCGCGGGCCGAGGTCGAGGCGAGCGGCGGCGAGGCGCAGGTGGCGTTCGACGGGCTGAGGGGCCTGCGTCCCTGGCGACCGGAGGACCCGGCGCTCTGCACGCTGGAGCTGACGCTGACCTCGGAGGCGGGAGAGGACCGGCTGGCCACCCGCTTCGGCCTTCGCGAGGCGCGGTTCACGCCGGAGGGGTTCCTCCTGAACGGCGAGCCCCTGAAGCTTATGGGCCTCAACCGCCACCAGAGCTTTCCCTATTCGGGCTACGCGCAGGGACGGCGGTCGCAGGAGAGGGACGCGGAGATCCTCAAGTGGGACCTGGGCTGCAACGTCGTGCGGACCTCGCATTACCCGCAGTCCAGGCACTTCCTGAACCGCTGCGACGAGATCGGCCTCCTCGTGTTCGAGGAGATCCCCGGCTGGCAGCACATCGGCGGGGCCGAGTGGAAGGCGGAGTCGGTCCAGAACGTCCGGCGCATGATCGAACGGGACTGGAACCATCCCTCGATCATCCTTTGGGGGGTGCGGATCAACGAAAGCCAGGACGACCACGGCTTCTACGCCGAGACGAACCGGGTCGCGCGCGAGCTGGACCCGACGCGGCAGACCGGGGGCGTGCGGTTCATCACCGAGAGCGAGATGCTCGAGGACGTCTACACGCTGAACGACTTCATCCTGGGCGACTTCGAGAATCCGCAGTCGAACCGGCCCCGGACGGCGCTGCGGTCCCGCCGCGAGACGACGGGCCTCCCGCACCCCGTCCCCTACCTCATCACCGAATACAACGGGCACATGTTCCCGACCAAGGCCTGGGACCAGGAGCAGCGGCAGGCCGAGCACGCCATCCGGCACCTGGAGGTGCTGGACGCGGCCTTCGGGGACCCGGCGGTCGCGGGCGCCATCGGCTGGTGCTTCTTCGACTACAACACCCACAAGGACTTCGGCTCGGGCGACCGCATCTGCCACCACGGGGTCGCGACGATCTTCCGGGAGCCCAAGTTCGCGGCCCATGCCTATGCGAGCCAGCGCGACCCGGCGGAACGGGTGGTGATGCAGCCCGTCACCTTCTACGCGCGGGGCGAGCGGAACATCGGGGGCATCCTGCCGCTGGTGGTGCTCACCAACTGCGACGCAGTGGAGATCCGCTACGGGTCGAGCCTCCGCAAGCGGGTCGGGCCGGACAGGGAGCGGTTCCCGCACCTGCCGCACGCGCCCGTCATCCTCGACCATCGCCACTTCTCCGGGGCGGAGATGGGCCTCTGGGGGATGAGCTGGGAGGACTGCGAGATCGTGGGGTTCCTCCGGGGCGAGGAGGTGGCGCGGCGCCGCTACGTGGCCGACCCCGTGCCGACCACGCTGGAAGTCGCGCCGGATGCGACCGTGCTGGACGCGGCGGCGCGGGACGAGGCGCGGGTGATCGTGCGGGCTCTGGACCAGGCGGGAAACGTGCTGCCGTTCCTTCAGGATGCGGTGCGGATCGAGGTGGACGGGCCCGCCCGGCTGATCGGGCCGGGAACGGCGCACCTGGCGGGCGGGACCACGGGCTTCTGGCTGCGCGCCACCGGCGGGACGGGGTCGGTGCGGGTGCAGGTGGCGACGGACAGGTTCCCGGCGGCGGTGCTGGACCTTCGGGCGGAGTGAGGATCATGGAACAGGTCAGGTGGGGCCTCATCGGCCCGGGACGCATCGCGCGCAACTTCGCGGACGGGCTGAAGGAGGCGGCATCGGGCCGCCTCCAGGCCGTCGCGAGCCGCAGCGAGGCGCGGCGGGCCGAGTTCGGGGACCGATACGGGATCGAGCCCGCCCTGCGGTTCGACTCCTACGAGGCGATGGTCGAGAGCCCCGACATCGACGCGGTCTATGTCGCGACGCCCCATCCCTGGCACGCCGAGCACGCGCTGCTCGCCCTCCGGGCGGGGAAGGCGGCGCTGGTCGAGAAGCCGATGGGCCTGAACCTCGCCGAGGTGGTGGCGGTGACGGAGGCGGCGCGGCAGGAGGGGGTCTTCCTCATGGAAGGCTTCATGTATCGCTGCCACCCGCAGGTCGCGCGGCTGGTGGAGCTGATCCGCGCGGGGGCCATCGGCCAGGTGCGCCACGTCCGGGCGAGCTTCGGCTTCGAGGCGAGGTTCGACCCGGCCTCGCGGCTCTTCGACAGGTCGCTGGCGGGGGGCGGCATCCTCGACGTGGGGGGCTATCCGGTGTCGGCCGTCCGGCTCGTCGCGGGCGCGGCGGTCGGGAGGCCCTTCGCGGAGCCGGAGACGGTGAAGGGCTCGGGCCTGCTGGGCGCGACGAGGGTGGACGAGGTGGCCTTCGCGCTCCTGACCTTCCCGGGCGGGATCACGGCGGAGGTGGCCTGCGCGACGCGGCGGGCCATGGAGAACGCGCTGGTGGTCGAGGGGACGGAAGGGACGATCACGCTTCCCGACCCCTGGGTGCCGGGGCGCAACGCCGGGCCGTCGGATGCGGTCATCCGCATCGCCCGGGGCGGGGAGACCACGGAGGAGTGGATCAGGGACCCGCGCCACCTCTTCGCCTTCGAGGCCGAGGCGGCGAGCCGGGCCATCGCGGCGGGTGAGACCGAGGCGCCGTTCCCGGCCATGACCCCCGCCGAGAGCCGGGGCAACGCCGCCGTCCTGGACCGGTGGCGGCAGGAGATGGGGGCCACGACCTTCGCCGAGGACCCGGGCGTGGTGCGCCGCCTCCCGCGCGCGCTGCCCAGGGGGCTGCCCGGCATCGGCAAGGTCCGTGTCCCGGGCGTGACGCTCCCCATGAGCCGCCTCGTGATCGGCTGCGACAACCGCGACACCCCGGCCGAGGGGGCGATCGTCTGGGACGCCTGGATGGAGGCCGGGGGGAACGCCTTCGACACGGCCTTCGTCTACGGCGGCGGCCGGCACGAGGGCGTGCTGGGCCAGTGGATCGCCTCGCGCGGGGTGGCGGACGAGGTGGTGGTGATCGCCAAGGGGGCGCATTCGCCCTACTGCACGCCACGCGCGATCGGGGCGCAACTGGAGATGTCGCTCGGCCGGCTCGGGCTCGACCGGGTGCCGATCTACGTCATGCACCGCGACAACCCGGACGTGCCGGTGGGCGAGTTCGTGGACGCGGTGAACCGGCTGATCGACGCCGGAACGGTCGGCATCTGGGGCGGGTCGAACTGGTCGGTGGAACGGCTGGCCGAGGCGCAGGACCACGCGGCGGCCAGGGGGCTCGTGGGGCCGGCGATCCTCAGCAACAACCTGTCGCTCGCGGTCATGGAGAAGCCGGTCTGGGCCGGCTGCGTCAGCTCCAACGATCCGGGCACGCTGGCCGTCCTCCAGCAGCGGCAGGCTATCCACCTGAGCTGGTCGAGCCAGGCGCGCGGCTACTTCCTGCCCGAGGAGCTGCGGGACCGCCTGCCGCCCGACACGCGGCCCGAGACCTGCTTCGGCAGCGACGCCAACGCCGAGCGCCGCCGCCGCGCGGAGGAGCTGGCGGCCGAGCGGGGGGTGAGCGCGAACGCCGTGGCGCTGGCCTGGGTGCTGGCGCAGCCCTTCCCGTCCCTGGCCCTGGTCGGGCCCCGGAGCCCCGGGGAGATCGCCTCCTCGCTGCCCGCCCTGGACCTGAACCTGTCGCCGGAGGAGGCCGCGTGGCTCAATCTCGGGACCGAGCGCCGCGACCGGGGTGCCGCCTGAACCGGGGGCCGCAGGATGCCGCGCCATCCTCCCCGGCAGGTCCAAGGCGCGGCGCGTCCCGCCGAAGTCCCGGCGGCGGTCCACGGCGGACCTGCGGGGCAGGAGAGCCTGCGGCCGAAGGCGTGGCTCGCACGGCGACGCTCGGCCAGCCGCGCGGCCGGGGGCGGACGTGCCGCGAACGGGCGCTACCTGCCGGCGCAGGGCGACGCGGCCCCTCCGCGCGATCGGCCCTCCGGCCGAGCGACCCACCGAAACCGGGAGCACAGGATCATGGCGACGGTCTCCACCCTTGCCGGACAGCACATCCTCGTCGTGGAGGACGACTACTTCGTCGCGGACGACCTGACCGCGATGCTCGAGGCGGCGGGGGCGACGGTGCTGGGCCCGGCCGCCACCCTGGCGGACGCGCGGGGACTCGTGGCGCGGACGGAGCGGCTCGACGGCGCCATCCTCGACATCAACCTCCAGGGCGAGACGGTCTTCCCGGTGGCGAACCTCCTCCGGGAGCGGGGGATCCCCTTCATCTTCGCGACCGGCTACGACCGGGGCGAGATCCCCGCGCGCTTCGCCGACGTGCGGTCCTGCGAGAAGCCCTTCACCGCCGAGCAGATCGCCGGGGCCATGTGGGCGTGAGCCGCGCCCGTCAGTAGCCATCCCACCATCGCGCCCGGTCGGACCAGGCGGCGCGGCTGGCGGACAGGGTGGCGCTCCGGCGGGCCAGGGACGGGGCGACCCGGGCGACGGCGGCCTTGAAGGCGACGCCGCCCCGGATGATGGCGACGGCGAGCCGGCGCTGCCGGGCCGGCAGGTGCCGGCGGGCGAGGCGGATGCGGGCGGCCAGAAGCTGCATCTGGCGGGGTTCGTTGGGCTGCGACGCGCCGGTGAGGTGGACGATCGTCGCGGCGGGCGTGAAGGCCGGGCGGGCGCCCAGGGCGCGGGCGCGCAGGCAGAGGTCGGCTTCTTCCCCGTAGACGAAGAAGGCCGGGTCGAACCCGCCGAGCCGGTCCCACAGCCCTCGCTCGATCAGGAGGAAGCAGCCGGTGACGATATCGACCTCGCGCTCGTGGTCCCGCGCGAACCGGGGACAGGCCTCGGGGTTGGCGAGGGCCGAGCGCGGCCAGAGCGCCGCCAGCCCGAAGCCGTTGCAGAACAGGCTCCAGGGCGTGGCCCGGCGCCACAGCGAGGTCGGGTTGAGCCGTCCGTCGGCATGGACGGTGCGCCCGCCCCAGATCCCGGCCCCGGGCCGCCGGCGCGCGAAGTCGAGCAGGGCCTCCACCGCCCCCGGCGGCACGAGGGTGTCCGGGTTGAGGAGCAGCAGATAGGGCGCGGAGGACAGCCCGGCCGCGAGGTTGTTGGCCCGGGCGAAGCCGAGGTTGCGGTCCAGCGCCAGGAGCCTCGCCCGGGGGAACTCCCGCCGGATGCGCTCCGCCGAGCCGTCCCCGGAGGCGTTGTCCACGACCACCAGCTCGTGGGGGACCGCCGTGCCCGCCTCCAGGCTGGCCAGGGCGGCGCAGGTCAGGTCCGCCGTGTCGTAGCTGACGACCACGACGCAGACCTCCGGCGCGGATGTCTCGCGGTCCTGTCCCGTCGGTTGCTCCATGGATCGCTCCGGCCCGTGGCGGGGCGGACCGGAACGGCCCGCCCGGGCCCGAGGCAAGCGCAAAGCCCGCCGCTCCGCAAGGGCCGGGGTCCGCCGCCCCCTGCGGCCCTGACCGGCCGGCCACGGAGCGAGGCGAACCGCTCGGCAAAGGCTTGCCTCCGTCGGGAACCTGCCGTCTCATGCCCGCCGAACGACAAGTCCACGCCACGGAGGAGTGCGGCCCTTGGCTCGAAGCGAGCGCCAGATCAGAGCCTTGCGCCCGGCCCGTCCGGCCGAGGCCGGGGAGCGTCCCGACGCCGTCGCGCCGGCGCTGCGCCGCCGCGTCCTGATGGTGGACCTGAACAACTTCGCCAGCTTCCCCACCCTGGCCATCGGCCTGCTGGCCGCGGCCCTTCGGAACCGAAGCCACGAGGTCCAGCTCATCTCGCCGCTCGCGCACGACGTCCCCGCCGCCGCGCGCGAGCGGCGCGAGTCCTGGCTCGACCACGCGCAGCGCCGCATCCACCTGTCCGACTTCCCTCCCCTGCTGTCGGTCCGCGACGGCCTGCGCTCGCTCCGCCACTGGCGGCAGGAGCGGCCCCACCCGGTCGTCCTGCGCGAGGTCGCCCGCGCGATCGAATCCCGCCCCGACGCCATCCTGCTGTCGGCCTATCTCCAGCACTTCAACACCGTCCGCGAGATCGGCCGCCTCGCCGCCGCCAATGGCATCCCCGTCCTGCTGGGCGGCCCGATGTTCAACGTGCCCGAGGTCGCCGAGGCTTGGCGCGGCCTGCCGGGCCTCGCCGGGGTGGTGGGCGCCGAGGCCGACCGCAGCCTCCCCGACATGGTCGAGGCGCTCTGCGCGGGCGAGGATGTCGGGCGGTTCCCCGGCGTGACCCGCCCCGACGGCGCGCGCGCGACGCCTGCTCCGCCGCTCCGCGACCTCGACGCCACGCCTTTCGCCGACTTCACCGATTTCCCCTGGGACCGCTACCCGGTGCGGATCGTGCCGCTGATGACGGGCCGGGGCTGCCAGTGGGACAAGTGCCTCTTCTGCAGCGACGTGGTGTCGGTCAGCGGCCGCACCTTCCGCACCCGGTCGGTCGAGAACGTCCTCCTGGAGATGCAGGAGCAGGCCCGGCGCCACGCGACGACGAACTTCCTGTTCCTCGACCTCAAGCTCAACTCCTACCCCGACATGATCCGCGGCATCGCCGAGGGGATCGGCGGCTACGTGCGCGGGGCCGAATGGATCGGGACGGTCCACGTGGACCAGCGCCGCGACAACGGCCTGTCGCGGGCCGACCTGTCGGCGGCGGTGGCCGGCGGGATGCGCCGGATCAGCTTCGGCCTCGAATCCGGCAGCCAGCGCCTCCTCGACCTGATGCGGAAGGGCTCCTCGGTGGAGCGCAACTCCGAGTTCATCCGCCACGCCCACGAGGCCGGGCTCAGCATCCGCTGCACCATGTTCAAGGGCTTCCCGGGCGAGACCGCCGAGGACATGGAGGCCACCGCCCGCTTCCTCGACGCCCATTCGCCCTACCTCGACCGCGTGCGCTTCAACGACTTCTCGCTCCAGGCCGACACGCCGATCTACCGGGCGGTCATGGAGAAGGGCGGGCAGGCCGGGTCGCTGGTCGTCCGCCGGACCGAGGACCGTCGCGCCCGCGCCGAATACCGCAACCCCGCCAACGCCGACCGCGCCTATCGCCGCGCCAAGGCCCGCGCCCTCGCGGCCGTCCACGGGATCAACCGCCGTCCGCTCCGCGACGCCGCGCGGCAGTTCGACGGGCTGATGTGATGCTGCGGCGACTGGCGCGGATCGGCGTGGCCCGCGAGGACTTCGCCCGGGGCAGCAGCCCGCTGGCGCGGCGGCTGCGGCGGATCTCGGCCCTGGAGCGGCGCGAGGAGGCGCGGGCCTTCCTTGACGCCTACCACGACGCCACCGGCGCGTCCCGCGACCAGCGGCGGAGGCGCTGGGCCGAGGTCCGTCGCGGCCTCGCGCGCGAGGGGTTCTACGAGCACAGCCCGGCCGAGCTGGCCTTCGGCGCCCGCCTCGCCTGGCGCAACCACGGCCGCTGCATCGGTCGGCTCTACTGGGAAAGCCTGGAGGTGGTGGACGCCCGCGCCCTGACCTCGCCCGAGGCGATGGCCGGGCGCATCGCCCGGCACATGGCCGAGGCGCTGGGCGACGGGCGCATCCGCTCGGTGATCTCGGTTTTCGCCCCCGTGCGGGGCACCGCCCTGCCGGGCTTTGTCGAAAGCCCGCAGATCACCCAGTACGCCGGCCATGTCCGGCCCGACGGCTCCATCCTCGGCGACCGCCGGAACGTGGAGGCGACGCGCATCGCCCGCTCCTTCGGCTGGGCGGCGCCGGACGAGCCCGGGCGCTTCGACCTTCTCCCCTACTTCGTCCGCGACGACCGGGACCGGCGGACGATGTTCGCCCTCCCGCCCGGCACGGTGCGCGAGGTGCCCATCGCGCATCCCGCCTGCCCGGATCTGGCGGCGCTGGGCCTGCGCTGGTATGCCGTCCCCTGCGTGAGCGGGATGATCCTCACCATCGGCGGGATCGACTACCCCTGCGCGCCGTTCAACGGCTTCTACATGTGCACCGAGATCGCGTCGCGGAACCTCGCGGACCGCGACCGCTACGACCTCCTTCCCGAGATCGCCCGCGCCCTCGGGCTCGACCCGGCGGGGCGCGACCCGCTCTGGCGCGACACCGCCCTGACCGAGCTCAACCGCGCCGTGCTGCACTCGTATCGCGCGGCGGGCGTGACCATGCTGGACCACCACGCCGCCTCCGACCAGTTCATGGAGTTCCACGGCCGCGAGCAGGCGCAGGGCCGCCAGGTCGCCGGCGACTGGCGGTGGATCGTGCCGCCCCAGGCGGGTGGCGCCTGCGAGGTGTTCCACCTGAGGATGCGGAACTTCCATCCGGTGCCGAACTACTACACCAGCCGCGCCGACGATGGCCTCCGCCTGATGCCCTGGTATGGCGACCGCTACCGCCCGCTGCCCCAACGGGCGCTGGACCGGGTCCGCCGGCGCTGGAAGCTCTGGAGCCGCATCGCGTGGTAGGCGGCCCGGCCTACAGCGTCGTCGTCCCGGTCCGCGACGAGGCGGCGGCGCTGCCCCGAACCGTTCCCGCCCTCATGGCCGCGACCGCCGGCGACTCGGCCGAGATCGTCTATGTCTGCAACGGCTGCCGCGACCCGAGCGCCGCCGTCATCCGCTCGCTCGCGCGGCCCGGGGTCCGGGTGCTGGAGATCGGCCCGGCGGGCAAGACCGGGGCCCTGAACGCCGGCGACGCCGCCGTGGCCGCCTTTCCCCGCTTCTACGTGGACGCCGACGCCGTGCTGCCCCCCGGCGGCCTCGCCCGGCTGGCCGGGGTGCTGGAGGCGGGCGCGGAGATGGTATCGCCCCGGCTGGCCTTCGACCTCGACGGCCGGTCGCGGGTCGCCTGCGATGGCCCGGACCTGGCTGGCGCTCCCCTACGCGCGCACCGCCGCCTTCCAGGTCGTCATCGGCCTCTCCCGCGAGGGGCGTGCCCGCTGGGGCCGCTTCCCTGCCCTCCTGGGGGACGACATCTTCATGGCGGCGATGGTCCCGCCCGAAAGCCGGCGCCTCGTCCCCGAGGTGGTCGCCGTCTCGCGCCCGCCCCCGGGCTTCCGGGCCTGGGTCCGCGTGCGGGCGCGCTGGCGCCGGGGGGAGCGCGAGCTGCTCCGGCTCGGCCTGCCGCGTCCCCGTCCTCCCGGCCAGCACGCCTCGCTCCTGGCCCGCTTCGCGGACCCGCGGACCCTGCCGGGCGCCGTCCTCTTCGCCGCCGCCCGCGTCCTGGGCGACCTGCTCGGCCGCCTCCCCGCGCGGGAGCCGGTGTCGTGGACCCCCGACCGAAGCGGCTGACCGAAGCGGCTGACCGGAGCGGCTGACCGGAGCGGCTGACCGGAGCGGCTGGCGGCTGACGGGCATGGCCCCGATCCTCCGCCCCCGGGATCCCCGAAAGCAGGACGGGGGCGGCCCTCTCGGACCGCCCCCGTTGCTGCCGGCGCGGGCCCGGCCAAGGCCGGGCAACCGCTCAGAGCAGGAAGTCGCCGCTGTCCAGTTGCGCCCCGTTGGCGATCAGGAGCTGCAGATTGACGATCCCGTCGCCATTGGTGTCGGCCGAGATCATGCCGCCCTCGTAGCGGAGCTGCCCCGCTTGGCCGGTGAAGTCGTTGTCGCCGATGAAGCCGAATCGCTGGTCGCCGCCCGCCATCGTGTTGGCGTCCACGCCGCTCAGGTCGATCCGGTCGCCCTGCGCCGACGAGAAGTCCACGATCACGTCGCGGACCGAGCCGCGCCCGGCTTCCAGGGTGGAGGAGAAGGCGAAGGTATCGGCCCCGGCGCCGCCTGTCAGCCGGTCGGTGCCGATGCCGCCGCGCAACTCGTCCGCGCCGCCGCCGGCGTCGATGATGTCGCGGCCCCGGAGGCCCTGGATCTCCTCGCCCGCCGAGGTTCCGGTGATCCGGTCGTTGCGGTTGGTGCCGGTAATGACGTCGCCAGTCGAGGCGACGGGGGTCGCGGGCGTGGCCGGCGTCGCAGGCGTGGCGGGGGTCGTCGGCGTGGCCGGCGTGGCCGGCGTCGCGCCGCTTCCGGCTTCGTAGGCGCCGAGGTCCACGGCGCCTGCGGTGCGGTCATCGCCGTCGAGGTCGGTTGCGGCCAGTCCGTGGGCGGCGCT
>NZ_JAGGJP010000024.1 GCF_017872975.1 Rubellimicrobium aerolatum
GTGATGCGCCGGCTCGGCCAGGGCCGGTTGCGGAAGCTGCCGGCCGACGCGCCGACAGGCTTCATCCGTCCGACTTGGCGGCGCCGGATCGGCCGTGACGGCATGGACCGGCGCATCTACGAGTTCTGCGTCCTGGCCGAGTTGCGCGACCGCCTGCGCGCGGGCGACATGTGGGTGCAGGGCAGCTGACGCTACCGCGCGGTCGAGCAGCAACTCATCCCCGCCCCCGTGTTCGCGGCCATGCGCGAGGTGGGTCCGCTGCCCGTGCCTGCGGCCGGGTCGGCCGCGGAGTGGCTGGCCGACCGCCGCGCGCGGCTCGCTCGACGGCTGGCCGAGGTCGCGGCCGAGGCGGAGGCCTGCGCGCTCGAAGAGGTCCAGCTCAAGGCCGGGCGGCTGCGGATCTCGCCCCTGAAGGCGGCCACGCCGGCGGAGGCGGAGGGTGCGCTGGCTCCCCTTTACGCGCACCTCCCGCTCATCCGCGTGACCGACCTCCTGGCCGAGGTCGATCGCTGGACCGGGCTCGCCGGCTGCTTCACGCACCTGACCACCGGGCGCGCCCACGACGAGCCGCGCGCGGTGCTCACCGCCGTGCTCGCGGACGCCACCAATGTCGGCCACGCCCGCATGGCGGAGGCCTGCAACCTCGTCAGCCAGCGCCAGCTCGGCTGGCTGTCGTCCTGGCACCTGCGCGAGGACACCTACGGCGCCGCGCTCGCCCAGCTCGTCGACGCGCAGCCGAGGGACGTCGCTCGCCGCCGCCTTCGGGTCCGGCACCGCGTCGAGCTCGGACGGCCAGCACTTCCCGCTCGACTGGCGCGCCCAGGCGACCGGGGCCATCAACCCGCACAAGGGATCGGAGCCGGCCGTGTCATCTCACACGCACCTGTCCAACCGCTACGCCCCGTTCCACTCCAAGGTGATCTCGGCGAGCGCGGGCGAGGCGGCCCACGTGCTCGACGGGCTGCTTCACCACGGCGCCGACCTGAGCATCGAGCGGCACCATGACCTGTGGCGGCGGCGTGTTGGACCACGTGTTCGCGCTTTGCCACCTGCTGGGGTTCCGGTTCGCGCCGCGCGTCCCGAACCTGACCGCCCGACGGTTGCACCTGTTCGACGGGCTGGAGCCCGGGCCCGACATCGCCCCGCTCGTGGCCGCCCCCATCAACGAGCGCCTGATCGCCGACCATTGGACCGACGTGCTCCGGCTGGCGGCCTCGATCCGCACGGGCGTGACCAGCGCCTCCGCGATGCTGGAACGGCTCGGCTCCTACCCGCGCGCGAACAGGCTGGCGCTTGCCCTGCGCGAGATCGGCCGCGTCGAGCGCACCTTGTTCACGCTCGACTGGATCGAGGACCCCGAGGAGCGACGGCGCGCGACCCGCGAGCTGAACAAGGGCGAGGTCGAGAACGCACTCAAGCGGGCCATCTTCTTCCACCAGGCGGGCCGGCTGCGCGACCACGGCCTCCAGGCCCAGGGCCACCGCGCGAGCGCGCTCAACCTCGTGGCGGGCGTGATCGTGCTCTGGAACACGACCTACCTCGGGGTCGCCATGCGCCACTTGGAGCGCCAGGGGCGGCCCGTGCCGCCCGACCTGCTCCAGCACCTGTCCCCGCTCGGCTGGCAGCACATCAACCTCACCGGCGACTATCTCTGGACCGACCCTCCCACCCAGGCCGGACAGCTCCGGCCCCTCCGCCAAAGCCTCCCCCAGCCGAGCGCGCAGAACCCTTAGCGTAGATCCGGGCCCGTTCTATGTGCCGTCCCTTACCGCTTCGTGTACTCGAAGAACGGTCAGAGCCAAGAGCTGGCCCGCTACCTTCCGGAGCAGCGCCGTGCCCGACGACCTCGCCGGGGTCGAAAGCCAAGAAGCCTCGCCTTTCCTGAAGCTTGCAGGATCCAACACCGCCCCGAGGCGGTGAACAGCCGAGCCGGGTTCGGCCACTGGGAAGCCGACCTGATGATCTTCCGCAAGGAACTTGGTCCGACCAACGTGGCGACGATGGTGGAACGGAGGAGCCGGTACACGGTCCTCTTCCGCAACAACGACAGGCGCTCCCGGCCGCTCATGGCCCGGCTGATCGAGGTGCTCTCACCCCTGCCCCAGCACGCCCGCCAGAGCCTAACCTTCGATCGGGGGCTCGAATTCGTCTCCTGGCGGGAACTCGAGGCTGGGATGGGGGCGAAGGCCTGGTTCTGCGATCCTCAGGCGCCCTGGCAGAAGGGCTCGGTCGAAAACATGAACCGACGGGTGCGGCGATACCTGCCTTCTGACACCGTGCTGCTGGCGCTCGCGGATCGAGACATGCGGTCGATCAGCGACCGCCTGAACGCCACGCCCAGGAAGTGCCTAGGCTTCCGCACTCCGGCTGAGGCGTTCCGCGATGGCCTTTTGGAGGAGGGCCGACCGATGCGGTAGCCTGACCTCGCCACCGTCACAATTCGGGTAGAACCCGCAGTGGCAGAAGGGGAAGGTCGAGACCGCCAACCGCCGCATGCGGCGCTGGCCGCCCCGCGACATCGACCCGACGACGATCTCCGGCCCCCAGCTGAAGGCGATCTGCGATCGTCTGAACGCGTCGCCGCGCAAGTGCCTGGGCTGGCGAACGCCGGCCGAGGTGTTCCGCGAAAAGGTCTTGGACCGGCGCGCCTGACCCCCGATGATGACCTCGGCTCGAACGTCGCACCTCACGTGGCGCTCACCCCGAAAGTTTTTGTTTGCAGCGCGACCACGGTGTGTATGATATATCATATCTCATCGTGGAGGTCGCCATGCAAAGAGTGTCCATCAACTGTGACATGGGCGAAGCCTTCGGCATTTATAGCTTCGGCGACGATGAGGCCTGCATGCCTTTCGTAACGCATGCAAACATAGCCTGCGGATTTCATGCCTCAGATCCCACGGTGATGTGGAGGACAGTCCGTGCGGCCAAGCGCCACGGCATCAAGGTAGGCTCGCACCCCGGCCTGCCGGACCGTGAGGGTTTTGGACGCCGCGAGATGAAGGTGACCCGGGACGAGGTCTGCGGCATGGTCCTCTATCAGACCGGCGCTCTGAAAGCATTCCTCGATCGTGAAGGCGTTCCGCTGTCGCACATCAAGCCTCATGGCTCGCTGTTCGGGATGGCGCAGCGGGAGATGCATGTAGCCGAGGGCATCGCCGATGCCGCGGAGAGCTTCGGTGTGCCGGTGATCGCCTTCTCGGACTGCTGCATGTCGGAGGTCTTCACGCGTCGGGGCATCCCTTTCTCCTGTGAGTTCTATGCAGACCTCGATTACACCTCGGAGGGTCGGCAGATCATCTCGAAGGAGCATGATCCAGTTGCCCCGGAGGTCGTGGCGGCCAAGATCCGCCGCGCCGTCTTGGAGGGCCTCGTCGTCAGCATCGACGGCGGCACAGCCCGGGTTGTGGCCGAGTCGATCTGCGTGCATTCAGATACACCCAACGCTGTCGAGGTAGCGCGGGCCGTGCATGGCGCGCTGAGCGATCTCGCGCTGCTTGACGCCGCGTGACAATGTCGACTCTTCTGGCAGGCCCGGCTCTACATGAAGTCATGCTGCGGTCCCTCGCGCCGGTGATGCGGGCCCTTGGGGCGTCACTGGGCCCCGACGAGCGGACGGTTCTTTCCGACTTTGGTGGGCGGGTCCATCAGGCGTCCTCGGGGGTGGCTATTGCACGTGAGAGCTGTGCCTCCGGAGGCGTCGCGGGCATTGCACCGACCCTTCTGAAGGAGATCCTCGTCGAAGCAGACCGTGACCTCGGCGATGGAACAGCCCGGTTGGGCGTGATGGTCGGCGCCGCACTGAGGTCGGGTGTGGCGAGCCTGGCCGCTGGCGTGGATGGAGGCGCTCTCGCCCGCGCCGCTGCCTCTCTCAGAGAGGATCTGGATCTGGCATTCCGGAGGGCTACACGCTCCGTCCCCGATCTGCCGGGGCTAGCGCGCGCCGCCGGTGCCGATCCCGCGCTCGCCCAACACCTGGCGGACGCCGTGGAACGGGCCGGGGAGGCGGGGCAGGTTGAAGTCTTCATGACCCCTGGGTCGGGCGTCGAGGTGATCGCGCGGACCGGCTTCGTATTCGAGGCGACCGATCTGGGCGCTGGCGACCCGGGCGAGATGGACGATGTCCACGTGATCGCGGCCGACGAGATCCTGCGGGATTTTGGCTCACTAGCACCTGTGATCGAGGGCTTCGCCACAAGGGGAAAGGCGCTGGTCATCGTCGCACGCGGTCTTGAAGGGCCAGCCTTGGCCCTCATCGAACGCAATCGGAAGGCGGGGCTCGCCCGGATCGCCGCTCTCACGCCTAGGGATGTCGGCCGGAGAGCTGCCTCGATCATCGGGGACCTCGCCGCGGCAACCGGGGCCACGGTGGTCTCCGACCAGGAGGGGTGTCCCATGTCGTCCCTAAAGCCGTCCATGCTAGGTCGCGCCTCGTCCTACCGCCGCCGCGGGGCGCAGGTCGAGCTGGAGGCGCCTAAGGGCGCGCAGGAGATGATCAATCTCCGCCAGGGAATCGTCGCGGGCGAGATCCGCGCCAATCGTCATCTAGCCCTCGATCGCGAACACGCGGAGCGCCGGATGGCTCGGCTCCGGGGCGCGTGGGTCGAGGTCCGCGTCGGCCGAGACGTCTGCTCCTGTACGTCGGATCGCGTCGCCGACGTCGCCCGGCGTGCGCTCGCCACCATGGCTCAAGCCCGCAAGGAGGGCGTGATCACGGGAGGCGGCATAGGACTGGACCAGATCGCCGACTTCCTTGAGGACATGTGCTCCGCCGCGAGCACCGAAGCCGATCGGGCTGCACGACGGATGGCAGCAGGCGCCATGAGGTCGGTTGGGCAGCATCTAAGACGGAACTCGGGGGACCGGTACGCTGGCTCTGTGCTGGCAAATGCGCCTTACGATCCGACAGCGCTGTCCCGGGTCCTTCTGGATCAGGCCATGTCGGCTGCCACGAAGCTGCTGTCCCTAGAACTTGCTGTTGTACGCCACTGAGCCGCAGTCACGCGCAGCCAAACACGACGAGCGGAGGACGAGGATCCATGTCAGCCGAACCCATGCTGGAGGCGATGGATGTCGTGCACAGGTACGGCCTCGTCACCGCGCTCGCCAATGTGTCCCTGACGGCTGGCCGTGGCGAGTTCCTCACGATCCTAGGCTCGAGCGGGTCCGGGAAAACTACCCTACTCCGGGTGATCTCGGGCCTCGAGATGCCGAAGTCGGTTCGCCGCCTCCGCATCGGTGGGGTGGACGTGGCGGGACTACCGCCGTCCAAGAGAAGCTGCACCACGGTTTTCCAGAGCTATGCTCTCTTTCCACACATGTCGGTCATCGAGAACGTGATGTACGGGCTGCGGATCCGGAACGTGAACCGGGAGGAGGCCACCCGCGCGGCGCGCCAGGCGCTGGCCATGGTGCAGCTGGAGCACAAGGGGGACCGGCGGATCGCGCAGCTTTCGGGTGGCGAGCGGCAGCGCGTGGCACTCGCCCGCGCCGTCGTCACCCGGCCATCGATTCTGTTGCTGGACGAGCCCTTGGGCGCGCTCGACGAACGGCTCCGCCAAGACATGCAGCTGGAGCTTGTGCAGTTGCAGCGCAGCCTCGGCATGACCTTCGTTTACATCACCCACAGCCAGGAAGAAGCCCTGACCATGAGCGACCGCGTGGTGCTCATGAGCCACGGGAGGATCGTGCAGAGCGGGGCGCCCCTCGACCTGTTCGACCGGCCTGGCTCCCGGTTCGCCGCCGAGTTCATGGGCTACGAGAACATCCTGCCGGGCACCCTCCGGGGGCAGGACCGGGGCTACGCCGTGGTCGACCTTCCAGGCGGGGTGCAGGTGCGCGGCGTGGCCATGGACGCGGCCTCGCAGCCGGGAGCGGCCGTCGCCGTCGCCGTCCGGGCCGAGCGGCTGTCTCCCGGGGCGAATGGCCCCGCCGTGAGCAACGTGCTTCCGGCCACGCTGACCAACAAGCTCTACCGCGGCAAGTACACCGACCTGACGGTCGCGACGGCCGCCGGCTCCATGCGGCTTCGGCGCTGGGAGAACACCCCGCTGGGCGAGACGATCTCGTCCGTGACGTGGAAGGCGGAGGACTGCGTCGTACTGGCGGCGTCGGACAAATCATAATCCAGCAACAGGGTGAGACCATGAAGGACCGATTTTCCACGCACTCGCAGATCGAGCTCTCGCGGCGAGCGCTGCTGAAGGCCACCGGCGCAATGGCCGGGCTCGCGGCCCTGGGCGGAGCCGCCACGCTGGCCTCGCCGGCCCGCGCGCAGGGCGAGACCACCGTCCGCGCCTATGGCGTCCCCACCGCCGCCCTGAAGGACTGGACGCCGATGCGGCAGTCGCTCGGCATCAACGTCGAGATGAGCGGATCGAACAACGACGTCGGCGTCTTCATGCGCGACGTCGTGGCCTCGCAGCTCGGCGACGAGGTCGATATCTTCATCTTCGAGTCGGGCACCGAGGACATCCTCGGGCCGCAGGGGCTCTACGCGCCCATCGACGAGAGCAACCCGAACCTGACGCTCTGGGAACGGACCTCGGACGACTGGAAGCGCTCGGCCGTCGTCCAAGACCCCGAGGGCAACCAGTGGGGCGTGCCGGTCATCGGCAACGCCGACAGCTTCGGCTATTTCCCGGCAAAGCTGGGCATCGACCCGGCAAGCGAGGAGGAGCTGTCCTGGTCGCTCATGTTCGAGGACGAGCGGACCCGCGGACGCGTCGCCTATGCCAACACCTACACCTACTCCATGGGCGTGGCCGCGCTCTATCTCCAGAGCAAGGGGGTGGCGACCTTCGAAGACCTCGCGAACCTTTCGGCGGAGGAAGCCAAGGCGGTCGCCGACTTCCTGATCGAGCGCAAGAAGGCGGGCCAGTTCCGCACGCTCCACGGCTCCTTTGAGGAGCAGATCCAGCTCCTGACCAACCAAGAGGTTGACGTCATCAACTGCTGGGAGCCGGCGGTCCGGGAAGCGAACCTCAAGCTCGGCCCGGATGCGACGCGCTACGCCTACACCAAGGAAGGCTACTTCAAGTGGGGCCACGGCGCCTACGTCGCCGCCCAGGCGATGGAGCGCGACAACGTCGATGCCATCTACAAGGTGCTGAACTACTTCCTCGACGGCGAGTACCGGGCGCTCCAGGCCCGCGACCGTGGCTATGCCGGTCCCAACATGGACCTGGGCGTCGAATACGCCACCGAGAACGGCTGGACCCCGGAGGAGATCGAGGCGCTCAGGGCCACCGAGGCCAAGGTCAACCGCAAGTTCTCCAAGCCCTTCGTCTCCACCACCACGCCCAGCAACGCGGACGTGATGGAGGAGGAATGGCAGCGGTTCCTCAACAGCTGAGCCGCGGCTCCGGGGCCGATCAGGGGTCGGCCCCGGAGCCCAGGGTCCCGGCCTCCGATCCGGCTCGGGGCGACCCAACATGAGGGGGGACCGATGACGATGATCTCAGCCGCATCCGAGGGCGAGGCCGGCCCCGTGTCGCGGCCACGCCTGGGGCTCCGCCAGTGGGCGGCCCGCACGAACTGGGTCCTGGGCCTGATCCTGCTCGCCTGGTTCGTCCTCGTGATCGTGCCTCTCGCGGTGCTGTTCTCGTTCAGCTTCTTCGAGACGAAGAGCTACTTCACGATCTACAGGCCCTCGCTGAACACCTGGATCTCGCTCTTCGAGTCCGGCCGCTTCGAGGTGACGCTCCGCACCCTGCGGATCGCGCTGACGGTCACGCTGATCGAGCTCCTGGTCGCCTATCCCTTCGCGCTGTGGCTGGCCAAGGGCTGCCGCAGCAAGACGCTGCGCGCCGTGCTGATCGCGCTCCTCACGATCCCCTTCTTCCTCGACACCTCGTCCCGCACCATCATCTGGCGCGCGATCCTGGGGCAGAACGGCCTCGTGAACAGCCTGCTCATGCAGGCCGGGCTGACGGACGCGCCGGTGGAGTGGCTGCTCTACTCGGAGGTCTCGGTCCACTTCGGGCTCGTGGTCAGCCTGTTCCCCCCGATGGCGCTGCCCATCTACATGGCCATCGGCCTCATCGACGACGAGCTCATCAAGGCGAGCGACGACCTCGGCGCGACGCCTTGGCAGACCTTCTCGCGCATCGTGCTGCCGCTGTCGCTGCCGGGCGTGATGGCGGGCGTGGTCTTCACGCTCGGCCCGGCCCTCGCGGCCTGGGTGGAGCCGGGGATGCTGGGAGGCGGGTTCGTCAACCTCCTGAGTAACTCCATCGAAAGCGCCTACACCGCCCTGCGGTATCCCGTCGTGGCCGCGCTCTCGACCTTCGTCATCCTGCTCCTGCTGGCGCTCTTGGGCGCGATGATGCTGGTCGCCCGGCGCTTCGGCGACCTGTCCTCTTCCTTCCGCGTGCTGAAAGGCTGACCGCATGACCGACGCCGCACTCAGCCAGGGACCCACGTCGCGCGGAGGGCCCAGCTACTGGCCGATCTGGCGCGCCATCGGCAAGTGGGCCGGCCTGTTCATGCTGGGGCTGATCTACTTCCCGCTGGTCTGGCTCATGCTCCTGTCGTTCAGCGCGAACCCACTTTCGGGGATTCCGGGCAGCTTCACGTCGACACACTTCCGGGCGCTCTTCGCCAGCACGGACTGGCATCAGCCCCTGCTCGCGAGCGTGGTGATCGGCCTGATCGTCGGGCTCGTCTGCGCCGTGGTGGCGACGGTCGTGGGCCGGGCGGTGCCGAGCCTCGCGAGACCCGGCCGGACGCTGCTGCTGTTCGTCCTGCCGCTCTTCGTGCCGGGCATGTCCATGGGCGCGGCCCTGTTCATCTTCGCCCGGTCCGTTCTCGACCTGAAGCTCGGGTTCTGGTCGATCGCGTTGGGACACTTCGTCTGGGCCTTCCCGTTCGCGCTCCTGATCATCCTCGTGGTCACCACGCGCTTCGACCACCGTTTGGTCGAGGCGGGGCGCGACCTTGGCGCCTCGGGCTGGCGCGTCTTCTGGGACATCGAGTTCCCGATCCTGATGCCGGGAATCGTGAGCGCCGCCCTGTTCGGGTTCCTGATGTCCTTCAACGAAGTCATGCGGACGATCTTCCTGCGCGGCACCGCCGAGACCATGCCCGTGTGGAACTGGGTCCAGGCAGCGGCGCAGCAGTCCCAGGTGCCGATCATCTTCGCGCTGTCGACGATCGTGCTGGCCGTGACCCTGCCGCTGCTCTGCGGGGTCTTCTGGCTCCTGTTTGCCAAGCTCGACAAGTCCTAAGAGATGCGGGTCCCGTCCTCAGTCCTGCATCCGCGGGGACAGCGCGTCCGCGGCATAGGTCAGGTCCTGCACGAGGTAGGAGCGCGCTCTCGCCGCGTCGCCCCGCTCCATCGCCGAGAGGATGTTGCGGTGCTCGTCGTTGGAGTGGGTCCTGTAATGCTCGGTGTCGAAAAGCCCGGTGAAGACCGGTCCGACCTTCAGCCACAGATCCTGGATGAGGCGCATCAGTTCCGTGGAGCCGGACTTCTCGTAGATCGTGAAGTGGAACTCGCGATTGAGGGCAAGATAGCCCGCCGCATCGAAGTTCTCGGCGGTCACGGAGATGCGGGCGATGAGCTCGTTGAGACGGGCGAAGTCCCCGGGGCCGCATCTCGGAGTAGCCATCTCGGCCGCCAGCCCCTCCAGGGCGCAGCGGATCGGCAGGAACTCCAGAAAACGCGAGCGCGTCATCTGCGGCACCACGATCGACCGGTTCGGCAGGACCTGGAGCAGCCGTTCGGCGACGAGCCGCTGCAACGCTTCCCTGATCGGGGTCGCCGAGATCCCGTAGGTTTCGGCCAGCGTCCGGATCACCAAGGGCTGCATGGGCGCGAAGCGGCCACTCGTGAGGCCGCGCAGAAGCTCCTGATAGGCGCGATCCGTCAGCGACTGGTGCTCGATCCTGCTCATCGTTTCTCCTCGGGGATCCGCTCGGACGTTACCCGAGTGCCCAGATACTCTTTGACCGTCAATAGATATATGATATATCAAAAATCGACGGTAGAGAAGTGGCAGCCGCTTCTCCTGCGGAATCAGCACGACGAGGGATGATGCTTTACGAGGAACCGCGCCTCTATCCTGGCGGCGACCGGGCCATCGAGGTCGAGCTCGGCGACGGGATGAACTTCGGCCTGAACTTCGTCGTGCACCGGCTGGTCGGCGCATTGAGGGCCGCGCGGATCTCGGGCGTCGAGGATCTGATCCCCGAGTTGGCGTCGCTCCAGATCAACTACGACCCTGATCGCATCAGCTTCGAGGATTTGGGCACTGAGGTCCGGCGAATCCACGCGGAACTCGGCGCGGAGGTCACCGGCGAGTTGCCGAGCCGCCTGTTCAGCATCCCGGTGCATTACTTCGATCCCGAGACCACCGCCTGCATCGGCGACTATCGCAGCACGCATCCGGACAAGGTTCCGGACCCCGACCTGGTCGGCCGCCTGAACGGCCTGCCGGACCGCCCGGCGCTGGCCCGCCGCCACGCCGCGACGGAGTACTGGGTCGCGGCCTTGGGATTCTGGCCGGGGCTCTGCTCGCTCCTCGCGCTGGACCCCCGGACCCGCATCGTCGCGCCGAAGTACAACCCGCCCCGCACCTGGACACCCAAGGGCGCCATCGGCGTCGGCGGCGCGCTCACCTGCATCTATCCGGACCGGACGCCCGGAGGGTATCAGCTGCTCGGCCAGACCCCGGCCCCGATCTATGACGGCGCGCAGCGGCTGCCCGCCTTCCGCGACAGCCTGGCGCTGTTCCGGGCCGGGGACCGCGTGCGCTTCGTCCCGATCGATCGCGACGAGTTCGACTGGATCCGCTCCGAGGTCGAGCAGGGGCGCTACGAGCACGAGAGGGTCGATTATCAAGTCTTTTCCGTCGACCGATATCTGGACTGGTCGCGGTCCGTGGGTGTCAGCGCGAAGGACCGGACATGAGCCCGAGAACCGTCCATGTCGTGAAGCCCGGCCTCGAGACGAGCGTGCAGGAACTGCCCGGCCGTGTGGGCTTCCTCGAGCAGGGTTTTCCCGTCTCCGGACCGTTCGACCCCTGGTCGTTCCGGCTGGCCAACCTTCTGGTCGGCAATGTCCGGGACACGGCCGCGCTGGAATGCCAGATGATCGGTCCTGCGCTCCGCTTCGAGGCGGAGGCGCTGGTCGCGGTGACGGGCGCCGACATGATGCCGACGATCGACGGCACGCCCGTCCCCATGTGGCGGACCCTGCGCGCGCGGGCCGGTCAGCATCTGGAACTCGGGGCCGCGCGGTCCGGCATGAGGGCCTATGTCGCGATCTCGGGCGGCGTCGCGACCGAGCCCGTCATGGGGTCGCGAGCGGTCTTTCACATGGCGGGCGTTGGCGGACGGGCCCTGAAGGCCGGGCAGTCCATTCCGCTCGGGGTGCCGGACGGCGAAGCGAGGCTGGCCGCCGTTCCCGAAGCCATCCGCCCGGTCTTCCCCTCCGACCGGCGCTGGCTCGTGGAGGCCCTGCTCGGCCCCAATGACGACTGGCTCTCGGAGGAGGCCATCGGGATGTTCTTCTCGTCGGACTGGACCGTGCAGGCCAAAAGCAATCGCACGGGCCTGCGCCTGACCGGCCCGGCCTTCAGTTTTGCCCACCGGGCCCTGCACAAGAGCCCCGACCACGGGCAGGACCCTTCGAACATCATCGACCACGGCTACCCTCTGGGGGCCGTGAACCTCGCGGGGCAGACGCCGATCATCCTGGTGAACGACTCGCCGAGCACGGGCGGCTTCATCAACCCCTTCACCGTCGCCAGCGCCGCCCTGTGGAAGCTGGGCCAGGCGCGGCCAGGCGAGACGCTGCGCTTCCGGCCGGTGGATCGTGCGGAAGCGGGCGAGCTTCGGCGGGCCCTGGACAGGGCCACGTCCCCAGACGTGCTCGTGGCGGCCTGAGCCGAAGCGGTCTTGGATCAGCAAAGGAACAATCGTGAACGCGCCTGATGTGCTATCCGCGGCGCCGCCGCCAGTTTCCGAGGACGAGGCCGCCCGGGTCGCTCGGGAGTTCTTCGGCGTCGTCGGTCGCGCCGAAAACCTTGCCAGCGAGCGCGACGCCAACTTCCATATCCGCACGACTGAGGGGCCAGGCTTCACTCTGAAGTTCGCCAATCCGGCCGAGCCCCATCTCAACACCAACTTCCAGACCGAGGCGCTCCTACATCTCGAACGTGCGGACCCGACGCTGCCCACGCCCAAGGTCCACCAGACCCTCCAAGGGGACCTGGAGATCCGCCTTCCCCTTCGCGATGGACGGGAAAGCCTTGTCCGGCTGGTGTCCTGGCTGGACGGGGTTCCCGTGCATGGCGTGTCGATGACCGACGAGCTCCGCCGCGACATCGGCCGGACGCTGGCCCGCCTCGGCCGGGCTTTCGCTGACTTCGACCATCCGGCGTCATCGCTCCACCTGCTGTGGGACATCAAGAACGCGGCCGAGTTGCTGCCCCTGACCGACTGGATCGCCGACAATCCGATGCGCGAGACCGTCCGGGCGGAGCTTGCCCACTTCGAGTCCGAGGTCCGTCCTCGACTGGGAACGCTCCGTCAGCGCGTGGTGCACAACGATCTCAACCACCATAACATCCTCGTCGACCCCCGGCAGCCCGAGAGGATTTCGGGCGTTCTCGACTTCGGGGACATGGTGAAGACCGCCATCGCCATCGATGTGGCGGTCGCGGCCTCCTATCTCACCCCGGTCAACGGCCCGCTGGCGGCCATCTCGCCGATGCTGGCGAGCTATCACGCCGTGATGCCGCTCGAGCGCGAGGAGATCGAGCTGCTGCGCGACCTGATCGTGGCCCGGCTGTCCACGACCATCACGATCACAGAATGGCGCTCCCGGCGCAATCCGGACAACGCCGGATACATCCTTCGGAACAACGGCCCGGCGCGGCGCGGGATGGAAACCTTCGCGCGACTGCCTCGCGCGGAGGTCACGCGAGCGCTGCTCAACTGCTGCGGCATGGAGGTCTCATGAATTTCGGTCCAGGAATGGTCAACGCCTTCGTGCCGGGGGCGGTCGATCTCGATCCTCACGAAGCCTCGATGATCGAGCGGCGGCAACGCCTTCTGGGGCCAGCCTACCGGCTGTTCTACGAGCGCCCGATCGAGGTTGTCCGGGGCGAGGGTGTCTGGTTGTACGATCGCGATGGCAAAGCCTACCTCGACGCCTACAACAACGTGGCCTCCCTGGGGCACTGCCATCCGAGGGTCGTCGATGCCATATGCCGGCAGGTCGCGACGCTGGCCACCAACACCCGCTATCTGCACGAGAGCGTGCTGATCTACGCCGAGCAGCTCCTCGCGACCATGCCGAGCGAGCTCGGGCACCTGATGTTCACCTGCACCGGATCGGACGCCAACGACCTCGCGGTCCGCATCGCGCGATCGTTCACAGGCGGGGAAGGCGTCATCGTCACCGAGACGGCCTATCACGGCATCACGAAGATCGTCGCCGAGTTCTCCCCCTCGCTCGGGCCCTCGGTGGACCTCGGGCCGCACGTGAGGACCGTGCCGGCACCGGACAGCTATCGGAGCCCCACAGGCGACCTTGCGACGGAGTTCACGGTGGCGGTTGAGGCAGCCATCCGAGACCTCCGACGCCATGGCATCAAGCCGGCCCTTTTCATCTGCGACTCCATTTTCTCCAGCGATGGGGTCTTCGGCGAGCAGCCCGGTTTCCTGAAAGGAGCGGTCGACGCTATACGTGCGGCGGGCGGCCTCTACATCGCGGACGAGGTCCAGCCCGGCTTCGGCCGGACCGGCGACGCGATGTGGGGATTCCAGCGGCACGGGGTGATCCCGGACATCGTGACGCTCGGCAAGCCGATGGGAAACGGCTTTCCGGTGGCAGGCATCGTCGTGCGGCCGGAGGTGATCGACGAGTTCGGCCGCAAGGCACGATACTTCAACACCTTCGGAGGAAACGCCGTCGCCGCCGAGGCTGCGCGGGCCGTGCTGTCGGCGATCCAGGATGAAGACCTGATGAGGAACGCCCGGATGAGCGGGGCCTACCTCAAGGACGGGATCAAGGCACTGGCCCAGCGCCACGACGCCATCGGAGACGTTCGCGGGGCCGGCCTGTTCGTCGGTGTCGAGATCGTGTCCGACCGCTCCACCAGGACGCCCGACGCCAGGACATGCACCCGGATCGTGAACGGGCTCCGCGAGGCGGGAGTCCTCATCTCGGCCTGCGGGCCGTCGGCGAACGTGCTGAAGATCCGACCTCCGCTCGTCTTCACGACCGAGAACGCGGACTTCCTGATCGAGCGGCTCGACCGCGTGATGATGTCGACCTGACGGTGAGGAGAGCGAACATGGCCATGCACACCATCGAACTGACGCTTCCCGGCGTCTTCTACCAGCGCCCTGCCCCCGATCAGCCGCCCTTCAAGTCTCCGGGCGACCCGGTCGTGGCCGGCGAAACGATCGGCCTTGTCGAGGTCATGAAATCGTTCTTGTCCATCGAAGCCAACTGCGACGGCATCTTCGGCCGCTACCTGCTCGCGGATCAGAGCGATGTCGATGCCGGCGATGCAGCCTGCGAGATCGAGGTCTGACAGATGACGATCAGAACGCTCTTCGTGGCCAATCGCGGCGAAATCGCCGTTCGCATCATCCGCGCGGCGCAGGAGCTGGGTATCAGGACCGTCCAGGCTGTCAGCGCGGCGGATCAGGACATGCTGGCCGCCCGTCTGGCCGACGAGGTGATCGAGCTTGGCCCGGCGCCCGCCCGCAGATCCTATCTCGATACGGCGGCCGTTCTGGCCGCGCTGAGGCGGTGCGGCGCGGATGCCCTGCATCCAGGTTACGGGTTCCTGTCGGAGAACGCCGACTTTGCCGAGGCGGTCGAGGCCTCAGGCGTCGTGTTCGTGGGCCCACGGCCGGAAACGATCCGCAGTATGGGCGACAAGGCTCACGCTCGGGCCTGCGCGGTCGCAGCTGGCGTGCCGATCGTTCCGGGCAGCCAAGGCCGGATCGAGGACGTCGATGCCGCGCTGTCCGAAGCGTCCCGGATTGGCTATCCGGTCATGATCAAGGCGGCGGCGGGCGGCGGGGGTCGCGGGATACGTGTGGCCCGCGATGCCGACGAACTTTTGAAGCTGGTGCCGCAGGCAGCTTCCGAAGCTCTGGCGGGATTCGGGGACGGCGGTCTCTATCTCGAAGCCTTCATCGAGGACGCTCGTCACATCGAGGTGCAGGTTCTGGGCGACGGGACCTCGGTCGTCCACCTCTTCGAGCGGGAATGCTCGCTCCAGAGACGCCGCCAGAAGGTTTGGGAGGAGGCTCCGGCTTCTCTGTTGCCCGGGGACCTGCGCGAGGAGCTTTGCAAGTCAGCGGTTCGTCTTGCCCAGGCGGTTCGCTACCGGGGCGCCGGCACGCTGGAATACCTCTATGATCGGCGCCGCCAAGCCTTCTACTTCATCGAGATGAACACCCGCATTCAGGTGGAACATCCGGTGACCGAGATGGTCACGGGTGTGGATCTGATCCGGGAAATGCTGCTGATCGCGGGAGGCGTGCCGCTCCGGCATAGGCAGGAGGACATCCACTGCCGGGGGCACGCCATTGAGGTGCGGATCAATGCCGAGGACCCGGCGCGCGGCTTTCTTCCATCGCCCGGCCGCATCGAAGAGTTAGCCGTTCCGGGCGGTCCCGGCGTTCGCTTCGACACCGGGGCTTATCCCGGGTACCAAGTGCCCCCGTATTACGACTCGCTCATCGGCAAGCTCGTCGTCTGGGGCGAGGATCGACCGCACGCGCTCGGTAGGTTGGCCCGCAGCCTGGACGAGCTTCGGATCGGGCCGCTTGCGACGACGATAGCCATGCATTCGGAACTCGCCCTTGCCGACGACGTCCGGAGCGGCGAGGTGTCGACCTCGTGGCTGGAACGGTGGCTTACCCCACCTTCAGCCGGGAGATCGGACGCAGCATAATGGGAACCGCCGCGGCATCTGGATTTCTGGGGCGCTGTTTTGGCCCGTTAACGCGTAACGCCTGCTCACCGGCCCTGCGCCGCCGATCATCTCCCGCCATGCCCCGCGGAGCATTCCGTCAGGATAGTCGCTTGGCTCCTCGAGCTGATTCAGGATCGCTGGCCGAGGCAAGTGCCTGTTGGCGGCGATGGCTGGTCTGCAAGGGCGTGATCGTGAGAGCTAATTCTTGGACGGGCGTGTTAGAGACCGCCGCACCGGTGAGCGTCGGCTCTTGTGGTCGGGAACGGCTCCGCCGAGGGCAGTTCGACGCGCGCCCTTGCCGCCTGTGGCGCCGTTGATGAGCCACTCGAATCCTGAAACCTCGAAACAGACAAGAGGCCCCGGAATGACCCAAGGGATGACGCAAGCGGCCCGGCCCGTCCTGGCCGAGATCGGCGGCCACGAGGACGGCGCGGCGCGGCTGGCGCGGCAGGCGATGTTCGTGGCGCTGGGCATCGCGGGGCTGACGCTCGCGGCGCAGGTGCAGGTGCCGGTGCCGCCCTCGCCGGTGCCCGTGAACCTCGGCACCTTCGCGGTGCTGGGCATCGGCGCCGCCTACGGGCCCCGGCTCGGCCTCGTCACCATCCTGGGCTACATGGGCCTGGGCGCGCTGGGCGCCGACATCTTCGCCAGCTCCACGGCCGAGAACAACGGCCTCGGCTACATGATGGGCGCCTCGGGCGGCTATCTCCTGGGCTACGTGCTGGCCACCGTGCTCCTGGGCGCGCTCGCGCGGCGCGGCTGGGACCGCTCGGCCGGGTGGATGGCCCTTGCCATGCTCCTCGGCAACGTGGCGATCTATGTCCCGGGCCTCCTGTGGCTGCATCACGTCGTGGCGGCCGGCGCCTTCGATCCGGCCAAGTACGCCTCCGTCTGGGACCAGACGCTCGCCTGGGGCGTCACGCCCTACCTGATCGGCGACGCGCTCAAGCTCGGCCTCGCCGCGCTCCTGCTGCCCGCCGCCTGGAAGCTCGTGGGCTCGGCCCGCACCTGAGCACGCCCACCCAAAGCAAGCCCGAGGTGCCGCACGAGGCTCTGAAGCCTCGACGCCCATCGGCCCGAAGGCGCGCCAGGTCAGGAGAGAGCGCTTCCGAGAACGTCCGACCGCAGCAGCCTTGGCCGTCACGGCGAAAACGTCGGAACGTCAGGTCGATGCGAACCCGCCGGCCATGGGCCGGCAGGTCCATCAGCCTGCGACGGTACTGCCCATGCGGATGGTTGGAGGGCGTCTCGCAATGCGGGCATCTGTTCGAGGGCCGAGACGACCGAGCGTGAACGATCACCGCCTCCCTGACCATCTCAATGCCCTGCACCGTCAGCCCAGTCGGTACGCGTCTGCCGCCGCTCAACAGAATACCCATCGGCAAGCTCCTCAAGGAGGCGCCGACACGTAGCCTCAGGAGCACGAACCCTCACACAAAGCGCGCCAGAGCCCACATTCGGCGCCTATTGGAGTTCCAAAGTCGTTCCGATCCACAGCGAAGCGCCTAACCGTCGAAAAGCTTGCCATCTGGCCCGATGCTGGTCCCGTCCCCGAGATAAGCCTTTTGCGTTCCATCTCCGCCCGCGACTTCGTAAAGATCGACTCCGTTGTTATAATAGGGACGAGCCTTTCTTGACTCGTCAGACCCATCGAGTTCTGGGGGCATCTTACCAGCAGGAGCGAAGCCGGGTCGATAAGCGGGGAGAATCTCTGCTTGGCCCTTGTCCCCGCAGGCGGAGCAACGCAAGCTGGGTTGCAGTGCGAAAACATTCTCGCAAAGCTTGCCACCTGTCAGTCGATTCACGTCCATGTTCACTTGGTGGCCGCATCGGCAAAGGACAATGGCTTCAAGGCCGCGCTCTGCCCACGATCCGGTGTCGCAAACTTCGGCTCTCGCCTTCTGCTCGCCCATCAACAATTCTCGGACGCTAGCCTCGAAGGCATTCCGGCTGATGTCGGATAGGATGCGGACGCTGGTCACATCTTGATCAAACCATGCGGGCTTCCAGCTTGGGTCAGGGTTGCGGTCTCTCGACCTTTGAAACCCTATCCCCTGCGTGGAGCGCGCTCCCCTATCCTTATAATGGTGTCCAGCACCTGCATCGCCATCCATGTACCGGCTATCGCATCTCATGGTGACCTCTGCGATCCACAGGGGATCCTGCCTGAAATAGCTGGTCGTCCGCAAAGCATATCGTGAGCTTGGATCGGGTCCTCCGCCCCAGTAGGATCTGTAAACGTTCGTCTGCTGGACGAAGCTTTTCTCGCTGACGGAGATACGGCTGAAGTAACTTCTGACTCGCATTCGCTTGAAGATCGCGAGGAGATCTCGAAGTTCGAGATCTTTCGCGATGCGGCTACTTGGCGAGCGGAAATCAAGAATGGTCGGGAGATTGAACGGCGCGTTCCTTCTAAACATGTCGGCTCCAAAACCGTCGGCGATGGGACAAGCTAGGCTCCCTACCATTCACTATAAACGGGCGCGGCGATAGGTCTCTACAGATGTCTCTTGGCCGGGCGCTTCCGCCTCTCCCAACACGGGTCCTGTTCGTGATGTCATACCGTCCGCCTGCCGACCCAAGCCTCAGGCGGCCTGCTTCACCTCGAGCTCGAGCATGACGCCGATTTCAGCAGCCAGCTGGCCGAGGAGGCAAAGGAAGTCTTCCTCCCGACCCGTGCCAGTGAACTCCCCGAAGACCCGGTTCGAGCTATCCACCCGGAGCACCATGGCGGAGCCCAAGCCTTCGATCTTCTCGAGAGCTGCCTCCATCGCGAGGATCAGGCTTTCCTGATCGGGATACACGGGTGTTCCGCTGTCATCCTTCGCGGTCGCCGTCTTGATAGCGCCGCCATCCCGGCCGTAGGTCAGGCGAAGGACGGTGAAGCCGCCGACCTCCGCCCTGTACTGCCTCCTGGCATAGTGAAACTTGCTGGACTCGTAGATCTTCATGGCCTGGTACCTTCAATGCACGGCCGGTCAGGAGCCTGTTCTCCGGCCCTCTATTCGGGATGTTTCGGGGAAGGCGTCTGGATTCAGGCTCACTCGGGGCAAGCCTGTCGCTCAGTGGTCTCGGATCGAGACCTGAGGACTGCTGCGCGCTCTTTGGCGCGCCCGCCGACGTGTCTCCGCGGCGTCGTGGTTGTTGATCGGCGTGGAATAGGGGCTCTGACTCATTCTCGGTGCAGGTCGGGGACCTCTGGGATGCCGAGGAGCCGCGCCCGCAGCAGGTCGAGCTTGGCGCGGCCGAACATCTGCCGCTTGACCAGCTTGAGCCGGGTGATGTGCCCCTCAGTCTGCCCGTTGGACCAAGGCAGCGCGAGCGCTGCGGCCACGGCCGGCTGATCGGCCTTTAGCCCGCGGGCAAAGGACGCGAGAGGCCCGGCCGCCGCGTCCGCGAGCCAAGCTCCGAGGTCTCCGGCCCGACGATGACGGATCATGGTCTGGAACCGGTCGAGGAGGTGACGTGCCCGGACGAGGGCCGGGATCCCCCGCTCGATCAGGGTCACTGTGACCGCCTCTTCGCGAGAGAGGTGATCCCGGCCTCTCGTCAGCATGGCAGCCAGCCGGCGGGCCGAGGGGCACGTTCGGGGCCGCGCCTCAGGGGCGGCCTCCGCCCGCCGGTGCCGGGTAGCCCATTCCGTCACGACCCGAAGGCTTCCGCCGAAGCCCGCATCCCGGAGCCGGCGCCAGAGTTCGGCGCCGTTGCGACAGCCGCCCGACCATTCGCCCTCGAGTCTAGGGAGCCAAGCTTCGAGCGAGCTTTCCCGGACGCGGAAGACGTCCTGGCGCTCGCCCCGCAGGATCCGGCGGACCGTCTGTCGGCTGCATCCTGTCCGCCTGACGATCTGCTTGATGGGCAGACCTTCGGCGGCCAGAGCCTGCACCTCAGCGTTGGTCTTCTTGCGACGAAGGAAGCCGTGTTACTGGATCCGCTCGGCCGAGGTCAGCAGCGCAGGCTTGATACGACCCGCAGACAAAGCCCGGCGGATCGGGCTCATCGAGCGGCGCACCGCATCGAGGAACGCCCGACTGGCGTTCTCGAGGAGGTGCCAACGATCCGCGACCTGGACCACCTCGGGCCTTGCCGCAGTCACCGCCTGACCGTACCCACCGCCCCGGTCACGGGAAACGATATCCACCTCAGGATGCGCTCCCAGCCGGGCCGCGACCGTGGCGGCCTCGCGATCGGGCAGCACGTCCACGATGCAGTGCCGCTCGAGATCGCAGACGATCGTGCCGTAACGGTGCCCGCGCTTCCACGCCCAGTCGTCAATGCCGATCACCCGAGGCGCGGCGGCTGAAGCCGGCGCGAGCGCGCGGATCAGCCGCAGAAGCGTGTCCCGGCTCACGGCGATCAGCAGCCGCTCGGCCAGCCTCTCGCCGGGGCGCCCGCCAAGGGCGAGCCCGAGAGCATGTAGCAGATCCTGAAGCCGCGCCGTCCTGCGCGCAAAGGGCTGCACGACAGCTCCTCCGACCCTCTCGGCGAAGATCTGGCGTAGGCAGCCAGGGCGCCCGCACCGGAACCGTCGCACGTCCAGCTGGATCCGCACCTGCCGGCCATGGGCAGGAACGTCCAGCAGTCGTCGCTCGTAGTGGCTGTGAACCTGCCCTGAACGGCGGCCGCAGGCCGGACAGGCGGCCCACAGCTGCCGCGACCGGGCCAGGATGACGATCTCGCCTGGACTGACCCGCAGCCGTTCCATGATCAGGCCGGGCGGAAGCAACGAGGATCGCTGGTGTATCTGGGCCATGCTGGGCTCCTCCATCGAGAGAGCCAGCAGTTAGAACTACCGCGCTGACCTGCACCGAGATCGCGCCAGAGCCCCTTTTGGACGCCGATCCAGGGTCACAATCCCGCGCCGATTGACACGCAGCAAACGGCGGCGCCCTGCCAGCCATAACCGCAAGCTCTACAAAAAACGCTGCCGAAGCGAGAACGCCTTTGCCCGCCTGAAGGACTGGAGGGGCATCGCCATGCGCTACACCCGCTGCGGCGGCCTCTTTCTGTCCGCCATCGCCCTCGCCGCCACCGTCATCTTCTGGCTCCAGTAGCGAGATGCTGTAACGGGGCCTGCGTCGCGCACTGCCTGTTACGACTTGCCGGCTGAGAGGCAAGCTGTCGCCGTTCCCGTATCGGACCTGGAGGAAGGAGGATGCGGGATGAAGCTGTTTGTCGGACTGGATGTGTCGCTGTCCAAGACCGCGGCATGTGTGCTCGACGAGCACGGCAGGATCGTGAAGGAGGTGGAGGTCGCCAGTGAGCCGGAGGCGATCGTGCGCTTCGCGGGCGAGTTGGAAGGGACCATTGCCGCGATCGGTCTGGAGGCCGGGCCGCTGTCTCAATGGCTGCACCGGCGCCTGTCCGAGCCGGGGCTGGAGGTTGTCCTGATGGAGACGCGCCAGGTGAAGGGCGCTCTCAAGGCCATGCCAATCAAGACGGATCGGCGCGATGCCGAAGGGATCGCCCGACTGCCGCACCTAGGCTGGTTCAGGCCTGTTCATTGCAAGTCGGTGTCGGCCCAGGAGGTGCGGGCCTTGCTTGGGGCTCGCAAGGCCATCCAGCACGGCATGATCGCCCTGGAGCTCTCGCTACGTGGTTTGCTGCGGAACTTCGGGCTCAAGGTGGGCGCGATCTCGCGCGGCCGCTTTGAACAGCGCGTGCAGGAACTCGCCTGCGGCAATGCCATGCTCGAAGCCGCAACGGATCCCATGCTCAGGGCACGGGCGGGTTTGCGCCAGGAGTTGGCCGGGCTCGAGCGCAAGGTCCGGCTGCTGGCGAAGGAGGATCCGGTCTGCTGTCGGCTCATGACTTTGCCAGGTGTGGGAGCCGTGGTGGCCCTGACCTTCCGCTCCGCCATCGACGATCCGACGCGGTTCTCCTCGTCCAGGAAGGTCGGGCCCTGGGTCGGCCTGACGCCCTCGCGCAATCAGTCGGGCGAGCGCGATGTGAGCGGCGGAATCACCCGTGCGGGCGATGCGAACCTCCAACGAGCCCTCTGCCAGGCGGCCACCGTCATGATGGACCGAGGCCGCGCCTCCTGGCTGAGAAGCTGGGCGGCGCAGGTGGCGAAACGTCGAGGCCGAAAGCGCGGAATGGTCGCCCTGGCTCGGCGCATCGGCTCCGTCCTGCACCGCATGTGGAGGGATGATACCATGTTCCAGCTCGACTCCCCTCCGGGGGCTATGGCGAGCTGACCGCCGTCGCAAAAATCGAGAACAGCCGTTGACGCCTGCCTGAACGCAGACCCTCGAGGTCCCCACCGGGACGCGGTTCCGATGATGCCGTGGTCAGGACTGCCGCCGACCTCCGGTCGAGCGCGCTTGTGAGATGGGCACATCGGACGCCGTATCGGACCAGCATCATGTTGGCAGCCCCGCGCTGACCACGGACCGAAGCATGACGCCGGGAGGATCTCGACCAGAGGGTTGCCGCTCCGCGGACGGTGACGGCAGGGCCTGCATTCCCCTGAACGGCCTACAGTGCCTGCGGCCGGACTAACCTGCGCGTCACAAACCTGTTGACCCAGACGGCCCCGTTACCGAAGTCCTGACCCTAGCATGCTCCTCCTCCAGCCTTATTGACACACCCCACCCTAAACGTTTAGGAATCGCTTTAGGGAGACCTAAACGTTTAGGTCAGGAGGAGCCGTGAGCAAACGAAAGCTCACCATACGCGACATCAGCGTGGCGACCGGGCTGTCGACCTTTACCGTTTCGAGGGCCTTGAACGGAGCGGCCGGCGTTTCGGAGGAAAGCCGCAGACAGGTGGAGAAGGTCGCCCGGGAGCTGGGCTATGTTCCCAATCGAGCCGCTCAGGGCCTTCGTGGCGCGCCCCGGGACTCCGTTGCGGTGATCATCGCCGGCACCTCGAATGCCTATTACCTGGACCTGATGTCCGGCATCCAGCGGACCATGCAGCAGAAGGACGTGACCGTCGTCCTGATGGATATCGCGGTCAACGGCGTCTACGACGCCGACCTGGAGGACCGCGTCATCCAGCGATTGCTGGAGTCCCGCATGGCCGGCGTGATCTCGACCCTGACGCTGAAGCCCGAAAGCCTCGCGCTGCTCGCCTCGTGGGATCTTCCCATCATGTTCGTCGACTCCTCGCCGCCGCGCGAGGCTCCCCACCTGCCGAGCGTCACGACCGACAATTACAACGCGAGCCTGCTCGTCGGGGAACATCTGGCCCAGCACGGCTACAAGAACTGGCTGTTCCTGGTCTACCCGGAGCGATGGTCCACGCGGTTTGATCGCGAGCGGGGCCTCCGGGACGCCGCCCGGCAGCACGGGGCAGAGATCACCGTTCTGGAAAGCGAGAACGACGCCGCCGCGGCACGGGCAACGCTGGCGACCTACTTGGATCGAGCGGGGCCCTGGCCGGATGTCCTCATTGCAGGGAACAACCCGCTCTTGCTGGGAGCCCTCAACCTGCTTCGGTCCAGAGGCACGCGTGTCCCGGACGACCTGGGCGTTGTCGGGTACGACGAGTTCGCCTGGGCGCCCCTGATCGAGCCGTCCCTGACGGTTCTCAACGAGCGGAGCGAGGAGATCGGCGGTCTTGCCGCCGAAACGCTGCTCGAGATCATCGAGGAGCAATCCAGAGCGGTGAAGCGCGGGGAAGCCGGCGCTCCGGAGTATCTGCCCAGACATCAGCGCCAGGTGCCGGTCGACCTTTTGGTGCGGCGCTCCTGTGGCTGCCATCCCCCATTGGATCGCACGTCTGACCTCGTCGCGTCAGGCAAAGCTTCGCGGTCAACGACGAACCACAGGACCAAGAAGGGTCCTGCGGATCGAGTGTGACGCCTGCCAGCGGGCGCTCAAGAGGAGGAAGCTGGTTCCATGACAACCTGGAGGAGACTCAACATGACGTTCACCCGCATGAGCCTGCCGACCGCAGCCTCGACGATCGCCCTGGCGCTGACTTGCTCGTCCGGAATGGCGGTCGCGCAGTCGACGCCGGAGAAGATCGAGCAGATCGGCCTGATGGTTCAGGACATGTCGAACCCGTTCTTCTCGGCGATGGAGAAAGGCGCTCAGCGCGCTGCCGAAGCGATCGGCGCCACGGTCAACGTCCAGGATGCCCAACTCGACCTGGCGGCCCAGCACACGCAGATCGACGCCTTCATCCAGCAGGGCGTGGACCTTATCGTGGTTTCGGCCGTCGACGAGGCGGGGATCGCGCCGGCGATCGAGCGCGCCAAGGCGGCCAGCATCATCGTCATCGCCGTCGACACCCCCGCGGTCGGGGCTGATGCGGTGGTGATGACCGACGCGGTCCAGGCGGGCCGGGTCTCCTGCGAGTACCTGTTCGAGCAGATGGGGGGCGAAGGACAGGTTCTCCTGGTCGACGGGACACCGATCCAGACCATCATCGACCGCATCACCGGCTGCAAGGAGGTGGCCGCGAACTATCCGGGCATCGAGATTGTCGGGCAGCAGGCGTCCAAGAACGACCGTGCGTCGGGCCTCGCGGTCACGACCGACATGCTCACCGCCCATCCGGATGTCACCGGCATCTTCGGCATGAATGACCCGTCCGCTCTTGGCGCGGTGCTGGCCGTGGAGCAGGCCGGGAAGACCGATCAGATCATCGTCACCGGCGTGGACGGGAGCCCCGAGGCTGTGGAGGAGCTGAAGCGGGAGGGCTCGCCCTTCGTTGGCACCGCCACCCAGAGCCCGGGCGTCATGGTCGAGCGGGCCGTCCAGATCGCGCAAGACATCATCGCCGGCAACCCGCCGACCGAGACGACGGTCCTGATCCCCAGCGAGCTCGTCACCCGCGAGAGCGTGGCCGAGTACGCCGGCTGGTAATCCCGCAAACCACGAGGACGGGCGGCGCGCCCGTCCTCCCTCCCACAGGAGGCGAGCCATGACCGAGGCACTTCTCAGACTGGAGGGCGTCACCAAGCGCTATGGGGCGACGCTGGCCCTGAACGCCGTGCGCTTCGATCTCAAGGCGGGCGAAGTGCACGCGCTCATGGGCGAGAACGGCGCGGGCAAGTCGACGCTGATGAAGATCCTGGCCGGAAACGTGGAGCGCGACGCTGGCCGCATCATCCTGGACGGTCGGGAGATCGAGATCCACTCTCCCCGGGACGCCTCCGCACATGGCATCGCCATCATTCACCAGGAGCTCAACACCGTCCCGGAAATGACGGTGGCCGAGAACCTGGCCCTCGGGCACGAGCCGCGGACCCGCTTCGGTCTTCTCGACCGGCACCGGATGCTGGCGGATGCGCGGGAGAAGCTGGCCCGGATCCATTCGAACATCGACCCACGCCGACCTCTTGGCTCGCTCAGCATCGGCATGCAGCAGATGGTCGAGATCGCCCGGGCGGTCAGCGAAGATGCGCGGGTTCTCGTCCTGGATGAGCCGACCGCGGCCCTGTCCCGCGCCGAGGCTCAGGAACTCTACCGGCTCATCGAGCAGATGCGCCATGCCGGCGTCGGCCTCATCTACATCTCGCACCGGATGGAAGAAGTCTGGCAGCTTGCCGACCGTATCACCGTGTTCCGCGACGGCACCTACGTCGGAACCGGCCGGAAGGACGAGCTCGGTCCCTCCGACGTGGTCAGCATGATGGTCGGCCGCTCGATCGACAACCTCTACCATCACGAGCCCCGCTCGCCCGGGCCGGTGGTGCTAGAGGCCAAAGGCCTGGAGGGCGATGCCGTGGGACCCGTCGATCTGGAACTGCGGTCGGGCGAGGTGGTCTGCATGGCCGGGCTGATCGGCTCCGGCCGGACCGAGGTCGCGCGGCTCATCTTCGGCGCCGATCGCCGCAGGGGCGGCAGCGTCCGCATCCATGGACGGGAGAGCGATCCGGCCGACCCGGCGGAGGCCATCCGCGACGGGATTGCCATGGTTCCCGAGGACCGAAAGGTCCAAGGGCTTTTCCTGGACCACTCGGTCGAGAACAACATCGCCATCAGCTCCCTGGACAGGCTGACCCATGGTGGGGTGGTCCGGCGTGCCAAAGCACGCGCCTCTGTCCTGGAGCAGATGAAGCGGATGCGTCTGCGGTCGAACGCGGTGGACCTGCCCGTGAAGGCCCTGTCCGGCGGCAACCAGCAGAAAGCGGTCCTTGCCCGCTGGCTGTTGCGAGACTCCGACATCATCATCCTCGATGAGCCGACCCGCGGCGTCGATATCGGCGCCAAGCGCGAGATCTACGAGATCATCGACGCGCTGGCCCGGAGCGGCAAAGCCATTCTCGTCATCTCCTCCGACCTGCCCGAAGCCATCGGCATCAGCGATCGCCTCCTGGTCATGCGATCCGGCCGGATCGTGCAGGACATGCCGTCCCGAGCCGCCACCGAAGAGGAAGTCATGCTTCACGCCACCGGCGCCCGGTCGCGAACCGCGCCGACGCCCATGGGAGTTGCCTCATGAACACCCAAGACCCAACCGTCACCCCCCTTGCCTTGGACAAGGAGGGGTTCGACTTCGCGAAATGGTGGGACCGCGTCGGGATTCTGATCGTCCTGGTCGCCCTTGTGGCCCTGATGTCGGCGATCGCCCCCAACTTCAACCGGGTCGACAACCTTCTCAACATCGCCCGTTCGATCTCCATCAACGCGATCCTGGCCGCCGGACTGACCTTCGTGATCCTCACGGGCGGGATCGATCTTTCGGTCGGATCCATCGTGGCCGCGTCCGGCGTGGTCGCGGTCGTGGCCGCGATCGCCGGGGTGCCTGCGCCTCTTGCCGTTCTCCTCGGCATGGTGGTGGGCGCAGCCTGCGGGTTGGTGAACGGGGCTCTGACCGCCTACCTGGCTCTGGCACCCTTCATCGTGACCTTGGGCACGATGACCTTCCTGAGAGGCCTTGCCTACACGATCACGGAAGGGCAGCCGATCGTGGCCAGCGACCTGAGCTTCAAGGATCTGGGCAACGGCTACCTCCTGGGGATCCCGGTCCCCGTCCTGCTCATGGCGGTGGTCTACCTTGTGGCCTGGTTCATTCTGGAGCGCACCCACTACGGCCGGCATGTCTATGCCGTGGGAGGCAACGCGCAGGCCGCGCGGCTTGCGGGCGTTCGGGTCAATCGGATCACGACTTCCGTCTACATCATCGCGGGGGCCTGCGCCGGGCTCGCCGGGGTCATCTTCGCAGCCCGCGTGATCTCGGCGCAGCCGACCGCGGGAACCGGCTACGAGCTCGACGCCATCGCCGCCGTGGTGCTGGGCGGGACCAGCCTGGCCGGTGGGCGTGGGCGCATCATCGGGACGCTGATCGGCTCCGTCATTCTGGGCGTGCTCAGCACCGGCCTGATCCTCATGAACGTTCCGTTCTTCACACAGCTCCTCATCAAGGGCGTCGTGATCATCCTGGCTGTCGCGATCGACAGCCTGAAGACCCGCCCAATGCTGTTCCGGCCGGGCGCGAAGTCCGCTCGTCGCGGCGCCTGAACCTGCCTCTTCCCCCAGACCGTGGCGGCCCAGGAGCGGTCGCCGGTCTCCCCACGCTGAGTACTGAACCCATGACGCGAACCTTCATCATCACGGATGCCATCGATGCTCCGAGAGCCCGCGAGCCGATCACCTTCGTGGTGCCCAAAGTCCTCGAGGGAGCGCTGTGGTGGGCGCGCAGCGATGCGGGCGAGCGCATCCTGTGCCAACGTTTGTCCGAAGGCAGCACCGGGGATCGCACTGCCTTCATCGCGACACCCAGCTTCCAAGGCTCTCTCCGCTTGACGCTGGAGGCACCGTGCGACCCCGATGAGGCGACCGCTCTGCCGGGCATCGAGGAGCTGGAAGGGCGGGAGGCCGACTGCTTCGCGCGCCTCGATACCGGCGCTTTCGACCTCGAGCTCTGCTCCGGCACGGCCCAGGGGCTCGGCTCCTCGAAGTGGGGCATCCGGCACTTCCGGTCCACCGTCGACGGATTTGAGCTGCTCCCCTCGGGCAACAACGCCATTGGCGGCTTCTATGGTCCGTTCTTCACGCCCGAAAACGGCCTCATCAACCCCCCCGAGCACACCAAGGTCACGATCGAGGTCCTGGAGAAAGGGCCGGTGCTCCACCACTACCGCATGCATGGCCTCATACCGGACGGCCTTCTGGAGGAGCTCAAGGGCAAGCGCTTCGCGATCGACTGGCGCTTCACCTACGGCACGCCGTACTTCCAGCGCCGCTACCAAGTCGATCCTTTCCGGACCGTGATCAACGGTCGCTCGATCGACAACAAGATCACGGTCGGCGACGAGTTCGAGGGCGGCCAAGGCCAGCTCGTCTTTGACCGCTTCGCGGCGTATGGCGGCACGCGCTATCGGGCGGGCGACCCCTACGCCGGGGAACTTGTGGCCATGGTAGCTGAGACGGTGGAGAACTCAGCGAGCCGCAGCCCCAAGTTCGAGGAGTTCCGGAGGGAGCTCGCGCACATCGAGTCGGCTCACTGGGACCTCTACTGGCGCCTTTTTTGCGCTTGGGAGAAGGTCCTGAGCGACGACGAGATCCGGGAGCGCCTGGCGCGGGTGCGAGCGGCGGCTCACGTCAAGGCCGATCTCACGGAGCGGCGCTGGATCCTGACCGACAAGCCGGTCGATGTCTCGGCCACGCCACATGAAACCATCTTTCCCGGTCCTGCCAGCAAGACCGTGGAATTCCATGAGGAGTCGGGTCGTGCCATGGTCTGGTACACCTCCGAGCCCTCGGGGGCATTCCAGATCGTCCAGCGGCGCCAGTCGGGGTGGGTGAACTGGGGAACCAATGGCGAGAACGAATGCCCCGAGCTACCGGTCGGCGTCGTCATCAAGACAGCTTATGGCTCCTTCGCCGGCTCCTGGGAAACAGTCGCTGATCAGTTGGAGAGCCCCCCAGCCGTTGCCCCGGCGGAAGAGGTTGATGGGCAAATGGCCATGGCCCGTTCGGCCTGACCGTACTGTGTCTTCGTGAGGATCCGAGCTGGGGACAGGGTTGGTCATCTATCCCCAGCATTCGGTCATAGTTTGGTTCAAGCACCGCGCTTTTCGAGCCTGAAGAGCTGGAGCAAACCGTTAAGGCTTCGGACCTCGGTCGTGCCCAGCCCCGTCCTGCCGAAGCCTTCCTCATGAACCAGCCGGATCAACGTCTGGCAGGAACCTGTACACGCTCGAGCGTGCGATCCCCATCCGCTTGGCGATGGCCGTGGGGCTGAGCCGCTCCTCGGCGTGGAGCCGTCGCACTTC
>NZ_JAGGJP010000025.1 GCF_017872975.1 Rubellimicrobium aerolatum
AGGTCATGGGCGCGCTGAACGCGGGCGGCTTCTCGGACATCGGGCTCGTGACGGACGCCGGCGGGCCAGGGATGGGGGCGGGTCAGGAGGCGGGGCAGGGCGGGGCCAGCCCCGCGCAGGAGGGCTGAGATGGCCACGCTCCCCGGCCCGATCCGCGCGCCCGCGCCCCGGCCCCACCCGCGCCCGCACCTCGTGGGCCGGGGTCTCCTCCTCTCGGCCGTCGCCCATGGCGCGCTGATGGGCTGGCTGCTCTGGGGCGGCGCGATGGCGAGCGAGCCCCCGGACCCGCCCGTCACTGCCGTCACGGCGGTCTCGGGGATCGACTACGCCCGCGCCGTCTCGGCCTCCATGACCCCGGTCGCCGCCACCCCGGTCGCCGCCTCGGAGCGGCTGGAGGCGGTCGGCGGCACCCTCCAGCGGGGCGAGGCGGCCGAGTCCCTCGTCGCCGGCGCGGCCGAGCCGGTGCCGCCGACGGCGGCCCGGCCCGTCGAGACGGTGACCGCCGCCGCCACGCCCGTCGCGCCGCCGCCCGTGCCGGAGCCGGTGGAGCCGCCGCCCGCCCCCGCCCGCCCGGTCGAGCCCCTGCGCCCCATCGCCGCCGAGCCCGTCGCCGCCGAGCCCGTCGCCGCCGAGCCCCCGCCGCCCGCCGAGAGCGCCGCCCCGTCCGGAACCGTCGAGGCCCTGCCCGAGCCGCCCCGCGCCGCCGAGGTCGAGGCCGCCCCGCGCCCGCCCGAGCGCCCGCGCGACCTGCTGGAACCCGACCCCGAGCCGGAGCCCGAACCCGAGCCCCGACAGGCCCCAGACCCCGCGCCCCCCGTGGCCGAGGCCGCGCCGCCCAGCACCGCCGGCAACGCTGCGGCGTCGGCGCGGCAGGGCTCGCGCCAGGGACAGGAGGGCGCGACGGCGGCGCGGCAGGGGCAGGCCGCCTCGGGCGCATCCAGCGCCGCCGCCGCAAGCTATCCCGGGGAGGTGATGCAGCACCTCGGCCGCACCCGCCGCGACCGCCTGCGATCGAGCGGCACCGCCGTCATCGCCTTCACGCTGTCCGCCTCGGGCGGGCTGGCGGGGCTGGCCGTCGCCCAAAGCTCGGGAGTGCCCGAGGTGGACCAGGCCGGCCTCGCGCTCGTGCAGCGGGCCGCGCCCTTCCCGGCCCCGCCGCGCGGCGCGCAGACCAGCTTCTCGTTCCAGTTCACCGGCGACTAGGGCTCGCGCCGGGGGATCACGAGGGGAGTGCCGGTCTCGGGGTCGGGGATCACCCGCGCCTCCAGGCCGAAGACCGCGCGGATCGTGGCGGGCGTCACCACGGCCTCCGGCGTCCCCTCGGCCAGGATGCACCCGTCGCGCATCGCCACGAGGTGGTCGGCGTAGCGGCAGGCGAGGCCGATGTCGTGCAGCACCATGACCACCGTGCGCCCGAGGTCGCGGTTCAGCCGCCGCACCAGCGCCAGCACCTCGATCTGGTGGCGCAGGTCGAGGAAGGTCGTCGGCTCGTCGAGGAGGAGGAGCGGCGTCTCCTGCGCCAGCGCCATGGCGATCCAGGCGCGCTGGCGCTGGCCGCCCGACAGCTCCTCCACCCGCAGCCCGGCGAGGTCCGCCGTGCCGGTGGCCTCCAGCGCGGCGGCCACGGCGGATTCGTCGGCCCGCGACCATTGCCGGAACGCGCCCTGGTGCGGCGACCGCCCCCGCGCCACGAGGTCCGCCACCGTGATCCCCTCGGGGGCGAGGGGGGTCTGCGGCAGCAGGCCCAGGACGCGCGCCACCTCGCGCGTGGGCTGGCGGGCGATGGCCTTGCCGTCGAGCGTGACGGTCCCCCGCGCGGGGGCGAGGAGGCGGGCCAGCGCCCGCAGCAGCGTGGACTTGCCGCAGGCGTTGGGGCCGATGATGACGGTCACCCGCCCGTCGGGCACGGCGAGCGACAGGTCGCGGACGATGGGCCGCCCGCCGTAGTCGAGGGAAAGGTCGGTCGCGGCCAGCCGGGTCACAGCGCGCCCTTTCGGATCTGCGTGGCAAGGAGCCACAGGAGGTAGGGCGCCCCGATGAGCGCGGTGAAAAGCCCGGCCGGAAGCTGCATCGGCGCGAGCAGCACCCGCCCGGCGAGGTCGGCGGCGCAAAGGAGGAGCGCCCCGGTCAGCGCGGCCGGCCCCAGCGCCGGGCCGCCCCCGCCGGACAGGCGGCGCCCGATCGGCCCGGCGACCAGCGCCACGAAGGCCACCGGCCCGCAGGCCGCCACCGCCACCGCCGCGAGCCCGACCGCGACGGCGACGGTGGCGAGGCGCACGAGGCCCGTCCGCACGCCCAGGGCCGTCGCCACGTCCTCGCCCATCTCCAGCCGGTCGAGCCCGCGGCCCAGCGCCAGCCCCAGCGGACCCAGCACCGCGAGCCCCACCCCGGCCTGCGCCGCGTGGCTCCAGAGCCGCGCGTTGAGCGAGCCGGTGAGCCACTGCGTCGCCGCCGAGGCCGAGAACAGGTCCGTCCGCGTCATCAGCACGTCGGTCCCCGCCCGCAGCGCGAAGCCCACGCCGATGCCGACGAGGACCAGCCGCCAGACCCGCAGCCCGCCCTTCCAGGCCAGCGCGCCCACCAGCACGGCGGCCGCAAGGCCCCCGCCCAGGGCCGCCGCCGCGACCCCGACCCCCTGCGCCCCCGTCCGCGCGATCGTCGCCACCGCCCCGAGGCCCGCGCCTTGCGTGAAGCCCAGCAGGTCCGGCGAGGCCAGGGGGTTGCGCGCCAGCGACTGCATCATCGCCCCCGACAGCCCCAGGCAGGCCCCGGCGCAGAGCCCGGTCAGCAGGCGCGGCGCGCGCAGCGTGCCCACGGCGAAGGCCGCGTCGCCCGGCCCGAGCAGCGCCCGCAGCGCCGCCCCGGGGCCGAGCGTCGGCTCGCCCAGGCAGAGCGAGGCCAGCGCCAGTGCCCCAAGCGCCAGCGCCAGCCCCAGCAGCGCCGCCACGCCCCGCCGCCGCAGCCGGAGCGACCAGCGGCCCCGCCGCCAGACCAGATGGCCCGCCTCGGTCATGGTTGCAGGATCCGCAACCGGCGCACGATCCAGACGAAGGCCGGGCCGCCGACCAGCCCGGTCATGATGCCCACCGGCACCTCGCCCGGCGGCAGGACCACGCGGCCCGCCACGTCCGCCAGGAGCAGCACGACCGGCCCGAGCAGCGCCGCCGCCAGCACGCCGAGCCTCTGGTCCGGCCCCAGCGCCGCCCGAGCGAGGTGCGGCACCACGAGGCCCACGAAGGCCACCGGCCCGGCCAGCGCCACCGAGGCCCCGCTCAGCAGCGTCACCGCCAGCAGCACCCCCGCCCGCGCCAGCCCGATCCGCACGCCAAGGGACCGCGCCGCGTCGTCCCCCAGCGCCAGGGCGTTCAGCGCCGCCCCCGCCCAGACCGCGAGCCCCAGCCCCAGCGTGAAGGCGGGCAGCAGCGGCAGCAGCGCCGACCGCTCGGCCCCCGCCAGCGACCCCACCACCCAGAAGCGGTAGACCTGCAACACCTCGGGATCGATCAGCAGGATGGCCGAGACCAGCGAGGCCAGGAGCGAGGTCAGCGCCGCCCCCGCGAGCGCGAGCCGCACCGGCGTCGCCGCCCCGCGCCCGAGCGAGCCCAGCGCCTGCACCAGCCCCGCGACCAGCCCCGCCCCGGCGAAGGCGAACCACACGAGCCGGCCCGGATCGGTCACGCCCGCCCAGCGGACGGCCCCGACCAGCGCCAGCGACGCCCCGGCGTTGATCCCGAGAAGGCCCGGATCGGCCAGCGGGTTGCGCGTGATCCCCTGCATCAGCACGCCCGCCACCCCCAGCGCCGCGCCCACCAGCAGCCCCACCGCGAGGCGCGGCAGCCGCAATTCGCGCACCACGAGGTGATCGGGCAAGGCGGGGTCGGGCGACAGCAGCGCGTCGAGGACGACTCCCGGCGGCACGGGCCGCGCCCCCACCGCCAGCGCGGCGACCACCACCGCCCCGAGCAGCACCGCCAGCCCGGCCAGCGCCCCGAGCCGGCGACGGCGGAGGGGGGCCGCCGGCCGGGCGACGGAAAGGGCAGGGGCGCGCAAGCGGTCAGTCCGTCAGGCCGGCCGCGACCGACTCGGGGACCGGCGTCGCCGGGTCGCCGTCCGCCGCCGCCTCCAGCATCGGCACCAGCCGGTCGAGCGCGTAGGGCAGCGACAGCAGCGACGAGAAGGACAGCGCCCCCGACAGCAGCTCGTCGGCATAGGCCTCGCGCCCCTCGCGGTGCGCCTGCAGCGTCCGGCGCAGGGGCATGTCGCGGATCTCGGGCAGGGTGGTGCCGTCGCCCAGCCACAGCAGCACGTCGGCGTCGAGAGGGCTCGGGTCCTCGTCCGAGAAGGTGGCGTAGAAGCTGTCCGACGGCACGGCCCCGGCGATGGCGGGCGGCGTGGCGAAGCCCATCTGCGCCAGGAGCTGCGCCCGCGAATCGTTGGGCAGGAAGGCCGCCGGCGCGCCGTTCCAATGCACCGCCACCGTCGCCGTCCGGCCCTGCCACTCGGGATGCTCGGCCCGGATCGCCGCCAGCCGGTCCTCGATGGCGCGGACCTGCGCCTCGGCCTCCTCGGAGCGGCCGAGCGCGCGGCCCTTGAGGCGGGCGCGCTCCTGCCAGGGGGTCGAGTACTCGTCGTAGGGCGGCTCCGGCGCGATCACCGGGGCGATCTGCGACAGCAGCTCATAATCCTCGGCGCCGATCCCGGCATGGACCGCCAGGATCACGTCCGGCCGCAGCGCCGCGATCCGCTCCAGGTTCAGGTCGCCCTCGATCAGATCGAAGCTCGCGTCGCCCAGCGCCTCCCGCGCCCAGGGCCAGGTGCCGAGCGGATAGTCCCCATACCAGTAGCGCTGCGCCACCGGTACGACGCCCAGCGCCAGCAAGTCGTCCGGCCCGCCGTAGTCGAGAGAGACGACGCGCTCCGGCTCCGCCTCGACGGCCGTGGTGCCGAAGCGGTGCTGGAAGGTCTGCGGAAACTCCTGCGACACGGCCGGCGCGGCCGGCAGGAGCAGCAGGAGCAGGGCGGCGGCCCTTCGTGGCGTGGCGTGGGTCATTTCGTCCTCTCAGGATGCGTCCGGCCGGGTGGCGAGCCAGTCGCGCAGCAGGGCGTCGCGGCTGCCGGGGTCGCGCAGGACGCAGGTGGCGCAGGTCTGCCCGCCCTCGACGGTGTGGAAGCGGCAGCAGCCGCCCCGCGCCACCGCCCAGTCGCGGACCACCCGGCCGTCGGGTCTTTGAGCCTCGATCTCCACGAAGCCCCATTGCCGGTTGTGGAGCGGCGAGCCCTTGTCGCCCAGCAGGTCGCGCGCCAGCGCCATGCCCGCCCCGGCGTCGCCCCGGGCCCTGCCCGCCTCCAGGCAGGCCTGCGCCGCCGAGTCCGCGACCAGCCGCCAGAGCGCGCAGGGCGGCAGCCCCGTCCGCGCCGCGACGGCGGCAACGAGCGGGGCGACCAGCCGCCGGAGGCCGTCGCCGGGCCGCCCGCCCTCCGGGCCTCCGGGCGGGTCCACGATCACGCGATGCGCGATCATCCAGCCGCTCGCGCCCGCGTGCTCCCACCGCGCCCATCCCAGGCCGACCGCGACCTCGGCGGGCCCGGGCCAGCGCGCGCCGGCGTTGCCGTCGGCGAGCAGGGCCTCGACCAGCGGCCGCAGCAGGTCGCGGACCAGCCCGCCGACCAGGAAGGCCCCGGCGGCCTTGCGGTCGGTGCCGGGCCAGGTCCGCTGGTGCTGATCGAGCCAGGCTTCCAGCCGCCAGGGCTCCGAGGCGAGCTCGCTCAGGCGGCAGGTCTCGCCGTCCATGCGGGTCGTCGCGAGGGGATGCTCCGCCATGTCGGGCTCCGGGCCGGGCGGCCCCGCCCGGCCGCGCCGGACGATCTCTGATAAGAATGCTCGGCCATGTCAACGGAGGTTGAGTAATTTGGTCGGGAATGAGATCGTGGGTCAAAGGCCCCCCGCGTCCACCGTCGAGGGGGGCTCTGCCCCCCGCTTCGCTCCCCCCGGGATATTTGGAGCCAAAGAAGGGTCCTCGCGCGCGTGGCACGGCGGGCGGGGGTGTTGCGCGAACCGGGGGCCGAGCGTTCGTTGCTGTCGGACGGCGTTAACGCCTGGCTGGCATTCTCTCCCGCACACACCAGCGGCCCCCGCCGCACGGCCCGGCGCTCCCCAGGGGCGGAGACGCCGGCCCCGACGGCGGGGGGCGGAAAGGAGAGACAAGGACGAAGGGACGCCCGTCCGCAAGGAGGGCACGGACACACGCGATGGGCCAGGAGCGGCCAGATACCCGGCCAGGGAGACCGAGGCGCCCCACGGGCGTTCTCCCTCGATGCCACTGAGACCCAGCCCGCTAAATAGCGGCCGGTGCTCCCGCTCGCGCGCCCCTGGTCCCCGCGAGCCGGCGAGTGAACCCGGAGGCTTCGCGGGGATTTAGTCTGTCCGAGACCCCCCTCCTTCTTTGGCTCCAAGTATCCCGGGGGGAGCGAAGCGGGGGGCGGAGCCCCCCTCGACGGCCCACGCCGGCGTGACGCCGAGTTGCTCGGCGCCGTCGGCCCGCTAGCTGGCTTGGGGCGGACCGGGTCGGACGGCCGCGTCAGGGGCGAGTCAGAATGGATGCCTACCTCAACCGCGTCGCCACGGCCGTGCCGCCGAACGACGTCCATGCCGCCTTCGTGGGCTTCGCCGCCGGGCTCATCGCAGGCGAACGCAGCGCCCCGGTCTTCGACCGCCTCGTGAAGCGCAGCCAGATCGAGCATCGCTGGTCGGTGCTCACCCTGGCCGACGGCGGCCGCAGCGCCGTGGCGGGCAACGCCGAGGTCTACCGGCGCGGCGCCTTCCCCAGCACCGGCCAGCGGATGCGGCTCTACGAGCGTTTCGCGCTGGACCTCGCCGCCGAGGCGGTCGAGGGCCTCGACCTGGGCGAGCGGGCGCGCGAGGTGACGCACCTGATCGCCGTCTCCTGCACCGGGTTCTACGCGCCGGGGCTCGACCTCCAGCTCGTGGCGCGCTGCGGGCTCGACCCCTCGGTCGAGCGGACGGTGGTCGGCTTCATGGGCTGCTATGCCGGGATCAACGCGCTCAAGCTCGCGCGGCACATCGTCCGCTCCGAGCCGCGCGCGCGGGTGCTGATCGTGTCGGTGGAACTCTGCACGCTGCACCTTCAGGAAACCTCGGACCTGGAGAAGGTGCTGAGCTTCCTCGTCTTCGGCGACGGCTGCGCGGCGGCGCTGGTGACGGCCGACCCGGCGGGCCTGTCGCTCGACCGCTTCCACGCGGCGCTGCTGCCCGAGGCCTCCGAGCAGATCACCTGGACCATCGGCGACGGCGGCTTCGACATGTTCCTGTCGGGGCAGGTCCCCGCCTCGGTCGGCGAGGCGCTGCGGCGAGGCCGGGAGGTCATCCTCGACGGGGCGGGGACGGACGAGATCGACCTCTGGGCGATCCATCCCGGCGGGCGGTCGGTGCTCGACGCGGTGCAGGGGGCGCTGGAGCTGGGGCCCGAGGCGCTGGCGGATTCGCGCGAGGTGCTGCGGCTCTATGGCAACATGTCCTCGGCCACGGTGCTCTTCGTGCTGGCGCGGATGCTCGGGCGGGCGCGGTCCGGCGAGAGGGGCTGCGCCATGGCCTTCGGGCCGGGGCTGACGGCCGAGACGCTGCTCTTCTCCGCCGCATGACGGCCGACCTGTCGCGGCGGAGCGACGCGTCCGAGCTGATGGACGACCCGGGGACGGACTACGCGACCTTCCGCGACTGCCTGCGCGACCTCGCGCGCGTGAACCGGATGTCGCTGGGGTATCGGCCGACGCTGGCCTTCCTGGAGGGACTGCGGCGGGCGGGACGGCTGGACCTCGGGCGGCCGGTGGAGGTGCTGGACGCCGGGAGCGGCTACGGCGACCTCCTGCGCGCGGTGGACGCCTGGGCCGAGGGGCAGGGGCTCGCCGTGCGGCTGACGGGGGTGGACCTGAACCCCTGGTCGGCCCGGGCCGCCGCCGAGGCGACGCCCGACGGCCGGCCGATCCGCTGGGTGACGGAGAACGTCTTCGACCACGACGGCGGGGCCGACGTGGTGGTGAGCTCGCTGTTCACGCATCACCTCGAGGACACGGCGGCGGTGGCCTTCCTGCGCTGGATGGAGGCGAAGGCGCGGGTCGGGTGGTTCGTCAACGACCTGCACCGCCACCCGCTGCCCCATCGGACCTTCGGGCCGCTCGCGGCGGCGCTGCGGCTGCACCGCTTCGTGCGGCACGACGGGCCGGTGTCCTTCGCCCGCGCCTTCGTGCCGGACGACTGGGCGCGGCTCCTGCGCGAGGCGGGCGTGCCGGACGGCGCGGCCCGGGTGGAGCGCTGGGTTCCGTTCCGGCTCTGCGTGGCGCGGGCGCGATGAGGGCGGAGGTGGTGGTCGTCGGCGGGGGCCTCGCCGGCGCGGCGGCGGCGGCCCGCCTCGCGCAAGCCGGGCGGAAGGTGGTGCTGCTGGAGCGGACGACCGGCGCCCACGACAAGGTCTGCGGCGAGTTCCTGAGCTTCGAGGCGCAGGAGGAGCTGGCGGCGCTGGGGCTCGACCTGCCGGCGCTGGGGGCGGTCCCGATCGGGCGGGTGGCGGTCGAGCGGGGGACTCGTCGGGTCGAGGCGGCGCTGCCCTTCGAGGCGCGAAGCCTGTCCCGGCGGGTGCTGGACGAGGCGCTGCTGGCGCGGGCGGCCGCACTGGGCGTGGAGGTGCGGCGGGGCGCCCGTGTTACCGGGCTGGTGCGCGAGGGCGCGGGTTGGGCCGTCGCGGTGGACGGCGGGGAGGCGGTCGCGGCGTGGGATGTGATGCTGGCGACGGGCAAGCACGACCTGCGGGGGTTGCCGCGCCCGGAAGGGCGGCAGGACGACCTCCTCGGGTTCAAGGCCTATTGGCGCCTGGACCCAGGGGGCCTGGAGGGCGCGGTCGAGCTGCACCTCTTCCCCGGCGGCTATGCCGGGCTGGAGATGGTGGAGGGCGGGCGCGCGAACCTGTGCCTCGTGGTGCGGCAGGCGGCCTTCGTGGCGCTGGGCGGGCGCTGGGAGGCGCTGCTGGCGCATCTCCTCGCGGCCTGTCCCGGCCTGAGCGCCCGGCTGGATCGGGCCGAGCCCTGCGGACGACCGCTCGCCATCGCACGCATCCCTTATGGGCTGGTGCGGGCAGGGAGCGACGGGCTCTGGCGGCTGGGGGACCAGGCGGCGGTGATCCCGTCCTTCACCGGCGAGGGGATGTCGCTGGCGCTGCACGGAGCGCGGCTGGCGGCGGAGGCGATGACGCGGGGCGAGGGGCCGGGGACGTTCCAGGCGCGGCTGGCGCGGGACGTGGCGGGGCAGGTGTGGCGGAGCACCTGGGCGTCGCGGGCGATGGTGACGCCGTGGGGTCAGGCGCTGGCGGGGGCGCTGACGCCGGGGCTGCTGCGCGGGGCGCTGTGGGCGACGCGCATCCCGGCGGCGGCGCGGCGCGGCTGACGTCGGGGCGGGCCCGTCAGCCTTGCCAGTCGCCCTCGAAGTCCTTGGGAATCAGCAGCACGTCGCGGTCGAGCGTGTTCACGTCGCGGCGGCCGCAGAGGGCCATGGTCGTGTCGAGCTCCTTGCGGATGACCTCTAGGGCGCGGGTCACGCCGGCCTCGCCCATGGCACCCAGGCCGTAGACCCAGGCGCGGCCGATCATCGTCGCGTCGGCCCCGAGCGCCAGCGCCTTGAGCACGTCCTGGCCGGAGCGGATGCCGCTGTCGAGCCAGATCTCGGGCCGGTTCGGGCGGTCCTGCAGCGCGCGGACAATGGAGGGGAGCATCCGTATGGACGAGAGCGCCCCGTCGAGTTGCCGCCCGCCGTGGTTCGAGACCACGATGGCGTCGGCCCCGACCTCGGCGGCGAGCTTGGCGTCCTCGGGGTCGAGGATGCCCTTGAGGATGAACCTGCCGCCCCACTTCTCCTTGATCTTGCGGACCTTGTCCCAGTCGAGCTGGAGGTCGAACTGGTCGTTGGCCCAGGTGGAGAGGGAACTCATGTCGGCCACTTCCGAGACGTGGCCCACGATGTTGCGGAAGCTGCGCCGCTGGGTGCCCAGCATCCCCAGGCCCCATCCCCAGCGCCGCGACAGGTCGAGCAGCGTGCGCGGCGTCAGCTTGGGCGGCGTGGAGAGGCCGTTCCGCAGGTCCTTGTGCCGCTGGCCGAGAATCTGGAGGTCGAGCGTCAGCACGAGCGCCGAGCAGTTGGCCCGTTTGGCCCTCTCGATGATGCGGTCCACGAAGCCTTCGTCCCGCATCACGTAGAGCTGGAACCAGAAGGGCTTGGTCACGTGCTCGGCCACGTCCTCGATGGAGCAGACGGACATGGTGGACAGCGTGAAGGGGACGCCGAACCTCTCGGCCGCGCGGGCGGCCTTGATCTCGCCGTCGGCGTCCTGCATCCCCGCCGACCCCACGGGGGCCAGCGCCACGGGCATCGCCACCGGCTCGCCCAGCATGGTGCTGGCGGTGGTGCGGTCGGACATATCGACCGCCACGCGCTGGCGCAGCCGGATCTGGGCGAAGTCCGAGACGTTGTCGCGGAAGGTCTGCTCGGTCCAGCTTCCCGACTCGCAGTAGTCGTAGAACATCCGGGGGGCGCGGCGGCGGTGGAGCCGCCGCAGGTCGTCAATGTTCGTGATGATCGGCATCAGACGATCCCGCCGCCTCCCGCTTGCGCCGCCGGTCGTTCGGCAGCCACGCGGTCACGATAGCCGGACGCGCGGAAGGCCGCCACCGGGTCGATGGCCGCACCCTTGTCCAGCCGCGCCATGGCGAGGATCGGCTCCACGTCGGTGCGGAAGGCACGCTTGAGCGTTGTCGTGGCCATCAGGGCGTCGTTGGCCTCCTGATGGGCGGCCAGCGCCTCGCGGTCCACGAGGAGCGCCTGGACGTAGGCGCGCTGCACCTCGGTCGCCGAGACCATCAGGCTCTCGATGGGGTCGGTGACGTTGTGGCTCTGGTCGAGCATATGGGCGGGGGCGAAGCCGGGCTTGCCCTCGGCCTCGATCAGCTCGTTGAAGACGAGGAACAGGCGGTAGGGGTCGATGGACCCGGCGTCGAGGTCGTCGTCGCCATACTTGGAGTCGTTGAAGTGGAAGCCGCCCAGCTTGCCGCGCGACACGAGGCGGGCGACGATCATCTCGATGTTGGTGTTGGGCGCGTGGTGGCCGAGGTCCACGAGGCAGAAAGCCTTTTCGCCGAGTTCCGTCGCAATGAGGTAGTTGGTGCCCCAGTCCTGCACCACCGTCGAGTAGAAGGCGGGCTCGAACATCTTGTGCTCGGTGAAGAGCCGCCAATCGGCGGGGAGTGCTGCATAGATGGCGCGGGCCGAGTCCATGTAGCGGTCGAACTGCCGTGAGAAGTCGGACTGGCCGGGGAAGTTGGAGCCGTCGCCGATCCAGACGGTCAGGGCCTTGGAGCCGATGGTCTGGCCGATCTCGATGCACTCGATGTTGTGCTCGACCGCCTGGGCGCGCACCGACGGATCGGTGTGCGAAAGCGAGCCGTGCTTGTAGGAGAGCAGCTGGCCCGGTTGGTCCTGGAAGGTGTTGGAGTTCATGGCGTCGAACCCCAGGCCCCATTCGGCGGCCTTGGCGAGGAGGTCCGCCGCCGGGGCCTTGTCCCAGGGGATGTGCAGCGAGACGGTGGGCGTGGCCCCGGTCAGCCGGTGGATCACGCCGCAGTCGTCGAGCTTGTCCATGATGCCGCGCGGCTCGCCCCGGCCGGGGAAGCGGGCGAAGCGGGTGCCGCCGGTGCCGACCCCCCAGGAGGGGACGGCGACCGCGAAGCGCGCGGCCTTGTCCTTGATCGCGGCGATGTCGAGGCCCGCGCGGGCCAGACGCTCGCCGAGCGAGTCGTAGTCCGCGCGGAGCGCCGCCTCTGCGGTTTCGTTGGCGAGGTCGATGGGGGTGCGGTCAAGCATCGGGGGCCTCAGCGGGTGAAGGATTGGACGTTGCCGGCGTCCACGTTGATGATGTTGCCCGTGGACTTGGCGGACAGGTCCGAGGCCAGGAAGTAGGCCGCTTCGGCGATGTCCTCGGGGAGGACCGACCGCTTGAGCAGGCTGCGCTGGCGATACATCTCCTCCAGCCCTTCCTTGTCGGTCTTGTAGGTCGAGGCGCGCTGGTCGAGCCATTCGCCGGACCAGATCTTGGACCCGCGCAGCACGGCGTCGGGGTTGACCACGTTCACGCGGATGCCGTCGGGGGCCCCTTCGAGCGCGAGGCAGCGGGCGAGGTGGATCTCGGACGCCTTGGCGGTGCAGTAGGCCGCCGCGCCGGGCGAGGCGGCGAGGCCGTTCTTGGAGGCGACGAAGACGATGGCCCCGCCGATGCCCTGGACCTTGAGCATCCGGAACGCCTCGCGCGAGACGAGGAAGTAGCCGGTGGAGAGGATCTCCATGTTCCGGTTCCAGAGGGCGAGGGTCGTCTCCTCGACCGGGGCCGAGGAGGCGATGCCGGCGTTCGACACGACGATATCGACGCCGCCGAACTCCACCGCCATCTCGGCGTAGGCGCGGGCGACCGCCGATTCGTCGGTGACGTTCATCGGGACGGTGCGGACCACGTCCGCGCCGAAGCGCCCGGCGAGGTTGGCGCGGGTCGCCTCCAGCGCCGCCTCGTCGATGTCGGCGAGCATGACGCAGGCCCCTTCGCGGAGGTAGCGTTCCGCCGTGGCCGAGCCGATGCCGCCCGCGCCGCCCGTCACGACCGCGACGCGGCCCGCCAGGGACTTGGGCTTGGGCATCCGGCTCAGCTTGGCCTCCTCGAGGAGCCAGTACTCGATGTCGAAGGCTTCCTGCTCGGGCAGGCCCTGGTAGGTGCTGACGGCCTCGGCGTTCCGCATCACGTTGATGGCGTTCACGTAGAACTCGCCGGAGATGCGGGCGGTGGCCTTGTCAAGCGCGAAGGTCAGCATCCCGACGCCGGGCACGAGGTAGACGACGGCGTTCGGGTCACGCAAGGCCGGGCTGTCGGGGTGCTTGCAGCGGTCGTAATAGGCCGCGTAGCCTTCGCGGTAGGACTCCACCGCCGGGGCGAGACGCGCGAGCGTGCCGTCGAGGTCGGGGTTCGCGGGGTCGAACGCGACCACCAGCGGGCGGATCTTGGTGCGGAGGAAGTGGTCGGGGCAGGAGGTGCCCAGAGCCGCCAACCGTTCCATGTCCTTGCTGTTCACGAATTCCAGCACGGTGTCGGAGTCGTCGAAATGGCCGACCTTGTGACGGTCCTTGGAGATGAGGCCCCGGATCGCCGGCATCAGCCGCGCGGCGATGGCGCGGCGCTCATCGGGGGGGAGGGCCTGGAACGTCTCGCCGCCGAAGGCGGGGACGCCCGCCGCCTCCTCCTCGAAATAGGCGATGGCCTTGTTGATGGTGGCCAGCGTCGTCTCGTAGCAGGTCCGGGCGTCGTCGTCCCAGCAGAACAGGCCGTGGCTTTCCAGCACGACGCCTTTGGCGTCCGGGTTCCTGAGGCAGAAGTCCTCCAGCCACAGGCCCAGCTCGTAGCCGGGCTTCTTCCACGGCAGCCAGCCGATCTCGGAGCCGAAGATCTCCTGGGTCAGCTCCCTGGAGTTCACCGAGGCGGCCACGGCAATGATCGCGTCGGGGTGGACGTGGTCCACATGGCGCTTGGGCACGTAGGCGTGGAGCGGCGTGTCGATGGAGGCGGCGCGCGGGTTCAGGTTCCAGGTCGCGTGGGGCAGGTAGCCCACCATCTCGTCCTCGAACTGGACGCCCCGATACTTGCCCTTCAGGGCGCGCAGCTTGTCCATGTAGAGCGTCGCGAAGCCATCGAGCGTCATGGTGCCAATGTCGCCGCCCGAGCCCTTGACCCAGAGGACCTCCACCTGCTCGCCGGTCAGGGGGTCGGTCTCCATGACCTTGGCCGAGGTGTTGCCGCCGCCGTAGTTGGTCACGCGCTTGTCGGAGCCGAGAAGGTTGGAGCGGTAGAGGAGCTTTCCGCTCTCGCTCATCCCCTGCGCCTTGGCGTCGTCCCATAGGCTTTCGAGGCGCGAACGGGGCGCTTTCTGCAACATCGGAATCCTCCCTCTGGGCCGCGTCGGGCCGTGCGTCGGGCGCAACCTGAACCCGGCCCGGCTTTAAGTCAATCATCTTCGATCACCATCAATCATATGACGCCCATCGCTGCGCTGCAGCGATTGAAACTGATTGACACTGAGCGGAACCTGTGGCCGTTTCGGCGTGGGGAGAGCCATATGATCGAAAGCGAGCGCCAGCGCGTCATCCTGTCCGCCGTCCAGGCCAAGCCGGTCGTGACGGTGGCCGAGCTCGTGGAGATGACCGGCGCCTCCGAGGCGACGATCCGGCGCGACATCGCGGCGCTGCACGTCCAGAAGAAGCTGCGGCGGGTGCGCGGCGGGGCGGAGTCGCTGGCGCCCATCGTCTTTCCAGGGCTGGCCGGGCGGCCTTTCGCCCTCAAGGCCTCGCAGAACCTCCCGCAGAAGCGGGCCATCGCCCGCGCCGCCGTGGACCTCTGCGAGGACGGCGACGCCATCATCGTCAACGGCGGCACGACCACGTTCCAGATGGTCTATCCGTTGGCGACGCGGCGGTTGCAGGTCTTCACCAACTCCTTCCCCATCGCCGGGCACCTCCTCCACAACTCGCGAAACACGGTGCTGCTGTCGGGGGGAACGGTGTATCGCGAGCAGGAGATCGTGCTGTCGCCCTTCGACAACGACGTGACGCGCAACTTCCAGGCGCGGCGGATGTTCATGGGCGCGCAAGGGATCGGCCCGCTGGGGGTGAGCGAGATCGACCCGCTCATCATCCAAGCCGAGGAGAAGCTGATCGGCCAGGCCGAGGAGCTGGTCGTGCTGGTGGACGCCAGCAAGTTCGAGCGGCGGTCGAGCCTGATCGTGCGGCCGCTGGCCAAGGTTTCGACCGTCATCACCGACGACCGGGTGGAGGACCGCCACGTGCGGATGCTCCAGGAGGCGGGCGTCGAAGTCATCGTGGCCCCGGCAAGGGCCGCGGAGGAGAAGGCGTCGTAGGGAGGAGCCCGACGGCGCACAGACGACTCATCCAGGGAGGACTACAGATGAGCACACGCAGGACCTTTACCATCGGGCTGACGCTGGCGGCGTCGCTGCTGGGCACGACCGCCATCGCGCAGGACGATCCCGTCCGCATCGCGCTGGTGGTGAAGTCGCTGGGCAACGGCTTCTTCGAGGCCGCCAACCGGGGGGCCGAGGAGGCCGCCGCCGAGCTCGGCAACGTCGAGATCATCTACACCGGCCCGACCTCCACCACCGCCGAGGGGCAGATCGAGGTCATCAACAGCCTGATCGCCCAGGGCGTGGACGCCATCGCCATCTCGGCCAACGACCCCGACGCGGTGGTGCCGGCGCTCCAGAAGGCGATGCAGCGCGGCATCACCGTTATCTCCTGGGATTCGGGCGTCGCGCCCGAGGGCCGGCAGATGCACCTGTCGCCCTCGTCCAACGAGCTGATCGGCCAGACGATCATCAAGCTCGCCGCCGACCAGCTCCCCGAGGGCGGGCAGGTTGCGGTGCTGTCGGCGACCTCCACCTCCACGAACCAGAACATCTGGATCGAGGAGATGAACAAGGTGATGGGCGACTACCCCAATATCGAGGTGGTGGCGACGGTCTATGGCGACGACCTCGCCGACAAGTCGTATCGGGAGACGCAGGGGCTGATCCAGACCTACCCAGACCTCGACGCGATCATCGCGCCGACCTCGGTGGGCATCGTCGCCGCCGCGCAGGCCGTGGCCGACGCGGGCAAGATCGGGCAGATCAACGTGACCGGCCTCGGCCTGCCGTCCGAGATGGCGGGCGCGGTGGAGTCGGGCGCGTCCAAGTCCTTCGCGATCTGGAACCCGGTCGATCTGGGCTATGCCACGACGATGATCGCCTACCACCTCGCCCAAGGTGACGCGACCGCCGAGCCGGGCGCCGCGATCCCGATGGGCCGGATCGGCACCGCCACCCTCGACGACAACAACGAGGCGGCGATGGCCGTGCCCTTCACCTACGACGCCTCGAACATCGAAGAGTTCAAGAGCGTCTTCTGATCCGCCCGGACGGGTCCGGCCCTTGCGCCGGACCCGTCCCCCTCTGTCGGGTGACCCCATGAACGACCAGAGCCTCGCGCGGGCCGCCGTCCTGCGTCCGCCCGCCGCCGGACCCAATCCGGTCCTGCGCCTGTCCGGCATCGGCAAGAGCTTCCCCGGCGTCCGCGCGCTGCAGGACGTGGAGCTGGCGCTGTATCCTGGCCAAGTCACGGCGCTGATCGGCGAGAACGGCGCGGGCAAGTCCACGCTGGTCAAGATCCTGACCGGCATCTACCAGCCCGACGCCGGGCGGATCGAGCTGGACGGGGCGCCAGTGCGCTTCCCCACCGCGCTCTCGGCCACGCAGGCGGGTGTCACGGCGATCCACCAGGAGACCGTCCTGTTCGACGACCTGACGGTGGTGGAGAACATCTTCCTCGGACACCAGCCGCGCAACCGGTTCGGGCTTCTCGACTGGGGGCGCATGACCCGCGAGGCCAAGGCGATCCTCGACCGGATCGGCGCGCGGATCGACCCCCACGTGACCCTGCGCGAGCTGGGCATCGCCTCCAAGCACCTCGTCGCCATCGCCCGCGCCCTGTCGGTCGAGGCGCGCGTCGTCGTCATGGACGAGCCCACGGCCGCCCTGAGCCAGACCGAGATCGAGGAGCTCTACGAGTTGGTGGACCGGCTCAAGGCGGACGGGAAGGCGATCCTGTTCATCAGCCACAAGTTCGACGAGATCTTCCGCATCGCGGACCGCTACACCGTCTTCCGCGACGGGCAGATGGTCGAGGCCGGGCTGATCGCCGACGTGACCGAGGATCACCTCGTGGAGCGCATGGTCGGCCGCTCGGTGGACACGATCTTCCCCAAGCGCCACGCCGCCATCGGCCCCGAGGTGCTGGCCGTCGAGGGCTACAGCCACCCGACCGAGTTCGAGGACATCTCATTCACGCTGCGGCGGGGGGAGATCCTGGGCTTCTACGGCCTCGTCGGCGCAGGGCGGTCCGAGTTCATGCAGGCGCTGTTCGGCGTGACGAAGCCTTCGCGCGGGACGGTGCGGATCGGCAGGCAGGCGGTTGCCATCCGCTCCCCGGCCGAGGCCATCGGGCACGGCATCGTCTACGTCCCCGAGGACCGGGGCAAGCAGGGCGCGATCCGGCCCCTGCCCATCGTCCAGAATGTCACGCTGCCGTCGCTGGGCCGCACCTCGCGCAAGGGCTTCCTGCGGATGGCCGAGGAGTTCGCCTTGGCGCGGCGCTACACCGAGAGGCTGGACCTGCGGGCCTCGGCGCTCGACCAGCCGGTGGGGAACCTGTCGGGGGGCAACCAGCAGAAGGTGGTCATCGCCAAGTGGCTGGCGACGCAGCCGCGCGTCATCATCCTGGACGAGCCCACCAAGGGCATCGACGTTGGGTCCAAGGCGGCCGTCCACGAGTTCATGTCCGAGCTGGCCGCCGAGGGGCTGTCCGTCATCATGGTCAGCTCCGAGATCCCCGAGATCCTGGGGATGTCCGACCGCGTGATCGTGATGCGCGAGGGGCGCCTAGCCGCCGAGTTCCCGCGCGAGGGGCTGACGCCCGAGATGCTGGTCCGCGCCGCCGCCGGCTACGGGAGGGCCGCATGAGCACGTTCCTGAAATCGCGCGAGGCGATGCTCGCCCTCGCCCTCGTGGCGCTGGTGGCGCTGGTCGAGAGCCGGTTCCGGGGCTTCGCCGCGCCCGGCAACCTCGCCGCCGTGTTCAACGACACGAGCGTGCTGATGATCCTCGCGCTCGGGCAGATGCTGGTCATCATGACCAAGTGCATCGACCTTTCGGTGGCGGCGAACCTCGCGCTCACGGGGATGACCGTCGCGCTGGTCAACGCCGCCGCGCCGGGCGTGCCGGTCGTGGCGCTGATCGCGCTGGCGGTGGGGCTCGGGCTCCTGCTCGGGGCCTTCAACGGGCTGCTGGTCTGGCTGCTCGACATCCCGCCCATCGTGGTGACGCTGGGAACGCTGACCATCTACCGGGGTGTCGTCTTCGTGATCTCGGGCGGGGAATGGATCAACTCCTTCGAGATGTCGCCCGCCTTCACCGCGCTGCCGCGCATGGTGATCCTCGGCCTGCCGGTGCTGAGCTGGATTGCCCTCCTTGTCGTCCTGCTGGTCGCGGTGCTGGTGCGGCTGACGCCCCTGGGCCGGGCGATCCTCGCGGTCGGCGGCAACGCCCACGCGGCGGTCTATACGGGGATCTCGGTCGGCTTCACCCGCTTCATGGCCTTCGTCATCTCGGGCGGGCTCGCCGGGCTCTGCGGCTATCTTTGGGTCTCGCGCTACGCGGTAGCCTACACCGACGTTGCCGTGGGCTTCGAGCTTGATGTCGTGGCAGCCTGCGTGATCGGCGGCGTCTCCATCGCCGGAGGCATCGGCACCGTCGGCGGGGCCGTGCTGGGCGCGCTGTTCCTGGGCGTCATCAAGAACGCCCTGCCGGTCGCCGGCATCTCGCCCTTCTGGCAACTCGCCATTTCCGGGGCCGCCATCATCGTCGCCGTGGCGCTCAACGCGCGGGCCGAGCGGACCAAGGGCCGCATCATCCTCAAATCCGCGGAGCACGCCGCATGAGCCTTGCCGAGGGAACCCGCCCCCGCCACATCCCCGACCGCCTCTCGGGCCGGATGGGCCACGCGCTGCGAAGCTGGGAGCTGCTCCTGCTCCTCGTCGGCGTCGCGATCTTCGTCGCGAACTCGCTGCTGTCGCCCTACTTCCTGTCGCCCTGGAACCTGTCGGACGCGACCTTCAACTTCACCGAGAAGGCGATGATCGCCTTCGCCGTGGCGATGCTCATCATCGCCGGGGAGATCGACCTGTCGGTGGCGGCGATCATCGCCCTGGCCTCGACGCTGATGGGCCTCGCGCTCCAGCACGGGGCGGGGACGCCGGTGCTGGTGGGGGTCGGGCTCCTGACGGGGCTGCTTTGCGGGCTGGTCAACGGCACGCTGGTGACGCGGCTGGGCCTGCCCTCCATCGTCGCGACCATCGGCACCATGAGCCTCTATCGCGGCATCTCCTACATCGTGCTCGGCGACGAGGCCTTCAACGGCTACCCCGCCAGCTTCGCCCTCTTCGGGCAAGGCTACGCCTGGTGGGTCATCTCGTGGGAGCTGGTGATCTTCGCCGTCCTCGCCGTCGCCTTCGGGGTGCTGCTGCACCGGACGAACTTCGGCCGGCAGGTCTATGTCATCGGCAACAACGACACCGCCGCCGCCTTCAGCGGGGTGCGGGTGCAGCGCGTCAAGATGATCCTTTTCCTGCTCACGGGGCTCATGTCCGGCGTGGCGGCGGTTTGCCTGACCTCGCGCCTGGGCTCCACCCGTCCCTCGATCGCGCAGGGATGGGAGCTGGAGATCGTCACCATGGTCGTCCTCGGCGGCGTGTCGATCCTCGGCGGCTCGGGGTCGATCCTCGGCGTGGTGCTGGCGGCGCTGGTCATGGGGATGGTGACCTTCGGGCTCGGCCTCCTCAACGTGCCGGGCATCGTCATGTCGGTCTTCATCGGCGCGCTGCTGATCGGCGTCATCGCCATCCCGCGCCTGATCCGGCTGGCGCGGACGGGGAGGGCCGCGTGATGGAGCTGCACGCCTTCCGCATGATCCTGAACCCCGGTGAGGCCGAGGAATACCGCCGCCGCCACGACGCCATCTGGCCCGAGCTGGTGGAACTACTGCGCGAGGCGGGGGTCGAGGACTACTCGATCCACCTCGACCCGGAGACGGGGCACCTGTTCGGCGTCCTCAAGCGCCGGCCCGACCATGGCATGGACGCGCTGCCCGAGCATCCGGTGATGAAGCGGTGGTGGGCGCACATGGCGGACATCATGGCGACGAACCCCGACAACAGCCCCGTCTCGGTCCCGCTGCGGACCGTGTTCCATCTGCCATGAGCGGGGCAGGGGGGGCACCGCGCATCGCGGTGCTCGACATCGGCAAGACCAACGTCAAGGTCGTCCTCGTGGACGGCGATACCCTGCACGAGGTGGCGGTGCGGCGAAGCCCGAACCGCCCCCGCACGGACGGCCCCTACCCCCACGCCGACGTGACGGCGCAATGGGACTTCTTCCTCGCCGCGCTGCGCGATCTGGCCACCGAAGGCCCGGTGGACGCCGTCTCCATCACCGCCCACGGCGCGACGGCCGCGCTGGTCGCGGGCGACGACCTCGCGCTTCCCGTCCTCGACTACGAATTCGACGGACCGGACTCTCTCGCCGCCGACTATGACGCCGAGCGGCCCCCCTTCGCCGAGACCGGCTCCGCCCGCCTGCCGCACGGCCTCAACGTCGGCGCGCAGCTCCACTGGCTCGACCAGCGGTTCCCCGAGGCGTTCGCGCGGGCGACGGCGCTGCTCATGTGGCCGCAATACTGGTCCTGGCGGCTGACCGGCGTGCTCGCCTCCGAGGTCACGAGCCTTGGCTGCCATACCGACCTCTGGGACCCGTGGAACGCCCGGCCCTCCAGCCTCGCCGTCGCGCGCAGCTGGGACCGGCTGCTGCCACCCTTGCGGCGCGCGGGCGACGTGCTGGGTCCGATCCGCCCCGAACTCGCCGCCGCCACTGGTCTCCCCAACGGCACCCCGGTCCTCTGCGGCATCCACGACAGCAACGCCTCGCTCCTGCCGCATCTCCTCGGGCGCGAATCGCCCTTCAGCGTCGTCTCGACGGGAACCTGGGTGGTCTGCATGGCGGTGGGCGCGCAGCCTCGGACGCTTGACCCGGCGCGCGACGTGCTGGTGAACGTCAACGCCTTGGGCGACCCGGTGCCCTCGGCCCGCTTCATGGGCGGCCGGGAATACGAGACCATCCGCCAGGGCCGCTCCCTCGCCGCGACGGACGAGGATCGCGCCGCCGTCCTGCGCGACGGGATCATGCTCCTGCCCTCCGTCGAGAGGGGATCCGGCCCCTTCCCCGGCCGTGCGTCCCGCTGGACCCACGACCCCGCGACCGAGGGACAGACCGGTGTCGCCCTGTCCTGGTATCTCGGCCTGATGACGGCGACCTGCCTCGACCTGATCGGCGCGCAAGGCGACGTGGTGGTGGAAGGGCCCTTCGCCGCCAACCCCGAGTTCCTGTCGATGCTGGCCACCGCCACCGGCCGACCCGTTCTGGCCTCCGAGGGCAACGCCTCGGGCACCTCGACCGGCGCGGCGCTGCTCCGAAGCGGGCACCGCCCGCCCGAAGCCGCCCGCCGCCACGAGCCCGACCCCCAGCTCCGCGCCTACGCCGATCGCTGGTCGCTCAAGGTCGTCGGGGCGACCTGATCCCACGCCATTCCGAAGGACCCTCGCTCCATGTCCGAGACCCCGCGCGGAACCGTCATCTTCGACCTCGACGGCACGTTGGTGGACAGCGCCCCCGATCTCGCCGATACGCTTGACGAGGTGCTGGCCGACCGTGGCCTCGCCCCTATCGGCCTCGATGGCACCCGCGCGCTGATAGGCCACGGCATCCCAGCCCTGGTGCGATCCGCCCTTGTCCTGCGCCAAGGCCCGGTGACCGAAGACGATCTCGCCCGCGCGTCGGATCGGTTTCTTTCCATCTATTCCGGGCGTCTCGCAGCCAAGACCCGGCCCTACCCGGGCGCGCCCGAGGTGCTGGACGCGCTGGCCGGCGCGGGCTGGCGGTTGACGGTCTGCACCAACAAGCGCGAGGCCGCCGCAAGCGAGGTCCTGCGGGAGCTGGGCCTCCTGCGCTTCTTCGCGCAGGTAGCAGGGCCGGACACCTTCGAGGCGGCGAAGCCCGACCCGGCCCATCTCCTCGGCCTGCTGCCTTGCCCGCAGCCCGCCGTGGTCGTCGGCGACTCGGAGATCGACGTCGCCGCCGCCCGCGCGGCGGGGTTGCCGGTCGTCGCCGTGGCTTGGGGCTACGCGCGCCGACCCGTCGGCGATCTCGGCGCCGATGCCATAGCCTTCCGCTTCGAGCAGGTGCCCGGCCTTGTCGAAGGGCTGAGCCCCCGGCCGCGTCATCGGTAGGGGATGGGCCTCGTTGTCCGTCGGTCTTGCTCTCGTGCTCCTGGCGTTCCCTTTCCCCTCCCGAGGCGCGTTCCCGCCAGTTCGTCCCATTGCTCTTGAGGGAGCGGCGGGGCTGTATCTGGGCCGGGTTGGGGTTTGGGGTCGCGTCTTGTGGTGTCCTGTGGCGTTCTTTGTTGT
>NZ_JAGGJP010000026.1 GCF_017872975.1 Rubellimicrobium aerolatum
GCTCGCCACGCTCCAAATCTGGCCGGCTACAACGCTAGCCTACCATGCCCCGACGAGCTATCATCGACCCTGGAGCCGTGATCGGGGTCCAGCCACTCGCGCGTCAGTTCTCCTCCACGACGGAAACTCCGCTCGTGCAAGTGGACCTTCAGGGTTGCGAGATGACGTTCGCCATCACGTTCACGCAGGACTGCGACCATCCCAGGCGAATTGAACGATCCGATGTGGCGCTGGATCTGACATCGGTCGGAAGCATACATATCATTGAAAAGAAAGGTTTGGGCGTCGTGGTCTTTGAAGGCTTGGAAACCTTCTCCATCAGGCTGAATATTCGAGCCCGCGAGGAGTATTTCTACTGCGACGGAACAAGCTTCGACGGCGAGGACAAGCTTAGCTGGCTTTATCCGATACGGCCCCCCATCGACAAAGAAGCCATCGCCAGACTTGAAGATTATATTGGTGGGAATTGTCGTTAGAAAGGTCTTCCAAGGATGCCATGAGCACAATAAATCTCGCTTCACGTCATTCCAGGCGATTTCATCATTGAAATTCAGGGTGCACAACGAATTAGATCGCGGCGATCGTAAGTTCACGCCTCGAATGTTCTGCGCGTCTTGTCCACCGACGACGACGCGGCCCTAGCGGGTCCCGCCTGCGGCGACCTCGGGGGCGTCCAGTTCGGTCTTGACGCGGGCGCTTCGATGCCAAGGCTTCAGAATGCTCTTGAACACGTTGCTCCCTGTGGCTGTGCCGATTGGTCCCTAGAAGCCGTCCCCCACATAGGAAGGCCCGGCGAGCTTCGCATCGCGAAAACGACCGATGGACGCGCCTCCCCGAGAGGTGTCCCCGTCCCTCGTCCTGCGGCCGCCCGACGCTGATCGTTCTGCGATCCGGCTCATCGCACCGACCCGCATCCCGCCCGACGATGCCCCCCTCAGTCCGGCTCCCCGAACCGATCCGCCACCAGCGCCGCGATGGCCTCCGCCAGCCGCTCCGCCTCCGCCCCTTCCGTCTCCACCTCGATCTCGCTGCCGATCCCGGCGCCCAGCATCAGCAGGCCCATGATGCTGTCGCCCGCCGTCTCCATTCCGTCCTTGCTGACGGTGGCGCGGGCGTCGTGCGCCTCCACGACCTCCACCAGCCGGGCCGAGGCGCGGGCGTGCAGGCCCTTGATGTTGACGATCCGCAGCGTGCGACGCGGCATCAGCTTCCCACGGCGCGGTCGAGATCCTCGCCGACCACCTGGCTGTCGATGTACTTCCGCCCCGCGTCCATCGCCGCCGCCACCGCGTCGGGCACCGACTTCCGCCGCGACTTGGCCAGCTTGATGAGCATGGGCAGGTTCGCCCCATAGAGGATGCGCCGGTTCGACGGCCCGCAGGCCCGCAAGGACAGGTTGGACGGCGATCCCCCGAACATGTCCGTCACCACCACCACGCCGTCGCCCTCGTCCACCGAATCGGCGGCGTCGCAGATCTCGCTCTGCTTCTGGGCGCGGTCGTCCTCGGGCTGGATGGTGATCGCGCGCACGCCGGCCTGCCGGCCCACGACGTGCTCCACAGCCGCGAGGTACTCCCTCGCTAGGCCGCCATGGGCGACGATGACGATCCCGATCATCCCCGGCACCCCCGAAGGCCCCCGATGCCGATGCCGTTCAAGCCGGTCGTCCCATGCGGACCACGATCACCCACGATCACGTCATTGCCCCCGGCCCGCGGTGTGACACAGCCCCGGCCCGCCGTTCCAGTTCCCGATGCCGTTTAGACACCCGCCACCCGTCCTCCGCAAGGGCTTGGGCCAGGCTTTCCGCCATCGTGACGGAACGGTGTTGCCCGCCGGTGCAGCCCAGCCCGATCGACAGATGCGCCTTTCCCTCGTCGCGGTAGGCTGGCAGCAGCAGCCGCGCCAGATCCAGCACCTTCGCGAAGAAGGCATCGTGGCGCGGGTCGGCGGCCACGAAGGCCGCCACCTCCGGGTCGCGGCCGTCGCGCGGGCGCAGCGCCTCGTCCCAGTGGGGGTTCCGCAGGAACCGGCAGTCGAGCACGAGGTCCAGCTCCGGCGGCAACCCCCGCTTGTAGGAGAAGCTCTCCACCGTCACCGCCAGGGCCCGCCCGCCCGGCGGCGCGAACCAGCGGTCCACCTGCGCCCGCAGTTCGTGGGGGGTCAGCGCCGTGGTGTCGATCAGCACGTCGGCCCGCTCGCGCAGCGGCGCGAGAAGCGTCCGCTCGGCGGCGATGCCGGCCGAGGGCGGTCCCTCGGGCGTCAGAGGATGCGGCCGCCGCGTCTCGGAGTAGCGCCGCAGCAGCACCTCGTCCGAGCAGTCGAGGAACAGGATCTCCACCGGCCCGCCCGCCACTGCGGCCAGCCGCGCCTGCGCCTTCAGGATCGCCTCGGCCGCGAAGTCGCGGTTCCGCACGTCGAGCCCCAGCGCCAGCGGCCGCTCCAGCGGCGGCCCCTTGGCGAGGCGCGGCAGGAACGACAACGGCAGGTTGTCGATCGCCTCGAATCCCAGGTCCTCCAGCGCGCGGACGGCAGTGGACCGGCCCGCGCCCGAGGGACCCGTCACCAGCACGACGCGGTGGGAGCCTTCGGAGGGAGCGACGGAAAGCGGGGGCGCAAGGGGGCGCGTCATGGAAGCCTCGGGGTGGGCGGGACCGCCCGGCCCCCTTTCAGATATTGAATCACCGCCGCCGCGATAGGCCCGGTCGCGGGCTTGTGAAGGCAGGGAACGGGAACCCCCAGCAGCTCGACCTCCCGCCAGGGCGGCAGCCGCTCCGTCTCCGTCCGGTCCAGGTCCACCACCAGCGCCACGCAGGCCTCCTCCACCGTCCTGGCGGACAGTAGGCCCACACCCCGCGCCTCGATCAAGCCCCGGATGGGAGGGGGGCACCTGGCCAAAAGGAGCCCCCCCTCCGCGTGCAACACCGTCCTGTCGTCGGCGACCAGCCGGCACCCCCAAGCCATCAGCTCCAGCCCCAGCGCCGACTTGCCGCTGCCCGACGCCCCCCGGATCAGGACGCCCCGATACGAGCTTTGGCCCCGCCACGCGACGCAGGTGGCGTGGACGATCAGAGCGGCAGCCCCACGACGAACCGCGCGCCCAGCGGGTCCGCCCCCGGATCGGCGTCGGTGGGCCGGATGTTCTCGGCCCAGATCACGCCGCCATGCGCCTCCACGATCTGCTTGGAGATGGCGAGCCCCAACCCCGAGTTGTTGCCGAACTGGCCCTCGGGCCGCTCCGAGTAGAACCTTTGGAAGATCTTCTGCAACGCGTCCTCCGGGATGCCCGGCCCGGTGTCCTCCACCACCACCAGCACCCGGTTCTCGCGCCGCCGGGCCCAGACGCGGATGGCGTCGCCGTCCTCGCAGAACGATATGGCGTTGGAGATGAGGTTGACGAAGACCTGTGCCAGCCGTCCCTCCAGCCCTTGCAGGACGATCGGTTGCGGCGGCAGGTCGGTGATGAGGTCGATCCCCCTGGCCCGAGCTTCTTCGGCGAACACGTCGTCCAGCGAGGCCAGCATCTTGATGAGGTCGAAGGGCTTCTCCTCCTCCTTCACCAGCTCGCTGTCGAGCCGCGAGGCGTTGGAGATGTCCGACACCAGCCGGTCGAGCCGGCGCACGTCGTGCTCGATGATCTCCAAAAGCTTCTGCTTCTGCTCCTCGCGCTTGGCGAAGGGGAAGCTGCCCACCGCCGACCGCAGGGACGCCAGCGGGTTCTTGATCTCGTGGGCCACGTCGGCCGCGAACTGCTCGTTGGCCTCGATTCGTTCATACAGCGCGGCGACCATCCCCCGCAGGGCCGCCGAGAGCCGCCCGATCTCGTCGGGCCGGGCCGTCAGGTCGGGGATGCGGACGCGGCTGGGCGACACGGCGCGGGCGTTGCGGTCGCGCCCGACCTCGGCGGCGGCGGCGAGGTCGGCCAGGGGGTTGGCGATGGTCGAGGCCAGCACCAGGCTCAGGCCCACCGACACCGCCACGCCCACGACGAACATCCGCAGCACCTGCGCGCGCTCGCGCCAGACCAGCGCCTCGATCTCGCCCGCGCCGCTCCGCACGGCGACGACGCCCAGCGCCGCGCCCTCGCGGACGACTGGCGCGGCCACGAGGAACAGCGCGCCCCCGTCGGCGTCGGACAGGGGCTCGGCCACGACGCCCTCGGCCAGCGCCCGCGCGACCAGCCGGGGGGGGACCGGACCGCCGCCCTCCTCCGGGGCGGAGGAGGCCGCCGCGGGCGACAGCACCCGTTGCAGCCCGGCCCAGAGCGCGTCCAGCGCCGAATCGGGCGCGGCCTCCGGCGCGGGCGTCCCGGCCTCCGGGTCCGCCCCCACGCTCGCCGCCAGCAGCCGCCCCTCGGCGTCGAGCAGGTAGCCCCGCCCGCCCGCCGGCAGGCGCAGCGCCCGGAAGGCCTCCGCCGTCGCCCCACCGATCCCCGCCCCGTCGATCGCCGCTCCGTCGCGCGCGTCCCCGGACAGCCGGGCTTCCACGAGATCGGCCACCAGCACCGCCTCCATGGCCATCGCCCCCGCGCGCTCGGCGGCCAGGCCCTCGCGCGTGGGCGCGATCCACAGCATCCCGGCCGCCAGCAGCACGATGGCGAGGAGGTTGAAGACGACGATCTTGCGCGCCAGGGGCGAATCCCGCAGCCGGGCGAGCCGCCGCAGCCGCGACCGGCGGCCCCAGCCCTCGGCCGACAGCCAGTCGTCCCCCAGGATCACCTCGCCGGCCTCGGGCTCGAACGGCGCGTCGGCCCCGCTCAGCGCCCGGCGGACCGAGTTGAGATCCCGGACATCGACCCTGGGGGACGGCGTCCCCGGCCCCTTGGCCATGCGCTCACTCTTCGTTGTAGCGGTAGCCGATGCCGTAGAGCGTCTCGATGGCCGAGAAGTCGTCGTCGGCCGCCCGCATCTTCTTCCGCAGCCGCTTGATGTGGCTGTCGATGGTGCGGTCATCCACGTAGACCTGATCGTCGTAGGCCACGTCCATGAGCTGGTCGCGCGACTTCACGAAGCCCGGCCGCTGCGCCAGCGCCTGAAGGAGCAGGAACTCCGTCACCGTCAGCGACACGTCGCGGCCCTTCCACTTCACCGCGTGGCGCAGCGGGTCCATGACCAGATGGCCGCGCACCAGCACCCGGCCTTCGGCCTCGGGATCGGTCACCTCCACCGGCGCGGTCTCGGACCGGCGCAGCAGCGCGCGGATGCGCTCCACCAGAAGGCGCTGCGAGAACGGCTTCTTGACGTAGTCGTCCGCGCCCATCCGCAGGCCCAGAACCTCGTCGATCTCGTCGTCCTTGGAGGTGAGGAAGATCACGGGCACCTGCGATTTCTGCCGAAGCCGCTGGAGCAGGTCCATACCGTCCATGCGCGGCATCTTGATGTCCAGCACGGCCACGTCGGGCATCTGCTTCGTGAAGGCCTCCAGCGCCGCCTGCCCGTCACTGTAGGTTTCCACCTCGAAGCCCTCGGCTTCCAGGGTCATCGACACCGACGTCAGGATGTTCCTGTCGTCATCCACCAGAGCGATTCTCGACATTCCCGCGTCCCTCGACTGGAGGCCTAACCTCTTGGGAGATCAACTTTTCACGCCTTTCCCATGCACGCCCCCGTGAATCAACCCCTGAGTGTATGTCATGCGACAACTCGACACCCTTCCATGGCACGCCTGCCCTTAACGAGGGCTGAACGGCGAAGCCGGTGCCGAAGGGGTGCCCGCCCGGCGGACGCTGGTTGCGCTAACATTACAAGTGCTTGCGCTAACAGGGTTTTTTCGTTTCCCAGCTCTGCTATGTGGCTGGAACGGGCGTCAGGAAGCGTCCGTCCACACAGGGAGCCAACGATGGACCACGGGCGCGTCAACCCCGCCATGCCGATCGAGTCGCAGGGATTCGCGGGTCTCGCGTCGGTGTATTACAACCTGCTCGAACCCGACCTCGTGGAGGCCGCGCTCTGCGCCGGCGAGGGGCGGCTCGGCCAGGGCGGCGTCCTCCTGGTCGAGACCGGCAAGTTCACCGGCCGCTCGCCCAAGGACAAGCACGTCGTCCGCCGCCCCGCGACGGAGGATCAGGTCTGGTGGGACAACAACGCCGCCATGTCCCCCGACGCCTTCGAGCGTCTGAAGACCGATATGCTGGCGCATCTCAGGGACCGCTCCGTCCACGTGCAGGACCTCTGGGGCGGCGCGGACGACCAGCTCCGCATCAACGTCCGCGCCGTCACGGAACGCGCCTGGCACGCCCTCTTCCTGCGCCACCTCCTCCGCCGCCCGCACCGCGAGGCGCTGGACGGCTTCGCCCCCGACTGGACGATCCTCAACGTCCCATCCTTCCAGGCCGACCCCGCCCGCCACGGCTGCCGCACCAGCACGGTGATCGCGCTCGACTGGGAGTCCCGCTGGGTCCTGATCGGCGGCACCGACTACGCCGGCGAGAACAAGAAGGCCGTGTTCACCATCCTGAACTGGCTCCTCCCCGAACAGGGCGTCCTGCCGATGCACTGCTCGGCCAACCACGCTCCCGGCGACCCCTCCGACGCCGCCGTGTTCTTCGGCCTGTCCGGCACCGGCAAGACCACGCTCTCCGCCGACCCCTCCCGCGTGCTCCTCGGCGACGACGAGCACGGCTGGTCCGACCGCGGCCTCTTCAACATGGAAGGGGGCTGCTACGCCAAGACCCTCAACCTCTCCGCCGAGGCCGAGCCGGCGATCCACGCCACGACCCGGATGTTCGGCACCATCATCGAGAACATGGGCTACCACCCGGAGACATGCGAGCTCGACTTCGCGGACGGGTCCAAGACCGCCAACACCCGCTGCGCCTATCCGCTCGACGCCATCCCCAACGCCTCCGCCACCGGCCTTTCCGGCCATCCGCGCCACGTGGTCATGCTCACCTGCGACGCCTTCGGCGTCCTGCCCCCCATCGCCCGCCTCACGCCGGCGCAGGCGATGTATCACTTCCTCAGCGGCTTCACCGCCAAGGTCGCCGGGACCGAGCGCGGCGTCACCGAGCCCGAGCCCACCTTCTCCGCCTGCTTCGGGGCCCCCTTCCTGCCCCGCAAGCCCGAGGCCTACGGCAAGCTCCTGGCCGAGAAGATGGCCCGCCACGGGGCCGAGTGCTGGCTGGTCAACACCGGCTGGACCGGCGGCGCCCATGGCGCGGGCCGGCGGATGCCCATCGCGGCCACCCGCGCCCTCCTGTCGGCCGCACTCTCGGGGCGCCTCTCCAAGGGCCGCTTCCGCCGCGATCCCTTCTTCGGCTTCGAGGTGCCTGTCGCCGTCGAGGGCGTGGACGCGGCGCTGCTCGACCCGCGCGGCACCTGGGCCGACCCCACGGCCTACGACGCGCAAGCGAAGAAGCTGGTCGCCATGTTCGCCGCCAACTTCGCCAAGTTCGAGTCCCTCATCGACGAGGACACCCGCGCCGCCGCGCTGGGCTGACCCGTCAGGCCCGGCTCCCCCGTGGGGGTCGGGCCCGCTTCCTCCGTCACCTCGCAGGGTGGGGTTCCACCCCACCATCTCGCACCGGTGGCGGAATGGAACCCCGCCCTGCGCCCGTCCGATCCCATAGGGCGGGCTTCAGCCCGCCACATCGGCCGGGACCGCGTGACGAGTCTATCCCCCGACCCGCGCCAGATCATACCCGTTGAAGTCCAGCATCTCCCGCGCCGCCGCCGTCCGATCCGGCGACGCCGCCCCCGGCCGGTCCATGACCCAGCCAAAGCTTCCGTCCGGCGTCCCGACGGCGGCGGTGCGGAAGTCGTCGTCCACCCAGACCACCCAGATCTCCCGCCCGCCGCCCGAGTAGCGCCCCGGCCCCGTCAGCGCCGTCGCGACCTCCGCCCCGCCCAGCCGCCAGACGGCCCCCGTCCCGGTGGGCGTCACGCCCACCCGAGTCCCCGGCGCGACCGGCCCGCCCGGCGTCGCCTGCGACACCACCCAGTCGCCGCCCAGGTCCGAAGGCCCCCCGCGCGTGGTCGAGGCGATCAGAGCCCCCGGCGCGCGATACGACACCGGCGCCGCGACCTCCTCCACCGCGCCCCGCCCGCAGGCGGCCAGCCCCAGCAGCAGCACGATCCCGATCCCCCTCATGCGACCTCCTTCCGGCCCAGCCGATCCAGGGCCAGCCCCCAGAGCGTCACGACGGCGAACAGCGCCAGCGCGGCCCCCAGGATCGCCCATCCGCCGTGCAGGGGCCACCCCCACCCCGCCCGCGCGCCAAAGATCAGCAGGTTCGACACCACCAGCGAGGCCAGCACGTGCCGCCCCGCCGCCAGAGCCCAGCCCGGGGCGCTCACCCGCCCGGCCCCCCAGACATACAGCGCCAGCGGCAGCCCCGCCCCGATCACCCAGGGCACGCTCGGCGGAAAGCGGTCGGGCACCCAGCCCTGCCCCCACCACGCCAGCAGGAACACCCCCGTCGCCGCCGCGCCCAGCGCGACCTCGCCCGCCTCGATCCCCCGCCCCCGCGCGCCGATCCACAGCCCCGCAAGGAACCACGGCCCATAGCCCAGCACCGGAAAGCTCGCATATTCCCGATGCCCCACCAGCCCGCCCACCATCGGCCAGAACGCCCCCACAGTGACCCAGGTGGACCCCAGCCCCGCGACCCCCAGCGCCATCAGCCACGCGGGCCGCACGGCGACCCACCCGACCCAGGGCCGCAGCACCGCCAGCAGCAGGTAGAGCACCAGGAACGCCGTCAGGAACTCGCTCCACCCGAACAGCACCCGCGTCGAGGCCACGTCCCAGACGAGGCCCCCGGTCAGCGGCATCCGCTCCACGAGCACCTGATATCCCAGCGACGACGCCACCACCGCCAGCCAGATCCGCAGGACCGCCACCAGCCGCGCCCGCCACGGCGGCACCCGCCGCGACATCCCCACCCCGATCCCGAAGGCCAGCAGGAAGCCCGAGAACGTCACGAGGTTCACGTACCCCGCCCAGCCCAGCGCCCAGCCAGGCGGCGCTTCCGCCAGAAGCTGCACGCAATGGGCCGAGATCATCCCCGCCACCAGCACCGTCTTGAGCAGGTCCAGCGCCTCCGTCCGCTCCGTTCCCCCGGCCATGCGCGCTCCTCCCCGGGTGACGACCCCTCGATCCCATCGCGCCGACGATGGGCTGGATCCCCGCCCCAGGCCAGCCGTCCCCTCCGCGGCCGGATCGGCCTCCGACAGGCCCGGCGCGGTCGAGGAGCAAGGAGGACGCCGCCGCTCCGGCCTCGCCTACCCGTCCCGCAGGATCTCCAGGAACGTCGCGCCGAACCGCTCCGCCGCGCGCGGGCCCACGATCCGCTCGATCCCGGCCATGTCGCGCGGATGCTGCGCGGCGATCCGCGCCAGCGCGCTCGCGTTCAGCGACAGCGGCTTGTCCCGCCCGTCCGGCCCACGCGCCAACTCCGCCTGCGCCGCCTGGAGCCGGTCGAACAGCGTCCCCTCCTCGCGCCCCGCGAGCTTCTGCCGCCGGGGATGCACCGGGGCCGGCGCCTCGCCCAAAATGACCTCCAGGAAGCTGCGCCCGTAGGTGTCCAGCTTCTTCGCCCCCACGCCGCCGATCCGCGCCATCTCGTCCAGCGTGGCGGGCCGCTTCTCGGCCATCTCCATCAGCGTCTTGTCGGTGAACACCACGTAGGCCGGCACGTTCTGCGCCTGTGCCAGCGCGCGCCGGTGCGACTTGAGCGCCGACAGCAGCCCCTGGTCCTCCTCGGCCACCATGGCGCGCGGCTCGGCCCTGGTCGCGCCCTTGCCCTTGGGCGGCAGCACGTCGCGCCGCATGGTCACGGCCTGCTCGCCCTTCAGCACCGGCCGCGCGTTCTCGGTCAGCCGCAGCGCCCCGTGGCGGCCAGGGTCCGGGCGCAGCAGGTCCTGCCCCAGCATCTGCCGGACGATGGCGTCCCACTGCCTGCGGTCCCACTCCGTCCCGACGCCGAAGGTCGGCAACTGGTCGTGCCGCCAGGACCGCACCTTGTCGGTCTCCTCGCCCAGCAGGATGTCGATCAGGTGCCCCTTGCCGAACCGCTCCTCGGTCCGCAGCGCCGCCGACAGCACCATCCGCGCCGGCGTGGTCGCGTCGAAGACCTCCGCCGGCCGGTCGCAGTTGTCGCAGGCGCCGCAGGGCCCCGCCGCCTCGTCGAAGTAGCCCAGCAAGGCCACCCGCCGGCACCCCGTCGCCTCGGCGATCCCCAGGAGCGCGTTCAGCCGCCCGTGGTCTGCGATCTTCCGCGCCTCGGGGGCGCCGCCCTCGTCGATCTGGCTCCGCCGCAGCCGGATGTCCTCCGGCCCATACAGCGTCAGCGCCTCGGCGGGGAGCCCGTCGCGCCCCGCGCGCCCGATCTCCTGGTAATAGCCCTCGACGCTTTTCGGCAGGTCGGCGTGCATCACCCAGCGGATGTCGGGCTTGTCCACGCCCATGCCGAAGGCGACCGTCGCCACCACGATCAACCCGTCCTCGCGCTGGAACCGCTCCTCGGCGAGCCTTCGCGCGTCGGGCTCCAGCCCGGCATGGTAGGCCACGGCCTCCAGCCCCGCCTCGCGCAGCGCCTGGGCCAGCACCTCGGTCTTGGCCCGCGTCCCGCAATAGACGATCCCGGCCCGGCCCTGCCGCCGCTTGGCGTAGTCGATGACCTGCTTGCGGGGACTGTCCTTCAGCGCGAAGCCTAGATGGATGTTGGGCCGGTCGAAGCCGCGCAGGAAGACCTTGGGCTCCCGCCCGCCGAACAGCCGCTCGACGATCTCCTCGCGCGTTTCCTCGTCCGCTGTCGCCGTGAAGGCGGCCAGCGGCACGCCCAGCGCCTCGCGCAGCGCCCCGATCCGCAGGTAGTCGGGGCGGAAGTCATGGCCCCACTGGCTCACGCAGTGCGCCTCGTCCACGGCGATGGCGCTCGCGCCCCAGCGCCTCAGCGCCGCTGCCGTGCCCGCCTGCGCCAGCCGCTCGGGCGCGAGATACAGGAGCCGGATGCGCCCCTCGCGCAGCCCCTCGCGCAGGGCCTCGTTCTCCTCCTCGGTGTTGGCCGAGGTATAGGCCCCCGCCTCCACCCCGGCCGCCGTCAGCGCGCGGACCTGATCCCGCATCAGCGCGATCAAGGGCGAGATCACCACCGTCAGCCCGTCGCGCAGCAGCGCCGGCAGTTGGAAGCACAGCGACTTGCCCCCGCCGGTGGGCATCACGGCCAGAACGTCGCGGCCCTCGGCCACGGCGCGGACGATCTCCTCCTGCCCGGGCCGGAAGGAGTCGAATCCCCAGACCTCCCGCAGGAGGGTGTGGCCCGCGTCCCCGCCCATGACGGTCAGACGAAGAGCCCGACGTTGTTCCGCAGCACGATCTCGAGCGCATAGATGATGACCAGCGCCACCAGCGGCGCGAGGTCGAGGCCCCCCATCGACGGCAGCACCCGCCGGATCGGCCCGTAGATCGGCTCCAGCACGCGGCTCAGGCCGCCCCAGACCTGCTGGACGAACTGCTGCCGCGGGTTCAGCACGTTGAAGGCCAGCAGCCAGCTCATGATGAAATGCGCGAAGATCAGGTATTGGACGATCGACAGGATCATCAGGAGGATCTGGAAAAGGGAAATCATCTGCGCCGTGTGTCCCGTCTGTGCCCGCTGCGGTCCTGGCTGACCTAAGCGGCCCGCCCCCCGCGCGCAATCCCCGGCCCCCGCCTGCGTCGTCGTGCCCCGCGCGGGCGTTGCCACGCCCCAGAGCCAACCGCACGCCTCGCATCGCGGCGGCCCATGGCCCCGTGGCCACCGCACCTCCGCCCCGCGCAACCGTGACGTGCGAGGTCGCGCCCGCGCTGCCGTGACCTGCCGTCACGGTTGACGCCTCGTCGCGCCTCGGGCGACCTCCGGGCCCGGAGGCTGCCCATGTATCCCGTTGTCCGATTGCTGTTCCAAAGCTGGCGGCATCGCGCCGACCCGCCCCTGCCCCTGGTGGGCGAGCATCGCAGCCGCCATCTCTGCTGGCCCTGGGACCTCGACATCTTCCTCGAGCTGAACAACGGCCGGACCCTGTCGCTCTACGACCTGGGCCGCGTCCCCTGGGCACGGCGCATCGGCCTGACGCCCGCGCTCCGGCGCGAGGGGTGGCAGGTGGCGGTGGCCGGGGCCTCGGTCCGCTGGCGCAAGCGCGTCCACGCCTTCCAGCCCATCGCCATGCGGACCCGCGCGCTCGGCTGGGACCACCGCTTCTTCTATGTGGAGCAATCCATGTGGCTCCCCTCCGGCGACTGCGCGAGCCATATCCTGATCCGCTCGGCCGTGACCGACGCGAACGGCATCGTCGTCCCCGCCCGGGTGCTGGCCGCCATGGGCCAGCAGGACGCCGCCCCGCCCGATCCACCCCCCTGGGCGCGCGCCTGGATCGAGGCCGAGTCCCTCCGCCCCTGGCCGCCCATGCCCCAGGCCTGAGCCCCCGCGTCCACCGCCGAGGGGGGCGCTGCCCCCCGTCTCCTGCGGAGCCTCCCCCCGGGATACTTGGAGCCAAAGAAGGGCCAGGAGGCACCGCCCCACCGGCCCTCTCGGCTCCGTAGGATGTGCCGGGCGCTCCCCGTACAGCGCGCGTGGTTCCGCGCCGTTGGCGCGGCTTCACGCACCGCCCCGGGGGTGTTGCGCGAACTGCGGGCTGAGCGTTCGTTGCTGTCAGGCGGCGTTAACGCTTGGCTGGCATTCTCTCCCGCACACACCAGCGGCTCCCCCGCCGCACGGCCCGGCGCTCCCCAGGGGCGGACACGCCGGCCCCGACGGCAGGGGGCGGAAAGGAGAGACAAGGACGAAGGGACGCCCATCCGCAAGGAGGGGCACGGACACACGCGATGGGCCAGGAGCGGCCAGATACCCGGCCAGGGAGACCGAGGCGCCCCACGGGCGTTCTCCCTCGATGCCACTGAGACCCAGCCCGCTAAATAGCGGCCGGTGCTCCCGCTCGCGCGCGCCCCTGGTCCCCGCGAGCCCGGGAGTGAACCCGGAGGCCTCGCGGGGATTTAGTCTGTCCGACACGCCCCTCCTTCTTTGGCTCCAAGCATCCCGGGGGGAGCCGCGCCAGCGGCGAGGGGCAGAGCCCCTCGTGACCATCGGCTTTCCCTCCCTGCCCCCAGACGCTACATCGGGGCCATGATCGTCTGGACCCTCCCCAACACGCTGACCGTGCTGCGCCTTCTCGCGGCGCCCGGGGTGGCCGTGATGTTCCTCTACTTCACCCGGCCCTGGGCCGACTTCCTGGCGCTGATCCTTTTCGTCGGCGCGGCGATCACCGACTGGTTCGACGGCTACCTCGCCCGCCTCTGGAAGCAGGAAAGCCGCTTCGGCGCCATGCTCGACCCCATCGCGGACAAGGCCATGGTCGTGATCGCCATCATGGTGCTGACGGGGTATTCCGGGATGAACCCGTGGCTGATCCTGCCCGCCACCGTGATCCTGTTCCGCGAGATCTTCGTGGGCGGCCTGCGGGAATACCTCGCCGACCGGGCGGGGCTCCTGAAGGTGACGCGCCTCGCCAAGTGGAAGACCACCGCGCAAATGGTGGCCATCGCGGTGCTGTTCCTCGGCACCGCCCTGTCGGTCATGGACGTGCCGCCGCCGCGCGTGGGCCGCGTGGGCCTGCCGCCGGGCACGACCTGGGCGGGGCTGGCCACGTGGCTCGGGCTCCTGCTCATCTGGATCGCGGCGGCGCTGACGGCCGCCACCGGCTGGGACTACTTCCGCAAGTCGCTCCCCTTCCTCAAGGACGCGCGATGATCGAGGTGCTCTACTTCGCCTGGCTGCGCGAGCGCGCGGGCACCTCGCGGGAGGCGGTGGAGACGCGCGCGCCGACCGTCGCCGCGCTGGTGGAGGAGCTGCGCGGGCGCAGCGAGGGGCACGCGCTGGCCTTCTCGGACCTCCGCGCGGTGCGGGTGGCGGTGGACCAGAAGCTCGCGGCCTTCGACGCGCCGCTGGCGGGGGCACGGGAGGTCGCGTTCTTTCCGCCGATGACGGGGGGCTGAGGCGTGGAGGTCCGCGTCGCCCCGGACCCCTTCGACCCCGGCGCGGAGCTGTCGGCCTTCACCGCGCGGGCGGCGGGCGCGGGCGCGGTGGTGAGCTTCACCGGCGTCGTGCGGGGCGACGGCGGCCTTTCGGCGCTGGAGATCGAGCATTATCCCGGCATGACCGAGGCCGCGATCGCCAGCATGGTCGCGGAGGCGAAGGCCCGCTTCGGCCTGACGGCGGCGCGGGTGATCCACCGCCACGGCCCCCTCGCGGTGAACGAGCCGATCATGATGGTCCTCGCCGCCGCGCCCCATCGCGGGGCCGCCTTCGCGGCGGCCGAGTTCCTGATGGACTGGCTCAAGTCCCGCGCCCCGTTCTGGAAACGGGAGCTGCGCGCCGATGGCGCGGCCTGGGTGGCGGCCAAGGACGAGGACGAGGCCGCGCTCGGCCGCTGGGCCTGACGCGGGCGCTTGCGCCCGGACCTTTCCTGTCCCTATGGTGACGCCAAGCAGGGAAGGCGGGTCCGCCCCGCCCCCGTTCGAGGGAGAGGATCGCCCATGACCAACGTCGTCATCGCCTCGGCCGCGCGCACGGCCGTGGGCTCGTTTTCGGGCGCCTTCGCGTCCACGCCCGCCCACGACCTCGGCGCCGCCGTGCTCCGCGCCGTGGTCGAGCGTGCCGGCGTCGAGCCCGGCGAGGTCAGCGAGACGATCCTGGGCCAGGTGCTGACGGCGGGCCAGGGCCAGAACCCGGCCCGGCAGGCGCACATCAACGCAGGCCTCCCGCAGGAGAGCGCGGCCTGGGGCATCAACCAGGTCTGCGGCTCGGGCCTGCGGGCGGTGGCGCTGGGCGCGCAGCACATCATGCTCGGGGATGCCAGCATCGTCTGCGCCGGCGGGCAGGAGAACATGACCCTCTCGCCCCACTGCGCGGCCCTGCGCGCCGGGCACAAGATGGGCGACCTGTCCTTCATCGACACGATGATCAAGGACGGGCTCTGGGACGCCTTCAACGGCTACCACATGGGCCAGACGGCCGAGAACGTCGCCCAGCAATGGCAGATCGGCCGCGAGGAGCAGGACGCCTTCGCCGTCGCCTCGCAGAACAAGGCCGAGGCCGCGCAGAAGGCCGGGAAGTTCGCGGACGAGATCGTGCCCTTCACGATCAAGGGCCGCAAGGGCGACACGGTCGTCGATCAGGACGAGTACATCCGCCACGGCGCGACGCTGGACTCGGTCGCCAAGCTGCGTCCCGCCTTCGCCAAGGACGGCAGCGTGACGGCCGCCAACGCGTCGGGGCTCAACGACGGGGCGGCGGGCGTGCTGCTCATGTCCGAGGAGGAGGCGCAGCGGCGGGGCATCGAGCCGCTGGCGCGGATCGCGGGCTATGCCACGGCGGGCCTCGACCCGGCGATCATGGGCGTGGGGCCGATCTACGCCAGCCGCAAGGCGCTGGAGAAGGCCGGCTGGTCGGTGGGCGACCTCGACCTCGTGGAGGCGAACGAGGCCTTCGCGGCACAGGCCTGCGCGGTCAACAAGGACATGGGCTGGGACCCGTCCATCGTGAACGTCAACGGCGGGGCCATCGCCATCGGCCACCCCATCGGCGCGTCGGGCGCGCGGGTGCTCAACACGCTGCTGTTCGAGATGAAGCGGCGCGGGGCCAAGCGCGGCCTCGCCACGCTGTGCATCGGCGGCGGCATGGGCGTGGCGCTCTGCGTCGAGAGGTAATCGGTTTCGCGGCCCCCCGGGGCGGCGAGGGGGCGGCCCGGCTTGGGAGGAGGGCCGGGCCGCCTGTCCAACGGAAGTGAACTGGGAGGAGTTTGTGATGGCGAGAGTCGCCCTTGTCACGGGAGGGTCGCGCGGGATCGGCGCGGCGATCTCCAAGGCGCTGATGGCCGAGGGGTATCAGGTCGCGGCGAGCTATGCGGGCAACGACGCCGCAGCGCAGGCCTTCACGGACGCGACCGGCATCCGCGCCTTCAAGTGGAACGTCGCCGACTACGAGGCCTGCAAGGCCGGCGTCGCCGAGGTCGAGGCGGCGCTCGGCCCCGTCGAGATCCTGGTGAACAACGCCGGCATCACCCGCGACGCGCCGTTCCACCGGATGACGCCGCAGCAGTGGCGCGAGGTCATCGACACCAACCTGACCGGCCTGTTCAACATGACGCATTGCGTCTGGAACGGGATGAGGGAGCGGAAGTTCGGGCGCGTCATCTCGATCAGCTCGATCAACGGGCAGAAGGGGCAATTCGCCCAGGCCAACTACGCGGCGGCCAAGGCGGGCGACATCGGCTTCACCAAGGCGCTGGCGCAGGAGGGCGCGCGGGCCGGGATCACGGTGAACGTGGTGGCGCCGGGCTACATCAACACGGAGATGATGGCAGGCATCAAGCCCGAGGTCATGGACACCGTGATCCTGCCGGCGATCCCGGTCGGCCGGCTCGGCGAGCCTGAGGAGATCGCGCGCTGCGTGGTGTTCCTGGCCTCCGATGGGGCCGGCTTCATCACGGGCTCCACGCTGTCGGCGAACGGCGGGCAGTACATGGCCTGAGGGGCTCTGCCCCTCGCCCCTTCGGGGCTTCACCCCGGGATGCTTGGGACCGGAGGAAGGGCCGGCCGCACAGACTAAATCCCCGCGAGGCCTCCGGGTTCACTCCCAGGCTCGCGGGGACCAGGGGCGCGCGCGAGCGGGAGCACCGGCCGCCATTGGGCGGGCTGGGTCTCAGTGGCATCGAGGGAGAACGCCCGTGGGGCGCCTCGGTCTCCCTGGCCGGGTATCTGGCCGCTCCTGGCCCATCGCGTGTGTCCGTGCCCCTCCTTGCGGACGGGCGTCCCTTCGTCCTTGTCTCTCCTTTCCGCCCCCTGCCGTCGGGGCCGGCGTGTCCGCCCCTGGGGAGCGCCGGGCCGTGCGGACGAGGGCCGCTTGCGTGGGGTCGTGCGAGGGAGAGAATCGCACGCAGGCGTTAACGCCGCCTGACAGCAACGAACGCTCAGCCTCCGGTTCGCGCAACACCCCCGGGGACCGGGCTACGCGCGCGCGCAGGTCCTTCTTTGGCTCCAAATATCCCGGGGGGAGCGCGGAAGCGCGGGGGGCAGAGCCCCCCTCGGCGGTGGACGCGAAGGGCCCGGGATCGGCTCAAGATGGAAACATCCCCCGGGGCGGGCGGATCGGACCTTGGTCCCCAAGACGAGGCGCGGGGACCGGGGTAGGATAGGGGTGGTTTCCGGAAGGACCGATGCCATGACCCCCCTTCGTCCGCTCGCCCTGCTTCTGCTCGCGCTGGCCGGACCCGCCCTCGCGGTGGGATCGGACGCGCCCTCGGCCTCGCTCGCGCCCGCGCAGGCGGCGCTGGACGGAGGGGACTGGAACGGGGCCATCGCGCTGCTCAATCCCGTCGTGCAGGCCGAGCCCCGGAACGCCGACGCGCTCAACCTCATGGGCTATGCGCTCAGGAACGCCGGGCGGCTCGATCAGGCAGCGTCGTTCTATGCGGCGGCGCTGGCGGCGAACCCCCGGCACCGGGGCGCGCTGGAATACCAGGGCGAGCTGTTCCTCCGGCAGGGGAACGTCGCCGGGGCGCGGGCGAACCTCGCGAAGCTCCAGCAGGCGTGCGGGAGTTGCGGGGAGGAGCGCGACCTCGCCGCGGCGATCGCGTCGGCGGGGTCATAAGGGAGGGCCGCCGCATCCCTGCGATGCCCGCCCCTGCGATGCCCGTCCGAGGCCTGGCGGGCGGACGCCCGCCCGACATGGGAGCGCCCCCGGCCGCTCGGCGCTTTCGAAGCCTCAGCCCTTCCTGAGCGCCCGACTTCCCAGGACCTCGGCGATCTGCACGGCGTTGAGCGCCGCGCCCTTGCGGAGGTTGTCGGAGACGATCCACAGGTTCAGGCCGTTGTCGATGGTCTGGTCCTGGCGGATGCGCGAGATGTAGGTGGCGTAGTCGCCCACGCATTCGATGGGCGTGATGTAGCCGCCGGGCTCGCGCTTATCGACCACGAGGCAGCCGGGGGCCTCGCGCAGGATGTCGCGCGCCTCGGCCTCGTCGAGGTGCTCCTCGAATTCGACGTTGACCGCTTCGGAGTGCCCGACGAAGACGGGGACGCGGACGCAGGTGGCGGTGACCTTGATGGCGGGGTCGAGGATCTTCTTGGTCTCGACCATCATCTTCCACTCTTCCTTGGTCTGGCCGTCCTCCATGAAGACGTCGATGTGGGGAATGACGTTGAAGGCGATCTGGCGGGGGTAGACCGAGGGCGCGACCTCCTGGCCGGGGACGTAGATGCCCTTGGTCTGGTTCCAGAGCTCGTCGATGGCTTCCTTGCCGGTCCCCGACACGGACTGGTAGGTCGAGACGACGACGCGCTTGATCCGGGCCCGGTCGTGGAGCGGCTTGAGCGCGACCACCAGTTGCGCGGTGGAGCAGTTGGGGTTCGCGATGATGTTCTTGGCCGTGTAGCCCATCACCGCGTCGGCGTTGACCTCGGGCACCACCAGGGGGACCTGCGGGTCGTAGCGGTAGAGCGACGAGTTGTCGATCACCACGCAGCCGGAGGCGGCGGCCTTGGGGGCGTATTGCTTGGTCGCGTCCGAGCCGATGGCGAAGAGCGCGATGTCCCAGCCGGTGAAGTCGAAGGCGTCGAGATCCTGGGTCTTCAGGGTGCGGTCGCCGAAGCTCACCTCGGTGCCGAGGCTTTTCCGGCTGGCGAGGGCGGCGATCTCGTCCACCGGGAATTCCCGCTCGGCCAGGATGTTGAGCATCTCGCGCCCCACGTTGCCCGTGGCGCCGACGACGACGACCTTGTAACCCATGTTCCTTGTCCCTTCTCTGACGCCGGTGCCCTTACAGGAGGGCGCGCGTCGGGGGAAGGTCAGTCCGTGCTGTCGCGGGCGAAGAGGTAGGCCCCGAGGCCCAGCGCCACGATGGCGGCGAAGAAGAGGAAGAGGGCGCGGTAGGCGTCGGGCGTGGCGGCGCCGCCGTGGATGGGGCGGGAGGCGAACTGCATGAGGCCCGCGCCGCCGATGCCGAACATGTTGATGAGCGTCATCCCCCGGCCCAGCAGGTGCGGCGGGACGAAGGCGCGGCCGTGCGCCACGATCATCGGGAAGGCCGCGCCGCAGAAGCCCGCCACGGCGAGGAGGACCGTGGCGCGGAGGAGGCTCGCGCCGGGGTCCCAGGCGAGGAGGAGGAGCGCGGCGAGGACCACGGCGTTGCCGGTCCAGACCACCCACTTGCGGGTGCCGAGCAGGCGGTCGGCGGGACCGTAGGCGAAGTTCCCGGCCACCATGGCGAGGCCCATGGCCAGCGTGACCCAGCCGATGGTCGCCGCGTCCGCGCCGTGGAGGTCGCGGGCATAAGGGCCGGCCCAGAGGCCGCGCAGGGAAGCCGACGGGCCATAAGCCGCGAACATCATCAGGAGGACCGGCCAGAGCGTGGGCGTCCGCAGGAGGTCGAGGACGGAGCCCTGGGCCACGCCGGGGGACGCGGGCTCGGGGTCGCGGACGGCGAGCCAGAGGAGGAGCGCCACGAGGAGGGTCACGGCGGCGAGGCCGCCGAGGGAGGCGCGCCAGCCGACGACGGCCACCAGCGCGGCGAGGGGGGCGGCGGAGAGGACGTTGCCGAGGCTCCCCAAGCCGATGGTCGCCCCGGCGAGGGTGGCGAAGACGGCCGGTGGGTAGACGCGGGCGTAGATGACGTAGGCGGCCATGAGGACCGGCGCGCAGCCCGCGCCGATCAGCGTCATGGCGAGCATGACATGGCCGGGGCTCTGGGCGAGCGCGAAGAGGAGCGCGCCGCCCCCGCCGCCGAGGGCCAGGAGCGCGGCGGCGGTGCGGCGCGGCCCGAGGCGGTCGAGCGCGGCGCCGATGGGGATCTGGAGGGCGGCGAAGCTGAGGAACCAGAGGCCCGAGGCCACCGCGAGGTCGCCCGGCGTCGCCCCGAGGTCGGCCTGGAGGTCGGGCGTCAGCACCGCGAGGAAGGCCCGGTAGAACTGCGACAGCACGTAGGCCCCGACGAGGCAGGCGATTCCGATCCGCATGGCGTGACGCCCCTCCCCTGGGCGCGGCGCAGGGTGGCGCGGCGCGCGGCGGAGGGCAAGCGGGTGGGCGCGGGCTGGCTGGCGAAGGCGGGCGGGCTGGCGACCAGGAGGGGGACCGACCCGGCGCCGGCCAGAACACGACCGACGCCGGGGGGCAAAGGGGGCCCGACCCTCCCCCGCGGAGGACCGGACCCCGCGCGACGCACCCGTTCCCCAACGGCGCGCCGCGCAACTCGTCAACCAACCGTCGGCCCCCCGGAAGGGGCCCGGCCCGGCGCCAGCCAACACACGGCCGGCGTCGGGGTCGTGGTGGGCCCGGCCCTCCTCCCCGCGGAGGGCCGGGCCCCGCGCGACGCGCCGTTCCCCAACGGCGCGCCGCGCATCCCGTCAGAGGGCGCGGCTGTGCCGGCCCTCGGGCATCGCGTAGGCGTCGATCGCCTGCGCCGCCATCCGCGCGATCAGGCGGGGGGAGCGGACCAGGCGCAGGGTGCCGTCCCGCTCCTCGATCCAGTCGGCGAAGCGGCGGCGCAGCGGCTCGGCGAGGCGCGAGACCTCGGGCACCGGCAGGCCGTGGGCGCTCGCGATGGCGGGGAGGTCGAGGTCGAAGCGGCACATCAGGCGCTCGATCATGTCGGAGCGCAGCAGGTCGTCGGCGCTGAAGGCGTGGCCGCGTTCCGTGGCGAGGCTCCCCTTCTTGACGGCCATCGCGTAGGCCGAGGACTTGGAGCTGTTCTGCGCGTAGCCCTGCGGGTAGCGCGAGATGGCCGAGGCGCCGAGGCCGATCAGCACGTCCGCCCCGTCCTCGGTGTAGCCCTGGAAGTTGCGGCGCATCCGGCCCTCGCGCGCGGCGGTGGCGAGCGGATCGTCGGGACGGGCGAAGTGGTCGATGCCGATGGGCTCGTAGCCGTCCCAGGCGAACATCCGGGCGGCGGCCTCGAAGAGGTCGAGCCGCTCCTCGGAGCCGGGCAGCGCGTTGGCGTCGATGAGGACCTGCCGCTTGGCCATCCAGGGAACGTGGGCGTAGCCGTAGAGCGCCAGCCGGTCGGGCGAGAGCGACAGGATCTTCTGCACCGTGTCGGTCATGCGCGCCCGCGTCTGGTGCGGCAGGCCGTAGAGCATGTCCATGTTGAGGCTGGAAACGCCGGTGGCGCGGATCATCTCCACCACGTCGCGGGTGAGCTGGTAGCCCTGGGCGCGACCGATGGCCTCCTGCACCGTCTCGTCGAAGTCCTGCACGCCGATGGAGGCGCGGGTCATCCCCGCCGCCGCCAGCACGTCGAGCCGGGGGCGGTCGATCTCGGTCGGGTCGATCTCCACCGAGAAGGCGAGGTCGCGGGCCAGCGGGCGGAAGGTGTTCAGCGCGTCGCAGAGCTCCGCCAGCATGGCGGGGGGCAGGATGGTGGGGGTGCCGCCGCCGAGGTGGATGGCCGCCACCTCCACGTCGGGGCGCAGGTGGCGACCGACGAGGGCCAGCTCGGACTTGAGCTGGGCGAGGTAGGGGATCAGCGGGCGGTCGGTGGTGGTGCCCTGCGTGCGGCAGGCGCAGAACCAGCAGAGCCGCCGGCAGTAGGGGATGTGGGCATACAGCGAGACGCGGGTGCCCGAGGGAATCGATTCCAGCCAGGACGCGACCTGATCGGGGCCGACGCCGCCCGCGAAGTGGTTGGCGGGAGGGTAGCTCGTGTAGCGGGGCGCGCGTGCGTCGAAAAGCCCCACGTCCCTCAAAAGCTCATGCGAGGCCATTGCAATTCCTCATTTCAATGTCGTTTAGGAGAGCCTGTTTCCGGGTTGCCCCTTGATCGGCGTCCCGTCCTGCCGCACGATTCCGCGAGGTCCGACGTTCATGCCCCTTGCCCGGAGCCCGACCGACGCCGTGAATGCCCCCACGCCCAAGCTGAAGAACGTCGAGGTGGAGTGTTCGGACTGCCCGATCCGCCACCGCGCGGTGTGCGCGCGCTGCGACGAGGGCGAGCTCGCGCGGCTGGAGGAGATCAAGTACTACCGCTCCTTCGCCGCCG
>NZ_JAGGJP010000027.1 GCF_017872975.1 Rubellimicrobium aerolatum
CCGAGCAGTCCTCGGGCCTGGCCCAGGTCAACGTCGCCGTCGCCCAGATGGACCAGATCACCCAGCAGAACGCCGCCATGGTCGAGGAAACGACCGCCGCGGTCCGAGCCATGGCCACCCAGACCCAGGTGGTGGCGCACGAGATCGACCGCTTCCGGACCGGCGCTGGCGGCTCGGCCGCCGAATGGCGACAGGACGCCGAGAGGGACGCCGCGGCCGCCCCCGCCGTGACGAGGGCCGCGCCCCAGCCCGCCCGGACCTCGCCGCCGCGCAAGGCCCTGCGGCTCGCGGCCGGCTCGGCCCGGACGGAGCAGAACGAAGGCTGGGAGGAGTTCTGAGCCATGACCATCCTTACCCTCGACCTGCCCGAGCGTCTCGACCTCGCCGCCGTCGGCGCGCTCGCCCAGGAGCTGCTGTCCCATCGCGGCTGCCCGCTCGACGTGAATGCCAGCACCGTCGCGCGCATCGGGACGCCGGGCCTTCAGGTCCTCCTGTCGGCCGCGCGGACATGGCGGTCCGACGGCCACGGCTTCCGCCTCTCCAACCCGTCGCCGGTGATCGAGGAGGCGGCTCGCACGCTCGGGATCGAGCTCGACGACCTCATGGCCGAAGGAGGCGCCAAGTGAAGAGAACCGTGCTCACCGTGGACGATTCCCGGGCCATGCGCGACATGCTGCGCCTCTGCCTGTCCGGCGCGGGCTATGCGGTGGCGGAGGCGGTGGACGGCGAGGACGGGCTCCTCGCCCTGCGCCGCCTCCGACCCGACGTCATCATCTCCGACATCAACATGCCGCGCCTCGACGGCTTCGGGTTCATCGAGAAGGTGCGGGCCGAGAAGGACTATCTCGGCATCCCCATCCTCGTGCTGAGCACCGAGTGCGACGCGGCCAAGAAGGCGCGCGCCCGGGCCGCCGGGGCCACAGGCTGGATCGTCAAGCCCTTCGAGCCCGCCAAGCTCGTCAGCGCCCTGGCGCGGGTCCTGGCGTGACCGAGAACCGCGACAGGGGAGACGCGGCATGATGGACAGCATGGAAGCGATCAGGGTCACCTTCTTCCAGGAATGCGAGGAGCAGCTCGCGGAACTGGAGGCGGGCCTCGTCGCCATCGAGGGCGGCACCGCCGAGCCGGACACGGTCAACGCCGTGTTCCGGTCGGTGCATTCGATCAAGGGCGGGGCGGGGGCCTTCCAGCTTGCCGACCTCGTGTCCTTCGCGCACGGCTTCGAGACCGTGCTCGACGAGATCCGCTCCGGCCGCCTGGAGCCGCGCGCCGACATCATGGGAACCATGCTCCACGCGGCGGACGTCCTGTCCGACCTCGTGCGGGAGGCGCGCGACGGCACGGCGCTCGGGATCGGATGGCGCGAGGTGCTGGCAGACCTCGACGCCATCGCCCGGCACGGCAGCGTTCCGGCCGAGCCGCCGCCGCCCGAGGCCGACGAGTTCGGCTTCGCCCCGATCACGATCCGGATCCCGACCGGGGAGCCCGAGCCCATGGCTTCGGATCCCGACCGGCTCATGGTCGAGTTCCGGCCCCATCCGACGCTCTTTGCCCGGGCGCACGACCCGATCCCCGTCCTTCGCGAGCTTGCGCGGCTTGGCGAGGCCCGCATCGCCTGCGACCTGGAGCGGCTGCCGCCCCTCGACCTGCTCGACCCCGAGCAGGCCTACCTGGCCTGGCGGATCGAGCTGAGTGGCGTTCCGGACACGGCGGTGCGCGACTGCTTCGAGTTCCTGGACGAGGACTGCGACCTCGTCATCGGTCCTCGGTCGACGGCGGGCGTCCCGCCCGAGCCCGAGCCCGAGCTCGCGCTCGGGCACCTGCCCGCCGCGCGGACCGCGACGGCCCCGGAGCCCTCCCGTCCGGCGCCGTCCAAGGTCTCCGCACCTTCCCAGGCCGCGCCTCCGCCGCCCGGGGCCGCGACGTGCGGCGACAACGCGCCGCCGCCGACGATTCGCGTGGACCTCGACCGCTTGGACCGCCTCATCGACCTGGTGGGAGAGCTCGTCATCAACCAGGCCATGCTGGGCCAGCGCGTCATCGAGGCGGGGGTCGCCCGCCAGCCCGCCGTGGCGACCGGCTTGGACGAGCTCAAGCTCCTGACCCGCGAGATCCAGGAAAGCGTCATGGCCATCCGCGCCCAGCCGGTGCGGCCGCTGTTCCAGCGCATGGGGCGGATCGTCCGCGAGGTCGCCGCCGCGACCGGCAAGGTCGTGCGCCTGCGCACCGAAGGCGAGGGAACCGAGGTCGACAAGACCGTCGTGGAACGCCTCGCCGATCCGCTGACCCACCTGATCCGCAACGCCATCGACCACGGCATCGAGACCCCCGAGCGTCGCCTCGCGGCGGGCAAGCCGGCCGAGGGGACCGTGCGGCTCGTGGCCGCGCATCGCTCGGGCCGGGTGGTGATCGAGGTTTCCGACGATGGCGGCGGGATCGACCGGAGCCGCGTGCGCCAGATCGCGGAACGCAAGGGACTCATCCCCGCCGACGCGCAGCTCAGCGACCCCGAGGTGGACAGCCTACTGTTCCTGCCCGGCTTCTCCACTACGGAGACCGTGTCGGACATCTCGGGCCGCGGCGTCGGCATGGATGTCGTCAAGAGGTCGATCCAGGCGCTGGGCGGCCGGCTCGCGGTGGCCTCGCGACCCGGCCAGGGATCGAGCTTCGGCATGAGCCTGCCGCTCACGCTCGCCGTGCTCGACGGCATGGTCGTGTCCGTGGCGGACCAGACCCTCGTCGTGCCGCTCACCGCCATCATGGAGACGCTGCGCCCCGCCCCCGGCGACGTGCGCGCTCTGGGACCTGCCGCGCGGGTGCTGGCCATCCGCGGCGGCTTCGTGCCCGTCGTGGACCTGGGGGAGGAACTTGGGTTCTCGCCGGCGGGCCGGGCCGAGGGGGCGCAACCCGTCGCCGTCCTCGTGGAAACGAGCGAGGGCGCCTGCGCGGCGCTGCTCATCGACTCGATCCAGGACCAGCGGCAGGTCGTCATCAAGAGCTTGGAGGCCAACTACGGCACCATCCCTGGCATCGCGGCCGCCACGATTCTCGGGAACGGCCGGGTCGCGCTGATCCTCGACGTGGACGCCCTCGTCGCCTCGAGCGGGGCGCCCGCCTCGTCCTCCGTTCTGTCCACGCCCCTTTCTTGCTCGCGGTAGGAGCCAGCCCATGACCGACCTCACCTCCTCAGCCACCGGGACCGGACGCGAACTCGTCGCTTTCCGCATCGGGCAGCAGGAATTCGCCATCGACATCACCCTGGTCCGCGAGATCCGGGGCTGGACGGCCGAGACGTCGATCCCCCGGGCCCCGGACTTCGTGCGGGGGGTCGTCAACCTGCGCGGCGCGGTGCTGCCCATCCTCGACCTCGCGGCCCGTCTGGGGCTTCCGCCCGCCGAGCCCAGCGCGCGCCACGTGATCATGGTCGTCCAGATGGGCCAGCAGACGCTCGGCCTCCTGGTGGACGAGGTGGCGGACATCCAACTCGCCAACGACGGCCTGATCCAACCCACGCCCGAGGTGGGGAGCGAACTGGTGCGCCAGTTCGTCCGGGGCGTGCTGGCGGTGGATGGCCGTATGATCGTGCTGATCGCGCTGGACGATATCCTGCCCTCTCCGAGCCATGGGGTCATCGCCGCATGAACGGGTCCATCGCACGTGCGGCGGAGGGCGAGGCGGCCGGCCTCGGTCATCGCGACTTCGCAATCATCGCCGAGCTGATGCACCGGCACACAGGCATCCACCTGCCCGAAGCCAAACGGGTCATGGTCGAGGGGCGGCTGGCCAAGCGCCTTCGGCTGCTCGGCCTTGGGAGCTTCAGCGACTATCGGGCCTTGATCGAGTCCGACGAGGGGGAGGAGGAGCGCCATCGCATGGTGGCCGCCCTGACCACCAACGTGACCCGCTTCAACCGCGAGCCGCATCACTTCGGCACCCTGCAGCAAGAGGTGCTCCCCCGGCTCGCGGCGCATGTCCGGGGCGGCGGGCGCCTGCGGCTCTGGTCGGCGGCCTGCTCATCGGGCGAGGAGCCCTATTCCATCGCGCTCGCGGTGCTGGCCGCATGGCCCGAGGCCGCGGATCTCGACATCCGCGTGCTCGCCACCGACATCAACGCGGAGATGGTCGCCCGGGGACGGGAGGGCACCTATTCCGGGTCCGCTCTGGCCTCGATCCCTCCGGCGGCGCGGGAGCGATGGTTCGAGCCCGCCGGCCAGGACCTCTGGCGAGCGGGAAGGGCGCTCTCGAGCCTCGTCGTCTTCCGCGTGATGAACCTCATTGGCGACTGGCCGATGCGTGGGCGGTTCGACGCCATCTTCTGCCGCAACGTCGCGATCTACTTCGACACACCCTCGCAGGAGCGCCTGTGGGCGCGGCTGGCTGACGCGACCGCCCCCGGCGGCTGCCTGTTCATCGGGCATTCCGAGCGGATCGTCGGTCCGGCGGCCCGGCTCTTCGCGTCCGCCGGCATCACGACCTACCGCCGCGGCGAGGCGACCTCATGACCCGGATCCGCCTCCTGATCGTCGACGACTCGGCCACCATGCGCGAACTGATCCGAAGGGCAGTCGCATCCGACCCGCTGATCGAGGTGGTCGGCACGGCCTGCGACGCCCGCGAGGCGCGGGCGGCCATCAAGGCCCTCGACCCGGACGTGGTCACGCTCGACATCGAGATGCCGGACATGAACGGCCTCGACCTCCTCGATCGGATCATGCGCCTCCGGCCGACTCCGGTCGTCATGGTCTCCTCCCTGACGCGGGAGCGTGCCGACGCCACCGTCCGGGCGCTCGAACTCGGTGCCTTCGACTGCGTGGGCAAGCCCTCGCCGTCCTCGCCCCAGTCGCTCGATGTGCTGCCCCGGATCATCCGCGCCGCGGCCCGTGGACGGCGGCCCGCGCCTCTGGTCCCGCTGCCCCACCGGGGGCCGGGCCCGGCCGTGGCCGACCGCAGGGATCGGACCAGCAACGTGCAGGTCGTGGCGCTCGCGGCCTCGACCGGAGGGGTCGAGGCCCTGCTCCGGGTCTTCGCCGAGCTGCCCGCCAACAGCCCGCCGGTCGTGGTCGTGCAGCATATGCCGCCCCTGTTCACCTCGAGCCTCGCCCGTCGCCTCGACCGCGTCTCTCCGCTGAGCGTGTCCGAGGCGACCGATGGCGCCGTCCTGGCTCCCGGAGTCGCCGTCATCGCCCCCGGAGGCGAGACCCACCTCGAAGTGGTGGGGGGCCGGGACCGGCCCTTGCGCTGCCGCCTCGTCGCGGATGCCCCGACCAGCGGGCATCGCCCCTCGGCCGATCGCCTGTTCTCGTCCGTAGCGCAAAAGGTCGGCGCCCGCTCGCTTGGGGTCATCCTGACCGGCATGGGGGCCGACGGCGCGCGGGGGCTTCTCGCCATGCGCCAAGCCGGAGCCCACACGATCGGCCAGGACGAGGCGACCTCCGTCGTGTTCGGAATGCCCGGAAGCGCGCTTCGGCTGGGCGCGGTCGCGGAGCAGCTTCCCCTCCAACACGTCGCGGCCGGGATCGCCCGATCGCTCTTCACCTCATAGGCGAGGGATCACGAATGACATACGCCAGCCACCTCGACATCCTGGTCGCCGACGACACCGCCGTGAGCCGGGCGCTCCTTTGCAATAGCCTTGAGGAGCTTGGGTTCACGCGGGTTCGCGTCGAGAACGACGGCAAGGCGGCCCTGCACAAGCTCATGCAGAAGCCCGCGCATCTGGTCATCTCGGACTACAACATGCCCGGCTTGAACGGCATCGAGCTTCTCCGTGCCCTGCGCGAGTTCCAGGCCACACGCAGCATCGGCTTCATCCTGGTGACGGGGCGCAGCGACCGCAGCCTGATTGACGAGGGGCGCAAATACGCGCTCAACAACTATCTCGCGAAGCCGTTCACCACGATCGGCCTCAAAGCCTCCATCGAGGCGGTGTTCGGGAAGCTCGCTTGATGGCGCCGGATCTGGTCCGCAACATCGTCTTGGGCGAGCTGCACGTGAGCGACGAGCCCGGGCTCGTGATCTGCACGACGGTCGGATCCTGCGTGGCGGCCTGCCTGTTCGATCCGGTGCGCGGACTGGGCGGGATGAACCATTTCCTCTTGCCCGACGGCGCCGCCGCGGCCCGTGACGACGGGGCCCAGCGCTATGGGGTGCACCTTATGGAGCTGCTCATCAACAGCCTGCTCAGCCGCGGCGCCAGCCGGACGCACCTGCAGGCCAAGGCCTTCGGCGGCGCCAGCCTCACCCGGGGGCTCACGAACGCCGGCGCGAGCAACGTGGAGTTCGTGGAATGGTTCCTCCGCGTCGAGAGCATTCCGCTCGTGGGCGGGTCGGTGCGGGGCACCCAAGGCCGCCGGGTCCAGTTCTGGCCCAACTCGGGACGGGCGCGGCAGATGCTGTGCGCCCCGATCGAGGTCGTTGTTCCGCGTTCGCAACCGCCTGCCGTGCAACCGCATGGCGAGCTCGAACTCTTTTAGGATAGAACATGGATGGAACGGTCGTGCCAAGTGCAGTTCGGGCCGACGGGAACCTGCCGGAGGATGGCCTCCTGCGGGTCCGCAAGCTGCTGACCGCCATCGACCACGAGCTTCGCGCCGCCGGGGCGAACGTGGAGGGCATCCAGGATGCGCTGTCCCCGGCGCTGTCCCTGGCCGTGCTCGACCACCCGGAGGCAGTCGCGGGGTTGCAGGAACTCGATCACCTCGCCCAGACGCTCCATGCCTTGGCGGACGTTGTGCTAAGCCTGTCGGACGTCGTGGATCCGGCTCATGCCGTGGCGCCCCATGTCCTTGACGCGGTCCGCCTGGGAAAGCTCGCTAGCCGCCTGCGTGACCTGTCGGACGGGGCTTAGCCAAGGCATCGGCTTCGCTGTGCAGGACGGTCGGGCCCGGTTCCGCACGGTGCACGGATGGATCGCCGATCCTGTCGATCGTTTGAAGGGATTCAGGTCGAGCCTCGCTGCCCCTTTCGGCCCGGGGCGTCCCCATGCCAGCCTTGCTCCCGGGTTAACCTCCTGCCTCCTCACTCGCGGTCGCAAAGCCAGAAGGTGATCCGGGCCGAGGAAACGGGCATGGCGTCTGATGGACTGGTCGTAGCCTCCGACGGCGCGTGAGCGGGTCCGTAAGCGAAAGGACGTCAGCCAGCCGTGGCCAAGCCGGGGGCATTCCACGTTGGCCGGCGCGTTCGGCTGGCTGATCGGACTGCCCGACCGGGGTTGCCATGACCTCACGGTTGCGCAGCTACGCAGGGTTTGCAGGTGGTTCCTAGGATCCGCCCCGTCGCCTTGATCGGACCGGGCAGGGGCCGGGATGAAAGCACCATGAACGGCCGATCGGCAATTCTGCCATCCCGCGCCGACTGTCGCGCTGATCCCTGTGCCAACCCTCCTGGACCTGCGCCCGACGGTGCCATTCCTGCAGGCATGACCTCGCGCCACGAGAACAGCCGGTGTGCCGCTAACAAGCGGCCGTCGGTGGAGGCCACGACCACGCCCTCGGAAAGCTAGGAATGCGGCCCCCGACGAAGGGGGATGGGCACCGGCTCGGCCCACCAGGCCAGCCGCGAGCGGCCCCGGCGTCCGATGGCGGGCCGCCCGCGCCGCTCGATCAGCCAGATCGCGAAGGAGCCGCCCAGCGCCGATCCCGCTCCGTCCATGACTAGGTCGAGGAGCGTGTCGGGCCATGTGAGATCGAGAAAGGTGACCTCGACCCCCTCCCAGCCCAGGCCAAGGAGCAGGCCCAGGCCCGTCGACCAGAGCACGAAGCGGCCCTTGCGGGGGGCATGGGCGAGGAACTCGGCCTTCCACAGCATGAACATTGAGGCCGCCATCATCACGAGCGGGTTGATCGCATGGAGCGCCACGTCGAACCACCAGACGACCCGGTACCAGTCCCAAGCCCAGCCGGCCGCGCTGACGAGGAAGCAGGCGGTGATGATGACGACGAGGAGGTTGGGCAGGCCGTGCGGCGAGAGCTGGATGACGAGGAGCGGGACGAAGAAGGCGGCGGCCATCGTCAACTCATGCCAGCGGCCATGGAATGCCAGCGCCGCGAGAGCAGCGGCGAAGACGGCGATCCCGGCCCAGGACAGCAGAAGCCAGCCCCATGCGTCGATGAGGTGGCTAGGGAGGGGACGGGTTGAGGCGAGGGGCGTGGCGGTCATGGCGGCTCCGTCCGATGAACGGATGGCGGGGCAGAGCGTTCCCGTGGGCCGCCGTCATGTTGGTGTGACAAAGACCTTTCGGAAAGGTCTTGGCAGAAGTCATTTAAAAGCTTTTGCGGCTAGGGGAAGCGGCGGGTCGGGGCGGCGTTGCACACGACGACCTGTCCGCGATCTTCGATGGCTTCAAAGCCGTGCCGCTCGACCTCGCGGAGAAAGACGTCTCGCCCGACCATGCGCTCGATGTCGCGGAGCGAGCGGCGGATCGCGCCACCCTCGCGCGCGGACTTCGCCTCGAACATCTGCTGGAGCCAGACTCCGGGGTATGGAATCTCGTGACCTGCGATATGGCCGCAGGATGGTGCCGGATCGTTTAACGCCTCGCTAACGCCCGCTCCAGCACGTGGACGCGGATGGCCGATGCGAGGCCCACGTCGCCGCGCGCCTCGTCGATCCGCTCGGCCAGGGCGTTGAGCGCGAGACCATCCTTGGCGGCGAGGCGGCGGAACTCGCTCCAGAAGGCCTCCTCCAGGGACACGCTCGTGCGGTGGCCGTGGAGGGTGAGCGAACGCTTGACGGGGCGCCCGCTCATTCGTCGTCGAACTTGGCCTGATCGAGCGCGCGGCGCGCTTTCTCGGCCTGCGCGGCCTCAAGGAGGCGCTGGGCCTTGGTGCGGCCATGCTTGGCGGCGTTGGCGTCGGCCTGCGCCTTCTCCTCCGCGCGGTCGCGCGCCTTGCGGACCTTGTTCAGGTTGACGACGGAGCCCGTCATCGTCGGTCCTCCTCAGCCGGGGGCGATCATCTCCTCGGGGCGCACGACGCGGTCGAAGGTCTCGGCGTCCACGTAGCCGAGCGCGATGGCCTCCTCACGCAGGGTCGTGCCGTTCTTGTGCGCGGTCTTGGCGACCGTGGTCGCCTTGTCGTAGCCGATGGTCGGCGCCAGCGCCGTCACCAGCATGAGCGATTCGCGCATGAGCCGGTCGATGCGGGTCCGGTCGGCCTCGATGCCGGCCACGCAGTTGTCGGTGAAGGCCACCGCCGCGTCGCCCAGCAATTGCATGGACTGGAGCACGTTGTAGGCGATCATCGGCTTCATCACGTTCAGCTCGAAATGGCCCTGCGATCCCGCGAAGCCCACGGCGGCGTCGTTGCCCATGACATGGGCGCAGACCATGGTGATCGCCTCGACCTGAGTCGGGTTGACCTTGCCGGGCATGATGGAGGAGCCGGGCTCGTTCTCCGGCAGCTTCAGCTCGCCGAGGCCGCAGCGGGGGCCGGAGCCCAGCATCCGGATGTCATGGGCGAGCTTGTAGATGCCTGCCGCCGCCGACTTGAGCGCGCCCGAGAGCTGCACCAGCGCGTCATGCGCGGCCAGCGCCTCGAACTTGTTGGGGGCGGTGACGAAGGGCAGGCCGGTCAGGCGGGCGAGGTTGGCGGCGACCGTCTCGCCCCAGCCGACGGGGGAGTTGAGCCCGGTGCCGACGGCGGTGCCGCCCTGCGCCAGCTCGTGCACGTCGGGGAGCGCCGCCTCGATCCGCTGGATCGCCTTGGCGACCTGGTGGGCGTAGCCGCCGAACTCCTGCCCTAGCGTCAGGGGGGTGGCGTCCATCGTGTGGGTGCGGCCGATCTTGATGATGTCTGCGAACTCCTCGGACTTCGCGACCAGCGCCTTGTGTAGGTGCCGCAGACCCGGCAGCAGCACGTCGCGGGCGGTCATTGCGGCGGCGACGTGCATCGCCGTGGGATAGGTGTCGTTCGACGACTGCCCCATGTTGACGTGGTCATTGGGGTGGATGGGCCTCTTCGATCCCATCTCGCCGCCGAGCATCTCGATGGCGCGGTTCGAGATGACCTCGTTGGCGTTCATGTTGGTCTGGGTGCCCGAGCCAGTCTGCCAGACCACCAGCGGGAAGTGGTCGTTCAATTGGCCGGCCGCCACTTCGGCGGCGGCGGCGATGATGGCGTCGGCCTCGCGTTCGGGGATCGCGCCGCGAACCTTGTTGGCTTCGGCGCAGGCCTGCTTGATGAAGCCCAGGGCGCGCACGACGGCGAGGGGCTGGCGCTCCCAGCCGATGGGAAAGTTCTGGATCGACCGCTGCGTCTGCGCGCCCCAGTAGCGGTCGGCCGGAACCTCGACAGGTCCGAAGCTGTCGGTTTCGGTCCTCGTCCCTGGGCGTGTCGCGGTCATCCTGGCCTCCTCGGTATACCGTCGCATACGCCTGTAGCGCGCGGCGCGGAGGGGGGCAACGGGCCTACTTGCGGAACTTGTCGAGGCTGACGACCTCGGCCGCGCCACGCTCGCCCTTGGAATCGGGCTTGCGGTCACTGGGGGGCGGGGTCTCGGGTTCGGTCGGCTGGGCCGCCGCGCCTTGCGTCTCGAAGCGGAGGCCGAACTCCACGGAAGGATCCACGAAGGTCTTGATCGCGTCCCAGGGGATGTAGAGCGGCTCGGGGTTGTCGCCGAAATTGAGCGTGACGGAGAAGCCCTCGTCGCCCGCCTCGAGGTCGGCGAACCAGTGCTGGATGACGATGGTCATCTCGCCCGGGTAACGGTCCGAGAGCCAGTCGGCGATCTCCACGTCCGGGTGCTGGGTGTCGAAGGTGATGAAGAAGTGGTGCTTGCCGGGCAGGCCGTTGGCGGCCACGTCGGCCAGGACCTCGTGGATCAGGCCGCGCATCGCACGGTGCATGAGGTTGCCGTAGTCGATGGAACGGGTCACGGGGCCGGTCTCCTTGGTCGCCTGAGGGGGAGCATAGGGAATTCGCAGGCGGGCGGAAGGGGGCGCGTCAGGCGAGCCCGGCGAGGTGGAGGAGCGCCGCCAGCCCCGCCATCAGGGCGAGCGTCGGCACCATCGGCACGTGCCGAACGAGCAGGAGCCAGCCCGCGACGAGCGACAGCCCGAGCGCCGCCGGCTGCAGGCTGGACCAGACGGGCCGGAGGCTCTGGATCGGCCCGGCCTCCAAGGCCACGACCTCGGCGAAGAGGACATGGAGCGCGAACCAGACGGAAAGGTTGAGGATCACGCCCACCACGGCGGCGGTGATGGCCGAGAGCGCGGCGCGCAGGCGCGGCTGGCCGGCGATCCAGTCCACCAGCGGCGCGCCCGCGAAGATCCACAGGAACGAGGGCACGAAGGTCACCCAGGCCGCCAGGAGCCCTCCGGCGAGGCCGAGAGGCGGGCTCCCCTGGTTCAGCCCGGCCGTGACCGCCACGAAGGTCGTCACCAGGATCAGGGGCCCCGGCGTCGTCTCGGCAAGGCCCAGCGCGTCCATCAGTTGCGGGGTGCTGACCCAGCCGTAGGCGGTCACCACCTCTTGCGCCATGTAGCTCAGGACGGCGTAGGCGCCGCCGAAGGTAACCACGGCGAGGCGCGAGAAGAAGAGGCCAATGTCGGTCAGGAAGCCTTGGCCCGCCCAGGCGACGACCGCCACAGGCGCCCACCAGAGCGCAAGGCCGAAGGCGAGGGTCCGCGCCAGCGCCGCCGGGCGAAGGCGCGGCGGGGCCGGGTCGCGGGGCGCGCCGCCCGCCGTGGCCGCGCCCCAGAGCCCGGCGGCCAGCACCACCAGCGGGAAGGGCACCGCGAAGGCGAAGAGCGCGACGAAGGCGAGCCCGGCGAGGACCCACTGGCCGGGCGAGGTCAGCGCGCGGCGGGCCACGCGCAGGATGGCCTCTACTACGATCACCACGACGGTCGCCTTCACGCCGAGGAACAGCGCCTGCACCAGCGCGAGGTCGATCAGCGCGCCATAGGCCAGCGCCAGGACCAGGATCACCACAAGGCCGGGCAGCACGAAGAGTCCCCCGGCGATCAGCCCACCCGGCACCCCGCGCAATCGCCAGCCGGCGAAGGTGGCGAGCTGCATCGCCTCGGGGCCGGGGAGCAGCATGCAGAAGCTGAGCGCGCGGAGGAACTCGGGCTCGGTGAGCCAGGGCCGCTCCTCGACCAGTTCGCGGTGCATGAGCGCGATCTGGGCCGCCGGGCCGCCGAAGGACAGGAGGCCGATGCGGAGGAACACGCGGCTGATCTCCGCGAAGCCGGGGGTCGTCGTGGTCACGGATGCATCCCTTGTTCCGCTGGCCTTGCATGAGGCCCGGTCATGTCGCGGTCAAGCGACGGGAGGATGACAGCGGATCAGCCCGAGGGCGGGGTCAGCTCGCGCAGGAGCTTGAGGCGCAGGGTGCGGGGGTAATCGAGATGGCCTCTCGCCGACAGGACGAAGCCGTCGGCGGTGATGAGCTGGCGCTGGAAGAAGAAGGCGATGGCGTTGCCCACGAGTTCGATGGCCAAGGCGTTGACGGTGACGCCGGCCGCCTCGGCGGCAGCGCGGGCCTCGGCGGTGTCCCGCCCCATGTTGCGCTGGCCGTCGCCGGAGACATCGATGACGTGGCGGCTGCAGTGGGACACATCGGCCAGGAGGGCGAGCGCGCGGAGGACGGCGTCGCCCGGCGCGGTTCCGGAGCGTTCGAAGGCGCGGGGCAGGGCGGCCACGACGGCGGCGAGGCCCGCCACCTCCTCGCGCGAGGCCATGAGCTGCCAGGGGGCCGAGACCTGCTGCTCGTCGGGGCCGGACCATTGCAGGACCGCCAGGGCCACCCGGCCCCGGACCAGCGCCTCCACGATGTAGGGGTCCTGGAGCGCCAGGGCGAGCCCGTCGATCTGGAGGCGATACTCGCCCCGATCGACCGAGTTCGACACGTCGATGGCGAGGACCAGGGCCGTGCCGCACGTGTCCTGGGCCGGGACCGGAGCGGGTCCGGTCAGGAGGACGAGAAGCAGGGCGAGGAGCCGCGTCACCGAGCCATGCTGCCCGAGGCAGGGGGCGCGCGGCAAGGAGGAAGGAAAGTGCAGGCTTCTGTTGCCAGGTGCCTGCGAACCCCGCCTGAGGGGCTTATTCCCCAGGACTTTGGCTCAGGTCTCTACCGCCAATTAGGCGGCGAGGGCCATCGCCGGAGCACGGTTGTCATTGGCAACTATGCGTTTTGGACCGATAACGGTGGTACCTCACCGGGACAAAGCCAACACCTTTACACGTTCGTCGATCCTGTTTCGGCCCCATTCGCCCCCAATGAGGGATTCTTGGTGGAGCCGCCGGGTACCGCCCCCGGGTCCGATCCGCTTATTCCGTGCGCGTTTATGCCCATAGTCCGGTTGCCCGGACGGGTCATAGATAGGACGAGGCGGTCCCCCGCACAAGGGGCCGTCAGCGGGGAAGCGCGGCGGCCTCGGCCGCGAGGCGGGTGATCCCGGCCCAGTCGCCGGCGCGGACCATCGCGGCGGGGGCAACCCAGGAGCCGCCGACGCAGAGGACGTTGGGCAGCGCGAGGTAGGTGGCCGCGTTCTGGAGCGAGACGCCGCCGGTGGGGCAGAAACGGACCTGCGGGATCGGAGCGCCCCAGGCCTTGAGCGTCGGGACGCCGCCGTTCGACTCGGCGGGGAAGAACTTCTGGACGCTGTAGCCGCGTTCGAGGAGGTACATGGCCTCGGAGGGGGTAGCCGCGCCGGGGAGGAGCGGCAAGTCGTTGGCCTCGCAGGCGTCCAGCAGGCGGCGGGTCGCGCCCGGCGAGACGCCGAAAGTCGCGCCGGCCTCCTTGGCGGCCTCCACGTCCTTGTCGGTCAGCAGCGTCCCCGCGCCGACCACGCCGCCCTCGACTTGGGACATCTCGCGGATGGCCTCCAGCGCGGCGGGGGTGCGGAGGGTGACCTCCAGGGCCGGGAGGCCCCCGGCGACCAGCGCGCGGGCGAGGTCGGCGGCGAGGGCGGCGTCGTCGATGACGAGGACCGGGATCACCGGGGCCAGGGCGCAGACGCGGGCGTTCAGCTCGGAGGCGTGTTCGGGGGTCATCGCGGGATCGTCCTCGGTTGCGCCCGGCGGAGAGGTGCGCCTCCGGCGGGGATGCTTGGGGTCAGAAGAGGGGCGCGGTCCCCCTCAGAGGACCACCGACGCGCCTTCGGTAGCGGGACCGACGCTGCGGCGGAAGACGGCGAAGAGGTCGCGGCCGATGCCGTCCTCGTTGTCGGACAGGTCCACGGGCTCGGCCACGCGGCCCGAGAGGTCCGTGAGGCATTCGAGCGTGCCCCGGTCGGCGTCGAGGCGCAGCAGGTCGCCGTCGCGCAGGAGCGCCAGCGGGCCGCCGTCCGCCGCCTCGGGCGAGACGTGGATGGCAGCGGGGACCTTGCCGGACGCCCCCGACATCCGCCCGTCGGTGACGAGCGCGACCTTGAAGCCCCGGTCCTGAAGAACGGCCAGCACGGGCGTCAGCGCGTGCAGCTCGGGCATCCCGTTGGCCTTGGGGCCCTGGTGGCGGACCACGACGATGGTGTCGCCGGTGAACTCGCCGGCCTTGAACGCTTCCTTCACCGCGTCCTGGCTGGAGAAGATGCGCGCCGGGGCCTCGATCAGGTGACGCTCGGGCGCGACGGCCGAGATCTTGATGACGGCGCGGCCGAGATTGCCGGACAGTTGCACGAGCCCGCCCTGCGGCTGGAACGGATCGCGGGTGGGGCGCAGGATGCGGTCGTTCTCGGTGGACTTCGGCCCCTCGGCCCAGATGAGGCCCTGCTCGGTCAGGCGCGGCTCCCTGGTGTAGTGGTGCAGGCCCTCGCCCATCACCGTCACCACGTCGTCGTGGAGGAGGCCGGCGTCGAGCAGCTCTCCGATCATGAATTGCAGCCCGCCGGCCGCGTGGAAGTGGTTCACGTCGGCAAGGCCGTTCGGGTAGACCTTGGCCATCAGCGGCACGCGGGCCGAGATGTCGGCGAAGTCCTGAAGATCGAGGACGATCCCCGCCGCTCGCGCCATCGCGGGCAGGTGGAGGACGAGGTTGGTCGATCCGCCCGTCGCCATCAGCCCGACGATGCCGTTCACGAACGTCCGTTCGTCGAGGATGTCGGCCACGGGGCGGTAGTCGTTGCCCAGGGCGGTGATCGCCACCGACCGTTCGGCGGCGGCGACGGTCAGCGCCTCGCGCAGCGGGTCGCCGGGGTTCACAAAGCTCGCGCCCGGCAGGTGCAGGCCCATGAACTCCATCAGCATCTGGTTGGTGTTCGCCGTGCCGTAGAAGGTGCAGGTGCCGGGGCCGTGGTAGGAGGCCATCTCGGCCGCCATCAGCTCGGTCCGTGTCGCCTCGCCGGTGGCGAAGCGCTGGCGGACCCTGGACTTCTCGTCGTTGGCGATGCCGGAGGTCATCGGGCCGGCGGGGACGAAGATGCCAGGAAGGTGGCCGAAGCTGGCGGCGGCCATCACGAGGCCGGGCACGATCTTGTCGCAGATGCCGAGGTAGAGCGCCGCGTCGAAGGTGTTGTGCGACAGCGCCACGCCCGTGGCCAGCGCGATCACGTCGCGGGAGAAGAGCGACAGCTCCATCCCCGTCTGGCCCTGCGTGACGCCGTCGCACATGGCGGGGACGCCGCCCGCGACCTGCGCCGTGCCGCCGGCGCGGTTGATCGCCGCCTTGAGGACCGGCGGGTAGGTCTCGTAGGGCTGATGCGCCGAGAGCATGTCGTTGTAGGCCGTCACGATCCCGACGTTGGGAACGCGCCCCTCGACTAGCGCGGCCTTCTGCTCGCCCATGGCGGCATAGGCATGGGCCTGGTTGCCGCAGGCGAGGTGGGCGCGGCGCGGCCCCTCGGCCTGGGCGCGGGCCACCTTGTCGCGGTAGCGGGACCGGGTCCGCTCCGACCTCTCGCGGATGCGGTCGGTGACGGCGGCGATGGTGGAGTCGAGGGGCATGGAGGGTCCTCCGGCTGGCGACGGTCCTCATGTAGCACCTGCCGTTAGCGCTAACAACCTGTGGCGGTGCGTTGTGTCAGCGCACGGCGGAGCCGCCGGTTCCGGGGCTTCCGCCGCGGGGGGCCGCACGGTATGGGGACGGCATGACGCAAACGCATTTCTTCGAGCCTCCCTATCCCGTCGTCCGCCTCAGCCCCAAGGCCGAGGCGCGGGCGATCCGCCACGGCTTTCCCTGGGTCTATGCCGGGGAACTGGTCATGGACCGGCGCACGTCGAACCTGCTGCCCGGCGCGCTGGCCGTTCTGGAGGACAGCGAGCGGCGGCCTATGGGCGTGGTGACGGTCAACCCGCAAAGCAAGATCGTCGCGCGGGTGCTGGATCAGGACCCCGGCGCGACGATCGGCGAGGACTGGATCGCGGCGCGGCTGGCCCGCGCGCTGGCGCACCGCGAGGCGATCTACGATGCGCCGTTCTACCGGCTGGTCCATGCCGAGGCGGACGGGCTCCCGGGCGTGGTGATCGACCGGATGGGCGACCTCGCGGTGGTGCAGCCGAACGCCGCCTGGGCCGAGGCGATGATCGGGCCGCTGGTGGCGGCGCTGGCGCGCGTGACTGGGGTGAGCCGGGTCGTCAAGAACGGCTCGGGCCGGGCGCGGGGGCTCGAAGGGCTGCCCGAGGAGATCGTCATGGCGCTGGGCGAGCTGCCCGAGGGTCCGGTCGCGGTGCCGATGAACGGGGCGACCTACCTCGCCGACGTGATGGGCGGTCAGAAGACCGGGCTCTTCTACGATCAGCGGCCGAATCACGCCTTCGGGGCGCGGCTCGCGCGCGGCGGGCGGATGCTCGACGTGTTCAGCCATGTCGGCGGCTTCGGGCTCGCGGCGCTTGCGGGCGGGGCGGAGCACGTGACCTTCGTGGATGCGTCAGGGGCGGCGCTGGCGCTGGCGCGCGGCGGGGCTGAGGCGATGGGGATGGCCGACCGGGTCGCCGCGCGGCAGGGCGACGCCTTCGACGCGATGGAAGCCTTGGCCGCCGAGGGCGCGCGCTTCGACGTGGTGGTCTGCGACCCGCCGGCCTTCGCGCCGTCCAAGGCCGCGCTCGACGCCGGACTGCGGGCCTACGAACGGGTGGCGCGACTGGCCGCGCCGCTGGTGCGCGAGGGCGGCTATCTCGGGCTCTGCTCCTGCTCGCACGCGGCGGACCTTGCGAAGTTCCGCGCCGCCTGCGCGCGCGGCATCGGGCGGGCGGGGCGGCGGGGGCAGATCGTCTGGACGGGCTTCGCGGGCCCGGACCACCCGACGCTGCCGCACCTGTCCGAGTCGGGCTACCTCAAGACGCTGTTCTTCCGGCTGTGAAGGTCCTCCTCGACGCCTGCGTCCTTTATCCGACGGTGATGCGGGAGATTCTGCTCGGCGCGGCGGCGGAGGGGCTGTTCCAGCCGCTCTGGTCCGAGCGGCTGCTGGAGGAATGGGCGCGGGCGGCGGCGCGGCTCGGCCCCGAGGGCGAGGCGGTGGCGCGGGGCGAGATCGCGGCGCTGCGGGCGGCCTGGCCCCGCGCGATGGTGACGGCGGCCGAGGGGGTGGAGCGGCGGTTGTCGCTGCCCGACCCCGACGACGTGCACGTGCTGGCCGCCGCCGTGTCAGGCTCGGCCGATGCAATCCTGACGACGAACGCCAAGGATTTTCCGCGCGGGCTGCTGGCCGAGGAGGGGCTGCAGCGGCTCGACCCCGACCAGTTCCTCCGCGACCTCGCGCGCCGCGCGCCTGAGGCGATGGCGCGGGTGGTCGGGGCCTCGGTCGCCACGGCCTCGCGGCTCTCGGGCGAGGAGTGGACGGCGCGGGCGTTGCTGAAGAAGGCGCGGCTGCCGCAACTCGCCAAGGCGGTCGTCAGCGGGTGAGCACCAGCTCGCCGTTCGCGATCTCCAGACGGGCGAAGCGATCGAGGTAGGTCATGCCGAGGAGCGAGGATTCCAGCTCCCCGTCCGTCACTACGGCCGGCACGTCGCGGTCGATCAGGCCGTCGAGCGCCACTGTATCAAGATGGACGCGGGCGGTTCGGACCTGCCCGTTGGCGGTCCCGGCGAGGCCGAGATAGGCAAGCCCCTCCGGGTCGATCCCGGCGGCGCGGGCATCGGCGCGCGACAGCACCATGTCGGTCGCTCCGGTGTCCACGGTGAAGACCACCGGCGCGCCGTTCACCTCCAGCGTCAGATAGTAGTGGCCGTTCATGGCGCGGGGCACGGTGACGGTCGCGCCCTCGGGCGTGACGAGCGCCTGCTGGTTGGGGACCACGGCGGACCTGATCTCGGGCCAAAGGCCGAAGGCGGCGATGGCGCCGAGGAAGATCAGCACCCAGATCGCGGCCTGGGTGAGGACCTGCCCCATCCGCCCGCGCGAGGCGAGCAGGTAGCTCCCCGCGACGAGCAGCAGGAGGAGGCCGAGGTAGAGGAGGCTCGCGGCATCGTCGGCGGACATGACGGGAATATGGGATGGGAAGGGACGTGGCGGAAGAGCGATCGCGGCGGGGTGAAGGACCGGATCGTTGCGCGGGCGGCCGTGTGACGCCGGCTGCCCGCGTCCCGCCCACCTGCTCTCCGGAGTCGGAAGGATCGGGTCGGACACGCCTCGAAGGCATTGAACCCACGCCGGATCCCCCCACATCCGGGATCGGGCCGCAGACCGCACCCCCGGACGCAGATGCCACTGGGGAGCCTCTCGTCCCTCCGGATCGGACGCGCCGTCCTCCTCCCGACGGTGTAGTTTCCTGCCGCCGAACGTATAGGCCCCTCTCCGAAATGATCGGGGATCTGTCCTTTCTCCGTCGAAATGATGAGCGCGGGCCGGGCCTTCGGGGAAGTCTCCTGCTGCGTGAGTCAGCGGTGACGGATGCGCGCACCGCGATACTGTCCGCTTGGAGGAGGCCCTGCGATGAAGCTCGACAAGTTGATCGGCACCCGAATCGACGATGTCCTCGTCGGCACCTCTGGACCGACCCTGGCCCTCGGGCTGTTCGGGGACGACCGGATCTCCGGCGATGGGCCGCAGGTCCAGACCGGCCCGACGACCCTGACGCTGCAGGGCGGCAGCGACTGGATCTTCGGCGGCGCCGGCAATGACACGCTGTATGGCGAGGGCGAGACGGCGGCGGGCCCCGGCCAGGACGGCTGGCTGTCCGTGCTCGTGGGGCGGTCGGACGTCATCGACGGCGGCGCCGGCGACGATGTCGTCTACGGCGAAGGCACGTCCGGCCGCGCCTTCTCGACCGGCCTGCTGATCGGGGCCGACGACACCCTCGACGGCGGCGCCGGCAACGACGTGGTCTGGGGCGACGGGTTGGGGGTCATCGGCCGTGGCCGGAGCACGCTGACCGGGGGCGACGACATCGTGCGGGGCGGCAGCGGCAACGACCAGCTCGTGGGCGACGGGCGGGCCGAGAACCTGATCGGCGGCGACGACCTCCTGATCGGGGGCGCCGGCCATGACACCCTGTCCGGCGACGGTCTGGCCAATCCGTTCCTGGAGGGGGGCGACGACCGCCTGATCGCCGGCGCGGGCGACGACACGCTCTACGGCGATGGGCAGGCCCAGGTCATCAACATTGGCCCGGCCCGGCTGGTCGGCGGGGACGACCTCCTCGAAGGCGGGGCGGGCAATGACGTCATGTTCGGTGACGGCACCATCGAGAGCGCGGGGTTCCCGACGAGCAGCGTGACCGGCGGCGCCGACACGTTCGTCTTCGCGGCGCGCGCCGGGATCGACACGATCATGGATTTCCGCGCCTCGGACGGCGATGTCATCGACCTGTCGCGGACCCGTCTCGACTTCCGCGCGCTCGACAGCGATCGGTCCGGAATCCTGGACGCGGCCGACGCCCATGTCGCGGGCGACGGGTCGTCGCTGTCGCTGGACCTGGGCGCTGCCTTGCATGTCAGCCGCGCCGGATCGCACGTGGTGACGCTCGTCGGGGTGCTCGGGCTGACCGAGGGGGATTTCCTGTTCGCCTGACGAAGGTTGTCCCGGGACCGGCCATCGGGCCGCTCCCCACGTCCGGGTTCGTCCTTTTCCTACTGCTCATCGCAACGGCGATCGGCCCTTCTGACGCTAGGTCATAGGGACCGACCTCGCAGAAAGCTCTTGCGCCCTCCGGCGGGTTCATCTATTTCCATCCTCCACGGTCGACGACAGCGGCGCGGCAGCGCGGCGGTCGAGGCCGGGACCACCTGGACGGGTTGGGGAGCGTGAGCCGACGGGAGACTGTCGGTG
>NZ_JAGGJP010000028.1 GCF_017872975.1 Rubellimicrobium aerolatum
ACTCACGGAGCGGCGCGATCGAGCAACCCAGGGGAGCGCAAGCCCAGAAAATACGAAGACCCGCCGGGGGCGGGCCTCATATCCGGCGGAGACGCTCGGAAAGCTGTAAGATTGGCGTCCTCAGCTTCCCACGTCGCACCGCCCCATCGCAAGAGGTTTCTTGCCATGGCGGAGCCTTGCCCGCGCACAAGTTGGTGCTAGGGCCACGGCCCCTCCCATGGAGGCCCCGCCCCTGTCGGCTCCCCGCAGTCGGAGAGGGACAGACAGAGATGATGAGAGAGATCGGGGCCGTCCTGGAGGGCGGACCGGGAGGCCGCGCCGCAGGCGCCGGCCTAAGAGGGTTTGCGACTCGGGCGCGCCATCCGGTGCGGCGCGGCTCGCGCCTGGTGGGCACCTGCGAGGGCGCGTGGTGGCGGCGCACGGACCGCCAGGAGGTCAGGCGGGTGCTGCTGGCCGCCAAGCGCTACGAGCTGGCTGGGCGGCAGGCCGGACGGAGGAGAGGGCCCCTGGGCCATGTCGGGCTCGAGGTGCTGGAGCTCCTGGCCAACTTGGTGAGCTTTCGCTCGGGGCGGCTCGAGCCTGCGATCACCTACCTCATGGGTCGGCTGAAGCGCTCCAAGGACGCCGTGGTGCGGGCGCTGGCGGCTCTTCGCGAGCACGGCTTTCTGGACTGGCTGCGCCGGCATGAGAAGGTGGATCTGGTGGAAGGGCCGGGCCCGCGCGTGCGCCAGGTGAGCAACGCCTATCGGCTCTCGCTGCCGCCCCGGGCGGCGCGTCTGCTGAGGCATCTGCTGTCCGACCCGCCGCTGCCCGAGGACGTGGCGCAGGAGCGCGAGGACCGGGCCGCGTGGGTGCGGGAGCACAAGGCGGCCCTGCCCCTCTCCGAGCTGCCGCTGGTGGAGGTCCAGGACGACCGGCTGGCGCGGGTGCTGGGCGAGCTCGGCCGCGCCATGGAGGCGCGGTCGCGGGAGCAGGCGTCCCTTGGGAAAAAGCGCGAGTCCGTCCGGCAGGGAGAAACTCCAGCTAGAAGCTAAGTACAGGACCAGACAGATGCAGAGAAGCGGGTGAGCGCACCGCCGGAGGGTGCACCGCCCCCTCCCTGTTCCCAGAGCCGCCGTCGCGCGGGATTGAGTAGCCGGAGCCCTTGGCACCGCACGGGCGGCGCCATGCGCCGGGACCGCAGCCACGCGCAGCCGCAGGAGCGAAGTGACCAGGCGAGCATGGCGGGGACCCACCCCTTGCGGGGAGAAGGGCGGAGGCTATCCCCGCAGCCGAGACGGTGGATTCGGGAGCAGGGATCGACAGCCCCTGTTCTAGGTGGGCCCGAGCCCCTTAGGCCTCCACACCCCGGAGGCGCTGCCACCAGGAGCGTGAGCGCGGCGGCTTAGTTGAGGGCTGGAGCTGAGGAGCCGGCCCGGGTTCCAGGGCCGGAGTTGGCGACGGCTTCTCAGGATGGTGGGTCAGAAGCAGCGTGAGCCGGCGGCGCTCTTCGGCCTCGGCATCAAGGCGGGCGCGAAGATCAGTCACCGTGTCCTGTTCTCGGGATAGCATCTCGCGCAGCATCCTAACTTCAAGCTCTAACTCCCCTGTAACGTTAGACTTCAAAGGGGTTTCAGAGTCTAACTTGTCAGGGGTAACGTCACGGTTGGACGTTATGGCGGGGAACACACGGTGCAGTTCGGCTGGGTCGATAAGGTAGCCACCTGAGGCTGTCTTCTCTGCCGAGATCACTCCCTTCTTGATCGCTCGTGTAATAGTCGGGATGCTCTTTCCTGTCGCCTTGGCGGCGTTCCCTGCCGTGTATTTCATCCCCGTAACTGCCCCTTTCATGTCCTAACTTGTGGACTTCCAGTCAGGGTAACACGAGAGACCCCATCCGAAGAAGAGCGAGAGAGTGTCCTCTTGCCCGTCAGGGCCTCCGGAACAGGCAACAGTTGAGGTAGTCCCCCCATTCGCCGCCCAGGGCCCAGCAGCCCATGGGGTGCAGCGCGACCAAGCGGGGCAGGGCGACCGTAAGGAGGACCAAGAGGACGAGACCTCCCAGGGCGAGGACCGGCAGGCGCAAGCGCCACCAGCGGAGGCGCTCGTACTCCGCCATGAGGCGCTTAAGCAGCTCCATCTTGGTTTTGCCGGCGTCCTTCAGTTCGGTGCGGGCCAGCTCGACACCGCGCAGGAGGAGGGCGTTGGCCTCCCGGATAGTGTTCGTGGCAGGAGCCAAGCCCGTGCGGGTGGCCTCGCCTATGGCGTCCCCGAAGAGCTTGGGGTCGGTCTGGGCGCGGGCGGCGAAGGCCGCCTGACGCGCCTCGGCGGCGGTCTTGCTCAGCCTGTCGAGGGCCTCGGTCTGAGCGTCCACGCGGTCGGAGACGCTGGCCATGAGGGTGCCCAGGAGGTCGAGCGTCTCGCGCAGATCGGCATCGGGAGAGGCGGGCGGCGCGGAAGGATGCGAGGACATAGGCGGGCCTCTCAAAGTTCAGAGGAGGACAGAGCCGAAGCGGACGCGGGCTCCAGTGCGTCCCCCAGTGTCCACCCCACGAACGCCTTGCGGTCCTGCTCCCGGGGCAGGTTCCTCACGAGCCGGTCGAGCATGGCCGCAGCGGTCGCATCCCGGGCTGCCAAATCGACCAAAGCTCCGCCGAGGATCACCTTGCGCCGGGTGTCCATCTTCCGTGCGGCGGTGGCGGCCCGGTTCTTCAACGCGAGCAGCCTGGCCTTGGCCTGCGCGTACCTCTTCTCGGCTCGTTCGAGTTCTGTCTCTGCCATGAGGACACCCCCTCAGAAGCGCTAGCGTGGGCAACCAATCTCCCCTAGGTTGCATCCAAGATCAACCCGGGAGGCGAGATGCCTGGGCCCGCCGACCAGAGGGAGAAGGGCGCACCTTTGCAAACCCTGCGGGTTTGCGGCGCGGTCTCCCCGGGGCTCTGCCCCCGCCGACGGCGTCCCCCTGTCCACCGCGCTGCGGTGGATCGGGAGAGGCGTCCCACCCTCCCGAACCCTTCCCGGCCAACGTGCGCCGTTGGATCGCGCGCGCAGCCCGAGCCCCTCCCCGGGGCCGGCCTGCGGTTGGCGAGGCGGAGGCCTCGCCGCGGGTTGCACCCGCACCCGCCGCCGGGCTCGCGTGGCGCTCGCCCGGAGCGCCGCGGCGGCGCTGGCGCGCCTGCTCCCGCACCGCTCAAAGCCCTTGCCACCACCGGCCGCAGCCGGTCGGCGCTCCGGCCCGTGGACGGGGCGGAGCACCTCCTGGCGCGCGGCCTCTCAGCGACGCTCGGGCCGCTGGCCCACGGCCTCGCCCTCACCACGCGCGCCGCCTGGCGCAGGCGCGGGTGAGGCGGCCATGGCGAGCTACCACCTCGACGTGAAGTCGGTGCAGCGCAGCGCCGGCCGGTCTGCGACGGCCGCCATCGCCTACCGTACGGCCGAGCGCATCGAGTGCCAGCGCGAGGGCCGGGTGCACGACTACCGCGCCAAGGCAGGTGTGGAGGCCAGCTTCATCGTGGCGCCGGAGGACGCCCCCGTCTGGGCCCAGGACCGCCAAGCGCTCTGGAACGCAGCCGAGGCGCGCGAGACGCGGGTGAACAGCGTCACCGCGCGGGAGTGGGAGCTGGCGCTCCCGCACGAACTAGACGGGGCAGGGCGGCGCGAGCTGGCCCATGCCTTCGCCCGCGAGCTGGTGGCGCGCTACCGCGTGGCGGCCGATGTAGCGATCCACGCTCCGCACCGGGAGGGCGACCAGAGGAACTGGCACGCCCATGTGCTGACCACCACGCGCGAGCTGACGGCCGAGGGCCTGACCGACAAGACGCGCCAGCTCGACGCCAAGCAGACCCGCGGGGCCGAGGTTACCCACATGCGGGAGAGATGGGCCGAGATGCAGAACCGCGCCCTGGAGCGAGCCGGGCACGAGGAGCGCGTGGACCATCGCAGCCTCCAGGCGCAGCGCAAGGCGGCGCTGGAGCGAGGCGACGAACGCACGGCCGACAACCTGGACCGGGCGCCCGAGGTGAAGCTCGGGCCCGTGGTGAGCAGTATCGAGCGGCGGGAGGAGAGAGCGGCCGAGCGGGAGGGCCGCGAGTACGTGCCACTCACCGAGCGGGGCGCCCAGGTGCACGAGGCCCGAGCGGCAAGGAGCCTGCTGGCGGAGCTGGGGCGTGTGAGGGATGCGCTGCGGGAGCAGGTGCGCGAGCGGGCGCAGGCCGCGCGCGAGACCTACAGCCACGCGCGCGAGGAAGGTGCCGACCGCGTCAGCGCTGGCCTCGCCGCGCTCAGGGCCGCGGCGCAGCGGCAGGGGATCGGGCAGGAGCAGGGGCGCGGGCGCGAGGTGGAGAGGGAGAGTATCGAGGACCGGCTTGCGCGTCTTCGGGAGCGCGGCCCCGAGCGGGCGCACGGAGCGGGCGCGGGCTCCATCGAGGAGGGGCTCGCGCGCCTGCGGGAGCGAGGCACCGGCCAGGGCGAGGAGAGGACGGCGGAGGCGACCAGGGAGGCGGCGAGGCAGCTGGGGCCGGGGCACGGCCTGGAGGACACGCGCGAGCGGCTCCAGCGCATCCTGGAGCAGGAGAGCCAGCGCGCGCACGAAGGCATCCGCGAGCGGCTCAACGAGGCGCTGGGGCGAGCGAAGCCAGTGGAGCGGGAGCGGCCGGGGCACGGCGAGGCGCACGAGCGGGAAAAGGAGGCGCTGCGGCACGGGCAGCGCGCGCGCGGGCAGGGCCACGGGTGGGGGCTGTGAGGGAGGCCCGAGCCATCAGAAGCGCCGGTGGGTCGACTGAACGTGCGCTGCCAACTCATAAGAGCTACGGCAATGCCGCACAGTATCCTTGACGCACATACGGCATTGCCGTATCTACGCTCATGCACAGCGTCATCGAGACTCCGACCTACCTCGCCCAGGCCAAGCGCGCTGGCGTGAGCGAGGCCGAGCTGGAGGAGATCGCGCTGCTCATCGCCGGCGACCCAGAGGCCGGCGCCCTCATGGCTGGCACGGGAGGGGCGCGGAAGCTCCGCCACGCGGGCCGCGGTCACGGCAAGAGCGGCGGCTACCGAACAATCCACTACTTCGGGGGCAGGGACGTGCCGGTGTTCCTGCTCGCCATCTACGGCAAGGGCGAGAAGGGCAACCTGACGAAGGCGGAGCGCAACGAGCTGGCGGCCGTGCTGCCCCTCTTAGCGGCCGAGTATCGCCGCCCCACCAAGCAGAAAGGAGAGACGCTATGAGCTTCGGCAAGGACCTCGTGCAGAGCGCCCATGAGGCGCTGGCCATCGCGCGCGGCGAGATGGAGCCGGGCCGGGTGCGCACCTTCGAGGCCCCCGACGTGGCCGGCATCCGCAAGCGCCAGCGGCTCACCCAGGCGGCCTTCGCGGCGCGCTACGGCATTCCGGTGGCAACGCTGCGCGACTGGGAGCAGAAGCGGCGCACCCCTGACGGAGCCACCGCCGCCTTCCTGCGCGTGATCGAGCGGGAGCCCGAGGCCGTAGCGCGCGCGCTCAACGGCTGAGAGCCGGGCGTCGGCGGTCTTGCGTCTCGAGGGTGGCGGGCCAATCCTTACTTCTGCCGTATCCTCTGCTGTCGAGGACGGCCTACGGCGCTATCACGCCTTGATCCGTGGCTTCGTCGACCGAGAAGCCGCCTGTCTGGAAATCTACTGAGGCGGTGATGTCAGACTTTTCTTCCGGAGCTGACAATCCTGGAGAGGAACAGAAACGTCGCCTCTCGAAGGAGATGCATCCGTGGCTTGAGTTGTTCGATGAGGAGCTGGCGAGAACAGATGTCAAAATTCCTCAGCGCCCATTCCACGCCCTGATGATGCTATCGAAGGAAGGTATCATTGAGGTACGATCAGGAGACGATAAGTTAGATATAGATGATATAGAAAAGAATGCAGATGAGTTATGGTTTAGAATTATATATTCTGCTGTCGAATACTGGTACGTTGACCGATTTGGTGCGGCGGCGATGGAGGGTCATGGTAATCCCCCTCTTGAAGGCGTCATTTCCATACTGAATACGCCTTTCCTTCTTAGGCTGCCTGAGCATCGAGGTAAAATTGAAGTCGAAGGAGAAACCGCTTGGATGTTCTTCGAGGAGGGTATTGGGGAGGGGGAGCGGGTAGAGTCTTGGATTGTAGGTGGTCCGGACTTGAAGAAATTTGACCAATCGACAAAATCGACGCTCTTGTCACAAGCGGAGTATGTAGCGTCCACCCTTCGCTATACTGCGTTCAGAAGATCGGCCGCGAACACGAAGGACATAGAGGTCCATAAGATCATTGCAGCAACTCTCAACTACTTGCAGCAGGCGGCGCGGGGTTTAGTGTCTGGCGAACCTGCTAGACTTGGGCCTTCATGGTTTGATCTTCAGATGGCAAACGAGGGTGCGCTGAAAGCGGTAATCAGGTTGGCAACTGGTGAGCAACCAAAAATCCATGATTTGAAAAAACTTTCTAACCAGGCAGAGCAATATGGTGTGGTCCTTGACTCTGATAACTTGGTAGACTGGCCGCAGTTCTCTGAAATCAGCGACTGGCGCTATGGGCAAGGAGTTCCGCTAGGCCGAGATGTTCAGTATAAAGCTTATGAGGCGACGCTTCGCATTGTTCGAGCCTCGATGGAGAAGATCCCCACTAGTATTAAGCCGGGATTTGGTCTTCTGCTAAGGAGGCTTCCTTGGACTTATGATAAATGATAAAGATGTTCTAATCGTGCATCTGAAAACGTCATACTCGCGATTACTCATCAACTCCGTGACTATGGTTCTTCTTTGGGATGATTATCGGGTTGCGTGATCTCCTTCCAATGAGGAACAAGCGGCCAAATTACTAGCTTCCAGATCAGCCAGCAGGCGTAGTTGGCGTCCTCTCCATAAGGTGTCCCGTCCCCCAGCAGCGCATGGGCAACTCCATGCCGCAGGCTCGGTCCCATCTTTGACAGGAACACCCTACGGATGTCTTCCGTCAGCGCGCGTCCGAAGATGGCGTCCATCTCCTCCCGCAAGGCGTCATAGAGGGCGGTGATGGTTCGGTCCTCTTGGGTACCGGTGGCGTTGTCGAGGGTCGAGACGTCGTGTCCATGGTCCTTAAGGAGCTTCCTGACCAGACCCTCCACCATGGGAGTCAGGATGTAGAGGGCAGCTACCATGTCGCCTTCGAAATATCGAACGAAGCCGCGGGTCATTGTATGCAGCAGGCGTGGAGGGATGGCTGGGCTCCAGCGCAGAAGCTCGCGAAGGTCTGTCTCCGCAACATGGTGCTCCAACGCGATAGTCGCGCGAGCGACCTCGATCTGGCCCCGGACGGCGAACGCCCGCCGAATACTTTCGGATCGGGCAATCTGCGGCTCGAGACCCTCCTCGTCAGCATCGGGTCCAAGGCCAGCACCAGGCGCCTTAGCGACGGTCTTCCCGTCGGCATCCAGATAAGATTGCGAAAATAGGCTTGAAAGCGGGAACTCGGCCACGCTCTCGCGGGCCTCTTTAACAAGCGTCTCGGGATCGGGGGGGCCTGCTAAGATTGTGAAGCGCAGAAGTGCCGTCCTGAGGTCGAGGCCCGAAAAGTGATCTCGTGTTGCTTCGACTAACTCCCCAATGTCTGTCTCATGCGATATCGGAACTAACTGCTCGCGGATACCCTCCTGTAGGTCGACAAGTCGATGGCGAAGCTCCTTGCGTCGCTCCCTCGCCTCAGGGTGTCCATGATATGACGAGATGGCTGTCGTCATCCAATGCGAGGCGAGCATCGCTCCCCCTGTCATGGTGGCGAAGTGTTCCGCCAGTCGAACGTAGCTTTCCGCTTCCTGAGTTTGGCACGCACGAGTTTTTACTTCGTCCTTAGCCCTCCGATAGGCCAGCCCCGCCAAATGCCAGAGGTTGCCGACACGGTCGTCTTGAGAGTCATTGAGCCGCCCTTGAATGAACTGTTCGATCCCCGCACCAATTTTCTCGGGCGCCATGCTTCCATGGTCGAGGGCGAGTTCACCAAAACGCAGAACAGGCCAAGCTTCGTCCTGTGCGCACGCTTGGCGGAACAGGCCAGCAGCCAAAGCAATAAGTTGGTCGTGCTGATCTTTTGGGCGACCTAAGCCACGAGACACCCCAAACGCCATGGCCAGAAGGTCACGACCAGCAATGCTAAGAGTGCCCTGCTCCCCACGGGCGATCAGTTCGCCTGCGTTCAGCATCTCAATCACACGGATGTAGGCATCCAGGGCAGTGAGACCGACGTCCTTCCGCCTGCGCTCGAGGAACCATGCGAGGTGAGCGAGACGTGCCCTGACGACGGGGTGCGACGTTGCCTCCAGACAGGCCAAGATCACGTTGACAAGGGTGCCGCGGAAGTCATCCGGTGCGGCTGAGCGCGCTCCATTGCCCATCTGAAGCATCGGCCCGAAGGGAGGACGACCCTGCTCGGTGGACTCATGCATCCACATAATGGCGCGCAGCATCTCGAGCGCCGGTCCGTGTGCTTCTAACTTGGCAGGGTCTTCGAGCGCGGCACTGAACAACTGGGCATAGGCATCGGCGTCGGCCGAGGTTTCGGCTCTAACAAGATTATTAATGTCGAGGCCGTCGAGATGCTTGAGCTCGGCCATCTGCCACTTGGCAAGTTGGGCGGCTTTCACCACCTCAGTGTCTTGTTGACCAGTATCCTCGTTCATGACGCAACCTTAGAGTTTATTGGACTAGAAGGCGGCCTTTGCTATCGACTAGCGGGAGGTGCGCCACCCTAACTTAGGGGTTCTAGCGATATAAGTGGCTTTCGGGTGTCGCCATCAATGAGGTGCGCCATTCGTAGTTGAGCGCAGTTTCAAGCCTTGTGCTCTGCCCGGCCGGGGCTGGGTTTGCGGGAAGGCTTGCTCCCACCTCCGCGTCGGAGCCGCCTAAGAGCAGCCGACTCTGGGCAAGGTCGCAAACACCTTCCTTCGAGCGTAGCCAAGGCGGGTGCTGTCTCGCACTGTCCTGCTTCCGTAGCCGAAGTTTTGACAGAGGTGCGCACGGCGGGAGACGCCCGCCCTCTATTAAAGGCCCGGCCTTTCGAGCTTTGACGCACCTGCCAGATAAGGATCGCCGCGCCCAACCCAATCATGAGGAACGCCGCCAGCGCCAGCACAAGCCACGGTGGTGCACCTACGAGGGCGAACCCAGCCGCTATCTTGTCTCGGCCTATTTCCATGGAAACCCCCACATCCATCACGGCAGCCTTCCTGCTAATCCCGAAGACAGGATCGCAGACAGCAAGGCAGGCGTGCGGCGGGAGATGGGGGTCAGCGAGGTGCATGGCAGGCGTCCCGAACCCGACAAGGCGGGTAGTTGATCGGGCGCTTCCTGCGCGGCTTCACATTACATAGAGATCTGCGAAGGCGAGAACAAGGTCAGCGGTTGCCACCTGTTGTGCGCCAATCGTGACTTCCGATCGGCTCGCCAGACCAAGCTGCATCAGGAGCTTGCCTTGTGCTCATCTTGGGTGCGGAACCGTCGCCCGCGTCGGCTCTGGCCCGGAGCTGTGGCTTCGCCTAGGCTCGCTCGACCCGAATAAGGCTGCCCCGTTCCCGATCCGAGAGGCCCCATGAGACGCACCCTTTCCCTCGCCCTCGCCCTGGGGCTCGCCGCCACGCCCGCGCTCGCGCACCTCGACCCCGGCGAGCACGGCTCGTTCCTGGCCGGCCTCTCGCACCCGCTCGTCGGGCTCGACCACGTGCTCGCGATGGTGGGCGTGGGCCTTTGGGGCGCGGTGCTGGGCGGGCGCGCCCGCTGGGCGCTGCCCACCTCCTTCGTGGGCGCCATGGTCGTGGGCTTCGCCCTGGCGCTTGGAGGCCTGGACCTGCCCTTCGTCGAGCCCATGGTGCTGGCCTCGGTGCTGCTCCTCGGCCTCGCGGTGGCGCTCCTGGTGCGGATGCCCTTGGGCGCGGCCGGGACGCTCGTGGGCCTGTTCGGCCTGTTCCACGGCCACGCGCACGGGGGCGAGCTGGGCGCGGCCGGCGCGCTGAGCTTCGGCCTGGGCTTCGTCGTCGCCACGGCGGTGCTGCACGCCGCGGGCCTGTTCATCGCCTGGGGCTACTCCAAGGGGATGCGGCACGCGCGCCTTGTGCGCGGGATGGGCTGGGCCACGGCTCTGGGCGGGCTCTGGATCGTCGCTGGGCTCTGACGCGAGGACCTGGGGCAGGCGCGCCCGGCTACCGGTAGCCGCGCCGGCGCTTGCGCCCGGCCATGCGCTCCAGCTCGGCCGCGGCGGCCTCGAGGCTCGCGTGCCAGTCGGTCCGCCGCTGCCCCTGGGCGCCGATCCGGCCCCACTGGCGCGCCACGCCCGCCTCGCCAAAGAGGCTGGTGACAAGCGCCAGGCTGTAGAAGCGGCGCATGTTGCAGGCCGGGTCCACGCGGGTGAGAAGAAGAGGAGCGGGACCGGCCGGATCGGGACGAGGCATTGGCGCCGGCAGGATGGGAGCGGGCCCGGGCGGCTGGGCCGCGAGCCAGTCCAAGAGGTCGAGCTGCTCGGGCTCGCGGCTCACGCCACCCTTTCCAGCCTCGCTCACAGCCGCCCGATGGTGGCGTGGTGGACGTTGTAGCTCCGGGCGATGCTCACCAGCGTCTCGCCCTTCTCGCGCCTCTCCCGCGCCTCTTGCCTCTGGTGCGGCGTGAGCTTGTGTGGCCGGCCCATCTTCTTGCCGTCCGCTTTGGCGCGGGCACGCCCTTCCGAGGTCCTCGCGCGGATCAGCTCGCGCTCGAACTCCGCCAGGCCCCCCAGCACCGTGAGCATAAGCCGGCCGTGCGGCGTCGTGGTGTCGGCCCAGGGGTCGGAGAGGGAGCGAAAGGCGGCACCCTTGTCGGCGATGGTGCCCAGAACGTTGAGGAGATCCCGCGTCGAGCGCGCCAAACGGTCCAGGCGCGTCACCAGCACCACGTCGCCGGGGGAGAGCGCCTCGAGGAGCTTCGCGAGCTGCGGCCGTTCGCGTGCGGCCCCGCTCACCTTCTCGCGGAACACGCCCCCACCCGTCCGGCCACCCTCGCCGGCCACGCCCTTGCTCGCACCGGCGGCCTCGAGCTGCGCCACCTGCGCCTCGAGGGTCTGCCCGTCCGTGGACACCCTGGCATAGCCGAAGACGAGGGACATGGGACAGGGCCTCCGCTGGCGCGAGTTTCGCGCGTGACTTCTGCGAAGTCTAAGCTCCTGAAACCATTAAGGCCAGCGCTCTTCGCATAAATCACGATCGGCGCACATCACCATCCATCGTCTTGTTCATCTCCAGGGACGCGGTGCGATGTTCGTGACACCCATCCCTTTCACGCTATATTCCTCTGATGGCAGCCAAGCACCACCGTCACGTCGCTCTGACCGAGCCCCTGTCGCGGTTTCTGGATCAGCAGGTAGCCGAGGGGCGCTACGCCTCCGCAAGCGAGGTCATGCGCGCAGCTTTGCGTCTCCTGGAGCGCCAGGAGGCTGGAGCCCAGCCCGCCAAGCACGATCGCGACGCCGATGCATGACGTCGCCCGATCCTCCGCTCAGAGCCCCGCGTTCCTGACAGGCGGCGGCGAGGTAGGCGCGCTCATGCGGGCGCACGACTGGTCCTCTACACCGCTGGGCCCGCTCGAGACTTGGCCGCAGTCCCTGCGCTCGACGCTTTCGACCTGTCTCAACTCTCAGGCCGTCAGCGCGATCTACTGGGGCCCGGAGTTCCGCCTTCTCTACAACGATGCCTATCGGCCGTTCCTCGACAGCCGGCACCCCTGGGCGCTTGGCCGTCCCATGGCTGAGATCTGGCCCACGATGTGGCAGGCGCTCACGGCCTCGGCGGGGCAGGTCTACGAGACGGGCCATGGCATCGTGGCCGAGAACCAGCTTCTCCTGATGGAGCGCGACGGTGGCCTGGTCGAGTCCTTCTGGTTCTACAGCTTTGCCCCCATCCGGGGCGAGACGGGCCAGGTCGACGGCATCTTCCTGACCGCTCTGGACACCACCGGGCGCGTCCTCGCCGAACGATATAACGCGTCCGAGCGCGAGCGCCTGGCGCGCATGTTCGAGCAGGCGCCGGGGTTCATGGCCATGCTGGACGGCCCCGAGCACCGCTTCGCGCTGGTCAACCCAGCCTACCTGCAGCTTGTCGGTCACCGCGACGTGCTCGGCCGGACCGTGGCTGAAGCCCTGCCCGAGGTAGTCGAGCAAGGCTTCATCGGTCTTCTCGACCGCGTCTACCGGACTGGCGAGCCCTTCATCGGGCAGGCCCTGCCCATCCTGCTGCAGCGCGAGCCGGCCGGCCCGACCGAGGGACGCTTCGTCGACTTCGTGTATCAGCCCGTCTCGGATGCCCAAGGCCGCGTGACCGGCATCTTCGTGGAAGGCGCGGACGCCACCGAGCGCACGCGGGCCGAGACGGCGCTCGCCGACCGCGAGCAGGAACTGCGGACCCTGACCGACGCCCTGCCGGTGCTGGTGTCCTACATCGACGCCGAGCGGCGCTACCGCTTCAACAACAAGATCTACGAGACGTGGTTTCCCCGGAAGCGCGAGGAGATCGTCGGGAAGCTGGTGCGCGAGGTCGTGGGCGAGGCGGCCTACGCCAAGGTCGCTCACCATATGGATGCGGCCCTCCGGGGCGAGCGGGTCACCTTTGACCAATTCATGCCTTACGCCGACACGGCGGGCCGCCACATAGAGGTCGAATACATCCCCCGCGCAGCTCCGGACGGAAGCATCGAGGGCTTCTACACCTTGGTGCAGGATGTGACGGCCCGGAAAACAGCCGAAGAGGCGCTGCGCAAGAGCGAGGCAGAACTGCGCGCCCTCAATGCCGATCTCGAGCGGCAGGTCGTTGACCGAATGCGCGAGCGTGCCGTGACCTGGGAGGTCAGCCCCGACCTCATGGGTGCCCTCGACCCGCAGGGCTACTTCAGGACGTCAAACCCTGCCTGGTTCAGCCTGCTGGGCTGGACGCCTGAGGAGGTGGCGAGCCAGTCCATTTGGGAGCTGCTGCATCCCGACGATCTGGAGCGCACACGCGGCGGCTTTGAGCTCACCCAGATCGGGCAGCCGGCGATCCGCTTCCCGAACCGCTACCGGCACAAGGATGGCTCCTACCGCTGGATCTCCTGGGTAGGGATACCAGTGGACGGGATGGTCTACTGCACGGGGCGCGACATCACGGTCGAACGGGAGCAAGAGGCCGAGCTGGCCCGGCGCACCGCTGAGCGCGACAGGCTCTGGAGCACCACGCAGGACCTCCAGGTCGTCATCGATGGGGCGGGTGTCTTCCAGGACGTGAACCCCGCCTTCACCCATGTCTTGGGCTGGACGCCGCAGGAGGTGATCGGCCGGACCGTGTTCGACTTCGTCCTGCCTAAGGACGACGAGCTGACCCAGGCGGCGCTCGAGCACGCCCAGCAGGACACGCTGCCCGCGGTGGAGAACCGCTACCGTCACAAGGACGGAGGCTTTCGCTGGATCTCCTGGGTGGCCGCGCCCGAGGGCGAATTCATCTATGCCAGCGGCCGGCACATCACAGAGCAGAAGGAGCAGGCCGCGGCCCTCGCTCAGGCCGAGGAGGCGCTGCGGCAGTCCCAGAAGATGGAGGCTGTAGGCCAGCTGACCGGCGGGCTCGCGCACGACTTCAACAACCTGCTGGCGGGCATTTCCGGCAGCTTGGAGCTGATGGACAGCCGCATCGCGCAAGGACGGCACGCCGACGTGGACCGCTACATGGCGGCCGCTCAAGGCGCGGCGAGGCGCGCGGCGGCCCTGACCCATCGCCTGCTGGCCTTCTCGCGCCGCCAGACGCTCGCGCCCAAGGTCACGGAGGTGAACGCGCTCGTCTCGGGGATGGAGGACCTGATCCGCCGCACCGTGGGGCCGCAGGTGAGCGTGGAGAGCGTCACGGGCGCGGGCGTGTGGCCGGTCGAGATCGACCCCAACCAGCTTGAGAACGCGCTCCTCAACCTCGCCATCAACGCCCGCGACGCCATGCCGGACGGCGGCCGGGTCACCATCGAGACGGCGAACCGATGGATGGACGCGCGCACGGCGCGCGAGCAGGAGCTGAGCCCGGGGCAGTATGTCTCGCTTTCGGTGAGCGACACCGGCACCGGCATGGCCCCGGAGGTCGCGGCCCGCGCCTTTGATCCGTTCTTCACCACCAAGCCCCTGGGCGTGGGCACGGGGCTGGGGCTCTCCATGGTCTACGGCTTTGCGCGCCAGTCGGGCGGGCAGGTGCGCATCTACTCGGAGGTGGGACAGGGCACGACGGTGTGCCTCTACCTGCCAAGGCATCTCGGCAGGGCCGATGAAGCCGAGGTCGATGAGACCCAGGCCACGGCCGCCCCAGCCGTCCAGGCGGGCCAGATGGTCCTGGTGATCGATGACGAGCCTGTGGTGCGTATGCTGGTGGTCGATGTGCTTGAGGAGCTGGGCTATGCGGCGCAGGAGGCCAGCGACGGGGCCGAGGGGCTGAAGGTGCTCCAATCTAAGGCGCGCGTGGATCTGCTGATCACCGACGTGGGCCTGCCGGGTGGCCTCAACGGCCGACAGGTGGCCGATGCCGCGCGCGCTCTGCGCCCTGAGCTCAAGGTCCTCTTCATCACCGGCTATGCCGAGAACGCGGTCCTCAACAACGGCCACCTCGAGCCGGGCATGCAGGTGGTCACCAAGCCTTTTGCGGTGGAAGACCTGGCACGCAGGATCAGAGACATCCTGTCGCAAAGTTGAGCAGTCAGAGATGATGACGTGGTCATCGTGCTCATCATGCGCTGTGCTTATTTCACGGACACTGTGCTGAAAAGACCCTAGCCAAAACCGGCCAAGGTCCTGGGGGAACGTGAGCTGCTGAAAGCGTCGACCAACGCCCATAAATAGCCCGCCGACGATGATCGGTCCTGCCAGGTCAGGACCGCCCTGCCGGCCTCACTGCTTCGACAGGATGGCCCGCACCCGCCGGCCGATCTCCTGGACGCCGAAAGGCTTGGTCATGACCTCCATGCCGGGGTCGAGGTGGCCGTGGCTCAGCACGGCCGTCTCGGCGTAGCCGGTGACGAACAGCACGGGCAGGCCGGGGCGCAAGGTGCGTGCGGCGTCGGCCACCTGCCGCCCGTTCAGGCCACCCGGCAGGCCCACGTCGGTGACGAGAAGATCGATGCGGGCCGGCGAGCGCAGCACCGCAAGACCCTCCGGCCCATTCGCCGCCTCCAAGGTGGCAAAGCCCAGGTCGGTGAGCGCGTCCACCACCAGCATCCGCACCAGCGCCTCGTCATCGATCACAAGCACGGTCTCCCCGTGGGCTGCGGGAACAGCTTCGCCGGGCGCGTCCAGGGGGGCGACCTCGTGGCCCTCGGCCCCGCCCGTGTGACGCGGCAGGTAGAGGCTCACCGTCGTACCCTGTCCCACCGCTGAGTGGATGCGCACCTGCCCGCCCGACTGGCGGGCAAAACCGTAGACCATGGAAAGGCCTAGGCCCGTGCCGACGCCCAGGGGCTTTGTCGTGAAGAACGGGTCAAAGGCCCGGGCCGCGACCTCGGGCGGCATGCCAGTGCCGGTGTCGGTGACGCTGAGCGACACGTAGTGGCCCGGGGCGATGTCGCGTTCTCTGGCCGCGCGCTTGTCGAGGGCGCGGTTCGCCGTCTCGATCGTGATGCGCCCGCCGTCCGGCATGGCGTCGCGGGCGTTGATGACGAGGTTGAGGAGCGCGTTCTCGAGCTGGTTGGGATCGACCTCGACGGCCCACACGTCGGGCCCGCGCGCAACCTCCATCTCGATCCCGGGGCCCACCGTGCGGCGCAGGAGCTCCTCCATGCCCGCCACCAGCGCGTCGACGTCCGTGGCCCGGGGCGCGAGCGTCTGGCGGCGCGAGAACGCGAGGAGGCGGTGCGTGAGGGCGGCGGCCCGCCGGGCCGCCTCCTGGGCCGCCACGAGATAGCGGTCCACGTCCGCCATGCGGCCCTGACGGGTGCGCGTGCCGATCATCTCCAGGCTGCCCTGGATGCCGGCCAGCAGGTTGTTGAAGTCGTGCGCGAGACCCCCGGTGAGCTGGCCCACGGCCTCCATCTTCTGGGACTGGCGGAGCTGCTCCTCCAGGGCGCGCAGCTCGGCCGTGGCGCGGAGCCGGTCACTCACGTCGCGCGCGTGGTGGAAGGCGCCGACGATCCGGCCCGCCTCGTCGCGCACCGGCGCGAAGTCCAGCTCCCAGTGGGGCACCGTCATGTCCGGGTCGCCGAAATCGGCCTCGACCGTGAACGTCTCGCCTCCGAGCGCGCGCTCGATGAAGGCCTGCAGCACCGCAGCCTGCTCGGGCGGGAAGAGGTCGGGCAGCACCTCGCCCAAGGCTGCTGGGCGGCCCATAACACGCAGGAAGTCGTCGGCATGCGCTGTGTTGAAGGTCGTGACCCGCATGTCCGCGTCATAGGCACAGATCGGGAAGCGGTCGGACTCCACCACGTTGCGGTAGAGCACAAGCTCGGCCGTGCGCTCGGCCAGCGCCTCCGCCTGGCCCTTCTCGGCCGTGACCTCGCGCGCGGTGCAGTAGACCTTGCCGTCGTCGGGCACCGCAATCCACGACAGCCAGCGCCAGCCGCCGTCCTTGTGGCGGTAGCGGTTCTCGAAGCGGAGCGCGGGCTCGCCGCGCTCGACGGCGGCCGTCCAGGCCGCCCGCGTCTTGGACAGGTCGTCGGGATGTATGAAGTCGAAGAACACGCGGCTCGCCACCTCGGGCTCCGACCAGCCCAGCACAGCCTGCCACGCCGGGTTCGACTGTTCGAAGATGCCCTCCGCGTTCAGCACGCCCATGATCTCGGGGCTGAGGGCCCAGGTGCGCCCGCGGGCGAGCGCGCGCTCGGTCACCTGCCGCTCCAGGTCGGCGTTGAGCGCGCGCAAGGCGGCCTCGCCGTCGCGCAGCGCCTCCAGGCGCGCCCGCGCCTCGTACTGCCGGCGGCGCCCCCGCAGCGCCGACCGCGCGAGGCTCACGAGGGTCGTGGGATGGAACGGCCGCTCCAGGAACGTGACGTTGCCCAGCACCTCCAGGAAGCGCCGCGCGGCGGGATTGCGCTCCACCCCGCCGCCCTGGCTGGTGAGCAGGATGAAGGGCAGGTCCGACCATTCCGGCTGGTCGGCGAGCCAGTCCGACAGCGGCGCGAGGTCGGCGGTGACGAGCGTCTCCTCGGTGACGAGGACGAAGCCGGTGCCCTTGTCCATCTCGCGCAGGAGGTCCGGAAGCGTCGCGCAGGCGTCGGCGGCGATGCCGGCCTCGCGCAGGATCATGGAAGCGATCGTCGCGTCCCGCCCCCGAGGGGCGAGGACGAGGGCCCGCTCCGAGACAGTGGTGCGCTTCAAGCCTCGTCGTCCCGCAGGAGCCCGCCGCCGTCGCCCACGAGCGTCGGCACGCCGCGCAGCACGCCCTGGAACTCCGCCAGGGGCTCGCCCACGGTGATGCCGCGCCCGCCGATGCGGAACTCGCGGATGGTGTCCTCGTGGGCGCCGGTGCGCTTCTTGACCACGGAGATGGCGCGCCGCACGCGGCCCAGCGCCTCGAAGTAGCGCAGCAGGATCACCGTGTCGGCGAGGTAGGTCACGTCCACGGGGCTTCGCATGTCGCCCACCAGGCCGTGCTGGGCCACGGTGAGGAAGCTGGTGGCGCCCTGGCGGTTGAGGAACTGGAGGAGCTCGTGCATGTGCAGCACCAAGGCGTGCTCGCCCGGCATGGCGGCCTCGTAGCCGTTGAGGCTGTCGATCACGACGGTGCGTGCGTCGCCCTCCACAACCGCCCGCCGGACCCGTTCGGCGAACTCGCCGGGGGTGAGCTCGGCGGCGTCTACCTGCTCCACGAAGAGCCGCCCGGCATCGACCATGGCCTGGAGGTCGACGCCGAGGCCGCGGGCACGGTTGAACAGGAGGCCCATCTCCTCGTCGAAGATGAACATGGCGGCGTTCTCGCCCCGCGCGATGGCGCCCTGCACGAAGGTCAGCGCGAGGAGCGACTTGCCGGTGCCGGCGGGCCCGAGGATCAGGGTGCTCGACCCGCTCTCGATGCCGCCGCCGAGCAGGGCGTCGAGCGCGGGCACCTCGCTTTTCAGCACATCGCGCGCGAAGCCGGTGCGGTGCTCGGCCGACACCAGGCGGGGGAACACGCGCACGCCGCCCTCCTGGATGGCGATGTCGTGGAAGCCGCCCCGAAAGCGGCGGCCGCGGTACTTGAGCACCCGGAGCCGGCGCCGCTCGGCGCCGTATTCGGGGGCCATCTCCTCCAGGCGGACCACGCCGTGGGCGATGGAATGGACGGTGCGGTCGCCGGCCTCGGCGGTGAGGTCGTCGAGCAGCAGCACCGTGGTGCCTTGGCGCACGAAGTAGTGCTTGAGGCTGAGGAGCTGGCGGCGGTAGCGCAGGCTGCTTTGCGCAAGGAGGCGGATCTCCGACAGGCTGTCGAGCACGACCCGGTGGGGCTTGAGCCGCTCGAAGGCCTCGAAGATGCGGCGCGTCGTCTCGCCGAGCTCCAAGTCGGAGGAGTAGAGGAGGCTCTGGCTCTGCTCCTCGTCGAGGAGGTTCTCGGGGGGCACGAGCTCGAAGACGTCCACGCCGGCGAGGTCCCAGCCGTGCGAGAGGCCGCCGGCGCGCAGCTCCTCCTCGGTCTCCGAGAGGGTGATGTAGAGCACGCGCTCGCCCGCGCTCGCGCCGGCGATGAGGAACTGCATGGCGATCGTGGTCTTGCCCGTGCCCGGGCTGCCTTCGAGGAGGAACACGCGGTGCCGCTCCAGGCCGCCGCCCAGCACGTCGTCGAGGCCGGCGATGCCGGTCTGGGCCTGCACGCTTTCCTGTTCGACCAAGATGGTTCCTCTCCGGCTCGTGGTTTGTGCGGCATCGGCCTTGTGCACAGGTAGCAAAGGCGAGTTGGGTTGTGGAGGCGCTTGTTCGCCTGGCTTCGCAGCCCCCATGGCCGGAAGACTACGCGGGCTGTCGGGCTTGCTCGAAGTTGCCCACGCCGACAGGAACACGACAAGTCACAGGCAAGTCGAAGCGGTGTGCAAAATTCTTAAATAAAGCGAAGGCGACCTGCGCATTAGCATGCAAGGCGTCCGCTAGGACACTGGCCGCCAGACTGCCTCTGCCGATAGGCAGTGCGATGGCCGGGGCCGAGCCTCCCCTGTATGACGGCAGGGATGCCAAACTTGATCACGGGCCGGGCCATGCGCTTCTATCGCGAACATCGAGGCTTTGAGGTGCATCTGGGCGAGGCCCCACGGACCTCGGACGCCGGCGGCGTGACCTGGTTGGTTCGAGGCTATGGCAAGGACCGGGCGAACGGGGTGGCTCCGTCACGTCAAGAGGCATTCACGGCCGCCAGCGCGGCGATCGACCGGATCGAGGACGACCCTTATCGCTTCCCTGTCAACCTCGTCGGCTACCCAAGGGAGCTCGAGGGCGATGTCGTTACCCGGGACGGGGAAGTGCTCGGGCGCTGGCGCATGAGCGACGATGAGGCCCTGGAGATGGTCGAGTTCATCCCGGAGGGAGCCGACGATGTCCTGTTCAGGGGCCACGTCATCGGCGTCCTCTGCGCCACCATTCAGGATTGGCATGAGGGGCAGGAGCCTCAGTAGGGCGCTGCCGGTCTCGCAAGGCATCCGTTGAGGACATGCAGGGAAGGAGCGCTCGCCGCTGGGCAGTCCCTTCCGATGCCAAGGGCCTCGGAAGGGACAGGCAGGAGCGTGGGCCGCTGCGGTCCCGTCAAGCCTTGTCCTCTGCGCCCTGCGGCCGCCTGCGGGAAGCCTTGACCGGCCCTCCGCGTCGGCGGCCGAAGCCCGTGTCCTAGTCCTCACAACCTGAAAGACGTTGCCTGCCTGTCCCCGCTCCGGCACTGTGGCCGGAAGGCCGCCCGGACTCACGGAGCGGCGCGATCGAGCAACCCAGGGGAGCGCAAGCCCAGAAAATACGAAGACCCGCCGGGGGCGGGCCTCATATCCGGCGGAGACGC
>NZ_JAGGJP010000029.1 GCF_017872975.1 Rubellimicrobium aerolatum
ACTCACGGAGCGGCGCGATCGAGCAACCCAGGGGAGCGCAAGCCCAGAAAATACGAAGACCCGCCGGGGGCGGGCCTCATATCCGGCGGAGACGCCAGGAAAGCTGACTGTTTGCACCATCAGCTTCCCACGCCCTCCCCGGCTTTCGCAAGAGGTTTCTTGCCATGGCGGAGCCTTGCCCGAGCACAAGTTGGTGCTAGGCCACGGCTCCCTCATGGAGGCCCTGCCCCTGTCGGCTCCCCACAGCCGGAGAGGGACAGACATGATGAAGCAGATCGGGGCCTTGCTCGAAGCAGGCCCAGGCGCGCCCGGCCGCGGCCGGCGCGCGCGCGACCCCGTGCGCCGCGGCTCGCGGCTCGTGGGCACCTGCGAAGGGGCGTGGTGGCGCCCGGTGGCGCGGCCCGAGGTGCGCCGCGTGGTGCTCGCCGCCAAGCGCTACGAGCTGGCCGGGCGGCAGGCGGGGCGCCGGCGCGGGCCGCTGGGGCACGTGGCACTGGAGGTGCTGGAGCTCTTGGCCAACCTGGTGAGCTACAGGAGCGGGCGGCTGGAGCCCTCGATCCTGTACCTCATGGGCAAGCTCCGGCGGTCCAAGGACGCCGTGGTGCGGGCGCTCTCCGCCTTGCGCGAGCACGGCTTCCTGGACTGGCTCAGGCGGCACGAGAAGGTCGAGGTGCTGGAGGACGCGCCCGGCCCCCGCGTGCGCCAGGTGAGCAACGCCTACCGGCTCAGCCTGCCCGCCCGAGCGGCGCAGCTCCTGGGGCACTGGCTATCGTCGTCCCCGCCCCTACCCGACGACGTCCTGCAGGAGCGCGAGGACCGGGCGGCATGGCTCCGGGAACACAAGGCCGCCCTGCCCCTCTCGGAGCTGCCCTTGGCGGAGGTCGAAGACGACCGGCTGGCGCGAGTGCTAGGCGAGCTGGGGCGGGCCGTCGAGGCAAGGACCCGGGCCGCGCAGGCGGGCCGAACCGGCCAGGATCGGGAGCGCGGCGGCGCCGCGTCCTCTTGAGGCAGAGCGCGAGTCCGCCAGGCAGGGAGAACCCAGAACTGAGAGCTTAGAAGAGGGCCACGACGGTGCAGAGAGACGAGCGAGCGCCCCTCGGGCCGGGCCTCGCGCCTCCTTCCTGTTCCCGGAGCCGCCATCGCGCGGGATCAGGAGCCGGAGCCCTTGGCCCCGCAAGGGCGGCGCGATTCGCGCCGGGATCGCAGCCACGCGCAGCCGCAGGAGCGGCACGCGCAGCGGGCCGGCGACGAGGCGAGCATGGCGAGGACCCGCCCCTTGCGGGGCGAAGGGCGGAGGCTATCCCCGCAGCCGAGACGGTGGATCGGAGAGCAGGGACCAGAGCCCCTGTTCCAGGTGGGCCAGAGCCTCTTAGGCCTCGACACCTCTTAGGCGCTGCCACCAGGAGCGCTGGCGAGGCTGAGCTTGGGCCTGAGGAGCGGACTCAGGGACCGGAGCTGGCGTCGGCTTCTCGGGCTGGTAGGTCAGGAGAGCCGTGAGACGCCGCCGCTCCTCGCCTTCGGCATCGAGACGGGCGCGCAGATCGCCCACCTCATCTGAAAGCCGCTCGTTCAGAGCCTGAGCCGACCGAAGCTTCTCCTGCAGAAGGTCAACTTCGCCCGGTAAGGGGTTAGGGTTTCCTAGGGTTTCCTCGGGTCGAAACTTGGGGGTTTCTTCAACCTTGCCGGCAACCCTAGGCCATACTCGGAACAGCTCGGCAGGTTCGATGCTGTAAGGTCCCCCTTTCGCGCCGTTCGCGGAGAGCTTGCCAGATTGTATGGCTTTGGTGATCGTTGGAAGGCTCTTGCCGACCTCCTTGGCCGCCTCTGATGCGGTAAACCCCATGCCCTTAACTGCCCCTTTCTTCCGGTCGAAGTCGCCGGGTTTCCGAAAGGGTAACATGGGAAACCCCTCACAAGAAGGGGTAGCTCATCTGGAGCCTGCTCCGGCCACTGCTTACAAAGTCCTGCCTACGGCCACTCGAACAGGCAGGAGGTGCCGTCGCCATAGGTGGACCAGTCGCGCCAGTCCCCGCCTAGGAGGCGGCAGCCTACGGGATGGGCCATGACGAAGCGCGGCATGAGGACAAGGAGGGCGAGCACCAGGAGCAGCGCGGCCAAGCCGATCCCCGGCAGGCGAGCGCGCCAGAGCGCGGCGCGCTCGCGGGCGTGGCGGAGGTCGCGCCCGAGGTCCATGACCTGGCCCTGGAGCTTGCCGTAGGCGTTCCTCTCCTCGCTCATGCGACCCAAGCGCTCGACGGCGCCGGACAGCTCGCCCAGACGGGGCAGGAGGACCCGGTCGAGGGCCTGCCCGACCTCGGCGGCCAGTTTGCCGGGATCGGACTGGGCACGGGCGGCGAAGGCGGCCTGGCGCGTCTCGGCCGCGGTGCCCGTGAGCTTGCCCAAGGCGTCGGTCTGGCCGTCCACGCGGTCGGACACGCTGGCCACGATGGTGGCCAGCACGTCGAGGGTGCGGGTGAGGTCGTTCAGCTCGGCCGCGAGCGCGGCCGTGCCGTCCGGCGGGGTGGCGCCGGGCACTCCAGAGGGAGGAGGAGCCGCGGTCGAGACGAGGGCGCGGCCCGGCGTCTTGGCCGCGTCCACCGCGGGCGCGGAGGTGCCGAGGAGGTCACTGACCTTGCGGGGCGGCATGGAGGCCTCCGAACTCGGGATCGGCGAAGTAGCGGAGCTTCTGGGCGAGGATCATGGGCTGGCCTTGCACGCGCAGGAGCTGGAGGTGTGCGGGCAGGCGCATGACCTCGTCGGGGGTAAGGAGGTCGCGCCCGGTGAGGTGGAGCGAGGTGGACGGGGGATCCCCGGGGCGGTGGCTCTGTGTCTCGTAGGCGGTGGTCTCCTGGCCCATGAGCTGGCTTAGCCACTTCGCCGTCTCGTGGTCATTCACCCCAAAGGCTTGCAGCACGCCCGCGTTGGCGACGAAGGTGCTGGCCCGAGCCCCGTAGAGGGCGCGGAGCTGGCTCATGTCCTGGAGGATGGGCCAGAGCTGGAGGCCGTAGCCCGCCATGAGGCCCATGGCACGCTCCACCGCTTCCAGGCGGCCGAGGGCCGCGAACTCGTCGAGGAGGAAGAGGGCGGGCGTCGGCAGATGGGGCAGGGCGGCTGCGCCGGCCGCGGCCCCGTTTGCCGAAAGGGTGCCCACGCTCACGCCGTGCGCCTCCGCGTCCCGGGCGATCTCCGCGAGCGCCTGGCTCACCAGGAGGCGCAGCCATCGCGAGTAGGCGTCGAGGCGATTGGGCGGCAGCACCAGGAACACGGAGGCGACCTCGTGGCGGAGGCTGGCGAAGGAAAAGTCGGAGCGCGCCGTGCTGGCGACGATCCGGGGGCTGTCGAGGAAGTGGGTGTGCCGCTGCGCCGAGGAGAGCACGCCCGAGGCCTCGCGGTCGGACTTGCCGAGGAAGCGGTTGGCGGCGCGGGCGACTAGGCCGTCGGCCTCCTCGCTCGCCTGCATGAGCCCCAGCAGCTCACGGAAGCGCTCAGGCGGGAGGGTCAGGTACTCACGCACGGATGCCAGCGTGCGGCGATCCTCGTCCTCGTGGCAGACGGCGAAGAGGATCAGGCCGGAGAGGAGCGCCTTGGCCTCCTCGTTCCAGTGGGCCTCGCCCGTCTGCCCAGGTGCATCGACCACCAGGGCCTCCGCCAGGGAGGCGGCGTCCTCGCCCAGGTCGGGGCTGAAGGGCGGGAGACGGCCGAGTGGGTTGTAGCTGGCCGAGGGCAGGCCCGTGACACCGAAGGGGTCGAGGACGTGGACGGGGCCGAAGCGCCTTCTCGCCTCGCCGGCGATCCGGGCGTTCTCGCCCTTGGGGTCGATGCAAAGCACCGAACGCTCGGCCACGAGCAGGTTGGGGATCACGGTGCCCACGCCCTTGCCGGAGCGGGTGGGGGCGAGGGTGAGGAGGTGGGCGGGCCCCGAGTAGCGCAAGAGGCGGCCCGTCTCGGCATCGCGGCCGATCAGGAGGCCCGAGCTGGCGGCCTCGTCCTGGAGGGCGCGCCGCTCCTTCTTGGTGGCGAACCGCGCGGAGCCGTGGCTATCGGCTCCGGGGCGAGCGTGCCAGGGCAGGGGGACACCCGTGCGCAGCGACCAGGCGTTGGCGGCCACCAAGCAGGCGAGGCCGGCCAGAGCGACGAGGAGGGGATCGTGCCACCAGGCGGCCTGGAAGGCGCTCCCGCCCAGCAGCTCGATCAGGATCATGCCGAGGACGGTGCCGACCACCACGGCTATGGCGAGGTAGACCAGGAGCCAGACGGCGAGGACCGGGGCGGCGATCAGGAGGGTGCCCCAGCGGGTGAGGGCACGGAGGGCGGAGGCGACGGCAACCACGATCAGGCCCCCCGAGCGGGTTCAGCAGGGACCGCGGCCGAGCTCGCCCCACCTCCTGCCTCAGCGCCATCCGCAGCCCCGTCCTCCGGGAGCGCGCCCCCCGGCGTCCACCCCACGAACGCCTTGCGGTCCTGTTCCCGGGGGAGGTTCCTCACGAGCCGGTCCAGCATCGCCGCGGCCGTCGCATCCCGCCCCGCCAGATCGACCAGCGCCCCGCCGAGGATGACCTTGCGCCGCGTGTCCATCTTGCGGGCGGCGGTGGCGGCCCGGTTCTTCAGCGCGAGCAGCCTGGCCTTGGCCTGCGCGTATCTCTTCTCGGCCCGTTCCAGCTCCGTCTCTGCCACGGCGAACTCCCTTCATGCGGCACTAGATCGAACCTTTACTCTCCTCTAAGCTGAGTGCGAGGACAACCCGGAGAGGTCATGCGAGGGCCCGCCGACCAGAGGGAGAAGGGCGCACTTTCGCAAACCCTGCGGGTTTGCCGTGCGGTCTCCCGGGGTGCAGCGCACCCCGCCGACGGCGACCCCGTCCGCCGCGGCGCGCCGGATCGGGAGGCGCGTCCCGCCCTCCCGAACCCTCCCCGGCCAACGGACGCCGTTGGATCGCGCCAGCGCCCCGGGCCTCGCTGGGCCGGGGCGCTCAGGGCGAGGCTCGCGCCTCGCCGCGGGTTGCACCCGCACCCGCCGCCAGGCTCCTGCTGGCGCGGTCGCCCGGAGCCGCGCGGCGGCGCTGGCGCGCCTGCTCCCGCGCCGCTGGCCCACAGCCTCGCCATCACCACGCGCGCCGCCTGGCGCGGGCGTGGGTGAGGCGGCCGTGGCGAGCTATCACCTCAGCGTGAAGTCGGTGCGCCGCTCGGAGGGGCGGTCCGCGACGGCGGCCATCGCCTACCGCACGGCCGAGCGCATCACGTGCGAGCGCGAGGGACGGGTGCACGACTACCGCGCCAAGCAGGGCGTGGAGGCCTCATTCATCGTGGCGCCCGAGGACGCGCCCGCCTGGGCCCACGACCGCCAGGCGCTCTGGAACGCCGCCGAAGCGCGCGAGACCCGCTCCAACAGCGTCACCGCGCGCGAATGGGAGCTGGCGCTGCCGCACGAGCTGGACGCCTCGGGGCGACGCCTCCTCGTGGAGGGCTTCGCCCGCGAGCTCGTCTCCCGCTACGGGGTGGCGGCCGACGTGGCGATCCACGCGCCGCACCGGGAGGGGGACCAACGCAACTGGCACGCCCACGTGCTGACCACCACGCGGGCGCTCGGCAGGGAGGGGCTCACCGACAAGACTCGCGTGCTCGACGCCAAGCAGACCGGCGGGCCGGAGATCGCCGCCATGCGGGAGAGGTGGGCCGAGATGCAGAACCGTGCCCTGGAGCAGGCGCACGTCGCCGAGCGCGTGGACCACCGCACGCTGGCCGTGCAGCGCGAGGAGGCGCGCAGCCTCGGGCACGAGGCGCGGGCCGACAACCTGGACCGGGCGCCCGAGGTGAAGCTCGGCCCCGTGGTGAGCGCCATCGAGCGACGCGAGGAGCGCGCGGCCGAGCGGGAGGGCTGGGAATACCAGCCCGTCACCGAGCGGGGCGCCCAGGTGCACGAGGCGCGGGAGGCCCGCAGCCTGCTGGCCGAGCTGGCGCGGCTGAGGGAGGCCCTGCGCGAGGAGGTGCGCCAGAGGGCGGAAGCGGCGCGCGAGACCTACGCGCACGCCCGCGAGGAGGGCGCCGACCGGATCAGGGCCGGCCTCGCCGCGCTCCGGGCCGCAGCCCAGCGGCAGGGGATCGGGACGGGGCACAGGCCGGAGCGGGAGCGCGGCCCCACCCACGGCCTCGCCCATGGGCCCGCGCCCGGCGAGGAGCGGGGCCGCGACTCGCGGGCCGAGCGCCAGGCCAGCCGGGACAGCATCAAGGAGCGGCTGGAGCGCCTCCGCACGCGCGAGGCTTCCCACCACGCCCAGGACGGGCCGCAGCACGAGCGGGAGGCGGGCCTCTCGGCAGGCCCGCCGGCCCACGGGCTGGACCGGGAGAGCCGGGAGCGCAGCCTCGGCACCGAGGCCATCCGCGAGCGGCTGGAGGCCCTGCGGGACCGGGCACGGCCGGGGGCAGAGCGCGTTACGGAGCGCGAGGAGCCGGCGGCGGGCCTGCCCGCGCGCGGCGTGGACCAGGTGCGCGAGGAACTGGCGCGGCTCAGGGAGCAGGACGCCAGCCGGGCGGCCCAGGGTCACGACGCCATCCGCGAGCAGCTCAGGGAGGTGCTGGACCGCGCCAGGCCGGTGGCGCAGGAGCGGGAGGGGCTTGGCCATGGGCGCGAGGGCCAGGCGCACGGGGAGCGAACGCACGAGGAGGGGCGGGAGGAGCACGCGCTCAAGCCAAGGGGCCACGGGATCAGCTACGGGCTGTGAGGCCATTCACCTTGACGATTGACGTATATCGTCAACCTCACTACCTCTGTGACCCATGATCCTGGGCTACCGCGACAAGAAGACGGAGCGGTTCGCCATGGGCGAGTTCGTCAAACCGTTCAGCGGCATCGAGGCGCAGGCCAGCAAGCGGCTCGCGATCCTGAACGCCGCGCCCTCGCTCGACGCCCTACGGGTGCTGCCCTCCAACCGGCTGGAGGCGCTGAAGGGGGACCGGGCGGGGCAGTGGTCGATCCGCGTCAACGACCAGTGGCGCGTCTGCTTCGAGTGGCCGGACGGGCAGGCGGGCCCGAGCGCGGTCGAGATCGTGGACTACCACTAGGCCAAGGAGGGCCGACCCATGTTCATGCGAGCCGTCCACCCCGGGACTGTCCTCAAGGACGAGCTGGAGGAACTGGGGGTCACCCCCACAGAGTTCGCGCGCCAGATCGCGGTGCCGCCCAACCGGGTGAGCCAGATCATTGCAGGCAAGCGGGGCGTCACCGGCGACACGGCGCTCCGCCTCGGCCATTGGTTCGGGATGGAGCCGCAGTTCTGGCTCGCCCTTCAGGCGCAGTGGGAGCTGGTGCAGGCCGAGCGCGAGGCGGGCGAGGCCATCCGGCACCTGCCCAGGCGGGCAGCGTAGCGGAAGGCGGCCGACGTGGAGGAGCCACCAGTCAAGGTCATCCGCGGCAGCGGCAACGTGTTCGCCGACCTTGGCCTGCCCAACCCCGAGGAGCGGCAGACCAAGCTCAGCCTCGCCATGGCGATCAACGAGATCGTCAAGGCGCGCCGGCTCAAGCAGGCCGAGGCGGGCGTGCTCCTCGGGCTGCCCCAGCCCAAGGTATCTCAACTTGTGAACTACCGGCTCGACGGCTTCTCGGTGGAGCGGCTGATGGGGTTCCTCACGCGTCTCGACCGGGACGTGAAGATCGTCATCCGGCCCTGGCGAGAGCTATAGCTCCCCGCTGCGACATCGGAGCCATTGACATTGAGCTAGGGCGAGCCATGCATCCTAGCATGGCGAGTATGGTCCGTGCCCTTGTCGTCCTGCTAATCGCGGTGATCGCCATGTGGTCGGTCACGCAGGCGGCAAGCACTACGACGATGGCGCTGAGCATGGCCTCCATGACGGTCCACGACTCCGGTTCCGTCGAGAAGGCGCACTGCCACGACTGCCGCGCTGGTGGCGCAAGCGACGAGGCTGGTCTCCTCTGCTACATCGGCTGCGTAGCCCCCGTGCTCGCCGACCTTTCGGTGAGCTTTGCGCCCGAGGTGGGTGCGGCGATCTCGGGCCCCCGAGGCGTTCCGGCGATCCTCGACCTGCGCGGCCGAAGCGACCCGCCCGACCCCTTTCCGCCCCGCCTCCTCATCCTGACCTGAGCGGCCCCGCCCATCGGTGGCTGGCCTTGTGCCCTTGCGGGAGCCCGCGCGCATGGCTGCCCGGAACCCAGTCAGGATGTTGACATGACAGCTTGGAACCGCTCCCGACGCGCCGCGTCGGTGGTCCTTGCCCTCGGCGGTGCGGCGGCCCTCGGCCTCTTGGTCGGACGGGGATGGGCGGAGAACCCGTCCGACCCACCGGTCGAGGTCCTTGGCCGTGCTGTGGACGCGGACACCCTCCAGCTCGGGCAGGAGCTTTACGCGGCGCACTGCGCGGCCTGCCACGGCGCGAACCTCGAAGGCCAGCCGGACTGGACAAGCCCCGGCCCTGATGGACGGCTGCCGGCGCCGCCCCATGACGCCTCGGGCCACACCTGGCACCACTCCGACCAAGATCTTCTTCGGATCACCCGGGAGGGCCTCGCGGCCCTCGTGCCCGGCTACCAGAGCGACATGCCGGCCTTCGGTGGCCTCCTCTCGGACACCGAGACCGAGGCCGTGCTGGCCTACATCAAGAGCACCTGGCCGGAGCGGGAACGGGCCTATCAGGCCGAGGCCACGCGTAACAGCGGCTGATCTCTGGCGGGGCCGCGCGGCCCCGCCCCGGCGTAGCCCATGCACGGCAGGGAGAGCCCTGTCGGGCTGCCGCCTCCTCACCCCAACCTTTCACGCCTTGGAACGGGAGTTCCACTATGACATGCTTCTCCCTATCGCCCTGGACGGCCGCTGCGGTCGGCCTCTTTGTAGGCGCCATCACCGCTACTCCTGGCTTGGCACAGAGCCTGGAGGCAAGTTCTGCTGGCCTTAGCGGACGGGTCGTGACCGCCGACCAGAACGGCGGGTCCCTGAGCCTGGTCGACCTTGCGACGGGGAGCGTCGCCACGGTCCCCGTCCCCGTGGCGCCTCACAACGTCGATGCCAGTCCAGACGGCCGATGGCTGTTCGCTGTGGGCGAGCCGAAGGGCGAGGGTCACGGGCATGAACACTCCCACGAAGGCGAGGCCAGCCCGGGCCTGCTCATTCTTCTGGATGCCACGGAGCCTGCGACGGGCTCCGTGGCCGAGATCCCCGTGGGGAGCCACCCGGCCCATGTGGTCACGGACACCGAGGGCCGTCGCGCCTTTGTCACGAACGCCGGGGACGACACCGTGTCGGTGATCGACCTGGCCTTGCGGGAGGTCGTCGGCACCATCGCGACCGGCGACTACCCCCATGGCCTGCGCGCCAGCCCGCTGGGGGGAGAGCTTTACGTTGCCAATGTCGAGGACGGGACCGTCTCGGTCATCGACCTCGCCAGCCAAGCCGAGGTAGCGCGGATCGTCGTCGGCGCGGCGCCGGTCCAGGTGGGCTTCCTGCCCGATGGGAGCCGGGCCTATGTCTCGCTGCGCGACGAGGATGCGGTGGCGGTGATCGACACCGCGACGCGCGAGGTCATGGCCAGGGTCCCGGTCGGCAACGGCCCGATCCAGGTCCACGCCACGCCTGACGGTCGCAGCGTCTACGTGGCCAACGAGGGCTTCGAGGACGAGCCGTCGGACCAGGTGTCCGTGATCGACGTCGCGAGCAATGGCGTCGTGGCGACAATCAGCGTCGGCGACGGCCCACATGGGGTCAGCGTCAGCGACCAGGCCGCCTTCGTGACGGACATCCGCGCCGACAGTCTTTCGATCATCGACCTGACCACGCGGAGCGTCCTCGCGACCGTACCGGTGGGCGATGGCCCGAACGGCGTCGTCTACCTACCAGGCACCTCGGACTGAGCGGCCGAAGGTCGTCCCTTGGGCCAAACGGTCCAGATGCTCACGAGTCTGATCGGGGTGCTCCGGCCCTCGGCCCCGATCTGCCTCTGGCCAGTCCGCTGGCCGCCCAGAGGGCCTCATGCAGAATGGAAGGAACCTGACATGACCAAGCTTGCCACGCTGATCGCCGGAGGCGTCCTGGCGCTGACGGCCAGCCTCGCCTCGGCTCAGGACGACCAGTCCGGCGGGAGCGGACAGATGATGGACCACGGCGCCATGGGCCAGATGGACATGAGCGCGATGCCCGAGCACATGCAGGGCATGATGGGCGCGATGCAGACGATGATGCAGACGATGCCCATGGAGTCCTCGGGCGACCCCGACGCGGACTTTCTCTTGATGATGATCCCCCACCACCAGAGCGCCATCGACATGGCCCGCGCCGAGCTGGAGCACGGCGACGACGAGGAGACCCGCGCCATGGCGCAGGCCATCATCGACGCGCAGGAGCAGGAGATCGCCGAGATGCGCGCCATGCTGGAGCGCATGGGCGTGGAACCCCCGGCAGCCTCGGAATGAGCAGCTCGGGTCGCTGCTGAGCCTGCTCGTAAGGCCCTTCCCGATGCAGCAGCACTGGGGAGGGCCAGCCACAAGCCACACCATGGGGGCCAACGTGAGCCATCCTTACGCGAGAGAGGTCGAGCGGATCGTGCCTGGCCCGCCGGAAGCCATCTTCGCGGCCCTTGACGATCCACTTCGGCTCGGGCGTCACATGACCCGTCCCTCCGCCATGATGCTAGGCGGCTCGATGCAGTACCGCCTGGATGCCTCGCAGGGCCGTGCGGTCGGATCGGTGATCCGTGTCGAAGGCCGAGTGCTCGGGTTGCGGCTCCGCATCGTGGAGGTGGTGACGGAGCGCGACCCGCCGCGTCGCAAGGTCTGGGAGACGGTCGAGGAGCCGCAACTGCTGGTGTTCGGTGCCTACCAGCTCGGCTTTCACATAGCCGTGGAGAGGCAGGGGAGCCGTCTGCGGTGCTTCATCGACTACGACCTGCCTCGCCCACCCATGGGCCGCGTTCTCGGACGCATCGGTGCCCACGTCTATGCGCGCTGGTGCCTGAGCCGGATGGTCGCGGAAGCTGAGGCGGCCGCACGCGAGGCAAGCTTCACAAATGCGGATCAGACAAGGGGGACCGACAGATGAGCGACAACCGGCTCGGAACCAGCCATGGGCCTCAAGGGCCCTTAGCGGCGGACGCTCACGTTTCTCGCACCCATGATCCTGCAACCCGCGCGACCGCTGGGGACGCATCCAAGGTTCACGATCCGGTCTGCGGGATGTTCGTGGACCCCACCACCACGCCCCACCATGCCCAGCACGGAGGCCGGACCTACCACTTCTGCTCGGCCGGGTGCCGGCAGAAGTTCGTGGCCCAGCCTGAGGCCTACGCCCATCCGGCACCACGGGCGCCCGCGTCGGGACCGAAGGACGTGATCTACACTTGCCCGATGCACCCGCAGATCGAGCAGATCGGTCCCGGCACGTGCCCCATCTGCGGCATGGCGCTGGAGCCCAAGGTCGCATCCCTCGATGAGGGCCCGTCCGAGGAATACCTCGACATGCGCCGCCGTCTCATGGTCTCGGCGGTGCTGACGGTGCCGCTCGCCCTTGTGGCCATGGGGCGGCATCTGTTCTTTCCCGACCAGCCCTTCGTCTCGGCGCGTGCCCTCGACTGGATCGAGCTGGCCTTGGCTACTCCGGTGGTGCTCTGGGGGGGCTGGCCCTTCTTCGTGCGGGGCTGGGCCTCGGTGCGAACGCGGCACCTCAACATGTTCACGCTGATCGGCTTGGGTGTGGGCGTGGCCTACGCTTATTCGGTGGTGGCGACGCTGGCGCCCGGGCTCTTCCCTGCGCAGTTGCGGGGGCACGAGGGCGAGGTGGCGGTCTACTACGAGGCGGCGGCCGTGATCGTGACCTTGGTGCTCCTGGGGCAGGTGCTGGAGCTGCGGGCGCGGGAAAGGACCGGCTCCGCCATCCGGGCGCTCCTCGACCTTGCGCCCAAGACCGCGCACCGCCTCGCCGAGGACGGCTGGGACGAGGACGTGCCCCTGGAGCAGGTCGTGGCCGGCGACCGGCTGCGCGTGAAGCCAGGCGAGAGCATCCCCGTGGACGGCGCGGTGCTGGAGGGGCGCTCGACGGTTGACGAGTCCATGATCACCGGCGAGCCCATCCCCGTGACCAAGGCGGAAGGCGATGCCGTTACGGGGGGCTCGATCAACCAGGTGGGCGCCTTCGTGATGCGGGCGGAGCGGGTGGGCGCCGACACGATGCTCGCTCGCATCGTGCAGATGGTGGCCGAGGCGCAGCGCAGCCAGGCGCCGATCCAGAAGCTCGCCGACCGGGTTTCGGGCTGGTTCGTGCCCCTGGTAATCGTGGTGGCCGCGCTGGCCTTCACGGCCTGGTGGGCCTGGGGGCCGGAGCCGTCCCTGACCTTTGGGCTGGTGGCGGCGGTGTCGGTGCTCATCATCGCCTGCCCCTGCGCCTTGGGGCTCGCCACGCCCATGTCAATCATGGTGGGGGTGGGCAAGGGCGCACAGGCGGGCGTGCTCATCAAGAACGCCGAGGCCATCGAGCGCTTTGCGGCCGTGGACACCCTGGTGGTGGACAAGACCGGGACGCTGACCGAGGGCCGCCCGGCCTTGGTTGGGGTGGAGCTGGTTTCCGGGTTCAGCGAGCGCGACCTCCTGACGGGGGTTGCGGGGCTGGAGCGCCTGTCGGAGCACCCGCTGGCGCGGGCTATCGTGACGGGCGCGGCCGAGCGGGGCGTGGAGGCCCCCGAGGCCGAGAACTTCGAGAGCCTGACGGGCAAGGGCGTGCGGGGCCGGGTGGCGGGTCGCGAGGTGGCCATCGGCAACGCCGCGATGATGCAGGCGGTCGGGGCCGATCCCACGCCCCTGGCGCAGGTCGCCGACGCGCGGCGCGCCCGAGGGGAGACGGCCATGTTCGTGGCGCTCGATGGCCGCGCTGCCGGTGTGATCGCCGTGGCCGATCCGCTCAAGGCCACCACGGCCGAGGCGATCCGGGCGCTGCACGCCGACGGGCTGCGCATCGTCATGCTGACCGGCGACAACGCCCGCACAGCTCGCGCGGTGGCCGAACAGGTCGGCATCGACGAGGTGATCGCGGACGTGCTGCCCGAGGACAAGCACGCCGTGATCCAGCGCCTTCAAAGCGAGGGCCGTACGGTGGCCATGGCCGGGGACGGGGTGAACGACGCGCCCGCCCTTGCGCAGGCGGACGTGGGCATCGCCATGGGCACGGGGGCGGACGTGGCGGTGGAGAGCGCGGGCGTCACGCTGATCCGGGGTGACCTCGGGGGCCTCGTCAAGGCGCGCCGCCTCAGCCGGGCGACCATTCGGAATATCAGGCAGAACCTGTTCTTCGCCTTCATCTACAACGCCCTGGGCGTGCCGGTCGCGGCCGGGGTGCTTTACCCGTTTATCGGCTTGTTGCTGTCGCCCATGCTGGCGGCGCTGGCCATGAGCCTGTCGTCGGTGTCGGTGATCGCCAATGCGCTGCGGCTCAGGACGGTGAGGCTGTAGGTTCCCCTAGAGGGTCGGTGGAGTTTAAATGTTCGCTAAACTCGTGAGTTTCGATCCGTGCGCTGGACCTAAGCGCTACAAAGGGTTAGGCCGCGCTTATGTCCTGCGCGAAAGTAGAGCCCCCGCAAGCCCCCGGCGCACCTGCTACCGTCGCCGTCCCAAGCGGCCGGCTTCTGGGCTACGCGAGGGTGAGCACGGACGGCCAGTCGCTCGCAGCACAGCTCGACCAGCTCCACGCGGCGGGGGCCACGCGCGTGTTCCGCGAGACCGCCTCGGGCGCCAAGGCGGACCGTGCGCAGCTCGCCAAGCTCCTGCGCGAGGTGGAGCACGGCGACGTGGTGGTGGTCACGCGGCTCGACCGGCTGGCCCGGAGCACGCGGGACCTCTTGAATGTGCTGGCGGCCCTGGCTGAGAGGGGTGCTGCGTTCCGTAGCTTAGGGGATGCCTGGGCCGATACCACCACCCCGCACGGGCGGCTCATGCTGACGGTGCTGGCGGGCCTTGCGGAGTTCGAGCGCGAGCTGATCCGGGCGCGCACCTCAGAAGGCCGAGAGAGGGCCAAGAGGGAAGGGCGTAAGATGGGCCGGCCGCACAAGCTCACGCCGCACCAGCAGCGCGAAGCCAGGCGTCGGCACGACGAGGGCGAGAGCCTGTCGAGCATCGCCCGGAGCTTCAACGTCCACCACGCCACCATCGGGCGGCTCTGCGCATGAAGGACAGGCGTGCGCAGCCCGTGCAGCTCGACCTCCTGGATTGGCTGGCGGCGCAGGATGCCTGCCCCGATGCGCCCGCAGATCGTGCCGACCCTGGCCCCGCCCCGGCTGCGCCCGTGGTGCTCACTCGCGTGGAGCCGGCGTGCAACATGCGCCGCTTCTACAGCGTGGCGCTCGCCACCAGCTTGTTTGGCGAGCCGGGGGTGGAGCGGGCCTGGGGGCGGATCGGGAGCCCAGGGCGACGGCGGGCCGACTGGTTCGCGGAGCCCGAGGCCGCGCGCGCTGAGCTGGAGCGGATGGCAGGGGCCAAGCGGCGGCGGGGGTATCAGGGCTAGGCTGAGACCTGGACGGCCTCAGCAGCGCCCGGCAGCGCGTGCCGTCACGCGGCCGGGTAGCTCGCGAACACTTCGGTCGTGCCGTCGCGGCGCCAGAGCACCACGTCGAAGGCGTCCCGCATCCCGTCCGTCTCCATGCCCGGCGAGCCCATCGGCATCCCCGCCACCGCGAGGCCCGCGGCATCCGGCGCCTCGGCAGACAGGCGGAGAATGTCGGCGGCCGGCACGTGGCCCTCGATGACCAGCTCGCCCATGCGGCCGGTGTGGCAGCCGTAGAGGTCGCCGGGCACGCTGCCCACGATCCGCGCACGCTCCATTGCGTCGTTGTCCGCCTCCTCGACGGTGACAACGAAGCCCTCGGCGCGCAGCGTGTCGGCCCAAGCCTCGCAGCAGCCGCAGCCTGGGTCCTTGAGCACCGCGACCGTGCCGACCGGGGCTTGCGCGCGCAGGGGCAGCGCAGAGGCCGCGGCCATCGCGGTCAGGCCCAGTAGGGTGGCGCGGCGGGTCGGTCGGGTGAGCGTCATAGGGTCGGCCTTTCGGTCAGGAACGGGGGAGAGGTAGCACGCGGAGCCCGAGCCCCCGATCAGGAAAGCGCGACGCCGCCGGTCGCGGCCGGCGCCACCTCGTGCGCGCCCTCGCAGAGCCCGTGGTCCGCCAGCGTCTCGATCACGCGGCAGTCGGCCACGGTGCCGTGGGCGCACTGCGCCACCATGCGCTCCAGCTCGCCCTTGAGGGACCGCAGGCGCGCGAGGCGCGCCTCGACGGCCGCGAGCTGGCGGCGGGCGATCAGGTCGGCCGCGGCGCAGGGCTGGTCCGGGCGGTCCTGGAGGCTCAGCAGCTCGCGGATGGCGTCGAGCGGAAAGCCCAGCTCGCGCGCGTGGCGGATGAAGGCGAGCCTCCCTTGGGCCGCCCGCCCGTAGAGCCGCTGGTTGCCCGACGAGCGCTCCGGCCGAGGCAGGAGCCCGACCTGCTCGTAGTAGCGGATGGTGGGCACCTTGGTGCCGGTGGCCTGCCCCAGCTTGCCGATGGTGAGCACGAGATACCTCTTGAACCTCTAGCTGCTAGAGACATTAGGTCTGCGGCTCAGCAACGGCAACCGGCCCGACTCGGGGCCCGGGAGAAGCATGATGGACGACGACGCGAAGACGGCAAGGGCAGCGGCGGGGACGCCAGGCGGGATCGCCTGCGAGTGGACGGTGTCGGGCATGGACTGCGGCTCCTGCGCGACCAAGGTGCGCAGCGCCGTCGAGCGCCTGCCCGGTGTCAGCGCCGTCGAGGTGCTGCCGATGCGCGAGCGGCTGCGCCTCGTGCTCGACCCGGCGCGGACCTCGCGCGAGGGCGTCGAGGCGACCGTGCGGGCCTTGGGCTACGGCGTCGCCGCGCCCGAGACGGCGCGCCGCCCCTTCGTGCTGCCGGGGCAGGCGGACCAAGCCGTAGGGGGCGCCGCTGCGGCCGTCCCCGGCGCCCAGGCCGCGCTCACGGCCGGCGCGGCGGCAGGACCGGCCGCGGCCATCGGCACCGACGTCGCCGCATCCGGCTCGGCCGACGAGGGCCACGGCGAGGCGGGCCACGCCCACGACGATCCTGCCGACCGGGACAAGAGCTGGCACCAGACGGCCAAAGGCCGGTTGGTGATCCTGACGGGCGCGCTTCTGGCGCTGGCCTGGGGCGTTGAGCTGCTGACGAGCGCCGAGCTGGGCTATTGGGCCTTCTTCGCCGCGACCCTCGTGGGCGTGGCCCCCGTCGCGCGGCGCGCCTTCGCCGCGCTGCGGGCGGGCCTGCCCTTCACCATCGAGATGCTGATGACCATCGCCGCCACCGGCGCGCTGTTCATCGGCGCGGCCGAGGAGGCGGCTCTCGTGGTGTTCCTGTTCGCCGTGGGCGAGGTGCTGGAGGGCGTGGCCGCCAACCGGGCGCGGGCCTCGATCCGGGCGCTCTCGGACCTGGTGCCGAAGTCCGCGCTCCTCATAGGCGAGGACGGCGCCACGCGTGAGGTGCCGGCGGCCTCGCTCCGAGTGGGCCAGGTGATCCTGGCCCGCCCCGGCGACCGCATCGCGGCTGACGGCGAGGTGGTGGAGGGCACGTCCGGCGTGGACCAGAGCCCGGTGACAGGCGAGAGCGTGCCGGTCACGCGCGGGCCAGGTGATCCCGTCTTCGCAGGGAGCATCAACGCCGAGGCCGCCTTGCGCGTCCGCGTCACCAAGGCGGCCGAGGACAACACCATCTCGCGCATCATCGCGCTGGTGGAAGAGGCCGAGAGCGCCCGGGCGCCGACCGAGCGGTTCATCGACCGCTTCTCGCGCTGGTACATGCCGGCCATCGTCGGCGTGGCGCTTCTGGTCATCGTGGTGCCGCCGCTCTTCATGGGGGGCGACTGGGGCACATGGGTCTATCGTGGGCTGGCGCTGCTGCTGATCGGCTGCCCCTGCGCGCTGGTGATCTCGGTGCCGGCCTCCATCGCCTCGGGCCTGTCGTCAGGCGCGCGGCGGGGCTTGCTGATGAAGGGTGGCGCGGTCATCGAGGCCGCCGCCAAGGCCACGCGCGTGGCCTTCGACAAGACCGGCACTCTGACGGTGGGCCGTCCGTCCGTCACCGACGTGATCCCCCTGGCGGGGGCCACCGAGGCCGAGGTGCTGGCCGTGGCGGCCGGGGTCGAGGCGGGATCGAGCCATCCGCTCGCCATGGCGATCCTCGCGCGCGCCGAAGCCGCGAAGGTGGCGGCTCTCGCTGCCACCGGAGCCCGCGCCATCGTCGGCAAGGGGGTCGAGGCGATGGTAGGCGACGAGAAGGCCTGGGTCGGCTCGCCCAAGTTCGCAGCCGAGAGCGGTGCTCTCGACGGCGAGGGCATCCGGGCCGCCACCGCGCTGGAGGCCGAGGGCAAAACCGTCGTGGTGGTCTACCGCGAGCGCCGGAGCTTGGGGCTCGTGGCCATGCGCGACGAGCCGCGCGCGGACGCGGCCGACGCCATCCGCCAGCTCCGCGCGCTCGGCATCGAGGGGATCATGCTGACGGGCGACAATCCCCGCACCGCCGCAGCCATCGCGGGCGGGCTCGGGCTCGACCACCGCGCCGAGCTGATGCCAGAGGACAAGGTCAAGGCCATCCGGGACATGGCGGACCATGGCGGCGTGATGATGATCGGCGACGGCATCAACGACGCGCCGGCATTGGCACAGTCGAGCGTGGGCGTGGCCATGGGCTCGGGCACCGACGTGGCGCTCGAGACCGCCGACGCCGCGATCCTCAGGAACCGCGTGGCCGACGTGCCTGCCATGATCCGCCTCGCCCGCGCCACCATGGGCAACATCCGCCAGAACGTCGCGGTGGCCCTCGGGCTCAAGGCCGTGTTCCTCGTCACCACAGTGCTGGGCGTCACCGGGCTCTGGATCGCCATCCTGGCCGACACCGGCGCCACGGTGCTGGTGACGCTGAACGCGCTCCGGCTCCTGGCCTTCGACCCCTCCCGGGAGGGCTGAAGCGATGACGGTCCATGGCCTCGCCACCACCCTGACCCTGCGACACCGCCGGGCGTGGACAGGCGCTGCGTCGGCCCCTAGCTGGCGCCGCAAAGGAGAGACCCCATGCGCCGCACGTTCCCGACCGCCCTCATCCTTGCCCTTCTGGCCTTAGCCCCGGCGGCGCGGGCGCATGACGAGGCCGCGGGCATCGACAGCTACATGCTGGGCGAGGAGCGCTTCTTCCAGGTCATCGACCAGCCGGCGCCGCCCTTCGACCTCGTGAACATGGACGGCGCCCCGGTCAATCTCGCGGACTTCGCCGACAAGGTCGTGGTGCTCGACTTCGTGTTCGCGAGCTGCACCGACCTGTGCCCGCTCCAGAGTCAGGTGATGGCCGACGTGCAGGGGAAGGTGAACGCCTCGCCCATGCGCGACATGGTCGAGTTCGTCACCGTGACCACCGACCCCACCGCCGACACCCCCGAGGTGATGCGGGCCTACGGCGAGGCGCAGGGGCTCGACCCCTTCAACTGGCGCTTCCTCACGATCCGCCCCGAGGACGCGGAGGACGCCACGCGCGCGCTGTCGGAGGCCTACGCCAACACCTTCACGCCCACTGAGGACGGCCAGCAGATGCACGGCGCGGTGTTCCACGTCATCGACCGGGGTGGGCGGCTGGCGGCCAAGTTCCACGGCCTGGAGTTCGAGCCCGTCAACATGGTGCTCTACGTCAATGGGCTCACCAACGAGGAGCATGGACCGGAGGAGGCGGGCGGGGGCTTCTGGGGCTTCTTCGACTGATCCCGCCCCGGCGGCGCTCGGCAGACGAAAGAACGCTCGCCGCTGGGCAGTCCCTTCCGATGCCAGGGGCCTCGGAAGGGACGCGGGGGAGCGTGGGCCGCTGCGGTCCCGTCAAGGCCTGTCCTCGCTTCGCTGCGGAAGGCCTTGACCGGCCCTCCGCGGAGGCCTCCGAGGCCCCTGCCCCGTGGCTCACAACCTGAAAGGCGTTGCCTGCCCGTTCTCCCTCCGGCACTGTGGCCGGAAGGCCGCCCGGACTCACGGAGCGGCGCGATCGAGCAACCCAGGGGAGCGCAAGCCCAGAAAATACGAAGACCCGCC
>NZ_JAGGJP010000030.1 GCF_017872975.1 Rubellimicrobium aerolatum
CCGGGAGAGGCCAGCCGGGTGGTCCAGACTCGGGTAGCAGCTCATCGTCAGCTCCGCTGACATTACAGATGGATCCGATTTCGGGAGGCAGGCCAGTAGTGGCCCGTGATCCGCAGCCGGTGGCCGCCGGCCAAGTCGATCTCGATCCGGCTCTCGACGGCTGGTGTTGCAGGCTCAGCAGGGCAGTCGTGCTCCCCGACGATCTCGACGGGCAGGAAGAGGTTGGTCTCTTCGGTCGCCTTGTCGGGCGCGAACCGCGGATCCCGCAGCCAGGTGAAGACCAGATTGGTGTTCGCGTTGGTGCGCCGCGCAACTTGGCTCACCAAGACACCCGGCACCCGCGTCTGCGCGCAGATCGTCCGCTTCTCCTCGTCCGACCAGACCCGCCGCTTCCGCCCTCGTGCCACCCCAGACCCCGATAGTGTCCATCATCCACAAGCGGACACTATCCCTCGGCATCTCCGACCGTCAGAGCAGCTAGACCAGACGCTTACGCTTGGAGCGACGGTCGTTGTTGCGGAACAGCACGGTGAAGCGGTTCTTGCGCTCGACCACCGTGGCCACGTTGGCCGGGCCGTGCTCTTACGGAAGATCATCAGGTCGGCTTCCCAATGGCCGAACTCCGCCCGGACATTCACCTCCTTGGGACGGTGATGGATGCGCGAGGTCCCTGGAAACACCAAGCTTCTTGGCTTGCGGGCCCGGCGGCGCTCGGGAAGATACTGGGCGAGCTCCTGGCTCTGGCCCTCGGCGGAGTACACGAACCGGTAGATCGTCTCGTGGCAGAGCCAGTGCTGTGGCCCGCTCCCAGGTTCGACCTTGAGGCGGCCCGCGATCTGCTCGGGCGACCAGCCGTCCTTGAGGCGGTCGATGACCGCTGCGCGCAGGTCCGGGTGGCGTGCCAGTTTGCAGGAGGACCGGCGTCGTCCGTCCGCCAACTGCTGGGCCGTGACCGGCCAATAGCCCTTGGCCTGCGGCACCTCGGCGTCGTGCCACCAGTTGCGCTTCAGCTCGCGGTAGATGGTCGAGCGGTGTCGGCCGAGTCGCCGGGCGATCTCGTCGATCGCAATCTTCTGCTCGCGCAGCCGCGCCAACTGCCGGCGCTCCTCCAAGCTCAGGTGAACGAACGGGCAGGGCATCGCATCCTCCAGGTAACTCCGTGGATCTACGTACCTGTCGCAGTTCGAAATAGAATGTGCCGACTCTTTGAGCTGAGTCGCATAACCTAAATTATAGCAGCCCTGCACCCGCCAGTCCTCTTTAGGACCGGTCAAGAGTTCAAGACTCTCTTGCCATCGCGTGGAGCGCTCTTTTGGCGATGCCGCTGGTGAGCGAGGATTGCAGCCAGTTCCAACTCCAAAAATATGAGGCGCTGCACCGCATCGCCGAAGTCGTCGAGCCGGAGCGGCATGCCGCTCCGGTGGAGTGTTGCACGCGCCTGATCAGTTCGTGCCGATGTAGTCGGCCATGTTGGTGGGGGTGACTAGCTCAAAGGGGACGTAGACGGGGCTCGTCACCGTCTCACCCTTGGCGAGGGCCAGGGCGGTATCGAGGCCGCCTGCGCCCTGCGCCTTGGCGTTCTGGAACACGGTCACGTCGAGGTCTTCGGCCTGCATCGCCTGCAACCCATCCGCAGTGGCATCGATGCCAACAACGATCACGTCCTCCTTGGGAACGCCCGCCGCGCTGAGCGCCTGGATCGCCCCCAACGCCATCTCGTCGTTGTTGGCGAAGACCACGTCCGGCGTATCGCCCGAGGACAGCCAGTTGGTCATCAGGTTGGAGCCGCCCTCGCGCGACCAGCCGCCCACCTGCTCGTCGGTGATGGTGATGAAGCTGCAGTCAGGGGTGGCCAGAACGTCGTGGACGTCCTTGGTCCGCTGCACCGCCGCCTGATGGGCGAGGTCGCCGATCAGGATCACGCCCGTGGCTTCGGCCGCGCCAGCCTCACGCAGAAGGCGGCAGGCCTCGGTGGCGCCCAATGTGCCCGACTCGACCTCGTTGGAGCCGACATAGGCTTGGTTTGCGGGAAGATCGGCCAGGTTTGCGGGTTCGAGATTGACGTAGACGAGGGGAACGCCGGCCGCTTCGGCGGCCTGGGTCAGGGCGGGCCCGGCCGAGCTGTCCACCAGCGTCACGACGATCGCATCCACGCCATTGGCGATGAAGTTGTTCACCTGATCGAGCTGCTTGGCCATGTCGTTTTGGGCGTCCTCGATCTGGATGTCGACGCCCAGCTCTTCGGCATGGACTGCCATGCCGTTGCGAAGCAGCGTTTGAAAGTTGTTGTCGAAGTTGACGATGCTGACGCCCACCGACTGAGCCGAAGCGGCACCGGCGAGGCCGAGGCCGAGCGCGGCAAGCAGAAGTCTGGTCTTCATGGTCTGTCCTCCCTGCGGGCGCCGGTCCGCCCGGTTGTGCTTGGGCCGGTCCCCATCTTCGTGGGGAGTTCTCGTGGCGCTGCGACCGGTGGGACCTGCCCGCAGCGCAAGGGGCCAGGGGTCACGCGGCGATGCGCACGACCCCGTCCACGACCTCAGCCGGATAGGTTCGGAGATTGATGCACGCCGGCATGCGTTTGGCTTGGCCTGTGCGGTAGTCGAACACGCCGGAATGCTTGGGGCACTCGATCTCGTGCTCCATCACGAGGCCGGTGGCGAGATGCACCGCTTCGTGGGTGCAAAGCCCATCGGTGCAGAACACCTCGTCCTCGGGCGAGCGGAACACCGCAAAGGTGCGACCCGCATGGTCGAAACGGACGACGCCTTCGGGCTCGATCTCCTCGAAGCGACACACGGTGATCCAGGTCGTTGCTGTCATCGCGTGGTCCTCAGCGAGCGACTTGGGCGGCACGGCGGGCGTTCAGGCGTTCGACCTTGCGCTGGTAGCGCTCGTTCATGCGCTGCTCAGCCTCCTTAGAGCCGTCGTGAAAGGTGCCGATCCAGCGGTCGAAAGGGATCAGGCCATCGCCATAGTTCACCTCGAAGTACTTGTGGTGGAGGTAGTGGATGTAGGCATGGCTATCGACCGCCCGGTCCTCTCCGACCTCGATCTTGTCGAAGCCCACATGCCCTGGCACCGCACCGAAGCCCGCCAAGTGGAGTTGGAACAGGGCAATCACCGGGTTCGACGGGATCAACACATGGTACAGGATCGGCGAGAAGTAGAGCAGGTGCTCGACCGGGTGCATCGAGAGCGACGACCACGGCGAGGGATTGACCGAGTTGTGGTGGACCGAATGCACCCACTTGTAGAGGAACGGCGTGTGGATCAGCCGGTGGATCATGAAGAAGTGGGCCTCATGGATCACCGGCACGAGGAGGCAGAGCGCCGCGAGCCAGAGCGGGTGATCCGCCCAGGACAGCCAGGGTCCGAAGCTGTTGGCGTAGGCCCAGAGCATGAGCACCTGAAGGCCCGTCCAGATGGGCACGCCCGACAGGAAGCCGCGCAGCATGTTGTCGATGTTCTGCGACTTGAACCAGAACACGTCCGACGGCTGCTCGGCCGGGAACTTGCCGTTGTACTTGAAGCGGTTGCCCTGCGCCCGCGTGATGTAAAGGCGCAGCTCGAAGACGAAGTACCACAGGAACACCGCAACGGCGTTCACCGCCAGGAGCCGCAGCACCCACCCCCAGGACAGGGTGCGCATGACCTCCACGTCCGGCACGACCCAGGCCCACCAAGCCAGCGCCGACAGGAAGAAGAGCGCGTTGTAGGGGAAGAAGTAGTGAGGCAGCCATTTGAGCAGGGCCAGCGGCCGGGGTGGCAACTCGAACAGCGGTGCGGTCGACGCCGGCTCGGTCGGCGCCCAGTCGCCGCGCTTGTTCCGCGTGCCGAATTTGAGATCGTCCATGAAGTCCTCCGGGTCGAAGCTTAGAAGGATCGGGTCAGGTCGAGGGCGCGCTCGAAGGCGTCGTCGCTCATGTCCACTTGATGCGTCACCTCCGGGTAGGTGCCCGAGGCCACGTCATCCGCCCAGGCGCGGAAGGCCATCACGCGACGCGTCTGGACCTCCGCCATCAGCGCCACGAAGTCGTCGTAGCGCTTGGCGTGGCGGGGGTAGTGCCCGGTGTGCGTGCCGAGCACGTCACAGGAAAAGAGATACTGCGTGTCGCAGGCGGTGCCGCAGCCCATGCCCATCGTGAGCATCGGCGTCGTGGCCGTGATGTGAGCAGCCAGACGCACGGGCACCACCTCAACCTCGATGGTCGCCGCGCCCGCGTTCTCGAGATCCTTGACCTCGCGCAGCACGCGCGCAGCTTCCTCCGGGGTGCGGCCCACGGCCCGATAGCCGGTCCAAGCCGCCTTGTTCGGCACAAGGCCCACGTGGCCCGTGACCGGGATCGCTTCACGCGCCATGGCCTCGATGAAGCGCGGCGAGTGCGAGCAGTAGATCGAGTCCGCGCCGCGTCGGAGCAAGGAAAAGCCTTCCCGCACCGCCTCGTCGGGTGAGGCCACCGAACCATGCGCCATGCCAGTCGAAACAAAGGCCGAGGGCGCCGCCGCGCGAACCATGTCAAGGGTGACATCGGCCTCGCAAGACAGGATCACGATCCCCGCTTCGACCGCAGCTGCAGCCTCCTCGCCATTGTCCACATGAAGCTGGAGCCACTTGCGGCTCCCCTTCTGTCTCAGCAGGTCGTGCACCCTGGGGCGCTCAGTCATCGTTCGGATCCTCCCGAACGAGGTCCTACATCAAGGACAGCGCCGGCCGCGCATCCGACGGTGATCAAAACTGATCAAACGTTGGCAGCCGTGAGGGTGACGAAGCGGATGGCCGGGTTCTCCACCGGCTCCTGCAGGAACCCCAGGCTGTGCAGCATCAAGTCCATCGCGCGTTGAGCCTGCGCCTCGGGCTCCTGATCAAGCACGATGTCCATGACACCGTCGCGGAGCGCCCGTGCGCTTCGATCGGTGAGCTCGTGCCCTGCGAAGAACACCTTGTCCCCGTTTGGGAGCCGGGCCAGTTCCTCGGCCAGCGCGCCGTTCGCGCCGCCTGCGTTATAGAACCCGGCCAAGTCCGGCCAGGTTTGTAGCGCTTCCCGCAGGAGGACACGCGCTCGGCTCCCATCGTCGCCGTGGAACAGCACGCACTCGAAGGCGAGGTGCGGGGCATGGCGCGCGAGCGCGTCGGAGAAGCCGCTGATACGGTCGCGATGGACCGCATAGAGGCCCGAGTGGCAAAAGGCGACGACCGGGCCAGGGCGCGGCTGCATCCGGGCCAGGAACAGCGCCGCGGTTCGTCCCGCAGCCTTATTGTCTATGCCCACATAGGCCGCGCCCTGGGTCACGGCGCGTGACACCACCTGCACCACGGGCAGCCCTTCCCTCGCCACGCGCCCAAGCGCCTCCTGCACCGGCGCCGTGTCGGGCACCGCGAGGATCAGGCCCGAGCGGCGGTGCGGCGGCTCGGCGATGCGCCGCGCGATGGCGGCCGGATCGGTTTCGAGCAGAAAGGCCCGGTGGACCGAGATCGCGGGGTCGAGCACGGCGACGATGCGATCGAAGGCGCGGGCAAGGCGGAGAAAGAACGTCGAGTCGGGCCGGACAAGCAGGAGATCAATGCGCACGATGCCCCGATGCGGGTCTGGCAACCGACGGGAAGGTGGAGAGCACGCGCGGCTGTGAGCACGCGCTCGATCATCTCGGGACGTACTCCACCGCGCGCATTGAGCACACGCTCCACGGTCGCGGTTCCGACACCCGCCAGTCGGGCGATATCGCTGATCGTGGGTTTGGCCATGCAAGCGCTCTGGTGCTTTCGGACCTTGGCTGACCTATCCGGGTGGGCAAGACAAGGGAGTGCCTCTGGAACCCGACCGGTCCGTAGATGACTCGTGACTCTGGATCCGTCAGCCCGGGGCAATCTGGACAAAGTTTTATGCTGTACAAAAGTCAGGTGCGTCGGTTGGCGGGAATCTGCTTGGCTGGGGCACTCGTGTCGCCGCTAAGCCTCCGAAGGGTCGAGCGGTGGGGGCCAGCCTGGCCCTCTCTTAGTCTCGCCTAACAGAAATCATGGCAGCCCTGCGCCCCCCAGTCCTCTTCAGGGCCGGCTAACAATACAAGACTTCCGCGACGGTAGCCAAAGAACCAGGAGCGTAAAGAGCCATGGAACACGGACCCTCACGCCGGTCGTTGAGGGCCAGCTTCTGGAGACGCTGCCATGGCCCAGCGCCGGACTGCCCCGCACCCACTCGGCCGTATCGTCAGGTGGACTGCGAGCCTGCTCCTCGTGGCGCTCGCCCTGGCCTCGGCATTGCCCCTGCTCGCCACCGATGCTTGGGCGGTGCGAGCCTTGGACTTCGCGCGGCTCCAGTTCGGGGTCGTGCTGCTCGTGATCGTCTTGCTTGCGGTGCTCTTCGATGCCGGGCGCGGCCCCGCGGGCCTGTTGGCGCTGGCGGCCGGCGGCGCGGGCCTGGGCGTCAACGCGGCCGCGCTCGCGCCCTGTGCGCCCTTGGCCGCGCCCACTGTGCCCACCACCGAGGCCTGCGAGCCCGGGGTAAGGCTCCGCCTCCTCATCGCCAACGTCCAGAAGAGCGACGAGGGCGCCGCGCGCCTCCTGGCCACCATCGAGGACGCCCGGCCCGACCTGATCCTGGCCATGGAAACCGACGCCTGGTGGGACGAGGCGCTGCGGCCGCTCCACGACGCCTACCCGCACCGCGTCCAGCACATCCCGGAGGACGCCGTGGCCTACGGCATGCACCTGCTGTCCCGGCTGCCGCTCGAGGACGCGCGCGTGGAGCTGTGGTTCGACGCCGTGACGCCCACGATCGTCGCCGACGCGGCCCTGCCAGACGGGCGCACGGTGCGGCTCCTCGGCCTGCACCCGCGCCCGCCCTTGCCGCCTGACCAGTCCTCCACGATGCGCGACGCGCACCTCCTGCGCGCGGCGCTCCTGGCGCGGGACGCGGGCGTGCCCACGGTCCTCGCGGGCGACCTCAACGCGGTGCCCTGGGAAGCCACCGTCCGACGCGTCCTGCGTGTGGGCGGCCTCGCCGACCCTCGCGAGGGCCGCGGCCTGTACCCGACCTTCAGCGCCGAGTCGTGGTGGATGGCCTGGCCCCTCGACCATGTGCTCGCCCAAGAGGCGTGGGGGCTGTCGGGATGGGAGGTGCTGCCGCCTTTCGGCTCAGACCACCACCCGGTGCTCGCGGAGCTGTGCCTAGGCGCCGCGCCCGCCGGCACCGCGCCATGGGCCAGCCCAGGCGACCTCGCAGCGGCCGGGACGGCGATCCGCGCGGCCGAGGCTCTAGGAAGACGGAGCGGAGGAGGAGCGCCATGACGATCGACCTGTTCGAGGGCTGGAATGGGGTGCTGCGCGTGCTCGTGGTGGGTACGCTGGCCTATGCGGGGCTGGTGCTGGTGCTGCGCGTCACCGGCAAGCGCACGCTGTCCAAGATGAACGCCTTCGACCTCGTGGTCACCGTGGCGCTGGGCTCGGCGCTGGCCTCCACCATGCTGTCGACCGGCACGCCCCTGGCCGAGGGTTTGGCCGGCATGGCGCTCTTGGTGCTGCTCCAGTTCGGGGTGACCTGGGCCTCGGTGCGCTCCGAGCGGGTGCAGCGGCTCGTCAAGGCGCAGCCGGCCATCCTGGTGCATCGCGGCCGCTGGCAGGATGGGGCGATGAAGCGCGAGCGGCTCACGCGCGAGGAGGTGCTGGCGGCGCTGCGCGGGCAGGGCCACGCGGCGCTCAGCGAGACGGTGAGCGTGGTGATCGAGACGGACGGCTCGCTGTCGGTGCTGTCGGGCCAGCCCTCGGGCGACCAGCCGTCGAGCCTGGCCAACGTGGCCGGGGCCGGAGAGGACCGGTGACGCCCCGCCTGGCCCTTTTGGCCGCACGGGTGGCGCGCTCGCTCTGGTTCCGCCCGGCGGTGGCGGCGGTGGCGGCGGTCGCGGTGCTGGCCGCCGCCCCTTTCGTGGCCCACCTGCTGCCCAGCGGCCTGATGACCCTCATCGGCCTGAGCGGCGTTTACGACCTGCTCGACGCGCTCGCCAACACGCTGCTGGCGGTGGCGATCTTCTCCCTGGGCATCATGGCCTCGTCGCTGCGGGCCGCCTCGGCCGCAGCCACCCCGCGCGTGCGCCCGCTGCTTGCGCAGGACCCCACCGCGCGCGCCGCCATCTCCACCTTCATCGGCGGCTTCGTGTTCTCGGTGGTGGGCATCGTGGGCCTGTCCACGGGCTATTACGGCAACGCCTCCAAGGTGCTGCTGTTCTTCGTCACCTGCCTGCTGCTGCTGGTGCTGATGGTGTCGCTGCTGCGCTGGATCGCGCGGCTGAGCCGCCTGGGCGACGTGGCCGAGTCGATCGATCTCGTCGAGGAGGAGGCCCGGCGGACGCTGCGGGAGCTGGCGGCCGACCCGTTCCTGGGCGGCACGCCGGCCGAAGGGCCGCCAGCCGGAGGCGAGCCGGTCCTTCCCGAGGCGCCCGGCTACGTGCAGGCCGTGGACGCGAACGGACTGGGGACCCTGGCGGACGAGCTGGGCGCGGATCTCCACCTCGTCGCCAGGCCGGGCCGGTTCGTCGGGCCCGGTCGCCCGCTCGCCGTGGCCATGCGCGCCCTGTCGGACGAGGAACGCGCCCGCGTGCGCGGCGCGTTCCTCGTCGGCCGGCAGCGCACCTTCGAGGCCGACCCGCGCTTCGCGCTCACGGTGCTCTCCGAGATCGGCTCCAAGGCGCTCTCGCCGGGGATCAACGACCCCGGCACCGCCATCGACGTGATCGCCACGGCCGTCCACCTCCTTTGCGACTGGTCCGAGGCCACGGGCCGGGCGAGTCCCGAGGTCCGCCACCCCCGCCTCCGGGTCGAGCCCATCGAGCCTGGGGCCCTGCTGCGGGACGCGCTGCGCTGGATCGCCCGCGACGGGGCGGCGCTGGCCGAGGTGCAGCACTGGCTCCAGACGGCGCTCCTCATGCTCGCGACCCAGGACCCGGCACGGTTCGCCGCCCCCGCTCGCGCGCTCTCGGCCGAGGCGCTGGCGCGCGCGGACGCGGCGATGACGCTGCCGCAGGATCTCGAGCCACTGCGCGCCCTGGCCGCCCGCGTGCAGGCGGCCTGACAGCCGCGCTATCCGTCTCCCTGCGCGCCATCGCGCGGGAAGGCCATGTCCCGCGCGGGTCGGGGCTGGGGGCCGTCTTGGCGGGGTGGCCAGCCCTCGCGCTGCCGGCCGCGCACCCCGTCCACCTCCTCCGTCTGGTCGTGGTGGAGCACGACCTGCGTGGGGAACGGCATGTCGATGCCTGCCCGGTCGAGCGCGCCCTTGATCGCCTCGACGACCCTCGCCTGCACGTGCACCACGTCGGTGCGGCGGCTGTGCGACCACCAGCGGACCTTCAGGTTGACGCTGGAGCCCGCGAGCTCCCAGGCCAGGACCTCGGGGGCCGGGTCGGGCTCCACCCCCTCCACCTCGCGCAGCGCCGCCAGAATCGCCTCGCGCGCGGCGGGAATGGGGTCGCCATAGCCGATGCCCACGTCGACCTCCGAGCGCCGCAGGTCGAAGGCCGTGTTCACCGTCACGGCGTTGGTGAAGACGTCGGCGTTGGGGATGATCGCGCGCCGCCCGTCGTAGGTGCGGATCATGGTGGCCCGCGTCTCGATCCACTCGACGCGGCCCTCGTAGCCGTTGACCACGATCTCGTCGCCGATGCGGAAGGGGCGCCGGATCAGCAGCAGAAGCCCCGCGAGCCAGTTCTGCAGGATGTCCTTGAAAGCGAAGCCGATGGCGATGGAGCCGATGCCCAGGCCCGCGATGAGGTCGCCGGGGTTGAAGGTGGGGATGACGACGATGAGCGCCACGAGCCCGCCCAGGACGATGACCGCCCATTTGACGAAGGAGCCCAGGACGGCGCCGAGGTTCTCGCGGTCGCGCCGCTTGCCCCAGCGAACGAGCGCATTCTGCACGCCCCAGCCCAGGCCCACGAAGACGAGGAGCACCACCAGCGCCACGGCGATGTTGGGCAGCAGGCGCTGGAAGCCCTCCACCCAGGCCGCGATCTTGTCGAGGATGACGCCGGGATCGGCCTGGACGGCCTCGGCGAGGGTGTCGGGCTCGTCCGCTGTGGGAGCGGGCTCGATAGTCTGGGCGTGGGCTTCGAACATGGGACCTGTGGGGTTGTGCTGACCGCCCGCCTCAATCTGAGGCGAGCGGGCCGGTGGGCGAGGTCGGCGTGACCTTGGAAGGTCCACGTGCCGGACGGTTCTCCCCCGGTCCGGGCGCGTCGCGCGGCGCCACGCGCAGCACCGCCCAGCCCAGCAGCCCCGCCACGAGCGAGCCGCCCAGGATGCCCACCTTGACCTCCTCCTGCAGGAGGGGGTCGCTGGCGAAGGCCAGGAGTCCGATGAACAGGCTCATGGTGAACCCGATCCCGCACAGGAGCGCCACGCCCAGGAGCTGCAGCCGGCCGGCCCCCATCGGCATGTCGGCGAGGCCGAGGCGGATCACGATCCATGCGCTGCCGAACACGCCCACGAGCTTGCCCAGGAGGAGACCCAGGGCCACGCCAAGCGTCAGGTCGCTCGTCAGCGCCTCGGTCGTCAGGTCGGCGAAGGACACGCCGGCATTGGCGAAGCCGAAGATCGGGATGACGAGAAAGGTGCTCCAGGGGTGGAGGGCGTGCTCCAGGCGGTGCAGGGGCGAATGGGCCATGTCGTCCGGGCGCGCGGGCGAGATCCGCAACGGGATGGTGAGGGCGAGGAGCACGCCGGCGACCGTGGCGTGGACGCCCGAGCCCAGCACCAACGCCCACAGGAGGACACCGGGCAGGAGGTAGGCCCAGAGCCGGTGGACGCCCAAGCGGTTCAGAAGGACGAGCCCGGCGAGGACGGCCGCCGCTCCGCCCAAGTGCGGCAGGGACAGCTCGCCCGAGTAGAAGAGCGCGATGATGAGCACCGCGCCCAGGTCGTCGAGGATGGCGAGCGCGGTCAGGAACACCTTGAGCGAGGTGGGCACGCGGTTCCCGAGGAGCGACAGCACGCCCAGCGCGAAGGCGATGTCGGTGGCGGCGGGGATGGCCCAGCCTCGGGCGGTGGTCGGGTCGTCGGCGTTGAAGAGGAGGAACACCAGCGCGGGCACGGCCATGCCACCCAGGGCCGCGACGCCGGGCAGGACGCGGTCGGGCCAAGTGCGAAGCTGGCCGTCCAGCACCTCGCGCTTGATCTCCAGCCCCACTACCAGGAAGAAGACCGCCATCAGACCGTCGTTGATCCAGTGCCCCAGGCTGAGCGGGCCGAGATAGGCGTGCAGCGCCCCGAAGTAGGCCGGCGCCAGGGGCGAGTTCGCCACGAGGAGCGCGAGCGCCGCCGCTCCCATGAGAACGATCCCGCCCGAGGCCTGCCCGTCGAGGAAGGCCCGCAGCATCGAGAAGGGGCGGGATCGCCGCGCGTGCGCGACCGAGGACGGTGGACGGGAGATCCCGGGCTTGCGGTCGGACATGGGCTGCGCCTTCTCCTGGACAGGAACGTCTTGGTCTCCGTTGTCCGGGCTCAATGCCCAAGCGCACGCAGCACACGCCTCCGCCTGACCTAGGAATGGCGGGCTCGCGATCAACGCTGAAGCCGCAAGTCGTCCCGCCTTGGCCTGATCCGCTCAACTCGCCCTGCGGGCCAGGCACACCTGGTTCAGGCTCCAGGGCGCCAGCGGGTTGCGGGCGAAGTCGCCGTGCCGCGCCACCAGCTCCAGCCCCGACGCCCCGAGCAGCAGCGGCAGCTCGTGGGGGAAGAACTGCCGCTGGACCAGGGGAGCCAGCTCGATCCAGTCCCGTCCCGGTGGCCGGACGCGCCAATGGGCGACGCGGAGCTGGCGCACCGGATCGTAGTCCACTCGCTCCTCCGCCTCGACGGCCGAGGCCGGGTTGGGGCCGAGGTCGAGCCGGCGCAGGCCCCCCTCGGGCGGGACCAAGTTACATGGGTCGGGCAGCACCACGTCGAAGGCCAGCACACCGCCGGGCGCCAAGTGCCGCCGGATCGCCGCCAAGCCGGCGCGCAGGTCCTCGGGCTCGGTCAGGTGCGACAGCGAATTGCAGGACAGGAGCACGAAGCCGAAGCGCTGGCCTAAGTCGAAGTCCCGCATGTCGCCGGCCACGAAGGTCACGGCCGTCCCGGCCTCGGCCGCCTTGGCCTTGGCTCGGGCCAGCATGGCGGGCGCGGCGTCGAGTCCCACCACGTTGTGCCCGTCCCGCGCCAGCGGGATGGTGAGCCGCCCCGTTCCGCAGGCCAGTTCCAGCACCGGCCCGCCGACCCGCCGCGCCTCCTCGCGGTAGAAGGGCTCGCAGGGGCCGGGCGGCAGGATGGCGTCGTAGACCTCGGCCATATCGTAGAGCGAAGGGATCACTGACGAAGAGGCCGCGACAGCAGCTTCGTCCTCACACGGAACGGTCGCTGGGTTGCGGCGACCTTGGGCAAGAGCAGGATTTGAGATCATGGGCATGCGGTCCGGCCTGCCAGCGAAGCAGAGCACGCTCAAACCCTTTCGAGGGTGGCTCCTGGTTTCGTCCAAGAGCGAGCGGAGCCCTCCACAGCATTCAGCTACAATGTGGGCTGCTCCTGGAATCGGTGCTCGGCCCGCGCCGGGCTCGCTAGGGCAGAGCACGGGACGGCGGCTTCTCGTTAGGGACCGCCGTCCGGCATGAGATGGCGTCACTCTGCCGCCGACTTGGGCACCGGCGCCTTGGGCGTGCCGTAGAGGCGTGGATCCACCTGGCCGAGCTGGCCCTCGTCCTGCGACATGGGCACAGGGTTGGCGAGGTATTCGAACTGGCCCTTGCCGTCGGGGGCGGGACCCTGGGCCCAGCGGCCCTCGGCGCTCTCGGTGCCTTCGGAGCAGTTCCAGAAGTTGTAGGCGACGCGGCTGTCCTCGAGTTCCTGCGGGAAGTTGGAGGGCACTGGCGTCTCCTCCAGCCCGTCGGCCCGGAGCTCCTCGATGGCGGCGAGCCACTGGTTCTGGTGCATCGTGTCGCGCGCGATCATGAAGGCCAGCATCCGCTTCACGCCCTGATCCTCGGTCAGGTTGTAAAGGCGCGAGACCTGAAGCCGGCCTTGGCTCTCGGCTGTCACGTTGAAGCGGAAGTCGGCGAGCAGGTTGCCGGAGGCGATCGTGTACTTGGCGTTCCAGGGATAGCCCACGCTATCCGAGGGCATCGCGCCCGAGCCCGACACGATGGCGTGCTGCGGGTTCATGCCAGCCAAGATCGCGTCTTCCACGCGCGCACCGCCCATCACCGCGCCCACGAGGGAGTTCTTGGCCGCGTCCTCCTGCGCCTCGACCGGCGAGGTCTCGAGGAGCCGCGCGATCATGGTGGCCAGCATCTCGACATGGGCGATCTCCTCGGTGCCGATGTCGAGGATCATATCCTTGTACTTGGCCGGGCCGCGGCAGTTCCAGCCCTGGAACAGATAGGTCATCATCACGCTGATCTCGCCCCACTGGCCGCCGAGCGGCTCCTGCAGCATCTTGGCGAAGACCGGATCGGGCCGCTCGGGCTTGGCGTCGAACTGATACTGGTTCGTGCGGAAGAACATCTCGGGGCTCCTGGTGAGGCCGGTCCCTGGAAGCCGGCCGGGTTGCGCCGGCGCGTGTGCGCGGCGGAGGGACGGGGCCGCACCGGTGTTGGCGCCGACCCTGTAACATTTCCTCTAACCGGTACGGAGCACGGACGTTCCCCGTCGGGGCGGCCCCGCACGCATTCGTGGCCCACACCCCAACCTGGAAAGGCGCGCAGATAGTCGTGCATGTCTGCTGCACCGTGCGCCAATCACGGATGCCGTTGAAAAACTCCGAAGCGGGCTGACGAGAACCTCGCAGAGCATCCGTGGGCAAAAGCATCTCTATTGAAAAAGAAGCTCACGGAACCGGTCTTTCGCCCGAACCTGCCGGAAAGTGCCCCCGCAAGCGCTGGACCGAGTCTTTCCACAAGACTTTCGCGCACCTTGTGACCTGAACGCAGTTCCCTGCATGTCAGGAACTCTTGACCCGCCAAGCCCTTACCCTTCCGGGCGTGAAGGAAGGACGGCATCGGGTGACAGACGACGCCACGCGGGCGCAGCTTGAGCGGATCATCGAGGGCCTCGCCGAGGGGGTGATCCTGATCGAGCCCGATCAGCGCATCAGCTACGCTAACTTGGCTGCGTTGCGGATGCATGGAGCGACCAACCTTGCGGCCTTGGGTGACACGGTGGCCGCCTACCGAGCGACCTACGTGCTCACGGATGGCGCTCATCGCCCCGCTTCCGGCCGCCATCCGATCGAGCGCGTGGTGTCGGGCGAGGCGGTGGACGACGTGGTGGTGCACGTGACGCGTGCCGACGCGCCAGAGGTGGAGTGGGCGCACCGGCTGCGCAGCCTGGCCATGACCGACGCCTCAGGCGCGCCCGACCTCCTCGTGGTGATCGTCACCGATGTCAGCGAGCAGGTGGAGGCGGAGGCGCGCTTCGAGGCGACCTTTGCGGCCAACCCGGCGCCATCGCTGATCTGCCGGCTCGCGGACCAGCGCTTCGTCAAGGTCAACGAGGGCTTCCTGGAGCTCACGGGCCTCCGGCGGGACGAGATCCTCGGGCGCAGCCTGCACGAGGTGGACGTGCTGGCCCGCGCCGAGCGCCGCGACCTCGCGCTGGAGCGGCTGCGCGCGGGCCAGACCATCCCGCAGATGGAGGCCTGCCTCGCCGTGCCGGCCGACGCCGAGAAGCTGGTGATCGTGGCGGGCCAGCCCATCGAGATGGGCGACGAGCCCTGCCTGCTGTTCACCTTCGCCGACCTTGAGCCGCGACGGCGCGCCGAGGCGGCGCTCCGGCACTCCGAGGAGCGCTTCGTCACGTGCTTCCGCTTGGCGCCAGTCCCGCTCGCCGTGGTCGCGGCCAAGGGCACCCGCTTCGTGGAGGTGAACGAGGCCTTCTGCGCGCTCACGGGGCTGAAGACGCCGGACGCGGTGGGTCGGAGCCTGGCGGAGGTGGGGCTTTGGGCCGAGGCCGGCGCGCGGCGGAGCTTCGAGCGCGCCTTCGCCGCCACGGGGCAGGTCCGCAGCTTGGAGACGCGGCTCAGGACCAAGGATGGGGCGGAGTTCGACGCGCTGGTGGCGGCCGACGCGGTCCGCCTCGGCGACGAGCCGAGCCTGCTTCTGGCCATTCAGGACGTGAGCGAGCGCAGGCGCTCGGAGGCCGAGCTGATGGCGGCCATCGAGGCGGTGATGGCCGACGCGTCGTGGTTCTCCCAGGCGGTGGTCGAGAAGCTGGCGGAGCTGCGGCATCCCCAGAGAACAGGGCGCGAGGGGGCGGTGGCGGGCCTGGCCGAGCTCACGGGCCGGGAGCGCGAGGTGCTGGGGCTCATCTGCCGAGGTCTGGGCAACGCGGAGATCGGCCAGCGGCTCAAGGTGTCGAGCAACACCGTCAAGAACCACCTGGCCTCGCTCTACCGTAAGCTCGGGGTCAACCGCCGCAGCGCCCTGATCGTATGGGCGCGCGAGCGCGGCTTTGGCGATGGCGAGGTGCCGCCGCGCCGGACGCGCCGGACCTCCCTCCCTAAGGACTAACCGGCCTAGTCCTTACTGACCTGGTCAGGAATCTTCGGAACCATAGGCCGGTTGGACCATTTGCCCGGCATCGGCTGACGCGGGCCCCCGGTCCTCGCCAGCCCCAAGGCAAGGAGGCCATCATGGACGACGATCGCGCCAAGGGCAGCGCCCAGCAGGCCAAGGGCTCCGTCAAGGAGGCCCTGGGCACGCTCACCGGCGACGCCAAGCTCCGGTCCGAGGGCCGCGCCGACACGGCGGCCGGCACGGTCCGGAACGCGATAGGCGGCCTCAAGGACGCCGTGCGCGACGCCTTCGACCCCGACCAGCCCCGCTCGGGCAAGCCCTGACCTCCGTTCCGCCGCCGGGCCTCCCGTGCAGGGCCCGGCGCGCGGCGGCCCGGGCTCGTGGCTGGCCCGGGCCAACCCGTTCCCCGCAGCCCATGACCCCGAAGGACGACCCTGGCCATGACCGACACCTTCCACCCCGACACGCCGCGCAACCGCGACGACCATGACGCCCCGCACATGAGCCCGGTGACGCCGGCCGAGGACGCCCGCACCATCATGATCAACCAGATCTCCTGGGGCGCGGTGCTCGCCGGCGTCGTGCTGACCCTCGCCATCCAGCTCATCCTCAACCTCCTCGGCATCGGCCTGGGCGCGGCGACGCTCGATCCGGGCCAGGGCGCGGGCCAGAACCCCGAGGCCGCGACGCTCGGGATCGGCGCCGGCATCTGGTTCGTGGTGTCCGGGATCGTGGCCTCCTTCATCGGCGGCTATGCGGCGGGACGCCTGGGCGGCAAGCCCAAGGAGTCGACCGCGGGCTGGCATGGGCTCACCGCCTGGGCCCTCAGCACCCTTCTCATCTTCTACCTCCTGACCTCGACGCTGGGCTCCATCGTCGGCGGCGCCTTCAGCACGCTCGGCAACGTGGCCGGCGGCGTGGCCTCCGCGGCCGGCGGGGCGGTGCAGACCGCGACCACGGCGGCGGCGTCGGCGCCGGATGCGGCCGGGGACGCCTTCGCGGGCATCCAGACCGCGATCGAGGACGCGGTGCCGGCCGAGGACGCCGCGGCGGCGCGCGATGCCGCTGTCGCCGCGGTGCGGGCGCTGGTGACGGGCGACCCCGCGCAGGCCGAGACGGCCCGCGAGGAGGCGGCCCAGGCGCTCGCGACCGCGCGCAACATTCCCATCGAGGAGGCGCGCACCCAGGTCGAGGGCTTCGAGGAGCAGTACAGCTCCACCGTGGGCAACGTGCAGGAGCAGGTCGCTGACGTGGCCGACACGGCCGCCAACGCGGTCTCGACGGGCACGATCCTGGGCGCCATCGGGCTCCTGATCGGCGCGCTCGCGGGCTGGTTCGGCGGCCGGGCCGGTGCGGTGGACCCCACCATGACGGCGCGGCTGACCACTGCCCGGACGACCACCACGACGCGGCTTTGACCAGGTCACCTGTTAACGAGTGACACCCCCGTCACCATGCAAGGCAAGGGTCGTGACACCCGCATGGTGACGGTCCCCCTTGACCCACAGCCTCGGTCCAGAACCGAACCCGCCCGAGAACAGGATCTTTCCATGGCTCAGCAAACCATCGTCGCCTATTTCGACTCCCGTTCCGAGGCCAAAGCCGCCAGGAACGCCTTGGTCGCCGATGGCGTCCCGGCGTCCGCCATTACGCTCCTGCCAGAGGACGACTCGACCTATACACGCGACGCTAGCGCGGCGGCCTACGACCACCGCCGCGACGAGGGGGGCTTCTTCGCCTCGCTGGGCAACCTCTTCCTGCCCGACGAGGACCGTTACGCCTACGCCGAGGGCCTGAGCCGCGGCGGCATCGCGCTGTCGGTCATGACCGACGACGCCAACTACGGGCGCGTGGCCGACCTTCTCGAGCGCTCGGGTGCGGACAACATCGACGAGCGTGAGGCGGAGTGGAGGAGCGCTGGCTGGACGGGCTACGTCGGCGATACGGCCGCGGGCGCCACTGCTCAGGCCGCCACGATGAGATCGGCAGGCAGTGGCGTTCCCGGCGATGACGACGTCATCCAGGTGGTGGAGGAGCAGCTCCGGGTCGGCAAGCGCATGACCGAAGGGGGCCGGGTCCGCATCCGCTCCTACGTGGTCGAGACGCCGGTCGAAGCGGAGGTGGAGCTGCGGGCGCAGCACGTGACCATCGAACGCCGTGCTGTCGACCGCCCGGCCACCGCGGCCGATCTCGCGGCCGGCGACCGGACCCTTGAGGCCACCGAGCGGCGCGAGGAGGCCGTGGTCTCCAAGGAGGCTCGCGTGGTCGAGGAGATCGGCCTGCGGCAGGAGACCGAGGTGCAGCACCAGCGCATCCAGGACACCGTGCGCAAGACCGAGGTCGAGGTAGAGGACGAGCGCGTGGCAGCCGAGCGGGAGGCCGAGCGTCTGCACGCCACCCGGCCGCTCACCGACTGACGTCCTCGGGGGTCGCCTCACAGGCGGCGGCCCCTTTTTTGTCCCGCGTCGAGCGGAGGGCGAGCATGGGCTTTCTCTGGACCATCATCATCGGCTTCATCGCGGGCCTCCTCGCCAAGCTGATCCTCCGGGACGCCACGAGCCCTCGGGCTTCGTGCGGACCGCGCTCCTCGGCATCGTTGGCGCCTTCTTCGCCACATCGCCCGGCCGAACCCTGGGTTGGTACGACCCCAGCGTAGGTGCGGGCCTGATCGACGCCACCATTGGCGCGATCCTTGTTCTTATCATCCGGGGCGCGGTTACGCGCCGGACCTGACCTCATCATGCACCGCACCATTGAGATCACTCTTGCGCCCGCAGGCACCGACCGGCTCCTGGCCGAGCTGGCCGCCGACGAGCATGTCATGGGCCTGTCCGTGCAGCGCGGCGCCTCGATCAAGCCGCCCGGCGACGTCGTGGTCGTCCAAACCCTCAACCGGGGCGCGGACGCCGTCATGCTGGCTGGACCCCGATCACGGCTCCAGGGTCGATGATAGCTCGTCGGGGCATGGTAGGCTAGCGTTGTAGCCGGCCAGATTTGGAGCGTGGCGAGC
>NZ_JAGGJP010000031.1 GCF_017872975.1 Rubellimicrobium aerolatum
TGCCGCTCGCGGCGCAGGTTGGTCTCGAACTCGGCGAAGACGCCCAGCATGTCGAGGAAGGCCTTGCCGGCGGCGGTGGAGGTGTCCACCGGCTGTTCGGTGGCGCGCAAGCTGACGCCCTTGACCCTCAGCTCGTGGACGAGGTCCTGCAGGTCCTTGAGCGAGCGCGCCAGTCGGTCGATGCGGGTGATGACCAAGGTGTCACCGGGGCGGAGGAACTGAAGCAGGAGCTCGAGCTCGGTGCGGCCCTCTCGCTGGGTGCCGGTCTTCTTCTCCGCCCGGATCACCTGGCAGCCGGCCTGCCGGAGTGCCACCTCCTGCAAGGAGAGGTCTTGGTCGGTCGTGGACACGCGAGCATAGCCATAGAGGGTCATGGGAGGGCCATTCTGTCCTGTTGGAGTCTAGACCCGCTCACCTTGCTGTCCGACAACGCCGAAAGCAACCCTAGTTGGACGCACGAAGCTGTCCGACACCGCTGGCCTGTTGGGGTATACCCTAAAGGACGGCTAGCCGCGTCGAAGGAGAGACGCAGCCGACCCAAGCTACGTCTTGTGACCTGAGTCGGCGCTTTGGTATCAAGAGTGGCAAGATCCAGGATATCAGGAAAGCCAGCCATGCAGCCGCAGCGGGTCAAGATCATCGAAGGAGGCAAGCTCGTCATTCCGGCAGCCATGCGCCGCGAGCTCGGCATCGCTACCGGAGACACCGTGGTCGTCGACGTGACGGGCGGCGAGACTCGAGTCCGGTCGCTGCCGGCGGCCATCGCCCGAGCGCAGGCCATTCTGCGCCGCTACGTGCCCGAGGGCATATCACTCGCGGACGAGTTGATCGCAGACTGACGGCGGGAGGCGGAGCGTGAGTGATGTGCCAGATCAAGGCGATGAGAGTGGAGGCTATTCCGAATTGGCGACCAGCCGTCGTCGCGAGGGCAGGGGGGTCGTGCTCGACTCCTCAGCGCTCCTCTGCTTGCTGAATGGGGAGGTAGGCGCTGAGCGGGTCGCAAAGGACCTGCTCTCAGCAGTTATCGGGGCAACGAACCTCGCCGAGGTCGTGGCAAAGTAGCGCGTGAAGGGGCTTAGTTCCGAGGAGGTCGACGAGGTGCTGGGCGGGCTTCAATTGGACGTGCGTCCACTCACTGCCGTACAGGGCATGGTGATGGGGCATCTGCGACCTGCCATCCGTGCAGCAGGTCTTTCGCTGGGGGATCGTGCCTGTTTGGCTTTGGCGAGCGAGCTGGGCCGAACCGCTCTGACAACCGACCGAACTTGGGAGTGCGTTGAAACGCAGGTAACGGTCGAGGTGATAAGGTAGGCTGGTCAACAACGAATCAAACGAGTGTCAAATCTTCTGAGGCCACGTTGAAGTTTCAAGCAGGCCCGCTTCAATGAAAGTAATTCATGAGTAAGGCCGATAACCCCAAGTTGGATTTGGATGATCAATCCAGATTGGCGGCGGTAAAATACAATCGACAAGGTCCGAGCCGGGCCGGTGATCGGTATCATTACCTCCGGGCCGCTCGGCTCTGCCTCACGATGCTCGCCCCTGCGGCGTCGCTCCAACGCGTGGTGGTAGAAGGTAGCGCCCCCGAGGACTTGGCTGTGGGCGGTGAGGACGTCATAGACCTCACGCTCTACTTCGGATCGTTCGATCCAGCGAAGGCCCAGCGCATCGCCTATCGCCAATTCAAGCACTCGACCGCAGCCGCAGATCAGCCGATGACGGCTAGCGATGTCTTGCCCACGCTTCGGGGTTATGCGGAGCGCTTTGCTTCCATCATCGAGTATCAGAGCCTCGGCGACGAACCCGCTCGCTACAGCTTCGAGTTCGAGACAAATCGCCCGATCGCGCGCGCCGTCACCGATGCGATCGAAAATTTGGCGACTGGTCGAGCGTGCAAGGTGTCAGAATACCTCCGCCGCAATCTCCCTTTGTCAGGAACCGACCTCTCCGCCTTCGCATCGCGCATCAGGTTCATGCCGGGCACACCGGCCATCGACGGGCAACGCAGGCTGCTTGAACTCGATGCCAACGCCTACCTTCCCGACGACGACAAGGACGTGCCTCTTCGGCTTGTGGACCTCGTAGCTGAGAAGGCAGCGACGACTGATCGCGATCGCCTCTCGATCGTGCGAGAGGATGTCCTGAAGCAGATGCGCTGCAGCGAGGGGCAACTGCTTCCCGCGCCCTCGCTCATCGAACCCCCGAGCCCTTCAGTGGTCAGGCTGGCCCTTGGGGAGATCGGTACCCGCGTGGCGTCGGCGAACGCGCCCCTTATCCTGGAAGCGGAGGGTGGCATCGGCAAGTCCGTGGCGGCGATGGAGTTGCATCGCTACCTGCCGGAGGGCAGCGTGTGCATCGTCTACGACTGCTTTGGGAACGGAAGCTACCGCGACCCCGCCCAACCGCGCCATAAAGCACGACGGGCGTTCGTGCAAATGGCTAACGAACTCGCCTTCAGGGGGCTCTGCGACCCGCTCGTTCCATCCTCGTCAGCTCCTTCGGACGCATACGCCCGCGCCTTCGTCGCGCGGACCCGTCAAGCTGCCTCCTCGCTGGCCGATCGTCCCGGCGCGGTCTTGGCGATCATCGTCGACGCGGCAGACAACGCCGAGATGGCGGCCGAGGATGCGCGCGAGGAGCGTAGCTTCGCTCCCGGGATGCTCCGCACGCCGTGGCCCGATCGGGTCCGCGTGCTCTTGACCACCCGGCCGGAGCGTCGTCACCTCCTCGACCCTCCGCCCGGGGTTGAGCGGCTCACCTTGCCGCCGTTCTCCCTCGAGGAGACGGCTTCTCACCTTCGCGCAACATACCAAGAAGCCAGCGACAATGCCGTCGCGGCGTTCCACCACAGGACGTCGGCGAACCCGAGGCTTCAGCGCTACGCGCTCCAAGATGGGGGCAGCCTCGGGCAGGTCCTCGACAAGCTCGGCCCTCAACCGCTCACGGTCCAAGCGGCAATCGAGAGCCTCTTGAACAGGGCGTTCGAGAGTGTCCGCGACGGCGCCACCCGCTCGGGCCGCGATCATCTCGATGTTGTTTGCCAAGCCTTGGCCGTGCTGCGTCCCTTCGTTCCCATGAATGTGGTCGCAGGTGTGGCGCGTGTTGACGTCGGCTTCGTGCGCAGCTTGGCTAGCGAGCTGGGCCGCGCCCTCCTCGTCAACGATGACGCTGTGCAGTTTGCGGACGAGCCGACCGAGACGTGGTTTCGCGAAAGGTTCCGGCCGTCCCCCGACGTCGCTCATGAGATCGCTGATCGGCTGCGGCCCTTGGCGAGGCAAAGCGCCTACGCCGCCGCGACGCTCCCTCGCCTGCTGCTCGAGGCCGGCCGGCTGGACGAACTGGTCTCGCTGGCTCTCAGCGATGAAGGCTTGCCCGAGGGCAACGACATTGGACGGCGGGACGTCGAGTCGGAGCGCCTGCGAAGCGCGACAAGGGCCGCACTTCGGGCGGGGCGGCTCGCCGACGCTGCGAAGCTGGCCTTCCGCGCCGCCGGCAAGACGTCGGCCGAGGAACGACAGTTCACCTTGCTCTCGGCCAATCCCGATCTGGCAGCTCGGTTCTTGGAGCCTCAGCAGGTCTCCGAACTGGTTGCCAACCGGCGCATCGGCGGCGGCCATTGGCTCGGGTCCGAGAACGCCCACGAGGCCGCGCTGATGTCCGGTCACGAACGGCTCAGGGGTGAGGCGGTCATTCGCGCGGCCGCTGCGGAGAGGTGGCTCCTCCACCATATCGCGAACCCGGACCGGGAAGGTTGGGCGCGCGGGTCGGTGGATGACGAGATCACGGCGATCGCCTGGGCTCATCTCAACCTAAGGGGTGCCGATGCGTGTGCGGCCTTCCTTCGGAGTTGGCATCCCAGGACCGTGTCATTCACGATCGGTCGGCGCATCGCGTCGCGCCTGATCGATGCCGGACGACTCCAAGACCTAGAGAAACTCGCGCTTTCAGCTGGGAACGACATCTTCCTCGGCGCAAGCATCGCGCTGGAGCTTGCGACGGTGGCTCGGATGCCTCCGCGGGAGGCCACGCAGCGCCTAGTGCGGCTCCTGCTCGATCCCCGCGTCAAGCTGGGCCAGCATGAAGAGGAACTAGGTGGGCAGGGACTTGAACAACCACGTGTTGCGTCCGTCGTAGCGATCGTCACCGCGGCGCTTCGATGGCGGTGCGCAAGCCGTCGAGCGCTAGCGAGCCTCTTGACGCGATACCTGCCCAAGTACGCGAAGCATTATCTGACCGGGGACTGGGCGTCCCGTTACGGAGCAAGAGACGCGCTTCTGCGGGGTTATGCTCTCCGCACAGCAATCCGTGGGTCGACGCTGACGCTCGATCGGCTCGTCGAGCCGAAGATGCGCAAGCCGCTCCGCGAAGGGTATGGGGGCGATCGGGACGTCCGGACGCTCAAGGAGGAGGTGGCTGGCCTGCTTCCGTGGTATCAGCTTTGGGCCGATGTCCTGCTCGGTCGAAACGTCGGCCTCTACTTGACGGACGCCATCGATAAGGCTGCCGCTGCGACGGCGAAAACGGTTGGCAACTCATACAGGGAGCTCGATGACGCAGGCGACGAAAGAGCGATCCTGCGATCCGAAATCCTTTTCATGGGTCAATTGGGCCGGCAGTCTTGGGGCTCGGCCGCGGACTGGTTAAACCTGAAGGGGAGGCAAATTCTCAGGGTCTCTACAGTCGCCCGAATTGCTAGAACGCTGGGAGCGCGCACCGACCTCCAGGGGCTGGCCCTTGACCTCGTGTCGAGCGTCGCAAGGCAAGTCGAAGGTTGGCGCGAGGTGGCGGAGGCGGCGGCGGAGACCCGCCTGAGCTTGGGGCGCGCCGTGCTGGCCATCAGTGAAGCCGAGGCTAGGGCTCACTTCGACAAGGCCGTGGAGATCGCCGACCGGCTTGGCGAGGAGAACTTGGACCGCTGGCGTGCGATGCTCGCGATGGCCGAGGCCGCCGGCCGAGGTGACCTCGACCGTCCCGATCTGGCCTATCGGCTCTCGCGGTTCGCAGAGTTGACACACGAGCATCTCGGCAAGTCCAGCTACCTCGACTGGGAGCGCACGGCCAAAGCCATCGTTGCGCTCTCCGCCAGCTCCGGCCTCGCCATCACGTCGCGCTGGGCTGATCGAGGATTTGGCGTAGCGGACGACGAGCTCACCGTCATCCTCAACGACTTGCAGCGCAGGAAGAAGATCCACGGCGTGACGAAGTTGGTCATGTTCCCAGCGCACGGGCGGGGAAGCCCCGCGGACCTATTGGAGGAGGCGCTGACAGAGGGCGGGTCCGAGGGCGTGCCGGCGGCCGTCGTCGACATCTTCCACCGCTATGTCCGCTTCGAGGATGCCCGGTCGGAGCAATGGCGCAAGGTGCGGAAGCTGACCGAGGAACGTGGCCTGACTTGGGATTGGCTGAACGAGAGAGAGTGGGCGGCCGCGAGGAACGAGGCCAGTTGCTCGTCATCTGGGTCCATGGCCCGGCCCCCGCGCTCTGAGCCACGATGGGACGAACTCTTGAGAGGCGTCGAGCTGACCAGCGCGGGCATCGACAGCGCGCGCGTCCGGGTCCGAGAGGCCGGCGCTGACTACGCTGGGCGTTCGAAGTTCTGGCCCGAGCTGTTCGCTCGTGTGCCCGCTGGCACAGAAGCTGATGCCTTGAATGCCATTCGCGACCTGTCGACGCTCGAGATGTATGACCTGCTCGGCGTTCTCGAGGCCGTGCCGGCACCTTGGTTTACCCGGGTCTCGGTACCGGGCGCGCTGCGCTCGCTCGTCGTCGCTGTCTGTCGTCGGCAGCCGTTTCGCGTCCCTCTTGCCGGTTCCTGGTGGGAACGAGACCTCGGTGGGATCGCACAGGTCGCGGGCCTGGAGGCGTCGGACCTGGCAAGGGAAACCCTCGGCGCCATCGGGCAGCTGGACGACTTGGGCGGGGCCGGGGAACTTTTCTACATCGCGAACTTGGTATGTCAGGCGCTGACCGACGCCCAAGCCGAGGACCTGCTAAACTTCGCGCTAAACGAGGTTGAGGGCCTGCTCGAGCCAGGTGATGGCGATGGCCCGTGGCATGAAGGCTTGAAACCACCACGAGACGTCGAAGGGGCACTCGCCGGCTATCTCTGGTCCATGCTCGGCTCACCTGATGCGCGACGGAGGTGGCGAGGGGCCCACGCCGTCCGATGCGCCGTCCGGTGGCTCGACGGACGGTTCCTCCGGCACCTCCTAGCTTATGCCGAGGAGGGCGCCGCTGAGCCGTTCCAAGACCAGCGCCTGCCTTTCTACCGACTTCACGCGTTGCAATGGCTCCTCTTCGCCCTGGACCGCGAGGCGTGCGAGCGCCCTCACAGCCTGCTGCCGGCGGTGCCTTTTCTGTCGCAGATGGCGGTTCCCGACATGGCGCATGTCATCTTGAGGGGCATGGCTGCGAGGATCCTTCTCCGCCTCGACGATGCGGGCACGATCTCCCACGACACCGTGGAGCGCCGGCGCCTCCGCGACATCAACGGTGAGCAAACCCGGCAGTCGCCAAGGCCGGAACTCGAGAGCGTGGCAGAGGACCCGGACCGCTTGGGACCTCCCTACTTCGACTACGGGCATCGCGACGACCTCCTGAGGCCGCTGGCCTCCGCGTTCGAACTCTCGGAGGATGAGTCCGAGCGTCGCGTGAAGCCCATCATGCGCGAGCTCGCAGGTGCTGGGGCCGACGTCAGCCAGGATCCGCGCGGCAGGCTGGGCCTGTTCCGCGACCAAGGTTACCGTCGCGGTCGGTCGACGGTTCTGGACACGTGGTCGGCGTACTTGTCCTACCACAGCGTCATGGTCCTCTGCGGCCGCCTCCTGGATGGCGCGCAGTACTCCAGAACGAGGGACCGGTATTGGAGCCCTTCACGCTTCTTGGAGTCGGAAGGCTTGAGCGACGAACAAGCCTGCCGGTGGCACGCAGACCGCCGCGACTCGATACCGCTCGAGTGCCGCTTGCAGGCGGCCGTTTCGGATTCCGAGTGGCCCCAGAGCGTCGACGACGTAGATGTCTCAAGCTTTGCTCGCTCTGGTCAGCGGATCGCTCTTTGGGGCCGGTGGACCGCTGGCCAAGCTCGCTTGCGGCAGATGGTGAGCGTCAGCACCGCCCTCGTCAACCGAAGTGGATCCGACGCCTTGGTGAGGGCGCTCCGAAGCTTCAAGAACCCGGACGACTACGCACTGCCAGAGCACAGGGGCAGTTGGGAGATCGGGGTCATCAACCACGTCCTGAAGGGCTGGTTCGAGGAGCGCGAGGCTTCTACGGACTGGGACGACAAGGATCCCTGGGCGGCGGACCTGCCTCGGCAGGACCTCGCCCCGGCTGACTGGGTAACCCACAGATTGCAACTAGCACCGCGAGACTACGGCCGGACGTGGCTCGGGAAACACCCCGATGTGCGCCTGCGCGTCGAGGCTTGGTCGGAAGGAGAGCGGTACGAGGACCGCGAGGTGGATCGCGGGACCCGGGTCACCGCAGATGAGGCGTTCATCGAAGAGCTTGTGCAAAGAACCGGGATGCTGCTCGTTCGCAAGATCAGCGTAGAGCGGCGCGTGGCCAACCATCAGGGCAACTGGAAGCCCGAGCAGCGCCGGCGCAGGGCGACGATCAACTTGCTCGGGCACCTCGATGCCTGAGGAAATGGACCCGGTCGGCCAGCTCGGGACCCTCATCGTTCAACAGCTTGAGCGGGAGGGCGAGACCGACCTGCTTGCGCGCTGGATGGCCTTTCACGTGGCCAACCTCATGAAGCGGGCGGACCAGGGAGGCGAAGGCGTGGAGTTGGCCCGCGCGGCCTGCCGGGAGGCGATCCTTGCGCTCTGGCAGCATCGAGCCGCCCTGCCAGGGAGGACCGACCCTCTTGTCGATGTGGCAAAGGTCATCGGGACTCTTCACCGCCTGAACTCACCTTCTGCCGACTGGCTGACCACGAGGATGGAGACCCAGGCAGCGAGCGGGGGTGTCGAACTTTGGTTGCAGCGCGCACGCAACCTGAAGACTGCCCACGGCGTCCTCCTGCGTGCCATTGCAACCGTCGCGATCCAGGCAGCCACGACTGATGAGACCAAGGCTCTGCTCAACAAAGCTCAGGATCGGCTTCAGGACCCGGCCGTTCGAGCCGCTGCGCTTGTGCTCGGGTGGGTAGACAATAGGGAGAGAGAGGAGCCGGAACTAGCTCACCTCGTAGAGCAAGCGACGCGCTCCATCAGGGACATTGCGGATGCGCTGTTGTCGGTGCTGCCAGGAAACCCGCCGAATGACACGAAGGAAGGATGACTCCCTCGCGTGGGCGAACTGATCGAAGCGTGCTTCGGGTGTCGGTGCCTCCTAACACTGCGCAGCATCTACGGGGGTGGCCCAGGCTCGGGGTATCGGCCGGCGTCGGGTGGGAGGCGCAGAGGTCTTGAGGAGCACGTCAGGACCCTCCTCAAGCTAATGCTCGAGGCCGACCAGCTCGTCGTGCAGACCACGCCCTACAACGAGAGCCCGGTCACGGCGGTCTTCGACATCCGGGGCCTTGACGTGGTGCTGCCGGAGCTTGCCGAGACATGCACTGGAGCCCTTGAGGGATTGCGGGGGCCATGTTCGGCAGGGCCATGGTCGACAGCACCGTCAGCTTTCCAAAATCGGTGCGAGCGTCTCCTGTCCAAGGAAAGGCCCCGCCACAATGCGTAGGTGGGTGTCCGGTATCCCTAGCTCCAACCGGAACACCTCTCTTGGACGGTCTGGATAAGGGTCCACGATCGTGACCCGAGGCAGGGACGTACGCCGCACGAAGGCGCCCTTGAAGAGATCAAGACTCTTCAGGTCGGTCCGGGGGAAGGAATAGCCAATCACCAGCAGCTCGTCGCAGGCTTGGAGCGCGGCGCGCGCCTGCTCCCAAAGGCCCTCGAAAAGGGTACCAAAAAACTGGTAGCTCTTGTCCTTCACCGGCGGGATGAGCAGCGGCATCGAGACGAGGCCCTCTTCCCCTGCTTGGCCCTCGGGCATCCAAGGCAGGCGCGGCTGAACCCTGACGATCAGGTACCCGTCAGGTGCCGAGCGACCTGGCACATCGGTCAGGTTAGGCGGGTAGTACCCGTAGGTCAGGGGGGCATATCCGCCCATGTAGCGGCCGGCATGGGTCGGATAGGGACGCGTGGCGTGCTCGTAGACGAAGAGGGACTCCACAGGAAGGTTGTGGGTCAGCACCAGCTCGTCGCCCTCGTACACCGGATGCGTGGTCAACCAGTTCACCGACCCATGGAGCTTGATGAGCTTGTTCGGCGAGGGCGACGCTCGGTTCGCGGGACTGCTCCAACCATCCCGAAACACACGGTAAGGTGTGACGCCATATCCGTCATCGACCGACCAGCCCGCTGCCTCCATCAGCGCGCGATCCATCAGCGTGTCCCAGTTGAACGTCACGACGACGTCGTCTGGCCCAAGCGACCTCGAAAGGTCGACGTGGCTCTGCGAGACGGGGCCGTTGGCGATCTCGTTCAGGGTCGTCGCAAAGAGGAAGATCAACTGATTGTATGGCTTGGAGAGCACGATGCGATCGAAGCCGCCGTCCTCCTTCGCGACAGCGGCCAACCTGAGAGCGATCTCGCTGTGGATCTCCTCAATGTCGACGCCCCCCGAGAGATAGGCATCCGTGTCCTCAATGCCTTTTCGGTTTGAAGATAGTGGATCAGTCCGTCACGCAGCACCCAGGGGTTGGCCGCAGCAGCAAGCTTGAAGAACGTCGGGAAGAAGTCCCTCGCGATCGGCATTCGTTGCCCGGTCGGCGAGGCGCCGTAGCTCTTGGATGCGCCTGCGCCGAGCAAGATCACTCTCATACATCAGCCTCAACCAGTGCACCCCTGCGCACCCCGTCCCGCGGCGTCGACGCCGGACCCGTGTCTCATCTAACGTGATCGCGAAGCTCTGTCAGGGACACTGCTAGACGAGCGGGATGGCGGGCGAGGGAAATCCGTGCGGGTTCTACCCGGAGTGCGACAGGTGCCGGTTGAGGCTATCCTGACCAAGGCTCGCAGGCCAGCAGCTCCTGACGGAACACCTCGGCCGGCGTTCTCCAGCCCAGGCACTTGCGCGGCGTGGCGTTGAGGCGCTCGCAGATCGACCTCAGGGATCGGTCTGCGAGCGCCAGCAGGATAGTGTCGGCTGGCAAGTAGCGGCGCACCCGCCGGTTCATGTTCTCGACCGAGCCCTTCTGCCAGGGCGCCTGTGGATCGCAGAACCAAGCCTTGGCACCCATGCCGGCCTCGAGCTCGCGCCAAGAGACAAACTCCAGGCCGCGGTCGAACGTGAAGCTTTGCCGGGCCGGCTGGGGCAAGGGAGCGAGCAGATCGATGAGCCGTCCCATGAGCGGCTTGGAGCGGCGGTCGTTGTTGCGGAACAGCACGGTGAAGCGGCTCTTGCGCTCGACCACCGTGGCCACGTTGGCCGGCCCGTGCTCCTTGCGGAAGATCATCAGGTCCGCCTCCCAGTGCCCGAACTCCGCCCGGGCGTTGACCGCCTCGGGGCGGTGATGGATGCGCGAGGTCTCTGGAAATACAAGACTTCTTGGCTTCCGGGCATGACGCGACTTGCGGGTCCGGCGGCGCTCGGGCAGGTACCGGGCGAGCTCTTGGCTCTGGCCATCCTTCGAGTACACGAAGCGATAGATCGTCTCGTGGCAGAGCTGAAGGACGTGGCCCGGCTCGAGCTTCAGCCGGCCTGCGATCTGCTCGGGCGACCAGCCGTCCTTGAGCCGCTCAATGACCGCGGCGCAGAGCTGGGGATGGCGCAGGAGCTTGCAGGAGGACCGGCGTCGACCGTCAGTCAGTTGCTGGGCCGTCATGGGCCAGTAGCCCTCGGCCTGCGGCACCTCGGCGTCGTGCCACCAGTTGCGCTTCAGCTCGCGGTAGATCGTCGAGCGATGTCGGCCGAGTCGACGGGCGATCTCAGCGACCGCAATCTTTTGCTCCCGCAGCCGCGCCAGCTGCCGGCGCTCCTCCAAGCTCAGGTGAACGAATGGGCAGGGCATCGCATCCTCCAGGTAACCCCTTGGATCAATGCACCCGTCGCGGTTCAAAGTAGAACGCGCCCTGCCTACAGGCCGGATTCGCCTAACCAAAATTATGTCAGCATAAGTGACCTAGTAGGCCTCCATGGCGAGCAGCGCTTGTGGACTGATCACCGAGTTGCCCGAGGTCGCCAATCTCGTCAGGGCTCGCGCACCGCTGTGATCCCCAGCCGCTGCGCGCCCTTGATAAGCCGCATGTCGAAGGTGGCGAAGGCCTCGGGCGCTTCGCTTGCGCCTAGGTGGAGGGCATCAGCGAAGTCGAGTCCGGCCTCAGCGCGCTCGAGCGCCTGAGCCAGGCGGCTTGGGGCCTCGACCTGCACCTGGGGCAACCCGGCCACGGCTCGAAGGGCGGCATAGATGCGCTCAGACGCAAACCCGTAGGCGCTCCTGAGCACCCACTCGGTCTCGAGCAGCACGGTGAGGCTCACGAACACCTCGTGGCTTTCCAGGAGCGCGCGGGCCCGGGGCGACTGCTCGGGATGATCGTTCGTGAGCAGGCGGACGAGAACGTTGGTGTCAATCGCGACCATGCCGCTGTGCCGCCTCCCGCAGAATGGCCGCGTCCATCTCCTCCACTGTCCGGGCCGGTCCCGAGGCGTGCAAGATCCCGACCACCTCGTCGAGACGGGTGGGCGGAAAGGCCAAGGCAGGACGCAGGAGCACGCCCTCGGGCGTGTCCTCCACCACCAAGCGCGTGCCCGCATTCCAGCGGCGACTCTCACGTACCACCTTGGGCAAGATGACTTGGCCCTTAGTTGATACGACGGTGGTCAGGAGATCGGACGCTGCCATGGCCATCCCTTTAAGTAAGATGATAGTAAGATAGGTGGTGGCGGCATCTGTAGCAAGTCAAGGGACGGCCCGCGCCCGTGGAGGCTCAGACCGGAGGCCTATACTGCATGGAGGAGCTGGGCCCACCTTCCGAGAAGTCTACCTAGACTGGAAAAGTCTGGCTCAGCGCAGTCCAAGAAACGGGCAGCAGGTCAAAAATTCGCCTCCGGCAAATCTGACGTCGCGGATTATCGCCAATAGAGCTCCGATCCATAATCAGAATAACGCGCTTCTCATGTCTAGAATATCACCCATCATCTGTGCCGAACATCTGGATCAGATTGGGTTCCACGATCCAGAAGCCGCCGCTCATGAGATCAACGTCCTCTTGGCGTATCTCTTTCTTCCGGTGGACAGATCCTTGCTCGATGATACGGCAGTGCCCGAGAAGGCGCACCTCGGACCGGCGGAGCAGAGCGCGGTTCTGGGCGATGCCGCAGAAGCAAGAAACCCCCTGCAGTTCCTCAGACCGTTCCCCGTACCTCAGATCATTCTTGCAATAAAGATAGGGTTCTGGTGGCCGGAGGACTCTGATGACTTGGGCGTTCCTGCCCATCTGGAAGACGGGGCGTGGTTTTCTCTTTCAGAGGCAAGACAGCAGGAACTCCGGCAATGGCTGCGTCAAATTTCAGCTTCCCTGCTGAACCGTGTCCAGCGCGGCACTCGCGTGCGCAGCGAGCTCGACGTATTCCTGAAAAGTTTGGCTGTGACGTACGAGTTGGGAACAGATCGCTCCAAACTCGGGCTGGAGCTTGGTTCCATCTCACACAGCAAGAGCAGGTTCCTGCGGCTTGCAGAGATGGTCTTGGCGAGCCTTCCGTCTCTTCCATCGGGCCGACCTCGTATTCCCGTCAGTCAGAGAACAGCGGAGGTTCTTGCGGCCCGGTGGCGTAGAATTCGGAAAGCCGTGGCTCGGGACCGGACTTCAGAGGTATTGTAATAAGACGCTTTTTCAACTTTTAGTTGAATATCTACGTTATTTTTCAATCAAGGGTTAAAAGAGGACTCCTGCCACGACTGACCCTTTCCGGCCAATTCTGTCCCTTGAAGGCAGCCCGTGGTGGGCAGCCATAACTGGCTTCATGGCAGGACCGTCGTGACAGAGGAAAAGGCTCATAGGGGCAAGAAGCCGAGCACCGGCGCACGTGACGGCTCACCACCCCCGGCTTCATCTCTGGAACCTCTTCTCTCTCTAGAGGACACAGCCGAGGTCTTGGGCTGTTCCATCCGGACCCTGCGCCGCCTGATTGATGCAGATGAGCTGCCGGTCGTTCGTCTGGGCCGGCTTGTGCGCGTGCACCCGCGGGACCTCGATCGCTTCATTGCAGGGCGGCGCAGCCTGTGACCACTCCTGACCACAAGAGTCATTTCCTGTCAACAGCTTAGCACCTGTCGGGAAACCGTGCCTCTCAATCTGAGCGGGAAAGTATGTGCTACGGTTTCCCGAATCGGCCCTCAAGTCCGCCCCTGTCCTCCCGAGTCCATCTCTGACCACAAGGAGCCTTCCCGAATGTTCGATCAGCCTAACTCCAGGCCGCCATGCACCCACTCCGACGAGCCGCTGAACGCTGGCCTGAGCCGGCCCGTCCCGGATACGGCCGTGTTCCAGAACCCGGCCCGCATCAGCCTGGCTCAGGTGCTCTGCGCCGTGGAGGCGCAACTCGAGGGCGCAGTCCGGCGCGACACACGCTCCGCCTTTGCGGCCCTGGAGCGTGCGGGCGTGGATCTTATCGGTACGCTGGCCACCCCGGATCGCGTCCGCACCGTGCTCGATGGGCTCTCCCCCGGCTCGCTTGGGGTGAGCGAGAAGCGCCTGGCCAACATCCGTTCGCTCGTGGTGGGAGCGGTCAAGCAGTTCGGCCAGCGCCGGATCTGCATCACCAGGGAGATCCCTCCCAGCCCCGAGTGGGTGGAGCTTCTGGCCAGCATCCCCGAACGCAATCTCCGCTGGGGCCTGGGCCGTCTGGCCTGTTTCTGCACCGTGAAGGGAACCCGCCCCGAAGGCGTCCAGGTGGAAACCCTGCAGGGCCTCTTTGCCGCACTCGAGGCCGAGGAGCTGGTCAAGGATCCTTGCAACACTCTCAAGCACACCATTGCGGTCTGGAACATCTGCCGCAAACGCGTGCCCGGTTGGCCGGACATCCGCCTTGCCTCTCCCTCCAAGACCGCGCCCGCCATGCTGTCGTTGGAGGCCTTTCCCGCGAGCTTCCGGGCGGACGTGATCGCCTGGGAGGAGCGCATGCGCCACCCCGACCTGCTCGACCCCACAGCGCCGGTGCGACCGCTTCGTGAGCCGACGCTGAAGGGCTATCAGTTCACGTTCCGTCGGGTCGCCTCGGCGCTCGTGCGAGCGGGCACCGTGCCTGCGGCGGCGATGGTCGGGCTCGCCGTTCTCGTCCAACCCGAGCACTTCACGACAGGCCTGCGGGAGTACCTGCCCGAGGAGGGCTCCAAGCGGACGACCGACTACGCCCACAAGATGGCCACGCAACTCATCGTGGTGGCGCGCATGCACCTGGCCTTCAACGAAGGCCAGCTGAGAGCGCTGCAGGCCATCGCCGACCGGATCAAGCCCAAGGGCGGGCGGCGCATGGGGGAGCGCAACCGCGAGCGTCTCCACCAGTTCGACGACCCCGCGGTCGTCCAGCGCTTTCTGCGCTTCCCCGAGCAGGAACTCGCACGGGCGCTGAGGCAGACCAACCCGTTTCGCCGGGCCAAGGGTGTCGAGCGGGCGCTGGCCATCTCGTTTGAGATCTTCACCGGCCTGCGCGTGAAGAACCTCCGGTCCCTCCATCTCACGCGCGACCTGCGCCGGAGCGGCGGACGCGTGTTCCTGCAGATCCCGGACGAGGAGATGAAAACCGGTCGGCGGCTCGACCTCGAACTCCCGGCCAACACGATCGCGCTCCTTGACGCGTTCCTGCGCGACCACCGCGGCCGTCTGCCCGGAGCCGAGGGGCCCTACCTCTTTCCGGGCGAGGACAGCGGTCCCCGCTCCTATGACGCCATGAGTGAGGCGCTCGGCGAGCCCCTCCGGACGCACGCGGGCATCACGGTCTCGCCGCACCTTTACCGGCACATCATCGCCAAGATCGTGGTCGAGCGGCATCCCGAACTCGCCCTCGACGTCAGCCGCCGGCTTGGTCACGCGTCGATCAACACCACCTTCCAGAGCTATCTCGGCACCGAAGGCCCGGCTGCGAGCCGCCGCATCAACGCCCTTCTGCAACGGGTGCGGGACGGCAAGGGAGACATGTCGTGAGCCCGGTCCGCCGCACCCTGACCCGCCCGCGCAAGCAACTGCCCTTCGAGGACTGGCCGCCGGCCGACCAGATCGCCTGGCAGGCGCTGTTCCGGGACGGCGACCTCCTCGAGGGCACCTCGGGCACTGCGCGTCACTGGAGCGTGGTCACCCGCAGGAGCAATGGCAAGCACTACGGGCGCTGGCTGGCCTGGCTCGAGGCGCAAGGGCAGCTGGACCGCTCCGTGTCGCCCTGGGCGCGGGCCACGCCCGAGACGGCCACTGCCTTTGCGCTAGCCCTCCTCGAAGAGGTGGCCCCCCGGACCGCGGCCACGACGCACATCGGGCTCAAGTGCGTGCTCCAGCGCATGGCGCCTGATGATGACTGGGCGTGGCTCAAGGCCATGACCAACCGCCTGGATCGCGGGGCCAAGCCGTCCCGGCAGTTCACCATGCCGGAACTCCCAAGCCCGGAGCTGCTCGATGTCACTCTGGGCGAGTTGGAGCGGCTCTCCGGTCTGGTACATCTCAGTGCCCGCGATCTCTGGGACTACCGCGACACCTTCATCGTGGCTCTCCTGCTCGCCTGCCCCATCCGCCTGCGCAACCTGACCATGATGGAACTGGGCCGACACCTCGTCCAGCAAGGCGACGAATGGCACCTGCGTTTCGAGCCCCACGAGACCAAGACCGGGCAGCCGATCCACCTCATCCTGCCGGCGGCGCTCGATCCGTACCTGGAGGCGTATCTTTCTCGCATCCGGCCCGCCTACCGAGGGGCTGACACCCACAACCGGGTCTGGGTCGCGCAGAAGGGCAGGCCCATGGCCTATGAGACCATCTACAGCCGCGTGACGATGGCCACCGCCCGGCTCTTCGAGACAACCCTCAGCCCGCATGCGTTTCGGACGCTGGCGGCCACGCTGCTTGCGGAGACCTCACCCGAGGACTCGTTGCACACGAGGCCGCTCCTTGGCCACCGGCAGTTCGCCACCACCGAGCAGTTCTACATTCGCGCCAGCCAACTCCGGGCGGCGCAGAACGTCTCACAGGCATTGCTTGCGATCCGGGACGGCGAAGAGGCCCTCAAGCCTGAGGAGACTGAGTGAGCTTATGATCATAAGAGGGAGCCATCCCGTGACCCGCACCGCCACATCGCGGCACAGGCCCAAGGACGCGTGACATGGCGGAGAAAGAGGCGGTGGCCCGGGTCGTTCGGGAGATCCTTCGCTCCGACTAGATTATACGATTCTCCAACTGAAGCTGCCCGAAGACTTCACACTAGCACCCCGAGAACTTCATAGCTTTCCCCGGATTTCTCACCGGAGACCCCAGAAACCTCATCGAAGCCCCCAGAACCTTCATAGTTGGACAGAGAAAGCACCACGCCGTCAGCAACTTACGCCCGCTGAATCTTAGAATCTTAGAATTCTGAATAATCTGAAGAGACCGACAGGTAGTGACCTGACCCCTTGTTTCTCCTCTAGGGGCTGCTGGAATCCGGACCCAACGGAAGGGATCGGACATGAAGCGAAGCAGGTTCAGTGACGAGCAG
>NZ_JAGGJP010000032.1 GCF_017872975.1 Rubellimicrobium aerolatum
TTCGATCTCTTCATGGTCTCTCTCCGTCTCCTCGGCCCAAGCCTAAACTGGAAAAGTCCAGCTCGGCGCGGTCCAGAAAACGGGCAGCAGGTCAGAAGCGAGCCAGAACCATCCGGCGCCGTCGCGGGTTGAGGCTAACAAATGTTAGTCCGTCAAGGTGTCCCGTCCTGACCTGTCCGTCCCGCCGCAGGAGATCGGAAGACGGCATAACGCCGCTGCCTGCCAGATGAGGAGCCGTCATGGCCCACTCCGACGCCCTGTCTTGGAACGCCCCATCCGACCTCGCCACGAGCCGCGCGTCCGTTGACGACCTGATCCGGCCCGGCCTGCGCTGCGCCTACCCCTTGCCAAAGGCGGATCACGCCAAGGTTGAGAGGTTCCGCCGGTTGCTGGACGCCTTGGCGCGGCGCCGGGATGACGGCCGCTAGGGTGGTCGGGGCAGGACAGTGAGGGGCGGCGCAGGCGAGCCTTGGCAGCCTGCCAACAGAAATCGTGACTTATGCTATTGGTGCGGAGCCGTTCGCTGCCAAGAGGCTGCCCTGTGCGGATCTCCTGCGCGAAACCCTGGCCCGACCCAAGGCCCTACCGATACCCACGCCGCCGCTTGCGCGCGGCCATGGCGACTTCCAGGCTCCCATGCCAGTCCGTCCGGCTCTGCCCTTGGCTGCCGATCCGCCCCCAGTGGCACACCACGCCGGCTTCACCCCAGAGGCTCTGGGCCAGCGCCAAGCCTGAGAGGCGGCGCATGTTGCAGGACGGGTCCACGCGGGTGAGCAGGACCGGGGCGGGAGCGGCCGGGCTCGCGGTCAGGCCGACGTACAGGTGGAGAGCCGATGCAGCCAAGGGAGGCTCGGCCGGCTGTGCCGTCAGCCAGTCCAGCAGGTCGAGTTGCTCGGGCCCGCTCATGAGCCGGCTCCGGTCATGCTGCGCGTCCGCGCGCCCGGAAAGTAGGCGTAGAACGTGGCCCGGCTCACACCGGGCCTCACCGAGCCCGCGTGTGATGGTCGAGGGCGACCACGCCCCTAGTTGACCCGATCTCCCCAATCAGTGGAAAGACCTGAGCCTCGTGCCCCACTACCTTGTCGCCCAGAGCGAGTTGCCGGAGCAACGCGAGGCCCGTCGTCAGCGGGCGGGCAAGAGCGCCGGTGAGACCTATGCCGCAACCCTGCGCCAGATGCGCCCCGACGCCCAGGTGTCGCTCATCTCGCCTGCCGACGAGGACGCGGTCCGGCCTTCCCCATCCGAGCTGGTCGCCTTCGATGCCGTGTTCCTGACCGGCTCGCCCATGCACGTCTACAACAGGACCCCGCCCGTCGAGCGCCAGCTCGCCTTCATGAGGGCCGTGTTCGCCTCGGGCGTGCCCTCGTTCGGCTCCTGCGCGGGCCTGCAGGTCGCGGTGGCGGCCGCCGGCGGGCGGGTGCGCAAGATGACCGCCCGCATGGAAGCCGGCGTCGCGCGCAGGATCAGCCCGACCGAGGCGGGCCGCGCGCACCCGATGCTGAACGAACGCCCGCCCAGCTGGGACGCGGCCGCGGTCCACGGCGACGAGGTCGAGGAGTTGCCACCCGGCGCCACGCTCCTGGCCAGCAACGGCGCCAGCCGAGTGCAGGCGGCGGAGATCAGGCACGATCGGGGTATCTTCTGATGGGTGCAGTACCATCCCGAGCTCTCGCCGGAGGAGCTCGCGATCGCGCTGCGCTCGCAGGCCGGGGACCTCGTCGAGGCGGGACTGGCCGACGATCAGGACCATGTCCGTTCCCGTGCCGACGAGATCGAGGCCCTTCACCGCGATCCGTCAAGCCGTGCACTGAGCTGGCGGCTCGGCGTGGATGGCGAGTTCGCGGATCAGGACGGTCGCAGGCGGAAATCACGAACTTTCTCGAACGCCTCTCGGAACTGCGGACCGGCTCAGGGACATGAAGGCTTGGGCTAGGAAACTCCTTGACAGGCAAAGAGTGGTGTTCCCGGCGATGATGGAGTTTCGGGTGTGGGCTGAGGGGGTCATCGGGACCTGCGGCTAGGCTGGAGTTTGGCTTGTGTCCACCAAGCCCGAAGGGATCCCCCGATGACCGACGACAGACTACCGCTAAACCAGTTGCGGAACCCTTCTCGAGCCCCCGGGTTGTGCTGCAGTGCGGCGTGAGCTGGGGACCCTGGATCGCACTGCCGCCAGCCATAAGGGACAGCCCGCATGACCTCTGACCCCGTCGACGTCAGCCTGCCGCTCGCATCACGCCCGACATCGCCGCCCCCGGAGCGGCGGCGCTCCGGGCGCCCTCTGGCCATCGGGGCCGCCGTCCTTGGTGCGCTGGCGGCGTCCGCCGTCGTCAACCGGCAACTGACCAGACGGGCCGAACGGGACAACCCACCCCTGGGCCGCTTCCTTGAGGTGAATGGGGTGCGGCTGCACTACCTGGAGCGCGGCACCGGCTCGCCGCTCGTGCTGCTCCATGGCAACGGCGGCATGATCCAGGACTTCCTGTCGAGCGGCTTGGTGGACGAGGCGGCGCTGTCCCGGCGCGTGATCGTCTTCGACCGCCCGGGCTATGGCTACAGCGAGCGACCGCGCGGCCGGGTCTGGACGCCGGACGCCCAGGCGGACCTGCTGGCCGCCGCCCTGCGGCAGCTCGGGGTCGAGCGGGCGACGGTGCTGGGGCACTCCTGGGCCGGGCAGGTCGCGGTGGCCATGGCTGACCGACACCCGGACGTGGTGGGGGGCCTCGTGCTGGAGGGGGGCTACTTCTACCCCTCGGTCCGGATGGACGTCATGCCGATGTCGCTGCCCGCGATCCCGCTCCTGGGCGACCTGCTGCGCCATACGATCGCGCCGCCCCTGAGCCGCCTCCTGTGGCCGCTGATGATGCGCAAGATCTTCGGCCCGGCTCCGAGGCCAGATAAGTTCTCGGGGTTTCCCAAGGAGATGGCGGTCCGTCCGTCGCAGCTGCGGGCCAGCGCCGAGGAAACCGCGCTCATGATCCCGAGCGCCCTGGCCGCTCAGGACCGGTATGCCCGTCTCACGCTGCCGGTGGCCATCATCGCCGGCGAGGGCGACCGCATGGTCACGGCGGACGACCAGTCCGCTCGCCTGCACGCCGAGATCCCGCAGAGCACCTTGGAGTACCTGCCGGGCACGGGGCACATGGTCCACCACACAGCGACGGGCAAGGTCTTGCAAGCGGTCGAGCAGGTCACGGCACGGGCCGCTTGACGGGCGGCTCCCAAGGGATGTTCTGCTGTCGAGCCGGAGGATCGGCGGACAGACGGTTTGTCCGGTTTGTCGACAGGTCCGTTCTAGGGTCCAGCCCCGGGAACACTCGCTGTTCCTCGGTGCTGGCCGCCACGGCTGCACGCCCGAGCGGTGGCCGGCCACCCCGGCTTGGCAAGGATCCCCTGCACAGTGGCAGGCCCTCTTGCTGGCCCTCCTCGGACTGGCGGCCATGCGATCCACGGACCCCAGTTCACGCCGCAAGGCCGGACCCACGGAGGACGAAGCGGAGCAGGTCATCATCGGCCTCGACACGGTCGGGCTGAAGGAGCCAGGGTCAGGCAGGTAAGTCGACCAGAGGTCCTCAGCCCGGGGTCTGACGGATCCCAGCCTCCAGACATGCTGATGGTCCTCTCAGGCCGGTCGGCTCCCAGCGCGACCTTGCCTATGTCTTCATTGTTGCTCATATTGAAGACAGACGCGGAGGAGCCCTCATGCCCCACACCACCACCATGACCGTGCGCCTGAGCGGAGCTCTGAGCGAGTTCGTGGCCTCCAACGTGGGCGAGCACGGGGCCTACGAGACCACCAGCGAGTACCTGCGCGACCTGATCCGGCGCGACAAGGAGCGGGTGGAGCGGGAAGCGTTCGACCGCCTCAAGGCCGAACTCGCGCGCGCCTTCGCGGCCCCCGAGGACAGCTATCGCCCCCTGACCGCGGCCGAGGTGATCGCCCGGAACCAGGGCTGACCGCCGTGCCCGTTCGCGTCCAGGAAGCCGCCGCGCTGCGGCTCGACGAGATCTACCGTTACACCCGCGACCGCTGGGGTGCCGAGCAGGCGGAGCGGTACATCACCGACCTCTTCGCCGCCTTCGACAAGATCGAGAGCCACGGCGTGGTCTCACGGCCGATCCCGACCGAGTTCGGGGTCGAGGGCTTCTACGTCCGGCAGGGGCATCACTTCGTCTACTGGCGCCGGCTGTCGAACGGCGACGTCGGCATCGTCACCATCCTGCACGAGGCCATGCACCAGATGGACCGCTTCCGCGAGGACCTGGGCGGCTGATCGGCGGCCCCGACACGCGCCCTCCTCCTACATGTCTGGCCCTTCTTGGATGGGGGGATCGTCCGCCTCATCTGCCTCGTCGGTCACCAGATCCTCGAGCCGGATGACCTGCGCGTTGGCGCGCCGAAGGGCGGCCTCGTCCTCCGGCGTCCCGGACAGGTCGCTGGGCTGGATGAACAGGACCGTCTTGGCCTGTCCGATGCTCGCGCGGCGCGCGGACACGACCAGCTTCCGGGTCTTGGTCCGCGCCCGACGGGGGCGGAGAACCGCGTCCGGCGTTGCAAGCAGCCCTTCGATCCGCCGAATGGCCTGGCGCAGGGCCACTGCATCCTCCGTCCTCACCACGGCCTCGAGCGGCTGAATGGCGGAAACGGGTCGCGCCTCCGTCACGGCCACCCGGCGAGCGGACGGCACCAGCCGCACAGGTGCAGGAGGCTCGGCCTCGTCTCGGGCCGGCGCGACGGCGCCAGGCCCTGGCTCCGTCGGTTCCGCCGGACGGGGCAACGCGGGCGGACCGGCGTCCTCGGGTGCGGGAAGGGCCGGCAACGCCGGCGCGGCCTTGGGGAGCGCGGGGGGATAGGGCAGCTCGCCCGCCTGCGCGTCAAAGACGGCTCGGAGGATCAGGTCCTCGTGGAACACGAGGCGTTGCGCCCGGATCGGCATCTGCGCGTCGATGGCGAGGATCACGTCGCCGAGGGGCATCCGGCGGACCTGGTCCTCGGACATGAGCGGGGCCTCCTCCGTCCGCTCGCTCACCGTGCGGGCGCGCAGGGGGCTCAGGCCCAGGGGACGCGATTTCGAGATGACCCGTCGCGTGGTCTTGCCAAGCGTGGCGCTCACCTCCCCGACGGTCTTGGCGTCGGACGGGGTGAAGTAGAGCTTCACCCCGGCCCCGGCCTGGAGCGACAGCCGCACGTTCTCGCCGTAAAGCTCGTCGAGCGCCGGAATGCTCTGGGTGACGATCGCCAGGTGCGCGCCATAGCCGCGCAGCGTCTTGATGGACTCCGCCACGATCGGCATCCGCCCCAAGCGGTCGAACTCGTCGAGCACGATCATGACCTTCCCGGGCTCGTCCGCACCGGGCCGATGGGATTGGAGCGAGGCGATCAGGTCCGAGAAGAACAGCCGCGCCAGGGGCGCGAGCGTCTCGATATCGTCGGGCGGCACCTCGAAGTAGATGGCATGGGGTTTGCGCCGGATCTGGCTGAACGAGAAGTCCGACCGGCTGGTCACGGCGTGGATGGCCGGGTTCGCCCAGAGGCCCAGGCCCGAGGTCAGGAGAACGGACAGGTAGGAGGTCAGGGTCTTGTCGTTGATGGACGCCAGGTTCGCGAGCATCCGGCGCGCGGGCTCGTAGGTCACCTGACAGGCCAGCTCGGCGTAGGCCTTCTGCTTGTTGCCGCCCCCCGTCGCGAGATCGTAGATGGCGCCGATGGTCGGCCGGCCCTGCTCGAAGGCCAGAAGGCCGCAGGCCACGAAGATGTCGATCCCGCCTTGCAGGAGCCCTTGCGTGCTCTCGGTGGACTGCAGGAACAGGCGCGCCGTCTTTTGCAGCGCCAGCATGCGCTGATCGGGATGCGGCAGCTCGTGGATGCGCTGGAGCGGGTTGTAGCGGTGCGTCCGGCCGGTCCAGTCCAGCGGCGCCACACGAATGACGCGGTCCTCCATCGCCGCCCGGTGCCGGGCGGTGTTCTCGAAGTTCTCGCCCTTCACGTCGAGCACCACGACCGAGCCCTTGAAGAGAAGGAGGTTGGGCGTCACAAAGCCCACCCCCTTCCCCCGGCCCGTGGGGGCGATCATGAGGGCGTGCGGGAAGTCCCGCGACACCAGGAACGGCTCCTTGGTCTGGGGAGCGCCGAGCTTGGCCAGGACGAAGCCGTGGCCGGGCTCGGTCAGGAACCCGTTCCGACGGATCTCGCGGCGGCTCTGCCAGTGGGTCACGCCGAAGGTGGTGAGCCGTTCGTTGAGGGTCAGCATGGTCATCATCCCCAAGGGGACGAGGGCGCCGGCGCCCACGAGGAGGGCCGCCACCCGGAACTCCTGGGGCGCCTGACGGGAGATCGGGAGGAGGTTTCGCGCGAGAAAGCCGAAGTCGATGCGCTCGAGCGAGCCCCCGAAGCGGACGGTGAGGTAGGCGGAGGCCGCGACATAGCCCACGACGCCGCCGAAAAGGGCGAAGACCAAGCCGCCGGCCATGAAGCGGCCTGTCGAGTCCGTCGAGATGCCGCTCTGCCGGGCGCGTACGGCGTCCTCGCGGAACCGGCGGGTGGCGGTCAGGACGGCGGGAAGCGCGAAGAGCGCCAGGGCCGCCAGGACCGAGGCCCCGAGGATGGCGGCCGCCGTCCAGAACTCCCGGGGCGCGCGCTCATGGATCGGGAGCACGTTGCGGGCCAGGAACAGGGGAGCGAAATGGGTGAGAGAGCCCCCGAAGCGGACGGTGACGTAGGCGTTGGCGAGGACGTAGCCCCCAGTCGCGCCGAACGCGGCGACGGCCAGGACGGCCGGGAGGGTGCGGGCGCTAGCCATGCGTGGGTCCCTCCTCCTCGTGGCCTCGGGCCAGGCGGCGTTCGTCCACCTGATCGCTCACGATCTGCTTGAGCACGCGAAGATGGGCGAGGCTGTTCCGCGTGGCCGCGTCGCTCTCCAGATAGGCCTTGGCGAGAGCCAGCCGCTCCAGCCGGTCGCCCGCGAGGCGGGCAAGGGCCGTCTCGTCCCCCTGGCGCAGCCGCCGCAACTCCTCCGGCGCCAGCGCGCGCTCGAGCACGGCGTGGAAGACCTGGGCCTGGGTCCCGTCGCGGAAGGCGGTCTCCGGCGCGGCCCGGTCGCGCAGCCGCAGGGCGGTGGCGGCGATCAGGGGGTGACGCGCCGTCCGCCCGGTCTCGTCCGCGATCCCGGCGCGCGTGTCGGCCCGCGGCGCGGGAATGTCGAGGGCGGCCGAGGGGAGGCCGCGGGTCACGGGCTCCTCGGCGCGCTCGCGGACCTCGTCCGCCACGCGGGCCTCCCGCAGCACGCCCACATTCTGCAGCACGGTCTCGATCCGGTCATAGACCTCGTCGAGGCGGTCCAGCGCCTGCTCCTTGGCCGGCCCCGTCAGCTCCCTGGGCCGGTCGGGCCCCGGTGCGCGCCCTCCATCGGAGGCCGCCACGGCCTGCAGGTCGCTCGCGTGCCAGTGGTCCTCCAACGCCGCGCGGTCCGCCCCCACCCTCACCCGCGCCAGGATCTCGCTGGCCGAGAGCCCCGTGCCGCGCACCGCGGCATCCACCGCCGCCCGGACGGGCGGATCGTCGAGGCGGTCGAGCACGTCCCGCGCGATGCGCGCCTGGCTGTAGACCCCGAAGGGGCTGGGCGCCTCCCGAAGCGAGGCGCTGCGCTCCCCCAGGGGGTTGAGGGCGGCGACCTGCGCCAGCGCGTCCGTGAGCCCCCGCTCCAGGCGGGGCCTCTCCGGGGGAGACGCGGTGGCGATGCGCTCCTCCAAGGCCTGCACGTTTCGTCCGAACTCCCGGAGGAGGCCGTCGAACGAGCCCTGTGTGTCAGCCATCTCGATCTCCCGTGTTGGTAGGACGACGCCGCTGCGGGCGAGCGTCAGGCTCGCCCGCTGGAGGGCTTGGCTCACCCGCTCGAAACCCAGGCTGCTCGCGAGGCCCGCCAGCCCCTGGTAGGTCGAGGCGGCCAGGGCGATGTGCCGGCGGGCGTGCTCCAGATCGCGCCCGAGCCGGGGACGCTCGGACGCGTCCAGCCCGGCCGCGCGGGCCCGCTGGACCTCTGTGGAGCGCGCATCATACGTCACGAGGCCCCGGTCGAGCCGCCGCGTGGCCTCCAGGCGCACGCCATGGCGCTCGCCGTGCGCGACCATCGCCTCGCGGAACAGCTCGTAGCTGAAGTGGTGACCCGACCGCAGATAAAACATCTCGCCATCGGGGCTGTGGCGGTTGAGGATGACATGGGCGTGCGTGTGCGCCCGGTCCTCGTGGACGGCCACGAGGTAGTCGAACTGCGCGCCGTCCCCTTGAAAGAACTGCTCCACGACGCCGCGCGTCACCTCCCGCACCGCATGAGCTTTCGTGCCGATGGGGAAGGACAACAGGAGGTGCGACGTGTGCCCGAGCTTGGTCGGCCGCGCGGGATCCCAGGTCCGGGCGAACCGCTCCGTCACCTCCCGGACCTGCGTGGGCGTCAGGACGCGCTGGCCGTCATAGGCACCCTGGGCGTCGAAGACATGGCTCGACTTGGTGCCGACATAGGCGATCTGGCGCGCGAGCTCCGTGCGGCTGTGGCACCCGCCGTGGCGGATCGCCTTGAACACCGCCGCACGGGCGCCGGTGGCCGCCCGTGCCATCTGCCCCGCCCGGCCCAGGGACGCTCCGGGCCCCTTGGACCGGGGCGGTGACGCCCCCCCTCCCCTGCCCCGGTTGCGGCTCCAGCCCTCCTCGAGAAGCGCGGCCGCCGGCCCGAGGCTACGCGGGCTCACCGCCGCCCTCGTCCTGCAGCACGCCCGCCACCACCAGGTCGAGCTGCCGCCGCTGCCCGCGCGCCAGTTGCCCGACCTGGGCCACGGCCTCGAACACGACGGCGATGGCTGCCCGCACCTCGGCGTGGGACTGCGCCGTATAGGGAAGGGGCTCCCCTCTCAGGCGGGCCTCGTTGCAGGCCCGGGACAGTTGGTTGAGGTTGCCGCCGACGCGGTTGATCTCGGCGCCGAGCTGCTTGAGCCGGGCCGCCACCTCGTCGTCGGGGGCGAGAAGCGGGACCGCCGACCGCATCAGCCGCCGCAGGGCCTCCGTCTTGGAGAGCCCGAGCCGGCCGACCGCCGCCTCGAAGTCCCGCGCCTCCTGGTCCGTCACCCGCAGGCCCAGCACGGAGGTGCCTCGGCCCTGGAAGGACGGCGCGTCGCGCAGCTCCCGAACCACGGCGTGAATGGTTTGACGGCTGACCCCGAACCGGGCCGCCAAGTCCTTCGCCTCCACCCCTTTCGCCCGCTCGCGTGCGATCTCAAGCCGTTGGCCCTGGGTCAGGCGGCGTCGGGGGGAGGCGGAAGGCGCGGCGGAGGTCATGGTGTAAAGTTAACATCCTTATTTCCCGCTATTTAACCCTACCGTCGAGCGACTCGTCGCACAAGCGGCGCGGCGCTCGACGGGGGACACTATCGGGCGGGCTCTCGGACCGCCCCGGCGCGGCCCGCGCCGTCCAACTTCGACGGATGACGGACGCGAGATGGCGGACGATGGACGGCGGACGCGAGACGCCCGACGAAGGACGACAGATGGTGGATCGGAGCCGACGGGCCACAGATGAAGGACAGCAGACGGCTGATGACGGACGGCGGTTGGTGGATCAAGTTCGACGGAAACAAGACGACGGATGAACCATCATAGACGGTGGACCAACGAACACAGGCCGCAGATGATGGTTGAATCGTGAAAGATCATGGATGACGGACGACGGACGGAGGATTGCTGACGCTGGATGGCGGACAACGGACGCCGGATAGTTGTAGGCTTGCGACAGACGACCGACGAACGGCAGCCGACGAGCGATCGGCGATGCAGGAGGACGGACGACGGATTACAGAGGGTCCATCAAGCCGGCGCGGATCGGCAAGGCAAGGAGCAGGACGACAGGCATGGCGAACGCAGACATGAAGGTGGTGGCGCTGATGGCGCGCAAGGGCGGCTGCGGGAAGTCGTCGCTCGTGAAGGCCCTGTCCTCGGCCGCCCTGTCCAGCGGTCGAACCGTTCTCGTGATCGACACCGACCCGCAGGGCGACGTCACCCTGTGGTTCCGCAAGCTCCAGGCGCGCGGCGCTGTCCCGTCCGGCGTCAGCTTCTATGGCGCCACCACCAGCACCGATCTCGAGGACACCATCATCGCGGCGCAGGAGGCTGGCCAGACCGACCTCGTGTTCATCGACACCGCCGGATCGGGCACGGAATGGTCCGACGAGATCGCGATGGTGGCCGATCATCTGGTGACGCCGGTCCTGCCCTCGGACGCCGACATGGCCGTCTGCGCCCAGACTGTGGAGTGGTTCAAGCGCCTCCGGGGCCGCGTCGCGGAGCCGGACCGTCTCCCGACCCACAACGTCCTCCTCACCCGGTTCCCGGCGCAGGCCAAGGCCACCAAGGTCCACCAGCGGATGCTGCAGGAGGCGATCAAGCGGTTTCCGCTCGTCGGCATCGTCGTCCAGGAGCGGACCGCCTACGTGGAGATGGACGAGCAGGGCTTCCTGGGCGACCTGGTCGCCAGCTACCGCAAGCACGCGGACCCGCTCCAGCGCTCGCAAGCGCGCCGCTTCGAGGAAGCGGTCGTGGAGTGCAGCGAAGTCCTCACCGACATTCTTAGGGGGTAATCCATGGCGATCCGCAGGATACAGCCCATCCTCTCGCGCGACACCGAATACACCAAGCCCTTCCCCGGCGGCGGCGCGCTGGGAACTCCGCCCGCGCCGGAGGAGGCGCAGGCTCCGACGCGCGAGCCACTGGCCCCGGCGGCGGAGCCGACCCCCGCTGCGGTCGCACCCTTGCCCGTCGAGCCCCAATCCATCGAACCCCAGCCCGTCGAGCGGCGACCGGTCGAGCCCACCCCCGTGGCGGCGCGGGCAGCCAAGGCCCGCGCGCCGCAACCTCTCGCTCCCACCCCCTCACCGGCGCTCCCGGCCGCGCCCGCGCCGACGAGGAAGGCCCGAGGCCAAGAGCCCAAGACGATGTTCTCGATCTGGGTCCGGCCGCTCCTGGCTCAGGTGCCCCGGATCGACGCCACCGGCTTGCCGCCCCAGCGGGTCCTCAAGGCGGCCTGGCAGAGATGCGTGGCTCGCTACACCCTGGCGCCCGGCTACGTCGAGCCGCTCGCCGTCGAACGCTCGGAGGGCCGCGCCTACGGGTTCTCCACCACCCTTCGGCTGAACGCCGAGGCGCTGACGACCTTGCTGCACGAGCACGACCCCCTGCGGATCACGCCCTACTGGTCCCTCATCCGGGGTCAGGTCGAGCCGCTGTTCTGGCAGGCGCTGGACGAGGTCCTGGCCGAGCTGGACGACGCCAAGACCGCGAAGTCTGGCCGGGGGCGTTCGTGATCCCGACCGGCCTGCGTCGGCCGTTCGGCCACAGCCGCGCGGGAACGGACGGTCCGACTGGCCGGACACCCTGTCCAGCGCCACCCTATCCCTCAGCTCCGGGGCAGTGAGCAACCAAGGTCCGAGCCAAGACACGAACAACCGAGCCGGACCGGCAGGGGGGAGGAGTTTCGACTTCCTCCCCCCCCAAAGCGAAATAGACGGAGCCGTGTCCTCGGGCTTCGCCCTGCGGGCCGCACCACCCCCGTCGATTTCGCTTTCCCCCCACCTCTCGTCGCTCGCCGCTGGGCAGAGGGTCAGGCGCGCCTGACCCTCGCCCTCCAGTGTGAACCAAGCAGGGTCCGGCCGTCGCACGAGGCAGCGACAGGTGGATCATGACAAAGCGAGCCCGCAGGTACGGCACGGCCATCGGGGCCATCACCCACCCGGACACGAGCCAGGTCGAGGCCCTGATCTATCAGTGGGACAACGGGGACACCTCGCTCGTGGAGCCGATGCCGGGCTCGCTGGGGCAGGAGACCTGCCAGAGCGGCGAACCGGCGAAGGCCGTCGGCCCGGGGCGTCGGGAGCCCCGGTCCTGAGCGGGGCAGGGGCCTAGGAAACGCGGCCTCCGCCCTCCACGACGTGGGGAGGGCGGGGCGTCGCCCGCCTCGCGCCCGTCAGGCGGGCGCGAGCGCCTTGGGAGCCAGCAGGTCGAAGTCGTCGGCCGCGAAGGTCACGCCGTAGACGGTCTGGCCGTCCTTCTCGTAGCGGGTCTGCCGCACGGTGCCGCGGGCGTGCACGAGGTCGCCGGCCTTCACGTTCTCCTTGGCCCAGGCCACCAGCCGCTCGCCGAACAGCGTGACCTCGTTCCAGTAGGGGTTCGACCGGAACTCGCCCGTCTCGTCCTTGCGCCCGTACTCGGCCGCGATGTCCACGCGCAGGGTGGGACCGACCGCTTTCACCTTGCCGACATGGCCGATGATCTGAAACTCGCTGAACGTCCGCATGATCTGTCTCCTGACGCTTGGACCGCCGTCCAAGTACGATGATGTTATATTTTCATTGAGGTGGTGGCAACGACGACGAGGGAGGACGCGCCTCCTGTCCGAACCGGCCATGTGGCCTCGCGCGAGGCTAGGTCGGGAAAAAGGGCCCCGCACGGGACAAGGCCAGGGGGTTCGTCCCACGAAGGAGGTCGGGCGCGGGCCGGGGACCGGGACCGCGCGGGGGTGGGGCAGGGCGCTCGCGCGCCCTGCTCCTCGCGGTCAGGCCAGGCCCTCGGGCAGCCACTTGGCGATGCGCGTGGCCTGCGCCTCGGTGACGCCCCGCACCGCGCGCGGGTCGGCGAAGAGGTGTTC
>NZ_JAGGJP010000033.1 GCF_017872975.1 Rubellimicrobium aerolatum
CCGAAGCCCCCACCAGCCCCAGCATGATGAGCTTCACCCCCCAGGTCGCATGCGCGAACAACCCCCACATGCCATAGTCGGTCGCTGGTTCCATGCCCGTGCCTCTGCCGCCTGTGCGCCATTCGAGGGCGCGCTTGGGCGCTGGGGATAACTCAGCCCGGCGAAAGATGCCAACCCGATCGACGCATTCCCCGGCGATTGTGGCCGGGGGGCTGCGCCCTCAGCCCGCCCCGCCCGCGCCAAGCCCGCGCAGGGCCAGGGGAATCCGCCGGGGCCGCCCGCCCTCGTCCATCGCCACCAGCACCACGCGCGCGCGGAACAGCGCCCGCCCGCCGCGCCGCACCTCCTGCCAGAGCGTCACCCGCGCGCCCGAGGCGGCCTCCACCCCGGTCGCCACCTCCAGCAGGTCGTCGAATCGGGCCGGGGCCAGATAGTCGGCCTCCACCCGCCGCACCGCGAAGACCGTCCCCGCCTCGGCCCGCAGCCGCCCCTGGTCGATCCCCGCCGCCCGCGCCCATTCGGTGCGCCCCCGTTCGATGAAGCGCAGGTAGTTGGCGTAATAGACCACCCCCGCGAGGTCGGTGTCCTCGTAATAGACCCGGACCGGCAGGAGATGGACCGCCCCCCCGGGCAGCGGAGCGTCGTCGGGCGGGGGCATGGGCTCGGTCATGGCCGAAGCTCAAGCCGCCCCGCCCGTCCCCGTCAAGGTCAGGCCACGCCCGCCGCCCCGCTCCCGCCCCCGTTGGCCCGCCCTCGCCGGGTCATGCCCACCGGACCATCCCCATCGGACCGGACCCGCGCGACCCCACCACCAACCAGGCGGCTCCCCTGGGACCACCCCGCCGGGCGTCTCCCGTCACGCCGCGATGATTCGCACCCTCGCGCGCCTGCGATGCCGTCAGGGTCCGTTAACCACGATCCACCTCGAAACGTCGCAACCTTTTGGCAAGACAGGCTTTCCCGCCCCCGCCACCCCGCGCAACACCCACCGACCGTTGCTGTCGGACACGGTTAACCCGGCCTTGGCACTCTGGCCCCACGTCAACCCGCGCCCCCGGCGCACAACCACGGAGCCCAAGCCATGCCGACCGCCCTGCCCGAGCCCTTCGTCGTCCGCCCCGGCCGCATCCGCCGCGCTGCCCGCCGCATGGCCGAGGAGCGCCGCGCCGCCACCCGCGCCGCCCTCGCCCGCCTGCGCGAGGACGCCCGCTTCGGCTCAGCCGAAGAGGTCCGCCTGTCCCTTCGGCGGCTCTAGCCCCAGATGCCGGAACGCCGCCTGCGTCAGCATACGCCCGCGCGGGGTCCTCTGGATGAGGCCCTGTTGCAGGAGGTAGGGCTCGATCACCTCCTCGATGGCGTCGCGCGCCTCCGACAGCGCGGCGGACAGCGTCTCCACGCCCACCGGCCCGCCCAGGTAGCTCCGGGCGATCAGGGACAGGTAACGCCGGTCCGCGCCATCGAGGCCCAGGTCGTCCACGCCCAGGCGGTTCAGCGCCCGGTCGGCGATGGCGCGCGTCACGCGCCCGTCGCCCTCGACCAGCGCGAAGTCCACCACGCGGCGCAAGAGCCGCCCGGCGATTCGCGGCGTCCCCCGCGACCTGTGCGCGATCTCGCGCGCGCCCTCCGGCTCGGCGGGCGCGCCGAGCAGCTTGGCGTTGCGGATGACGATCTCGTAAAGCTCATCGACGGTGTAGAACTCCAGCCGCGTCGGGATGCCGAAGCGGTCGCGCAGCGGCGTCGTCAGCAGCCCCAGCCGCGTCGTCGCGCCGACCAGCGTGAAGGGCTGCAACTCGATCCGCACGGTCCGCGCCGCCGGCCCCTCCCCGATCACGAGGTCGAGCTGGAAGTCCTCCAAGGCCGGATACAGCACCTCCTCGACGACCGGGCTCAGCCGGTGGATCTCGTCGATGAACAGCACGTCCCGCGCCTCAAGGTTCGTCAGGATCGCCGCGAGGTCGCCCGCCTTGGCCAGCACCGGCCCGGAGGTCATGCGGAACCCCACCCCCAGCTCGCGCGACATGATCTGCGCCAGCGTGGTCTTGCCCAGGCCCGGCGGCCCGTAGAACAGCGTGTGGTCCATCGCCTCGCCGCGCATCTTGGCCGATTCGATGAACACGCGCAGGTTGGCCCGCGCCTCGTGCTGCCCGATGAACTCGGACAGCATCTGCGGGCGCAGAGCCTTGTCGCTCATGTCCTCGGGCTGCGGGTCGGGGCGGAGAAGGGGATCGCTCATGGCACCAACCTAATCGTTCGCGTTCCGTTCTTCCAGAGCCCGGCGCTACTCCCTGGGCGCAAGAAGCCGCAGCGCCGCGCGGATCAGCTCGGCCGTCGCCGCGCCGGGATTGGCCTCGGCCGCCTGCGCGACAGCCTGCACCGCCTCGCCGGGGGCATACCCGAGGTTCCCCAGCGCCGACATCGCGTCGGCCTGCGCCACCGCGCCCCCATCGGGCTCGCGCCGACGGGCGGCCCGCTTCGTGGGCGCGGCCTCGGCGGGGGTCTCGATGACCTCGGCCTCGTCGGGCTCCAGCTCGTGCGTGGTGGCGGTCGTCGTGCCGATCAGCCCGGCCATGGCCATGACCACCGGGGCCTTCTCGCGCAGCTCGTTCACCACCCGCTGCGCGGTGCGCGGCCCCACGCCCTTGGCCCGCGCCAGCGTGGCCCAGTCGCCCAGCGCGATGGCGCGGCCCAGCGCGTCCGGCCCCAGCGCGCTCAGCAGCGCCAGCGACACCTTGGCCCCCACCCCCTGCACGGTCAGGAGAAGCCGGTGCCACTCCTTCTCGACCAGCGTCGGGAATCCGAACAGGGTCCAGCCGTCCTCGCGCACCTGCAGCTCGGTGAACAGCGCCACCGCCTCCCCGTTCCGGGGCAGGCCCGCCAGGACGCGCTCGGACACATGGACGAGGTAGCCCACCCCGCGCACGTCGATCAGCACGTGGTCCTGCGCCCGGTAGACCAGCCGTCCCGCCACCCGGCCGATCATCGCCCCGCCTCCCGCAGGGCGCGGGCGACGGCCGCGCTCGCCGCGCGGGCGCGCTGCTCGACGGCGCGGTCCTCGGCCTTGGCGATGGCGGCGGTCAGATGCGTGGAGGATTGCAGATGATGGGCGTGGCAGATCGCGACGGCCAAGGCGTCGGCCGCGTCCGGCCCGGCGAGGTCCACCCCCGGCAGGTGCAGCCGCACCATGTGGTCGATCTGCGCCTTGGCGGCGTGGCCCACGCCCACGACCGCCTTCTTGACGGCGTTGGGCGCGTATTCCCCGATCCGCAGCCCGTATTGCGCGGGCACGAGCAGCGCGATGGCCCGCGCCTGCCCGAGCTTGAGCGTGCCGCTCGCGTCCTTGTTGACGAAGGTCTGCTCGACCGCGGCCTCGTCGGGCATCTGGGCGGACACGACGGCGCGCATCTGGTCGTAGAGCCGCAGGAGGCGGCTGGCGAGGTCGCCCTGCCCCGAATGCACGACGCCGTTCGCCACGTGGCGGATGCGGACGCCCTCGACCTCGATGACGCCCCAGCCCATGTTCTGGAGGCCCGGATCGATCCCCATCACGCGCATCGCCGTCCTCGCCGTTGGTGCCGCCTCATCGGCGGCCTAGCACAAAGGGCGAACTCGAACCAGCCGACCGGCGCGAAGGCCCCGGCCTGCGGCCCCTTCGCCACGCCCGGCATGAAAAGGGCGGCCGGACCGGCGGACCGTCCCGAAGGACGACCCATCCCGCCCGGCCGCCCCGTCCCCAGGACCAAGCCGCCGTCTTTTTGTTATGATGGGCGGCCTCCCGCTGCTCGGTGGCGCCTGTCGTTCAGGGTGCAAGGGATCGTTAACAGGTGTTGCCGATCCGTTACCCGCGCATTGACCGCCCAATATGGCGAAAGAACGGCGGCTTTCCGGCGTCTTTGGCGTCGCGGATCAGGCGCGTCCCAGGACCAGCGTGGCCCAGTCGCCGATCTCCTCGCGGTCGATCTCCCGCAGGCCCACGGCGGCATAGGCTGCCGCGACCTCGGCCGCCTGCTCGCGCAGGAGGCCGGACAGGATCACCCGCGCCGGGGGACTGGCGGCGGCGGCCATGTCCGGGGCCAGCCCGATCAGCGGCCCCTTGAGGATGTTGGCGAGGATCAGGTCGAAGGGCACGCCCTCGCGGAACGCCGGCGCGTCGAGCCCCGCCGCCTCCACGCAGGCGATGCGGCCACCCAGGCCGTTCGCCTCCAGGTTGGCGAGGGCCGTCTCCACGGCCACGGGGTCGATGTCGCCGGCGACGACCGGCGCCGCCTCGGGCCAGGCTCGCGCCGCCCCCATCGCAAGGACGGCGGTCCCCGCTCCCACGTCCGCCACGTTCCTCGGCCGGAAGCCCTGCGCCTCCAGCCGGTCGATGGCGCGCAGGCAACCGACGGTGGTGGCGTGGTGCCCGGTGCCGAAAGCCATGGCCGCCTCGATCAGCAGCGGCACGCGCCCCTCGGGCACCTTGTCCGCATCGTGCGAGCCATACAGGAAGAAGCGCCCCGCCTCGACGGGCGGCAGGTCGCGCCGCACCTTGGCGACCCAGTCCACGTCTGGCACCTCGGACACCGTCCAGGCCCGCGCCCCATGCACGGCGGCGAGGAGGTCGAGCACGATTCCATCGGGCTCCTCCTCGAAATGCGCGCCGACCTCGTAAAGGCCCGAGCCGTCCTCGATCTCGAAATGCCCCACGGCGAAGGGCGCGGGGTCCAGCTCCTCCACGGCCTCGGCCAGGGCCTGCGCCGAGGCGAGCCCGGTGGTGGCGGTGATCGCGGAATACATCATGGCACGGCCCTCCTGCTGGAGGAGGGGACTAGGCACGGGCCGGGGCCGGGTCAATCGCCCATGACCCCGGACGCAAGCGATTCCGCGGGCCTCAGCCGTCCCGCTGCTCGCCCTGCGGGTCGGGCACTTCCTCTTCCTCCGACACCGTGCCGGGGATCACGTAGTCGCCCCGCAGCCACCGCGCGAGGTCTATGTCCGCGCAACGCGCCGAGCAGAACGGACGGAACTTGGCCTCGGCCGGCTTTCCGCAGATCGGGCAAGCCATCAGGCGTCCCCCAGCAGGTGGGCGAGCGGGATGCGCTCGCGCTTGCGCGACAGCTCGAACAGCCCCATCGCGGTCCATCCAACCAGCGAGGTCTCGATGGGGTCGGACCGGAACGAGTCGCGGATCGACTGCTCCAGCGGCTTGCGGTGCGCCTTGGACATCCCCGCGAAGTCCACCACGACCTGCCCGCCCAGGCCCCGCAGCCGGAGCTGGCGCGGCAGGGCGCGGGCGGCCGCCATGTTGGCCTTGAGCGCGGCGGCGGGCGATGTGTCGCCGCCGGTGTTCACGTCCACGGCCACCAGGGCGCGCGTCGTCTCCACGACCATCGTCCCCTCGCCCAGGTCCACCACCGGACGGCGCAGCGCGTCGATCTGGTCGAGCACGCCTTCCCGCGCGAAGCCGCCGGGCTTGGTCACGACCATCGGCGCGTCCCACTCCCTCCAGGCGAGGAGATGCGGGCCGTCGCCGTCGGTGAGCTTCTCGGGCTGGCCCACAGCATCCGCCAGCACCTTCTCGGCGAGGTCGCGCATCGCCGCGATGTCCTCGGCCACCTCGTCCTCCGCCGCGCCCTCGCAGGCGGAGCGCAGGATCAGGCCGTTCGGCCCTTCCTCCATCGTCTCATGCGCGAGGGCCAGCAGCCGCTCCCGCTCCTCGTCCGAGCGGATCTGGCGCGAGACGTTGATCCCGGGCGCGCCGGGGGTCACGATGGCAAAGCGCGACTTGAACAGGAGCCGGTCGGTGACGGGAACGGCCTTGCCGCCCTCGGCCACGCCCGTCACCTGCACGAGCATGGTCTCCCCGGACTTGAGCCCGGTCGCATTCCGCAGCCAGGCGGTCCCGTCCGGCAGGCGGAGCATCATGCCGCCCTGCCCCTTCATCCCCCGGTCGGTCACGGCGCGGTAGATGGCGCCGGGGCGGGGCGCGGCGTCCTCGTCGATCAGGAGGTCGTCGAGCCGCCCGTCCACGAGCAGCGCCGCCGCCTCGCGTCCGTTCAGGTGGTCGAGGACGATGGTCCGCCCCTTCATCGCAGTCCTCCGACAAGGCCCGCCGCCGTGAGCAGGCCCAGGGTTTCGGTCAGGGGCAACCCCACGACCCCGGTGAACGAGCCGTTGATCCAGGGGATCAACGCCCCGAACGGCCCCTGGATCGCATACGAGCCCGCCTTGCCGCGCCAGTCGCCGGTGGCAAGATACGCCGCGATCTCGCCGGGGCTCAGGGACTTGACGGCGACGGTCGTCGTCACCGCCCGCTCCCAGACCCTGGCCCCGCGCCGCACCGCCACGGCGGTGATGACGCGGTGCCGCCGGCCCGACAGGAGCGACAGCATCCGCCGGGCGTCGTCCTCGTCCCCGGGCTTGCCGAGGATGCGGCGGCCCAGCGCGACGGTGGTGTCGGCGCAGAGCACGACCTCGCCTTCCGCCGCCGGGATCGCGGCGATCTTGTCGCGCGCGATGCGGCGGACGTATTCGGCGGGCAGCTCCGCCTTGCGGGGGGACTCGTCGATCTCGGGCGGCCGGACGGCGTGCGGGACGATCCCCGCCTGCGCGAGCAGGTCGAGCCGCCGGGGCGAGGCCGAGCCGAGGACCAGGCGCAGCGCGGGGTCCGGGGCTTGCGCCGTCATCGCTCCCTCCCCGAGGAGGGCATCACTTGAAGCGGTAATTGATCCGCCCCTTGCTGAGGTCGTAGGGGGTCATCTCGACCTGAACCTTGTCGCCGGCGAGCACGCGGATGCGGTTCTTCCGCATCTTCCCTGCCGTATGCGCGATGATCTCGTGGCCGTTCTCCAGCTCGACCCGGAACGTCGCATTCGGCAGGAGCTCCTTCACGACGCCAGGAAATTCGAGCAGTTCTTCCTTGGCCATGGGATCTCCAAATGGAATCGGGCCGCAGAACAGGGCGGCCCGGGGCCTAGATGGCCCCGCGCGGGCGCTTTTTCAAGCGGCAATCGACAGGGGCTCAGCGCATGGGCCCCGGTCCGGGTTCCCTCACCGGGGCGGCGCCCAATCGCCGCGCGGCGGCCCGAAGCGGTCCAGGAGCCGCCCCAGGATCATGTCCCGCGTCTTGCGGTAGGACTCGAGCCGCGCCTCGCGCCCCTCCCCCAGCCCCGTCGGGTCGAGGATCGGCCAGTATTCGATGTTGATGGCGCTCGCCCGGGTGAGGTCGAGCGCGCGGTGCTGGCTCGCCGGGGTGAGCGCCACCACGAGGTCGAAGGACGACAGGTCGTCGCCCCAGTCCCGCATGTCGTCGAAGCTGCGGGCGCGGTGGCGCGACAGCTCGACGCCGATCTCGTGGCAGACGGCGATGGCGAAGCCGTCGATCTCCAGGTCGCCCTTCACGCCCGCCGACTGCACGTAGCAGTCGGTGCCGTAGAGCCGCTTCATCATCCCCTCGGCCATGGGCGAGCGGACGGCGTTGTGGTCGCAGCAGAACAGGACGGATTGCGGCAAGGCGTCCGGGGCGCCCCCCGGCGCGGCCCTGGCGATCTCCCCCTCCACCCCTCAGCCTCCCAACTGGAGCACGCAGATCAGCGTGAAAAGCCGGCGCGCCGTGTCCTGATCGAGCTCGGCCTTCCCCGCGAGGCGCTCCTGCAACACCCGCGCGCCCTCATTGTGGATGCCCCGGCGGGCCATGTCGATGGTCTCGATCTGCGACGGCGGCAAGGTGCGGACAGCGTCGTAGTAGCTCTGGCAGATCTGGGAATAGTCCTTCACCACCTGCCGGAACGGGCCCATGGACATGTGGAACTCGCCCGCCGGCTCGCCGGACTCGGCGGTCACCGCGAAGACGAGGCGACGCTCGCGGACCGAGAGGTTGAGCCGCCAGGGCCCCGTCGTCCCCCGGTCGGGATGCGGCGGCAGGGCGAAGCGGTTCTCCTCCAGCAGGTCCACGATGGCGACGCGGCGCTCCTGCGCCATCTCGGGCGTGGGCGCGGGCAGGCCCGTGTCGTCGATCTCGATGGCGACGAGGCGGTCGGTCATCCGTTCAGCCGGTCCAGCCGGACGCGGACGGACAGGCCATGAGCCTCCAGCCGCTCCGCCCGGGCCAGGATCTCGGCCGAGGGACCGAGCGCGCGCAGCGCCTCGGGCGTCATCCGCGACAGGGTGGTGCGCTTGAGGAAGTCCATCACCGACAGCCCCGAGGAGAACCGCGCCGTCCGCGCCGTGGGCAGCACGTGGTTCGGCCCGCCGATGTAATCGCCGATGGCCTCGGGCGTCCAGGGGCCGAGGAAGATCGCGCCCGCGTGGCTGATCCGGGCGGCCAGCGCCTCGGGATCGGCGACCAGCAGCTCCAGGTGCTCGGCCGCGATGCGGTCGGCGAGGGCCGCGGCCTCGTCCATCGAGCGGACGACGATGACCGCGCCGAAGTCGCGCCAGCTCGTCCCGGCGATGGCGGCGCGCGGCAGCGTCTCCAGATGCCGTTCGACGGCCCGCGCGACGGCCTGGCCGAAGGCGGGATCGTCGGTGACGAGGATCGCCTGCGCGCTCTCGTCGTGCTCGGCCTGGCTCAGGAGGTCGAGCGCCACGAAGTCCGGGTCGTTGTCGCGGTCGGCGATGACGAGGATCTCGCTCGGTCCCGCGATCATGTCGATGCCGACCTTGCCGAAGACGCGCCGCTTGGCCGCCGCCACATAGGCGTTGCCGGGTCCGGTGACCTTGTCCACGGGCCGGACGCTCTCGGTCCCGTAGGCCAGCGCGGCGATGGCCTGGGCGCCGCCCAGGCGGAACACCTCGTCCACGCCGGCGATCCGGCAGGCCAGCAGGACCAGCGGGTTCGCCACCCCGTCCGGCGTCGGCACGGTGACGGCGAGCCGCCGCACCCCCGCCACCTTGGCCGGGATCGCGTTCATCAGCACCGAGGACGGATAGGAGGCGAGGCCGCCGGGCACGTAGAGCCCCGCCGCCGTCACCGGGGTCCACCGCCAGCCCAGCGTCGCGCCGATCTCGTCGGCCCACATCTCGTCGCGCGGCATCTGCCGGGCGTGATAGGCGCGGATGCGTCCGGCCGCCAGCTCCAGCGCCGCGCGCTCCGCATCGGGCACTTGCGCGCAAAGGCCCTCGATCTCCGCCTCGGAGAAGCGCAGGCGGTCGGGCGAGAGGGTCACGCGGTCGAATCGCGCGGTCAGATCGACCAGCGCCGCGTCGCCGCGGGCGCGCACCTCGGCGATGATGGCCGCGACGGCGGCGTCCACGTCCGGGCTGTCCTCGCGCTTCTGCGACAGGAGATGCGCGAAGGCCGCCTCGAAGCCGGGATCGGAGGTGGACAGGAACTGCGGCATGACGGGCCTCCTTGGGTCGGCCCTGCCTTAGCGAGCCGGGACGCCGCCTTCAATCGAGGCGGCCCTTCTCTGGCCCCGAATATCCCGGGGGCCGAGGCGCGCCCGGTGGACCATGCGGGGCCTGGTCCTCAACGCCGAAGGCCCGGCTCCGCCCGGGGCCGGGCAGGACGCCGCGGCGCGCGACGGGGGCAGGAGCCCCTACTCGGGATGCGACGGCGCGCGGCGCGACGGCGCGAGATAGGGCAGGGTCACGTCCTGGAGCAGCACCTCCAGCGCCTCGACCTCCACGGCGATCAGGCCATCCCCGGCGAGCGTCACGAGGACACGGCCCGCCCCGTCCTCGCCCGGCTCCCAGGCCAGCGTCAGGATGGACAGGACGGTATCCCTGTCGCGCGGATCGACCCCCTGCGCCCGCACCGCCGTGACGTTCTCGAAGACCAGCAGCGCGCGCACCCGCTCGGGCGTCCGCGTCCGGCCTTCCCAGCGGAAGCGGTTGACCAGGGCGGCGAAGCGGCGGTGCTGCCGCAGCCAGCCCGCGTCGCCCACGGCCACCACCGCGTCCTGCACCAGCGCCGACACGATCCGGAGATCCTCGTCGTCCAGGGCGCGCAGCCGCAGGGCCCCCCCGTCGGCGTCGGCGAAGCGGGCGTCCTGCGGGGCCTCGGTCATGCGGCGATCCTCTCGATGTTCGCGCCCACGGCGCGGAGCTTCTCCTCGACATGCTCGTAGCCGCGATCGAGGTGGTAGACGCGGCTCACCACCGTCTCGCCCTCGGCCCCGAGCCCCGCGAGGATCAGCGACACCGACGCCCGCAGGTCCGTCGCCATAACGGGGGCGCCGCGCAGGCGTTCCACGCCGGTGACCCGCGCGGTGCCTCCCGCGAGCTCGATCCGCGCGCCCATCCGCATCAGCTCGGGCGCGTGCATGAAGCGGTTCTCGAAGATCCGCTCCTCCAGCACGCTGGTCCCCTCGGCGGTGCAGAGCATCGCCATCATCTGCGCCTGGAGGTCGGTGGGAAAGCCTGGGAAGGGCTCGGTCACCACGTCCACCGCCCGGGCGCGGCCGTTGGCGCGGCGGACCTTCAGGCCGATCGGCGTTTCCTCGGTCTCCAGCCCGGCGGCGTGCAGCTTCTCGACGAAGGCCGACACCAGATCGATCCGCCCGCCCAGGCACTCCACCTCGCCCCCCGTGAAGGCCGGGGCGAGCATGTAGGTGCCGAGCTCGATCCGGTCGGCGACGACGGCGTGGGTCGCCCCGTGCAGCCGGTCCACGCCCTGGATGACGATGGTCGCCGTCCCCTCCCCCTCGATCTGCGCGCCCATCTTGCGAAGGCACTGCGCGAGATCGACGATCTCGGGCTCGCGCGCGGCGTTCTCGATGACGGTGGTCCCCTTGGCCAGCGTCGCCGCCATCAGCACGTTCTCGGTCGCGCCGACGGAGGCGAAGCGCAGCGGCACCCGCGCGCCCCTCAGCCCGCCCGGCGCGGTCGCGTGCAGGTAGCCGTCGCGCAGGTCGATCCGCGCGCCCAGACGCTCCAGGGCGTCGACGTGGATGTCCATGGGCCGCGCCCCGATGGCGCAGCCGCCCGGCAGCGACACCACCGCCTGCCCCTCCCGCGCCAGCAGCGGCCCGAGCACGAGGTTCGACGCGCGCATCTTGCGGACGATGTCGTAGTCGGCCCGCGTGGAGGTCAGCCCGTGCGACGAGGCCGCCAGCACCTTCCCCCCCGCCAGCGCCGAGACCTCGGCCCCCAGCGATTGCAGCAGCAGGGACATGGTGCGGATGTCCGACAGGCGCGGCGCGTTGGTGAGCGTGAGGGGCTCCTCGCTCAGGAGCGTCGCGGGCATGAGCGCGAGGCAGGCGTTCTTGGCCCCGGCGATGGGGATCTGGCCCGAAAGCTCGGCCCCGCCGCGGACGATGATCGAATCCATTCCGTTCAGTCTTCCCTGGATGGCGCGGGCGGGGGATCGCCCGGAAGGTCGGAGGACGGGCCGGCGCCCCCGGCGGGACCCGAAACGGACGCCCCGTCCCGGGTCGCGGCGCGGGTCTCGTCGGGAGCCGCATCGACCGCGCGGTCGCGCGCCTTGCGCCGGGCGAGGTTGCGCCGGAGCGCGGCCCCGAGGCGCGCGTCGCGGTCGTTCGTCCGGAGGATGCGGGGCGGCCGGTCCGTCATGGCGCGGTCATAAGGCTCCCCTTTCCTCGCGTCCAGCCGCGCGAAACCCCCTTGCGCTCGCCATCCATGTCGCTAGAAGCCCCCGCAGTCGCTGCGGTAGCTCAGTGGTAGAGCACACCCTTGGTAAGGGTGAGGTCGAGAGTTCAATCCTCTCTCGCAGCACCATGTCTTCCCCTTGATCTTGCTGAGAAACCCTGTGTAAGCAGGGGTCCGAGCCGTCCACTGATACACAGGACGGGTTCACATGGGACTCAGGATGGCGACTCCTTGGAAGCACCCGACGACCGGGGCCTACTACCTCAGGGAACGTGTTCCCACCGACCTGATTGCGACCGTGAAGGGTCGTAAGGTCGTGCTGACCGTGGATGGACAAGCCAAGTCCGTGACTCTTGGAGAGACGGTCAAGGTTTCCCTGGGAACCAAGGAGCCTAAGCGGGCCGTGGTGCTGTATCGGGAGACCTCTGCCGTTGTTCAGGAGCTATGGACCCAAGCCCGCCAGGAGGTCGCTACAGGGCCGGTGAGACTGACAGGCAAGCAGGTCCAGGCGTTGTCTGGACTCTACTACAGAGGGCTTGTGTCGGCCCATGAGGAAGACCCCGGATCGGCTGACCAGTGGGAGACCCTGAGCGGCGTAGCGGAGGAGCTTACCGACGCCCCGCGCCAAGCCCAAGAGAACGCGTTGGGTGAGGAGGCTGACCGTCTCCTTCAGCAGGCGGGACTTAGCGCCGACACTCCTAGCCGCCTGCGGCTGCTTGAGGAGATGGACCACGCTGCAAGGAAGGCGTCGGACCTCCTATGGATGCGGTCTAAGGGAGACTACTCCCCCGACCCGAACGCCAGCCGCTACCCTGAGCTTCCGCCTACCGCAGAGACACACGCCCCCCGCGACGGGGAGACGGTCACTCTGACCGACCTCTTCGACCTGAGCTGCTACCCGAGTCTGGACCACCCGGCTGGCCTCTCCCGGGGGGTCTTGAGCTGCTACCCGAGTCTGGACCACCCGGCTGGCCTCTCCCGGGGGGTCTGCCGATCAGGGCGGGCCATGAGCCGCTGACCGATCTGTGAGCTC
>NZ_JAGGJP010000034.1 GCF_017872975.1 Rubellimicrobium aerolatum
AACCTCCGGTCGGGCTACGCCCTCCCTTCAGTTCAGCCCCGACGCATCGCTCTCATCCAGATTGTCGCTCGTGCCTCATCCTGATCGACACGCTCAACTCGGACCGCCTCACACAGCCAATCAATGGTTTGTAGGCAGATGCTGTCCCTGGGCGTGGTGTAGGATCTGGCTGGGGTGGTCACCGGGGGAATGCCGGTAGGGTCTGGTTGCTGACACCAACCTAGACCGGAGAGACCCCCGATGACCGACGAGATGATGAACCTGCGGGCCTTCGTCGAGAAGACCCCTGACGCCGATCTTCTGCGCGAGATGATCGGCTTTGCGGCTGAGAGGCTGATGGAGCTGGAGGTGGGCGGCTTGACTGGTGCCGCCTACGGCGAGAAGGACCCGACCCGCCGCGTGCAGCGCAATGGTTACCGCGACCGGGACTGGGAGACGCGGGCCGGCACGGTCGAGCTGCGCATCCCGAAGCTGAGGAAGGGGAGCTACTTCCCCGGCTTTCTCGAGCCCCGGCGCATGGCCGAGAAGGCGCTGACGGCGGTGATCCAGGAGGCCTACATCCAAGGCGTCTCCACCCGTTCGGTCGATGACCTGGTGAAGGCCATGGGGATGTCGGGCATCTCCAAGAGCCAGGTGTCGCGGCTCTGCGAGGAGATCGATGGCCGCGTGAAGGCGTTCCTGACCCGCCCGCTGGAGGGGGACTGGCCCTATCTTTGGATCGACGCCACCTACCTCAAGGTCCGGCGCGGCGGCCGGATCGTCTCCGTCGCGGTTATCATCGCCGTGGGCGTCAACACCGACGGCCGGCGCGAGGTGCTGGGCCTGGAGATCGGCACGTCAGAGGCCGAGCCCATCTGGACCGAGTTCCTCCGCAAGCTCACCCGCCGGGGCCTGCGTGGCGTGAAGCTGGTGATCAGCGACGCCCACGAGGGCATCAAGGCGGCCGTCTCCAAGGTCCTCAGCGCCACCTGGCAGCGCTGCCGCGGGGGGCTGTTGAAGAACCCCGCCTGAAGCTTTGCTGGCGTGACGAGGCGTGATTCACTGAGGCTGACGGCTTTGGTGGAGGGTCGGTGATGCTGGGGCGCAAGGACCGCGATCAGCTTGAGCTCTTCATGACGGGATCGATCCGCCAACTCGTGCCCGACGACCACGTCCTGGCTCGAGTTGATCGGGTGCTGGACCTGGGCTGGCTGCGCGATGAGGTCGCTGACCTCTACTGCGCCGACAACGGGCGGCCCGGCATTGACCCCGAGGTGGCGGTCCGGCTGATGCTTGCGGGCTTTCTCCTGGGGATCGTGCATGACCGGCGGCTGATGCGGGAAGCGCAGGTCAATCTCGCGATCCGCTGGTTCGCCGGCTACGGCCTGCACGAGGCGCTGCCTGATCATTCGTCGCTGACCCGCATCCGGCAGCGCTGGGGCGCCGAGGGGTTCCGCCGGATTTTCGAGCGCACGGTCCAGGCGTGCGTGGCGGCCAGGATCGCCAAGGGCGAGGTGGTTCATGTCGATGCCTCGCTGATCCGCGCCGACGTGAGTTGGGAGAGCCTCGCCATTCGGCACATGGACGCGATCACTGAGGCGAATGGCGACGAGGCCTCCGCATCACCACCCGATCCAGGGAAGGAGCAGAGGCGGCGGCTTTCGAAGAAGACGGGACGGTTCAAGAAGGTCTGTGTAACCGACCCTGACGCCTCGATGGCGACCAACGGGCGCAATCGCCGCCTGGAGCCCAGCTACAAGCAGCACGCCGTGGTCGACGACGTCGTCGGCGTCGTGCTGGATGTTGAGGTCACCACGGGCGAGGTGAACGAGGGAGAGCAGCTCCTGTCTCGCCTCGACGCAGCGGCCCAGACCACCGGCGCTGCGGTCGAGACCGTCACCGCGGACGCAGGCTACGCCTATGCCAAGATCTTCGGCGGGCTGGAGCGGCGCGGGATCCATGGCGTGAGCCCCACCAAGGCCGAGCCGATCCGCAGTCCGGTGCCGATGCGCCGGTTCCGTTACGATGCGCTCCACGATGTCCTGAAGTGCCCGCGCGGCAAGACGCTGAAGCCAGGCCGGCCCGTCAAGCACGGCCGCTTCTTCACCTCCCGGGCACGGGACTGCCGGGGCTGCGACCTGGCCCGCCTTTGCCTCTCGAAGGGGCGGGTCAACAAGGCGGTCGTGCTCGGGGACGACTACCCGGCGCTCCTGCGCGCCCGCCGGCGCCGGGAGCGGTGGTCCGAGGAGGACCGGCTCCTCTACCAGCGGCACCGCTGGCGCTCGGAGGGCTTCCATGGTGAGGCCAAGACCTGGCACGGCTTGGCGCGTGCCGTCCGCCGCGGGCTTGCGAACATGCGCATCCAAGCGTTCCTCACCGCCGCTGCGATCAACCTCAAGCGGCTGGCGGCAGCCCTGTTGGTCTTGCTCAGGCTTTGGGCGCTTCAGAACCACGCTCAGAACCGACCCGTCGCGTCGCTGACGACCTGACCGAACCGAGGCCGCCATCACCGCAAAGTCGGATCCAGGGTCACTCTCAGCGGCTCGCGCAAAGCCTCAGGCCGGGGTTCTTCAACAGCCCCCGCGTGCATTTTCAAAGGAATGCGCTGGCCCATGCGGGCAAGAGCGGCCGCCGGGTCGTGTCGGCCTTCATTGCCACCGCCTTTGCGCAGGACACTCCAGAGGCCGCCAGCGCCCAGTGGCGAACCGTCGCGGACTAGATCAGGCCCAAGGTGCCAAAGCTGGCGACGATCATGGACGACGCCGAACACGACGTGCTGGCCTACATGTCCTTTCCCAAGGAACACCGCGCCAAGCTTCACAGCACCAACCCCATCGAGCGCCTGAATGGCGAAATCAAGCGGCGCACAGACGTGGTCGGCATCTTTCCGAACGACGACGCCATCGTGAGACTCGTGGGCGCGCTCCTGCTCGAACAGAACGACGAATGGGCCGTCCAGCGCTCCCGCTACATGACCCTGGAAAGCGTCGCTCCCTTGGGCGATGATCCCCTCATCAGCCTGCCCGCCGTGGCACGCTGATCAGGCAGGCCCGCACCGGAACCCACGGTGACGATCATGGCCAGCTACACCACTCCAAGGGACAGCATCTGTAGGCACGTGCATAACGACGTCGTTCGTGACGTCTCGGGCGCGCGGCTGACGCCGCATAACATCGGGAACGAGCGAACGCGCGGCACCTCGGTGCGCGACAACCTGATGTTCGTGGAAGCGGTGCTGTAGGTGGTGCGGACGGGCTCGCCCTGGCGCGACCTTTCCGAGGTGTTCGGCTCCTGGAACAGCGCCTTCCGCCGCTTCTCGCGGTAGCGCCAGAAGGGCGCGGGGCCGCGCCCCTTCGACGTCAGGGCCGCGGATCCGGACTTTGAGCGCCTGATCCTCGCCTCCACCATCGTGCGCGCCCACCAGCATGCGGCGGGTGCGGACAAAAGGGGTCTGCGGATCAGGCCCCTGGCCGCTCCCGCGGCGGCCCGAGCACCAGGTTCATCTGGACGCGCGTGGCCTGGGCGGCCCGGTGCGCCTTGTCCGAACAGCCGGCCACCGGGGCCACGCGCCCCAAGCGGCAGCCCTCTTGGCCCGCGACCGGCCCGAGGTCGTGCTGGCCGATGCGGCCTAAGAGGCCGACCACCTTCGGGCCGCCCTGGAAAGGATCGACGCCACGGCCGTGATCCCCAACTGATCTGGCCCCTGTTTGACCGGACACTCAGGCGGTTGCGGTTTGGGCGGCGATGAACTCGCGAGGCGAGCGCATCTTCAGCCCGGAGTGCGGGTGGTGGGTGTTGTCGTCCTCGAACCAGTCGGGGAGCAATCCGAAGACGACCTCGGCATTCGGCAGAGGCGTGACCTGGACGTAGTCGCGCTTCAGCGTGCGCATGAAGGCCTCCGAGATGCCGTCGCTCTGGGGCTCTTCACCGGCGTGAAGCAGGGCCTCAGCCCGAGCTGGCGGGCGAAGACGCGGGTGTCCTGCTCTGACGAGCCAAGGCGATAGGGGAACAGTGTCCATGAGGCGATGATGAACTTTACCGGAGTCGTGGATGGTGCAGGGACAGAAGCGGCGGGTCTAGTCGGATGAGGAGAAGCGGGCGACCTGCGCGTAGACGCAGACGCAGACGCAGACGCCCGGCGTGTCAGGTGGCGTGCCACAACGCGAACACCAACTTGGTTTTAACCTGGCAGGGGGAGCCACGGTTTGCTCCTGATGATGATTTCAAGGTGACGGAGAGCTTTGCCCGTGGAGACCGTCGGAGAGCGCCAAGACGTTGTGTCCGCAGCGACCGCAGTCGAGAGCCGCATCGAGTGGAACTCGCGGGTAGCTAGCGGCTGCGGATCATCGGCACGTATGACCCGGGGACGCTGGGGCGACTGGTCTGGAGCCTCTCTGCATGACCCTTTCCCCCAGCAAGACCCGAGTCTGGCTGAAGCGGCTAGGTTGGCCGAAATGCGTCGGGGCTTCGCCGCGCCGGCCGGGACGCTGCTGAAGCAGGATCCCTTCGCGGGCCACCTGTTAGTTCGGCACGGCACTCGGATCGGTGGCGTGCTCGTGCTTCACTCCAGAACCGATGCGGCAACCTGGTCAAGGTGATCCAACGGATCGGCCCGACCTGTGATTGGCGCCGGACGCGGCCCTCCGATGGTCCGGGGCGCGGCTCTTGCGGGACGGATGCTTCGCTGGCATCCGCCCCGTCGCGCGGCCTTGGCCGAGATCAGTCCTCGATGCGAAGGATCTGCCGGGCGACCGGCTGGCCATCGACGGTGAGGACGGCCAGCACGTTGCGGGTGCTGGTGGGCCGGATCGAGACCTTCACGTCGGTGTTGGCTCCGGCGCGCACGGTGGTGGCGCCCAGCAGGCCGCCCTCCTGCCCGGTGCGGTAATCATAGATCGCGACGGTGCCAACGTCCTGGGCGACCACGGTCCCCAGTCGGATCAGGGTCTGGGAGCTCTGCACTTGGCCAAGGCCGAAGGTGTTGGAAGCCGAGGCCGCGCCGGCGGTGGCGACAAGGGCGGCAGCGATGAAGGGGAGGATCCTGATCATGGCAATTTCCTTTGGCTGTGTCAACGAAGCGTCTTGCACGAATCGCTTCTGCAGCATCAAATCGGCTTGCAGGGCTGAACCCTCAAGTAGGATGGAATTTGTGAGGTAGTATGAAGAACAAGACCAATGAGGGTCGCTTGGCTGGAATCGCCCCGGAATCTGAGCAAACTCCCGACCTGCGCGATTCCGCACATCTCCTCATCTGCACGCGCGCAGCCCTCCGACTCATCACCGGCAAGTGGAAGGGCGAGATCATGTGGAATCTGAAGGATGGCAAGCACCGCTTCGGCGAACTGATGCGCGCCATCCCCGGCATTACCCAGCATATGCTCACCGCGCAGTTGCGCGACTTGGAACGGCACGGCCTGCTCATCCGGACGGTCTACGCCGAGGTGCCGCCCCGCGTGGAATACGAACTGACCCCCGCCGCGCGGGACCTGCGTCCCGTCTTCGAGGAGATCAACTGCTGGGCCGACCGCCACGCCGCCACGCTCCGCTTGGGCGAGGTCGACGAACGGGACGACACGTAGCCGTTCGTAAGGTGGAGTCCTCCGACGGGTCCTGCGGGTCCACTGGAGCCAACCGGCTTCGAGCCGTCTTAGGTGTGGATTTTCATGCTGCCTATCATTTTTCATCCTACTTGTGGGTTCGCTCTTGCCGAACGATGTGACGTGGCAGACGCGGCTCGTCGTCGAGTCGCCCATACACGACTCCGGAAAGGCAAGACCATGACCAAGCTGCTTCCCCTCGGCGTCGCCGTCTTCGTGGCGGGCGCCGTCCCCGCCATCGCCGGCGGCTTTGCGCCCGCCGTGACCGAAACGCCCGTGGCCGCCCCCGCGCCTGTCGTGGCGGTCGCCCCCACGCCTTCGCCCTCGTCCAACTGGTCGGGCGCGTTCCTCGGCGGCCAGCTCGCTTATGGCCAGCTCGGCCTTGAGACGGGCGACGACGAGCAGGACTTCGACGGTGCCATCGGCGGCCTCCATGCCGGTTACCAGCGCGACTTCGGCCGCGTCGTCGCGGGCGCCGAGCTCGCCTACGACTGGGCCAACCTCTCGGCCGAGGATGAATCCGCCCCGGCGCTCGCCGGAGGGGCCGAACTCGACGCGGTGGCGCGCGCGGGCGTTAAGGTGGGCTACGACGCCGGCCGCGTCCTGCCCTACCTCGCGGGCGGCTACGCCAACGCCAGCTTCTCGGGCGACGTGGCCGGCAGCGACGACGACCAAGTCGACGGCTACTACGTCGGCGCGGGCGTCGACTACGCCTTGACCGACCGTGTAAGCGTCGGCGCCCAGGTGCTCCGCCACGAGTTCGACATCGACGCCGGTGACCTCGACACTGGCTTGACCACGGTGGGCGTCACCGCGTCGTATCGGTTTTGAGGCCAGCGCCGACGGGCGTTCCTCGTCCCCCGGCCTGTCCCCTGCATCCCGGCTCCACGCCCGCGACACCCTGTCCGGTGTCGCGGGCGCGCGAGGCTTCGGGTCGGCCTTCGCGAGGCCCTGCACATTCGGGCTGGATCAATCCCTCGCTCACGGTCGGGTTTCAGGGCCGCGCCGCCGCACGGCATGGACGTTCCAAGCCCTTGGGAACGGGGCGAGGCCTCGGCTCGACGCCCACCAAGCGGCCGTCCTCGTAGCCAGCGGTATCGAGCCACCGAACCACCGGGACCGTCCTTGGCAGCCTGGAGGCGCAACCAGCCAAGGCAGCGGGCCTCTGGCCGTCGTCGCAACGGAAAAGGGCCGTCCCGATGGAACGGCCCCCTCGAAAGTTCAGGAGGTGGGGTCGGTTAGACCATGCAGGTCCACCGAGGCACCCGGAGGGCTGAGGGCTGCCTCAGCCGCGGATCCCCCGCGCTGTCCCGACACCTCTCTCCAGGTTCTTTCTCGACACTGGATCACCTCCTTTCTAAGGGTTTCTACTGCCTTCCAAGATGGGGGTTTCCAAGCTTCTGTCAAACCCCGTTTGCATCGAATGCCATTCAACTCACGCGGTGTTGCAGTCGCCTCGTCATGAGGCGGTATGGCAGCATGGTGACCAAGGCCAAGGCGATCTTGACACCGAGGTCGGCCAGCGCGAGCGAGGCCCAGAGCGGCGCGTCCGGTCCCAGGTTCAGGAGCGGCGCGGGGCCTTGCGCCCAGGCGGTGGCCTCGTTGGCACTGGCCGGGAACAAGAAGGCCAGCGTGGCGGCAAAGGCCAGCGCGAAGAAGATCAGCGTGTCCAGCGAGGAGGACACGAAGGTCGAGGCGAGCGGCGCGCGCCACCACTCGCGGCGGCGGAAGTGGTGGAAGATCGCCACATCGAGGAACTGCGCGCCAAGGAAGGCCGCGCCCGAGGCGACGGCGACCCGCAGGGCCACGGCGGGGACGCCGGGCGCGATCTCGACCTGCGAGCCCACGAGCGAGCAGAGGACCCCGGTCAGGAAGCCCCAGAAGACCACGATCCGCGCTGCGCGTGGGCCGTGGGCGCGGTTGGTGAGGTCGATGAGGAGGAAGCTGAACGGATAAGTGAAGGCGCCCCAGGTCAGGAGCCCTCCGGCGATCACGAACTGCACGAGGATGTTGGAAGCCACGACGATCGCGGCCATGGCGAGGATGGCAGGCAGGAGGCGCATGGGACGGGTCCGTTTTGGCAAGGGTGCGGCGACTTGGCCCCGCGCGGGGCGCCGCCCGATACGCCCGCCCGCGCCCGCCGTCAATCCGGCAGGCGATAGTCCACGAACTCCGTCCTCTGGAAGAACTGGTGGTTGTCGTCCGAGATCAGCGTGGCCCGCAGCCCGTCCCCGTCGGCCCAGACCGCAACGCCCTCGAGATTGTCGTGGACACCGGTCGCGGTGGTGAGCAGCGTCGCCTCGCCCTGGCCGTCGAGCCCGACCCGGCGCAACCGCGAGCGGAAGCCCAGGCCGGTGAAGTTGCGCTCCAGCAGATAGAGGCGGCCGTCGGGACCGATGTCGGCGCCCGTGATGGCAAAGCCGTCGCGAACCGGCAGGTGGAACGGCACGTCCCAGGCGCCGTCGCGCAGGCGGTAGACGGGCACGCTGTCCTCGCCTGCGAAGGGCAACTCTGGCAGGGTGTAGATCGTGCCGGCGGCGTCCACGGCCAGCGCCTCCAGCGCGGCGTTGTGGCGCATCCGCGCGAAATCGGGATTGTCGGGAACGAGAGAGGGCGGTGCGTCCTCCCGTCGGATGCGGGCTACGCCCTCCATGCTGATCCAGGTCGCGCCATCGGGGCCGATCGCCAGCCCTTCGCTGTCGGCGCGCGTGCCCCGGAGCCGCCGCTGGGCGCGGTCGACGAGGAGCAGGCGCTCCTCCATGTCGATCCCGGTCACCCGTCCCGAGGCATCGCGAACGAGGTGGCCCCGGACGAGGATGGCCCGGTCGCTCAGCGCGGTGAAGGCCAATCCGTCCGGGGCGAGCTCCAGCGCCGAGAAGCCGCCGAAGCCGGCCCAGGTCTCGTGCCAGACATAAACACCGACAGGGGTGGCGAGATCGCGCGAGCTGCCGGTGGCCGGCAGGAAGGCGCCCGCGGCGACGCCCCCGGCCGCCAGGGCCAGCGCGAGGATGGTGCGGGCCACTGACTCAGCGACTCGCCAGGACGCCCAGGCACTGCCCGGGAAGGTCGGCGAGGGTGAGGTCGCGCCGGGGCGCGGCGGCGGGGGTGTCGGGATCCGGCGGGGGCGGGTTCAGGATGTTCTCCACCCAGGCCTGCGCCTCGGCGCAGCCGTCACCGGGCGGGATGGTGTCCTGCGCCGCGCAGGCGGTGGCGCCGGGCGGGCAGTTCAGGCGGACGTGGAAATGCGCCGAATGGCCCCACCAGGGGCGGATCTTCCGGAGCCACGAACGGTCACCGCTGGCGGTGCGGCACATCTCGGCCTTGGCGCCGGGGAAGATGAAGATGCGGGCCACGCGCGGGTCCTGCGCGGCATGGCGCAGCAGCGCCTCGTGCTGAGGGGACCAGCGGTCGTTGACACGCGCCCCGTCCGAGCGGGACACGTCGATGGCCGAGATCCGCTCCCGCTCCGCCGTCGGGAGGTCGAGGCGGGACGGTGGGTTCATCCAGATGTCGGCGTCGAGCCCGGTCTGGTGGCTGGCATGGCCCGAGGTCATCGGACCGCCGCGCGGCTGGCTCAGGTCGCCGATGTAGAGGCCGCTCCAGCCCGGCAGGCTGGCGGCGTAGACGCTCAGGTCGCGCAGGAAGGCCACCGTGACGGGCTGCGCCCAGTTGCGGTTGCGCGAAAGCCGCATGGCCTGCCAGGTCGGCCCGGTTTCGGGCAGTCGCACGGCCCCGGCTTGGCACCCGCGCGAGTAGCCGCCGATGGGCGAGGGGACCTGCGAGGACGGGAGCGGCTGGGCGCCGAAGGCCGACTTGGCGACCTGCCCGGCGGCGGCAGGGATCGTCACGGTTTCCTCGGCCGCCGGCCCGCCCCCGCAGGCGGCGAGGAGGAGGACGAGGGCCAGGGCCTTCACGGGGCGTCGGATCATCGGGCGCGGTCTCCCTGCGGGTGCGTGAAGGTTAGCAGTCCGAGCCCGAGAAGGAAAAGCAGGATCACCGGCAGGAAGCCCATCTGCGCCGATCCTGTGACCGCCGTGCAGGCGGCGATCAGCGCCGGTGCCAGGAAAGCGGTCGCCCGGCCGCTGAGCGCGAAGAGGCCGAAGGCCTCGCCGGCGCGGGCGGGGTCGGCGTGTCGGACCATCAGCGTGCGGGAAGCCGAGTAGATCGCGCCCCCCGCCCCGCCGATCAGCGCGCCGCACAGGTAGAACAGCACGTCCGGCACGCGGGAGCCCTCGGCCAGCGGCCAGCCGAACAGCGTTTCACGTGAAACGCCCACGATCACCCCGCAGACGAGGAGCAGCGCCCAGCAGGCGGCGACGATGACCGGCTTGGGGCCGAGCCGCTGGTCGGCGAGCCCCCCCGCCCAGGTGAGGATCGCGGCGGCAATGGCGGCGACGATGCCGAACAGGCCGATCTGGACGACGCTCCAGCCCAGGATCAGCGTCGCGTAGATGCCGCCGAAGCTGTAGAGCGCGCCCAGCCCGTCGCGATAGAGCATCGAGGCCAGCAGGAAGCTGAGGAGCGAGGGCCGCCCGCGCAGGTCGCGCAGCGTGGCACCGAGACCGCGCCAGACCTCCCGCACGGGCGGACGGCGGGCGGGGCCGGGCGGCTCGCGCATCCAGAGGACATAGGGCAGGCCGAAGGCCATGAACCAGAGCGCGATCAGCGGGCCCACGCTGCGCGTTCCCTCGCGCGCGTCCGGGTCGAGGCCGAAGGCGGGCGGCTGGCCGAGCAGGGTGCGGCCGGTGCCGTCCTCGGCCAGGAGCAGCAGCATCAGGACCAGCGACAGCACCCCGCCCCAGTAGCCCAGTGCCGCGCCCGAGCCGGAGATGCGGCCGATCTCCGATTCCGGCGCGAGGGACGGGAGCTGGGCGTTGTTGATGTTGAGCGCGGCCTCGCCGGCGGCGAAGCCCAGCCAGAACAGCACGAGGACGGGCCAGAGATAGGTGCCGTCCGGGTGCAGGAACCAGAGCGCCCAGGCGCAGGGGAGGTAGATGGCCGACAGGGCGATGATCCAGGGCATCTTGCGCCCCGAGGCGTCGGCATAGGCCCCGAGCAGCGGGGCGGTCAGCGCCACGACGAGGCCGGCAACGGTCTGGGCCGCGCCCCAGAGGCTCTGGGCCTGCGCGCCGGCAGCCTGTGGGGAGAGGCCCTCCGCCTGCCCGACGCGGGAGGCGACCTCGGCGAAGTAGGGCGAGAACACGAAGGTAAGGCCCAGCGTGGCATAGGGCTGCTGGGCCAGGTCGAAGAGCATCCAGCCCCAGATGCGTTTCCGTGCGCTCGCCATCGCGGTCCCCCCTGGTCGGGGGAGGAGTGCGCGAAAGGGAGCGAGGCGGCAAGGAGGGACCCTTCGGACAGAGTAAATCCCCGCGAGGCCTCCGGGTTCACTCCCAGGCTCGCGGGGACCAGGGGCGCGCGCGAGCGGGAGCACCGGCCGCTATTTAGCGGGCTGGGTCTCAGTGGCATCGAGGGAGAACGCCCGTGGGGC
>NZ_JAGGJP010000035.1 GCF_017872975.1 Rubellimicrobium aerolatum
GACGGCCCACCGGCGCGGACCACCTCGCCATCCTCCTTGGTGAACTCGGCCACGGGATGGTCGAGGAGGTCGAGCACCCGCTCCGAGGGGCGGCAGAGGCGCGTACCCTTGGGAGTCTCCACGATGGGGCGGTTGATGAGGATCGGGTGCGCCAGCATGGCGTCGAGGAACTGGTCGTCGGTGAGCGACGGGTCGGAGAGGCCCAGCTCGGCGTAGGGCGTGCCCTTCTCGCGCAGCAGCTCGCGTGGGGTGATCCCCATGGCGGCGATCAGCTCCCGCAGACGCTCCCGGCTCGGGGGATCGGTCTGATACGCGATCACGACTGGCTCCTCGCCGCTGGCCCGGATCAGGGCAAGCGTGTTGCGCGAGGTGCCGCAGGCGGGGTTGTGCCAGATGGTGACGGTCATGGCCGGCGCGTCCTTTCGGGGAACCAGTGGCGGGTGCGGTTGGCGAAGGCCACGAGCGAGAGCATCACCGGCACCTCCACGAGGACGCCCACCACGGTGGCGAGCGCGGCTCCCGAGCCCAGGCCGAAGAGGCTGATCGCCACCGCCACCGCGAGCTCGAAGAAGTTCGAGGTGCCGATCATCGCGCAGGGGGCGGCAATGTCGAAGGGTACCCGCAAGGCGCGGGCCGCACCGTAGGCAATAGCGAAGATGCCGTAGCTTTGGAGAAGGAGCGGGACGGCAATGAGGCCGATCACCAAGGGGTTCGCGAGGATGGTCTCGCCCTGGAAGCCGAAGAGCAGCACCACGGTGGCCAGAAGCGCCGCCACTGTGATGGGCTTTATGTGGTCGCGGAACGCCTCCACGGCGGCCTCGCCGCCGTGGCCCGCGAGGCGGTTGCGGGTCAGGATGCCGGCCCCGAGGGGCACGACGATGTAGAGCAGGACCGACAGCAGCAGGGTGTTCCAGGGCACGGCGATGTCGGTGACGCCCAGGAGGAGCGCCACGATGGGGGCGAAGGCCACCACCATGATGAGGTCGTTCACGCTCACCTGCACGAGCGTGTAGGTGGGATCGCCTCGGGTGAGGTTCGACCAGACGAAGACCATGGCCGTGCAGGGCGCGGCCCCCAGGAGGATCACGCCCGCGAGGTAGGCCTGCGCGTCCTCGGGCGGGATCAGGCCCGCGAACACGTGCTCGAAGAACAGGACGCCGAGCGCGGCCATGGTGAAGGGCTTGATGAGCCAGTTCACCACCAGCGTAACGATCAGCCCTCGGGGCTCCTCGCCCACCCGCCGGATCGCGCCGAAGTCCACGCCCACCATCATCGGGTAGACCATGGCCCAGATCAGGACGGCGACGGGGAGGTTGACGGAGGCGATCTCCAAAGCCGCGAGCGTGGCGAAGAGACCCGGCGCGAGGTTGCCCAGGACAAGGCCCGCGACGATGGCGGCGGCCACCCAGAGCGAGAGCCAGCGCTCGAAGGTGCCAAGGCCCCCGGGCGCGGCGGCGGTGTCGGTCATGGTTCCTGTCCTTCGGGATCAAGCGTCCGGGCCATGAGGATGGCCGAGGCGGGGCACAGGCTCGCGGCCTGCCGGCTGGCGCGGATCGCCTCGGGGGCGCTCGCGCGCTCGACGCGGACAAAGCCCAAGCGCTCGAAGAAGGGCACGGCCGAGGTGGTGAGCAGGTAGGCGTGGCGCGCGCCCTCCTCGGCCGCCTGGTGGAGCAGGAGGCGCACGGCCTCCCCGCCGAGCCCCTGGCCGCGCGCGGCCGGCAGCACCACCAAGGAGCGCAGGAGGGCCGCGTCCCCGTGCCGCTCATAGCCGCCGAAGCCCAAGGTGGCCCCCTCCCGCACGAGGCGCAGGAAGGTCCGGCCCGGCTCGGTCAGGTCGTCGGTGGGCAGGCGCTCGGCCGCGAGGGCGGCGCGGAGGTCGGAGGCGTCGCCGGCGATGGGCGCGATGCCAAGCATCATGCCGCGCTCGTCCTGGAGCCGGTCGCGCCGTCCATGGCCCCGATGCCCTGGAGGCGGGAGGTCAGCGCCAGCCGGTCGAGGCTGGACAGCGGCAGGCTGATGAAGGCGGCGATGCGGTTGCGCATCTGGTCGAGTGCGTCCTCGAAGGCCGCGCGCCTGCGGAAGTCCGGTCCGTCCACGGCAGCCGGATCGGGGATTCCCCAATGCGCGCTCAGGGGCTGGCCGGGCCAGACGGGGCAGACCTCGCCGGCGGCGCTGTCGCAAACGGTGAAGATGAAATCCATCGCGGGCGCGTCGGGGGCTGCGAACTCGTCCCACGCCTTCGAGCGCAGCCCGTCGGTGGAGATGCCGCGCTTTTGCAGGACGTCGAGCGCCAGGGGATGCACCTCGCCCTTAGGGTGGCTCCCGGCCGAAAAGGCCTGGAAGCGCTCGCCTCCCACATGGTTCAGGACCGCCTCGCCCAGGATCGAGCGGGCCGAGTTGCCGGTGCAGAGGAACAGGACGTTGTAGCGGGCTTGGCTCATTGGTCAGCCTCGTGGGGCGTGGGAACGGGGGATGCTGCCGAGATGGGCTCGCAGCAGGGGGCCAGCGCGGCCAGGACGGGGGCGCAGAGGCTGGGGGCGCCTCCGCAGCAGTCCTTGAGCAGGAACAGGGTCAGCGCCTGCACCCGGTCGAGGCTGGCGCGGTAGATGATGGACCGGCTGGCCCGCGTGCCGGTGACGAGACCCGCGTGGGAGAGGGTGGCCAGGTGCGCCGACATGGTGTTGGCTGGCACGTCGAGCCGACGCGCCAGCTCGCCTGCGGGAAGGCCCAAGGGTTCAGCCGCGACGAGAAGCCGAAAGGCGTCAAGGCGTGTGGGCTGGGCCAGGGCGGCCAAAGCGGCGATGGCGGAGGATGATTCCATTAGTCTAGAATAATGGATTACATGGAGACAGGCAAGCAGGTCTGATGAGCTTTGCGCCAATCGTGACTTCTCCACCCATCTCTTGCGCGGGCAAGCGAGACCGGAGCAGACCTCCCATTCCGTCCATCCGGTGCCCCTCAGTCCGCCTCGCCGCTCAGGAGGTCGCTCAGGGCCGCCAGGAGCTTGGCCGGCCCTGTGGGCTTGCCGAGGTGGACCGCGCCCGCCAGCGCCTCGTCCTCGGGCATCTCCTTTCGACCGTAGGCGCTGGCCAGGGCGAAGGGCACCGCCATCTTCCGCAGGAGCCGGGCCACGGGCGTGACCATCTCGCCGCGCAGGTTCACGTCGAGCACAGCCGCGTCGGGGCGCTCTTGCCCCAGGAGCCTCAGCGCCGCCGCCACTGTGCCCGCCGGCCCCAGCACCCGGTAGCCGGCCTCCTCCAGGGTCGCGGCCAAGTCGAGCGCGATGAAGACCTCGTCCTCGACGACAAGGATCAGGCAAGCCGGCCCTAGGGGGCGTGTGGGAGGGCTGCCGGCCATGGGCGACCTCAGGCGAGCGGGAACTCGATCTTGGTCACCAAACCCGTGGGCTCGTAGCGGTGTTCCACCTGCCCGCTCAGGTCGTTGCCGGCGCTCAGCGCCATCAGCCGCGTGCCAAAGCCTGACCGCGTGGGCGGCGTGACCGGCGGGCCACCCGTCTCCGTCCAGTCGAGCCGCAGGAGCGCGCCCTCGCCCTCGCCCGTGACCGCCCAGCGGACCTCCACCCGCCCCTCGGGCACCGACAGCGCCCCGTACTTGGCCGCGTTGGTCGAGAGCTCGTGCAGGATCAGGCTCAGCGGCAGCACCTGGGCGTGGGACAGCAGGACCGCGGGCCCGGGCCGGAGGCGCACCTGCATGGAGAACGGAGCCAGCGCACGCTCCAGGAGGGCCTGAAGGTCGATGCTGCCGTCCCCGTCCTCCAGCTCCAGCGCCTGCGCGTCGGCCAGCACCGCGAGCCGGCCCAGGACCGCCTCGCGGTAGTCTTCCCCTGAGCGGCCCGTGGCCGTGGTCTGGCTCACGAGGGCCCGCACGACCGCCAGGAGGTTCTTGAGCCGATGCTGGGACTCGGCCAGCAGGATGTCCTTCTGAGCGGAGGCGCGGCTCAGGCCGCTGGCCTCGGTCACGTCGTGGAACACCAGCAGGATGTGGGTGCTGGTGTTGTCGGGGTGCGCCAGGCGGCGCGCGCTAAGGTGGAACACGCGAGGCCCCTGCCCCGGCGTGTCGAGACGGATCTCGTAGTCGAGCACCGAGCGTGCCTTGGGGATCACCTCCGTGAGCAGGAGGCGCAACTCGGGCGTGTTCCAGCTCTCGCCGGGCAGGTGGAACAGGTTCCAGCCCAGGGCCTCCTCGCGCCCGACCCCGAAGGCTTGCAGAAAGGCCGGGTTGGCGGCCGACACGTCCAGGCCTGCGTCGAGCACGAGGAGCGGGTCCGTCAGCGTGTCCACCACGCCTTGCGCCTGGATGTGGCCGCAGCGCAGCAGGCGGTAGAGGTCTTCCAGGGTCATGGGGCAGCTCTCCGGGCGCTAAACCCCCGGTAGCACGAATGCGCGACAAGACCACGGCCAACCAGGTGGTCCGGCGGCTTGGCCCCGTTCCTGCCATGCGTGCGCGGCTCCGCTCAGGCGCTCGGGCCTCGGCCGCTGATCCTGATCTCGCAGACGGTGGCGCCCTCCTCGTCGGTGACGTGCATGCGCCACTCGGGGCCGTCCCAGAACGCCCCGTCGATGTCGCGCAGCATTTCTCCGGCCGCGACCACGGCTTGGGAGCGGGCGTCCTCGGGCCCGGGGCACACGGTGCCCAGGCTGTCCTCGGGCATGGGGCTGCCAACAAGGTGGAAGAAGTAGCGGGGCATCGCCGGTCCTTTGTGACCCTTCGCAACTCGGCCGCAAGCGAACCCAGAGGAAGGCCCGATGTTCCGGGTGACGTGAAACGCCCGGCGGTGCGCCATTCGTGGATACTGTTGAAAAACTCGGCCAAGGGCTCGTCTGGGCGCCTTTCGACCGGATCGGCCGATCTTGGTGTCTCGTAAGTCATTGATGTTACTACGAGCAGTTTGGGCCCGGATGCGCCTTCGACGCTCGATCCGGCCCGCGCCGGAGTTTTTCAACAGAATTCGTGACTTAAGCGCGGACCTCCCGGCCTCAACGCATCAGGGACTTAGCCTGTGCGGAAGTCAGGCGCACAATGCAGGCCCGCTCATCAATGCCAAGACCATGAGAAGGGCTCCTCCTCGCATCATAAGTATGCTTAAGTATGCGAGGTGCAGACGGAGGCCCCCATGCCCGGCGTGGAGCGCATGACGATCACGATGCCCTCGGAGTTGGCCGAGGTGCTGCGCCAGACCGTGGCGGGCGGGGAGTATGCCTCCACCAGCGAGGTGGTGCGCGAGGCGCTGCGCGACTGGGCGCGTGCCCGCGACGCCGAGCGGCGCGACTTGGAGGCCCTGCGGGCGGCGATCAAGGCCGGGCTCGACAGCGGGCCGGGCCTGCCGGCCGAGGAGGTCTTTGCCGAGCTGCGGGCGCGCTACGCCGCCAAGGCGTGATCGTGGCGCGCCTGGTCATCCTCCCGGCCGCGCGGGCGGACCTCATTGAGATCGGCGACTTCATCGCGCTCGATAGCCCCGGACGGGCCATGTCCTTCGTGGCCGAGATCGAGACGAGGATGCGCGAGGCGGCGGAGCGGCCCCGGAGCTTCCCGTCGCGGGACGAGCTGCACGAGGGGCTGCGGATGGCCCGGCACGGGCGCTACCTGATCTTCTTCGTGGAGGTGGGCGACGAGGTGCGGGTCGTGCGGGTGCTGCACGGGGCGCGGAACCTGCCCGGCCTGTTCGAGGCCTGAGCCCGAGAGAGACGCAGGCCCGGTTTTCGTGTGTCGGGATGACCGGAAACCCCGCAGCGGCAGCCCATCCCGTGTTTCGCCCTGGCGGAAGCTGACAGGCCTTCGGCCCTTGTGACGGGTCAGCTACCGCCCTCTACCACATCGTGCAGCCATGGGGCTATGCCGAGGCCGGCCGATGGGCCGCACGGCCGAGCTGAGGAGTGTCCTCCCCCTGCTTGTGGAGCTCGAAGGCGTCATAGGCCACGTCCGCGTCCTTGCGCGGCACCCTCATTTCCCCTGCCTGGAAGGTCCGGCCGACCCGGTCCTTCCACGCCTCGCGCGCTTCGTCGGTAAGCCGATCCCACCAAGCGAGATGGGGCTTGACCGGGGGCGGATCGGGCGTCTTGGCAGGCGCGGGCCGAGCCGACCTTGGCGGGGTGGCATCGGCTTTCGGTCCGGCCTTGCCAGCTTTCGGGGCGGCGTCCGCCAGCTCGTCCTGCGAGCTGAGGGACCGCGCCTCGGTGAAGGCCGCCATGTCTGCCGCCTCGCGCAGGTCCTTCCATCGCCAGTCAAAGCGGACCCAGTGGACCGAGCGGCCCAGCTTCTCCGGCGTCATCTTCACGGACACGGTGCCGTAGGCGTTGATCGCCTCCACGGCAGGGTCGAGAACGCTCCGCCTAAAAGCCCCCCACACCTCATAAGACTTCTGCCCATCCACCCCCATGAGAGCGCGCAGCTCCTCGATGGAGAACTTCCACGAGGGACGGCCGAGGTGCTTCTTGTCGGCCAGGATGGCGTAGAGCCGCCGCCCATGCCCGGTGAGCCGGTGCGCGGCGTGGGCCTCGATCTTGGTGAAGGTAGCCGGACTGCGGAGCGCGTGAACCCCAGCGGGCGGGATCAGCAGGTGAGCCATGCTGCCACCCTCGGTGATGTGCCACTCGGCCAGCACCACTGCGCCCCAGGGATCGCCTCGGTATTCGCCCGAAAGTTTCACGCCCGTCAGGCGCTCCAGGCACTCGCGAAGCCAGATATTATCCTGCCGTGCTTCCGGGCCGCGCAGGCGGGCGGTGGGGATGTCGAGCCAAACCGCGTTCGGCACCTGGGCGGGTGTGCGCGCCTCGTCCAGAGCGGCGGCAATTTCCCACACAGCTGCCATCATGGCGGGAGTTAGGGGCTTCTCGGAGCGGAGCGCGACGGCGCTGCTTGGCACGGTGATGGTTCTCATAAATGTATGCTAAGGGATAAATATATACATATCAAATCGTCATTTTTACCCTCCGGCGCGTACATTCAAACCCTCCGGCGCGTACATTCAAACCCTCCGGCGCGTACATTCAAACCCTCCGGCGCGTACATTTCAGCCCTCCGGCACATACATTTTTGGCCCCCTAGTGTCAGTGTCGGGTGTCGAGGGGAGCGAAGCGACACGCGACACTCGACACCCGACACTGCGAAGAATCCGGGACCGCCGGGGCGCTCAAAGTCCCCAGCCGTCGTCGTCCCCGCGACCATGGCCCCGCGAGCGCTCGTGCCGTTCATGGGTAGGCTCATCGTCCTCATGGCTGCGCGCGGGCTTGGCCAAGATGCTGGCGAGGCGGGCCTTCGTGGTCGCAAGACCAGCGGCCTCGGACTCGCCATGAACCTCCGTGACCTGTTCCGCCTTCGGGGCGTGGACCCTTGACGGTGGCGGCTGCTCCCGGACCTCCGGGGCCACGAGGCCGAGAGCCCGTTGGTGGCGCTCGACCTCCTGGGCGGCGTTCTCGGGCCAGCAGTGGGCCTCGGAGACGATTGTGCGACCCGTGAGGAGGTTCTTCACCGTGGCCTCCACCTTGGCGCAGAAGGCGCCGCAGTGCGCCACCACGGCGGCGAGGTGCATCCGGTCCTCCAGGCGCGGGAAGTGCTCGCGGGCGGCCGTGTAGCCCCGATCCCGCTGCAAGGCGGGCCAGGAGACCCCGAACCACGAGGCGGCCTCCAGCACCCGCTCAGCGCGCTCGCGGATGGCGTTGATGATGGGCCAGGGCCGGCGATGCGCGTCCAGGGGCCAGGTCCCCGGATCGGACAGGCGCGCAGAGGCCTCAGGAGCCTCGTAGAGCCGCCCTTCGGCCTTGTGACGGGAGATCTCCCCCTTGAGGGTCACAAGGCCGCTCAGGGTGGCTGCCAGCGTCTCGGCGTCCCTATGGTGCACCTCCACGTCCCTCAACGCGGCCAGCACCGTCTCCGGGGGCTCGCGCAGGGCCTCGCGCGCCTTGTCGAGGACCGCCCCGTAGGTTTCGGGGGACAGGTGCTCGCGGGCGGTGAGCTCGCGCCGGGTGCCGCGCACAATGGCTTGGTCGAGCCGGTCGGCGCACCATTCGGCCCAGGAGGTCTGGAGGGCCGAATACTCGTTGCGCTCACCAGTGAGGCCCTTGAGGTCCACCAGGGCCTTCTGGGTGGAGATCACCGGCTTGCCGCGGCTCTCGCGCACCGGGGCAATGAGGAGGTCAACCACCGCCCCGCCCTTCTCGTCGAGATCGAGCCGCGCCCCGAACACCGCGCCCTTGCCGGCCCAGCTTTCCGCCCAGGAGCGGGCCTCGTCGAAGAGCTGGCGGTTGTGGGGGTTCTGCGGGTCGTGAAGGTCGCCGGCCTGCTGGACCCATTCGGGGGAGACTACGCAGAGCGCCTGGAGGGCCAGGGGAGCGTTCTTGCGCTCGGAGGCGTGCAGCTCGGCCTTGTGGGCGCGGAAGGCGGCCAGGTAGTCGCGGTCGTCCTCCGCCTTCGACCAGGCCAGCCCCACCCCGGCCACGGCGCCATCGCGAAGGCGCAGGCGGCTGGTCTCGTCGTCGCGGTGCGCGTGGATGCTGGCCCCTCGGAGCTGGGCCACGGTCTTGAGCTTGTTGACGCGGATCGCGGCCTTGAACACGGGCGGCTCTCCCCCGGTGGAGACGGATCGGCTGGGGTCAGGCTAGAGGGTCAGGGCCGGATTGTCATTTCAAATGACAACCCACTAGGTGATTGCCTGCGGCCCGCTCCGCTAATCACCAGGGGCGAGGGGGCGGCCGCCCCCTTCGATCCCCCGCCAAGAGCGGCCCTCCTTGCTCCTCACCTTCCCCAAATATCCTCGGGGGAGGGCCGCAGGCCCGGGGGCGGACAGCCCCCTTCCTCCCCCTCGGATCAGGCGCGCCGCAACGACCACCAGCGCCGCGCCGGAGCGGGCGCAGGCTCCGGGGCCGGGCGGCTGGCGAGCTGCGCCGCCAACGCGCGCCAGGCGTCCCGGTCGGCCTCGGCCGCGCCAGCTCGGGCCTCGGCCGCTTCCACCCGCGCCCGCACCACCGCAAGGTCGATCCGCAGCGTCTCGACCTCGGCCTGCAGCCCCTCGTCGGGGGGTGCGGGAACCTGTGCGGGCGGTTCGGCCTCCACTGGAGGCACAGTGAGCGCACGATGAGCGGCCTTCCAGGCGTCCAGATCTTCTGGGGCAATGCGCCAGACGTTCTGGTTGTCGCGAACCGCCCGCAACCGACCGGCCTTGATGGCGCGCATGATGCTCCAGCGGGAGGTGCTGACAGCTTGTGCGGCCTGCTCGGGGGAGAGGAGTTTGCTCATGGTGCGCTCATGGTGCGCTCAATGAGCGGCCCCCTCAAGGGTGAAGGAAGATCGCTCGCCGCTGGGCAGTCCCCTGCGATGGCAGAGCCACGCAGGGAACGCCGACCAGCTTGGGCGCGTCCAGCGGCCTCAAGCCTTGTCCTCTGCCCGGCCGCAGCCGGGCCTGCGGGAAGGCTTGACCCCGCCTCCCGCGCCGGAAGGTCCAAAGCGGGTCAGAGGCTCTTGAGTCCCACCCGCGCCTCCAGCTTGGCCTCCTCCTCCTTCCGCTCGCTGTAGCGGTCGGTGAGGTGGTCGGAGACGCCGCGGGTCAGGAGCGTGAACTTCACCAGCTCTTCCATGACGTCCACCACGCGGTCGTAGAAGGGGGAGGGCTTCATGCGACCCTCCTCCGTGAACTCCTGCCATGCCTTGGCGACGGAAGACTGGTTGGGGATCGTCACCATGCGCATCCAGCGCCCCAGGATGCGCATCTGGTTCACGGCGTTGAACGACTGCGAGCCGCCCGAGACCTGCATGAGCGCCAGCGTGCGCCCCTGCGTGGGCCGGATCGCGCCGCCGGGCAGCGGGATCCAGTCGATCTGGGCCTTCAGCACCGCCGACATAGCCCCGTGCCGCTCAGGGCTGGTCCAGACCTGGCCCTCGGACCAGAGCATGGCCTCGCGCAGCTCCTGGACCTTGGGGTGGGTGGCCTCGGCGTCGTCGGGCAGCGGCAGGCCATGGGCGTGGTAGACCCGCGTCTCGCACCCCATGGCGTCGAGGAGGCGTTGCGCCTCGAAGGTGAGGAGGCGCGAGTAGGAGCGCTCGCGCAGCGAGCCGTAGAGCAGCAGGATGCGCGGCGGGTGCGCGGGCGGAGGACCCGCGAGCCCCCCCAGGTCGGGCCGCTCGAAGACGGCGGGAACGAGATGGGGAAGGTCGATCAGGTCGGGGCGATCAGCCAAGGGACGGCCCACCGGCGCGGACCACCTCGCCATCCTCCTTGGTGAACTCGGCCACGGGATGGTCGAGGAGGTCGAG
>NZ_JAGGJP010000036.1 GCF_017872975.1 Rubellimicrobium aerolatum
TGCCGAACGACCCCATGTCCTCCAGCCGGCCGCCCACCTGCACCCCATACAGGTCCACGGACGAGCGGCCAATCGTGATGACGTCAAGAGGCTTGGATTGCGTCAAGGACATAGGGTCCACTCCTGTTCGGCTCATCGGCTGATCGTGGCCTGGAGGGCGTCGATGGAGGACTGGATGCCCGCCTCGGTGGACATGGTGAAGTCCTCCATCTCGAGGCTGACCCAGCCGTTGTAGCCGACCATGCGGACCACCGAGAAGAACTCCTTCCACCATTGCAGGTCGCGGCCCGCGCCGACGGCGACGTAGTTCCAGGCGCGGGCGGCGACGTCGGTCACCTCGCGCGTTTCCAGCAGGCCGTTGACGTCCGCGAGGCCACGCTCGATGCGGGTGTCCTTGCCGTGGCAGTGGTGGATCGCCGGGCCCAGCGCGCGGGCCGAGGCGATGGGGTCCGCGCCCATCCAGATCAGGTGCGAGGGGTCGAGGTTCATGCCGACGGTGGGGCCGACCGCATTCCGCAGGCGGGCCAGCGTCTCAGGGTTCCAGACCAGCATGGCGCTGAAGTTCTCGAGCGCGTAGCGCTCGACGCCGACCTCCTTGGCAAGGCTCACGAGGCCCTCCCAATAGGGGATGGCGCAGTCCTCCCACTGGTAGCGGTCGCGCTCGGGCATCTCGTCGGGCCAAGACTTGGTGTAGACGAGCCAGTTCGGGACCGTGTCGCCGGGTGCGGCGGCGGGGAGGCCGGACATGGTGACGACCGTCTTGACGCCGATCTCGCCGGCGAGGCGGACGGTCTGCTCGATCTCGCGCCGGTGCCTTTCGCCCATCGGGCCGGGGTCGAGCGGGTTGGCGGAGCAGTTGAGCGCGGCGATTTCCAGGCCGCGCGCCTCGATCTCCTTGAGGGCGGCCTTGAGCGCGCCCTTGTCGGCGAGGAGGCGGTCGGCGCGGAAGTGGGGCCCCTTGGACCAGCCGCCGCCGGTCATCTCGATGCCCTCGACGCCGAGGGCGACGCATTTGTCGAGCATGGCGGTGAAGGACAGGTCGCCCATCACGTCGGTGCAGATGGAAAGCTTCATCGGGTCTGTCCTTGTTCTCAGGCCGCGACGGCGATGGGCTCGCCGTAGAGCGCGGGCTTGGCGCGCATCCGCACGGGCTCCAGCCGGCCGCTCTCGACGGCGCGCAACGCCGCGTCGGCGACGAGGGTGGCGGCGTAGCCGTCCCAGGTGCTGGGGCCGGTCGCCGTCCCCTGCCCCGCCGCGACGATCCATTCGCGGAACTCCTGGTCGTAGGCGTCGATGAAGCGCTCGCGCCAGTCGGCGGGGATCGCCTGACGGATGCCGTGGCGGTCGCTGACGACGGTGGCGGGGCGGTTGGGGAGCGAGGCCACGCCCCCCTCGCAGCTCACCTCGCCGCGGATGTCGTAGCCGTAGCCGATGTTCACCGAGATCTCGACATCGACCAGCGCGCCGGAGGCGGTGTGCAGGAGCACCACGACCGGGTCGCGCAGATCCTTGCCGCGCGTGGAGCGGCGCGGGACGCGGACCTCGACGCCGGTGATCTCGTCGTCGAGCAGCCAGCGCGAGATGTCGGCGTCGTGGACGAGGGTGTCGTTGAGCGGCATATCGGAGGTGTAGAGCCCCTCGGGCACGGACGCGTTGCGGTGGACGGAATGGTAGAGGAGCGGCGCGCCGAGGCTGCCGCCGTCGATCACCGCCTTGAGCCGGCGGTAATCGGCGTCGAAGCGGCGCATGAAGCCGACCTGCACGAGCCGGTGGCCGTGGGCCTCCTCGGCCTCCATGACGCGCAGCGCGGCGGCCTCGGAGGTGACGAGGGGCTTCTCGCAGAACACCGGCTTTCGGGCCGCGATGCATTCGAGGAGCTGCTCCTCGTGGGCGGGGCCCCAGGAGCAGATGACCACGGCCTGCACGCTGTCCGAGCGGATGAGGGCCTGGGGGCTGTCGAAGACCTCCGCGCCCTCGGGGGCGGCGGCGGTCGCGCGGGCGCGGTCGATGTCGGTCACGCCGACGACCCGGACGCCCGAGAGGACCTGCGTGAGACGGCGGATGTGGTCCTGGCCGATCATCCCCGTTCCGATGACTCCGACGCGGAGGGTCATTGGGCGCTCCAGTGCTTGTCGATGTAGCGTTGCATTTCTTGCCGCATGAAGATGCCGGACTGGTCGGCCTTGTCCTCCCAGGCGAAGACGCAGGCGGTCATGATGCCGTCGAAGCCGATCTCGGCCAGCGTGCCGAAGAAGTCGTCCCACGGCACCTCGCCCTGGCCGATGTTGAGGTGCTGGTGGACGCGGGCCTGGGTGCCGGGCGGGTTCAGGATGTAGCGCAGGCCCGAGGAGGCCTTGTGGTTGAAGGTGTCGCCGACGTGGACATGGGCGAGCACGTCCTTGGACGCCCGCAGCATCTCCACGGTGTCGTCGCCGAAGTAGAAGGTGTGGGGCGCGCAGTAGAGGAACTTCACGCGCGGGCTGTTCACCGTGCGGATGATGTCGAGCGCGGGCTGGATCGTCTCGCACCAGTCCTCGGGGTGGGGCTCCACGTTGAGGGTGATGCCCTCGCGCTCGAAGATCGGGACGAGCTCCTCCATGGAGCGCCACCAGGCGTCCTCGCAGGCCTCGATCATGCTGCCGGTGTGGCAGCAGTAGCAGGAGCCCTTGTCCGGGTGCGGGCCGCGCCCGAACTCGGAGTTCATGGTGTCCACCTCCATCTCGACCGCGATCTCGATGGCCCGCTTCCAGTGCTTGACGGCGGCCTGACGCTCGGCCTCGTCGTTCGAGGCCCAGCGATACATCGGCAGCAGCGACGCGATCCTGACGTTCTCGGAGGCGAGGGCCTGCTTGAACGCCTTGATGCGGTCGGGGAACACGCGGGGGGCCTTGAACCATTCGAGGAAGTCGCCACGGGGGGACATCTCGATCCAGTCATAGCCCAGCTCGCGCACCTTGCGGGGCAGCTCCTCCAAGGAGAGGTGGCGGTGCATGAAGGGGTCGAGGGCGATTCTCATCGGGGCGTTCCTTTCGTCGTGTGGGGCCGGGGCGGGGCGGCGCGGTTCGGTGGCGCGGACCCGTTTCGCGGCCCGTGCGAGGATAATCCCACGGCGGGATTGACGAGGTCTGACAGCAACGAGCGGTCAGGGGGCACTTGGCGCAACACCCCCCGGACCCGTGCTAGGGGCCGAATCACGCGGCCTGCGGCGAGCCCGCCTCGTGGGCGGCGATCTCGGCCTCCAGCTCGGCCATGGCCTCGCCCCCGGCCATGAGGTCGGTGATCTCCTCGCGCGTGCGCTCGCCCTTGGCGAAGCTCGCGGCGAGCGACCCCCGGATCAGGACGGCGAAGCGGTCGCCCACGGCCATGGCGTGCGTGACCTGGTGGGTGATGAAGATGACGGCGAGGCCGCGCCGCCGCGCCTCCAGCACGATCCGCAGCACGTGAGAGGCCTGCTTGACGCCGAGCGCCGCCGTGGGCTCGTCGAGGATGAGGACGCGCGCGCCGAAGTGGACGGCGCGGGCGATGGCGAGGGACTGCCTCTCGCCGCCCGAGAGGCCGCCCACGAGGCGGTCGCCGTCGGTGATGCGGGTGATGCCGAAGCCCTGGATCGCCTTGACCGCGACCTCGTTGGCGGTGCGGCGGTCGTAGGCCTTGAGCGGCCCCCAGCGTTTCACCGGCTCGCGGCCGACGAAGAAGCAGCGGCCGATGCTCATCAGCGGGAAGGTGCCGCCGAACTGATGCACGGTGGCGATGCCGCGGTCCGACGCCTCGCGCGGGTTGGCGAAGGCCACGGGCTGGCCGTCCATCTCCATGGTGCCGGAGGTGGGGGCGTGGACGCCCGAGAGCGTCTTGATGAGGGTGGACTTGCCCGCGCCGTTGTCGCCCAAGAGGCACAGGACCTCGCCCGCGTTCACCTGGAGCGAGATGTCGTGGAGGACATCGACGGGGCCGAAGGACTTGGAGACGTTGGTGAGGCGGAGGATGGGGGTCGTCATTTCGCTTTCCCCTTCGAGGTCGTGGCGCTGAGCGCGAGGCGGCGGAAGGTGTTGTTCATCAGGACCGCGAGCAGCAGGAGGACGCCGATGATGAGCGAGGCCCAGTTCGCGTCGAAGCCGGTGTAGAAGATGCCCTGGCTAACGATGGCGAAGGTGATCGTGCCGAAGGCGATGCCCACGACCGAGCCGAAGCCGCCGGTGAGGAGGACGCCGCCGATGACGACCGAGATGATCGAGTTGAAGATGAAGCTCTGGCCGGTGGAGACCTGGGCCGAGTTGTAGAGGATGGCCTGGCTGATGCCCACGAAGGCGGAGCAGAAGCCCGAGCCCATGAAGAGCTGCACGGTCAGGCGGTCGATGGGGATGCCTTCGTTGCGGGCGCTGACCTTGTCGCCGCCCAGCGCGAAGATCCAGTTGCCGATCGGCGAGACGTGCAGGATGTAGCCCACCGCCAGCAGGGCGGCGATCCACCACAGGATCGTGACCTGGAACATCCCCCCGATGAAGGAGCCCAGCAGGGCCTTGCCCAAGGGGCCGGTCTGGAGGGCGACGCCGGTGCTGCCGGTGACGAGGACCGAGATGCCGAGCGTCAGGCCCGCCACCGCGAAGAGGCTGCCCAGGGTGATGATGAAGGACGGCACGCCCGTCCGCAGGACGAGGAGGCCGTTGACGAAGCCCACGAGCAGGCCGAGCGCCAGGGCGGCGGCGATGCCGACGACGAGGGGAAGGTCGAAGTAGCCCGACAGGACCGCGACGGTCATGGAGGCGGCGGGGATGACCGAGCCCACCGAGAGGTCGAGCTCGCCCGCGATCATCAGCAGGCCCACGGGAAGGGCCACGATGCCGATCTCGGCCGCGACGTTGAGCCAGCTCGCCGCGCCGCCCAAGCCCAGGAAGCTAGAGCCTCCGAAGACGGCGAAGAAGGCGAAGACGATCAGCATTCCGAGGAAGGAGCCGGTCTCGGGCCGGCGGGCCAGGGCGCCCAGGGAGAGCCCGTGGTCCCGTCGGGCGGCGGGCGGCGCCAGGGATGGCTTGAGGGTGTCGGACATCATGCGGGGCTCCCCGAAGGTTGAGCGGGATGGGGGTCGGCCGGCGGGGTCCCGAGGGACGCCCGCCGGCCGGGGCGGGGGTCAGCGGACGCCGGCCGCCACGCCCGCCAGCGTCGCATCGACGTTGGCGGCGTCGATGATGCCGGGGCCGGTCAGGATCTGACGGGTCGGCACGGTCAGGCCGTAGTTGACGTAGTTGTTGAGGATCGCCACCGACAGGAAGCCCTGGAGGTAGCCCTGCTGGTCGATCGCGAAGAGCTGCGTGCCGGCCTTGATGTTGTCGAGGATGGTCTGGTCGAGGTTGAAGCCCCCGAGCTTGACCCGGTCGCCCGCGCCGGCCTGCATGATGGCGATGGAGGCGCTGTTCGCGTCCACGTTGCCGATGGTGTAAAGGCCCGCGACCTCGGGGCTTTCGAGCAGGTGGCCCTTGACGGCCTGGGCGACCGCCGTGGGGTTGCCGAAGCTCGACATCGGAAGCGGCAGCTCCTGGGCGGTGCCGCCCTTGCCCGTCGCGCCGTCGATCAGGCCCTTGCACTGGGCCTGGAGGTTGGCGGCGCCCGGCAGCGTATTGACGCAGGTGACGTTGGTCACGCCGTGGTCGGCGAAGTATTCGCCCGCCGCCTTGCCGGCGAGGTAGTCGTCGCTGCCCACGTAGTTCATCGCGCCCAGGCGGTCGGCGGCCTCGATCCCGCCGGCGTTGTAGAGGATGAGCGGGATGCCGGCCTCGGTCACGGCCTGGAAGGCCTCGTCCATCGCCTCGGGGACCCAGTTCGGGCCGACGATGGCGTCCGCGTCCTGCGCGATGGCGGTGCGGATCAGGTCGGCGGCGTCCGGGCCGAGGTTGTCGTAGTTCTGCGGCCCGAGCCAGGTGACGGAGCCGCCCTGGGCCTCGACGATCTGGCCCGCGTCCTCGGCGCCCTTCTTGACGATGGACCAGAACGGGTCATCGGCCTTGCCGCCGATGACGAAGATGTTGGCGCCGTCCTGCGCGAAGGCGCCGGTCGCGACGACCGTGGCGATGAGCGCCGCCGAGGCGGTCTTGAGAATGGTCATGCTGTCCTCCCCAAACCCGCCCTCCCGGCGGGCCTTCGTTGGTGAGGACGTCATAGCCCCTATGCAGCCATTGCATGAACCCAAAAGTTTCATTACCGTTTCATTTGTTTCTTGTTCCTCATGAAACGATGACACGAACGGGGATGCCATGAAGAGGCCGACCATCGCAGATCTGGCCCAGGCCGCCGGGGTGAGCGTGTCCACCGTCAACCGCATCCTCAACGGGTCGGCCAAGGTGGAGACCGCCACGATCGAGCGCGTGCGGGAGGCGGCCACGGGCATCGGCTTCTACGGGCTGAACGTGATCGACGCGCGCAAGGACCAGTCGATGCCCCGGCGGCGGCTGGGCTTCCTGCTCCAGCAGTCGAGCCGGGAGCTGTACCGGCTGTTCGGGCGCAGGATCGAGGAAGCGGCGGCGCAGCGGCGGGGGGAGCGGATCGAGCCGGTGCTGGAGTTCGTGGACCGGCTGGAGCCCGAGACCATCGCGGCGCGGCTGCGGGCGCTGGCGGCGGGCTGCGACGCGGTGGCGGTGATCGCGGGGGACCATCCGCTGATCGGCCAGACGATCCAGGCGCTGAAGGCGGACGGAAAGCCGGTGGTGGCCTACATCACCGACCTGTCCGCCCCCGACCGCGCCGGCTATGTCGGGACCGACAACTGGAAGCTGGGGCGCACCGCCGCGTGGTTCATCGCGGAAACCGCGCGGGGGCCGGGGCGGGTGGCGGTGCTGATCGGCAACCATCGGTATCAGTGCCAGGACGTGTCGGACGCGAGCTTCCGGTCCTACATGCGCGAGAACGCCGCCCACCTGAGCGTGGACGACAGCCGCCCGACGCACGAGGAGCCGGGGGAGGCGCATCGCATCATGGCGGGGCTGCTGGCGGGGAGCGACGACCTGGTAGGGATCTACGTGGCCGGCGGCGGCATCTCGGGGGTGCTGGAGGCGCTGCGGGAGGCGCCGGAGGCGCGGCGGCGGGCGGTCCGGGTGGTCTGCCGGGACATGGGGCCCGCGACGCACCGGGGGCTGGCCGAGGGGCTCATCACCGCCACGCTCTGCCATCCGCTGGAGCGCACCTCGGAGCAGCTCGTCCAGACCATGCTCGACGCGATCGGGCAACCCAAGGGCAGCCCGATCCTGCAACGCACCATCCCCTTCGAGATCGTCACGCCGGCGAACGTGTAGGCGGGCGGGCCCCGGCCGAACCCTTCAGCCGATCGCCTCGAGGAACTTCGCGAGCTCGTCGTCGGAGACCGGCACGGCGTGGCGGGCCTCGGGATAGGCGCCGCGGTCCACGTCGGCCTTGAACTCGCCGAAGGCCGCGATGCGCTCCTGCTGGAGGCGGTCCATCTCGGTGCGGAAGTTGCGGTAGATCTTGGCATGGCGAGGCTTGTGCCCGCGCGTGCAGCCCAGCACGTCCTCGGCGAAGAGACACTGGGCGTCGGCCCAGGGACCCGCGCCCATGCCGAGCATGATGAGCGGGGTGCGCCTCGTGATCTCGGCGGCGATCCGGTCGGGGACGACCTCCAGCTCGGCGGCGAGGGCGCCGCAGTCCTCGAGCCGCCGGACGTGCTCCCAGACCTTGAGCGCCTGGTCGGCGGTCTTGCCCACGGCCTTGAAGCCGCCGGTCCAGGTGGCCTTGGAGGGGATCAGGCCCACATGGCTCGTGACCGGGATGGACTCGTCGGCCAAGGCCTTGATCGTGGTGAAGGAGGCGGAGCAGTAGCAGCTGTCGGCGCCCACATCCATCATCCGGGCGGCCTTGCGGAGGTAGGCCGAGGTCATCCGGCGCATCTTCCGCGAGTACGTCGAGGGCCGCTCGCCCCGGAGCATCGCCGCCGACCTCAACCGCGACGGCATCTCCGCACCCCCCTCGGGCAAACGTAAAAAGGGGACCGGCGGCTGGGCCCAGAACACCATCAACGGCAATCGCGAGAGGGGGACTGGCATCCTCAACAATGACCTCTATGTGGGACGCCGCGTCTGGAACAGGCACGACTGGGTGCGCCACCCCGACACGGGCAAGCGCCTGGCCCGCGCCCGTCCGCTCGAGGACCATAGGATCGCCCTTATTCCCCACATGAGGATCGTGCCCGACGAGCTCTGGGAGACCGCAAAGGCCCGGCAGGCGGCTCGCTGGAGCGTGTCGATCAGGATGAGGCACGAGCGACAATCTGGATGAGAGCGATGCGTCGGGGCTGAACTGAAGGGAGGGCGTAGCCCGACCGGAGGTT
>NZ_JAGGJP010000037.1 GCF_017872975.1 Rubellimicrobium aerolatum
CCCCATGATCACCCACACCCTGCCGCTGGACAGGATCAACGACGGATTCGAACTGATGAAACGAGGCGAAAGCATACGCAGCGTCGTGGTGTATTGAGGATGGACATGGGCCCGTCCGAGAGGAGATGCTGATGACGGGCGGCCGGACCGGAGTCCGTCATGTCGAGCTTGCGGCGGGACCGGGAGGAGGTCCCCAGCCGCATCGGGACGTGACCGCCGCCGCCTGCGACGCGGCGCGCAAGCCAGGGGAGGGCTGAGCCAGGGGGGGAGGCAAGGACGGCACCTGCGGGACCCGACCCGGACCCGCGCGAGGTCGCAGCCGGCGGCGAGGAGGCGTCGCCCGTCCAAGACGGCCGGACACGGCCGAATGGCATCTAGGGAGGAATTAACGTGAGACGATCACTGCTGATGTCCGCCACGATCCTCGTGGGCGGAACGGCCCCGGCTTTGGCCAATGACGAGCTGATGGGCCTGATGGACGATCCCAAGCAATGGGTGATCCAGACCGGCGACTACGCCAACACCCGCTTCTCGGAGCTCGACCAGATCAACCGGGAGAACGTGGGCGACCTGCAGGTGGCCTGGACCTTCTCGACCGGCGTGCTGCGCGGCCATGAAGGCGGGCCGCTGGTCGTCGGGAACATGATGTACGTCCATACGCCGTTCCCGAACATGGTCTATGCCCTCGACCTGAGCGACGAGGGCAAGATCGTCTGGAAGTACGAGCCGCAGCAGGACCCGAACGTGATCGCGGTCATGTGCTGCGACACGGTGAACCGCGGCGTGGCCTACGCCAACAACACCGTCTTCATGCACCAGGCCGACACCACCGTCGTCGCGCTCGACGCGATGACGGGCGAGGTCAAGTGGAGCGTCAAGAACGGCGACCCGGCCAAGGGCGAGACCAACACCGCCACGGTCCTGCCCGTGAAGGACATGATCATCGTCGGCATCTCGGGCGGGGAATATGGCGTGCGCGGGCACGTCACCGCCTACGACATGGCGACGGGCGAGCAGCGCTGGCGTGCCTACTCGACCGGGCCGGACGCCGAGATGCTGGTCGATCCGCAGGCCACGACGCACCTGGGCGAGCCCATCGGCGCGGATTCGTCGCTGAACTCGTGGGAAGGCGACCAGTGGCAGATCGGTGGCGGCACGACCTGGGGCTGGTACAGCTACGATCCCGAGCTGGACCTCATCTATTACGGAACCGGCAATCCCTCAACCTGGAACCCCTCGCAGCGGCCGGGCGACAACAAGTGGTCCATGACCCTCATGGCCCGCGACCCCGACGACGGCATGGCCAAGTGGTTCTACCAGAAGACCCCGCATGACGAGTGGGACTACGACGGCGTGAACGAGAACATCCTCGTCGATCAGGAGATCGACGGGCAGATGCGCCCGCTGCTCGTCAACTTCGACCGGAACGGCTTCGCCTACACCATGGACCGGGCCACGGGCGAGCTGCTGATCGCCGAGAAGTACGATCCGGCGGTCAACTGGGCGACCGAGGTCAACATGGACCCGAACTCGGACCAGTACGGGCGTCCGCAGGTCGTGGCCGAGTTCTCGACCCGCGCTCAGGGCGAGGACACGAACACCACCGGCATCTGCCCGGCGGCGCTCGGCTCCAAGGACCAGCAGCCGGCGTCGTTCTCGCCCCGGACGGGCCTGTTCTACGTGCCGACGAACCACGTCTGCATGGACTACGAGCCCTTCCGGGTGAGCTACACGGCGGGCCAGCCCTACGTGGGCGCGACCCTGTCGATGTATCCCGCTCCGGACAGCCATGGCGGCATGGGCAACTTCATCGCCTGGGACGCCCGCACGGGCGAGATCAAGTGGTCCCTGCCCGAGCAGTTCTCGGTCTGGTCGGGGGCGCTGTCCACGGCGGGCGACGTGGTCTTCTATGGCACGCTGGAAGGCTACCTGAAGGCCGTGGACGCCGAGACGGGCGAGGAGCTCTACCGCTTCAAGACGCCGTCGGGGGTGATCGGCAACGTGATGACCTACGAGCACGAGGGCAAGCAGTATGTCGCCGTGCTCTCGGGCGTGGGCGGCTGGGCCGGGATCGGCCTCGCGGCGGGGCTGACCAACCCGAACGAGGGCTTGGGCGCGGTGGGTGGCTATGCCTCGCTGAGCCAGTACACGGCGCTCGGCGGGCAGCTCACCGTCTTCACGCTGCCCGACTGATCGGACGGGACGCGCCTTGAGACGGCCGGCGGCGCGCAAGCCCGCCGGCCCCCTTGGAACAGGAGTGGACGAATGACGCGCATCCCGCGCAGGACGGGCCTCGGGCTTGCCCTTCTGGTGCTGACGGCCCCGGCGGGCTGGTCGCAGGACAACGCCGAGCCCACGGCGGTCGAGCCGACGGCGGCCGAGACGGCGGCGGCTCCGGAGGCTGGGGCCGGATCGGGGACCGAGGCGACGCCGGCCTCGGGCGATCCCAACATCGTCGCGGTCTCGGAGGAAGACGGGCGCTACTTCACCGCCGACGGCATCCCGACCTACAACATCGCCGCCGACGGGACAGTGGACTGGCCCACCTATTCCGGCTTTCGGCGCTACCATGCCGAATGCCACGTCTGCCACGGGCCGGACGGCGAGGGATCGAGCTACGCCCCCGCTCTCAAGCATTCGGCGGTGCGGCTGGACTACTACGACTTCTACGGCATCGTCGCCGGCGGGCGGCAGAACGTGGACGCCGGGCACACCAACGTCATGCCGGCCTTCGGCACCAACGCGAACGTCATGTGCTACCTCGACGACATCTATGTCTATCTCAAGGCCAGGGGCACCGAGGCGCTGCCGCGTGGCCGTCCCGCCCAGCGCGAGGACAAGTCCGACGCCATCGCGGAGGCCGAGAATGGCTGCCTGGGGACCTAAGCTCGCGGTCGCCCTGATGCTGCTGGGGTCGGCGGGACCGGCAGGGGCGCAGGTGGCCGACCTCGTGTCGCGCAGCGCCTTCCGTGTCTGCGCCGACCCGGCGGCTTGGCCTGCATCCTCCGAGGACGGGACGGGCTACGAGAATCGCATCGCGGAGCTTCTGGCGGGAGAGCTGGGGCGGCCAGTCGAATACACATGGTATCCGATGTCCACGGGCTTCATCCGCCGCACGCTGGCGGCGGCGGAATGCGACGTGGTGATCGGCTACGCCCAAGGGGACGAACTGGTGCTGAACACCAACCATTGGCTCACCTCGTCCTGGGTGCTGGTCGCGCGCGCGGATGGGCCGCTGGCCGAGGTGGACGCGCTGTCCGACCCCCGACTGCGCGAGGCCAGGATCGGGATCGTCGCCGGGACGCCGCCTGTGGACCATCTGGCCTATAACCGGCTGCTGACCAACATCGAGTCCTACGATCTCTTCGCCGACCGCCGTTACAACTCGCCGCCCGACCGGATGCTCGCGGACCTCGGGGCGGGGACGATCGACGCGGCGCTGATGTGGGGGCCGATCGCCGGGCCTCTGGTCAAGGAGCGCAGCCTGCCCTTCGTGGTCACGCCGCTGCTCAAGGAAGAGCGGATGCCGCATCTGTTCTACCGGATCACCATGGGCGTGCGTCAGGGCGAGGACGCCTGGAAGCGCGAGATGAACTCGCTGATCCGGCGCAACCAGGACCGCATCGACGCCATCCTGCGCGAGGCGGGGGTGCCGCTGCTGAACGACATGGGCACCGGTCTCAAGGCGGCGGGGTAGGGTGCTCAGGGTCCTGTCCGTCCTCCTGGCCACGCTGCCCGCCGTCCTGATGGCGGAGCCCGTGCCCGAGCCCGAGGGCTTTCGCGATGCGCCCTACCGCGCGCCCGTGCCCGAGGGGCTGGCAGGGGCGACGACCGTCGGCACCGAGGAGGCGTTCCGGCTCTGGGAGGAAGGGCGGACGGTCTTCGTGGACGCGCTGCCGCGCGACGAGAGGCCCGCCGACCTGCCCGTGGGCACCATCTGGCGCGACGCGCCGCATGACAGCATCCCTGGCGCGGTCTGGTTGCCCAACACCGGGTATGCGCGGCTGCCACCCAAGGACGAGGTCTACCTGCGCGAGGGGTTGGAGCGGATCGCCGGGGGCGACCCGGCGCGGCCAATCCTGTTCTTCTGCAAGGAGGAGTGCTGGATGTCCTGGAACGCCGCCAAGCGGGCGCTGTCCTGGGGCTATCGCGCCGTGCACTGGTATCCGGGCGGCACCGACGGCTGGACGCGGGCGGGCCACCCGCTGGAGCCGGTCGAGCCTCTGGAGCGGCCATGACGCTAATCGGCGAAGAAGTGGTTGTTCAGGATGTAGCGGCCGCCTCGCAGCCAGGAGTCGTCGGTGTTGCCCCGGATGTCCACGGCCAGCATCCGCACCGGGCGGCCCGCCTCCACGTCGCGCAGCACGAGGTTCATCGACAGGATCAGGTTCGACACCTTCTGCACCTCGCCCACCAGCGCGTAGTCCGCGCCCAGCCTTTCAGCCATGCGGAGGTCGCAGCCGTTGCAGTCGGCGGGGTTCAGCGTCCGGTCCAGCTCCTCCCTCACGGGCGCGAGGTCGAGGAGGGTGAAGCCTTCGTCCAGAAAGCGTTGGCGGACCGAGTCCTCAAGGAGCGCGAGCCGCTCCGTCTCGTCGGGGCGCACGCCGTTGTAGGCGCCCTCGGTCGAGGTGTCGATGAAGTGGAGCCCGAGGAAGGCCACGGTCGCGCCGCGTTGCAGGGGCGGCGGTTCCTGCGCGGGGACCGGGCCGGCGAGGAGAAATGCCGCGAGGACGAAGAAGGGGGATCGCATTGCGTCAGACCTTGAGGGACGGAGGACAGCTAGTGCGAGCCGGGACGGTGGCGAGGATGGGTGCAGCGCTTGCCGTCTTCGGACTCCTCACTGGGTCGGCGGCGGCGCAGGAGGTCCGGGCCGCCGTCATCCGGGTGGACTATCCGTCGCTCCTGCCGATCTCGCGGCTCGACCTGCCGCCCGAGGATCTGGGCCATGCGGGGGCGATGCTCGCCACCGAGGACAACCGGACCACCGGACAGTTCATGGGCCAGAGCTACGAGACGGAGACGGTTGCCGTCCCGCCCGAGGAGGTTCGGGCGGCCTTCGACCGGCTGGTCGCCGAGGGGCACCGCATCGTCGTCGCGTTGGCGCGGCGCGAGGAGCTGCTGGCCTTGGCCGACGCCGCGCCCGTAGGGGTGCTGATCCTCAACGCCCGCGCCACCGACGAGGCGCTGCGTTCGGAGGAGTGCCGGGCCAACGTGCTCCATGTCGCGCCCAGCGACGGGATGATGGCTGACGCCCTGGCGCAGTTCCTGGTCTGGAAGCAGTGGGACCGCTGGTTCCTGATCCACGGCTCCCACCCCGAGGACCACGCGCTGGCCGACGCCTACCGCGCCGCCGCCGCCAAGTTCGGCGCCCGGATCGTCGAGGAGCGCGAGTTCGTGGACACCGGCGGCGCGCGCGTCGCGGACACGGGGCACGTGCTGGTGCAGCGGCAGATCCCCGTCTTCACACAGGACGCGGCGACGCACGAGGTGGTCGTGGCCGCCGATGCCAGCGACGTCTTCGCGCCCTACCTGCCCTACCAGACCTGGGACGCGGCCCCGGTGGCCGGATCGGCGGGCCTGCGCCCCCTGACCTGGCACCCCGCCCATGAAGCCTGGGGCGCGACGCAGATGCAGAACCGCTTCGAGGAGCTGGCGGGCCGCCCCATGCGCGAGGAGGATTACCAGGCGTGGCTCGCGCTGCGGGTGGTGGGCGAGGCGGTGACACGCACGCAATCCGCCGACTCCGTGGCGATCCGCGACTATGCGCTCGGCCCCAATTTCGAGCTTGCCGCCTTCAAGGGCCAGCCCGTGACCTTCCGCGACTGGAATGGCCAGCTCCGCCAGCCGATCCTCCTGGGGGACGGGCGCATCACCGTCAGCGTCTCGCCGCAGGACGGCTTCCTGCACGAGGTCTCGCCGCTCGACACTCTCGGGCTCGACCGGCCCGAGTCCCGTTGCACCGCCTTCCAGGGAGGACAGCCATGATCCGAACCACGCTCGCCGCCGCGCTGCTCCTGGGCGGGGCGCTGCCCGCGCAGGCCTACAAGGTCTTCGTCAGCAACGAGAGGGGAAACACCGTCACCGTTCTCGACAGCGAGACCTGGGAGGTCCTGGCCGAGTTCCCCGCCGGCAACCGCCCGCGCGGAATCACGATCTCGCCCGACGGGTCCGAGCTCTACGTCTGCGCCTCGGACGACGACGCGGTGCGGGTCTTCGACACCGAGACCTACGAGGAGACGCATACGCTTCCCTCCGGCCCGGACCCGGAGCTCTTCGTGCTGCATCCCACGGGGAACCCGCTCTACATCGCCAACGAGGACGACAACCTCGTGACGGTGACGGACGTGCAGACGCGGCAGGTCCTGGCCGAGGTGCCGGTGGGGGTGGAGCCCGAGGGCATGGGCATCTCGCCCGACGGCAAGGTGGTGGTGAACACCTCCGAGACGACCAACATGGCCCATTTCATCGACACGGAAACGTTCGAGATCGTGCAGAATACGCTGGTGGACCAGCGCCCGCGCTTCGCGCAGTTCACGGCGGACGGTGCGCGGCTCTATGTGAGCGCCGAGATCGGCGGCACGGTCAGCGTCATCGACCCTGCCACCGGCGAGATCCTCCACAAGATCACCTTCGAGGTGCCGGGCATCCAGCCCGAGCTGCTCCAGCCCGTGGGCGTGCGGGTGACGCAGGACGGCAGCCGCGTCTTCGTGGCGCTCGGCCCGTCGAACCGCGTGGCCGTCGTGGACGGCGAGACCTGGGAGGTGCTCGACTATCTGCTCGTCGGCCAGCGGGTCTGGCAGCTCGCCTTCACGCCGGACGAGAGGTTCCTCATCACCACGAACGGCAACTCGAACGACGTGTCGATCATCGACGTGGCGGCGGGGGAGGTGGTGCGCTCCGTGCCGGTGGGGCAGCAGCCCTGGGGCGTCGTGGTGGCGCCGGAATGACCCAAGCAAGGAGAGATCGAATGACCCGTCACAGGCTCGCGGCCGTTTTGGCCCTCATCGTCGCCGGCGGCTCGGCGCAGGCTGCGCCGCTCTGCGAGGATCTGGGCTTCGCCGGGCTCCTGGCGAGCTGCAACCGGGGCGAGCCTATTGCCCTCACGCTCGCCTCCGGCCAGCCGATCCACGCCGGGACGCAGCCGGTGGAGCTCCAGTCCGGCGCCTACTACGAGCTCGAGATCACCGCCGACGGCTCGGCCGAACTGGCGCTGACGGGGGCCGGGTTCTTCCGCTCCATCTGGATCAACGAGATCGTCATCAACGACATCGAGATCCGGCCGATGGCTGTGGACAGCCTGGAATTCGACGATCAGGGGACGGCCCGGATGTCCTTCGTGGCGATCCGGCCGGGGACCTACGACCTCTCGATCCCGGGCAGCAGTGGCGAAAGCCAGCGCGTGGAGTTCGTCATCCGCTGATCTGGCCCGAGACCTCTCGGGGCGGATCCTTCGCCAAGCCGTCCAGATGAAGGTAGCCGCGGCGATCCGAGAGACGTTCCATGAGCGCTTTGTCGCCGAGAACGATTTTACACAATCTTTGACCTCAATCCTGGCCCGAAGCCGACGCGCACAGGCCAAGAAGCCTTGTTCTAACGCGCCCTGACGCAAGGAAATGCCGCTCGCCTCGTGCGGCGGCCTTGGATGCGTCGGATCATGGCGCCGGCCTCGACGTCGGCGTCCACGCAAGCGCGAGGGACAAGAATGACCATTTACTATGTATCGGCTTCTGGCGGTTCGTCGGGCGACGGGAGTTCCGGCTCGCCGTTCCGCACGATCGGGCAGGCGATGGGGTCCA
>NZ_JAGGJP010000038.1 GCF_017872975.1 Rubellimicrobium aerolatum
GTGCCACCCCAGACCCCGATAGTGTCCATCATCCACAAGCGGACACTATCCCTCGGCATCTCCGACCGTCAGAGCAGCTAGACCAGACGCTTACGGAGATGGCCGGCGACGAGACGTTCCAGGACCTCCGTGAGGTAAGCGTGAGGATGGATGTCGTTGAGCCGACAAGTGCCGACGAGGGAGGCCAGGATGGCCCAGTGCTCCCCGCCGCGATCTGATCCGGCGAAGAGCGCGTTGCGGCGGTTGAGGGCGATCGGGCGGATGGCGCGCTCGACGGGGTTGGCGTCGGGCTCGAGATGGCCGTCCTCGAGGAAGAGGGCGAGGCCGTCCCAGAGCTTCAGGTTGGAACGGATCGCTTCGGCGAGGCGGGACTTGGCGGACAGTCGCGCGAGCTGCGCCTCTAGCCAAGGGCGCAGTTCCTCGAGGATCGGCCTGGTCCTCTCCTGCCGACCGGCGCGGCGGCTGTCGGGCGACTGCCCGCGGAGCTCGGCCTCGACGGCGTAGATGGCGGCGATGCGCCGGAGCGCCTCCTCGGCGATCTTCCCGGTCGCCATCGTCTCGAACTCCGGGGCGGCGATCCGACGCGGGATGTGCGCCCCGCCCTCCACCTTCTGCCGCTCCATGCTCGCGCGACAGGGCTTGATTGGCTGGATCCAGGGCTGGCTCGGGGAGCGCCACGTCGCGGTCGGGCCGCGTGGCGCATCTCTGGCCCACCGCCGGCTCCTCGATGGGGCTGTCCCTCGCCGGGCCCCCCGGTCCCCCGCCCCGCCCGTCGCGGCGCGACCGTGCGCGGCGGCGAGGCCGACTTCGGGCTTTGGCCTGCCCGACCGTTCCCATCCGGCGCTCCGCATCCGGATGACCGCGACGCAGAACATTCACCTGGCGCCCAAGATCGCCGGGAGGAATCGGGCGGAGATCGACGGAGAGGCGCGCCGCGCGGCGGAGATCCTGTCCGCGACCCCCATCGGCTCGAACGCAAGCCAGGGCGAGCGCGTGGCGATGGGCCGCGCCGTCGGGCGCGGATCCCAGGGCCGCCCTCTCCGACGAGCCCCTCTCGACCTCGCCGCCAGGTTCCGCGTGCAGAGCCGACATCGCGGCGGCGGCCGAGGCGCGCCCTGACGCGACCGGGAGGGCGCGCCCGCGGGGCGGACGCACCCGTAGCCGTCAGGCCTCGATGTCCACGTCCCGCGTCTCGCGCCCGACCAGCAGGGCGAGCAGCGTGATCCCCGCCATCGCCGACAGGTAGACGCCGACCCAGAAGGGGCTGCCCCCGCCGATCCGCCACAGCGCCACGGCGATGAACGGCGCCACCGCCGCCCCCAGGATCGAGGACACGTTGTAGGCGATCCCCGACCCCGTGTAGCGCACGTTCGCCGGGAACAGCTCGGGCAGCAGCGCCCCCATCGGCCCGAAGGTCATCCCCATCAGGCTGAAGCCCAGGATCAGCCAGGCCATCACGCCCACGGTCCCCGCCGACAGCATCGGCACCCAGAGGAGGCCGAAGGCCATGATGCCCAGCGTGACCGCGATCAGCGTCCGGCGACGGCCCCAGCGGTCGGCCCAGGGACCCGACAGCATGGTGAAGACACCGAAGAACACCACGCCGAGGATCATCATCAGCACGAAGGTCGTGTAGTCGTAGCCCAGGCCCGGCACGTCCCCCGTCGGCGCCGCGCGCCCAAAGCTCAGCGAGAAGGTCGTCATCAGGTAGAACAGCACGTAGGTCGCCAGCATGTAGAAGGTGCCCAGCACGATCTCGCGGCCGTGCGCCCGCACCGCCGCCGCCAGCGGCAGCCGCCGGACCTGGCCCGTCCGGACCGTCCGCTCGAAGGCCGGGCTTTCCACGAGGCTCAGCCGCACCCAGAGGCCGACCACGACCATCACGACCGAGAACAGGAACGGGATGCGCCAGCCCCAGTCGAGGAAGGCCGTCGAGGGCCGCGACGGATCGTCCGACGGCAGCAGCGCCGCGATCAGCAGGAACAGCCCGTTCGCCAGGATGAAGCCCAAGGGCGCGCCGAGCTGCGGGAAGGTGCCGTAGACCGCCCGCTTGCCCGCCGGCGCGTTCTCGGTCGCCACCAGCGCCGCGCCGCTCCATTCCCCGCCCAGGGCAAAGCCCTGCGCCAGCCGCAGCATGACCAGAAGGGCAGGGGCGAGCCAGCCGGCGGTGGGGTAGGTGGGCAGGAGCCCGATCAGGAAGGTGGCGATCCCCATGGTGAGGAGAGCCCCCACCAGCGTCGCCTTGCGCCCGCGCTTGTCGCCCAGGTGCCCGAACACGATGGCGCCCAGCGGCCGCGCCACCATGGCCGCGCCGAACACGGCGAAGGAGGCCAGCAGCGCCGTCGTCTCGTTCCCCGCCGGGAAGAACAGGTGCGGGAAGACCAGCACCGCCGCCGTCGCATAGACGTAGAAGTCGTAGAACTCGATCGTGGTGCCGATCAGGCTGGCGAGGAGAACGCGCGAGCGCGGGTTGGCGGGTGCGGCCGCGACGGGCGGAGACGAAGCCAGGCTGGGCATGGGGGACTCTCCTGGAAGGACGGGGATGGAAACCGCGACGGCCAGGGGCCGCCCGCCGGAACGCGGTTGCGGTAGCAGCGAAAGGTTTGTATTGCAATACAAAGCAATTCGGCGGCACCCCATGCACGATGCGCCCCCGGGCGATCTCTTCGGCTTCCGCCTTTCGGTCCTCGCCCGGCAATGGCGGCGGGCGGTCGAGAGGCACCTCGCCCGCGCCGGCCTGACCGACGCGAGCTGGGCCCCCCTCATCCACCTGCACGAGGCCGGCGACGGCATCGCCCAGAAGGAGCTGGCCGCCCGCGTCGGCACCGACGACTCGAGCCTCGTGCGCCTGCTCGACATCCTGGAGGGCCGCGCCCTCATCGAGCGGCGCATCGACGACCGCGACCGCCGCGCCCGCCTGATCCACCTCACCCCCGCCGGCCGCGAGGAGGTCGCGCGCCTCCGCCGCCTGCTCGCCCAGGCCGAGGCCGATCTGCTGGCCGACGTCAGCGACGCCGAGGTCGCGACGATGCTCGCCGCCTTCGACCGCATCGCCGCCCGGCTGCGCGGGACCGAGCCGTGACGCCCCGCCGGCCTCCCCGCGCCCGGGCCCCGGCCTAGCTCTCGCTGGCCCCGAAGAACTGGCCCCGAAGAAGGAGATGACCCCATGGACGACGCCCTCCCCCGCCCGACGCCGGTGGACCCCGACGGCCTGATGGAGTTCTCGGTCGTCTTCACCGACCGCTCGCTCAACCATATGTCCCAGGCCTTCCAGGGCGTCATGCGCGACCTGTCCTCGACCCTGCGCGAGGTCTACGGCGCCGACGCGGTCGCGGTCGTGCCGGGCGGCGGCACCTGCGCCATGGAGGCCGTCGCCCGCCAGTTCGGCGGCAACGCCCACGCGCTGATCCTCCGCAACGGCTGGTTCTCCTACCGCTGGACCCAGATCTTCGAGGCGGGCGGCTTCGCAGGCAAGACCACCGTCCTCAAGGCCCGCCCCCAGGGCAACGCCGCGCCCGCGCCCTACGCCCCCGCGCCCATCGAGGACGTCGTGGCCGCCATCCGCGAGGCCCGCCCCGACGCCGTGTTCGCCCCCCACGTGGAGACCTCGGCCGGGATCATTCTCCCCGACGACTACATCCGCGCGCTCGCCCAGGCCACCCGCGAGGTCGGCGCGCTCCTGGTGCTCGACGGCGTGGCCTCGGGCTGCGTCTGGGTGGACATGAAGGCGACCGGCGTGGACGTGCTGATCTCCGCCCCCCAGAAGGGCTGGTCCTCCACGCCCGCCGCCGGCCTCGTGATGATGTCCGACCGTGCCCGGGCCCGGCTCGACTCCACGACTTCCAGCAGCTTCGCGCTCGACCTGAAGACGTGGACCGCGATCATGGCCGCCTACGAATCCGGCGGCCACGCCTACCACGCCACGCTCCCCACCGACTCGCTGCGCCAGCTCCGCGACGCCATGGCCGAGACGCGCGCCTTCGGCTGGGACCGCGCCCGCGCCGCGCAATGGGAGCTGGGCCGCGCCGTCCGAGCCTGTCTCGCCGACAAGGGCCTCCGCTCCGTCGCCGCCCCCGGCTGGGAGGCCCCGAGCGTCGTCGTCGCCTACACTGACGACCCCGAGATCCAGTCCGGCCGCCGCTTCGCCGCCCAAGGGATGCAGATCGCCGCCGGCGTCCCCCTCCAGGTGGACGAGCCCGAGGGCTTCCGCACCTTCCGCGTCGGCCTCTTCGGCCTCGACAAGCTCAGGGATGTCGCCGGCACGGTCGCCCGCTTCCGCGCCGTCGCCGACCGCGTCCTGCCCTGAACCTCCCGCCCGAATCCTCCCAAAGGACGACCCCATGACGACCCGCATCGCCCATGCCGACCTCCGCTCCCGGATCATGACGGCCGAGGAGGCCGCCGCGCTGATCGGCGCCGGGACCACGGTGGGCCTGAGCGGCTTCACCGGCTCGGGCTATCCCAAGGCGGTGCCCCTCGCGCTCGCCGCCCGGATCGAGGCCGAGCACGCCGCCGGCCACCCCTTCCGCGTCCGGGTCTGGACCGGCGCCTCGACGGGGCCCGAGCTCGACGGCGCCCTCGCCCGCGCCGACGGCATCGAGTTCCGCCTCCCCTACAACTCCGACCCCATCGCCCGCGAGAAGATCAACCGCGGCGAGATGGACTACTTCGACATGCACCTGAGCCAGGTCGCCCCCATGGCCTGGCAGGGCTTCCTCGGCCCGCTCGACACCGCCGTGATCGAGGTCACCGGCATCCGCGCGGACGGCTCGCTCATCCCCTCCTCCTCCGTGGGCAACAACAAGACCTGGCTCGACCGCGCCAGCCAGGTGATCCTCGAGGTCAACCGCTGGCAGAACCCGGCGCTCGAAGGGATGCACGACATCTACTACGGCACCCGCCTGCCGCCCCATCGCGTGCCGATCCCGCTCACCCGTGCCGACGACCGCATCGGAGAGCCTTATCTCCGCTGCGACCCCGACAGGATCGTGGCGATCGTGGAGACCGACTCCCCCGACCGCAACCTCCCCTTCACCCCGCCCGACGACACGGCGCGGGCCATCGCCGGCCACCTGCTCGAATTCCTCCGCCACGAGGTCGCCAAGGGCCGCCTTCCCGCCTCGCTCCTCCCCATCCAGTCCGGCGTGGGCAACATCGCCAACGCCGTGCTGACCGGCCTGATCGACAGCCCCTTCGACGGCATGACCGCCTACACCGAGGTCATCCAGGACGGGATGCTCGACCTCCTTGACGCGGGCAAGCTCCGCATGGCCTCGGCCACCGCCTTTTCGCTCTCGCCCGACGCGGCGGCGCGGCTCAACGCCGACATGGCCCGCTACCGCGACCGCATGATCCTGCGCCCGCAGGAGATCTCGAACCACCCCGAGCTGATCCGCCGCCTGGGCTGCCTCGCCATGAACGGGATGATCGAGGCCGACCTCTACGGCAACGTCAACTCCACGCACATCATGGGCTCGCGCATCCAGAACGGCATCGGCGGCTCGGGCGACTTCGCCCGCAACGCCTACGTCTCGATCTTCATGACGCCCTCCACCGCCAAGGGCGGGCGCATCTCCTCCATCGTGCCCCAAGCCTCGCATGTGGACCACATCGCCCAGGACGTGCAGGTGATCGTGACCGAGCAGGGCCTCGCCGACCTGCGCGGCCTGTCGCCCAAGCAGCGCGCCCGCGCCATCATCGACAACTGCGCCCATCCCGACTACCGCCCGATGCTCGCCGACTACTTCGCGCGCGCCCGCGCCGGCTCCTACGGCCAGCAGTCGCCGTCGCTCCTCACCGAATCCCTGAGCTGGCACCAGCGCTTCATCGAGACGGGGACGATGAGGGCCTAGGCGGAAGACCCGTCCGGGCCCGGGCCACGACGACCGGGACGACCGGGACGACCGGGACGACCGCGAGGCCGCAGGGATCGTCGCGGGCGATGCGGCCTCGGAACCGGGGCCGGGGCCGGGGCCGGGGCCGGCGCCCTGGGCGCCCGATCGCGATCCGGGCCTTGCCGACCGGGGAGGAGGCGGAGCCTGGGCCGGCCCGTGTCTCGGGATCGCCCCGGTCAGGACCGGGGCCGCGAGGGCCCCGTCGCCCTGGCCCGGCCGGCGCTCACGACCCTCAACCACGGCCTGCGCCACGCCGGGAACCGGCACCCGGCCCCCCACGACAGGCGGCAGCGACGAACCCGCGCGCCGCGCCAGCCTCCCGGCCCGCCCCCGCGACGGCGATGCGGTCCGCCTGCGGCGCGGCGGCCACAGGCGGACGTTCCGCGCGACCGGGGGCACGGAGACGGGGGCCCGTTAGGCTCCGGTTAAGGCGTGGCTGGTAGACAGGAGGGGAATCGTGGGCGGCCTCCATCCCGTCCGATGCCACCCTAGTCGCCGCCCCATGCAGAAGGCCGTCCCATGTCCGATCTGACCAACAGCTTCCTGAACCGGCATCTGTCCGGTGTCCGGCTCGGGACCTCGCTCCGGGCGGCCTCGCTCCTGCTGCTGGCGACCGTGTCCGTCGGCGCGCTGATCCTCAGCTATGGCATGGCCCGCGTCCGCATCGGCGGCCCCATCCACACCGACATGGTCCAGGCCCGCAACCTCCTGATCGAGGCGGCGCCCCCCTCCCTCTATCTCATCGAGCCCGTGGCGGAGATCCTCGAATTCGACAGCATGCGCCGCCCCGCCGAGGTGACTCAGCAGATCCAGCAGATCCGCTCGCTCCGCCGCGACTTCGACGCGCGCATCCGCTACTGGACCGAATCGACCCTCCCCGAGGATCTCCGCGCCGCTGTCCAGGCCTTGGCGAACGGCGCCGCCGCCGACCTCTGGGCCGAGATCGAGACCACCTACCTCCCGCTCGTGGAGCCCCGGCCCGGCCTGGACATCGAGGCCGCCCGGCTCCAGACCCAGGACGCCCGCCACGCCTCCGAGCGCCGCATCGAGGAGCTCTTCGCCGAGCATCGCAAGGAAGCGCTGGCCCTCGACGGCAAGGTCCAGTCCGTGCTGAGCGAGGCCGTCATCCTGGCCGAGAACGAAACCTACAAGTACAAGGTCGCGTCCTGGGTCATCGTCGCGGTCTCCCTGACCCTCCTGCTCGCGATGATGCGGGCGGGCTCGGTCGTCGTCGCCGGCCCCATCCAGGCCCTTACCGACGCGACCAACCGCCTCGCCGCCCGCGATTACGACGCCCACATCCCCTTCATGGGCTGGCAGAACGAGATGGGGCAGCTCGCCACCTCGCTGACCACGCTGCGCGACGCCGCCCGCAACGCCCAGTCGCTCGAGGCCGACGCCATCGAGCGCAACCGCCTCGCCCTCGCCGAGGCCGAGAAGCTCGCCGAGGAGCAGGCCACCGCCGCCGCCGCCTTCAGCCAGACGCTGGGCCGCTTCCTCGACGGCGACCTGACCGCGCGGGTCGAGGCGGACGTCTCGGGCGCCTACGCCGCCATCAAGCGCGACCTGAACGCCGGGCTGGAGCGGGTCCGCGTCCTGCTGGCCGGCGTGCGGGCCGGGGTTGGCGACATCCTCGGCAGCTCCGCCGAGATCGCCACCGCCGCCGAGGATCTGTCCCGTCGGACGGAGACGCAGGCGGCGAACCTGGAGGAGACGGCGGCGGCGGTGGAGCAGATCACGGCGACGGTTCGGGCGGC
>NZ_JAGGJP010000039.1:0-2500 GCF_017872975.1 Rubellimicrobium aerolatum
GTTGGTTGCGGGGGCAGGATTTGAACCTGCGGCCTTCAGGTTATGAGCCTGACGAGCTACCGGGCTGCTCCACCCCGCGGCGAGGTTGGTCCGGATCCGGGGTCGGTGGGGTTTGGGGGGTCCCGTGGCGGGCCGTTTTGGGGGGCCGCGGGGTCGTGGGGGAGAGGGAGGGGGGCTCTGGTCAGGTCTGGCGGTGACTTACTCTCCCGCGTCTTGGGACGCAGTACCATCAGCGGCTGTGCGCTTAACGGCCGAGTTCGGGATGGGATCGGGTGTGTCGCGCAGCCTATGGCCACCAGACCGGATCAGGGCCCTCCGGGGGAGGCGTTCCGGCCGTGCGCGGCTGCGCGGGCCGGGGGGCTCCCCCAACATCAGGTGTGTTCCAGGTCGTGTTCACTGTCGGGGCCCGGGGCCGCCGGTGTGGGGCGGGTCCTGGGGCCGTTGGGGTTGTGCATGGCTTCCGGTGTCCTTGGGACGGGGGGGGCTTGCGCCCTGCCCGTCACTGGATCGGATCAAGCCTATCGGACGATTAGTACCGGTCAACTGAGCGCGTTGCCGCGCGTGCATCTCCGGCCTATCGACGTGGTGGTCTGCCACGGTCCTCGGGGAGACCTGGTTTCGAGGGGGGCTTCCCGCTTAGATGCCTTCAGCGGTTATCCTGTCCGTTCATAGCCACCCGGCACTGCCGCGGGCGCGACAACCGGTCCACCAGTGGAACGTTCACCCCGGTCCTCTCGTACTAGGGGCAACTCCTCTCAAGTCTCCTGCACCCACGGAAGATAGGGACCGAACTGTCTCACGACGTTCTAAACCCAGCTCACGTACCTCTTTAAATGGCGAACAGCCATACCCTTGGGACCTGCTCCAGCCCCAGGATGAGATGAGCCGACATCGAGGTGCCAAACACTGCCGTCGATATGGACTCTTGGGCAGTATCAGCCTGTTATCCCCAGCGTACCTTTTATTCGTTGAGCGATGGCCCTCCCACGTGGGACCACCGGATCACTATGGCCGTCTTTCGACTCTGCTCGACGTGTCAGTCTCGCAGTCAGGCTGGCTTATGCCATTGCACTCAACGGGCGATTTCCGACCGCCCTGAGCCAACCTTCGCGCGCCTCCGTTACCGTTTGGGAGGCGACCGCCCCAGTCAAACTCCCCACCACGCAGGGTCCCGGACCCGGGTATACGGGCCGCGGTTAGACACCAAGAGGGCGAAGGGCGGTATCTCAAGGACGGCTCCACGAGGGCTGGCGCCCCCGCTTCAAAGCCTACCGCCTATCCTGCACATCGCCATCCTGGTGCCAGTGCGAAGCTGGAGTAAAGGTGCATGGGGTCTTTCCGTCTAACCGCGGGTAGCCCGCATCTTCACGGGCAGTTCAATTTCGCTGAGCCGATGTTGGAGACAGCGGGGAAGTCGTTACGCCATTCGTGCAGGTCGGAACTTACCCGACAAGGAATTTCGCTACCTTAGGACCGTTATAGTTACGGCCGCCGTTTACTGGGGCTTCAGTTCGGAGCTCGCACCCCTCCCTTTGACCTTCCAGCACCGGGCAGGCGTCAGACCCTATACGTCGCCTTGCGGCTTCGCAGAGCCCTGTGTTTTTAGTAAACAGTCGCCACCCCCTGGTTTGTGCCCCCCACCCGCGCTTGCGCACAGGCAGGGCCTCCTTCTCGCGAACTTACGGAGGTATTTTGCCGAGTTCCTTCAACATCGTTCTCTCAAGCGCCTTGGTATGCTCTACCAGTCCACCTGTGTCGGTTTCGGGTACGATCTCACGGAGGGCTATTTCCAGGAACCGCTCAGCCGCCCGCCCAATCCAGTCAGGGCGAACAACACCTGCGATCCGTCACATCCTCCTGGCCCGGGAGTATTAACCCGGTTCCCATCGACTACGCCTCTCGGCCTCGCCTTAGGGGTCGGCTCACCCTGCTCAGATTAGCTTTAAGCAGGAACCCTTGGACTTTCGGCGAGGGGGTCTCTCACCCCCTTTGTCGCTACTCATGTCATCATTCTCGCTGGTGATCTCTCCACCCGATGGCTCACGCCCGGGCTTCATCGAAAGCCTCGCGTCTCCAGGACCGTCTCACGACGGTCAAAGAGACAGGAGACTATGTCACACCACGCTCTGCTACCACGCATCACAAGGATGCATCCTCAGCTTCGGTGCACGGCTTGAGCCCCGTTACATCTTCGCCGCAGGACAACTTGTCTAGACCAGTGAGCTGTTACGCTATCTTTAAAGGATGGCTGCTTCTAAGCCAACCTCCTGGTTGTTTTGGTCGTCCCACCTGCTTTCCCACTTAGCCGTGACTTGGGGACCTTAGCTGGAGGTCAGGGTTGTTTCCCTCTCGACACCGGACGTTAGCACCCGATGTCTGTCTGCCGGATAGTGCTCCTCGGTATTCGGAGTTTGGTTAGGCTCAGTAAGTCTGTGGGACCCCATCACCCATCCAGTGCTCTACCCCCGAGGGCATTCGTCCGACGCTCTACCTAAATAGA
>NZ_JAGGJP010000040.1 GCF_017872975.1 Rubellimicrobium aerolatum
CGTGCCACCCCAGACCCCGATAGTGTCCATCATCCACAAGCGGACACTATCCCTCGGCATCTCCGACCGTCAGAGCAGCTAGACCAGACGCTTACAGTAGATCATCGGGGTCCTGCGCGAGCAGGAAGCCGGGGCGAAGACGGCGGAGATCTGCCGTCGCCACGGGATCAGCAGCGCCACGTTCTACGCCTGGAAGGCCAAGTTCGGCGGCATGGACGTATCTGACGCGAAGCGGCTGAAGGCGCTTGAGGATGAGAACGCCCGGCTCAAACGGCTCCTGGCGGAGTCGCTGCTCGATCAGGCTGCGCTGAAGGATCTTCTCTCGCGAAAGTGGTGACGCCCGCTGCCAGGCGCGAAGCCGTCGCGATGCTCGTGGAGTGCCACGAGATGAGCGAGCGGCGGGCGTGTGCCGTGATCGCGCGGATCGGACGTCCGTCCGCTACCGCAGCCGACGCCCTGACGAGCACGAACTGCGCGAGCGCCTGCGGGCGCTGGCGTCCGAGCGCCGCCGGTTCGGCTACCGGCGGCTGCACGTTCTGCTCAGGCGAGAGGGCCATGCCGTGAACCGCAAGAAGACCCAGCGGCTCTACCGGGAGGAAGGCTTGTCGGTGCGCAAGCGCCGAGGACGGAAGAGGGCGACTGGCACCCGGGCATCGCTGCTGACGGTGGCCGTGCCGAACGCGCGCTGGTCGGTCGACCCTCGCCGCCGGGCTCGGAACGGTGGCGCCCTGCGGCTCGATCCACGACCAGTTCGTCCAGGGCCGCCGGTTCCGGATCTTCAACGTGATCGACGACGTGACGAAAGAATGCCTCGCCGCCGTGGTCGACACCTCGATCTCGTGGCGCCGCGTCGCGCGGGAGCTGACGGCCCTCATCGCCCGCCGCGGCAAGCCGGGCCTGATCGTCAGCGACCATGGCACCGAGTTCACCTCGAACGCCATGCTGGCCTGGTGCGAGGAGGCCGCCGTGTCCTGGCATTTCATCGCCCCGGGCAAGCCCATGCAAAACGGCATCTGCGAGGCGTTCAACTCGAAGATGCGGGACGAACTCTTGAACCAGACGCTGTTCTTCGGCCTCGATCAGGCCCGCCGCATCGTCGCCAGTTGGGTGGCCGACTACAACGCGACCCGGCCCCATTCGGCACTCGGCCACGAGACCCCCGCAGTCTTCGCCGCCCTGCTCGCCGCAACGGGCGATCGGCTACACGCGATGGAGATGTTCCGCCAATCGCCCATTGGATCCCTCCGCGCACGCGGGCAAATGTCACCCGCCGGCTCTGGTTTCACGTGGATGAAGGTCAGGGGGCACAGCAGCCGGGGGCCGTCAGGCTCATCGTCCGGGGTGTGGTCCTCGGCGAGGGCCTCTCCTCTCCCGCATCGGCCTCGCTCAGGCTGGCCATGAGCCCGTCGGTGTCCGAGTTGTCGACCGGCAAGATCTCGACGGCCTGGGCGCCGCCGAGCTCGAGGAGCGCCTCGAGTCGCCCCTCGATCGCAAGGTCATGGCCCTGCGCCGCCTCGTCCCAGGTGACCACCACCTTCTTGATGAGATCCCGCAGAGCGAGGCTCGCCTGGCCGAGCGCCACCTCGTGCGAGAGCGAGGCGGCGAAGTGCCACATCTGCGTGCGTTAGAGCCGCGGCAAGTTGACGGGCAGCTAGACGGCGATGGGCGTCATTCCGGCCCGCCTCGCTTCGAGCTTCGCCAGCTGAGCCTCGGCTTTCTCCAGGGCCGTCAGCAGGGCGGCGCTGGTCCGGCCCTTGGCGATGGCTGCGACGAGGTTTCGACGGCGCCGCGGGCCTCCTCGACCTAGCCCTCGGCGAGCGAGGGCAAGGTGGCGCTGACCCCGTCGCAGTTCGAGGCTCTCCTCGATCATCCATGTTGGTGTCCCTCCTGAGCAGGCTGATGTGCCCTCAGGTCGACCTGCTCGACGGTCCGTTCGCGGAGGGCCCGAAGGCTGGCGATGACCTGGGTGGCGTCGTCGAAGAGATAGGCGCCGCTGGGCTGTGGGTCGACGAGGATGCAGCCGGCACGGATCTGCACGTGCAGCTACTTCGCCGGGATCCCCATCCGTTCGGCCGTAACGCCGAGCCGGCCGGGCGCATGGCACCAGCGTGTCCGCAGCGTCCCCGTCCTCAGCCCAGCCGCAAGGCGGATGCCCTGGACGGTGACTGGCAGCACCCGATCGGGGCAGCGTGGGCCCAGGCGATGCCCCTCCCGCGTCAGGGCCGCGGCGATCTCGTCGTCGGGATGATCGGCACGGGCGAGTTCGAGGATGCAGACGCGCATCTCGGCGCCGCGCGCCAGGGAGGCCAGGCAGGTCGCCGGCCGCGCGACCGCGAGCTCGCTCACCGCGCCGTCGCGCCAAACGATGCGCACGTGCGCGACGTCGTGGCTGCCACGATCGAGGACCACCTTCTCGATCAGGCAGCGCAGCAGCGTCTTGCGTTGGGCGTTCCCCGTCGCTGGATCGGCCCGGAGCACCGGCAGCCGCCCCGTGAGCGCGACCACCTTGGACGCCAGGCTCCGGTCAAGTGCTGCGGGCGCAGTGGCTGGAGCTGCCTGCCATGCGGCGAGCGCAGTCTCGTCCGCCTTCAGTTCTATCCACACGGCCTCCCAGCGCCGCTCGAGCTCGGCGGCGACGAGACGGTTGTCGGGATCGACCCTGTTGCACTGCCGCTCCGCAAGAGCGACCTGGTGGCGCTTGCGCTCGAGCTGCTGCTCGGCCGCCTGGATCACCGCCTCGTCGGCCTGGCGCTGCGTGCGGTGCGCGCGAGCAAGCGCATCAAGCTCAGCCGGCGCGATGGCGGCCAGGAAGGCCCGCCCCATCGCCGCTTCGATCGAGGCAGCGCGCAGGCTCTGGCAGCCAGGCAGGCCCTGTTGGGTGCGCAGGCGGTTGCAGACGTACTGCCGCTGCCCTTGGTGCGGACGGACATCTTGTGGCCGCAGCGCCCGCACCAGGCCAAGCCTTGCAGAAGAAGGTCGCCCTCGCGCGGCGCGCCTCTTGTCTTGGTCTGCATGTACTCCGCCCGGTTGTCGGTGAGGGTCGCCTGGATCCCCTCGAAGGTGGGCCAGTCGATGTAGGGCGGGTGGCGGTCCTTCACGACGATGCGCCAGTCCGCCATCGCCCGCGGCGCCTTTCCTTGGCGGCCGCCACGGCTTGTCCGCTCCGCCATGCGCTTGCGCCCGTAGACGAACGCACCGGCATAGGCAGGGTTCTTCAGGATCGTCGTTACCGCCGCCACCGTCCGTCGCGTCCAGCGCAGGTCGCCGTGCCGGTCGCGGCGCGGCAGGTCGAGGTCCTGAGCTTTCAGACAGCGTATGGCCGCCACCGCACTCCTCAGCCGGAGGAAGCTCTCGAAGACGAGCCCGAGACGGGCCTGAACCTCGAGGTCCGGGTCCTTGACGACGACCTCGCCGGGCCCGCGCACAAGGCCAACCGGCAGGGTGAGCGCGAGCTCCCCGCGGGCGGCCTTGGCCAGCAGCCCAGCGGTGAGGCGGCTGCGGACTGTGTGCAGCTCGAGTTCGGAAATCGTGCCCTTCAGTCCCAGGAGAAGGCGGCCGTTCGGCGAGCCGGGATCATAGACGCCGTCGCGGTCGGCGATCAGGCCGCCCCGGAGCGCGCAGATGTCCAGGAGCGGTTACCAGTCGGAACAGTTGCGGGCGAGCCGGGTGACGTTGATCGACAGGACCAGACCGACCTTGCCCAGACCCACGCGCGCGGTCAGTTCCTTGAAGCCGTCGCGCCCCGCCGTGGAGGCGCCGCTCGGCCCGAGATCGGCGCCGATGACGTAGACGTCAAACGGACGCCAGCCGAGCTCACGCGCCTGACCTCGGTCCCTTGCGCCGGGTGCGGCTCGCACGCCGCCACCGGGACCAGCAGGGTGCCTCCAGTCTCGTGCTCGACATCAAGGGAGGGCGCGACGTTGCCGGCCCGGCTTGCCAGCCGTCGCAGGATCGGGAAGCGACGCCTGAAGAGCGGATGGCGAGGGTCGCAGACCGTGATCTCCGCCAAACAGGGATCATCAGCCTCACCAGAGGGGACATTCCTGCAGACCTTCGTTCGAGGGCATCGACTGGCGTGCTCCGCAGCGGAGCTGGCGACCGCTGACCGCAGTATGGGCGGCAAGCGAGAGCGAAGCGGACGGGACTCCCTTGGTGGCACCGGCCGGCTAGGCTTCGGCCATGCTGGACGAGGTCGGATCCCTGCCGCACGACCCTGAGGACCTGCGCGGCTCCGGGCCTGCGAGCAAGGGGCGCGCAGGGCGGGATCACCGGCCGCTACTGAGCCGGCAGTCTCATGTCAGCCCGCTAATGAGCTCAGGCCTGGCAGCCATGGGTGGCTGGATGCGCCCAAGCTCCTGAGCCAAGCCTGTCCAGGCAGCACAGCAGGCATCCACGACGCCGTTGTGGTCGTCGAGGAGACGGTGCGAGGGATGCCGCTCGCGCAGGTAAGCCCAGAGCCGCTCGATCGGGCTGAGCTTCGGCGAGCAGGGCGGCAGCGGCACCAGGGTGAGGTTCGGGGGCACGACCGGCGCGCGGGCGCCGTGTCCAGCCGGCTTGGTCGAGCACGAGCACGGCATGGGCGTCGGGAGCGATCTGGGCGGTCAGTTCGGCCAGGAAGCGGCTCATGGCGGTGGTCGAAGCGGCGGGCAGGACGAGAGCGACCTCCGTGCCGGTGGCCGGTTCCACGGCGTCGAACAGGCGGGCGGAGGCGAAGCGCTTGTCGCAGAGCCCCGCCGGGCGCTCGCCCCTGGTCCGCCAACGGTGAGTGGTGCGCCCCTTCCGGCCCTCTCGGGTCCCATCTTCGAGCCACAACTCGATGCACTGACCAGGGCTGGCCTCCTAGGCCGCCGCCATGGCTTCGGCGAGACCCCCCTTTCTGAACGCCTCCTGTGCCTTGGCGTTGGCCTGCGGACCACGCGGCCGCGTCGTCCCGAGAGCCCCAGCCGCCTCAGCCCCCGCGACAGGCTGGCCGGGCAGCCGCTTGCCCAAAAGGCGCGCGACCTCCTGCGCCAAAGAGGGCCGCGTCCACTCCGTGCGGCCGGGGCGGGCGAGATCGGGGCCGGCAAGCGCGAACCGCTTGAGCTTGGCGCTCAACACTGGGCGGGCGTGGCCCTTGGGCCGGTCGTGCAGCCCGGCCAAGCCTTCGGAGTCGTGGCGCACCGCCGCCTCATGCAGCGCCTGCCGCTCCAGGTCAGCGAGCCGCGCCGCGTCGGCCCGGCTCTTCCCCTCCAGGGCCTGCACGATGGCCTGCATCCGCGCGGCCGCGCGCGGCTCCTTCTGCCGTCGCGCCAAGGCCCGCAGCTCGCCCGCGCTCAGGTCCGTCCGGATCGGCCATGCCGCAAGCACCGGCTCCTCCCTCGTCAACCGCACAACAGAACCACCAAGCCAGCCAAGCGGGAAACGCCAAAGTCAGATCAGCCGCCAGTCGGTATGAGTGAGCGGCAGGAACGGCTCGCGCTGCCCTGAGGTGGCCGGCAGTTGAGCGTGTCGATCAGGATGAGGCACGAGCGACAATCTGGATGAGAGCGATGCGTCGGGGCTGAACTGAAGGGAGGGCGTAGCCCGACCGGA
>NZ_JAGGJP010000041.1 GCF_017872975.1 Rubellimicrobium aerolatum
GACGGCCCACCGGCGCGGACCACCTCGCCATCCTCCTTGGTGAACTCGGCCACGGGATGGTCGAGGAGGTCGAGCACCCGCTCCGAGGGGCGGCACAGGCGCGTGCCCTTGGGGGTCTCCACGATGTGGCGGTTGATGAGGATGGGATGCGCCAGCATGGCGTCGAGGAGCGCGTCGTCGGCGAGCGAGAGATCGGACAGACCCAGCTCAGCGTAGGGGGTGCCCTTCTCGCGCAACAGCTCGCGTGGGGTGATCCCCATGGCGGCGATCAGCTCCCGCAGACGCTCCCGGCTCGGGGGGTCGGTGAGATACGCGATCACGACTGGCTCCTCGCCGCTGGCCCTGATCAGGGCCAGCGTGTTGCGCGAGGTGCCGCAGGCGGGGTTGTGCCAGATGGTGACGGTCATGGCCGGCGCATCCTTTCGGGGAACCAGTGGCGGGTGCGGTTGGCGAAGGCCACGAGCGAGAGCATCACCGGCACCTCTACGAGGACGCCCACCACGGTGGCGAGCGCGGCTCCCGAGCCCAGGCCGAAGAGGCTGATCGCCACCGCGACCGCGAGCTCGAAGAAGTTCGAGGTGCCGATCATCGCGCAAGGGGCGGCAATGTCGAAGGGCACCCGCAGGGCGCGGGCCGCGCCGTAGGCAATGGCGAAGATGCCGTAGCTCTGAATGAGGAGCGGCACCGCGATCAGCCCGATCACAAGCGGGTTCTCGAGGATCGTGCCGCCCTGGAAGCCGAAGAGCAGCACCACCGTCGTGAGGAGCGCCACCACCGTTGCGGGCTTGATGCGGTCGCGGAAGGCGTCGACTGCCCCCGCCCCGCCTTGCCTCGCCAGCCACCTCCGGGTCAGGGCCCCGGCCACGAGCGGCACGACGACGTAGAGCAGGACCGAAAGCAGCAATGTCGTCCAGGGCACGGGGATGTCGGTGACGCCGAGCAGGAACGCCACGATGGGAGCGTAGGCAAAGACGAGGATCACGTCGTTCACGCTCACCTGCACGAGCGTGTAGGTCGGATCGCCTCGGGTGAGGTTCGACCAGACGAAGACCATCGCGGTGCAGGGCGCGGTGCCGAGCAGGATCACGCCGGCAAGGTAGGACTGCGCGTCCTCGGCCGGGATCAGGCCCGCGAAGACGTGCTCGAAGAACAGCACCCCGAGCGCCGCCATGGTGAAGGGCTGGATCATCCAGTTCACCACGAGCGTCAGGACGAGCCCGCGCGGCTCCTCGCCCACGCGGCGGATCGCGCCGAAGTCCACGCCCACCATCATCGGGTAGACCATGGCCCAGATCAGGATGGCGACGGGGAGGTTGACCGAGGCCACCTCGACGGCCGCGAACGCCGCGAAGAGGCCCGGCACGAGGCCTCCCAGCACGAGCCCAGTGACGATGGCGCCAGCGACCCAGAGCGAGAGCCAGCGCTCGAAGGCGCCAAGGCCTCCCGGCGCGGCGGCGGTGTCGGTCATGGTTCCTGTCCTTCGGGATCGATTGGCCGCGCCATGAGAGCGGCCGAGGTGGGGCATAGGCTCGCGGCCTGCCGGCTGGCGCGGATCGCCTCGGGGGCGCTCGCGCGCTCGACGCGGGCAAAGCCCAGGCGCTCGAAGAAGGGCGCGGCCGAGGTGGTGAGCAGGTAGGCGTGACGCGCGCCCTCCTCGGCGGCCCGGTGCAGTAGCAGGCGCACGGTCTCCCGGCCGAGCCCCTGGCCGCGCGCGACCGGCAGCACGACCAGGGAGCGCAGGAGGGCCGCGTCCCCGTGCCGTTCGTAGCCGCCGAAGCCCACGGTGGCCCCCTCCCGCAGGAGGCGCAGGAAGGTCCGGCCCGGCTCGGTCAGGTCGTCGGTGGGCAGGCGCTCGGCCCCGAGGGGGGCGCGGAGGTCGGGGGCGGCCCCGGCGATGGTCTCGGCCCCGAGCGGGACGACGGGCCGGGCGTGGAGGGTCATGGGGGCTCCGGGATCAGCAGCAAGGGGCCAGCTCGGCCAGGAGGGGCGCGCACAGCTCCTCGCGGCCCCCGCAGCAGTCCTTGAGCAGGAAGAGCGTGAGCGCCCGCACCCGCTCCAGGCGGGCGCGGTAGATGACCGAGCGGCCGTCCCGCTCGCCCGCGACGAGGCCCGCGTGCGACAGGATCGCGAGATGGGCCGACAGGGTGTTGGCCGGCACACCCAAGGCGCGGGCCAGCTCGCCCGCCGGTAGGCCGTCGGGCTCGTGCCGCACCAGCACGCGGAAGCACTCCAGCCGGGTGGGCTGAGCCAGGGCGGATAGGGCGGCAATAGCGTCTAATGATTCCATGATTCTAGAATTACAGAATATAAAAAGAAGCGCAAGTGCAGGCTGCAAGCACAGGCTGTGCGCCAATCGTGAAATACGCACAGGGTTCTCGACCTTTGTTCATCAACGGGTTACTCTGTGCGCAATATGAGGCTGATCCGGTGCCGCAGAGCTACGGCTACGCTCGCGTCAGCACCGACGGGCAGACCCTCGACGTTCAGGTAGCCCAGCTCAAGGTGGCGGGCGCGGAGCGAGTGTTTCAGGAGAAGGTCAGCGGGGCCAAGCAGGAGCGTGTGCAGCTCAAGAAGTTTCTCCACCGGCTCGAGCCCGAGGACGTGCTTCTGGTCACCCGCCTGGACCGGCTGGCGCGCTCCACGCGAGACCTCCTGAACATCCTCGCTGCCGTGACCGAGAAAGGCGCCGCCTTCCGCTCGCTCGCGGACAGCTGGGCCGACACCACCACAGCCCATGGGCGGCTGATGCTCACGGTGCTGGGGGGCCTCGCCGAGTTCGAGCGCGAGCTCATCCGGGCCCGCACTGGGGAGGGTCGTGCCCGTGCCAAGGCCGCAGGCAAGAAGCTCGGGCGCGGCTACAAGCTCACCCCGCACCAGCAGCAGGAGGCCAAGAGCCGCCGCGAGGCGGGCGAGACGATCACCGCCATCGCTCGGAGCTACGCCGTCCACCACTCCACGATTTCGCGGCTCTGTGCCTGAGTGTGACGGAGCTAGCCCTTACTTCTCGGACCTCGATCTCTACAATGCGCTGGCCCGCACTGCCGGTCATCTGATCAGCCGCGGGACCGACCGGCGGCCCTGGAGGTGGTGCCTATGCTGAAGTCCAGCCTGCGAAAGCTCGACCGCTTCCTGTCGGATCCCGAACATGGTGACGACGTCATGCTCTTGAGCGAGCTCGACGGCTTCCTGGCCGGCGTGGCGGTCTGCCCCGAGCTCATCATGCCCGGCGAGTGGCTGGAGGTGGTGTGGGGCGAGGACGGGCCTGTCTTCACGAGCGAGCGCCAGGCCAGCGGAGTCCTCGGCCTCATCATAGGCCACTACAACGACATTCTCCGACAGCTGAACACGCCCGGGCGGTATGCGCCCCTCCTCGAGCAGGATCGCGACGGCAGCCCCCTGTGGGAGCTCTGGGCTTCGGGCTTTGCCAAGGCCGTCGCGCTTCGGCCGGACGCTTGGGCGGACTTCACCATCTCTGAAGGTCCGGCTGTCCACCGGGCCATGGCGTTCTTCCGCAAGCTCGACGAGCTCGCCAACCAGCCCGGAGACCAGTTCACCGAGATGGACAACGCTCTGGATGCCGTCGCGCCCGAGTTGATTCCGAAGTGCCTTGAGGAGTTCCACCTCGCCCGCTTGGGCCTGCTGGACCCTGCCAAACCGAGCGAGGCTCCCCGCACTCCCCATAAGTCGGTCGGAACGATTTGTGTCCCTGCGGCTCGGGTAAGAAGTTCAAGAAGTGCTGCCTCCACTGACCCATGTCAGCTTCGGCGTTACCCTACGTCGAGGCGCGATAGAGCCGAAGACCTAGGCTAGGGTTGGTGGCCCTGCCAACCTGCTGGCGGGGCTGAGCTCGCCAAAGTGGGACTGGGCCGGTTCAGCTCTTCGCGGACCCCTGCCCCGTCTGCACCTACTTCAACAAAACCGGATAACCCGTTTGCATGCTATCCGCTTAGCGGGTTTTCTTATATTCATCCCACATCTTCAGGAACAGGTTCGACTTCGCTCCCTTGGTGAAGCCGAACTCTCTGCCGGCAGCTTCCGAGAACTCCGCAAAGACAGAGGGAGGTACCCGGAACTGGATAGCGACCATCTGAACGGGTTCTTCACGCTGGTCCGATTGGATCACATCAGGAACGGCCTCAGCAGGCGGCGGAGCCCCTTTCCCTTTCAACTTGGCTAGGTCGACCATCACGCAGCTCCCTCGGCCATGGCATCAATCACGTTCTGAGCGAGCATCGCCGCCCGCTGGTTGAGACTCTTGAACGGGGTTTCCGTTATCGCCTTCCCAATATCGGAGGCCGAGCCGTAGGCTGTTGAAACCGGCACATCGCCCGGCAGGACCGAGTAGCCAGCCTGTTCGAGGTAGGAACGCGCAGCGGCGTTCTCCCTGTCCGATCCGGTGATCTTGAACATGGCGAATGCAATCCGGTGAGCGGGAAGGCCCTTCTTCGCCAGCGAGTGCGCGAGCACAACGCCGGGATGGAGGTCGTCAACCGTTTGGCCCGTCGGGATCACGACCAGGTCGGACGCCCGAGCAATCTCATAGGTCTGTTCGGAGGCATTTGGCTTACCGTCGAGAATGTAGGCGTCGAAGCGTGCCGAGTCCGAGATAGCCGACTTCACGGTGGCGAAGCTCTGGACCTGGACTTCGGGCGTAACGCCGCTCTCAGCTCTGCGCCCTGCCCAATACGTGCATGTCTGCTGCTGGGTATCGAGGTCAGCGATCTTCGCCGACATGCCGCCCGCGACGAACTCCCGCGCCATCATACGTGCGAGTGTCGACTTCCCGACGCCGCCCTTCTGCGAAACCATGCCGATGATGTAGGCCATCGAGTCCCTCCGTGGCTTGCCGCCAACCATGGAGACCATTTTACCGAGTAAGTAGATAGCAGGGAAAGCCGATACAGCGTAAACAACCTAAAGTATTTGCATGCAAAGCTGGAAAGTGGCAAAGCGGCAACGGACGGAACACATCCCTGTCTGCTTTAGGCATGAAGCTCACTGGATCGAGCACCTGCCGTCCGTGCCGACCACACAGGCTCAACTTGTGTAAGCGTCCGGCCTGACCGCTACGGCTGCCAGCGCCAGGGCAGCAGTTCGCCGACTTTGGTGATCTTGTGGTCGGGCAGGCGCGCCAGGGTGTC
>NZ_JAGGJP010000042.1 GCF_017872975.1 Rubellimicrobium aerolatum
CAAGCCTCTTGACGTCATCACGATTGGCCGCTCGTCCGTGGACCTGTATGGGGTGCAGGTGGGCGGCCGGCTGGAGGACATGGGGTCGTTCGGCAAGTACATCGGGGGCAGCCCGACCAACATGGCGGCGGGCACGGCGCGTCTGGGGCTGCGCTCGGCGCTCATCACGCGGGTGGGCGACGAGCACATGGGGCGCTTCGTGCGCGAGGAGCTGGCGCGCGAGGGGGTGGACGTGCGGGGCGTGGCAACCGACCCCGAGCGGTTGACGGCCTTGGTGATCCTGGGCATCCGCGACCGCGAGTCCTTCCCCTTGATCTTCTACCGCGCCGACTGCGCCGACATGGCGCTGTGCGAGGACGACATCGATCCGTCCTTCATCGCCGAGGCGCGCTCGGTGGTCGCGACGGGGACGCATCTGTCGCACCCGCGCACCGAGGCCGCCGTCCTCAAGGCGCTGCGGCTCGCCCGCGAGGCCGGCGCTCGATGCGCGCTCGACATCGACTACCGTCCGAACCTGTGGGGGCTGGCGGGCCACGGCGCGGGCGAGAGCCGCTTCATCGAGTCGGCCGCCGTCACCGCCAAGCTGCAGGCGCACCTGCCCCTCTTCGACCTGATCGTGGGCACGGAGGAGGAGTTCCACATCGCGGGCGGCACCACCGACACGGTGGCGGCCTTGCGCGCCGTGCGCGCCGTCTCGGCCGCGACCCTGGTGTGCAAGCGGGGCGCGGCCGGCGCGGTGGCCTTCACCGGCGCCATTCCCGACGCCCTGGACGACGGCGAGACGGGGCCGGGCTTCCCCATCGAGGTGTTCAACGTGCTGGGCGCGGGCGACGGCTTCATGTCGGGGCTCCTGAAGGGCTGGCTCGACGACGCGCCCTGGCCGGTGGCGCTCCGGTATGCCAACGCCTGCGGCGCGCTTGCCGTCTCGCGCCACGGCTGCACGCCCGCCTATCCGTCGCTGGAGGAGCTGGAGTTCTTCCTCGCGCGCGGCGTCCAGCGCCCCGACCTGCGCCACGACGCGGCGCTGGAGCAGATCCACTGGTCCACCAACCGCCACGGGCTTTGGGACACCATGCGCGTCTTCGCCTTCGACCACCGCAGCCAGCTGGAGGAGATGGCGGGCGCCACGCCCGAGCGGATCGGCGCCTTCAAGCTCCTGTGCCTGCAGGCCGCGCAGGCGGTGGCGGGCGGGCAGGGGGGCTTTGGCATCCTGTGCGACAACCGCCTGGGCCGCGACGCGCTGCACGCGGCCGCCGGAACGGGGCTCTGGATCGGCCGGCCCGTGGAGTGGCCCGGCTCCCGCCCGCTGGCGCTGGAGCCCGAGCTCGGCCCCGACGTCGGCGGCCTCTCCGAATGGCCCTTGGAGCACGTGGTCAAGGTTCTGTGCTTCTGCCACCCCGACGACGACGCGCGGATGTGGGCCGAGCAGGAGGCCACGCTCACCCGCCTCTTCGCGAGCGCCCGACGCAACCGGCTCGAGGTGCTCCTGGAGGTGATCCCCTCCAGGGTCGGCCCCGTGGATGACACGACCACCGCCCGCATCATCGAGCGCGTCTACGCCCTCGGCCTCCATCCCGACTGGTGGAAGGTCGAGCCCTTCAAGACGGAAGGGGCGTGGCAGGCCGCCTGCGACGCCATCCTGGCCCACGACCCGCATGTGCGCGGCGTCGTCGTCCTCGGCCTCGACGCCCCCGCCGCCGAGCTGGCCCAGAGCTTCGCGCTCGCCGCCCGCCAGCCGCTGGTGAAGGGCTTCGCGGTGGGGCGCACGATCTTCGGGTCGGTGGCGCGGGCCTGGATGACGGGCGAGCTGGGCGACGCGGACGCCGTCGAGGAGATGCGCCGGCGCTTCGCGGGGCTGTGCGCGGTCTGGGACGCGGCACGACGGGAGGCCCGGTCCGGGGCCCCCGAGGAGGCGGGGCGGATGACCCCGCAGGAGGCATGAGCATGGCAGGACCGATGGGGCAGGACACCGTGAGGCTGACGGCGGCGCAGGCGATGATGCGCTGGCTGTCGGTGCAGATGACGGAAGGTGGCGAGCGCTTCATCGAGGGCTGCTGGGCCATCTTCGGGCACGGCAACGTGGCGGGGATCGGCGAGGCGCTGCACGGCATCGGCGAGGCGCTGCCCACCTGGCGGGGCCAGAACGAGCAGACCATGGCGCACGCGGCCATCGCCTACGCCAAGCAGAAGCGCCGCCGCCGCGCGATGGCCGTGACCTCCTCCATCGGGCCGGGCGCGCTCAACATGGTCACGGCCGCGGCGCTGGCGCACGTCAACCGCCTGCCGGTGCTCCTGATCCCCGGCGACGTCTTCGCCAGCCGCCGCCCCGACCCGGTGCTCCAGCAGGTGGAGGACTTCGAGGACGGCACGATCTCGGCCAACGACTGCTTCCGGCCCGTGGTGCGCTACTTCGACCGCATCGCCCGGCCCGAGCACCTGCTGACCGCGCTGCCGCGCGCGATGCAGGTGATGACCGACCCGGCCGCCTGCGGGCCCGTGTGCCTGGCCTTCTGCCAGGACGTGCAGGCCGAGGCCTGGGACTGGCCGGAGGCGTTCTTCACGCCCAAGGTCTGGCGCATCCGCCGGCCCGAGCCCGACCCGCGCGAGCTGGCCGAGGTGGCGCAGGCGCTGCGCGCCGCCCGCCGACCCGTGATCGTCGCGGGCGGGGGCGTGCTCTACTCGGGGGCCGAGGCCGAGCTTCTGGCCTTCGCCGAGGCGCACGCCATCCCCGTGGTCGAGACGCAGGCCGGCAAGGGCGCGCTCGACTGGCGGGTGCCGCTGAACTTCGGCTCGCCGGGCGTGACGGGCAGCGACTGCGCCAACCGTCTCTGCGCCGAGGCCGACCTGATCCTGGGCGTGGGCACGCGCTTCCAGGACTTCACCACCGGCTCCTGGACGGCCTTCGCCCACCCCGGCCGCCGGCTCGTGTCGATCAACCTCGCGGGCTACGACGCCCAGAAGCACGGGGCTCTGCCCCTTGTGGCGGACGCCAAGGTCGCGCTGGAGCGTCTGTCAACTGCCCTGTCGGGGCACCGCTTCGCCGACCCGGACGTCGCTTCGCGCGAGGCCTGGTTCGCGGCCACGGACGCCGTGACGGCCGCCCCCCAAGGGGAGGGCCCCAACCACCTGCCCTCCGACGCGCAGGTGATCGGCGCGGTGCAGCGGCACGCGGGAGCGGACACGGTGGTGATGTGCGCCGCCGGCACCATGCCGGGCGCGCTCCAGATCCTGTGGCGGTCCGCTCCGAACGGCTACCACATGGAGTACGGCTTCTCCTGCATGGGCTACGAGGTGGCGGGCGCGCTGGGGATCGCGCTGGCCGAGCCCCAAAGGGAGGTGATCTGCTTCGTGGGCGACGGCAGCTACATGATGGCCAACTCCGAGCTGGCCACGGCCGTCATGATGGAGGTGCCCTTCACCGTGGTGCTGACCGACAACCGCGGCTACGGCTGCATCAACCGCCTCCAGCAGGAGTGCGGGGGGGCCGAGTTCAACAACATGTACAAGGACTCCAACATCGAGGTGCAGCCCGCCATCGACTTCGTGGCGCACGCGGCGTCCATGGGGGCGACGGCCGTCAAGGCCGCCGACCTCGCGGGCCTGGAGGCCGAGCTCGCCGCCGCGCGCGGCCGCAAAGGTCCGAGCGTGATCGTGATCGACACCGAGGCGCTGACCGGGGCCGGCATCGGTGGCGCCTGGTGGGACGTGGCGGTGCCCGCCGTGGGCGCCACGCCCCGCCTGCGCGCCGCGCGCGAGGCCTACGAGGCCTCCGCCGCGCGCCAACGCTTCGACTGAGGCGCCGCCGATCGGGGGCGCCACCGATCGGGGGCGCTCCGCGTCCCCGGCCCGGAACGCAGCACGATCGCCCGAGGCGGCAGGCAAGCCGGCTCGGGCCATCCCAAGGAGAGATGATGGCGAAGCTCCTGATCCACCCCGCCGGCGAGACCGGCAAGGTCCACGACGTGACGCCCGCCTCCGCCGGCTGGGGCTACGTGGGCTTCGGCCTCCACCGCCTGCGCGCGGGCGAGACGGCCCGCGAGGCCACCGGCGGCACCGAGGTCATCCTCGTCCTCGTCGAGGGCAAGGCGCACATCCGAGGCGCGGGCCGGGACTGGGGCGAGATGGGCGAGCGCCTGGACGTGTTCGAGAAGACGCCCCCGCATTGCCTCTACCTCCCGAACGGGACCGAATGGGAGGCCACTGCCACCACCCCCTGCACGCTCGCCGTCTGCGCGGCGCCGGGGAAGGGCCGCCACCCCGCCCAGCGCCTCGGCCCCGAGGGGATCGAGCTGACGCCACGGGGTCAGGGCACCAACACCCGCCACGTCAACAACATCGCCATGGAGGCGCGCGACGTGGCCGACGCGCTCCTGGTGACGGAGGTCTTCACCCCCGCGGGGCACTGGTCCTCCTACCCCTCCCACCGCCACGACGAGGACGACTTCCCCCGCATGACCTACCTGGAGGAGACCTACTACATGCGGCTGAACCCGCCCCAGGGCTTCGGGATCCAGCGCGTCTACACCGAGGACGGCGCCCTCGACGAGACCATGACGGTCCGCAACCACGACGTCACCCTCGTCCCCAGAGGCCACCACCCCTGCGCCGCCCCCTACGGCTACGAGCTCTACTACCTCAACGTCATGGCCGGACCCCGCCGCCAGTGGCGCTTCCAGAACGACCCCGATCACGACTGGATCGCAAAGCGCGACGCAGGGTGAGGACCGCCGGGCTCTCCCTGCGGGCCACCCG
>NZ_JAGGJP010000043.1 GCF_017872975.1 Rubellimicrobium aerolatum
AGCCCTTCGGCCCGGACCGCGCACGCCGGCTTCGTCCTCGATGCCGTGGAGCAGGCCGTCCATGAACGCCGGCCCGCCAAAGGCATGGGGCTGGTCCACCACAGCGACAGGGGCAGCCAATACCTGTCCATCAAGTATACCGAGCGTCTGGCCGAGGCCGGCATCGAGCCGTCGGTCGGGAGCGTCCGCGACAGCTACGACAACGCCTTGGCTGAAACGATTAATGGCCTGTTCAAAGCCGAGGTGATTCATCGCCGTGGTCCCTGGCGCAGCTTCGAAGCTGTCGAATACACCACCCTCGAGTGGGTGGATTGGTTCAACAACCGCCGTCTCCTCGAGCCGATCGGGAACATCCCGCCAGCCGAGGCCGAAGCAAACTTCTACGCCGCTCTGGTCACCCCGGTCATGGCCGCGTAGCTAACGGAAACTCGCCTCCGGCAAACCCGGCGCGGTTCATACCCGCGGCGAGGCGCGGCGTGACCTGTTCGCCTACATCGAAGGCTACTACAATCGCGCTCGCCTCCACTCCGCTCTCGGGTACCTCACTCCCGAACAGGCCGAGCAGAAAGCGAACTAACCCCGTATCCACCGAAGCGGGGGAAGATCAGTCCTGACCCTAAAGCACGAACCCGATCACCACTCCAACGGTGTTCAGTAGAAGATCATCAACATCGAACTTGCGATAAGCACAAGGGTAAACCCCAAAGACTCCGGTCGCCTGAGTCACTTCGACGAACAAGCTAAAAGCGAAGCCCAGCCCAGCCGCTATATATCTATTGGAAATATATTGTTTCCATAGCTTGCCGACCAACACGCACAAGAGAAGGTTCATGACCGCCGAATAGAGCGGGTTGTGCCGGGCGAACCCTGCCAGATTCGGTTGATCCTCCCAAGCCTGCGTAGCGTCCCTCACAAATCCTAAAGGGCTCCAGTTGGGCTCCGCGCTCGCCAATGGGCACTCGCTTGATAGCGCCACGATATCGGGCAGCGGGTGGAACGCCAAAGCCAAGAAGAACAGCATGGCGCAGACTGTCGGCGCTGCGCCAGCCAGGGTGCGTCGACCGAAGGCCAGAGCAAACCCACCCCAGGCTGCGGTTCCGGCCATGGCATACATCAAGGCCAGTCCGACGTAGACAGGAAGGGGAAGCGCGGTCATGGTATCCGTGTCAACAAGCGGGCCGCGACGGCCGTAACTTGCCGCCACTAGACCGAGCTTCGGGAGGACGCAAGGGGCCCGGAAACGCCTTGATCTTCCCCCGCTTCGGTGGACGCCTCTGCTAGGCTCCTGAGGAGCCAGGAAGGTGATCCGATGACGAAGAGGAGGCGGGAGTTCTCCCCCGAGTTCAAGCGCGAGGCGGTGGCGCTGCTGGAGAGCAGCGGCCGACCGCAGATGCAGATCGCGGCCGAGCTGGGCATTCAGCCCTCAATGCTGCGGAGCTGGCGGGCGGCTCAGAAGGGGATGCCATCGCGTCCGCAAGCGGGGCCGGTCGCCACAAACGGGCAGGTGGCCTCGCCGGCCGACCTGGCATCCGAGAACGCCAAGCTCCGGCGCGAGCTCGAGCGCACGCGCATGGAGCGTGACGTCCTAAAATAGCCATCGGCATCTTCGCGGAGGTGCCGAGGTGAGGTTCGCCTTCATCGAGCGAGCCATGCAGGCGCCTACCCGGTGCGCCTCATGTGCCGCGTGCTCACGGTGTCGCCCAGCGGGTATTACGCTTGGAGATCGCGGCCGGAGAGCTCCCGCGCCAAGGCCAACCGTCAGCTTGTGGCCGAGATCCGCCGCATCGAAGTGCGCCACCAGGGTCGCTACGGCAGCCCGCGCATGCACGCGGCGCTGCGGGCCCAAGGTCATCGGTGCAGCCGTGGCCGGGTCGAGCGGCTCATGCGCCGTCATCGTATCCGGGCGCTCGCTGGACGGCGGTATCGGCCTTGCACGACCGACAGCCGCCACCATCTGGCCATCGCGCCGAACCTGCTCGCGCAGCGCTTCGAAGCCCCTGCGCCGAACCGCGTCTGGCTGGCCGACATCACCTACGTGCCGACTGGCGAAGGCTGGCTCTACCTGGCGGCCGTGCTCGACGTCGCCACGAGGAAGATCGTCGGCTGGGCGATGCGGGATCACATGCGGACTGAACTGGCGCTGTCGGCGCTGATGATGGCCGTCCAGCGGCAACGGCCAGGCCGGGGCCTCATCCACCACTCGGACAATCAAAGGATTGAGGCCAGTTCCCGGGCGACCTGAGCCTCACAGCGATGGACGGTTCGGTTAAGCTGGCGCCGCGAGGCGCCCGGTGCGGCCTGACCCGCACTCCGATCGACCGACGTGTCTTTCCCCGGACCTGTCGGCCGCCCGGGAACGCCTTGCGGTGAGGATTCGCCTCGCTGTTGCCTGTGACCCGAGAAGGGCGTGACCAGTTTTGGTCACATGACTGTCCTGTCCATGCAGCCGGTCCTGGCGGAGCCGTTCAGTGAGCCAGGAGAAGGACATGAACCGCAAGAATGAACCGAACGCCGGCTCTGTCGTCGGCGGCGTGGACACGCACAAGGACCTGTACGTCGCTGCGGTGGTCGACCATAAGGATCGCGTGCTTGGAACGCGCTCATTCCCCAGCACGCGGCAGGGCTACCGCCAGATGCTCGCATGGATGCGCTCGCTGGGCGAGCTTCAGCGGGTTGGTGTGGAGTCGACCGGCAGCTACGGAGCCGGCCTCCTGCGCTTCATGCAGCAGGCTGGCGTGACCGTGCTGGAGGTCACGGCACCCGACAAGCAGGACCGGCGCAAGCGCGGCATGAACGACGACCTGGATGCCCAGAACGCCGCCCACGCCGCCTTCGCAGGCAAGCGCACCGTCACCCCGCGCAGCCGTGACGGCATGATCGAGGCGCTGCGCGTGCTCGTCGCCTGCCGCAAAACGGCCATCACAGCTAGGCGCGTCGCCTTGCAGATGATCCACAACACGATCGTCGCCGCGCCGGACGGCCTGCGCGACCAGCTCCGTGTCATGACCCGGATGCAGCTCGTCCGCACGCTCGCCGCCTCGCGCCCGGACCTCACGGCTTATCGGGACGTAGAGGCGGCCTACAGGATCAGCCTCAAGTCCCTCGGCCGGCGCTATCTCGAGCTTCATGACGAGATCGCCGACCTCGACGCCATGATCGCGGCCATCGTGAAGGAACTCGCTCCAAACCTGATCGCCCGCAACTCGATCAGCTATGTCGGCGGCGCGCAACTGCTGCTGACCGCCGGCGGTAATCCGGAGCGGATGCGGTCCGAAGCCAGCTTCGCGGCCCTCTGTGGCGTCAGTCCTGTGCCGGCCTCGTCGGGCAAGACCCTCCGTCATCGCCTGAACCGCGGAGGTGACCGAGCGGCCAACAGCGCCCTGCACATCATCGCCATCGGTCGCTTGCGGACGGACCAAAGGACCAAGGACTTCGTCGCACGCCGCATCGCCGAGGGACACTCCAAGCTCGACGCCATCCGCGCCCTCAAGCGCTATCTGGCCCGGGAGGTCTTCACCCTCATCAGACAGCGCCAGCTGGAGATCAACGCGTCGCGCATCGCCGCTTGACAAACAGAAGGGCGTCAGGGGCAGCCAATTCGCCGCCGAAGCCTACGTCCAGCAGCTCGCCACGGTCGGCGCCGTGCCGTCCATGAGCCGCACCAGCAATGGCTCACGATAACGCGCCCATGGAGAGCTTCTTCCACACCCTCAAGGTCGAACTCGTCCATCAGCATCGTTGGGCCACCCGCGACGAGGCCCGACGCGACCTGTTCGGCTACATCGAAG
>NZ_JAGGJP010000044.1 GCF_017872975.1 Rubellimicrobium aerolatum
GTGGGAGAGGCGCTCACTCCATTTCCACGAGCAGGTCCTTGGCGTCGATCTGGGCGCCGGGCTGGACGTGGACGGCCTTGATCGTGCCGTCGCGGTCGGCGTGGATGCCGGTTTCCATCTTCATGGCCTCGATGGTGAGGAGGAGGTCGCCCGCGCGCACGGGCTTGCCGGCCTGGGCGGCGACCGTTGCCACCACGCCCGGCATCGGCGCGCCGACGTGGAGGGGGTTGCCGGCCTCGGCCTTGGGCCGGCGGCTCGCGGTGGCGGCGGCCGAGCGGTTGGGGACGCGGATGGTGCGGGGCTGGCCGTTGAGCTCGAAGAAGACGCGCACGTCGCCTTCCTCGGTGGTGTCGCCCACGGCCTGGAGGCGGACCTCCAGGGTCTTGCCGGGGTCGATCTCGGCCGAGATCTCCTCGCCGGGCTCCATGCCGTAGAAGAAGGTCCGGGTCGGCAGGACGCGCACCGGGCCGTAGGCCTTGTGGCGGGCCATGTAGTCCGAGAAGACCTTGGGATACATGAGGTAGCCGTTCAGGTCCTCGTCGTCGAGCGAGGAGACGTCGAGCTCCTGGGCCGCCCTGTCGCGGGTGGCCTCCAGGTCCACCGGGGCCATGTGCGCGCCGGGGCGGTCGGTGAGCGCCGCCTCGCCCTTCAGGACCTTCCTCTGGATGGCCTCGGGCCAGCCGCCGGGGGGCTGGCCGAGGTTGCCCTTCATCATGTCCACGACCGAGTCGGGGAAGGCGACCTCGGTGGCCGGGTCCTCGACCTGGGCGCGCGAGAGGTTCTGCGCCACCATCATCAGGGCCATGTCGCCCACGACCTTGGACGACGGCGTGACCTTGACGATGTCGCCGAACATCATGTTGGCGTCGGCGTAGGCCTGCGCGACCTCGTGCCAGCGGTCCTCCAGCCCGAGGCTGCGGGCCTGCGCCTTGAGGTTGGTGAACTGCCCGCCCGGCATCTCGTGGAGGTAGACCTCGGAGGCGGGGGCCTGGAGCCCGGCCTCGAAGGCGCAGTACTGGGCGCGCACGGCCTCCCAGTGGTTGCTCAAGGCCCGGATCGCCGCCACGTCGAGGCCGGTGTCGCGCTCGGTGTGGCGCAGCGCCTCGACGATGCTCCCCAGGCAGGCCTGCGAGGTGCCGCCCGAGAAGGCGTCCATCGCCGCGTCCACCGCGTCCACCCCGGCGTCGGAGGCCGCGAGGATCGTCGCCGCCGCCGCGCCCGAGGTGTCGTGGGTGTGGAGGTGGATCGGCAGGCCGACCTCCTCCTTCAGGGCCTTGACGAGGACGCGCGCGGCGGGGGCCTTGAGGAGCCCGGCCATGTCCTTGAGCCCGAGGACGTGCGCGCCGGCGGCCTCCAACTCCTTCGCCATGGCCACGTAGTACTTGAGGTCGTACTTGGCGCGGTCCGGGTCGAGGATGTCGCCGGTGTAGCAGATCGCGGCCTCGCAGACCTTGTCGGCCGCGATCACGGCGTCCATGGCGACGCGCATGTTCGGGGCCCAGTTGAGCGAGTCGAAGACGCGGAACACGTCGACGCCGCTCTTGGCGGCCTGGGCCACGAAGGCCCGCACCACGTTGTCGGGATAGTTGGTGTAACCCACCCCGTTCGACGCGCGCAGGAGCATCTGCGTCATGATGTTCGGCATTCGCGCGCGAATGTCCCTCAGGCGCTGCCAGGGGCATTCCTGAAGGAAGCGGTAGGCCACGTCGAAGGTCGCGCCGCCCCAGCACTCGACGGAGAACAGCCCCGGCATCGTCATGGCATAGGCGGGCGCGGCGTGGATCATGTCGATCGACCGCATCCGGGTGGCGAGCAGCGACTGGTGCCCGTCCCGCATCGTCGTGTCGGTGATGAGCAGCCGCGTCTGCGCCTTCATCCAATCGGCTACGGCCTTGGGACCCTTTTCGTCCAGAAGCTGCCGGGTGCCCGCCTGCCATGTCGTCAGCGACTGCACCGGCGGTCGGGCCTTGCGCGCGTCGGCGGCGGGCTTGACGCGGCCCGCCGTCTCCGGGTGGCCGTTCACCGTGATGTCGGCGATGTAGGTCAGGATCTTGGTCGCCCGGTCCTGCCGCTTGGCGAAGTCGAACAGGTCCGGCGTCGTGTCGATGAACTTGGTCGTGTACTGGTTCGTGAGAAACGTCGGGTGCTTGAGGAGGTTGATCACGAAGTCGATGTTCGTGGACACCCCCCGGATGCGGAACTCGCGCAGCGCCCGGTCCATGCGGGCGATGGCCATCTCGGGCGTGGGCGCGCGCGCCGTGACCTTGGTCAGGAGGCTGTCGTAGTAGCGCGTGATGACGGCGCCCGAATAGGCGGTGCCGCCGTCGAGCCGGATGCCGGGGCCGGTCGCGCTCCGATACATCTGGATGCGGCCGTAGTCGGGGATGAAGTTGTTGAGCGGGTCCTCGGTGGTCACGCGGCATTGCAGCGCGTGCCCCAGCAGCCTCACGTCCTCCTGCCGCGCGATCCCGGTCGCCTCGGCGAGGCTCTTGCCCTCCTCCAGCAGGATCTGGGCGCGCACGATGTCGATGCCGGTGACCTCCTCGGTCACGGTGTGCTCGACCTGCACGCGGGGGTTGACCTCGATGAAGTAGAAAGCCCCCGTGTCCATGTCCATCAGGAACTCGACGGTGCCGGCGCATTCGTAGCTGACCGCCCGGCAGAGGCGGACGGCCAGCTCGCAGACCTCCTCCCGCTGCGCCTGCGAAAGGTAGGGGGCGGGGGCGCGCTCCACGACCTTCTGGTTGCGCCGCTGGACCGAGCAGTCCCGCTCCCACAGGTGGTAGATGTCGCCCCCCTTGTCGCCCAGGATCTGCACCTCGACGTGACGGGCGCGCAGGATCATCCTCTCGAGGTAGCCCTCGCCGTTGCCGAAGGCGGCCTCGGCCTCGCGCCGGCCCTCCAGCACCTTGGTCTCCAGCTCCTCCTCCGACAGGATCGGCCGCATCCCCCGGCCGCCGCCGCCCCAGGAGGCCTTGAGCATCAAGGGATAGCCCACCTCGGCGGCCTGGCGCTTGATGGCGGCCATGTCGTCGCCCAGGACCTCGGTCGCGGGGATCACGGGGACGCCGGCCGCGATGGCCACGCGGCGCGCGGAGGCCTTGTCGCCCAAGGCCCGCATGGTCGCGGCGGTGGGGCCGATGAAGACGAGGCCCTCGGCCTCGCAGGCGTCCACGAGGTCGGGGTTCTCGGACAGCAGCCCGTAGCCCGGATGGACCGCGTCGGCCCCCGACATCCTGGCCACCCGGATGATCTCGGGGATCGACAGATAGGCCGCGACGGGACCAAGCCCCTCGCCGATCCGATACGCCTCGTCCGCCTTGAAGCGGTGCAGGCCCAGCTTGTCCTCCTCGGCGTAGACCGCGACGGTGCGCTTGCCCATCTCGTTGGCGGCCCGCATGACGCGGATCGCGATCTCGCCCCGGTTGGCAATCAGGATCTTCTGGAAATCGGGCATGAACAGGCTCCGCTGCGGACAAGGGCAGCTTACG
>NZ_JAGGJP010000045.1 GCF_017872975.1 Rubellimicrobium aerolatum
CGGGCCGTGGGATGTGACCAGTCATGATGTGAACAGTACTCCTACCCCTTAGGGAAGTGGGAGACCCTGTCCGGTCAGTTCGGGGGCAGCTTCACACCGCACCAACCCCTCGCCGTCCTTAGCGTATGCCTGTGCCCGTTCTATGTGCTGGCCCCCAGTGGCGGACCAAGGCTTGATGTTGTCCAGCCCGAGGATGCCGTGCTCGAGGTGGAGCCTGACCCACGTCGGATGCCGAAAGAACCTCCACCTGCGATATGACCTTAGAGCCTGCCATAAGGTCAGGGTCTTACCCGACCTCCTACGCCAGCGTCAGACGGCCCCCGCCGGCTTGCGATTACCCATAAGTTGTTGAGCTGCTTACAGCGAATGCTGGAAGTTTGTTGAGTCGGATGAGTCGGTTGTGACTCCGTTCCTCGCATCTTGGGGTAGTATGAGGTGCGTGATGTCGGGTCAGAGCTACGAGGGCCGGGCTGGCGGCGACCACTGGTCGCACGGCGAGGTGGACGAGGCAGCCTTCAAAGACGCTCGGCTGGGCCGACGCTTTGGCGATCTTCTGTCCTGCCTGAGCGACCGGATGGGCGGCACGATCCCGCTCGCCTGCCAGAACTGGGCGAGCACCAAGGCAGCCTACCGGTTCTTCTCCAACCCCAAGGTCGAGGAAGGCGAGATCCTCGCCGGCCACTTTGCGGCGACGAACGCGCGGTATGCCGCCTGCCATGGGCCGGTCCTCGTTCTCCAGGACACGACCGAGTTCACCTACCAGCGGCGACATCCCGGCGAGCTTGGCTTCACGAAGGCCATCAACTCGGGACGCGACAAAGAGGGCCGGCTTCGCCACCACGCGGTGTGCGGGATCCTCATGCACTCATCCCTGGCCGTGACCGAGGCCGGGCCTTCCGCTCGGCCTTGCCGCCGTCAAGTTCTGGAACCGAGACAAGTTCAGGGGCACAGCCCAGCTCAAGCGGAAGATCAATCCGACGCGGGTCCTGATCGAAGCCAAAGAGAGCGTCCGCTGGCTCGAGAACCTGCGGCAGTCCATCGCGCTGCTGGGTCAGCCGGGGCGCTGCGTGCATGTCGGCGACCGCGAGAGCGACATATATGAGCTCTACTGCTTGGCCCGCTAGCTTGGCGCCCACTTCGTCGTGCGCACCGTCGTCGACCGGCTCGCCGGCAGCGGCGACCACACGGTCGAGGCCGAGATGCTCAAGGCTCCTAGTGCCCGGACGCATGCGATCGCCATCCGGGTCGACGGCGACAAGGTCGAGCAGGTCACCTTCGACATCCGCACCAAGCGGATCCGCGTCCTGCCGCCGATCGGCAAGTAGAAACGCTACCCAGCGCTGGATCTGACGGTCATCCATGCCGTCGAGGTGGCCGCGCCGGCCGGGTGCAAGCCCATCGTCTGGAAGCTGCTGACCGATCTCGAGGTGGCAAGCCTTGCCGAGGCCGTCGAGAAGATCCGGTGGTATGCCTTGCGTTGGAAGATCGAGGTCTTCCAAAGATCCTCAAGTCCGGCTGCCGCGCCGAGGACACAAAGCTGCGAACCGCCGACCGCTTGGCCAACTTCGTCGCCCTCTTCTGCATCGTGAGCTGGCGCGTCATGTGGATGACCATGGTGGCGCGAGCCAAGCCCGAGGTCCGACCCGAGGTCGCGTTCACAGGCGCCGAGATCGCCATCCTCGACGGGCTCGTTGCCGACCGCGGCAACCGCAGAGCCAAGCCGGGCACCGTCGAACTCTATCTCACCAAGCTCGCCCGCCTGGGCGGCTATCTCGCAAGAAAGACAGACCCGCCACCGGGCAACACCGTCGTCTGGCGCGGCCTGCGGCGCCTTGCCGACATCCAGCTCGGCTCGGACCTCGCCACTTATGGGTAATCGCAAGCCCCGCCGGAGGGATACGCGCCATCTCAAGCCATTGCGATTGACGAAGGTGATATCGCAGAGCACCCGCCGGTCATCCACCCGGGGGCGTCCGTGGCTCTTGGGAAAGAACGGACGCAAACGCTCCATCTGCTCGTCCGTCAGCCAGTACAGGTTGCTCATCCTCACCCCGAAGAACCGGGAGCTTGAATCACACCGGCGCACCGGGAGCGAGCAGATCAATGGGTCCTGAACCTAGTCGCCGATAGCGTCTGGCGCTAGAAGGTTCAAACTATCCGAAAAAATAGACCGCGACCGAAATCCAGATGACCAGACTAACCAAGATCGACCATCCGAGCATCTTGGCTAAGGCACGATCGTCCTCGCACTCGTAGAGGCGAAGCCCGTTGTTTCTGAACAACTCGCTGTAATCGTCGTCCTTGCTGCGGTTTTCATTCATAACGCGGATCTCCTTCGATAATGAATAGGCTTCAACCATGACACCGGGTGCTAGGGCAAAAGCCAGCATCAAGCATCACTGGTGATTGCTCGGTCTTCTATGACGTCCTTCCGTTCGAGCTTGGTCAACTCTTCGGTCCAGCCCCTGATTGTCATCCGAAGATCATGATCCAGGCGCTCAAGGCCGTTCAACTCTGCAAACTCGCGCATATCATCCAACAAAGGTAAGATCCAAGTGAAGCCACGTTCCACGACGCCTCCTTCGAACCAGGACTGTCTCAGATCCCTTCAAGATCTTGGAGGAGAACGCTTCGGTGTGTTGCTCGCTCCCTAGCATGCCGACCCACGTCCTGCCAACGTGCGGCATGCCGCCTGCTAACAGCCTTGGCTCATGACTGGGGCAGCTTTAAGGCAGCAGGGCCGATCTGAAAGCAGAATGTCTGGCTGGACGCACCACGCGGCGACCTCTCGCCATTGGTACGTCACCTACGGCCCCCTCAAGCTTGCGAGCACCTGTTTCATGTCCTTTGGACAGGCATCGAACCTGCTTTTATAAACACGTGTAATATCAATGATTTAATTTGTCTAAGCCGAGAGAATTGGAGGACTGGGTAGTCGACCACGGCTGCGTTATCCACACACACACGGTCTGTGGCAGGGACCAGGAGATGTTGTTGCCCCTGAATGACCGGACAGGATCAGGTTGTTGTCTGATCCGCGATGAACTCGCGGGGTGATCTGTATCCGAGCGCCCGGTGGGGGTG
>NZ_JAGGJP010000046.1 GCF_017872975.1 Rubellimicrobium aerolatum
GCCGGCGAGCTGATGCCGCAGCTTCTCGATCAGGATCGCCTGCGCCTTCACCTCGGCCAGGAGCCGCGCCGCGAAGGCCCGCAGGTCCTCGGGGTCGTGCGGCAGCGCGTGGGCCTCGTCCAGCATGGCCGCAGCCTACCGAGCCGGCTTCAGCGAGGGAATCCCGTTCGCTCCGCTTTCACCGTCTATCCGGCCGTCAGAGGCTGCCAACTCCGCTGCGGCGCCCGCCAGTCTATGCCCTCGAGCAGCATCGCGAGTTGCGCCGGGGTCAGCGCCACCTTGCCCTCACTCGCTGCGGGCCACACGAAGCGGCCCTTCTCCAGACGCTTGACGAACAGGCAGGCCCCCTGGCCATCCCACCAGATCACCTTGACCAGGTCGCCCCGCCGCGAAAGACGAAGAGATGGCCCAGCGAAGGGGTCCTGCTTCAACAGCGTCTCCGCCTGCGGCACGCACCAGATCAGCTTCCGTGATGCGTCGGGCCGGGACCAGGGCGCGCTCTTGTCGGTGACGTTCGCGACGATGACGGTCCGGCCTCCGATCGGAAAGCAGAAACGCTACGAGCGGCTCCGGCTTCAGATCATCCACGCCAGGGAGACGGACCCGCCGGCAGATCGACCGCCGCTGTTCTGGAAGCTGATCACCAACCTCAATGTGGCGACGCACGACGACGCCGTCCGCATGCTGGACTGGTACGCGCGGCGCTGGAGCATCGAGACCTTTTTCAAGACCCTCAAGACCGGGTGCCGCATCGAGGAGGTTCGGCTCACCACCGCCGACCGCCTGGCCAACTACATCGCGCTCTGCTGCGTGCTGGCCTGGCGCATCCACTGGATGACAATGCTAAGGCGGGGCCATCCCGAAGCCCCGCCAGGGGCCGTGTTCACCGACTTGGAACTCGAATTCCTTGAAAGGCTCATGCCCACCACCAAAGCGGGCGCCGCACGCAGCCTCGATCCCTACATGATCCGCGTCGCCCGCCTCGGAGGCTATCTCGCCCGAAGTCGTGGCCCACCGCCAGGAGCCACTGTCATGTGGCGAGGCTTCGGGCGGCTCGCAGACCTCGTCGAGGGCTATGCTGCCGGGAAAGACAGACAAACAGCTTGTGGGTAACTGAAAGCCAGACCGGACGCTTACCAACTTGTGTTGGTCCCGCTATAGTATGTTTTCATGCAAAGTGGCTTTCCGGATAGCATCCAACAAGGTAAGTCACTTTCCTGCTAACCCAGCAAACCCCAACTATGAGGTATTTGGGGACGGACGAAGACTGGCTCAACGCGATCCAGCACGACATGGTGACGATCGCGAGCGCAGTAGTCCTCTGCGACCATTCCAGAGCCTGATGCAGGGTGATAGATTCTCGTCTCACGCCCTTTCCGCTGAATGGATCGTCTTGCTCCTGTAGATGGTCCCGCGGGATTATCTCTATGACTGTGGCAAGGGACGAGCCCACCGGTATCCCTGACTAGCCTGCGCTCATCCGCACTGGCGGCCCAACCCGATCGAGTTCTAGGTGCAGCTCACCGACGACCTAAGCTTCCAAAAGTGAAGGCTTCGGGCACCTATGCTAAGCCGAAACCCGGCTTTCATGATTGCATGCAACTGCAACTATGAAGTTTTCGGGGCTCGGCGACGAAGCCGGCCTTCGGATGGGGCAGGGGCCAACACATTCTCAACCGTTCCCAAGATCCTCGCTCTCCTGCCGACCTTTGGCCGTTGCACTTCGGCATACGCGACCTTTAGCTCCTCTATAGACTTGCGATACCAGCCGACCTTCACACGCACGACCTTCTTGCCCTGTTTCAGAGGAGCGACGCTCAGCCCGAACGAGGCCAAAGCGTTTACTTCTGCCACGGCAGGCTTGAGGACATGCTTGTTGAACTCTCCGAAGGCAGGGTACTTGTCCTCGGGGACGCCCAGCATTGAGCGGAATTCTTCTAGAGTGAACTCTGTGGAGGTCTTGTAGGCTAGGTTCACAAATTGCGAGGCGTTCTCATATAACGAGATCGCGTACTTGGACGTGAAGGCCATCAGGACGGGCAGGGCGATCTTACCCCAGACTGACGACTTCTCGAGGATCTCGATCAGCATGGCGTCGAACGAGTAAGTCAGGACGCCAGCGGGTCTGTCCGGTGAGTCCAGATCGTTGCCGCCCAAGAATTGGACGCGCCGTGTCTTGCCGCTCGGGAGTTGGACGACGAGTAACGTCCGCATGAGCTGTTCGATGCCCTCCTCGATCATCTCATAGCCTTTGTGTCCCGCAGGCTTGAGCGCGTCGATCTCGACAGTGTAGCGGCGACCTTCCTCTACGCCCTGCATATGGGCGTTGTGCCAGAGGAGAGTGATCATTCGTCTGGCGTTCAGGGTAAGGGGCTCATGGCCACGGACCTGGATCAGTTCGGCAGGTTTGATTGCCTCGTCACCCCGAGACGTCAGCTCCAGTGTCAGGATATCGACCATGCCGTCCTCCTTGTCCGGACCGGCATACTATGAAAAGTGAAGACAACAAACGTCATTGTTCCCCGGAAACTTCATGTTTGGAGAGCTATGACAGCCAGTACACGCGCGAGGGCTGCGCCTTCCCCGAAACCTTCATACTAAGCTCCAAGATGCCTTAACTCATGAATGCATGTAATCATGACAACATGATTATGTGCAAAGTGATAACCTGAACTTTCAGGAACTCGCCGCTTCACAAAATCTACGCGATGTGGGCTTGTCCGACAGGCTGACCTGGCGGATCCACCATCAACTGGCGCAGCTTTTCCTGGAAAGCCTCGGGTTCCGATTGCCATTCCTTGTGGATCAACTGGGCGCGGGTTGACCTGACCCCCGTCACTCATCCGGTGGCGACTGGAATCGCGGGGTGAAAATTGCGTGCTCCGGCGCCGTAGGCAACGGCCATCGGCGCGGAGC
>NZ_JAGGJP010000047.1 GCF_017872975.1 Rubellimicrobium aerolatum
GAGCGTGTCGATCAGGATGAGGCACGAGCGACAATCTGGATGAGAGCGATGCGTCGGGGCTGAACTGAAGGGAGGGCGTAGCCCGACCGGAGGTTCGGCCCCGACGGGGCGATCGCGGCCGGTCGGGTTACACGGGAGCTGTCTCTGTTTTGGAGGAGCGCTCGTGCCCGGCCGCCATGTGACCGATCGCCAGATGAGGCTCTTCATGAAGCATCGACCGAACACCCCGATCCCGGTGGCCGCGGCCCGCGCCGGGTTCAGCGCCGCCACCGGCCATCGCATCGCCCAAGGTCCGCGCCCGCCCTCCGAGAGGCACGCGCCGCGCGAGCGGCGCCGGCCCGATCCCCTGGCGGCTGTCTTCGAGGCCGAGGTCGTCCCGATGCTGGAGGCGAGCCCGAGCCTGCGGCCGGTGGCGGTCTTCGAGGAGCTGATGCGCCGGCATCCCGAGCTGGCCATCGGGGTTCGGCGGACGCTGGAGCGGCGCATCCGCCAGTGGCGTGCGCTGCATGGCCCCGAGCGGGAGGTGATCTTTCGCCAAAGCCACGAGCCCGGCCGGATGGGCCTGTCCGACTTCACCGACATGGCCGGCGCCGGCGTGACGGTCACGGGCGTTCCGCTGCCGCACCGGCTTTATCACGTCCGCCTGGCCTTCAGCGGCTTCGAACACGCTCATGTCGTGCTCGGCGGCGAGAGCTTCGTGCGCTGGCCGCGGGATTGCAGGACGCGCTCTGGGCCCTCGGCGGCGTGCCGCGCGAGCACCGCAGCGACAGCCTGTCGGCCGCCTTCCGCAACCGGGCCGCCGAGGTGGAGCAGGACTGGACCGCCCGCTACGACGCCCTTTGCACCCACTACGGCATGGCGGCCAGCCGCAACAATCGCGGGATCGCCCATGAGAGCGGCGCGATCGAGGCGGCCCACGGTCACCTCAAGCGCGCGGTCGAGGACGCGCTGTGCCTCGCGCGGCTCGCGCGACTTCGCCACGATCGCCGCCTGGCGCCGCTTCGTCGACGAGCTGATCGGCCGACGCAACGCGCGCAACCGCAAGCTCATCGACGCCGAGCGGGCCGTCCTGCGGCCACTCCCGGCCCGGCGGGTGGAGGACGGCGAGGAGACCATGGTGACGGTCACCTCCTCGGGTGGCTTCATGTTGCGGCGGGTCTTCTACACCGTGCCCTCGCGCCTGATCGGCCACCGACTGCGCGTGCGCCTCCACGATGATCGGCTCGACGTCTTCCTCGGCGGCACGCCTCTCATGACGCTGCCGCGCGGCCGGGGCTATGGCGACCGCCGCCGCGCCCATGTCGTCGACTACCGGCACGTCATCCATGCGCTCCGGGCCCGCTTCGCGCCGGCCTCCGCGGCACTGCCCCAGGTGACGGTGACGCTGACCCCGCTCAGCGCCTACGACGCGCTCACCGCCGTCGTGGCTGAAGGAGACGCGGCATGAGTGCCACCGATCCCATCGACGCCGCCCGGCTTGGCCTGCTGCTTGGCGATCTGCGCCTGCCGGCGATCAGGCATATCTGGCCGGCCTTCGCCGAGCGCGCCGACAAGGAGGGCTGGCCCGCCGCCCGCTTCCTCGTGGCCCTGGCCGAGCACGAGATCGCCTCAGCCGCGCCCGCCGCCGCATCGAACGCCATCTCGCCGAGGCCCATCTGCCCCCCGTCAAGTCCCTCGACAGCTTCGACTTCAACGCCGTGCCGATGCTGTCGAAGGCCCAGGTCATGGCGCTGGTCGCCGGCGACAGCTGGCTCGAGACGGGCGCCAACCTGCTGGTGTTCGGCCCACCCGGCGGCGGCCAGAGCCACCTGGCTGCCGCCATCGGCCTCGGCCTCATCGAGAACGGCTGGCGCGTGCTCTTCGCCCGCACCACCGACCTCGTCCAGCGGCTCCAGGTCGCTCGGCGCGAGTTGGCCCTCGAAGCCGCCATCGCCAGGCTCGACAAGTATCACCTGCTGATCCTCGACGACCTCGCCGACGTCACCAAGGACCAGGCCGAGACCAGCGTGCTCTTCGAGCTGATCAGCGCCCGCTACGAGCGCCGATCCGTCCTGATCACCGCCAACCAGCCCTTCGGAGAGTGGAACCGGATCTTCCCGGATCCCGCCATGACCCTCGCCGCCGTCGATCGGCTCGTCCATCACGCCACGATCCTCGAGCTCAACGTCGAAAGCTACCGACGCCGCGCCGCCGTCGAGCGCCGCAAAGGACCCGGACGGCCACCCACGCGCGCAACACCCAACACGCCCGCGGAGTGACGCTCCGCGACAATCAGGATGCGAAACCCCTTGCTCGCGGCACACGACGCCGCAATGCTCAACCTCGTCGCGACACCCACGCTTCCCATCCAGATTGTCGCGCTCACCTCACCCAGATCGTCGCGCTACA
>NZ_JAGGJP010000048.1 GCF_017872975.1 Rubellimicrobium aerolatum
GTGTCAGGCGACATGGAAAACTGACCCCCTGACGACATGAGGAACTGGCCCCCTTTCGTCAGAAGGAGGTCACATGGACGGGACGGGATCGCAGGGTCATCCGCGAACGCAGGTTTCGCGGAGGGTCGAGATTTGGACGCCTGACGAGGTGTCGGCGATGCTGGCACTGAAGGCACGGGGATGGGGCGCGAAGCGGATCTCGGCTGAGCTTGGCTGCTCGCGCAACACGGTGAGGCGCTGGTTGGCTGAGGGGGGCTGGAGGGCGCCTGAACTGGGGGCGCGACCGAAGGCGCTGGACGGCCTGGAGGGCTGGCTGGCGGAGCGGTTCCGCCGCCACGCGGGGAATGCCGACGTCGTGCGCCAGGAGTTGATTGCCGAGAAGGGCATCTCGGTCAGTCTGCGGACCGTGGAGCGGGCGGTCGCGCCGTTGCGCCAGGAGTTCCGGGCGGAGGCCCGGGCGACGGTGCGGTTCGAGACGCGCCCGGGTCAGCAGTTGCAGATCGACTTCGGCGAGCGGCGGGTCGAGATCGGGGGTGCGGCGGTGAAGGTGTTCTTCTTCGTCGCCACACTCGGCTACTCCCGTCGTTTGCATGTCCGGGCCTTCACCGGCGAGAGGCAGGAGCATTGGTTCGAGGGCCTGGAGGGAGCGTTCCGCCGCTTCGGCGGCGTGCCCGAAGAGGTGCTGCTCGACAATGCTCGGGCGCTGATCGTGCATCATGATCCGGCAGCTCGGGAGGTCGTGCTCCACCCCCGGCTGCACGCCTTCGCCCGGCATTGGGGCTTCCAGGTCCGCGCCTGCGCTCCCTATCGCGCCCGCACCAAGGGCAAGGATGAGCGGGGCGTCGGCTATGTGAAGCGCAATGCCATCGCCGGCCGCCGCTTCGAGAGCTTCGGCGCGCTTGAGGCGCATCTCGACCGCTGGGTGCGGGAGGTGGCGGACGTCCGCATCCATGGCACGACGGGCGAACCGCCCCGGCTGCGCTTCGACCGGGACGAAGGCGGCCGACTGAAGCCGATCGACGGCGTGCCACCGTTCCAGACGAGCCGCGAGCTGATCCGGCGGGTCTCCTCCGACTGCGCGGTCGAGGTCGACGGCAACGCCTACTCGGTGCCGTGGCGGCTGATCGGCGAGCGGGTCAGCGTCCTGGTGGCCGGAGCGGACCTGCACATCAGCCATGCCGGCCAGGAGGTCGCCTGCCACGCCATCCGCTTGGGGCGCCACGGCCGGGTCGTAGACCTGGCGCACTTCGCCGGCCTCACCGGCGGCCCCCGCCTCGGCCTCGGCCCTGGGCCCGAGGCGCATGCCTTCCCGGCGCCCGCGCCGCAGCTGCTGCGACCGCTGAGCGAATACGAGGCCATAGCGGGAGGGCCCTGGTGATGATCGCCGAGGGACCCGACCACCTGGAGCGGATGCTGACGCGGCTGAAGCTGACCGCGATCCGCGACCAGCCCGACAACCTGATCGACGAGGCCGGGCGGGGTGACCTGACGATCCGCGAGGCGCTGACGCTGTTCTGCGAGCGCGAGATCGCCCGCAAGGACCAGCGACGGATCGAGATGAGCTTCGGCCTCGCACGCTTCCCCTTCGTGCGGGACCTCTCCGGCTTCGACTTCGCCGCCCAGCCCTCGGTCGACAAGGCGCAGATCCGGGAGCTGTCGACCGGACGGTTCATCGCCAACGGGGAGGCGGTTCTGCTGCTCGGCCCTCCCGGCGTGGGCAAGACCCATCTGGCCGTGGCCATCGGCCGGGAGGTCATCGTCGCGGGCTACACGGTGCTGTTCGTGCCGGCGATGACGCTGGTGGCCACCCTGGCCAAGGCGCAGGCCGAGGGGCGGCTGGAGGAGAGGCTCGCCCACTTCGCCAAGCCGAAGCTGCTGATCGTCGATGAACTCGGCTATCTGCCCTTCGAGCCCGACGCCGCGCACCTGTTCTTCCAGCTCGTCAGCCGACGCTACGAGCGCGGCGCTCTGCTCGTCACCTCGAACCGGACCATCGGGGAGTGGGGCGCCGTCTTCGGCGACCCCGTCGTCGCCACTGCCATTCTCGATCGGATGCTCCACCACAGCCATGTCGTCACCATCCGTGGCGAGAGCTACCGGCTGCGCGAGAAGCGCCGGAGCGGCCTTTTGCAAAAGGCCGCTCCGGCGCAAGACACCACAACATCAACCGCTGAGGGGGTCAGTTCTCTATGACGCGAGGAGGTCAGTTCCTGATGTCGCTGGACAC
>NZ_JAGGJP010000049.1 GCF_017872975.1 Rubellimicrobium aerolatum
ACACCCTGGCGCGCCTGCCCGACCACAAGATCACCAAAGTCGGCGAACTGCTGCCCTGGCGCTGGCAGCCGTAGCGGTCAGGCCGGACGCTTACATGAGGAAGGCGCCCCGGACGACATCTCCGTTCCGAGCCAGGCGAACTCGAACCAGTCGCTGCACCAGCGCAGGTTCGAGCGCAGGGTGACCACCTTGCCGTCGTGGGCGTGGTCGGATCGCACCGTGTAGTGGCGGGCCAGGAGCAGGCTGTGAGCCTGCATGATCCGGTAAACGCGCTTATGGTTGATCGTCGCGGCCTCTGCGGCCCGAAGCTGTCGGTTCAGCAGCGCCGTGATGCGTCGGTAGCCGTAGGTCGGGCGCGCGGCCACGAGCGCGGTGATCAGCGGCACCACCACTGCGTCACCCGCCTTGTGGTAGCGCCGGTGCGGCTGTGCGGCCGTCTTCAGGCCGGCATGGAGTTGCGAGCGGGAGACGCCGACCGTCTTGGCCACGACGCTCACCGGGAACCGTCCTTCGGCTGCGACTGCACGAGCCACATCGGTTTTTTTGGCGCGCCTTCTCCAAGGCCTCCTTGAGGATCTCCACTTCCATGGTCTTGCGCCCGAGCTGACGCTCGAGTTCCCGGATGCGCTCGTCCATCTGCCGGACCACGCGGTTGCTCGTCACCTCGTCATCGTGGGTCACGGCGACGCTTCCCCCTTCCAGCATGAGCCGGCGCCAGCGGTAGAGCAGGTTCGCCTCCACCCCGTTGCGGCGCGCCACAACCGAGATGCTGGCCTGACCGTCGAGCCATCGGCTTTCGCCTCAACCTCGACGGTGCGAAGCTTCTCGGCAGCCGTCCAGCGGCGCCGCCGTCCGCCATCGGTGATGATCTCAACGTCAGGCATAAGCACGTGCTCAGGCATAAACCTAAGCCTCCATGGTAAGGCCTGAGTGTCCGGTCGAAACGGGGGCCAGTTCACTATGGGCGCGCCTTGTCGAGGCTCGGTGGCTTACGCGGCCCCACCGGGGCCATGGTCCGCCTCGCCCTTCAGGATCTCGACCTCCAGCGCCTTCCGGCCGAGCTGGCGCTCGACTTTGAGGATCCGCTCTTCCATCTGCCGGACGGCTCGGTTGCTGGTGACCTCGTCATCGTTGGACACGGCAACGGCTCCTCCCTCCAGCATCAGGCGCCGCCAACGGGTGAGCAGGTTCGGGGCCACGCCAGTGCGGCGCGCCACCACCGAGATGCCGGCCTTCTCGTCCAGCCATCGGCTTTCGCCTCAACCTCGACGATGCGGAGCTTCTCGGCCGCCGACCAGCGGCGGCGCCGGCCGCCATCGGTGATGATCTCAGCGTCAGACACAAGCACGTGCTTAGGGCTGCCCTGAGCCTCCATGGTCATGCCCAGGTGCCCGGTCGAAACGGGGGCCAGTTCAGGGTCCCGGTCATGGTGACGACGCCGCCAGGGGCGCCGTGCGCAGGTCCGTCCGGCATCTATAAACATGTTCCCAAGCCTGCCCTGGGCAGCATCGGAAGGAACTCGCGGCTGGTCGTGCCTGTTGGGCTGGCAACCCCTTCGCAGCGGACGTACGATCCACCATGGCCCTCAGCCCCCGCGCGCGTCAGAAACGCCGTCTACTTCGCCAGTTCGCCGCGCTGGAGCGACGCGTGCCCCCGGCGCGGCGGCTCATCCGTCTTCTGGTCCGCCATAGCCCGACGGTGGTCCGCCTGCCGGTTGCGGTCCTGCTGGTGCTTGGCGGCCTGTTCTCGGTCCTGCCGTTCCTGGGGCTCTGGATGCTGCCGCTCGGGCTTCTGCTCCTGGCCGTCGACCTTCCCACGCTGCGCCCCGGGGTGTCCGCCCTGATCATCCGGTCCCGCCGCTGGACGGCGGAGCGCCTCCGCCGGGTGAGACGGCGAGCCTGGGCCTGATCGAGATCCAGACGGCACCCGCATCCGCCAGTCCCCTAGGCGAGTGGGAGAGGCGCTCACTCCATTTCCACGAGCAGGTCCTTGGCGTCGATCTGGGCGCCGGGCTGGACGTGGACGGCCTTGATCGTGCCGTCGCGG
>NZ_JAGGJP010000050.1 GCF_017872975.1 Rubellimicrobium aerolatum
CTGCTCGTCACTGAACCTGCTTCGCTTCATGTCCGATCCCTTCCGTTGGGTCCGGATTCCAGCAGCCCCTAGAGGAGAAACAAGGGGTCAGGTCAGGGGCCAGGTCACTCGCAGCGACCGTCATCTTCTGGCCGCGGTAGCGATTCCTAACCGTAGAGTAAATATGTTGATCGTCCAGTTTGCGCCATAATCCTGCCGCATGAATGCGGCAGCGAGCCGTAGTGACAGCCAATCAGTGTCCAGAAGGGCAGGGCTGGCACTCGAGAAGACACTCTTCCAGAAGGAAATGAACTATGAAGACCCTTCGTGCAGCCAGCTTGGCCATCGCCTTCGCCTTGGCCCCGCTCGCGGCCAGCGCGCTCACTCTCAGCCCCTCGAACTCGATCACCGCAGATCAGACGGTCGAGATGAGCACGCCCCAGGCGTGGCACTGGGATGCCAACTTCGACAACGGCGAGGGTCCAAGCACCTACTTGTTCCATTTCCACAATGCGAGCACCAAGACGGGATCGCTGGACTTCGTGTTCAACGTCCGTCAGCTATCTGCTTACTTCACCGACGGAGTGAGGATCACGTTCGGCGATCTGGTCTGGGACATCGAGCAGGCTGTCTGGCAACAGGGGGGCCGCACCGATCAATCCAACTTCCTGGTCTTCGCTCCTGGCGAAACCAAGACCCTAACCATCGACTTCGGCAAGGTCGTCAAAGGCGCCGTCCTGAACGCTACGGCAAACATTAACTTCGATTCGCTCTCGCCCTCGAGCTATGCAGCGCCCGTTCCGGTGCCTGCGGCGGGGATCATGCTGATGACCAGCTTGGCCGGGCTGGGTGCGCTACGCCGCCGTCGCAAGGCCGCCTGAGCGCAACTGACGGAGCACGGCTCTTGAAGACCGTGGATGCTCGTTCGACCTGATGGGATCGGACAGACTAGGCCCTGCCGCATGCGGGGCTTTTTTTGTCGAAGCGCTCGCGGCGAGCTTCGATACGCTCAGGTGGTCAGCCGCTGCCGATCTGGCCAGCGCCAAGCAGGTCTCACTCAGAAGATATCAGGCTACCGAGCGCCCCTCGCCGATCACTCGGACGGACTCTGCGACATCTCGGATCATGTATCCTCTTCCCCAGATGGTCTCGATCGGCGGATTGTGCCCAAGGGCCGCTGCAAGCTTCCGGCGCAGCTTGCAGATGAAGACGTCAATTATTTTGAGTTCAGGCTCATCTATACCGCCGTAGAGATAGTTCAGGAACATTTCCTTGGTGACCGTGCTGCCTTTGCGAAGCGCCAGCAGTTCGATCATTTGATATTCTTTTCCAGTCACATAGACCGACTCACCATCCACCTGAACCGTTTTGGAATCGAGGTTCACGCTCAAGCGGCCAAGACGGATCACGGATTGGGCATGACCTTTGGAGCGGCGCACAATCGCTTGGATTCGCGCGAGGAACTCGGCCCGTTCGAATGGCTTTGTCAGATAGTCATCCGCGCCCCATCCGAAGCCCTTGAGCTTCGAGTCGATGCTGTCATAGCCGGTCAGGATAAGGACCGGCGTCTGAATCTTCGACTGACGAAGTCGTCGCAAAACCTCATGACCCGACAAGTCCGGCATGTTCAGATCCAGAACGATGAGATCGTAGTCATACATCTTGGCCAGATCCAATGCCTCCTCTCCTGACCCGGTGGTGAAGGGGTTCAGTCTGGCCTGCTGGAGCAACATAGCGATGCTGCGTTGGGTGATCGGGTCGTCATCAACAACAAGGATGCGCATGGGAGCCTTCGGGTCTTGATCATGTTTGTCGTATCCCTTGTTGGTTAACAAAGTGTGACCCGGTTGCGTCGATCCTGAGGCTTCGCCGCAACGTCATGATCCATGCACCAACTGCCATGTGATCTCCTGAAGCTGCCCCCGAACTGACCGGACAGGGTCTCCCACTTCCCTAAGGGGTAGGAGTACTGTTCACATCATGACTGGTCACATCCCACGGCC
>NZ_JAGGJP010000051.1 GCF_017872975.1 Rubellimicrobium aerolatum
ACCCCCACCGGGCGCTCGGATACAGATCACCCCGCGAGTTCATCGCGGATCAGACAACAACCTGATCCTGTCCGGTCATTCAGGGGCAACAACACGGTGATGGCCTTGAGCGGTCGCCGGCCCGAGGGGGCTGCGGCTGGCTCGCTGCAGAGGTAGTCGCCGGTCAGGTTGATGTGCTGCCAGCCGAGCGGTGAGAGGTGCTGGAGCAGGGGTGGTGGCGCGGCGTCGCCACGGCGCGACAGCTCCTCCAGGGCGAGCTGCAGGTAGGTCGTGTTCCAGAGCACGATCGCGGCCGTGACCAGGTTGAGCCCGCTGGCGCGATGCCCCTGGCTGTCGAGGCTGCGGTCGCGCACGCGACCGATGCGGTGAAAGAAGATGGCGCGCTTGAGCGCGTTCTCGGCCTCGCCCTTGTTGAGCTCCCGCGTCGTGCGCCTGCGCTGCTCGGGCTGCTCGATCCAGTCCAGGGTGAACAAGGTCCGCTCCAGCCGGCCGATCTCGCGCGAGCCGCGAGGGCCAGCCCGTTCCGGCGCGGATAGGAGCCGAGGCGCTTGAGCATGAGCGAGGCCCCGACCACGCCCGTGCGGATGGAGGCTGCCAAGCGGAGCACCTCGTCCCAGTGCGCGGCGATCAGCCTGGCGTCGATCTTGCCGGCGACAAGCGGCTCGATGGCGGGTCCGGGCACCAGCCCGTCGAAGAGGTACAGCCGTCGAGCGGCCAAGTTCGGGATGCGCGGAGCGAAGCGAAAGCCGAGCAGGTGACAGAGGGCGAAGACGTGGTCGGTGAGGACAGCGCGACGGGGCATGGCTACTCCTGATCTGGCGGCCTCCAGCCGATGCGCGACAGGGTATCGATCAGGGTGGACCGCGGCACCTTGAAGGTGCGGCAGACCGAGGCCTTGGTCGCGCCGCCGTCCAGGGCTGCCGTGATCTGCTCCACCCGCTCGGCGTCCAGCGCAACGGGACGCCCGCCGCGGCGGCCCCGGCGCTGCGCGGCGGCCAGCCCGGCCATAACCCGCTCGCGCGTCAGCGCCCGCTCGTACTGGGCCAGCGCGCCGAAGATCGAGAACAGCAGCTCTCCGTGCGGCGTGGTGGTGTCCATCTGCTCGGTCAGGGAACGGAACGACACACCCCGGCCCTTGAGGTCGGCGACGATGGACAGCAGGTGCGATAGCGAGCGACCGAGCCGGTCCAGCTTCCACACCACCAGCCCGTCGCCCTCGCGGACGTCCTCGAGGCACGCCTTGAGCCCGGGTCGGTCGTCGCGGGCGCCCGAGGCCTTGTCGGAGTGGAGGTGCCGCTCGCCGACGCCGGCAGCCAGTAGCGCGTCGCGCTGGAGGTCGACCGATTGGCGGTCGTCGATCAACGAGACCCGCATGTACCCGACCAGCATGTGCGGCAAACCCCCGACCCAGAGTTCCCGTATGCTACGGCAATCCGACGGGGTTTGTCGCATGGAAAACAGTGGCAAACGAGGGTGGCGGATCGAGAGTGGCGGCGGACGACGGCAAACAGATGTTTGGCGTCAAAATCGGCAGGCCCACTGGCCGCTTCCCATCGATGGACCCATCGCCTGAGCCCACTCACCGGCTTACCGTATATCGGTGCCCGTTCTGTGTGGCGCCCCCAAGACGGCGGGGGCGAGATTGGGAAGGTCGGTCGGGTCGGGGCGATCAGCCAAGGGACGGCCCACCGGCGCGGACCACCTCGCCATCCTCCTTGGTGAACTCGGCCACGGGATGGTCGAGGAGGTCGAGCACCCGCTCCGAGGGGCGGCA
>NZ_JAGGJP010000052.1 GCF_017872975.1 Rubellimicrobium aerolatum
ACCCCGAGGACCTGCGGGCCTTCGCGGCGCGGCTCCTGGCCGAGGTGAAGGCGCAGGCGATCCTGATCGAGAAGCTGCGGCATCAGCTCGCCGGCCACCGTGCCCATCGGTTCGGTGCCTCGTCCGAGACCGCCGAGCAGTTGCAGCTGGCCCTTGAGAGTGAGCCATTGAGGCGCCATTGGTTCGAGCCCAATGGCGAACGAGATCGCCTCAGCGGCGATGGCGGCGAAGCTCCGGCTGCCGGATGTGGAAGAGAAGGACCGGCCCAAGCGCCGCCCGATCCCCGATCACATTCCCCGCATGGAGGTTGAGCTCACGCCGGGTGACGACTGCTGTGCCGGCTGCGGGGGAACGCTGCGGCGCATCGGCGAGGACGTGACCGAGGAGCTGGAATACGTCCCTGGCCGGTTCGTCGTGAACCGCATCGTCCGTCCCCGGCTGGCCTGCTCGGGCTGCGAGCGCTTCACCCAGGCGCTGCTGCCGTCACGACCCATCGAGCGCGGGCGCCCCGGCCCGGGCCTGCTCGCCCATGTGCTGGTGAGCAAGCATGCCGATCATCTGCCGCTCCATCGGCAGAGCCAGATCTTCGAGCGCGACGGCCTCGACCTCGACCGCTCCACCCTGGCCGACTGGGTGGGCAAGTCCACCGCGCTCCTCGAGCCCCTGGCCGATGCGATCGGGCGGCACGTCCTGGCGAGCGGAGCCATCTTTGCGGACGACACGCCCGTGAGCATGCTCGCCCCCGGCACCGGCAAGACGCAGACGGCCCGGCTCTGGACCTATGGTCGTGACGAGCGCCCCTGGGGCGGCGAGGCCCCACCTGCCGCCCTCGCCATGGTCCTCGAACCCATGGCGGACCCTGGCTCGATATCGCTTCTCGACCGACCGCAAGGGCCAGCACCCGAAGGACCATCTGACCGGCCATCAGGGCTGGATGCATGCGGATGGCTACGCCGGCTTCGAGGACCTCTACCGCTGCGGCGCCATCCAGGAGGTCGCCTGCCTGGCGCACGTGCGGCGCAAGTTCGTCGACGTGCATCGGGCGCAAGGCTCGGCCCTCGCCGAGGAGGCCATCGGGCGCATCGCCCGGCTCTAGGCCGTGGAGGTCGAGGCCCGGGGCTCGCCACCGGAACGGCGGGCCGAGATCCGGCAGGCCAGGGCCAAGCCGATCCTAGAAGATCTCGAGACCTGGCTCGCCGCCCAGCTCCCCGCCATCTCCGGCAAGTCTCCCCTTGCCACGGCAATCCGCTATGCGCCGGCCCGGATGACGCGGCTCAGGCCCCACCTCGAGCACGGCATCCTCGGGCTGGACAACATCGAGCCTTGGTCCGCCACTGGTTCAAGGACCATGGCGCGGGGCCGAGCGCAGCATGCGTGCCATCGCCCTCGGCCGGAAGAACCACCTCTTCGTGGGCTCGGAGGCGGGCGGCAAGGCGGCGGCCATCGCCTACACCCTGATCGAGACGGCCAAGCTCAACGACGTCGACCCCCAGGCCTGGCTCGCCGACACCCTGGCGCGCCTGCCCGACCACAAGATCACCAAAGTCGGCGAACTGCTGCCCTGGCGCTGGCAGCCGTAGCGGTCAGGCCGGACGCTTA
>NZ_JAGGJP010000053.1 GCF_017872975.1 Rubellimicrobium aerolatum
TGAAGCTGCCCCCGAACTGACCGGACAGGGTCTCCCACTTCCCTAAGGGGTAGGAGTACTGTTCACATCATGACTGGTCACATCCCACGGCCCGAGATCCTGACCGAGCCGCAGCGTCGCCGTCGATGGTCGCCGGCTGAGAAGCTGGCGATGGTCGAGGCGACCTACGATCCGGGCGTCACGGTGAGCCTGGTGGCGCGCCGCAATGGCATCCAGCCCAACCAGCTCTTCGCGTGGCGCAAGCTGGCCGCTCAGGGCGCGCTGACCGCCACCAGCGCGAAAGAGGAGGTCGTCGCGGCCTCGGAGTACCGGGCGCTTCAAGGTCAGGTCCGTGAGTTGCAGCGCCTTCTGGGCAAGAAGACGATGGAAGCGGAGATCCTGCGCGAGGCCTTGGATGTTGCCGCCCCCAAAAAGCGGCCCTTGCGCATGCTGTCGTGGCCCGGGGAGGGTTCGCGGTGAGCGCGGTGTGCGAAATGCTGGGCGTGGCGCGCTCGAACGTCATGGCCCGGGCCAAGAAGAGCCCGGCTGCATCTCCGGCCCGCCGAGGCCGTCCGCCCATGCCGGACGCGGAACTCGTCGTGCAGATCAAGGAGATAATTGGCGAGTTGCCCACCTACGGCTATCGCCGGGTGCATGCGCTCCTGCGCCGGCGAGCCAAGGCCGACGGCATCCCGCCGCCCAATCACAAGAGGGTCTACCGCGTCATGCGCGAGCACGGCCTCTTGCTCGAACGCCATTCGGGGCGCGACGAGGACCGCCGCCACGATGGCCGGGTCGCGGTGGACCGCTCCAATCTACGCTGGTGCTCGGACGGCTTCGAAATCGGCTGCGACGATGGCCAGAAGGTGCGCGTCGCCTTCGCCCTCGACTGCTGCGACCGCGAGGCTCTGGGCTTCGTCGCCACCACGGAGGGCATCAAGGGCGAGGATGTCCAGGACCTAATGATCGCCGCCGTGGAGGCGCGCTTTGGCCAGGTGAACCGTCTGCCGCACGTCATCGAATGGCTGTCGGACAACGGATCATGCTACATCGCCGCCGACACGAAGGCGCTCGCCCGCGAGATCGGCCTGGAGCCGCGCACCACGCCCGTTCGAAGTCCGCAGAGCAACGGCATGGCCGAGGCCTTCGTCCGAACCATCAAGCGCGACTACGTCCGGGTCTCGCCGCGCCCCGATGCCTGCACCGTCATCGCCCAGCTTCATGGCTGGTTCGAGCACTACAACGCCGTTCACCCCCACCGGGCGCTCGGATACAGATCACCCCGCGAGTTCATCGCGGATCAGACAACAACCTGATCCTGTCCGGTCATTCAGGGGCAACAACA
>NZ_JAGGJP010000054.1 GCF_017872975.1 Rubellimicrobium aerolatum
TGACCTGACCCCCGTCACTCATCCGGTGGCGACTGGAATCGCGGGGTGAAAATTGCGTGCTCCGGCGCCGTAGGCAACGGCCATCGGCGCGGAGCTTTCCCCGTGGCGCAGCGTCGATGGCCGTTGCGGGCGCAAGGCTTCGGCGTATGCGGCGGGTGTCTGATAGCCGAGCGACGAGTGCGGCCGCGCGGTGTTGTAGTCGTGGACCCAGCCGGCGATGATGGCGCGGGCGTGGCGGATCGAGAAGAACAGGTGCTCGTTGAGGCATTCGTCGCGCATCCGGCCCTGAAAGCTCTCGGCGAACGCATTCTGGGTCGGCTTGCCGGGGGCGATGTAGCGCCAGTCGAGCTTTTGCTCTTGGGTGAACTTCAGGACCGCGGTCGAGGTGAACTCGGTCCCGTTGTCGCTGACAATGACCCCGGGCTTGCCTCGCCTCTCGATCAACGCGGTCATCTCGCGCACGACGCGCTTGCCCGAGAGCGAGGTGTCGACGACGGCGGCGAGGCACTCCTTGGTCACGTCGTCGATGATGTTCAGCACCCGGAACCGCCTGCCGCAGGCGAGCTGGTCGTGAACGAAGTCTACCGACCAGCGGCTGTTCGGCCCGTCCGGCAGCGGGATCGGCGTGCGTGCCACCGCGATCCGGCGGCGGGACTTGCGCCGACGCACCGCCAGACCCTCCTCGCGGTAGAGCCGCTGGGTCTTCTTCCGATTCACGGCGTGGCCCTCCTGACGCAGGAGCACATGCAGCCGCCGATAGCCGAACCGGCGGCGCTGGTCGGCCAGTTCGTGCAGCCGAGCCCGAAGCGCGGCGTCATCGGGCCGGACACTGCGATAGCGGACCGAACTCCGGTCCGCCGAGATGATGGCGCACGCCCGCCGCTCGCTCAGGCCGTGGACCTCCACAGCGTGGGCGACGGCGTTCCGCCTGGCCGCGGGCGTCACCATTTTTTTGCCAGCAGATCCTTCAGCGCCGTGTTGTCGAGCATCGCGTCAGCGTAGAGGCGCTTGAGCTTCGCGTTCTCCTCCTCGAGCGCCTTCAATCGCTTGGCCTCGGAGACTTCCAAACCGCCGAACTTGGCCTTCCAGGCGTAGAACGTCGCGGTCGACATCCCGTGCCGACGGCAGACCTCCGCCACGCTCACCCCGGCGTCGTGCTCCCGCAGCACCCCGATGATCTGCTCGTCACTGAACCTGCTTCGCTTCATGTCCGATCCCTTCCGTTGGGTCCGGATTCCAGCAGCCCCTAGAGGAGAAACAAGGGGTCAGGTCA
>NZ_JAGGJP010000055.1 GCF_017872975.1 Rubellimicrobium aerolatum
TGGCCTGCCTCCCGAAATCGGATCCATCTGCAATGTCAGCGGAGCTGACGATGAGGATGCATGCCGAAGAAGAAACACAGCCCCGAGGAGATCGTCACCAAGCTGCGCCAAGTGGACGTGATGACGTCGCAGGGTCGCACGGTGGGCGAAGCCATTCGGTCCATCGGGGTAGCCGAGGCGACGCATCATCGCTGGCGCACCGAGTTTGGCGGGCTCAAGCTCGACCAGGTCCGCAGGCTCAAGGAACTGGAACTGGAGAACAGCCGGGTGCGCAAGGCCGTCTCCGATCTCACGCTCGACAAGCTGATCCTGACGGAGGCGTTGTCGGGAAAGTAATCAGCCCCTCGCGCCGCCGTCAGGTCGTCGAGCAGGTCTGCTCAGAACTCGGTGTGTCTGAGCGGCGGGCCTGCAAGGTCATTGGCCAGCCGCGCTCCACGCAGCGCCGCGTGCTGAGAGTGGCCGATGATGAAGAGCGGCTCACGGCCGCGATCGTCGAGCTTGCGACCCAGTACGGGCGTCACGGCTACCGCCGCATCACCGCTCTCCTGCGCCAGGCAGGCTGGCTGGTGAACAAGAAGCGGGTGGAGCGCATCTGGCGACGCGAGGGGCTGAAGGTGCCAAGACGACAACCCAGGAGGGGGCGGCTGAGGCTCGACGATGGCTCCCGCCTCCGGCTCAGGCCGGAGAGGCCGAACCATGTGTGGGCCCATGACTTCGTGCAGGACCGGACGCACGACGGGCGCAAGTTCCGGATGCTGTGCGTCGTCGACGAGTTCACCCGCGAGGCGCTGGCCATCAGGGTGGACCGCAAGCTCGGCTCGGCCCAGGTCATCGAGACCCTGGCCGAGCTCATGCTCGAGCGCGGCGTGCCCGAGCACATCCGCTCGGATAATGGGCCGGAGTTCGTGGCCCAGGCGGTCCGTGACTGGATCGCCGCCGTGGGCTCCAAGGCCGCCTTCCTCGAGCCCGGCTCACCTTGGGAGAATGGATGTGTCGAAAGCTTCACCTCGAAGCTCCGCGACGAGCCGCTCAACGGCGAGATCTTCTACTCGCTCCGGGAGGCCCAGATCCTGATCGAAGGCTGGCGCCAGCACTACAACAGCATCCGCCCGCACCCAGCCCTGCGGTGGACGCCACCCGCGCCCGAGGTCCGGCTCGCCACGCTCCAAATCTGGCCGGCTACAACGCTAGCCTACCATGCCCCGACGAGCTATCATCGACCCTGGAGCCGTGATCGGGGTCCAGCCA
>NZ_JAGGJP010000056.1 GCF_017872975.1 Rubellimicrobium aerolatum
TGACCTGCTGCCCGTTTTCTGGACCGCGCCGAGCTGGACTTTTCCAGTTTAGGCTTGGGCCGAGGAGACGGAGAGAGACCATGAAGAGATCGAAGTTCAGCGAGGCCCAGATCGCCTTTGTGCTGAAGCAGGCGGAGGATGGGAGCGCGGTCGGCGAGGTGTGCCGCAAGGCCGGCATCAGCGAGGCGACCTTCTATGCCTGGCGCAAGAAGTATGCGGGCCTGATGCCGTCCGAGATGCGTCGGTTGCGCCAGCTCGAGGACGAGAACGCAAAGCTGAAGAAGCTCGTGGCCGACCTGAGCCTGGGCAAGGCCATGCTTCAGGACGTGCTTGCAAAAAAGCTCTGAAGCCTGCGAGGCGGCGCCAGCTCGTCGACGAGGTCCGAGCCACCTGGAAGGTCAGCATTCGTCGGACCTGTCAGGTGCTTCGGGCGGAGCGGTCGAGCTACCACTACAAGGCCCGGCGTCGCTCGCAGGCTGCATTGGCCAAAAGGATCAAGGAGATTGCCGAGACGCGGGTGCGCTACGGCTACCGTCGTGTCCATGTCCTGCTCCGCCGAGAGGGCTGGGAGATCAACGCCAAGCGCGTCTACCGGCTCTACAAGGAGTTGGGCCTTCAGCTGCGGAACAAGGTGCCCAAGCGGCGCGTGAAGGCCAAGCTCCGGGACGACCGCCGTCCGCCGGTCCGGGCCAATGAGACCTGGGCCATGGACTTCGTCCATGACCAACTCGCGACCGGGACCAAGATCCGCATCCTAACGGTCGTGGACGCCTACTCCCGCTTCTCCCCGGCGATCGTGCCGCGGTTCAGCTTCCGGGCTCCGGACGTGATCGCCGTCCTGGATCGGGTCGGCCGCGAGATCGGCCTGCCCAAGACCATCCGGGTCGACCTCGGGAGCGAGTTCATCTCCCGCGATCTCGATCTCTGGGCCTATCAGCGGGACGTCACGCTCGACTTCTCCCGCCCCGGCAAGCCCACCGACAACGCCTTCATCGAAAGCCTGAACGGCAAGTTCCGGGCCGAGTGCCTGAACACGCACTGGTTCATGAGCCTCGACGACGCAGTTCGAAAATGCGAGGCTTGGCGTAGAGACTACAACGAGGTTCGACCCCACAGCGCGATCGGCAACAAGGTCCCGATCGAGCTCACAGATCGGTCAGCGGCTCATGGCCCGCCCTGATCGGCAGACCCCCCGGGAGAGGCCAGCCGGGTGGTCCAGACTCGGGTAGCAGCTCA
>NZ_JAGGJP010000057.1 GCF_017872975.1 Rubellimicrobium aerolatum
AATGACCATTTACTATGTATCGGCTTCTGGCGGTTCGTCGGGCGACGGGAGTTCCGGCTCGCCGTTCCGCACGATCGGGCAGGCGATGGGGTCCAACCTGAAGCCTGGCGACGAGGTGGTGGTGCGGGCGGGCACCTACGCCGAGAGCGTGAACATCACCAAGGACGGCTCGGCGGCGGGCTACATCACGCTTCGCGCCGAGGTGGAGGGCACGGCGGTGATCCGGCCGCCTTCGGGGTCGGGCAACGCCATCAGCGTCAACGCCAACTACGTGACGGTGCAGGGCTTCGACGTCCAGGGCGCCTCGGCCGACGGGCTGGAGGGCACGGGCGTGCACCATGTGCGCGTCATCAACAACACCTTCCACGGCAACGGCGAGTCGGGCATCCAGTTCAACGGCTCGGAGTTCCTGCACATCGAGGGCAACGAGACCTGGGGCAACGCCACCTCCGGCTGGTTCTCGGGCATCTCCATCTACCAGAACCGCAACGTCTCGGGCGACACCACCACCACCGGCTTCCGCACGGTGATCAAGAACAACGTGTCCCACGACAACGTCACGAAGTCGGGCGCCCACACCGACGGCAACGGCATCATCATCGACGACTTCCAGTCCACCCAGACCTCGGGGCATCCCAGTTACACCTATCCGACGCTGGTGGAGGGCAACCTCGTCTACGAGAACGGCGGCAAGGGCATCCAGGTCACCTGGTCGGACTACGTGACGGTGAGGAACAACACCGCCTGGCACAACAACCAGGACACCGCCAACACCGGCACCTGGCGGGGCGAGCTGTCCAACGCCCAGTCCTCCAACAACACCTGGGTCAACAACATCGCCGTGGCCGACCCTTCCGTGGACGGCGACAACACCGCGATCGACAACACCTCCTACGGCGGCTACAGGAACCAGAACGTCACCTGGGCCAACAACCTGACCTTCAACGGCACCCCCGGGCAGGCGTCCGTCAAGACCGACGGCGGCAACAATGCCCCCACGGCGGCGGGCGGCAACAAGCTCGGCCTCGACCCGCAGTTCGTCAAGGCGGGCTCGGACTTCCACCTCCAGGCCGACAGCCCCGCCCTCGACGCCGGCAGCGCCGCCCACGGACTGGCCGCAACCGACCTCGACGGCGATGACCGCACCGCAGGCGCCGTGGACCTCGGCGCCTACGAAGCCGGAAGCGGCGC
>NZ_JAGGJP010000058.1 GCF_017872975.1 Rubellimicrobium aerolatum
AATACACCACGACGCTGCGTATGCTTTCGCCTCGTTTCATCAGTTCGAATCCGTCGTTGATCCTGTCCAGCGGCAGGGTGTGGGTGATCATGGGGTCGATCTCGATCTTGCCTTCCATGTACCAGTCCACGATCTTGGGGACGTCCGTGCGCCCGCGCGCGCCCCCGAAGGCGGTGCCCTTCCAGGTGCGCCCCGTCACCAGCTGGAAGGGGCGGGTGGCGATCTCCGCCCCGGCGGGCGCCACCCCGATCACCACCGACACCCCCCAGCCCCGGTGGGCCGCCTCGAGCGCCTGGCGCATCACCCGCACGTTGCCCGTGCAGTCGAAGGTGTAGTCCGCCCCCCCGATCGTGTCGCCCCGCCGCCGGGTCATGTTCACCAGATGCGCCACCATCTCGCCCGCGGGCACCTCGGAGGCGTTGACGAAGTGCGTCATCCCGAAGCGCCGGCCCCAGCCCTCGCGCTCGGGGTTGAGGTCCACGCCGATGATCATGTCGGCGCCCGCGAGCCGCAGCCCCTGGATGACGTTGAGCCCGATGCCGCCCAGGCCGAACACGACGGCCGTCGCGCCCATCTCCACCTGCGCGGTGTGGATCACCGCCCCCACCCCCGTCGTCACCCCGCAGCCGATGTAGCAGATCTTGTCGAAGGGGGCGTCGGGGCGGACCTTGGCCAGCGCGATCTCGGGCAGCACCGTGTGGCTCGCGAAGGTCGAGCAGCCCATGTAGTGCAGGATGGGCGTGCCATCGAGCATGCTGAACCGGCTCGTGCCGTCCGGCATCAGCCCCTGCCCCTGCGTGCCCCGGATCGCCGTGCACAGGTTCGTCTTGCGCGACAGGCAGGACGGGCACTGCCGGCACTCGGGCGTGTAGAGCGGGATCACGTGGTCGCCCGGGACCACGCTCGTCACCCCCGGCCCCACCTCCAGCACCACGCCCGCCCCCTCGTGCCCCAGAATCGCCGGGAACAGCCCCTCGGGGTCGGCCCCCGACAAGGTGAACTCGTCGGTGTGGCAGATCCCCGTGGCCCGAACCTCCACCAGAACCTCGCCGGCCCGAGGCCCCCCCAGCTCCACCTCCATCACCTCCAAGGGCAACCCCGCCCCCACCGCAACCGCCGCCCGCGCCCGCATGGACCCCCTCCC
>NZ_JAGGJP010000059.1 GCF_017872975.1 Rubellimicrobium aerolatum
CGTGCCACCCCAGACCCCGATAGTGTCCATCATCCACAAGCGGACACTATCCCTCGGCATCTCCGACCGTCAGAGCAGCTAGACCAGACGCTTACTTCAAATCCTGCCCCCGCAACCAACCGAAACGACTGACGATGCAGACAGCCCAGAAGAGACCCTGGGCTGTCTGCATTTGGGTTGACGACCTTGAGCCCCCGCCATTGGTGGGGGCTTTGTCGTTTGCGGAAGAGGGGAAAGGACGCCGAGCAGGGCTCCCGCCGCCACGGCCGGCCGGGTCGCCATCAGGCTTGTCGTGGGCGCCGCCGAGTTCCAGCAGCACCCGGAGATCGCCATTGATCGTGAGCTGGTGGCACTTTTGATCTGGATCGTAGGTGACGGTCACCTTCTCGATGAGGCTGCGCAGCATCTCGCTGGCCCGCCCGAGCGCCTTCTCGTGGGACAGGCTCGCGACGGTGTCTTGGACATGCGCCCGGTAGACCAGCGGGAGATCCTCGGGAAGGCTGATCCGCTGAGGCGTCGCGGCGCTCCGCCGGGCGCGAAGCTCGGCCAGATCAGCTTCCGCGATCTCGAGCGCTTGGCTCAGGGACAGGCTGAACCGTCCCATCCTGACAGCCCCAACCAAGTTCGTCACCTCCTTCTCGCGAAGGCCGATCTGGTGGTCGAGAATCTCGAGCTCGGCCGTCTGCCTCCTGTTCACCGCCGTCAACTCGGCCTCCACTCGGCTTCGGAAGGCTTGGTAAGCCTCCTCCTGCATCAGGTGCGCTGAAGGCTCGAAAGCGCCTGATCCTCCTCCTCTTCCTGTCGGACACCCGGCATGCCCTCGCAGATGGCGGGGCCTTTCTGGCGCGCGTTCGCGCAATAGTAGCGCTTGTCGCCTGAGCCCGCGATCGTGAGCTTGCCCCCGCAGCGGCCGCAAACAAGGATGCCCGAGAGCAGGTACTTCGGCCGACGCAGCGCCTGGCTCGCGGAGAGACCCGAGGGCTCATCCCGTCTGGTGCTCAAGAAGGGGCGCCTGAACGAACGTAACCGCTTGTAGCGCGACGATCTGGGTGAGGTGAGCGCGACA